>NZ_CP069370.1:0-1457500 GCF_019623905.1 Neotabrizicola shimadae | reverse complement strand
CTGTTCGGCGGGTCAGGCAATGACTTCCTGTCGGGCAATGGCGGCTATTACGTCGTCAACAGCGACGGGCTGAACCACCTCTATGGCGGGGCAGGGGCCGACACGCTGACCGGCGGGGAAGGGCGCGACATTCTGGATCTGGGCGCCGGCGACCAGGCCGAGGACGTGATCCTTGTGAACGACGCTGCCGCCAGCCGTACCGATGCCCGCATGGACGCCGTGCGCAACTTCGAACACGGCATCGACTATTTCGATTTCTACGCGCTCGATGCCAACACCGCCCTGCCTGGAAACCAGCGTTTCGCCTGGGGGGACACCACCGCCACCGCCAACGGCATCTGGTACAGGGCCTCCGGGCAGAATCTCGTGCTGTCCTTCGACACCGACGGCGATGCCCTGGCCGATGGCAGTTGGCGCATCGAGGGCATTTCGCTTCTGACCCGCGACGACTTCATCCTCTGACGTCCCGCCGGCGGCCTTGGCGATTGTCCCGGGTCGCGGTCGGTGCGATACAGGCGGCGCGGGCCACAGATCGGCCCGTGCAACGCCGGACAAGCGATGAAGGTCATCATCTGCGGCGCCGGACAGGTGGGCTGGCAGATCGCCCGCCACCTGTCGGGTGAAAGAAACGACGTCACCATCGTCGATTCCAATGCCGATCTGGTGCGCCGGGCCGCCGACACGCTGGATGTGCGCGGCGTCGCGGGCTTTGCCAGCTATCCCGACGTGCTGGAACGCGCAGGCGCCCGCGATGCCGACATGATCATCGCCGCCACCCATTCCGACGAGGTGAACATGGTCACCTGCCAGGTGGCCCATTCCATCTTCTCCGTCCCGCGCAAGATCGCCCGCTTGCGGGCGCAATCCTACCTCGATGCCATCTACTCCGATCTCTACCGCGCGGGGCACCTGCCCATCGACGTGGTCATCAGCCCGGAACGAGAGGTGGCAGAGGCCGCGCTGCAACGCCTCGCCGCCCCCGCCGCCTTCGACACCGAAAGCTTCATGGGCGGCCGCGCCCATCTTCTGGGCATCGCATTGACCGAGGATTGCCCGGTGCTCGGCACCCCCCTGCGCCAGTTGAACGAGCTGTTCTCCACCCTGCGCGCCATCGTGGTGGGCATCCGCCGCGGCGACCGGCTCTTCGCCCCCGATCCCGACGACATGCTGTTCGCCGAAGACCAGATCTACGTCTTCACCCATTCCGAAGACGTGGCGCGCTGCGTGGAAATCTTCGGCAAGCAGGCCCGCAAGCAGGAACGCGTCATCATCATCGGCGGTGGCAACGTGGGCCTTGCCGTGGCCCGCGCGCTGGAAAAGCGCACCGACCGCGTGCGCACCAAGATCATCGAAAAGGACCGTGCCCGCGCCGAACTGGCCGCCGACGGGCTGGAACGTACCATCGTGCTGAACGGCGACGGCATGGACATGGACATCCTCGCCGAAGCCGATATCGACCGCGCCGATGCCGTCCTTGTCGTCACCGACGACGACAAGACCAACCTCCTGGCCGCCGTGCGCGCCAAGCAGGCCGGTTGCCCCATGTCCATCGCCCTGGTGAACGATCCCACCCTCGCGCCCTTGATGGCCCCCCTGGACATCGACGCCTACATCAACCCGCGCGCCACTACCGTCTCGTCCATCCTGCGCCACATCCGGCACGGCAAGGTGCGCGCCATCTATTCCATCGGCGATGCCGAGGCCGAGGTGATCGAGGCGCAGGTTCTGTCCACCTCGCCCCTGGCGGGCAAGCTGGTGCGCGATGTGGAGTTTCCCGAAGGCGTGCTGGTCGGCGCCCTGATGAAGGGCGAAAAGGTGGTGAAGCCCACCGGCGACCTGCGGATCGAGGCCGGCGACGTGATCGCCCTCTTCGCCATGGCCAGCGATGTCCCCGAGGTCGAGCGCCTGCTGCAGGTCTCGATCGACTTCTTCTGATCCGATGCTGCGCCGGCTCGCCGATCTGCCGATCCTGGTGATCCTGCTGGCGCTGGCGGGCCTTGCCATGCTGTTGCCCGCCGCCCATGCCACAGTGCTGGACGATGACCGCCTGGCCCGCATCTTCGCCCAGTCCGCGGGCCTCGTCCTGACCGGGGCGCTCATGCTGGCCCTGGCAACCGCCGGCCAGCGCACCACGGTCCTTCAGGGCTATCTCGCCGGGCTTGCCGCCGCCTATCTTGCCCTGCCCGTGGTCTTCGCCTTGCCTTTCGTGCTGGCGCTGCGCGACACCACCTTCGCGAACGCCTGGTTCGAGATGGTGTCCTGCTTCACCACCACCGGCGCCACGCTCTACGATTCGCCCGACCGGCTCGCCCCCAGCCTGCATCTCTGGCGGGCGCTCGTGGGCTGGTTGGGGGGCTTCTACACGCTCGCCGTGGCCGGGGCGATCCTTCCAGCCATGAACCTCGGCGGCTACGAGGTCATCACCGGGCGCACGCCGGGCCGGGGAAATGCCGGCCTGTCGCAGATCACCCGGACCGCCGACCCGGCCGAACGCCTGGCCCGCCAGGCCGTCACCCTGTTTCCGCCCTATGCCGGGATCACGATCCTTCTGTGGATCGTCCTCCTGCTCACCGGCGAGGATGGCCTCGTCGCGCTCAGCCACGCCATGTCCACGCTGTCCACCAGCGGCATCAGCCCCGGCGTCGATTTCGAAGAGGTCCGCGCGGGCTTTCTGGGCGAGCTGGCCGTCTTCGCCTTCCTTTGCCTCGCGCTCTCGCGCCGCTTCCTGCCCGGCCCCGCCATCCTTGGCCGCAGCCCGCGCATCGTGGACGATCCCGAATTGCGGTTGGCGGCCGTGATCCTGGCCGTGGTCTCCACTGTCCTGGTGCTCCGCCACCTCTATTCCGTCGACATCGCCAGCGGCATCCCCGGCGTGTCCGAAGCCCTGCGCGCCTGGTGGGGCGCGCTCTTCACCGCGCTGTCCTTCCTCACCACCACCGGCTTCGAATCGAGCGAATGGGACGTGGCGCGCGACTGGCTCGGCACCGGCTCGCCCGGCCTCGTCCTCGCCGCCCTGGCCGTGATCGGCGGCGGTGTCGCCACCACGGCCGGTGGCGTCCGGCTCCTGCGCATCCTCGCGCTCTTCCGCCTGGGCCAGCGCGAGCTGGAACAGGTCATCTTTCCCAGCTCGGTCGGCGGCGGCGGCAGCGACGCCCGGCGCCTGCGCGGCGAGGGCGCCTATGCCGCCTGGGTCTTCTTCATGCTCTTCGCCACCTCCATCGGCGTCGTCACCGCCGCCCTGACCCTTGCGGGGGTCGAGTTCGAACCGGCCCTCGTCTTCGGCCTCTCCGCCCTCACCCTCACCGGCCCCCTGGCCGAGGTCGCTGGCGGCGTCCCCTTCGACTGGGCCGCGCTCGGCCTGCCGGCCAAGGCGATCCTTGCCATGGCCATGATCGTCGGCCGGCTTGAAATTCTCGCCGTCCTGGCGCTCCTTTCGCCGGCGCTCTGGCGGCGCTGATCCTCGATCCGCCGCGAAGATTGCTCTGGAATCCCGGAACTTTGTTTTCCATACTGCCCCGCACGGGAGGGATGGGCGCGTACGAACAGCGCGCCCGCGACCGGGACAACACGAGAAGCCAAGAACAAGGCAACAGAACGAATGGCCGCAGACAAACAGAACTTGCAGGACGCTTTTCTCAATCACGTCCGGAAGGCAAAGGTTCCCGTCACCATCTTCCTCATCAATGGCGTGAAGCTTCAGGGCGTCATCACCTGGTTTGACAATTTCTGCGTGCTCCTGCGCCGCGATGGTCAATCGCAGCTCGTCTACAAGCACGCCATCTCCACGATCATGCCCGGCGGGCCGATCAACCTCTACGAGGGCGAAGACTGAACATTTCCGACGAGGACGGGGAGGAGTTCGACGACATCCTCCCCCCGAAGGACGACCGCGCGCCGGACGAGACGCGCGCCTATGTCGTGCATCCCGACATCCGCTCCGCCCAGGGCCGCCGCCTGCCCGAACACCGCCTGGCCGAAGCCGTGGCATTGGCCGCAGCCCTTCCCGGGCTCACCGTCATGGGGTCCGACGTGGTGCGCCTGCCGCGCGTCCAGCCCGGCACGCTCTTCGGGTCCGGCAAGGTCGATGAACTCGGCGCCCGCTTCAAGGAACTTGGCGTCGGCCTCGTGCTGGTCGATGGCCCGGTCAGCCCGGTGCAGCAGCGCAACCTGGAAAAGGAATGGGGCGTCAAGCTTCTGGACCGCACCGGCCTGATCCTGGAAATCTTCGCCGACCGCGCCCGCACCCGCGAAGGCGTGCTGCAGGTGGAACTCGCCGCCCTCAGCTACCAGCGCACCCGCCTTGTCCGCGCCTGGACCCACCTCGAACGCCAGCGCGGCGGCTTCGGCTTCGTCGGCGGCCCCGGCGAAACCCAGATCGAATCCGACCGCCGCGCCATCGACGATCAGGTGGTCCGGCTCAAGCGCCAGCTGGAAAAGGTGGTCAAGACGCGCGAACTGCACCGCGCCGCCCGCGCCAAGGTGCCGTTCCCCATCGTGGCGCTGGTGGGCTACACCAACGCCGGCAAGTCCACGCTCTTCAACCGCATGACGGGGGCAGAGGTCCTGGCCAAGGACATGCTCTTCGCCACGCTCGACCCCACCATGCGCGGCGTCGTACTGCCCTCGGGCCGCAAGGTGATCCTCTCCGACACCGTGGGCTTCATCTCCGACCTGCCCACCCAGCTTGTCGCCGCCTTCCGCGCCACGCTGGAAGAGGTGCTCGCCGCCGATCTCATCCTGCACGTCCGCGACATCAGCCACCCGGAAACCGGCGAACAGGCCGCCGACGTGGCCGAAATCCTCGCCAGCCTTGGCGTCAAGGGCGGCACGCCCATGTTCGAGATCTGGAACAAGCTCGACCTGGTGCCCGAAGGCCAGCACGATGCACTGGTGGCTCAGGCCGCGGCACGCACCAATGTCTTCGCCGTCTCCGCGCTGACGGGCGAGGGGATCGCGCGCCTGCTCGACGCCGTGTCGATGGCCTTCGATGAAGAACGCAGCCAGCGCGAGCTGGCGCTCTCTTTCGCCGAAGGGCGAAAGCACGCCTGGCTCCACGCCGAAGGCGTGGTCATCTCGGAAACCCAGACCGACGAGGGCTGGACGATGGAGGTCAGCTGGACCGCCCGGCAGGAAAAGCGTTTCCGCGATCTCTGACGCTCAGCCGCCGTCCCGGTCGGCCAGCCCGCGCAGCCCCACCGCGTTCCTCACCTCCAGCCCGCGATAGTCCAGCGCGACAAGGCCCGCCGCCGCCATCCGCCGCAGAATCCGCCCCGCCGCATTGCGGGAAAGGTTGGCCGCCGCGGCCAGTTCGGCCTGCGTCACCGGCAGCCGATCAGCCGCCGCGGGCGCCGGCCCCGCGCGGCGCTGCCCGGCAAAGCGCAGGATCGTTGCCGCCAGACGCCCTTCCGAGGACGGGATCAAGAGATCCGCGGCAATCGTCGCGCTTGTATCGCCATATTCGGCCAGCAGCCGCATGAAGGGCCGCCACCCCTGCGGCACCTCATCCAGCAACGGCAAGAGGCGCCCTTTCGGGACCACCGCAATCCACACTTCGCCCCGCGCCTCGGCCGTCACCACGCGCGGCCGGTCCAGAAGCAGCGACCCATAGCCCAGCCAGGAAACGGCATGAACCAGATGTGTCACAGGTGTCCCGGCCCGCCCCAGGATCGAGGTTACGGCGATGGTTCCCTGCGCCAGACCCACGAAGTCATCCGCCTCTTCCCCGCCAAGCGTGATCGTGGTCCCACCCTGCACCCGGCGCAGCCGGGCACCGGCCAGCACCTGATCACGGAATCCCGCCGGCGACTCGGCCAGCCACCCCCGCGATGCCAGCACCGCCAAGGCCTCCTCCCGTTCCATCCGGCCTCCTGCGTTGGCGTGATCCTTGGCCCTGATTGCACCCAAAGGGTCAATCCTGAAGGCGATACTGCGCGATACTGCGCAAGGAATCGAGTTGAACCGCAGCTTCGTGCCGCCAGGAATTCGCTCCCCCCGGCCACACTCCAGGTCTTTCCGCGAAGAAGGAAGCCGCCATGCCCACCCGCCGACGCATCCTCACCCTGCCGCTCGCCGCCGGCCTTGCCGCGATCTGGGGCGCAAACCGCGCCGCTGCCACCGAACCCGCACAGGACGAGGAACTGGCCTATGCCATCGGCGTGCAGGCCTATCTCTGGTCCTATCCGATGATGGACTTGTACCGGACCCTCTGGGAAACCACGCTCGACCCCGCGCGCGGCCATGACCGCGGCCTCAACGAATTCTTCCGCTTCGACCGCCTCATCACCCACGAGGATGACTGGGTCATAACCCCCAACAACGACACGATCTATGACCGCGTCTTCTTCGACCTGCGCGCGCAGCCCCTGATCCTGTCCATCCCCGCGACCGACCGGCAGTACTGGTTCCCCGTCGGCGACATGCGCCACGATTACAACGCCAACCTGTCATGGGATACGGTGGGGCGCGCGGGCGGCGATTTCGCCCTTTGCCCGCCCGGCTGGGTTGGCGTGCTGCCCGAAGGCGTCCGCCGGGTGGACATGGCAACCCCGCTCGGTTTCACGCTTGGCCGCTATGCCGTTGCGGGCTCAGACGACCTGCCCGCAGCTCTCGCGCTGCAGGCCCAGGTGCGACTTGTTCCGCTCGACCAATGGGGCAGGGCGGACGTCACCCGCCCGGTGCCGGATGCCGCGGCCTTCCCCATCTTCACCCGCGCCGGGCTGACCGATGCCCGCGCCTATTTCACCACGCTGAACGAGGTGCTGCGCCTCACGCCCCGGCCCGGCAATGCCGCCGATGCGGCCATGGCGGCCTGGCTTGCCGAAATCTCCATGGCGCCGACGGAGCAGTTTGACTGGGATGCCCTGTCGGCCGCTGCGCAGGGGGGGCTGACCCGCGCCGTGGCCGAAGGCCATCGGATCATCGCTGCGCGGATGCAGCGCGCCGTGCCCATCGTGAACAACTGGCAGGTGGCTCGACTCGATCCGAAGATCAGCGGCGATCCGGTCATTGCCGCTGCCGCCGCCATGCTGGGCCTGATCTGGAACCCGATGGAGGTCAGCACCTATGACGTGGGTTTCCTCGATGCCGAAGGCAAGCCGCTGACCGGCGCCGACCGCTATGTCCTGACCTTCGATCCGCCGCCGCCAGTCAACGCCTTCTGGTCGGTGACGATGTACGACGCAGCGACGCAGCTTTTCGTGGAAAGCCCGATCAACCGCTATTCCATCGGAGATCGCACGCCGGGCCTGATGACGGACGAGGACGGGACGGTTTCGATCTACCTTCAGCACGACGCGCCGACCGATCCGGTGGAACGCGCCAACTGGCTTCCCGCGCCCGCCGGGCCCTTCTATCTGGTCACGCGGCACTACTCTCCGCAGGCAGAGATCCTGACGGGCGATTGGCAGCCCCCCTTCATCCAGCGCCGGCAGGGCTAGCCCCTGTCAAGGGCGCCACTCCGGCACCGCCCCGGCATCCGCACTACCGGACAAGCGCCTCCCTCCCCCTTGTGGGGAGGGATGGGGAGGGGGGCGACAGCACGACAGGGCGCAACGCTTGTGCCCCGACGGGCTAAAGGCTCCCACAACCCTCTCGGACAGAAGTTAAGTCCAAGTTAAAGCACGCAGGTAACACATTGAAATCATTGAGACGGGAAAGGCGTCCGAGCTCGGACGCCCCATCTCAGCCCCGCGCCCGGCGCCCGCCCCGGCGGCCCGAGGTCGCGGCCGAAGCCGCCGCCGAGGCCTCGGCAAAGGTCATGCCGCCCTCGACCGCTTCCAGCACCTTGGCAAACCGGATCCACTCGCCCCCGTTGGGGTCGTGGTTCATCAGGAAGTTGGCGGCCCGGATCGCCTCCATCTCCTGCTGGCGGACGGGGTTCATGATGGCCGAAGTCATGCCGGCCCCGATCGCCATGGGCAGGAAGGCCCCGTTGATCCCATGCCGGTGGGGCAGGCCGAACGAGATGTTCGAGGCCCCGCAGGTCGTGTTCACCCCCAGCTCGTCGCGCAGCCGCCGCACCAGGGCAAAGACCTGCTGCCCGGCCGAAGCCATCGCCCCCACCGGCATCACCAGCGGGTCCACCACGATGTCATGCGCCGGGATGCCATGATCCGCCGCCCGCTCCACGATCTTCCTGGCTACCGCGAACCGCACATCCGGGTCCGGCGAAATGCCCGTGTCATCGTTCGAGATCGCCACGACCGGCACGTTATATTTCTTGACCAGCGGCAGCACCCGCTCCAGCCGCTCTTCCTCGCCGGTGACCGAGTTCAGCAGAGGCCGCCCCTCGCAGGCCGCAAGCCCCGCCTCCAGCGCCGCCGGCACCGAGCTGTCGATGCACAGCGGCACCTCGACCGTCTGCTGGATGATCTCGATCAGCGCCTTCATCAGCGGCGGCTCGACGAAGTTGTTGTCGGCATAGCGGGCGTCTTCGGCCATCTTGTTGGTGAAGACCGCGCCCGAGTTCACGTCCAGGACCGTCGCGCCACAGGCCACCTGTTCCAGCGCGTCCTTGATGACGGTCTCGAAGTTCCCGGCTTCCAGCTCGGCCGCAAGCTTCTTGCGGCCCGTGGGATTGATGCGCTCGCCAATCACGCAGAAGGGCTCGTCGAAGCCGATCACGACGGTCTTCGTCTTGGACTCAAGGACAGTACGGGTCATGGTTCAACCTGCTTTCAAGCGTTGGCGGGCTGGCCGGCACGGCCGCCGTGTTCGGTCACCCACTGGGCGTTGGTCTTGATGCCACCAAGCGGGAAGAAGTGCACCTGCTCGATGCCGAAGGCCGGGTTGGCGGCCTTGTGGGCCGCCAGGCCCGCAAGGAACTCGCCCGGCTCGTAGGGCAGAAGCAGTTTGGTCACGTCCAGCGCCCGCTTCTGCAACACGCGCAGCGAAGCGCCCACGCCGCAGGAGACAGCGAACTTGATCAGCGTCTGCAACTTGGCAGGACCAGCCACACCGATATGCACCGGCATGGTCACGCCGGCATCGGCAAGACGCTTGACCCAGGCAATCACTGGATCGGATTCAAAGCAGAACTGGGTGGCGATGGCCATCTTGGCATCAGTACGGTTGGCGAAATCCTGCTTCCATTGCAGGGCCTTCAACACGATGGCGTCGCCCCCATCCTTGTCGATGTCCTTGTTGCCTTCCGGGTGGCCGGCAACATGAAGCCTCTCGAAGCCGTCGAAGGCGCCGGTCTCGATCATCTGCATGGACGAGTCGAAGTCTCCTGCCGGGGTGTTCACGCCACCGCCCAGAAGCAGGGCCTGTTTCACATCGGCCTCGCCGCGGTAACGCGCGATCCAGTCAAGCAATACGGCCTTCGATGGAATGATCCGGGCCGGGAAGTGCGGCATGACCGGAAAGCCTTCGGCGTTCAGCCGCTTGGCTGTGGCGACCATGTCCTCGATCGGGGTGCCCTCAATGTGGGCGATGTAGACGCGGGTGCCCTTGGGCAGCAGCGCACGGAAATCCTCGATCTTCTCTGCGGTGCGGGGCATCACTTCGATCGAATAACCGGTAAGGAAGGCTTCAAGCGCAGCGGAATCTGCCTGGGGCGCAGTGGGTGCCTCGCGGCGGAAGTTGAACAGTGCCATCGTCGTATCCTCTCTCAGGCCCTGCCGCCCGCTTCGATCAGCGCCTTCAACCGCGCCATGTCGTACTCGGCTTCCAGCCGCGCCGCCTCTGACTCAGCGATGGCATCGGGTTCACCCTCCACCTCGTAAGGAGCCGCCTTGCGCCATTCGGCGAGGTAGGAATCCGTATCCCGCGCGCCGATCTTCATGGCACAGCGGTCGATGGCCTGCTCGAACCGCTCGCTCAACTGCTTCTTGGACCCGCGCCGGCCCTTACCCACGATGACCTGGGCCGGGATGTCGCGCCAGTAGACGATGGTGACTTCAGGCATGGCCTCTCCAAGCGTGCTGCTGTTGCGCCTTGTAGCGGCCTTTCCGCGACAGGCGAAGTCGGATTTCGACATGGTGTCGGGGCGAAACGACGCCCGCCCTGTCCGGCATCTGAACGGTCGGAAAGGACAAATGCCAAGCAACTTGCGGCAGTGACGGATTTGCGACTAATCTGGCCTCAACCAGAGTTGGAGGGCGACCAATGACGCCCGTGCGTCCCCTGGGGGGGGACGCGAAAGCCGAGCCGGTCGAGATGCCCGAGGGCGTTTCCCGGACGGTCGAACCGTCATCCCCCCTTAGCCCTGCGGCGGGGCATCTTTACGCCGCACTTGATCTCGGCACGAACAGTTGCCGGATGCTGATTGCCCAGCCAAAGGGCAGCCAGTTTTTGGTTGTGGACAGCTTTTCCAAGACCGTCCAGTTGGGCGCCGGGCTGGAGGCTTCGGGACGTCTGAGCCGGGCATCGATGGGGCGCACGGTTCAGGCGCTTAGGATCTGCCAGAAGAAGATCGAGAAGCACAATGTTCGCCGGATGCGTCTGGTGGCCACGGAAGCGTGTCGTCGGGCGCGCAATGCCCGTGACTTCATCCGTCAGGTGCGGCGCGAAACAGGGCTACAGCTGGAAATCATCGCCCCTGAGGAGGAGGCGCGGCTGGCCGTGATCTCTTGCGCGCCACTTGTCAGCCCGAAGACGGAACAACTTCTGGTGGTGGATATCGGCGGCGGGTCGACCGAACTGGTCTGGATCGACCTCTCCGGTGTCGATCCCGAGGACCGTCCGCGGTCGATCATGCAGCTGCACCGGGGCTTTTACGAGCAGGGCGAAAAGCTGGCGCGGGTGGTCGACTGGATTTCAGTGCCGCTTGGCGTGGCGACGCTGAAGGACCAGTTTGCCGATGTCGAGGACGATGCCGCGCGCTTTGCGCTGATGAGCTGGTTCTTCGAGGAGCAACTGGCGAACTTCTCTCCCTATAATGCGAAGCAGGCGCGCGAGGGGTTCCAGATCGTCGGCACATCGGGCACCGTCACGACGGTCGCGGCATCGTTCCTGGGCCTTAGGCGGTATGACCGGACCAAGGTCGACGGTCTGGTGATGACCTCCGACCAAATCGACACGGTGATCCGAGACTATCTGGCGCTCGGTCCCGAAGGGCGCCGCACCGATCCCCGCATCGGGCGCGACCGTCACGCGCTGATCATGTCTGGCGCGGCGATCTTGCAGGCGATGATGCGTATCTGGCCGACCGATCGTCTTTCGGTGGCCGACCGCGGCCTGCGCGAGGGGCTGCTTTATGCACAAATGAGCGCTGACGGCGTTCTGGAAGACGGACCTTACGCATGACGACTGGCAAGGAAAAAGGCACCTCCGGGCGCGGGCAACGCGAGCTTCGGGTGCGGGTGAAGACAGCGAAGGGGCGCAAGCTTTCGTCGACCCTATGGCTGGAGCGGCAGTTGAACGATCCTTATGTCCAACGCGCCAAGCGTGAAGGCTACCGGGGTCGAGCGGCCTACAAGATTTTGGAACTGGACGACAAGTACGGATTCCTGAGGCCCGGCGCCCGTGTGGTTGATCTTGGCTGCGCGCCGGGTGGCTGGTGCCAGGTGGCGGTGGCTCGCGTAAACGCTCTTGGCGACAACCCCAAGAAGCCGGTCGGACGAGTTCTGGGCGTGGATCTGCAAGAGGTGGAGCCGATTGCGGGGGCGGAGATTCATCAGCTGGATTTTCTGTCCGATGAGGCGGACGAGAAGGTGAAGGGGTGGCTTGGCGGTCGGGCCGACGTGGTGATGTCGGACATGGCCGCGGCGGCCTCGGGCCACAAAGGCACGGACCACCTGCGCATCATTGCCCTGGTCGAGGCGGCGCTGGCATTCGCCTTCGACGTGCTGGAAGACGACGGGACCTTCGTTGCGAAGGTGCTGGCAGGAGGCGCAGAGAACGAGATGCAGGCTCTTCTGAAGCGGAACTTCCGCAAGGTGGCCAATGTGAAGCCGCCGGCAAGCCGGTCTGACAGTTCCGAGAAGTTCGTGGTGGCGATGGGGTTCCGAGGCCGCCAGCATCAGGGTGGAGAGGACGAACTGTCCGGGGATTGATGCCTTTGCGTCAACAGAAAGGGGCGCCCGTGGCGCCCCGAATTCATGTCGGTCGGTTGCCGTCAGGTCGTCAGCCGCCCCATGACCGGACAGGACCGCAATCCATGTGCACGAAGTTCGACCGCGAATAACGTCCTACACCCCCCGAAGAGCAGGCCTCGGCGGCGCGGGCCATCTGTCCGACCGAGCGCGACTTCAGCCGCAGATCTGCCGCCTGGCCCTTCATGTGCAGCGAATTCTTGGCAACCCCGCGCGAGCTTTCCCGCAGCATGGCGTTTGTGGCCGGGCAACGATAGCCCGACAGCAGCATGTAGGGTTCGTTCACGTCCATGATGCGGTGCGAGGCGGCCATGATGTCCACCGTGCGGCCATCCATCACCCTTACGTCGTTCGTGCGCCAGTCGCGCATGAAGTGATTGAGTTCCTTCATCACTTCCGGAATGTAATCGCCATCGACCCAGTAAATCGTGTCGATGCTTTCGCCCGTACGGCCCGAGTACATGCGGATACGGCGGATATCGCCGGCACCGCGCATCAGGCCGAAGGCGTTGGAGTAGGTCGGCGCGGCAACGACCATCGTTGCCGCGAAGATGCCAAGCACACCTCGCCGCGTAAGACCCTTCGCTTCGATGTTCTGCATTCTGCGCCTGTCCCGTAGCTGGTCTTCGACCGCCTTGACCGGCGGTTCGATTGTCACTTCCCCAAGTGCGCCATTTGTATGGCATGGATCGCACGGTCGATGAAGGCTCGTTTCGCCGGTTTCACCACTCTGTCCCGGAATCGGCAAAAACTTGCTGAACGGCCGTGCAGACATGGGCGATCCCTGCCGATGTTTTCGTTGCCGATTTGCGACAAATTCGCCGCATCACAGACGGGCGGCAGTGGACACTCGGCAAAATCTGTTAAATCCTGCCAAAGGTTCAAGATTTCCAGCCACGAGGTTTCCATGCCGCCCCGTCAGCGACGCAGCCTTCCGTACAACGCGATCGCAGCGGCCGTTCTTGCAGTGGTCCTTTCGGCAGAGGCTGGTCGGGCACAGGACATGCCCTCGCCCTTCGTGCAGTCAGTGGCTGCGGCCGCGGCGGAGGACGAGACCGTGTCCGCCTTCTATGCCGCGCGGGACTACCGGACCCTGTGGACCGGACCGCAAGATGCCGAGCGCCGGTCGCTTGTACTTTCGGCCTTTGCCACGGCGGCCGACCATGGACTTCCCGTCTCGCGCTATGACGCCGCAACCTTGGCCGCGCTCTTTGCAAGCGCACAGACCGAAGGAGACCGCGGGCGGCTGGAAGTGGCGATGACGCGGGCCTACCTGGCCTTCGCGCATGACCTGCAAAGCGGCGCGCTGGTGCCGAAGAAGGTCGATGGCGGCATCCTGCGCGAGGTCACGGTCGTGGATCCGGCGGTGAACCTTGCTGCCGTCGAAAGCCCCGACTTTGCCGCCTATCTGCGGGACCTTCCCCCCGATGCGCCAGAGTATGCGCGCCTCATGGCGGCGCGGTTCGAACTGCAACAGGTCGTTGGCGCTGACGGTTGGGGCGCCGCGGTCTTGTCCGGCGGACTGGGGCAGGGCGACAGGGGTGCGGCGGTTGTGGCCCTGCGCGACCGCCTGGGCGCGATGGGTTACCTGGGACGGACCGCAACCGCTATCTATGATCGTGACATCGCTGCCGCTGTGTCGCAGTTCCAGATCGATCACGGGCTTCCGGCGACCGGAAAGGCCGATGCGGATACTCTGGCCGAGATCAATGAAAGCCCCGAATCCCGCCTTCAGTCGGTGACGGTTGCGCTGGAAAGACTGCGCTGGATGGGCGATGCACCGCGCGGCGACCGGCATATCTGGGTGAATCAACCGGATTTCACCGCCCGCATCGTGGATCATGGCAAGGTCACGTTTCAGACACGCGCCGTGATCGGCAAGGATTCGGCCGACCAGCGCAGCCCCGAGTTCTCTGACGAGATGGAGTACATGGTGGTGAACCCCTCGTGGGGTGTGCCGCGGTCCATCACCGTGAAAGAGTACCTGCCGCTTCTGCAACGTAACCCGAACGCCGTCGGTCATCTGCAGGTGGTGGACAGTCGCGGTCGGGTGATCCCGCGTGGAAGCGTGAACTTTGCCGCCTATTCTGCCCGCAGCTTTCCCTTTGGCCTACGCCAGCCCCCCTCTGACGGCAACGCGCTTGGCAAAGTAAAGTTCATGTTTCCGAACCCTTACAACATCTACCTGCACGACACGCCTTCCAAATCCCTGTTTGAAAAGCAGGTGCGTGCCTTCAGCCACGGTTGCATCCGCCTGGGCGAGCCCTTCGACTTTGCCTACACCCTTCTCGCCCCCCAGACCGACGATCCGCAGGGCAGCTTCGAGGAAAGCCTGAACACCGGGCGGGAGACGGTGGTGAAGTTCGACACGCATATTCCCGTGCATCTGGTCTACTTCACCGCCTGGCCCACGCCGAAGGGACGCATGACCTATCGGAATGACGTGTATGGTCGCGACCAACGAATCTGGGATGCACTGATGGCCGCAGGGCTGGAACCGGCCGGCGCCTCGGGTTAAGTCCGCTACACTGTCGGACGTGGCAGCGAAGGCGGGAGACGGCAGGATGACCGAGCAGAACGGGCACAGCATCGGCGAGATTGCTGCGGCGCTTGGGACCGCTGCCGAAGGCAATCTGGATCTGAGGGTTATGCGCGCGTCCGAGCCGGCTGCGGCAGGTCCGGATGATCTGGCACTGGCGATGGACCCGAAGTACGCCGCTGGCCTTTCGGTCGGAAAAGCGCGGGCCGCCCTGCTTTGGCCGGGTGCCGACTGGCGCGGCCTGGGGCTGGAGGCTGCGGTCTTTGCGCCGCGCGGTCGGCTGGCGATGGCCGGCCTGTCTCGGATGATGGATGAAGGCCCCGGCATCGCGCCAGGTATCCACGCCCTGACGGTCATCGATCCCACCGCGCAGATCGGCGAAGGCGCGGCGATCGGCCCCTTCGTCACAATCGGCGCAGGCGCCCAGATCGGACCCGACGCCCGCATCGGCGCCCATGTTTCCGTCGGGCCGGGGGCGCGTATCGGAGCTTCGGCTCTGATCCTCGATGGCGTCCGTATCGGTGCGCGCGTGACCATAGGCGACCGCTTCATTTGCCAGCCGGGCGCGGTGATCGGGTCCGATGGCTTTTCCTTCGTGACGCCCGAGAAGTCGGCTGTGGAACAGATCCGCGAGACGCTCAAGGAAGATCACGACAAGGCAGAACAGTCCTGGGTGCGGATTCATTCCTTGGGCGCCGTGTCCATCGGCGACAATGTCGAGATCGGTGCGAATGTTTGCATCGACCGGGGCACGATCCGCGATACCGAGATCGGTTCGGGCACGAAGCTGGATAACCTCGTTCACATTGGGCACAATGTCCGGGTGGGCAGGGATTGCCTGTTGTGCGGGCAAGTCGGCATTGCAGGCTCGGCCCGGATCGGCAACCGGGTGGTTCTGGCCGGACAGTGTGGCGTCAACGACAACATCTTCGTGGGCGATGACGTGCTGGCCGGGGGCGCCACCAAGATCTTTACCAACGCTCCGGCTGGCCGGGTGCTTCTTGGATATCCCGCCGTCCGCATGGAGACCCATATCGAGCTTCAGAAGGCGCTGCGGCGGCTGCCTCGCACAGCGACACGTCTGGCCGAGCTTGAACGGGTTGTTTCCAGGCTTTCAGGCGAAACGTAAGGAAGGCCGGCAATGGGGACGAGCACAATGTCAGAGACAATCGGGCAAGAGGTGATCCGCATCATCGCGCACCAAGCAGTGCTGGATGTGGCCGACGTGACCCCGGAGTCGACGCTGCAAAGCCTTGGCATCGACAGCCTTGGTCTGGTCGAGGCCATTTTCGCGATTGAAGAGACTTTCGACATCACAGTGCCCTTTAACGCCAATGATCCATCGAGCAGCGAGTTCGACATTTCTTCCGTGGCCTCCGTGATCGGAGCCGTGGAAAAACTGGTCGCGTTGAAGACCGGATGAGGCGCGTCGCGATCACCGGCGCGGGGACGGTCAACCCGCTGGCCCAGGATGTCCCGGGCACTTACAGCGCCTTCAAGGAGGGTCGCACTGCCATCGGTCTGCTGGACCTGAGGGATTTCGACAGGCTGTCCGTCCGCATCGGTGCCCAGATCAAGGATTGGCAACCCGAAGCGCATTTCGACCGGGCGCGCTTGTCCGCCATGGACCGATTTTCGCAGTTTGCCGTAGTCTCAGCGCGCCAGGCTCTGTTGCAGTCGGGGCTGGACCTGTCGCCAAAACTGAAAGCCGGCGCGGGAGTCATCCTTGGCACGGCCGGCGGGGGCATGACGACATCGGACGAAAGCTACAGGTCGGTCTACGAGGAGGGCAAGAACCGCGTCCATCCTCTCTTGGTGCCGCGCCTGATGCACAATGCTGCGGCTGCGCACGTCTCGATGGAGTTCGGTCTGGCCGGGCCGGGGTTTTCGGTCTCTTCGGCCTGCGCAAGTTCCAACCACGCAATGGCTCTTGCCTTCCAGATGGTAAGGTCCGGCGCCGCCCCGGTGATCCTGACCGGCGGCAGCGAGGCCATGCTATGCTTTGGCGGCATCAAGGCCTGGGAAGGTCTGCGTGTCATGTCCTCGGATGCTTGCCGTCCTTTCTCGAAGAACCGGAGCGGGATGGTGCAGGGGGAGGGGGCCGCCGTCTTTGTGTTCGAAGACATGGAACATGCCATGTCCCGGGGCGCGACGATCCTTGCCGAGGTGGCCGGCTGCGGCCTGTCGATGGATGCAGGCGACCTTGTCTCGCCCTCTCAGGAAGGGGCGGCCCGGGCCATGCGGGCCGCACTGCAGGATGCGGCGATTGACCCGCATGACATCGGCTACATCAACGCGCACGGCACCGGCACGACCGCGAACGACCGGACAGAATGTTCTGCAATCGTGGAAGTGTTCGGACCGGAAGCGATGCGGATCCCGGTCTCATCCACCAAGTCGATGCATGGCCACCTTATCGGCGGCACGGGGGCGGTCGAACTGCTTGCCTGCCTGATGGCCCTGCGCGAGGGTATCCTTGCACCGACGGCAGGATTTCAGGAGCCGGACCCGGACTGCCCGCTGGACGTCGTGCCGAACCATGCGCGCGAGGCCAATGTCACCGCCTGTCTTTCAAACGCATTTGCGTTCGGCGGAATGAACGCGGTGCTTGCGCTGCGGCGGAGCTAGGGGCGGCGGTTTTCGCCGCCCCCGCAGTCTCAGTTGCCCGACCCGCCAAAGGACGGCGCAGCCGGTTGTGCTTCCGAAGCGGGCGCCTGCTGTGCCTGGGCACTGGCTTGCGCAGCCTCATTCGCTTTCACTACTGCCGCGAAACCGTCGGTGAAGCCCTTGAGCGAGACCTCAATGGATACGGTCTGGTCGGGAGCCACGACCGGCACGATCGTTACCACGGCCTGGTTGCCCTTCTTCATGGCTTCGACCTCTGCGGCCGTGAAGCCGACGCGGCTCACACAGCCGATTTGCGAGCAGAAGCTGAACGGGTAGCGTTTCGGCTGTGCGGCGTCGATGGTGAGACCCAACTGTGCCGTCAACAGGGTTTCAAGCGGCGTGACAAACGTGGCGCCGGCCGCTGCCTCGCCGCCGGCGGGCAGGGGGAACAGCGAGGCTTCGGCCACGGCATTGCCGCTCGCGTCCTTGAGAAGCTGGTACAACTGGCACGGGTCGGCGTTGTTCGGCGTCTTCACGCAGCGCTGTTCCCAAAGGTCGAAGCGCGCCGCCGTGTAGGTATCGCCAACCTTGGGCTCCCCGCCGTCCACCGGAGCACCAAGCGACAGGCCGTTGGTGGTGGGGGCGTCGCCCTGAACCGCGCCGGACTGTTCGGCCGGTGCCGTTTCTTGTGCCAGGGCCGGGCCGAAGGCGGCAAGGCCCGCCGCAGCAACAAGGGCGAATACCGTTCTCGTTAGTTTCATGTCGATCTCGTGCGTTGATCCTGCGCGTTGGGCCGCGCTTAGCACGATGGACCAGGGAAGTCAGTCGCTTTCGCAGGAAGTTGATCGGAGCGCAGTGCCACAAATCAAGAAGGGCCGGAAGACCGGCCCTTCTCTTGTGTATTTTTTGCTCCCTGTCGGACTGGCCGACTTCATGGACCGGGACGCTACGGTGGTTTTACATAGGCGTCAACTGATTTTCAGCACACCTATACGAAGGGAAACGCCACAAAAAAGCCGCGCCTTTTCAAGGGCGCGGCCAGTTCGACAGGGAGGAAGTCACACCGGGCGGACAGCACACATGCGCCCGGCAAGGATCAGACTGGCACGTCGGGGTTAACGCTGTATTGTCAAGACGAGCGCCGGGGCAGGCCGGGCGGCGGCAGCATCAAGGGGGCCGGATGGACGCGGCGGAAAGTATCTTTGTTGGTGGTGGCGGCGAAGGATATGGCAGCCCACAATCGCTTCTGCTTCGCTTCGGCAACCGGCATGGCTTGATCGCCGGCGCCACGGGCACAGGAAAGACGGTCACGCTTCAGGTTCTGGCCGAGGGATTCTCTGCCGCAGGGGTTCCTGTGTTTCTGGCTGATGTGAAGGGTGATCTTGCCGGTCTTGCCGAGGCCGGATCCGAAGCCGCAAAGACACATGAAGGCTTTGCCAAGCGGGCCGCTCTCATGGGTCTGGAACTGAGTTACCGTCCATTCCCCGTGACCTTCTGGGACGTCTTCGGGCAAAAGGGGCACCCGGTTCGGGCGACAGTGGCCGAGATGGGGCCGCTGCTCCTGTCGCGTCTTCTTGATCTGACCGAGGCGCAGGAGGGCGTGTTGAACGTGGCCTTCCGCCTTGCCGATGACGAGGGCTTGGCGCTGCTGGACCTGAAGGACCTTCAGGCCCTGCTGACGTTTCTGGGCGAGCATGCATCGGAAGTCTCTGCGCGCTACGGCTTGGTGTCCAGCACGTCGGTCGGGGCCATCCAGCGGCGGCTTCTTGTTCTGGAGAACGAGGGGGGCGCTAGCCTGTTCGGCGAACCGGCGCTCGACCTTTCCGACCTGATGTTGGTGGATGGCAGCGGGGCAGGGCGCATCAACATCCTCGCGGCCGACCGCCTGATGAACTCGCCCAGGCTCTATGCAACCTTTCTGCTTTGGCTTCTGTCGGAACTGTTCGAAACGCTGCCGGAAGTCGGCGATCCGGACCGACCGAAGCTCGTCTTCTTTTTCGACGAGGCGCATCTGCTGTTCCGCGACGCGCCGAAGGCATTGGTTGCCAAGGTCGAACAGGTGGCCCGGCTCATTCGGTCCAAGGGGGTCGGGGTCTATTTCATCAGCCAGAATCCGGCCGATGTTCCCGATGCGATCCTTGGCCAGCTTGGCAACAGGGTTCAGCATGCCTTGCGTGCCTTCACCGCGAAGGATCAGAAAGACCTGGCAAAGGCCGCCGAGACATACCGGCCCAACCCGCGCTTCAAGATCGACGAGGCAATCCGCGATGTCGGAACCGGGGAAGCGGTCACTTCCTTCCTGGAAGCGAAGGGAGCACCCGGTATTGCCGAGCGCACCCTTGTGCGGCCCCCTTCGTCTCGCCTGGGCCCCATCGAGGATGCCTCGCGGGCTGGCATCATCGCCGGCTCACCTTTGGCCGGCAAGTACGATCAGTCCGTGGATCGCGAAAGCGCCTGGGAAATGCTCAAGGCCCGTGAAGCCAAGGCAGCCGAAGAAGCTGCGCGCACAGTTCCCCAGACGACCGATGCCTCGCCGGAGCGTGATTATCGCAATGCGCGCCGCTACGATGGCGGGTCAAACCATCCCGCCCCCAAGCGATCGGGCTCGAGTCGCAGCGACTCGGTGGGCGAGGCCTTCGCAAAATCCTTCGCTCGTCAGCTGGGCACCAAGACAGGTCAGGCCGTAGTCCGCGGCATCCTTGGGTCTCTGTTCAAGTCGCGTTAGCGCAGTTCGGGCCGCTTTCCGCCCATTGAAACAATGCTGCCTGTCGTGCGGCATTGTTTCCAACTACAATGCTGCCAAAACAAGATGGAGAGGCAGCATGGCACTGTCAGCCACCGAGCAGTATCTTCTGGAACTGATCAATCGTGCGAGGCTCGATCCTGCGGGAGAAGCCGCCCGGCTTGGGATTGACCTTAACAGCGGGCTTAGTCCGGGAACAATCTCGGCGTCAGCCAAACAGGTTCTGGCACCCAATGCGCTATTGGATCAGGCCGCCACGAGCCACAGCCTGTGGATGCTGCAGACGGATACTTTCAGTCATACCGGTTCCGGCGGCAGCACGCCAGGAACCCGTGCCACGACGGCTGGCTACAAATGGTCGATCCTGGGTGAAAACATCTCCTATCGCGGAACAACGGGCACCGTAGATGCCGCTGCCTACATAGAGCAGCAGCACTACGATCTTTTCAAGAGTTCCGGCCACCGTTTGAACATGCTCAATTCGAGCTACCGAGAGATCGGTGTGTCGCAGGAACTCGGTCAATTCACGTCCGGTAGCACCACCTTCAACGCTTCCATGGTGACCGAGCTTTTCGGGACATCGGGCTCAGCAAGTTTCGTGACGGGCGTCGCTTATGCCGACAGGGACAAGGACGGGTTCTATTCTATCGGCGAAGGGCGTTCCGGCGTCAGTCTGAACGCCGCTGGCCAAGGGACGTCTACAGCCGAAGCCGGTGGCTATGCGATTGCGGTGTCCTCATCGGCAATCTCCTCGGCTGTCGCCGTGACCGGAACCGTAGGAGCGCAAGCTTTTTCCGTGACGCTTGACCTGACCTCTGGAAACGCAAAGCTCGATATCGTTGGCGCCCAGATGCTGCTGTCTTCGGTGGATATCGATCTCGTTTCGGGCATCCAGAACGCCCGGCTTCTCGGGGTTGCGGCGATTGATGCGACAGGAACTGACCTGGCAAACCGGCTGATCGGGAATTCGGGTGCAAACACGATTTCGGGTCAGGGCGGCAACGACACGCTGTTGGGTTCTGGTGGCAATGATGTATTGCTGGGCGGGCGCGGAAATGACCGCCTTGTTGGCGGCCCCGGTCGAGACACGTTTGTATTCGGACCGGATATGGGAATTGACGAGGTCAGCGACTTCTCTCCCACGCTTGATCGGCTCCGACTGGACGATGTAATCTGGGGGGCAGGGCATTCGGCCCAGTCTCTGGTTTCAACTTTCGCCGAGGTGACGGCACGAGGCGTTCTGTTCGATTTCGATCCCTCCAACCAGATTCTTCTGGTGGGTCTGACGAGCACTTCAAATCTCGATGCCTTGATCGACATCATCTGACGCTCAGATCGGGCGCAGTTTCAACTTGGTGATCCGGTTTTCGCGCCTCTCAACGATTTCAAATCGAAAGCCGTGAAAGCTGAAAGCCTGGCCGGCAAGGGGGATCACCTGGGCCTCGTGGATGACAAGGCCTGCAATGGTATTGGCCTCGTCATCGGGCAGGCTCCACTCCATCGCCCGGTTCAGGTCTCGGATCGTGGCTGACCCTTCCACCAGCCAGCTCCCGTCCGGTTCCGGCTTCAGGCTCCGCACACTTTCGTGCAGGTCATATTCGTCCCGGATCTCGCCGACGATCTCTTCAAGGATGTCCTCAAGGGTAATCAGCCCCTGCAGCGCCCCGTATTCGTCCACCACCAGGGCAAAGTGCGTGCGGCGCTTGAGAAACTCGCGCATCTGTTCGTCCAGCGTGGTGGTGTCGGGAATGAAATAGGGCTTCATTGCCACCTTCAGGATGTCCAGGTCGGAAATGGACGCCACGGACCCCTCATGACCGCGCACAAGCCGATCCACCTCGCGCAACAGGTCCTTCGCGTGGACGACGCCCAGGATGTCGTCGTCACTGCCCCGGAACACCGGAAGGCGCGTATGGGGCGAGTTCAGAACCTGGTCTAGGATGCGTTCGGGCGTCTGGTCGGCGTCGATCATTTCGATCTGACGGCGATGGCGCATGATCTCGTCTACAGTGCGTTCGGCCAGATCCAACGCGCCAAGAAGGCGGTCGCGCCCCTCCTTCTCGAACGCGCCCTCGCTGTGGCCAAGCGCGATCGCCCCCACAATTTCCTCGCGCAGCGCCAGCATGCGACCATCCGGGTTTTCGCGGATGCCAAACAGCCGGATCAGCCCGCGCACCAACAGACGGACAAGCGTCACCAGGGGGGAGAACACCGCAATCAGCACACGGACAATCGGAGCGACACGCGTGGCAACGGCCTCGGGGTAGGTGATGGCAATCGTCTTGGGCAGCACCTCGCCAAAGATCAGCACAAGCACCGTCATCACCAGAGTGGCCAGGGCAACCCCGCTTTGGCCAAACGCTCGCGTCAGCAAGGCCGTGGCGAGCGAGGCGGACAGGATGTTGACGACGTTGTTGCCCAGAAGCAGCGCGCCGATCATCCTTTCGCTGTCGTCCGTGACCTTCATTGCAACTCCAGCGCCCCGCGACCCTCGGTCCGCCTGCGCCTTCAGCTTGGATTTCGACGCGGCCGTCAGTGCCGTTTCCGAGCCCGAGAAGAACGCCGAAAGGCACAGAAGCAGAACGATCACACCCGCGGTGATCCAGAAGGCGATGTCGAGTGCTTCAGCGTTCATGCCGGCTCCGATCCCGCCTTGCGGGCCAAGGGATGGTGGTCAAGCACCAACGACTTGAGGTGCTCATCCAGCACATGAGTGTAGATTTCGGTCGTCGCCACGTCTGCATGGCCCAGAAGGGTCTGGATGGTGCGAAGGTCAGCCCCACCTGCCAGAAGATGCGTGGCGAAGGCATGGCGCAGGGCATGTGGTGTGACCTTGGACGGCGACACGCCGGCCCGCACGGCGATATCCTTCAATAAGAGATGGAAGTGCTGCCGCGTCAGATGCCCTGCCTTACCGGGCCCCGGAAACAACCAGCGGCTGGCTTGCCGACCCGCCTTGCGAGCAGTCTCGTCCTCGGTCTCGCGCAAGGCCAACCACGGCGCAAGGGCCGCCCGCGCCGGGCCCGACAACGGCACCATGCGCTCCTTGTTGCCCTTGCCGCGCACGAGGATCATCCGCGGATCGCCCTTCACCGCCGAAAGGGGCAACTCCACCAGTTCCGACACGCGCAACCCGGTCGCATAGACCAATTCCATCAGTGCGACGTTGCGCAGCCGTTCATCCGCAGTCCGCCCCTGTTCCGCGGACGCCGCGATCAGGCGCGTCACCTCTTCCTTTGCCAATGTTCCGGGCAAACGCTTCTTTGGTGTGGGGCCGGCGATGCGCAGGGACGGATCGTCTTCGCGCCAGCCTTCCTCATGAACGAAGCGGAAGAACTGGCGGATCGCCGAAAGCCGCCGCGCCCGGGTTGCCCGCGACAGCCCCTGCCCATCGCAAAAGACCAGATATTCCTCCACACCCTTACGGTCGGTCGTGCCGAAGTCCATGCCCTGCCGCGAAAGCCAATCGGCGAAGTCCCGCAGGTCTCGCCCATAGGCCAACCGCGTGTTTCGGGCAGCGTCCCGCTCGGCTGCCAGAGATTCAAGGAATGCCGATATCCAGTGCTCCCTATGTGTCACCGGACTCAACCTCGCCGTTCCAGAAGCATCAGCTGCAACGCCGTACGCCGCGCCGTGTCCGTCATGCCCAGTCGCTGAAGGATCGCCAGGCCCTCGGTGACGCCCGAGGGGTCGGACTCCACTCCTGTGGTGATCCGGTCGATGGCAAGTAGGATCAACTCGCCCGTGCGCCCCTCCGCGACAAGCGAAAGGGTATCCAAAGACAGGGTCGGGCTCCCGAAGGCCGGCACGATCATGCGCGCCATGCTGTCGGGAGCCTGTCGGTCCGCGACATCGCCGGTGGCGAGTCCCAAAAGGAAGTCCTCGCGCGGCGTCTTGGCGACCTTGTCCTTGACCAGTTGCGAATAGTCCGGTGCCAGAAGCTCCAGCCGCAAGGCAATATTTGCGGCGTCGCCCTCAAGCGGAATGTCGGAAACACGGTTGGCCACCAGATCTGCCAGAACCACCTCCAGCTCTGCCGCCGCCATGGCAGACCAGGCAATCGGCAAGGCCCGCGCAACGGCCGATGCATCGCCAGCGTTCAGCGCCTCATCCAGCCTCTGGAACGCCTGCACCCTGTCCCAGACGCCACCCGAAGCTGCCGCCTTGTTGGCCGAATACAGGCCCGCCAAGAGGTTCGGGTCAATGACACCCGACCTTGCCAGCCTTTCGGCGGCATCCAACTGCGCCTTCCAGCCCGCGGGATCACGCAGTTCTGCATGGGCAAAGGCGAGGGGCAGGGTGGTGGTCGGGAAGGTCTCGCCGATGGCCTCGTACATGCGCCAATCCAGCGGGGTCATGCGCGGCGGCGGCGGCAACTGGTCCAGGTTTTCCGCCAGTTCGGGGTCCAGGAACCGGGCCAGAAGCGCGTCCTCGTCCTCCGTCACCTGGCCAAGAGCACGCGCGGTTTCAAGCGTCAGCGCCGCCGCGTTCCAGTCGCCCGCCCGGGCCAGGCAGAAGATACGGGCGGGAAGCGTAGGGGCAAGCGAAGGCGTTGCCGTCATCGTCTCGCATCCCCGATCCTCGTTGCCGGTCAGCAGGTCAACGTCGAAGCTGCGCCGGAACAGGGCTGGATCGGGCTCCTCGACCATGTCCATCAGGGCCTGCGCCTGTTCCAGAGCCCCCATGGCCAAAAGCTTGTCGATGCGCGCAAGAAGCAGAGTGCCCTCGTTTCCGGCATCCGACGGCGGGTCCGATTCCGCCAGAAGCAGCGTCATCAACAGGCCCTGCAACGCGGGCAGAGAATCAGTGCGTGTCCGTGCGATGGCCTCGCGTATCTCCGCCACACTGGCGTCACCCCAAAGCGCAGCCGGAAGCCCGGTGACCTTTGGCGAAAGAACGCCAAGGGCGTCCGGCGAGGGCGCTCCAAGAACGCTCGTCGTCACGTCCTCCGGCAAAGCGTCTTGCGTGACCGGCGCCTCGTCCGGCACGGCGGGTGTCGCCGCCGGGGCAGAGGCCGGTGTCGACACCGATTCAGAAAGCCAGTCGATGGCTGACAGCGGGGCCTCGGCCCGAAGCCCTGCTGCACCCGCAAGGATCGAAAATGCCGTACAAATGGTCAGCTGCGCACGTCTGCGGCTCCGCCGGGCACGGGCGGCCTTCTGGTCACTCGACCGCATTCAAGGTCACCGGCACCTTGATCTCCGACTGCTCGGGGCGCATGTCGGCCAAGTAGGCATAGGCGGACAGCCCGGCGATTCCCAACAACGCCAGTACGATAAGTGCCTTGATGATTCGCCACATGCCCTTTGCCTTTCCGCCCGCGCACCTTACTGCGCCGCAGCCTGCCCTTGTTGCCCGCTTGTACGACGGGTCTGCCGCGGGAGCGAATATATATGGCATTCGCGGCGACTTCACGCCATTCAGTCACGGAAGGGGGCGTCGCGGCAATCCTCTGCGGATCGCACGGTCGGTCCGAAGCCAACGGAGCGCGACCTAAGGGGGGCAGACGGCCGATGCTGCGGCTGAAGAAGACGGTTGTGATGGTCGGCATGATGGGGGCCGGCAAGACAGCGGTGGGCACCATGATCGCCCGTCTGCTGACGGTGCCTTTCCTCGATTCGGACGAAGAAATCACGCGCGCGGCAAACCGGCCCATCTCCGAGATTTTCGAACGCGACGGCGAACCCTTCTTCCGCGCGCGGGAAAGCGAGGTTCTGGGCAGGCTTCTGAAGTCCGAGCCAGCGATCCTGTCCACAGGCGGCGGTGCGTTTCTATCCGAGTCGAACCGACAGTTGATCCACGAGTCGGGCGTGTCGGTCTGGTTGCGCGCGGATCTGGAGCTACTGTGGCAGCGCGTTCGCCACAAGACAACGCGACCGCTTCTGCGCACGGCCAACCCACGCGAGACACTGCGCACCCTTTACGAGGCCCGTGTGCCTCTCTACGCGCTGGCCGACCTGACGGTCGATTCCGGACCCGACCTGTCGGTTGAAGAAACCGCGCGTCGGGTGATCGGCGCCCTGTCGACCCGGCCCGATGTTCTGGAGGATATCTGACGCATGCGAACCGTTGTTCCTGTCGCGCTTGGGGCGCGATCCTACGAGGTGCGCATTGGCGAAGGTCTGATCGACGGGGCAGGGGCCGAAATTCTGCCCTTCCTTCGTCGGCGCAAAGTTGCTGTGGTGACTGACGAGTCCGTGGCCGCCCTTCATCTCGAGCGGCTGGTCGCTGCCCTGGCTTCACAAGGCATCGCCGTCAGCACCCTTTCCCTGCCGCCTGGGGAAGGGACCAAGGGCTGGCCCCAGTTCGCCCGCTGCGTTGAATGGCTGCTGGAACAGAAGATCGAACGCCGCGACATCGTCATCGCCTTCGGGGGCGGCGTGATCGGCGATCTGGTGGGCTTCGCGGCAGCCGTCCTGCGGCGCGGGGTGCGCTTCGTCCAGATTCCCACGACTCTGCTTGCCCAGGTGGACAGCTCGGTCGGCGGCAAGACAGGCATCAACACCACGCAGGGCAAGAACCTTGTCGGGGCTTTTCACCAGCCGTCGCTGGTCCTGGCCGACATTGGCGTGCTTGACAGCCTGCCGCCGCGCGATTTCCTCGCGGGCTACGGCGAGGTCGTCAAATACGGCCTCCTTGGCGACGCCGCCTTCTTCGACTGGCTCGAATCCGCGGGACCGGAGCTGGCAGCCGGCGACAAGGTCGCGCGCCATCGCGCCGTCGCCCGTTCAGTCGAGATGAAGGCAGGCATCGTCGAAAGGGACGAGACCGAAGAAGGCGAGCGTGCGCTCTTGAACCTTGGCCATACCTTCTGTCATGCCCTTGAAAAGGCAACCGGATACTCCGACCGGCTCCTGCATGGCGAAGGTGTGGCGATCGGTTGCGCTCTGGCATTCGAACTCAGCCAGCGCCTCGGCCTTTGCCCGCAAGAGGCGCCAAGCCGTGTGCGCGCACATTTGAAGGCCATGGGCATGAAGACCGACCTGTCCGACATCCCCGGCGGGTTGCCAGGGGCCGAGCATCTTCTGAACCTGATGGGACAAGACAAGAAGGTCGTGGATGGCCGTCTGCGCTTCATCCTTGCGCGCGACATCGGCCAGGCCTTCGTCGCTGAAGACGTGCCACCGTCAGTCGTACTCACCCTGTTGAACGACGCTCTGGCCCGTCCGTGAATTCCGATTAAACGGCCGACGATGTCATGTTAGCCTTGTCCTGCGCAAGCAGGGAGGCTGCCATGGACCGGAACGTGACCATCCTCGTCGGGACGACCAAGGGCGTCTTCCTGATCGCCCCGCAGGAAGGCAGCTGGTCCGTGCGTGGCCCGTTCTGCGACGGCTGGTCGATCAACCACGTCCTCGGCGACCCGGTCAACGGCACCATCTGGGCGGCCGGCGGCGGCGAATGGTCCGGGGCAGGGGTCTGGCGCAGCACCGATGGCGGTGCCACCTGGACGGTCTCGCGCCTCTCCACTGGCAAGTTCGATGAATGGCTGGCAGCCGACCCGGATTTCGCCGCCCACATCGGCCGGACTCCCGCGCCGCCGGCTCCCTTCACCGGCGAGATCGAGAACCTCTGGTCGCTCGGCTTGTCAGGCAGCACGCTTTATGCCGGCGCGAAACCGGCGACGCTCTTCGCCAGCAAGGATGGCGGCGAAACCTGGGAGAAGGTCCGATCCCTCTCAGACCATCCGTCAAGGGAAAGCTGGCAACCGGGGGCGGCGGGCCTGATCCTGCATAGCATCGTCGCCGATCCGGGAGAGCCCAAGAAACTCTGGGTCGGAATCTCGGCCGCCGGTGTCTTCGCGACCGAGGATGGTGGCCAGAGCTGGGACCGCCGAAATCGCCGGTCCAACGAGGACGGGGCCCAGGATCATGACCACGGGCATGGCCATGCCGGCCACGAAGTCGGCCATTGCGTCCACAACTTCGCACGCAGCGCCGCAGCCCCAGTGGGCACCGATCTTCTCTATCAACAGAACCACCACGGCGTCTTTGTCAGCCGCGATGGCGGCCGAAGCTGGGCCGACGTTTCCGCCGGTTTGCCTTCGACTTTCGGCTTCCCGATAGCCGTCCATCCGACCGATTCCGAAACTGCCTGGGTACTGCCGCTGAACGGAGACATGCTCGGCCGGTTTCCACCCGGCGCATCCGCTGCGGTCTGGCGGACCCGCGACGGTGGGCAAAGCTGGACGCGGCAGGGCAGCGGACTTCCGCAGGAAGCCTGCTACTTCACTGTGCTGCGTCAGGCGATGGCCACGGACCGGTGCACACCTGCGGGTGTGTACTTCGGCACCAATTCGGGCTCGATCTTCATGAGCGCGGACGAGGGCGACCACTGGGAAGAAATCGCCCGACATCTTCCCACGATCCTTTCCGTCGAAACCCTTGAAAGGGCCTGATCGCAAAGGACATGATTATCCGATAATCAATATTATCCCTCGGAAAACGTTCAGTTTTTTTGGGGGAGGGGGCCAGCCCACGGGGACGTTTGCGAAGACTACCGGGCAGGCTGGCCGCGTGTCGGGGTGAACCTTCACGGCCCTAAATATGGATTATGGACCGCCCGAAAGCAAGCGGGGACTTCGCCTTAAACGAGGCGAGACAATGAGCAAGAATCGACGGGGCAGAGGCAAGGCTTTTACACCGGCGGAAGACCGGGAAATCCTGTTGGGCCTGCACCACGGGCTTAGAGTGCCCGTGATCGCAAAGCAGCTTGGGCGCGGGCGGTCAACGGTCTTCTACAGAATAGCGCGCATGAAGGCATCGAGCCAAATTCACCAGACGGTGATGGACCTGGGGCCGCTGCAAGGTGCAGGCGATGACAGCCCCAGCGTCTGAGGGCTATCGGAAGGGCATCTACACAACGGCAGTTTTGGAGGCAGCGGAGGCGGCAGGGATACGCCTGTCTGCCCTGACGGTCCTCTATTACCTCTGCCGATGGTCCAAGAAGGACGGCCCGCTAACCGATCAAGCACGGTGGCAGATCGAGCAGGGCTGCGGCCTCTGCGACAAGACGGTGAAGGCGGCGCTTAGGCGGCTTCGGGATGCCGGTGTCTTGGTGCCCGTGGCGCGCAAGCATGGCGGCAAGATCAGGGGGGGGCAGGGCGTTGGAGTGGTCTATCGGCTTGCGATCATCGGGCCGGGAAGGGGGGAAAAAACTTCCCCCCTTCCGGTCGGACAGGACGTTGAAGAAGGGGGGAAAAAAACTCCCGGTATGGGGGGAAAAAAACTCCCTGATAGGGGGGAAAAAAACTCCCCCCTCAATAGAGGCAAGAGAAAACAAGAAAGAGAGGAAGGAGGCGCGTCCCGCGCCGGGCGGAACTCGCGCCCGCTAGACGCCGGGGCAAGCCCCGGCCCGCGGGCTGGCGCGCAATACGAACCGGACGAACTGAGGCGCTTAAGCGAGGAAACGTCGCGCTATGGCTACAGCGAGGCCAAGAGGCGGCAGGACGCTCGCCTAGCGGAGAGGGGGGCTGGCTGAGAGGAAGGGAAGGCGGAGCCGGTGCGCCCGGAAATATGGACTGGCGCACCGGGCGGAAACGTCCATAAATCGCGACATGGCGGAGGGAAGGCGATGGCAGATGAACGGCTCGCAATGAGGCTGGCGGCGGCGGCGGCGGGTTCGGCTGGCGTGCTTGTGGCCTATTGGGCCGGGCAACGCTCGACAGACTGGTGGGCCGGGTTTCAGGCCGGTCTTGCCGGATCGGACGGGCTGGGGCCGCACGTCTTCGGGATTTTGGGCGCGTTCGGTCTGGTCGGGCTTTCGGTCGCCCTGGCATTGGCCGCAGAACGAAAAAACCCGCCCCGGTGAAGGGGCGGGCCAGTCACGAGGCAACCGAATGTCAACGCCGGGGCCAGAACTTCGACAGGGCGCGCGGCAGGGCCTTCGCCTTCGGCGGCGGGGCCAGCGTGATCTTGCGGGGCAGGGCAGGGGGCGGCGGCGCGTGGTCTTCGTCGTCGTCCGGCGGGAAGGGGTCGCCCCAAGACCGTTCCGGGCCGGTGTCGATATGGACAAAGCCCATGTGGGGATACGTCCCGATGCCGGTAAAGCCGACCTCACGGGCGGCGGCGATGAAGCGGTGCGGGTCGTGATCTTCCATGCGCACGTCGAAGGCGATGCCTTCCATGTGCTTCGACCGGGGCGCGCCTTGGACGGCCCGATTGTGGACCGGGGAGCGATAGCCGGAATTGATGACCATCGGCGCGTCAATCAGGCGGCGCAGGGCTTCCAGCTTGTCCATTGCCTCGCTGTCCACCATGAGCTGCCCCGTTCCCCGGCAGGCAAGCTCGGACGGCCGGAAATGGGGCCACGGCCACGTTTCCGGCGGCACGTCCCGCCAACTGGCATAAAGCGGGGTTTTCACTTCTTCTTCCCCTTCTTGCCGCCCTTCTTGAGGAAACGGCCCGTCTTGGCCGAACGCGGGGGGGTCTTCTTCTTCGCCATGGGATCAATCCTTTTCTGGGTGGCGGATGAACTCGCCGGGGGCGAGGGTGGAGAGGGTGCGGGCCTTCGGCCCGATGGCCTGCGCAGCGACCGAAACGTCCAGGTGATCGGAGAGGCGAAGCCAATAGGTCACGGCGGCCTGCGATCTGATCTGCGCGCTTACCGCGTTCGGCCTCTGGCCGATGATCAGCATCCCGAAGGCGCGGTGCCGCCCCTGAAAGATGATCTTGGACAGGGCATCGGAATTCTTGTCCAGGTAGGCCGGGGCTTCGTCGCAGACGATGAAGACCGGGCGATCCTTCCGGCTGGCGAGGAACGCCGCGAAGATCGTGTCAATCTGCGCCTTTTTCGCGGGATTGCGCATGATCACGCGGGCTTCGCCCGCCTCGATGGCGTTCACGACTTGGCCGGGCGTGGTGTATCCGTCTTCGGCCATGGGGTCGATGATCACGGCGCGCTTGATCTTGGCCTTGGCGACAAGCTGGCGGGCGAGGGTGGTCTTTCCAGATCCTCGCCCTCCCCAAATCGCCGTCACATCGGTCGCGAACGGCATGGATCACGCGGCCCGGCTGGACGCGAAGGCGGGGCCTTCGGTCGCTTCGCCTTCGATGGTCGCGGCCTGCCCTTGGGCGATGGAAGCCTTGACAAGCTGGACGCAGGCAAAGCCGTGGACGCCTACGGCAAGCACCTGCCCGAAGAACGTGGAATTCGCGCCAAGGAACAGCCGGGCCGTTGCCGGATTGAGCGCGAGAAGGTCGTAAGACGCCTGCGCGGCGATCATGCCGCCTTCGGACCTCGCCTGTTGCCCCAGAGGGCAGGGCGCGCCGGTGCGGGCCTGCACCATGCCCCCAAGCATGTCATGCAACAGCCCCCATTGTTGCCCCCACACTTCGGGGCTGATCAATTCCGGCTCGGGCGCGAAGACCTCTGCCGCCTCGGCAGCTTCCGGGCCGGTGAAGTCCTCTGCCGACATGATGCCCGACAGGTCCGGGGCGTCAGCCGGTGCGGCCTGCATGACCATGGTTTCAAGATCGGTCATTCGTCGTCCTCGGTGTCGTCAACAAGCGGGATGAAGCCGAAAAGCATGGTCTTCTTCGGCGGGGCCTTCGTGGCGGGCGCTGGCGCGGCCTTGGGCGGCGCTGGCGGCTTCGGGGTGGCGCGGACCTTGACGGGCGCTGGCGGGGCCTGTGGCGGCTTCTGGCGCGGTGCCGGGTGCCCCCAGGTGTCGGGCAGCGCCTGCGGCGCTGGCGGGGCCTCTGGCGGCTTCTGAGGGGCACGGGCAGGGCCGGGGTCACGCGACAGCTTGCGCGGCTCTGGTGGCCTGTCCTGCGCCTCTTGGCGCTCGCGCTCATAGGCGGGCCAGTCGATAGCCTCGCCCCCCATGGCGGCAGACAGCCGCGCGCGGCGGTGGGCCGGGATGGGGCGCGCGCCGGTCATGTAGTCGTGAAGGGTCTTGGGCGTCATTTCCATGTGGCGGGCGATGGCGGCTTTCGACCGTCCCGCCCGCATGAAAGCGGCCTCGATAGATGGCAACATGTGGCAACCTGCCCGGTGATCTTCGCAATGTTACGATCCTTTACATTACATAATAACGCAAGAGGAATGTTCGCCTTTGTCACGGTTTTTCATGGTTTTTCCCGGCTTGCGGGAGATTATCGACTTGGCGAAAATGGCCGCACTTTCAACCTAACCAGCCTCAAGGGGGGCCAGTATGTCCAAATCTATGGTCAACGCGGTGGTCGCGGTCGTGGTCGGCACGATCATCTTCCGCGTCCTCGAAGAGAAGACGCCGCTCAAGTCGCTCCTGAACTGATCCGGGGGGCAGCGACATGGCACAGCAACCCCGCGCGTCCCGTGAGCGGACGGGCAATATCCGAACCTCGGGCGTGAACCCGGAACAGGCGCGGAACCTTCGGGTGCCGCAGCACTTCCGGTATGACGAAAACCTGCCGACGATCAGCAACCAATATGCGGACGGCACGGCGGTCATCGACTTCCCGGTGGGCCTCTACACCTACCGCGCCTTCGGCCTGCGGATCGAAAACAGCGCCGCGATTGCGGGCGAGACGGTCGCCGAAATGGGCGTCTTCCGGCTGAACTCGGCCAACCTTGCGAAGTATGTCGCTTCGGTCGCGCTGGAGATCAACGGCAAGGTGGAACAGGAATTCACCGCCGCCGAACTGATCGACTTCAACGAGTTGATGAACTGGGATGTGCGCGACGGCATCCACTGGATGTGCTTCGGCTCGCCCGGCTTCTTCAAGGAAGACCTGCACGAAGACGCCTACCTGCTTGGCACGTCCAATATCCGTTCGGTGCGCCTTCTGGTGAAGCTGCAAACCGCGTGGCTCGCGACCATGAAGCTGATCGTCGCGACGGAGTATGCCCCCGTCGCGCGGCCCATCGGCTACATCATCACGCACCGCCAACAGCGGTATTCGTTCAGCGCCTCGGGCGAACAGACGATCAGCGACATTCCGCACGGGATCGACCTGGCCGCTATCTGGGTCCGGGCGCTGAACGGCAAGCGGATCGACGGCTACGGCCTGCGGGTGGACGATCAACAGATGTTCGACTGTTCCGTTCCGGCCGCCATGGCCTTGGGCGCGCTCTGGGGCAAGGACACGTCGCAGCTTGCCGCCGGCAACCTCTTCATCGACTTCTGGCGCGAAGGCGATGCCAACAAGGGCTTGGCGGCGCTCGCCCAAATGGCCCAGGTGCGGCGCAATGCCGATATCCGCCTGACGCTGAACTTCGGGGAGGCGGCGGCAGAAATCAAGCTGATCACCTTCCACTGCGGCCTTTACGCGCTGCAACGCTGACCTCGGGCGGGTGAAGACTTGGGGCGGCGCTACGGTGCCGCCCCGTCCATAAATCGGGGGCAAGCATGGCGAAGATGTGGGACGGGATATTCGGCTTTCTCGACGGCCTCGGCGGGGTCGCGGAGAGGGTCAACAACTTCAGCGACGACGCGGCGGGCGTGGCCGAAAACCTCGCGCGGGGCAGGGCGGCTCTTGCCAATCAGCGGGCCGACAAGCGCGGTCGCGATCTGGATTTGGCCGAACAGCGGCAGGATATCCAGCTTGAAGCCGTCAAGGTGGAGCGGGGCGACAACCGCGAACTGTATTGGGCCGGGGCCTTCGTCGCGGGGCTGGTCATTCTCTTGGTGGTGCGCTGATGCCGGGTGTTCCCTTTGAACTTGGGTTTTCCTTCGCGAACACGCCGATCAGCGGATCGGACGCCTACACGGACGGTTACGCGCGGTCTGACCTGACCTCGCCGTTCTGGTCGGACGGCGGCGGCAACAGCGCCGCAAACGGCCTCAATGGAGCGTGGGATTTCGGCGATGTGGTGTTCGGCTCGGATGGGGTCGGCGGCACGATGGCGGGCGGCTCTACGCCGATCACGGGCCTTGTGCGGGATATCGCGGTCGGTGTCGCCGTGGCCCTGCTGGCAAAGTATCTGTGGGGGAAAATCCGGTGAAAATCTCGGTCACGAAAGCCCCTCTGGCCGCCGATCTGGCGGCGCAGCTTCCCGCCGATGAAGCCGCCCAGGTGGCGGCCCTTGGCGCGCGCGATGACTGCCTGACGCTGGCCTATGTGGACGGCGGCAAGCTGGCCGGTTACGCGATCTTCGGGCATGGCGATGATGGCTTTGTGGTCATCTACATGGCCCGGTCAATGGCCAAGGGCCTTGCGGCTGTTGTGCTGCAATCGGTCTTCGGGGCGGCGCAAGTGATGGGCAAGCCCCTGCGCGTCCATACGGAGCGGGTGCGGGCCATGGCGCGCATGATGGGCGCGGACCTGTCTTCGGTGTTCTCGGACACTGACGGCATCCCGATGGGGGGCTTTCATGGGGTCTGACAGCAAGTCGTCTTCCTCGAATTCGTCTTGGACCTCCAATTCTTCCTCGAATTGGAACCAGACGACGAACACGAGCAACACCACGACGAACACCACGCAAGTTGCCATGTCGCGCGATGCGATCCTGCAATCAGGAACGCAGATCCTTGATAGCGTGATTGTGGACCCTTCGGACGAGGTGATGAAGGCGCTTATCGGCCAATTGGGGGCTTCCTTTGAAGTCCTGATGTCGGGTCAGCGGGCGTCTATGTCCGACCTCTTGGGCCTCGGGCGGCAGGTGCTTGACCTCGCCGACCGGAACCAAATCGAGATGGCCGGGATGGCTCAATCAACCCTGCGCGCCTCTATCGACTGGATGGAGCAAATGGTTGAGCAAGGCAAATTCGTGATCGACTTTGCCTCGGAAGCCCTTTCCACGTCCTACGACTTCGCCGGGTCGGTTGTGGACGGAAACCAGACGCTCGCGGAAAAGGCGCTCGCGCTCGCGGCAGACGTGAAGACGGGCGACTATTCCGACACGCTCAAGAGCATGGCGGCAATGACCATGCTGTTCGCCCTCGGGGCGCTGTTCATCACGAAAGGAAGCCGGTAATGCGCTGGTCGCACGAACTCATCCGAATTCCGCCCTTCGGCAAACAGCCGGTGGAGGCGCGCGGGGGCCTCGGCTATGTGGAAGGCAACGTGCCCTTCATCGCGTTTGAAGAAGGCTCGGACCTGATGCGCCTGCGGACGGGGCAGGCGGTGCCGGTGCTGGCGCGCAAGGTGAGCCTGCTCAATCCGTTCAGCGTGACAGCCGAAGTCCAGATCCTGCGCGGCCCTGACCTCTGCGCGGTCGGCTCGGCCGAAATGCCCGATCATCGGACCTTCGCGGCAACGCGCGCCAAAGCCTCGACTGTCATTCAGAACGTGGCGGGCGGCGGGCCTGCCGCCGGGCGGCGGCGCGGGATCGGCCTCATGTCCAAGCGGGGCAGGTTCCATGTCAACTATTTCAACACGGTAGCCGCAACCGATGTGGCAAACGAAATCATGGTGCTGCCGAAAGCCTCGGTCGCCTTCCTGCCCCTGCGCCCGGCTGCGGCCTTCAACACGTCCATCCCCTGCTATCGCCCGGACGGCTCGATCAATGAAGAGTTGGTGTGCATCGCGGGCAGCTACACCCAAGCGGAGATTGACACTTGGAAGGCGGCGGCGGGCTACACTGCCGCCGAAATCAAGCACGGGGCGAACTTCGCATCCGGTGAATTCCAGGTGGGGCCCGACCTCGCGGCCTTCGTCACGGTGCCGGAAACGGTGGTCCTGAAAACCATCCTCGATATCCGCGACATGGGCGACGTGTCGCTGTTCACGGTGCGGTGATGGGAGCGGGGCGGCTGGTAGTGGTGGGGGGGCTGGCGGTGGGCGGCTGGTGGGCGTGGCAGAACGGCAAGCTGGACGGCCTGCTAGAGCGGCTCGGCTTGGCTGGCACGTCCAGCCCCGCGCCCACGACAGGGAAGGACAGCAAGGACGACGACAACAGCGTGTCGCCGTGGTGGCCGATATCCTCGGACAACCTGCCTTCGGTCGGCGGCGGCAACCCGTGGGAAAGCGTCCTGCGGCGCAATTGGGCGGTGGTCAGTCCATGGGCCAAGGCCAATTATGGATGGGTCGCCGCGATGATCAAACAGGAAAGCGGGTCGCAGGGCAGCGCCGCGCGCGGATCGGCGGGCGAGGTAGGCTTGATGCAGGTGAAGCCGGGAACGGCGCTGGACCTGTATTCGCGCCTCGGATATCGGCAGTTTCCGGCCACAACTGAGGCGCTAGCGACAGATGCGGGTGGCATCTACTTCGGCACGTCCTATCTGCAATACCTGTCCACAATTCGCGCTGATCGGGCGTGGATCACGAAAGCCTACAACGGCGGGCCGGGATGGGAGGGATTGAGCGACAGCTATAGGGCGGCGCGCGAAACCTACTATTCCGAAGTCCTCGACAAATTCCGCATCCTGTATCCGGGGGTAATCTGATGCCTGCAATCTTGGGAATTCCGTGGCTCTTGGGGCTGATCGGGGTTGGTGCCGCCGGGGGCATCGCCTTGGGCACCTATGAAGCCGGGGCGCAGGCCGGGAAGGGCCTTCGCGAAGTGATGCCGCTGGCGGTGGGCGCGGCGGCGCTGGTCTATCTGATGGGAAGGAAGTGAGATGGCAATCGGCACACTGTTGGGCGGTCGCTTCGATTGGGGCGGGGAGAACTCGCCCGAGAAAACCCCTCTGGTCACGCCCGAAGAACAAGGCGGCTGGCTGGACTTCCTCAAAGGCGACGACGACGAGGAAGACGACGACGCCCCGGCCACGGGCGGCGGTCTTTCGGGCTGGTGGGACAACCTGACATCGGGGGTCAAGGGCGCGGTGGAACGCAACTATGTGGACGGGCTGCTTACCTCGGCTTTGGAGGGCGACGAATTCGCGGGCTATGACCTGGCGAACTACAAGGTCACGAACGCGGGCCGGGAATTCAGCCTGACCGATACCGGCAAGAAGTGGCTCGCGATCGCGGCCTTCGGGGCCGTCGCCCTGTGGATCATGCAGAAGCGGTGAGGCGATGTTGACTGACCTCGCAATCTGGCAGGTGGTGGCGGGCCTCGCGGGGTCTGCCGCCATAACCGCCGGGGCCTACATCTTCCAACGCCTTGTCGCCCAGCTTGATCAGACTGCCGACAAGCTCGGGGAGATATCCACCGTCACAGCGGCCCATGCGGCCCGGCTGGACGCGCTCGAAAGGGTCAAGTGATGCCGCTCATTCTGTTGGCTGGACTGATCGGGGCGGGTGCCGGTGGCGGCTTCTTCGCGTTCGGGTCCAAGGCTGGCGACGGAGCCAGAGAGGGTCAGGTGGCCGCTGCCGTGATCGTGTCGGGCGCGGTCGCGGCCTACATCGTTGTGCGGGCGATGCGGCGATGACCATGGATCACGAGGGCCTGCCGGTGGCCGAAGATGATGGCGAAAAGGCGGCGCGGGCGTGGGCTGCGGCGACGTGGCTAGACGACTTCTGGTCGGTCGTGATCGCAATTCCGGCGCTTTTGGCCTTCGTGCCGGGGGTGCAAGATGTTGTGTCAAGGGGTTTCCAGATCCTCGCGACCGATGCCCCGCCGTGGTATCTCGGCGCGCTTGGTGTCGCGGTAAGCTGGGGCTTCGCCCGGCGGGTCGGCTGGGAACCGAAGGCGGTGCGTAAGGACGGCTGACCTTTCGGACCACCTGACATAATTCCGCGTTAAGATCGGGCGCTAAGTGGGGTCATTCATCTAGGGGGCGAGTGCCCCCTTTCGCGTTTTCGCGGCAGGGGGGTCGGCAGGGGGGTCTAGAATTTGTGGACGGGCACAACCTATGGGGCTTGACGTGTCCACAGTCCATATTCTACGGTCGGCCCTGCGAAGACTGCTGAACTAGCGGGACGAAAGGCGGAAAAAGCCGAAAATCTGATAATCAATATTATGTCATGCATTCGATATGCCGTCCGGCTTCCGCCGCGCCACGGATGAAGCAAGAAACTAATGCCAAATCCGTATGTTGCACCGCATCCTTCAATCCAGCCCTACACCACCGCGCGTTCCAACATCGGCCGGTTCGATAGTACTCGCTCCACTGATAGTTCCGACAGATCCAGCGTCTGCCAACGGCCGTGCAACAGATGTTCCGCGACGCCGCGCCCGACTGCCGGCGATTGCTGCAACCCGTGCCCCGAGAATCCCGTCATCAGGTGCAGGTTCGGCACCGCCGGGTGCGGCCCCAAAATCGCGTTCTGGTCCAGCACGTTGTAATCGTACTGCCCCACCCAGTGTCGCACCACCTTCACTGCATCGAACCCCGGCGCACGGGCGTAAAGCTGTGGCCAGATCACCTCTTCAAACAGATCAAGTTCGGGTTCGAAGTCATTGGGATCACAAGGCCCATCCGTATCCGGCACGGTCGCCGTGATCCACTGGCGATCCTCAGGCCGCAGATAGAATCCCTGGTCGATCAACAACGGTGCGTCCGGGTGGCGCGCGTTCGGCGCGTCGATCACGAACACCGTCCGCTTGCGCGGCTCCACCGGCACTTCGATGCCTGCCATGCGGCAGACCTCTGCCGCCCGTACGCCCGCTGCCATCACCGCGGCTCCGCAGGCGATCCGCTCCCCTCCGGCCAGGGTCACGCCGGCCACCCGGCCACCAGAGACCTCGATGCCAGTCACGCGATCCTTGACATAGCGCGCACCTTGCGCCCGCGCTGCAGTCCGAAAACCGGACAGAAGCCCCATATTGTCAAACCAGCCTTCGTCGCGCGGCCCGAAACTCCCCGCCACCAGGTCGCCCACCTCCAGCCAGGGAAACCGCGCCTTGATCTGGTCGGGCCCCCAGATTTCTGTTGCCGCGCCATGTGCGCACTGCATCGCCGCCAGGTCCGCCATGACCGCCGCATTTTCCGAACGGCCGGTCACAAACAGATAGCCGTTCTCCTTCAGCCCAAGCGACGGCACGCCCACATCATGGCCGAGGCTCGCCTGGAACTCACGGATGAAACCGATCCCGAAGCGCGAGATTTCCACGTTCACCGCCGCCGAGAACTGCTGCCGGATCGAGGCGACAGACCGCGCAGTGGCGCTGTTCGCATAGGTCGGATCAGGCTCGACGACCACGACATTCAGCCCAGGATGCAGCCGCGTCAGCCAATAGGCGCAGGACGACCCCATCACCGCACCGCCGATCACAACAACATCAGCCATATGCTTCCCCCCGGTTGACCCCTCGACAGGGCGCTTGCAGCATCGTTAAGTCACGGAGAGGACAAGGACAATGGTCGCCAGGCGGCCGGAACGGACAGGCGATGACGCGCGTGCTGCCCCTTCTGACCCAGATAGCCGAGGCCCGCAGCGCCGATGCGGTCTGGTCCCTTGCAAGCGCCCACTTCGCCAGCCTCGGATTTTCGCGCGCGATCTATGGCCTGGCGCGAGGGCAACGCGCGAACCATTGGCCCGATCCGGCAAACCGTCTCTTCCTGTCCACGCTTGGGCCGGAATTCATCCGCACCTACCTCGAAAGCGGTTCCTTCACGCGCACCGCCCTCTACCGATGGGCAGAAAGCAACGAGGGTGCGTGCACATGGTCATGGATTCCGGCCGCGGTCGCTGCGGGTGAGATTCTGCCTCACGAGGTCGAGGCCCTTCAGCAAGATCGAGAGATGGGAATTGTCGCCGGCATCACAGTGGCCTTCCCGCGATTTCACGCCCGAACGAAAGCCGCGCTCGGCCTCATGGCAGACGTGGGCATGACCCACGAACAGGTCGATGACATCTGGGCGAGCGAAAAATCGCAGATCCTCGCGGTGGCCCACATGATGCACCTCTGCCTGCTGCAATATCCGGCGATGTCCACGCTGCATCGCCTGACGCAACGCCAGCGAGAGGCGTTGGAATGGGTGGCCGATGGCAAGACCACGCAGGATGTGGCGCTGATCATGGGGGTCAGCCCGGCGATGGTGGAAAAGCACCTGCGCTTGGCCCGCGAGGCGCTGGACGTGGACACGACCGCCCAGGCCATAGCCCGCGCTGTGGCCTTGAACCTGCTGTTTCCCGTGCGCAACACCGGCCAGACCTATACGAAAGAGGTAGGGAATCCCTGACTGTTCAGTCCCCGGAAAAGCTGAGACCGTCATTCAAGTTCACGCGCAGCGGGATGTGCAGCCCGTTTGGCCAATGCCAACGGTTCGCTGGTCCTGCAGCCCGGGATTAACTGCGCAACGGCTTCCCTCCCGGTCTGCGCAACGGTTGCGCCCTGTCCTCATCCCCAAGGCGGCGCAAAAGAACGGTGCGGTTCCTTGCGGGACCGCACCGTTTCTCTTTCCAGCGATGCATTGAATGGGCCGCACCTGCAGGCGCGGCCCGATCTCCGCTCAGCCCTGAAGCGCCTTCGCGACTTCGGCGGCGAAGTCTTCCTGCTTCTTCTCGACGCCCTCGCCCACGGCAACGCGGGCAAAGCCGGTGATCTCGACGCCCGCTTCCTTGGCGGCCTGCTCGACCGTCATATCGGGATTGATCACGAAGGCCTGACCAAGAAGCGTGTTCTCCGCCAGGAAGCGCTTCATCCGGCCTGGGATGATGTTGTTGTGGATCACCGCATCGGGCTTCGGCTTGGCCGAGGATGCGTTTTCTTCCAGCGCCTTGGCCGTCTGCACCGCAAGTTCGCGCTCCAGCACCGACGGGTCGAGCGTGGCTTCCGAAAGCGACAGCGGCGAGGTTGCGGCGATGTGCATCGCGAACTGCTTGCCGATTTCCTTGGCCTTGTCTTCCGGCCCGTTCAGCGCAACCAGCACGCCGATCTTGCCCATGCCATCAGCGGCGGCGTTGTGGACGTAAGAGACGACCGTGCTGCCTTCCAGAACGTGAAGGCGGCGGAAGTTCATGTTCTCGCCGATACGGGCGATGGCTTCCTGGATCACCTGGTCCACGGTCTTGCCGTTCAGGTCGGCAGCCTTCACCACCTCGATCGAGTCGCCGGTTTCCAGAGCGACCTTGGCCACTTCGCGCACCAGAGCCTGGAAGTCGGCGTTCTTGGCCACGAAGTCGGTTTCCGAGTTGATCTCGACCGCCACGCCCTTGCCGTTCGACACGGCCACGCCGATCAGGCCCTCGGCCGCAACGCGGTCAGCCTTCTTGGCAGCCTTGGCCAGGCCCTTGGTACGCAGCCAGTCGATGGCGGCTTCCATGTCGCCGGCCACTTCGGTCAGCGCCTTCTTCGCGTCCATCATCCCCGCGCCGGTCAGCTCGCGGAGTTCCTTCACCATTGTCGCGGTGATCGTCATGTCAGACTCCTGAATTCGGATACCGGCGGGAGGTACTCCCGCCGGGTGAAGCTTTGGTGACGGGGGCCGATCAGGCCTCCAGCGCCTCTTCCTCGGGGGCTTCTTCCAGGGCGCCGAGGTCGACGCCGGCGGCGCCAAGCTGGGCCGACATGCCGTCAAGTGCGGCGCGGGCCACGAGGTCGCAGTACAGCGAGATGGCGCGGGCGGCATCGTCGTTGCCGGGGATCACGTAGTTCACGCCCTTGGGCGAGCAGTTGGTGTCGACCACGGCCACGACCGGGATACCCAGCTTCTGGGCTTCCAGGATCGCCAGGTCTTCCTTGCCCACGTCGATGATGAACAGAAGGTCCGGGGTGCCGCCCATTTCGCGGATGCCGCCGAGCGAGGCCTGCAGCTTCGCCTGGTCGCGCTCCATGTTCAGCCGTTCCTTCTTGGTCAGGCCTTCCGCGCCGCCGGCGAGGATCTCGTCGATCTGCTTCAGGCGCTGGATCGAGTTCGAGATGGTCTTCCAGTTGGTCAGCGTGCCGCCGAGCCAGCGGTGGTTGATGTAGTACTGGGCGCATTTTTCGGCGGCTTCGGCGATCGGCTTCTGGGCCTGGCGCTTGGTGCCGACGAAGAGGATGCGGCCGCCCTTGGCGACGGTGTCGCGCACGACCTTCAGCGCCTGGTCCAGCATCGGGACGGTCTGGGTCAGGTCGACGATGTGGATGCCGTTGCGGTCGCCGTAGATGTACTCGCCCATGCGGGGGTTCCAGCGGGCGGTCTGGTGGCCGTAGTGGACGCCAGCTTCAAGCAGCTGACGCATGGAGAACTCGGGAAGAGCCATGTCCGTTTCCTTTCCGGTTTGAACCTCGGCCGGGGTTTCCGGGGTTGCCCCCGAACCGGTGGACCGCCGGGGATTTCTCCCCCGGAGGCCCTCACCCGACCTGTGAAGTGCGCGCCCCTTACCCCTGTTCCCGGACGGGCGCAAGCCCCCTGCCCGGCTTTCCGGGGCGTCCGAGCTCGGGCGCTTTGCTGGGCACAATGATTTCAATGGCTTGCAAGCACGCATTAACTTGGACTTAAGAATTGTCCGAGCTTGCAGCCGAAGCCAGCCGGTCGATCAGCCACAGAAGCGCCGGGTCATGTTCGTTGCGGCGGTGGCGCAAGGCGGTGACGGCAAAGCTGCGCAGCGCCACGGGCGGCGCGCGCGTGACAAGGCCGAAGCGCGGGGCAAAGCCTTCGGCCAGCGCGCGGGGCAGCGTCACCGCGACCGGCGCCTCTGCGGCGGCGGCCAGCGCGGGCAGGAAGGCGGGCAGCGCCGCCACCACGCGCCGTTCGAGGCCAAGCGCCGCCAGCGCCTCGTCCGCGATGCCGCGCAGATCGCCCGCGGGCGAGACGAGGACATGTGGAAAGGCAGCATAGGCGGCGGGCGTCAGATCGCCCTGCCCCAGCACGGCCGCCTGCCCGGCCACCGCGAAATCCTGCCGGTAAAGCGGCGCTGCAATCAGGCTGTCGGGCGCAGACCAGAAGAAGCCAAGCGCGAGGTCGATTTCGCCCGCGATCAGCGCCTCCATCGCCTCGCGCCGCGCCAGGGGCCGCACCGAAAGCTGCAGGCCGGGCGCAGAGGCGGCAAGGTCGCGGATCAGCCCCGGCAGCAGAACTGCCTGTTCGGCGTCCAGCGCGGCCAGACGGATCACGCGCCAGGTGGTTTCCGGCTGGAACGGCGCGGGATCGGCCAGCGCGCCGCGCAGCGCCTGCACCGCGCGGGCCAGCGCCGGCTCCAGCCGCAGCGCCACGGCGGTCGGGTCCAGCCCGTGCGGGCGGCGCAGGAACAACTCGTCGCCGAAGATGTCGCGCAACCGCCGCAGCGCCTGCGAGATGGCGGATTGGGTAAGCCCCAGCTCGCGCGCGACATCGGTGGATTTGCGGTGCCGCATCAGGCCGAGAAAGACCAGAAGCAGCGTGAGGTCGAGCCGACGAAGTTCATTATCACTGATATCGGACATGATACGATTTCATTTTTCATGCAGGCCAAGCCGTCCTACCTGATGACCATGGCCCGGCACAAGCGCCGGCTCGGGGAGAGGCGGGGATGCGGATCGCGATCATCGGCACGGGGAATGTGGGATCGGCCCTGGCACGCGGGCTGAAGGGCAAGGGACATGACCTTTGGCTGGGGGCGCGCGAGCCGGGTACGGTGGCGGCGCTGGCCGCAGAGACCGGGGCAAAGGCCGCCCTGCCCCGCGATGCCGCAGCGGCGGCAGATCTGGTGATCCTGTCCCTGCCCTGGGGCGTGGCCGAGGCGGCGGTGGCCGCCTTGGGCGACCTTTCGGGCAAGGTGGTGGTGGATTGCATGAACCCGATCGGACGCACGGCGCAGGGCATGGGCCTGACCCATGGCCACACGACCAGCGGGGCCGAGATCGTGCAGGGCTGGCTGCCCAAGGCGCGCGTCGTCAAGACGTTGAACCAGGTGGGGGCCGAGATCATGGCCGACACCTCGGTGCTGCCGCACCGGCCCGTGATGTTCATGGCCGGCAACGACGAGGCGGCCAAGTCGCAGGTGGCGCAGGTGCTGGCGGATCTGGGGTTCGAGCCGCTGGATGCGGGCGACCTGACCAAGGCGCGGTATCTGGAGCCCTTTGCGATGGTCTGGATCAACCAGGCGATCTTTCGGGCCAAGGGCCGCAACTGGGCCTTTGCCGCCGTTTCCGCCACCTGACAACCGGGAGATCAGGACATGACCGACAGGCTGACCGCCACCTGCCATTGCGGCAGGGTTCATATCCTAATGCCCGCCGCCGCGGCCGGGGTTCTGGCCTGCCATTGCGGCGACTGCCAGAAGATGCACGGCAATTTCAACGCCTTCCTCGCCGCCCCCCGTGCCGACCTGGTGGTGACGGGTGAAGAGGCGCTGGTCTGGTACCAGTCTTCCGAGGCCAGCCGCCGCGCCTTTTGCGGCACCTGCGGGTCGCGCGTGGTGAAGGAGATCACTGCCGCAGGGCGCTGGCTGATCTCGGCCGGGCTGGTGGACGGGCCAACGGGCAAGCGGATGCTCAAGAATCTGTGGGAGCAGTCGAAGCCGGACTGGTACGACCTGCCGGCGGTGACGGCATGAGCGATCCCGTGACCGTGGTGGTGCGCCGCCGGGTGAAGCCGGGGCGCGAGGCAGACTACGAGGCCTGGCTGTCACGACTGACGGCGGGGGCGGCGCGGGAATTTCCGGGCTATCTGGGCGCCGATATCCAGCGGCCAGGCGCGGATGGTCTGTATCGCAGCATCTTCCGCTTTGACACGGTGGCGCATCTGGAGGCCTTCGAGGGCTCGGCCTTTCGGGCGAAGATGCTGGAAGAGGCCGCGCCGCTGTTTGCCGCCGATGCCGCCTGGGAGCGCATGACCGGGCTGGAGTTCTGGTTCGACCCGCCGCCCGGCACGCGGGTGCCGCAACCCGCGCCGCTGCGCATGGCGCTGGTGCTGGTGGCGGTGGTCTTCCTGCTGGTGCTGGCTCTGAACCTGACGCTTGGGCCCCTGATGGCCGGCTGGCCGCTGCCGCTGCGCGTGCTGGTCACGGTCTGCATCCAGGTGGGGCTGATGACCTTTGTCATCATGCCGCGCCTGACGCCCCGGCTGGCCTGGTTCATCTATCCGAAAACCGTAACTCTCTGAGAGGAAAAGACATGTCTGCAACAATCGACACGCATGGCCAGAAGAAGGTTCTGATGATCGCCGCCAATCCCGGCACCTCGCCGACGACGGGCTGGCCGGTGGGATTCTGGTGGGCGGAACTGACCCATCCCTGGTGGTGCTTCACCGAGGCGGGCTATGCCGTGGATATCGTCTCGCCCCAGGGCGGCGACCTCGTGGCCGACGGGTTCTCCGACCCCGAGGATGCCTCGGGCTATTCGGCGCATGACCTGATCTCGCTTGGATTCAAGACGTCGAAGACCCATGCCGCCTTGGTGAAGGGCACAAAGTCCATCGCCGAGGTGGATCTGGCTGGCTATGACGCGATCTTCCTGGCGGGCGGGCAGTCGCCCATGGTGACGATGATCGACGATACGGCGCTGCATGGGTTCGTGGCGCGGGCCTATGAGGCGGGCAAGGTGGTGGCGGTGGTCTGCCACGGCACCTGCATCCTTCTGAAGACGCGGCTGTCGAATGGCGACCTGCTGGTCAAGGGCAAGACCTGGACGGGCTTTGCCAACAGCGAGGAAGCCTATGCCGATGCCTGGGTGGGCCGGAAGATCCAGCCCTTCTGGATCGAGGAGGAGGCGCGGAAGATCGAGGGGACCAACTTCGTGGTGAACGGCATGTTCAAACCTTTTGCGATCCGCGACGGCAACCTGATCACCGGGCAGCAGCAGTTTTCCGGCGCGGCGGCGGCGGAGCTGGTGGTGCAGGTTCTGGGGCGCTGAGGCGCATCGCGGGACTTGCCGAATCCGGGCGGTGCGGTATCTGCTTGTTCCATGAATGTTCTCGTCTGGTTCAAGCGTGATCTGCGCGCCGCCGACCACCCTGCCCTGGCCCATGCCGCCGGGCTGGGGCGGGTCCTGCCCGTCTATGTGGTGGAGCCGGAGCTGTGGCGCCAGCCCGATGCCTCGGCCCGGCACTGGGGGTTCGTGGCCGAAAGCCTGGCCGAGCTGCGTCGCGACCTGGCGGCGCTTGGGGCGCCCCTGGTGGTGCGGACGGGCGATGCGGTGGAGGTGCTGGCGGAACTGGCGGCGCGGCATGGCGTGACGCGGATGGTCAGCCACCAGGAGACCGGCACGCAATGGAGCTTTGCGCGTGACCGGCGGGTGGCGGCCTGGGCGCGGCAGGCGGGGATTGCCTGGGAGGAACTGCCGCAGGCCGGTGTGCGGCGGGGTGCGCGGGACCGGGCGGGATGGGCCGGGTTTCGCGACGGGTTCATGGCGGGGGCGGTGTTGGCGCCCCCTGCCCTGTCGGCGGTGCCGGGGGTGGAGCCGGGGATGATCCCTTCCGCCGCGGCGCTGAGGCTGGCGGCGGACCGCTGCCCGCACCGGCAGGCGGGCGGGCGGGCGCGGGGGCTGGCGCTGATGGACAGCTTCCTTGCCAGCCGGGGCGAAGGCTATCTGGCAGCGATGTCGGCGCCGGGCACGGGCGAGCGGTCCTGTTCGCGCCTGTCGCCGCATCTGGCCTGGGGCACGCTGTCAGCGCGCGAGGTGGACCAGGCGGCGCGGGCTCGGGCCGAGGAACGGCCGGGCGGGACCTGGGGCGGATCGCTGGCCGGGTTCCGCAACCGGCTGGCCTGGCGCGACCATTTCCTGCAGCGGCTGGAGGATGTGCCGGATCTGGAGGCGCGGGCCATGTCTGCCGCGGCGGAACACTTGCGCCCGCGCGAGCCCGATGCGGCGCGGCTGGAGGCCTGGGCGGGGGGCGAGACGGGGTTGCCCTATGTGGACGCCTGCCTCCGCTATCTGGCGGCGACGGGCTGGCTGAACTTTCGGGCGCGGGCGATGCTGATGGCGGTGGCCTCCTATCACCTGTGGCTGGACTGGCGGGCGACGGCGCCGGTGCTGGCGCGGGCCTTCACCGATTACGAGCCGGGCGTCCACTGGTCGCAGGCGCAGATGCAGTCGGGGGTGACGGGGATCAACGTGCCGCGCATCTACAACCCGGTGAAGCAGGGTCAGGACCACGACCCGACCGGCGCCTTCACCCGGGCATGGGTGCCGGAACTGGCGGCGGTGCCGGACATCTGGCTGCAGGAGCCGTGGAAATGGCCGGGGGCGAAGGGGCTTCTGGGGCGGCGCTATCCCGAGCCGGTGGTGGACCCGGAGGCCGCGGCACGCGCGGCGCGGGCGGCGATGGGGGTGCTGAGGCGCGCGCCGGAGGTGCGGGAGGAGGCGCTGGTGATCGAGGCGCGGCACGCCAGCCCCGGCGCGACCGATCCGCGGTTCCGCCGCGATGCGCTGAGCGGGCGGCGGGCGCGGGCGGTGGAGCCGGGACAGCTGAGTTTCGGGTTCTGAGACTGGACGGCGCGCGGGCGCGCGCCACCTTCCGGCCATGCCGAAGATGCGCCGCAAGTCAGACCTGCCCGTGAAGACCTGCGCCACCTGCGGGCGCCCGATGGTCTGGCGCAAGGCCTGGGCACGGACCTGGGACGAGGTGCGCCACTGTTCCGAGAAATGCCGCCGCGCGCGGGGGCGGACGGAAAGGCCGGGCGATCCCTCGCCCGGCTGAAACCTTCCCCGCGGGGAAGATCCGTCTTGCGCGATCAGGCGGCAATCGCAGCCGGGGCCGGCACGAAGCGCAGGTTGAAGCGCGCGGCAAGGGCGGCGATGCCGATGTCCGTGGTCGGCGCCTCGGCCTGCATCGCGGGGAAGAAGCCCTCGAACCCGCCCGGCGTCATCACCACGAGAAGCTGCCCTGTCTCGCTGCCGATGTTCTGGAAGCGATGGGCCGTGCCGCGGGGGATGACGATGGTGCCGCCGGCGCCCAGTTCCACATGGTCTTCCTCACACCAGAAGCCGAAGCGGCCGGACAGGACGACGAAGAATTCCTCCTCGCGGTCATGGACATGGAAGGGCGGGCCTTCGCCAGCGGGAACCTCGGATTCGAAAACGCCGAGGCTCCCGCCGGTACGATCCGCCGAAATGCGGATGATGTGGCGCCCGAAAGCATCGGCGATCTGGCCGGCTCCGGGAAGGGAAAAGGCAGCCTTGGTGAAAGTGGACATCTGTGTCTCCGTTCTGTGGTTTTCTGAAAGGGCTTCGTCAGGAAGTGATGGCGGTATACGCGGGGCGGCGGGCCGTGATAATCCGGGCGGACCCGAATGCATTGTCTGGATGATTTGACGAATGAAGACGGTTGATCCGCTGCATGGCGTGGCGGCCTTCCTGGCGGTGGCCGACCAGCAAAGCTTTACCGCCGCCGCTGCGGAGCTGGGCCTGACGCGGGCCACGGTCAGCGCGCAGGTGGCGGATCTGGAGGAACGGCTGGGGGTGCGGCTTCTGCACCGGTCCACGCGGGCAGTGCGGCTGACGCCGGCGGGGCAAGCCTATCGCGACCGGCTTGCCGATGTGCCCGAGCGCATCAATGCGGCAGAACGGGCGGCGCGGGCAGAGCAGACCGCGCCCGAGGGCCGGCTGCGCGTGACCGCCCCGCCCGATCTGGCGCAACGCTTCCTTGTGTCCTGGGTGGCGGAGTTCCTGGCCAGCCACCCTGGCATCACCATCGAGCTGGAGTTGTCGAATGCGGCGCGGCGGCTGATCGAGGACCGCTTTGACCTGGCGATCCGGGGCGTGCTGGCGGTGGAGCCGCATCTGGTGACGCGTGCGCTTGGCCGGTCGCCGCTGATCAGCTGCGCGCGGCCCGATTATCTGGATCGGCGCGGGCGACCGGAAGGCCCCGGCGATCTGGCCGGACACGACCTTCTGCACTTTTCGGGTCTGCGAAAGGGCCGGGTCTGGACCTTCGCACGGGCAGACGAGACGGCAGAGATCGCCATCGCGCCGCGGCTTGACCTGAATGACGGCTGGAGCCTGCGGCTGGCGGCGCTGGAAGGTGTCGGAATCTGCCAGTTGCCCGCCTTCATCGTGGGCGAGGATGTGCGCAGCGGCCGGCTTGAGGCGCTGTTGCCCGGCTGGTCTGCCGGGGCGGTGCCGCTGCACGCGGTTTACCCCGACAACCGGCTGATTGCGCAGCGGGTGAAGGCCTTTGTCGCCTTCATTGCCCGCAAGGCCAGGGCCGAGCCTGACCTTGCGGGCGAGGCTTAGAGCGTCACCGCCAGCGCCTCCAGCTTGGCGAGCGTCGTCTGGCCCAAAGCCTCGGCGCCGATCTGTTTGGCCATCGCGAAATCGGCCGGGTCGGAGAAGACCATGACCTGCGTGATGCGGGTGCCGCCGGCTTCGGGGGCCAGCGTGACCGTCACCTGCTTCGAAGTGCCATCCTCGACATCGCCGTCCATGATGAACTCGATGCGTTTCGGTGGGTCCCATCGGGTGTGGCGGTGGCGGTTGGCCCAGACCTTGCCATCGGGGCCGATCATGTCGAACCGCCAGACGCCGCCTTCGCGCAGGTCGATTTCCTTGGTGTGGCAGGTAAAGCCCTGCGGCCCGAACCAGCGCGGCAGAAGCGCCGGATCGGTCCAGCAGCGCCAGACCTTTTCGGGCGGCGCCGGGATCAGGCGGGTGATGGTGAGCGTCTGCGGGGTCATCGGCGGCGTCCTTTCGGGTTGTTCCGGGGGCCTGCGGTCAGAGGCCTTGGGCCAGCGCGTCCAGCTGGTCGGCGGCGATGCCCCAGCCGATCTGGAAGCCCATGTCGTCATGAGTTTTCGCATCGGCGGCGCTGCGGTGCCGGGCAACGGCGCGGTAGCGGGTGCCAGAGCCTTCGGGAGCGAAGGTCACGATGGCGGCGAAGTGCAGGCCGGCCCCGGATTGCACCAGATCCACCGGCGCGAAGTCGGCGCGGAACATGTCGGTGAAGACCAGTTTCCGTTCCGGCACGACCTCCAGAAAACTGCCCTCGTTCGGCACGCTTTCGCCTTCGGGCCCCGCCATGCGGGTGAAGAAGCGCCCGCCGGGGCGCAGGTCGATGACCGCTTCGGAGACTGACCAGGGCTTCGGGCAGAACCACTGGCACAGAAGCGCGGGTTCGGTCCAGGCGCGCCAGACTTTCGCCGGCGGGGCCTTCAAGAGCCGGTCCAGCACCAGATCGCGGGTGGGGTCGAGAGTCAGCGTCATTGCGGGAGCTCCTGGGAAAGCGCGTCAAGCTGGTCGGTGGCGACGGCGGAGCCTTCGGTCCAGCCGCCCTCGGCGTTGGCCCTGGCGTCGGCCACGCTCATGTGCCGGGCGATGGTGCGATAGCGGGTGCCGGTGCCTTCGGGTTCGAAGGTCATCACCGCGGTGAAGGCCGGGCCGAAATCGGCGCTGACCTTCTCCACCGGGGCATAGTCGCGGGTCATCAGGTCGGTGAAGACGAGCCTGGTGTGGGGTTCGGCCAGGAGGATCGCGCCTTCGTTCGGAAACTGCTGGCCATCGGGGCTTTGCGCCAGAAGGTAGAACCGGCCGCCGGGTCGCAGTTCGATTTCGGCATCCACCAGGGTCCAGGGCTTGGGCATGTACCACTGGCAGAGGAGCTTGGGGTCGGCCCAGCACCGCCAGACCAGCGCGGGCGGCGCCTTCAGCAGCCGTTCGACCACAAGGTCAGTCTCGGGGTTGATCTGCATCGTCGTCCTCCAGCGTTGCGAGAAAGGCTTCCAGCCGGTCGGTGCGCGCCTCCCACAGGGCGCGTTGCTGCGAGAGCCAGTCGGCGGTGGCGGCCAGGGTTTCGGGCCGCGCCTGGCAGAGCCGGGTGCGGCCGGACTTGGTGGTGGCGATCAGGCCCGCCTCTTCCAGCACGCCGAGGTGCCGCAGGATGGTGGGTAGCGCCATGCCGGTGGGGCGGGCCAGTTCGCTGACGGGCACCGCGCCCTGCCCCAGCCGGGCCAGCATCTGCCGCCGCGTCGGGTCGGACAGGGCCTGGAAGATTCGGTCGAGGTCGGGATCATGGTGAGCCATGTGGCTAAGTATCACCCGGAATGGAGCGAGGGAAAGAGAAAAGTTAGGCGATGTGCTAAGTTTTTATTCTGCGGCAGCGGTTGAAGCTGCCTTTCGGATTTGCCAGCAAATCCGGGCCGATCGCTTGTTGCGGCACGGGGGCGCCCCGGTATTGTGGCCGCGAAGTCAACGGAGGGCACAGCATGGCCGGGCGCGTGGTTCGGGCGGGATTGCAGGTGGACGAGCGGCTGGCGGCCTTTGTCGAGGGCCGGGCCCTGCCCGGCACCGGCGTGGCGGCGGATCGGTTCTGGGCGGGCCTGTCGGCGGCGGTGGACGAGCTGATGCCGGTGAACCGCCGGCTTCTGGCGGTGCGCGACGAGATGCAGGCCGCCATCGACGCCTGGCACCGCGAGCGGCGGGGCCAGCCGCATGACGCGGCGGCTTATGAGACCTTCCTGCGGGGCCTTGGCTACCTGCTGCCGGAGGGCCCGGATTTCGCTGTGGGCACGGCGAATGTGGACCCGGAGATCGCGCAGATGTCCGGGCCTCAGCTGGTGGTGCCGGTGATGAATGCGCGCTACGCGCTGAATGCGGCAAATGCGCGGTGGGGCTCGCTGTATGACGCGCTCTACGGCACGGATGCGATGGGCGACCTGCCGCGGGGCAAGGGCTTCGATGCGGCGCGCGCCTCGCGCGTGATTGCCTGGGTCCGGGCTCATCTGGACGAGGTGGCGCCTTTGCGCGGCGCCTCGTGGTCGGTGGTGACGGGGCTTTCGGTGCGGGATGGCCATCTGGTCGTCCGGCTGCCGCAGGGCGAGACGGGGCTGGCCGACCCGGCGCAGTTCGCGGGCTGGCGGGACGGCGGGCCTTGCCCGTTGCAGGTGCTGCTCTGCGTGAACGGGCTGGGGATCGAGATCCTGGTGGACCCGCAGACGCCGGTGGGCCGGCTGGACCCGGCGGGGATCTCCGACATCTGGGTGGAAGCCGCGCTGTCGGCGATCATGGATTGCGAGGATTCCGTCGCCGCCGTGGATGCCGAGGACAAGGTCCTGGCCTATGGCAACTGGCTGGGGCTGATGGACGGCACGCTGACCGACACCTTCGAAAAGGGCGGCAAGACCATGACGCGCCGGCTGAACCCGGATGCGCTGTACCATGCCCCCGACGGCGCGCCCCTGTCGGTTAAGTGCCGCGCGCTGATGCTGGTGCGCAATGTGGGCCACCTGATGACCAACCCGGCGATCCTTGACCGCGAGGGCCGCGAGATCGGCGAGGGGCTGATGGATGCCTTCGTCACGGTGCTGTGCGCCATGCATGACCTGCAAAAGACCGAAGGCCCGCGCAATTCGGCCTGCGGCTCGGTCTATGTGGTGAAGCCCAAGATGCACGGGCCTGCGGAAGTGGCGCTGGCTGCCACGATCTTTGACCGGGTGGAGGATGTGCTGGGCCTGCCGCGCAACACGGTGAAGCTGGGCATCATGGACGAGGAGCGGCGCACCAGCGCCAACCTGAAGGAATGTATCCGCGCGGCGAAGGACCGCGTGGCCTTCATCAACACCGGCTTCCTGGACCGCACGGGGGACGAGATTCACACCTCGATGGAGGCCGGCCCGATGGTGCGCAAGGGCGAGATGAAGGGCGAGGCCTGGATCAGGTCCTACGAGGACCGCAACGTGGACATCGGCCTGGCAGTCGGGCTGCGGGGCCATGCGCAGATCGGCAAGGGCATGTGGGCGGCGCCCGACCTGATGGCGGCCATGCTGCGCGAGAAGGTCGCGCATCCCAAGGCGGGGGCCAGCACCGCCTGGGTCCCCTCGCCCACCGCCGCGACGCTGCATGCCACGCATTACCACAAGGTCGATGTGCGGGCGGTGCAGGACGGAATCGCGAAGGGCGGCCCGCGCGGAACACTGGCCGACCTGCTGACCATCCCGGTGGCGCGTGGCGTGAACTGGTCGGCGGAAGAAATCCGCGACGAGGTCGAGAACAACGCGCAGGGCATCCTGGGCTATGTCGTGCGGTGGGTCGATCAGGGCGTCGGCTGCTCCAAGGTGCCCGACATCCATGATGTGGCGCTGATGGAAGATCGCGCGACCTGCCGCATTTCAAGCCAGCATCTGGCGAACTGGCTGCACCACGGCGTGGTCAGCGAGGCCGAGGTGATGGCGGCGATGAAAAAGATGGCCGCCGTGGTGGACCGGCAGAACGCAGGCGACCCCGCCTATCGCCCGATGGCGCCGGGCTTCGACGGGCCGGCCTTCCACGCCGCCTGCGATCTGGTGTTCAAGGGGCGGGTCCAGCCCTCAGGCTATACCGAGCCGGTGCTGCATGCCCGCCGGCAAGAGCGCAAGGCGCTGGACGCCTGAGGGCGCTTGACCGGAATCGGCCGGGCCGCGAGGGTGGCCTGGCCGCTGCCCTGGCGGCACCGTTGCAAGCCGGGAGTTTGACGCCCCCGGACCCCTTTGGAGCAATGCTCCAGAGAGGAAGCGGCGGCTGATGCCCCTTGCCGAGAGCGCGCCCGATGCCCGAGATTCCCGTCCTGACCGAAAGCCGCCGCATCCGCAGCCCGCGGCTCGAAACGCGGGTGCTGTTTTCCGGCCCCGAGGATGGCGTGCCGGTGATCTTCGTGCATGGCAACCTGTCGGCCGCGACCTGGTGGGAAGAGACCATGCTGCGCCTGCCGGCGGGGTTTCGCGGCATCGCGCCGGACCTGCGCGGCTATGGGCTGGCGGATCCGCGGGCGCTGGTGGATGCGACGCGGGGACTGGGTGATTTTTCGGACGACCTGGCGGCCCTGATGGACGAGTTGGGGCTCGCGCGGGCGCATCTGGTGGGCCATTCGCTTGGCGGCGGTGTGCTGTGGCGGTTCCTGGCCGATCATCCGGGCCGAGTGCTGAGCCTGGTGCAGGTGGCCCCGGCCTCGCCGCACGGTTTCGGGGCCACGGGTCCTTCGGGCGGGCCGGCCTTTGCCGATGGCGCGGGATCGGGCGGCGCCTCGGTGAACCCGGAGTTCGCGAAACTGCTGGCGGCAGGCGCGACCGGGGCCGACAGCCCGCTGCACCCCCTGTCGGTGCTGAATTCCTATGTCTGGAAGCCGCCCTTCGTGCCGGCACGGATTGCCGATATCCTCGCCTCGGCTCTGGCGCAGCACACCGGGCCGAAAGCGTACCCCGGCGACGCCGCGGCCTCGCCCAACTGGCCGGGGGCGGCGGCGGGGGCATGGGGGCCGATCAACGCGCTGGCGCCTGTCTATCACCCTGACCCCCTGGCCTTCACCCGGGTGGCAGAGAAGCCGCCGATCCTGTGGCTGCGCGGGGCGGAAGACCCCGTGGTCTCGGACGCCTCGCTGTTCGATCTGGGCACTCTGGGGCAGTTGGGCGCCGTGCCGGGCTGGCCGGGCGCATCGGTGATGCCGCCGCAGCCCATGGTGGGCCAGACCGAAACCGCGCTGGCAGCCTATGAGGCGGGCGGCGGCCGGGTGACACGGGTGGTGCTGGCCGATTGCGGCCATTCGCCCTATCTGGAACAACCCGGCGCCTTCGACCGGGCCTTCCACGCGCATCTGGCGGGCTGATCAGCCCGCGTCCAGTGCCAGGGCGTGAACGCGCCGTGTCAGGTCGCCAAGCGCCCGGTTGACCGCGCGGTGGCGGTCGATGCGCGACAGGGCGGCCAGCGCCGGGGCGCGGATCAGGATGCGGAAATGGCTTTCGCCCGTGCCATCGTCGCCGGCATGGCCGGCATGGCGGTGGCTTTCGTTCACCACCTCCAGCCGGTCGGGGGCGAAAGCTTCGGTCAGGCGTGCGGTGATCTCGTCAGCCACGGACAATTTCAGCGTCTCCCCCTTCAAACCGCCGGTCAAATCCCTAAACTCGCTGTCCCGAGTCGGAAAGGCCCCGCCCATGTCAAAACCCCCCTTCGAGTTCGACCTGCGCGTGTCGTCCGACAAGGCACGCCGCAAGACGGGGCGTCGTGGCATGTCCGGCGCTTTCGAAACCTCGGAGCGGGGCTGCGAGTATCCGGGCTGCAGCCAGAAGGGCATGTACCGCGCGCCGAAATCGCCCGACCACCTCGACGAGTTCTTCTGGTTCTGCAAGGACCATGTGCGCGAGTACAATCTGAAGTGGAATTTCTTCAACGGAACGACCGACGAGGAGTTTCAGAAGTTCCTGGACAAGGACCGCGTCTGGGGCCGCGAGACCAAGCCCTTCGGCAAGAAGGCCGACGAGGGCCGCGCCTGGCAGCGGTTGGGCGTGGACGATCCGATGGCCATCCTGGGTGAGAAGGCCACGCAGAACCCTGGGCGCCCCACCGGCAATGCGACGCGCAAGCTGCCGCCGACCGAGCGCAAGGCGCTGGAAATCCTGGATGCGCGCGACACCTGGACACGGACCGAGATTCGCAAGCAATACAAGAGCCTGGTGAAGGATCTTCACCCTGACATGAACGGCGGCGACCGCAGCGACGAGGAACGCCTGCAAGAAGTCGTCTGGGCCTGGGACCAGATCAAGGACAGCCGGTTCTTCAAGGATTGACGTATGAGTGACCTGAGTGTTCCTATTGCCCTGCTCGACTGGCGAGATCGCCAGCTGGAGGCGATCTCGGAACAGTTGGAAGATGCTCTGCCAGTGCTTGTCGCCCAGCTGGAGGCTTGGGTGGACCAGGCATCTATCCTTGATCTGATCGGCGCGAATCTGGGGCCGAACACAGATCAGAAAGCAATCATCGACATGTGGAAGTCCGAGCAGATCAGGCGCGCCGTGCGGCGGGCCGATGAGGCCATGTCGGCTGCCCTGCGGTCCCTTCCGCCCGATCCGGGTGGTCTGACGGACGCCACGCCGGAGCTTGGGCAACTGCTGCCCGCCGCGGCAGGTGTCGGATTGCTTGCGGCCTCGATTGCTGCCATCCCGACCGTGGTCTCCTTTGCCACCATCACCAGCAGTTCGCTGGCGATCTTCACGATCTCCACAGTCAGCTGGCCCTTGATGGCTGTCGGCGCCGCCGGGGTGGCGACCGCCACTTTCCTAGGATCAACCCTGGTCAAGCGCGCCCATGCTGGCTGGCGCGAGGGGATCAAGAGCCGGCTAAGGTCCTGGGCCTACAAGCAGATGTTGGGCCTTGGCGCATCGCGCGGGGCACGGAGCTTTCTGTCCGACCTTCAGGCCGTGGTGACCTTGGCCGGCAGCAACCGTATGGAGCAACGAGTATGACGACCCTGCTTTACGAGATTCCCGCTAAACTGGTTGAGGGCTATCTGACCGGCCGATATCAGCTTTACGGGGCCGTGCTGAAGGATGCTGCAAGCGGGTTGATCGTCGGTCAGGTCCAGCAGACCGGCCTTCTTGAACCGCTCTTGCGAAATTCGCTGAACCTTGTCTCGGGGGGACCGGCCAGCGTTCTGACCAGTGCCATTACAGGCGGCGTCACCATGTGGCAGAACCACAAGATCGCCGGCCAGCTGTCCCAGATGCAGGCCTCGCTTGCGCTGATGCAGAACTTGTCGGTCGCCGGGCTTTTGGTGTCCGGCCTAGGCTTGGGGGTCTCGGTTGTCGGTTTCGCCGCGATGAATGCCAGACTAAAGGCCATCGGCCGCAGCCTGGATGATCTGTCCGGTCGCGTCGAAGCGGTGACACGCGATCGGCGCGAGGACGAGCTGAAGTCCCTGCTTCAGCGCATCGAGGTGCATCTTGAAACGGTGGACGGGCTGGAAACCCGCAAGCAGGGTTTTGCGGCGGCGGACCGTGCCAGCGACCAACTGCGGGACGATGCCGGGGCGCTTTACGGCGTGCTGGACCGGGAAGTGGCGCGGGCTGCCCCCGAGTCCGCCGAAATTCCCGACGTGGACCGCATTCTTGGGGTCACGGCGACGATCCGCATCGTGCACGAGGCCAGCACTCGCGCGATGTTCCTTATGGACGAGGTCGAAGAGGCCGGGCGGCTGGCCGGGCTGCAGGGGCGGCGGCTGATGGATCACACGTCCGCTTTGTCACCGGATGCGCTGGCACGGATCAAGGTCTTTGGCACAGAACCACCCGAGGCGGCAATCAGGGCACGGCGCGAAGCTCTCCCTCGCGCTCGGATCGTGGCACAGGACTTGCGACAGTCGTCGATGATGATCGCGTCGCAACAGGAGCTGGCTCAAATGCTTGGCCAGCGCGGGGTGTCCGGTCGTCAGTACTTGAGCGAAGTGTCCGCGGCCAAGGACGCGCCGCTCATGTTCCTGCCGGCGGCGAAAGCCGAGGATTGATCGCGGCAAAGCATGCGCGCGCTTGTGCATGCCCACGGCGACCGCAGCGACGAGGAACGCCTGCAAGAAGTCGTCTGGGCCTGGGACCAGATCAAGGACAGCCGGTTCTTCAAGGATTGAGGCACAGGGGCCAGCGAGGGGGGCGACAGCCGGCGCCGAATCGGCTATTATGGGCGCATTGTTGACGATCCGATTATTGCGACCTTTCTGATCCCCTTTTTCATCGAGGCTTTCCATGACCCGCCATTTTTCGCCCGAGCTTGGCGCTCTGGCTGCTTCCCTTGTCATATCGCTCGGTCTTGCCACGCTTGGCGTGGCTCAGGACGCGCTTTCGCCCGCGAAGGGTGCTGTTCAACATGCCATGCCGCCTGGCGGCTATATCGGCACGGCGGCGCTGCGCACTGCGGCGGTCGCGGCGCCGGGCGGTGCCGTCCAGCACGCGATGCCGAAGGGCGGCTATACGGGCACGGCCGCGGCCCGGCCCGCCGCCTGCCCGGACGGGCAGGCGGCCACCTGCCCCCTGCCCGCCCAGGACTGATGGCTCGGGACTGACGTCTCAGGCCGGCGTGAAGACCAGCGCCGCGCCGTTCATGCAGTAGCGCAGGCCGGTGGGTGCCGGACCATCGTCGAAGACATGGCCCAGGTGCCCGCCGCAGCGGCTGCAATGCACTTCGGTCCGGTTGCCGAAGATGCCCGGATCGGGCCGCGTGCCCACGGCATTGGGCAAGGGCTTCCAGAACGAGGGCCAGCCGGTGCCGCTGTCGAATTTGGTGTCCGAGACGAAGAGCGCCTGGCCACAGCCGGCGCAGGCGAAGGTGCCCTCGCGGTGTTCGTCGTTCAGCGTCGAGGTGAAGGCGCGCTCGGTCGCCTCCTGCCGCAGCACGCGGTACTGCATGTCGGTGAGCTTCGCGCGCCATTCGGCATCGCTGAGGGTGAACGCGAAGGTCTCGGCCTTGGCCGATCCGGCCGCGACAGCGCCGAGGCCCGTCAAGGCGCCAAGGCGGGCAATGAGATTGCGTCGGTTCATGGTGAACTCCTTTCCTGCCTGACACTACGGCGAAAAGGGTGCGGCGTTTCACGGCCTGACGGCTTCGTGATCGCCCCCGCCCCCTTGCAGCCCCCCGCGATATGTTCCATCACGGAGACCGGCGGCGCAACGGCCGCCAGGACACCCACGGATATGGCGGACGCGATGCTGGACAAGGTTTTGAAACCCACCGAGGACATTTCGGTCCGCGACGTCTTTGGCATCGACACCGACATGAAGGTCAAGGCCTTCGACGAGCGCACCGACCGCGTGCCCGAGGTGGACCCGACCTACAAGTTCGACCCGGACACCACGCTCGCCATCCTGGCGGGTTTTGCCTACAACCGTCGCGTGATGATCCAGGGCTATCACGGCACGGGCAAGTCCACCCATATCGAACAGGTGGCGGCGCGGCTGAACTGGCCTTGCGTGCGGGTGAACCTTGACAGCCACATCAGCCGGATCGACCTGATCGGCAAGGATGCCATCAAGCTGCGCGACGGCAAGCAGGTGACCGAGTTCCACGAAGGCATCCTGCCCTGGGCGCTGCGCAACGCCGTGGCCATCGTGTTCGACGAATACGATGCCGGCCGGGCCGATGTGATGTTCGTCATCCAGCGCGTGCTGGAACATGACGGCAAGCTCACGCTGCTGGACCAGAACGAGATCATCACGCCCCACCCGTCCTTCCGGCTGTTCGCCACGTCGAACACGGTGGGCCTGGGCGACACGACCGGCCTTTACCACGGCGTGCAGCAGATCAACCAGGCGCAGATGGACCGCTGGTCGCTGGTGGCCACGCTGAACTATCTGTCGCATGATGCCGAAACGGCCATCGTGCTGGCCAAGAACCCCCATTACAACACCGAGAAGGGCCGCAAGCAGATTGCCCAGATGGTCACGGTTGCCGACCTGACCCGCACGGCCTTCGTGAACGGCGACCTCTCCACCGTCATGTCGCCCCGCACGGTGATCAACTGGGCGCAGAACGCCGAAATCTTCCGCAACATCGGCTATGCCTTCCGCCTGACCTTCCTGAACAAGTGCGACGAGCTGGAACGCCAGACCGTGGCCGAATTCTACCAGCGCTGCTTCAACGAGGAACTGCCGGAATCGGCGGCGAGCATGGCGATGAAGTGAGGCTGGCGCCGGCCATTTGGCTGGCGCTTGCCCTGCCCGCCAGTGCTGGCGACTTGGCACTTTACCCTGCTGCGCAATGTGCGGCCTTCTGGCTTGGGCGCGAGGACTATGCCCAGGCGGGCGGATGGCTGGACCCTGACCCGCTTTCCGTGCAGCGCGCCGCCGCCTTTCGTGCCGCGGCCCTGCGGCTTGGGCCCGACCGCGCAGCGGAAATCGACGCAAGGATTGCCGACCAGCGCCCCCGGATGGCGCGGCTACACGAAGCCGCGATAGACTGGGGCGACCCCCAAAGCATCGACCTTCTGGAGGATCTCACCCAGACGTGCGGCGCCTTCGCGGCCGATTCCCCGGAACTGGAAGGCCTGCGCTAGACCGGTTGCGAAATGGGGAAGCCCATAGCACTCTGGCACGGAACAGAGGGAACCCGCCATGCACATCGGCCTGATCGGCGGCATCGGCCCCGCGGCGACCGTGGTCTATTACCAGCGCCTCGTCGCCCGCATGCGCGAACTCGGCGCGCCCTTGAACCTCACCATTGCTCACACCCCCGACATCCAGGTGCTGATCCGCAACAACCTCGCCGACCGGCGCGAGGAGCAGGCGCGGGAATATGCGCCGCTGATCGACCGGCTGAAGGCAGCGGGCTGCGACTGCGCCGCGATCACCTCGCTTGGCGGGCATTTCTGCTTTGCCGAGACGCAGGCCATATCCTCCCTGCCCCTCGTCTCGGCCGTGGAACCGCTGGACGACTACTTCGTGGCCCAAGGCATCCGCCGCATCGGGCTATTGGGAACCCGCGTCGTCATGCGCACCCGGCTCTATGGCCAGTTGGCGCGCACCGAAGCCGTGGCGCTGGACGGAGAGATCGAGACGCTTGGCCAGACCTACCAGGACATTGCCGTGGCTGGCACCTGCACCGCCGACCAGCGCGCCCTGTTCCTGGATGCCGGCGCGCGCATGGTCCGCGACCTTGGCGCCGAGGCCATCGTGCTTGCGGGAACCGACCTTAACCTCGCCTTCGACGGTCAGGCGCCGGGCTATCCGGTGATCGACGCCCTGGATGTGCATGTGGCGGTGCTGGCCGATCTTGCGGCGGGGCGCACCGCCCTGCCCTGAGGATCAGCCGCGCAATCCGGTCTCTTCCAGCAGGCCCTTGCGCTTGGCCTCGTAATAGTAACCGCGCTGGTACCACATCATCGCCCGGTCTTCGCTGCCGTTCGACACGAGCCAGGCGCCGCGCAGGTACTTTCCCGCGTATTTCAGGTTGGTCTCGGGATCCAGAAGGCCCGAGGGCTTGCCGCGATAGCCCATGCCGGCGGCGGTCTGGGCGCTGATCTGCATCAGGCCGTAATACGGCCCGTTGCGCGCGGCCGGGTTGTAGTTGCTTTCCTTCTTCACCACCCGGTGCATCAGGCTGCGCGGAATGTCGTAGTGATCGGCCCAGTGGTTCACCATGCGATGCACTTCGGCAGAGCCGGCAGTGGGTTCCGGCTCGTCGCGCCGGTTACGCCGGCCACCGCAGGCGGCCACCAGAGTCAGGGTCATCAGGCTCAGCGCGCTGCGGCGGGACAGGGTCATGCGGGCTCCGGGTCACGATCTCGCTGACGTGATAGCGATCCGGCATTCAGGCGGAAAGCCCCCCTGCATCTTCGACCTTTGGCGTGGTGGCGCTTCGGCGGGGCTTTGCTAGACTTGGGCCATCATGGGGGAAGACGGATGGCCGCAACCGACATGCCGGGCGTGACCGAAGGGCTGCGCAAGCTGGACCTGGCGCTCATCGTGGACGATCACCCGCTGTTCTGCGATGCGTTGGCGCTGACGCTTCGCGCCGTTGCCGGGGTGGCGCGGGTTGAAACCGCCGGTCGGCTGGAGCCTGCCATCGCAAGGCTGGATCTGACACCGGCCCCGGATGTCGTGGTGCTGGACCTGAACCTGCCCGATGTGACCGGGCTGGACGGTCTGATCCGCCTGAAGGCAGTCGCGGGAGCGGTGCCGGTGGTGGTCGTGTCGTCCCTGGCCGACAACCGGGTGATCGGCGCGGCGCTGAAGGCGGGCGCGGCGGGCTTCATTCCCAAGCATTCCGGGCGCGACGCTTTTCGCGCGGCCTTCGATGCGCTGCGGCGGGGAGAGGTGGCCCTGCCCGATGGCTTTGCCTTTCCGACCGATCCGCTTGCCCCGGCCAGCCGGCAGGAAGAGGCAGTGGCGCGGCTGTCACTTCTGACACGCCAGCAGGCGCGCATCCTGGAACTGATCTGCGAGGGGCTTCTGAACAAGCAGATCGCCTATGACCTGTCGATCGCCGAAACCACGGTGAAGGCCCATGTCACCGCGATCATGCGCAAGTTGGGGGTGCAAAGCCGCACCCAGGCCGTGCTGATGGCGCGCGAGGCCAGCTTCGCGAGCCTCATGCCCGAGGGCGACTGATCGGCTGTCGGCGGCTGCCCTACGACTTTGGTTCCATATGCGGGCGCCATCCCCCGGCCTAGAGTGCGGCCAAGGGAGATGACCATGCAGCTGAGCGACACGCGCGACATCAAGGCGCCGGGCGCAACCGTCTGGGCCGCCATTCTGGACCCAGAGGTGCTGAAGGCCTGCATCCCCGGCTGTGAAAGCCTGACCGGCAGCGTGGCCGAGGGATACGAGGCCGTGGTGACGCAGAAGGTGGGCCCGGTGAAAGCCACCTTCACGGGCGTGGTGAAAATCTCGGATATCGTCGAAGGCCAGTCGCTGACCATCTCGGGCGAGGGCAAGGGCGGGCCGGCCGGCTTTGCCAAGGGGGGCGCCAAGGTCGCCTTCGCGCCCATCGAGGATGGCACCCGCCTGACCTACGAGGTCGATGCCCATGTCGGCGGCAAGCTGGCCCAGCTTGGCAGCCGCATCATCGACGGCTTTGCCAAGAAACTGGCGGACGAGTTCTTCACCCGGTTCCAGGATGCGGTCGAGGGACCCTCCGAGGAACCGGCGGCGGAAGAGGGCGCAGAGGGCGAAGCCCCGGCCCAGAAGAAGGGATGGTTCAAGCGGCTGATCGGCAGCTGAACCGCTCAAGACGACCCAGGACGTTCCAAGGGAGGAAGAGAATGACGAAGGTCACGATGACCGTGAACGGCAAGGCCGTCTCGGGCGAGGTCGAGGGGCGCACGCTGCTCTCGGCCTTCCTGCGTGAGGGCCTGGGCCTGACCGGCACCCATGTCGGCTGCGACACCAGCCAGTGCGGCGCCTGCGTGGTGCATGTCGACGGCAAGGCGGTCAAGTCCTGCGCGGTCTTCGCACTGGATCTGGACGGCGCCTCGGTGAAGACGATCGAGGGCATGAACAATCCCGACGGCTCGCTGTCGGTGATCCAGCAGGCGTTCCAGGATCATCACGGCCTGCAATGCGGCTTCTGCACGCCGGGCATGGTGATGTCCTCAGCCGCCCTGCTGGCCGAGAATCCCAGGCCCACCGAGGCCGAGGTGCGCCACTACCTGGAAGGCAACATCTGCCGTTGCACCGGCTACCACAACATCGTCAGGGCCGTGCTGGCCGCGTCCGGCCAGGACGTGCCTGCCGTGGCCGCGGAATAAGGGGGGGGGGACATGCCTAAGGATCACGGGATTGGCGCCTCTTCCAAGCGCCGCGAAGACATCCGCTTTCTTAGCGGACTAGGCCACTACACCGACGATTCGGCGCTGCAGGGCCAGGCCTATGCGGTCTTCGTCCGCTCGAACGTCGCGCATGGCCGCATCAGGTCGATCGACACCACCGCTGCCGCGGCCATGCCCGGCGTGCTGGCGGTCTTCACCGGCGAGGATTTCAAGGATGTCGGCGGCAACCCCGCCGGCTGGCTGATCAACAGCCGCGACGGCACGCCCATGCGCGAACCCAAGCGCCCGGTGCTGGCCCATGGCAAGGTCCGCCACGTCGGCGACGCCTATGCCGCCGTGGTGGCCGAGACCTATGCCCAGGCCAAGGACGCCGCCGAACAGCTCGCCGCCGACAGCGACATCGAGGAACTGCCCGCCATCGTCGACATGGCGAAGGCCGTGGCCGATGCCACGAACCGCGTGCATGACGAGATCCCCGACAACCTCTGCTTCGATTGGGGCTGGATCGAGGACAACCGCGCCAAGGTGGACGAAGCCATCCGCAACGCCCCCCATGTCACCACGCTGCACCTGGTGAACAACCGCCTTGTGCCGAACGCGATGGAGCCGCGCGCATCCATCGGCGAGTACTTCCCCGGCACCGGCGACTACAAGCTGACGACCACCAGCCAGAACCCGCACCTCACGCGCCTTCTGGTGGCGGCCTTCGTCATGGGCATTCCGGAAAACAAGCTGACCGTCGTCGCCCCCGACGTGGGCGGCGGCTTCGGGTCGAAGATATACCACTACGGCGAAGAGGCCCTGGTGCTGGCCGCGGCGAAGAAACTCGCCCGCCCCGTGCGCTGGACGGCCGAGCGGTCGGAAAGCTTCCTCACCGATGCCCATGGCCGCGACCATGTGACGAAGATCGAGCTTGCCTGCGAAAAGGACGGCACCTTCATCGCCTTCCGCACCGAGACGCTCGCCAATGTGGGCGCCTACCTGTCGAACTTCTCGACGGCCACGCCCACCTTCCTGCACGGCACGCTGATGGCCGGCCCCTACAAGGTGCCAAACGTCTATGTGAACGTGAAAACCGTCTTCACCAACACCGCGCCGGTCGATGCCTATCGCGGCGCGGGCCGGCCGGAGGCCACCTATTCGCTGGAACGGGTGATCGACAAGATGTGCCGCGAGCTTGGGCTCGACCCGTTCGAGGTGCGGCGCAAGAACTTCGTCACCACCGACATGTTCCCCTACACCACCCCTGTCGGGCTGATCTACGACACCGGCAACTACCAGGCCACGCTCGACAAGCTGATCGACCTGGCCGATGTGGCGGGCTTCGAGAAACGCCGCGCGGCATCGGCCGCCAAGGGCAAGCTGCGCGGCATGGGGCTTTCCACCTGGATCGAGGCTTGCGGCATCGCGCCCTCGCGCCTTGTGGGCATCCTGGGCTCGCGCGTCGGCCTCTATGATGCGGCGACAGTGCGGGTGAACGCCACCGGCAACATCTCGGTGATGACCGGGGCGCACAGCCATGGCCAAAGCCACGAGACGGTCTTCGCGCAGATCGTGGCCGACAAGCTGGGCATCCCCGAATCCTCGGTCGAGATCGTGCACGGCGACACCTCGAAGATCCCCTTCGGCATGGGCTCCTACGGCTCGCGCAGCCTTGCGGTCTGCGGCACGGCAATGGCCAAGGCGGTGGACAAGATCATCGCCAAGGGCAAGAAGATCGCCGCCCACATGCTGGAGGCCAGCGAGGGCGACATCACCTTCGAGGATGGCAAGTTCAGCGTGGCCGGCACCGACAAGGCCAAGACCTTCGGCGAGATCGCCTTCTCGGCCTATGTGCCCCACAACTACCCGCTGGAAACGCTGGAACCGGGGCTGGAGGAAACCGCCTTCTACGACCCGGCCAACTTCACCTACCCCGCCGGGGCCTACCTCTGCGAGGTCGAGGTCGATCCCGAGACCGGCAAGGTGGACATCGCGTCCTTCACTTGCGCCGACGATTTCGGCAACGTGATGAACCCGATGGTGGTGGAAGGTCAGGTGCATGGCGGCGTGGGCCAGGGCATCGGCCAGGCGTTGCTGGAAAACACGGTCTACAACGAGGACGGCCAGCTTCTGACCGCCAGCTACATGGACTACGCCATGCCGCGGGCCGATGACGTGCCGTTCTACACCGTGGACCATTCCTGCAACACACCCTGCACCCATAACCCGCTTGGGGTGAAGGGCTGCGGCGAGGCGGGGGCCATCGGCTCGCCGCCGGCGGTGGTCAACGCGGTGATCGACGCGCTGCATCGCGGCGGCCTCACCCATGTGACGCATATCGACATGCCGGTCTCGCCGTCGCGGGTCTGGTCGGCGATCAACGGCTGAGGGGGATAGGATGTACAACTTCGACTTCGTGAAACCCTCCACCATCGCCGAAGCCACGGCGGCGCTTGCCGCCGAGGGCGCACAGGCGATCTCGGGCGGGCAGACCCTGACACCCACACTGAAGCAGCGCCTCGCGCAGCCTGCCGTTCTGGTCAGCCTGACGGGCATCGCCGAGATGAAGGGCGTCTGCCTGGGCGACGGCGGCCTGTCGGTCGGGGCGGCCACGCCCCATGCCGTGGTGGCAGCCGAGGCGGCAAAGCACTATCCGGCACTGGCCGCGCTTGCCGGTGGCATCGGCGACCCGGCAGTGCGCAATCGCGGCACCATTGGCGGGTCCATTGCCAACAACGACCCCTCCGCCTGCTACCCCGCAGCCGTGCTGGGTTCGGGCGCCACGGTCATCACCAACCGGCGGCGCATCGCGGCGGATGATTACTTCACCGGCCTCTTCTCCACCGCGCTGGACGAAGGCGAGATCGTGACCGAGGTTCGCTTCCCAATCCCGCAGAAGGCCGCCTATGTGAAGTTCAACCAGCCCGCCAGCCGCTTTGCCCTGACCGGGGTTTTCGTGGCGAAATACGCCGATGGCGTGCGCGTCGCCGTCACCGGCGCGTCCAATGGCGGTGTCTTCCGTTGGTCCGAGGCCGAAGCGGCGCTGTCGCGCAACTTCTCGCCCGCGGCCCTCGACGGGCTGAGCGTCGATGCGGCGGACATGATCCACGATCTGCACGGCACGCCCGCCTATCGCGCCAACCTGGTGAAGGTGCTGACGAAGCGCGCTGTCGCGGCAGCGGGCTGACACATCGCGCAAGACATCAAGAGGCGCCGCAAGGCGCCTCTTTTCATTGGCTGATTTGCCCTGGCGGGGCCGGCGCCGGAAGACCTCGCCGGGTGCGAATCCTGCCGCGCCGTCCTACTCGGCCGCCAGCTTGCCAAGATAGGCCGACCGCGCCGCGTCGATGCGCGCCGAATTGGCAATGGTCCATTCCGCCAGCGCCATCACCGGTACCAGGAAATCCCGCCCCAGGTCGGTCAGCGCATATTCCACCTGCGGCGGCGTCACCGGCGTCACGGTGCGGCTGACAAAGCCGTTCTCCTCCAGATCGCGCAGGGTCGAGGCCAGCATCTTCTGGCTGATGTCGCCGATCGCCCGCTTCAGTGCGTTGAATCGCATGGGGCCTGGCCCAAGTGTGCGGATCACCAGAAGCGTCCACTTGTCGGAAATCCGCGCCAGCACCTGGCTGATGCGCTGGCAGGCAGTTTCGTCGTGGTGACCTGGTGACGGAAAGGTGCCTTCTTGCACGGTGGCGTTCATGAATTACCTTTTGCGGTAACGAATCGTAACCATGCTACCAGAGGAAACCAAAGCCATGAAACCCCGGATCGCCCTCATCGTCGGCTCCACCCGCCCGACCCGCTTTGCCGACAAGCCTGCCCAGTGGATGCTGAAGCAGGCCCAGGCCCGCGATGACATGACGGTCGAACTTGTCGACCTGCGCGACTACAACCTGCCCTTCTTCGACGAGATGGCGTCCAACGCCTGGATGCCCAGCCAGAACCCCGAGGCCGTGCGCTGGCAGAAGAAGCTGGCCGAATTCGACGGCTACATCTTCGTCGTCGCCGAATACAACAGGTCCATCACAGGCGCGCTGAAGAACGCGCTTGACCAAGCCTATCAGGAATGGATGCGCAAACCCATGGCGGCCATCGCATATGGCTCGATGGGCGGCTCGGTGGCGCTGAACCACCTGCGCGCCATCGCGGTGGAAATGCACATGGTGCCAACCCGAAACGCCGTCCACATCGGCGGCGCCGACATCATGAAAGTGCACCCGATGGGCCAGAACGCCCCCATCGAAGAGATCGAGGCCAACCTCCTGCCATCGGCCAAGGCCACGCTGGACGATCTGGTGTGGTGGGCCAAGGCCACCATGGCCGCAAAGAGAGACGTGCAGGCCAAGGCCGCCTGAACGACCTCATGCCCCGGCGCAGGCCGGGGCCTTGCCGCGGCGAAGTGTTAAGTCCAAGTTAACGCGCCCGACCAAGCCATTGATATTGCTAGGCCCGATAGAGCGTCCGAGCTCGGACGCTCAATACCAGCGGTCGTCCTCGGCCGCCTTCCGCCGGGCCACGAAATCCCGCAGCTCCTCGCGCACCCCCTCGTCCAGCGCCGGGGCCTCATACTCGGCCAGGGCCTTCTTCCAGGCCCGGTTTGCCCGGCTCGCCGCATCCACCGACCCCGCCGCCTCCCATTTCTCGAACGGCTCGTTGTCGGCCAGGGACGAGTCCCAGAACGCCGTCTCGTAATGGGCCATGGTATGGGAGGCGCCGAAGAAATGGTTCCCCGGCCCCACCTCGGCAAAGGCATCGACCGCCAGCTGGTCGTCATCCACCTTCACCCCATCCAGATAGGAATGCAGCGCCCCGCACAGGTCGGCGTCCAGCATGAACTTTTCATAGGACATGGACAGCAGCCCATCCAGGAAGCCTGCCGAATGCAGGATGAAATTGGCCCCGCAATGGATCGCGGCCAGCATCGACATCGTCCCCTCGGTCATCGCCTGGGCATCGGGCAGCTTCGAGGTCGTGAAGTTCCCCGAACAGCGCAGCGGCAGGTTCGCCCGCCGCGCGAGCTGCCCCACCACCATCGACCCGATTGCCGGCTCCGGCGTGCCAAAGGTCGGCGCCCCGGACCTGAGCGACATGGAGGACAGGAAGTTGCCATAGATCACAGGCGCCCCCTTCCGTTCCAGCTGGGTCAGAGCGCAGCCCGCCATGGTCTCGGCATGGGCCTGGGCAATGGCGCCCGCGCTCGTCACCGGCCCCATCGCGCCGCCCAGGATGAAGGGCACGATCACCGCCGCCTGATTGGCCCGCGCATAGGCGCGCAGGCTGCGCGTCATCGTCCCGTCCCAGACCAGCGGCGAGTTCACGTTCACGTTGCCCAGGATCACGCAGTTCTGGTCCACGAACCCGGCCCCGAACAGGATGCGGGCCATCTCGATGCTGTCCTCGCTCCGCTCCTCGGCGGTGACCGAGCCCATGAAGGGCCGATCCGACAGTTCGATATGGGCCAGCACCATGTCGAGGTGCCGCTTGTTGACCGGCACATCGGTCGGCTCGCAGATCGTGCCGCCGGAATGGTGCAGGTTCGGGCTGGACTGGGCGAGGCGGATGAAATTCCGGAAATCCTCGATGGTGCCGAAGCGGCGGCCGCGGTCGAGGTCCATCACGAAGGGGCTGCCATACGCCGGGGCAAAGACCACCGACCTGCCGCCGACCTGGACCGAATTGGCCGGGTTGCGGGCGTGCTGGGTGAAGACGGGTGGCGCCGAGGCCAGGACCTCGCGCAGCATCCCCGGCTCGAACCGCACGCGAAGGCCGTCGACCCGCGCGCCGGCCCGCCGCCAATGGTCCAGCGCCACGGGGTCGTCGCGGAACTCGATACCGGTCTCAGCCAGGATGCGGTCGGCGGCCGTCTCGATGCGGGCGAGGTTCTCCTCGGACAGAACGTCATAGGTCGGGATGTTCCGAAGGATGTAGGGCCGACCGACCCCGCTGCCGCGCCTTGACCGCTCGGCCGTCCGTGCTTGCCGCCCTGCCCGCCGTGACTCGCTCATCCCTGTCTCCCCGTTTTCCACGATGAAACGCGAGCGTCGCCTTCGATAATCGTCCGAAGGCGACGTGGCGTCGGGGATAAAGGTCGCTGGCGGGGATCAGGTCACCACGTCTGGCGCGGTGCGCCCGGTATACCCCGCGATGTCGGCAATCGCATGGGCTGCGCGGATGACTGGTGCCAGTGCCTTTTGCGCGTCGAGGTTCAGGCCGTCCGGCCCCGGCGCATAGCGTTCCAGATAAACCCGTAGCGTCGCGCCCTCGGTCCCGGTGCCGGACAGACGCATCACGATGCGTGAGCCGTCCGCGAAGAGGATGCGGATGCCCTGCTTCTGGCTGACCGAGCCATCGACCGGATCGGTATAGGCGAAGTCGTCGGCGGCCGCGATAGCCATGCCTTCGACCACCTGCCCCGGCAGGCTGGCGAGCTTGCTGCGCAGCGCGGCCACCATGGCATCGGCCTTGTCGGTGGGGATCGCCTCGAAGTCGTGGCGGCTGTAGTAGTTGCGGCCATACTTCGCCCAATGCCCTGCCAGGATCGCCGCGACGGACTCCTTGCGCACGGCGAGGATGTTCAGCCACAAGAGGATGGCCCAGAGACCATCCTTCTCGCGCACATGGTCGGAGCCGGTGCCGAAGCTTTCCTCTCCGCACAGGGTCGCGCGGCCAGCGTCCAAGAGGTTGCCGAAGAACTTCCAGCCGGTCGGCGTCTCGAACTTGGCAATCCCGAGCGCATCGGCCACGCGGTCGGCGGCGGCCGAGGTGGGCATGGACCGCGCGACACCGGCAAGGCCCTTGGCATAGCCGGGGGCGAGATGAGCGTTTGCGGACAGAACGGCCAGAGAATCCGAAGGCGAGACATAGGTTCCTCGTCCGACGATCATGTTCCGGTCGCCGTCGCCATCGGAGGCGGCGCCGAAGTCGGGCGCGTCGGGACCCATCATCTCGGCCATCAATTCATGCGCCCAGGTGGGGTTGGGGTCGGGGTGCATTCCGCCGAAATCCGGCAGGGGCGTGGCGTGAACCACGGTGCCCTTGGGCGCACCGAGCCGGTTTTCAAGGATTTCCACCGCATAGGGGCCGGTGATGGCGCACATGGAATCCATGCTCATCCGGAAGCCGCCCGCGAACATGGCGCGGATCGCGGCGAAGTCGAACAGCGATTCCATCAGGGTGGCATAGTCGGTGACGGGATCCACCACATCCACCACCATGCCCGCCAAAGTGCGGCGGCCGGGGGAAGAGATGTCCACGTCCTGCGATTCAACGATGCGATATTCGGTGAGGGTCTTTGTGCGGGCGAACATCGCCTCGGTCACGGCCTCGGGGGCGGGGCCGCCGTTCGGCATGTTGAACTTGACGCCGAAATCCTCGTTCGGTCCGCCGGGGTTGTGGCTCGCCGACATGATGATGCCGCCATCGGTCTTGTTCAGCCGGATCAGGTGGCTGGCGGCGGGGGTGGACAGAAGCGCCCCCTGCCCCACGATTACACGCGCGGCGCCGTTGGCGGCAGCCATGCGCAGGATGACCTGCGCCGCACGGTCGTTGAAGTAGCGCCCGTCGCCGCCCAGGACGAAGGTCTTGCCCTTGGCGCCCACGGTATCGAAGATCGCCTGGACGAAGTTCTCCAGATAGTGCTTGCCCATGAAGACCGGGGTCTTCTTGCGCAGGCCCGAGGTGCCGGGCTTCTGCCCTTCGATCGGTGTGGTGGCGACGGTCTGGATCGTCATGGCTGTCCTCCCTTTGTCTCGTTCGTGCCCGGAACTGGCCGGTCGGCCGGCACGAAGACCAGCACGGATTGCGCGGGCACCGCGCCGCGGGCCGGCCAGAGCGCATCGGCCGCCTCGGGGCGCGTGGTGTCAAGCACCAGCCGCCAGCCCCGCACGGTATCTGGCAGGGTCAGCGCAGCATCGGAACCAGCGTTGAACACCACGAAGACCGCATCGCCATCGTCCGGCCCCTCAGCGGCCAGGCGCAACTCGACGCCCAGGCAGCGGAAGGCGGGATCATGCCAATCCTCGGGGCGCGGCTGCTGGCCATCGGCGCGGCGCCAGATCACATCGGGCAGGTTGTCCGCCGCGCGGGAACGCGCGTGCAGGAAACGGCGCTGGCGCAGGATCGGCAAGGCGCGGCGCAGGTCGGCAAGGCGCCCGACAAAGGCCGTCAGCCGCGGATCGGCGTGCTGCCAATCGAGCCAGCCGGTTTCGTTGTCCTGCGCATAGGCGTTGTTGTTGCCGCCCTGGCTGTTGCCGATCTCGTCCCCGGCCAGAAGCATGGGGATGCCCTGGCTGAGGAACAGCGTGGCCAGCAGGTTGCGCTTGCGCAGGTCGCGGGCGGCGCGGATGCGGGGGTCGTCGGTCGGGCCTTCCACGCCGAAGTTGTCGGAGTGGTTTTCGGAATGACCATCGCGGTTGTCCTCGCCGTTGGCGAGATTGCGCTTGACGGTGTAGCTGACCAGATCCTGCAGCGTGAAGCCGTCATGCGCGGTGATGAAGTTCACCGAAGTCGTGGCGGGCCTGCCCGCACGGTCGAAATGCTCGGCCGATCCGAGGATGCGCTTGGCGAGGTCGGCGGTAAAGCCGGGGTCGCCGCGCCAATAGCGGCGTATGCCATCCCGGAAACTGTCGTTCCATTCCATGAAGGGCGAAGGGAAGTTGCCCAACTGATAGCCCCCCGGACCGACATCCCAGGGCTCGGCGATCAGCTTCACGCGGGCCAGGACCGGATCCTGACGGATGGCATCGAAGAAGCCGCCATAGGGATCGAAGCCGCCGCTTTCGCGCCCAAGCGCGGTTGCCAGGTCAAAGCGGAAGCCGTCCACATGGCAAACCTCGACCCAGTAGCGCAGCGAGTCCATCACCATGCGCAGCACCATGGGATGCGTCAGGTTCAGCGTGTTGCCGGTGCCGGTGTCGTTGATGTAGTACCGCCCGCCCGGGGCAAGGCGGTAGTAGCTGGTGTTGTCGAGGCCGCGGAAGCTGAGGGTCGGCCCCCATTCGTCGCCCTCGCCCGTGTGGTTGTAGACCACGTCCAGAATGACCTCGATCCCGGCCGAATGGAACCGGCGCACCATCGACTGGAACTCCCAAAGCGCGCCGCGTGACAGGTAGCGGGGTTCGGGGGCGAAGAAGCCGATGGTCTGGTAGCCCCAGTAGTTGCGCAGTCCTCGGGCGATGAGGAACCGGTCGTCCACGAAGGCCTGCACTGGCAGAAGCTCGACCGCGGTCACGCCGATCTTGACGAAATGCTCGATCACCGCGTCGGAGGCGAGCCCCAGGAACGTGCCGCGCAGGCTCTTTTCCACGCGCGGATGTTGGGCGGTCATACCCCTGACATGGGTTTCCGCGATGACGGTATCCGAGGCGCGGATCTGCGGGGGCGTGTCGCCAGCCCAGTTGAACGAGGGATCCACCACCACCGATTTCGGCACGGCGAAAGAACTGTCGCGCGGGTCGTAGGACAGGTCTCCCCTGGGACTTCCGACCTTGTAGCCCATCAGCGCATCGGACCATTTCAGCCGGCCTTCCAGTTGGCGGGCATAAGGATCAATCAGCAACTTGTTGGGATTGAAACGGAAACCGATCTCTGGCGCATAGCGGCCGTGGGCGCGATAGCCATAGAGCGTGCCGGGGGTGAGACCCGAGACATAGACGTGCCAAATGTCGCCGTCCCGTTCAGTCAGGTCGATCCGGCTCATTTCCTTTCGGCCATCGGGGCTGAACAGGCAGAGCTCGATGCGCTCGGCATTGGCGGAAAAGACAGCGAAGTTGACGCCCTGGCCATCGAAGCTTGCGCCGAGCGGCCAGGGACGCCCGGCTGAGAGCGAGTGGCCGCCGCTGCGTTGCGGCGCCTGGGTCTTTGCGATCACGGAGCGAGATCCTCGTACATCGCGGCATAGGCGGCGGCCGAGGCTTCCCAGCCCACCGGCTGCGCCATCGCATTGCGGGTCAACTGCTCCCAGGCCATCGGATCGGCATGAAGTGTGACCAACTGGCGAAGGGCCTGGCCGAGGGACAGGACATCGGTCGGGTGGAACTGGATGCCGGTGGCCACGCCGCGCGCCAGTGCCGCAGGCGAAGCATGGATCACGGTATCGGCGAGTCCTCCCACAAGCGACACGACGGGGATCGTTCCGTAGCGCAGGCCGTACATCTGGGTCAGGCCGCAGGGCTCGAACCGCGAAGGCACCAGCACGGCATCGCCGCCGGCGAACATGCGGTGCGAGAGGCCCTCGTCATAGCCGATGCGCACGGCCACCCGCCCGGTGAAATGGCTTTGCAGCCCGCGCATCGCGGCCTCGAGCCCCGGATCGCCTGAGCCCAGGACAAGAAGCCCGCCGCCTGCCCGAACGAAGTCGGGGATGGCCTGAGACAGAAGGTCTATTCCCTTCTGGTCGGTCAGTCGGCTGACGACGATGGCCAGCGGACCCGGCACATCCAAGCCGAATTCGGCACAAAGCGCGGCCCGAGCGCGGGCCTTTCCGGCCATGTCGTTGGTGCTGTACGGGTCTGCCTCACCTGACGGATCCCAGATGTCGGTGTCCACCCCGTTCAGGATGCCCTGAACATCGGCGGCGCGCGAGGCAATGACGCCCTGCAGGCCCATGCCGAATTCCGGCCGCATGAGTTCCTGCGCATAGGTGGGCGAAACCGTGGTGATCCGGTCTGCAGTCACAAGCCCGGCCTTCAGGCTGGAGAGCGCCCCGTAGTATTCCAGCCCGTCGGGATGGAACTGGTCAGCAGGAAGGCGCAGGTCGGCCAACTGGTGCGCGGCCGCCCAACCCTGGAAGGCGATGTTGTGGATGGTGATGACCGACCGGACATCGCCCTTGCCACCATAGGCGAGGTATGCCGGCGCGAAGCCCGCCTGCCAGTCATGCGCATGAAGGATGTCGGGCTTCCAACCGTCTAGCCCGGCGCGGGCGATACGCACGGCAACCCAGGAGAGCGCGGCAAAGCGCTGCGCATTGTCCCACCAGTCGCCGCCCGGCCCGCTGTAGGGCCCGCCGTCGCGGTCGAAGAGATGCGGCGCATCCAGAAGCAGCATGGTCACGCCGTCGACCTGCCCCATGCGCACGCGCCCCTCGCCTCCCCAGAGGCCGCTTTCATACCAGACCTCTGGCCAGTCGGCGGCAAGCGCGCGGATCGGCCGATAGGCCGGGATCAGCACGCGCATGTCCCAGCCAACACGCTTCAGTGCGCCCGTAAGTGCGCCCACCACATCGGCAAGGCCACCGGTCTTGACCAGCGGCACACATTCCGACGCCACCGAAAGCACCCGTCCCGCCATCACCGGCCCACCCGCATCATGTTCTTTCCCCAATCAACCCGCGAGTTCGGCCACCGGAGTTTCGGACCGATGGACGGGGGCGGTTCACCCCCGACCGTCTTCGACTTCGCTTCCCTTTCAGGACAACGCCTTGGCGCGCGCGTCAAGCATGTCCTGCGTGATCAGCACGATGCCAGAGTCGGTCCGGCGGAACCACTTGGCGTCTTCGTCCGGTTCCTCGCCCACGACGAGACCCTCGGGGATCGCCACGCCGCGGTCAATGACGCAGTTCTTGAGCCGCGCCCGGCGGGCCACGTCGACGTAAGGCAGAGCCACGACATACTCCAGTGCCGAATAACTGTGCGTCCGGCAGCCGGTGAACAGGAGTGAGTTGCGCACTTCGGAGCCCGAGACGATGCAGCCGCCCGAGACCAGAGAAGACACCGCCATGCCGCGGCGCTCATCCTCGTCATGGATGAACTTCGCCGGCGGGACGATCTCGGAATAGGTCCAGATCGGCCAGGAGTTGTCGAAGAGATCCAGTTTGGGAATGAAATCGGTCAGGTCGATGTTCGCTTGCCAGAAAGCATCAATGGTTCCCACGTCACGCCAGTATGGCTCGGTCTCAAGCCCACTGCGCACGCAGCTGTCGGCGAAGCGGTGCGCCATGGCCTTGCCGTTCTTGACGATCTCGGGGATCAGGTCATTGCCGAAATCGTGGCTGGAATTCGGGTCAACCATGTCGCGCAGAAGCAGGTCGCGAAGGAAGGCCCAATCGAAGACATAGATGCCCATCGAAGCCAGGGCATGGGCCGGGTCGCCCGGGATGTGCGGCGGGTTCTTCGGTTTTTCCAGGAAGGCGGTGATGCGGCCCGTCTCGTCCACGCCCATGACGCCAAAGGCGGTGGCTTCCTTCACGGGAACGGTGAGGCAGCCGATCGTCACGTCCGCGCCGCTTTCGACGTGCTGGCGCAGCATGATTTCGTAGTCCATCTTGTAGATGTGGTCGCCCGCCAGAACGACGACGTAGTTGATGCCATAGCTGTCGATGATGTCGATGTTCTGCGCCACTGCATCGGCGGTGCCGCGATACCAGTTGACCTCGTCCATGCGCTGGCTGGCCGGAAGCACGTCGAGGTATTCGTTCCGCTCGGCCCGGAAGAAGTTCCAGCCGCGCTGGACGTGGCGGATCAGGCTGTGCGCCTTGTACTGCGTGGCGATGGCCATGCGGCGGATACCTGAGTTCAGCGCGTTGGACAGCGCGAAGTCGATGATCCGGGTCTTGCCGCCGAAATAGACCGCGGGCTTAGCCCGGGTGTTGGTCAATTCCTTCAGCCGGCTTCCCCTGCCGCCCGCCAGCACGAAGGCCATGGCCTGGCTGGACAAGCGCGTGTTCGGTCTGATTTCCATCCGTTCCTCCCGAATGCGGCGGTTCCGGCCGCCAAAGTGTTCTTGCTCAGGCCTGGCGAAACCAGATTGCCGACAGGGGGGGCAAGGTGACAAGCGCAGATTGCTCCTGGCCGTGCCAGGGGCCCATATCGGCCATGATGGCCCCCAGGTTCCCGCGGTTGTCGCCGCCGTAATGCGCGGCGTCCGTGTTCAGAACCTCTTCCCAGGGCCCGGCCGCAGGGAAGCCCAGGCGATAGCGCCGTTCCACCGGGGTCATGTTCACCACGGCCACCACCATCGGATCCCCGGCCCGACCCTTTCGCACCCAGGCGAAGACGCTTGCCTCGGCATCGTTGGGTTCCAGCCAGAGGAAACCCTCGGGGCGGCAGTCGTTCACATGGAGGGCCGGTGTATCGCGGTACAGCCGGTTCAGGTCGCGCACCAGAACCTGCATCCCGCGATGGTCTTCGTTTTCAAGCAGGTGCCAGTCGAGGCTCTGGTTGTGGTTCCATTCGCGGGCCTGCGCAAACTCCTGCCCCATGAACAGAAGCTTCTTGCCAGGATGCGCCCACATGAAGCCGTAGTAGGCGCGCAGGTTGGCGAACCGTTCCCAGTCACCGCCCGGCATCTTGCCAAGCATTGAGCCCTTGCCGTGGACCACCTCGTCATGGCTGATCGGCAGGATGAAGTTCTCGGACCAGGCGTAATGGATGCCGAAAGTCATCTGGTGGTGGTGGTACTGCCGGTAGACGGGGTCGCGGTGCATGTAGGACAGGGTGTCGTTCATCCAGCCCATGTTCCACTTGAACCCGAAGCCAAGCCCGCCATGGTTCACTGGGCGAGACACGCCCGGGAATGCGGTCGATTCCTCGGCCACGGTCATGATGCCGGGACATTCACCATAGGCGATGACATTGGCCTTCTGCAGAACCTCGATCGCTTCGTAGTTTTCCCGCCCGCCGTCCTTGTTGGGAATCCATTCGCCGGCGCGGCGCGAATAGTCGCGGTACAGCATCGAGGCCACGGCATCCACCCGCAGCCCGTCGATGTGGTACTCCTCAAGCCAGTACAGCGCATTGGACACCAGGTAGTTCTGCACCTCGGTCCGACCGTAGTTGTAGATCAGCGTGTTCCAGTCCTGATGGAATCCTTCCCGTGGGTCCTGGTGTTCGTAAAGCGCGGTGCCGTCGAAGCGGCCCAAGCCATGCGGGTCGGTAGGGAAGTGACCGGGCACCCAGTCCAGCAGGATGCCGATGCCCTTGGCATGGGCGGCGTCGACCAGGGCCTTGAACTCGCGCGGGGTGCCGTGACGCACGGTGGGCGCGAACATGCCAACCGGCTGATAGCCCCAGGATCCGTCGAAGGGATATTCCGACACCGGCAGGCATTCGATGTGGGTAAAGCCCATCTCGGCGACATAGTCGACCAGTTGTTCGGCCAGTTCCAGGTAGCTCAGCATCCTGTCACCCGGTGCGCGCTTCCAGCTGCCCAGATGAACCTCATAGACCGAGATCGGCGCATCGACATTTTGCGCCAGTCCCCTGCGAGTCATCCATTCGCCATCGCGCCAATCTGCCCAAGAGATCGGTCGGACCATGCTGGCGTTGGCCGGCGGATGTTCCGATCCGAAGCCCACGGGATCGGCCTTCAGCGGCAGAAGCTGGCCTCCTGGACCGCGGATTTCGTATTTGTAGGTCTGACCTTCGCCCAGGCCGGGGACGAAGATCTCCCACACCCCTGTCGGGCCGCGCCTGCGCATCGGGTGGCGCCGGCCATCCCAGATGTTGAAGTCGCCCACCACCGAAACACGCTCGGCATTGGGCGCCCAGACGGCGAAATGCACACCCTCGACACCCTCGTGGGTGATCAGGTGAGCGCCAAGCACCTGCCAAAGGCGCTTGTGGGTGCCTTCGCCCAGAAGGTATTCGTCCATTTCGCCCAGAACGGGACCGAAGCGGAACGGATCCTCCCATTCCCAGACCGTCCCAAAGCCTTCGGCCCGCAGGCGGTAATCGGCCTTGCGCGGCAGCGCACCGACGAACACGCCTGGCGCTCCCTCAACCTCGGACATTGGGACGGGTTTGCTCGTCTTGCCGGTCAGAACCTCGACCCGCTCCGCCCCTGGCACGAAGGCCGTCACAGTCCAGGCTCCGCCACGGCGGTGCGGCCCCAGCACGGCGAAAGGATCGCCATGGCGTGCCTCGGCCACGGCCTTGGCGGCCTCCCGGTCGATCAGCGCGTCGGTCATCGCACCCTCCCCGTGCGGGCCGCCGCCCCGACCCTAAAGGGCCGAAGTGACGGACCAGATGTCTTTCATGTAGCTGCGGATTGTCCGGTCGGACGAGAAGAAGCCCGACCGGGCCGTATTCATCGCCGCCATGCGCAGCCACCGGTCGCGGTCGGCGAAGGCGATGTCCACCTGGGCCTGGGCCGCATGATAGGCGTCGAAATCGCTGGCGACGAGGAAATAGTCATGGTGCCAGACCCGATGCACCAGCCCGTGATAGCGGTCTGGCTGGTCGGGAGAGAAGCGACCCTCGGCAATCATCTGCAAGACGTCCTGCAAAGGCTGACTTGCCTCGATCGCCTTGCGCGAATGTTCGGGGTCTTCGCGGCGGCGCATGACCTCTTCGGCGGTCAGGCCAAACAGGAAGAAGTTCTCGGCACCGACCTGTTCCAGAATCTCCACGTTGGCCCCATCCAGCGTGCCAATGGTGGGCGCGCCGTTCATCATGAACTTCATGTTGCCGGTGCCCGAGGCTTCCTTGCCCGCGGTTGAGATCTGTTCCGAAAGGTCGGCGGCCGGAATCAGATGCTCGGCCATGCTCACGTTATAGTTCGCCGGATAGACCACGGTCAGCAAATGCCGCGTCTCGGGATCGGCATTCACCACGCGCGCCACGTCGTTGATGAGATGGATGATCTCCTTGGCGACGAAATAGCCCGGCGCCGACTTGCCGCCGAAGATCTTGACGCGCGGGACCCAGTTGCCCTTGGGCGCGGCCTTGATCTGGTGCCAGTGCGCGATGGTCTCCAGGATGTTCAGCAGCTGGCGCTTGTATTCGTGGATGCGCTTGACTTGGACGTCGAACAGGGCATCGGGGCTGACCGTCAGTCCGCAATGATCCTTGATCCAGTGCGACAGGGCGATCTTGTTCGTGCGCTTGGCGGAGTCGAACAGGGCACGGAAGCCCTTTTCGCTGATATGGGGTTCGAGCGCGGTGAGGCGGTCGAGGTCATCCTCCCAGCCCGGCCCGATGGTTTCGGTGATCAGGCTGGACAGGGGACGATTGCACATCTTCAGCCAGCGCCGGGGCGTGACGCCGTTGGTCTGGTTGATGATGCGGCCGGGGTGCAGCTTGTTCAACTCGGGGAAGAGGTTCTTCTTCACCAGTTCGGAATGCAGCGCCGAGACCCCGTTCACCTTGTGCGCCATGATGAACGCGAGTTCGCCCATCCGCACCTCGTGATGCTTCACGATGCCGATGTAGTGCGGACGGTGATAGTTTTCGTCCTTGTGCCAGGCGTCGATGCGCTCGACGATCTGCATGTGCCGCGGCAGGACGTTGCCGAAGGTGAACGTCGCCCACCGTTCCAGCGCCTCCGGAAGAAGCGTGTGGTTGGTGTAGCCCAGGCATTCCCGCGCAATCGGCGCGGCCTCCTCGAACGGCACGCCGTGATCGTCCATCAGAAGACGGATCAGTTCCGGCCCGGCGATGGCCGGGTGCGTGTCGTTCATCTGGATGGCGACATGGTTCGGCAGCTTGCGCACGTCGGAATGCGCAGCCTTGAAGCGGCGCAGGATGTCTTGCAGCGCAGCGGATGTCAGGAAGAACTCCTGCTTCAGGCGCAGTTCCTTGCCCTGGTAGGTCGTGTCGTCGGGGTAGAGCACGCGGCTGAGCGTGCGGGCCAGCGCCTCGGGCTCGGCCGCCGCCGCGAAGTCGCCTCGGTTGAAGCGTTCCAGGTCGAACAGCGTGGTGGGCTTGGCGCCCCAAAGACGCAGGGTATTGGCCCATTTGCCCTGCCAGCCCACGACAGGCGTGTCATGGGCCGTGGCCAGCACGGTTTCGCCGGGCACCCAGACCTCGCGGCCATCGCGCGTGGCCATCTCGCCCTTGAAGCCGATGGTGTACTGGCTTTCCGGGCGTTCAAACTCCCACGGATGGCGCATCAAGAGCCAGTCCTCGGGCGTTTCCACTTGCTGGCCACCCTCGAACCGCTGACGGAAAAGCCCGTGTTCATAGCGGATGCCATAGCCATAGGCCGGACAGCCAAGCGTCGCCATGCTTTCCATGAAGCAGGCGGCAAGACGTCCGAGCCCGCCGTTGCCAAGCGCGGCATCAGGTTCATCCTCGATGATCGCGCGGAAATCCTGGCCAAACTCGGCCATGACCTCTTCCGCCATCTCGCGCAGGCCAAGGTTCACGCAGGCGTCTTCCAGAAGCCGGCCGATGAGGAACTCCATCGACAGGTAATAGACGCGCTTTCGATCCTCGGCCCAGGTCCGGCGGGTCGAGGCGAACCAAGGCTCGACGATCCGGTCGCGGATCGCGAAACTTAGCGCCATGCGCCAGTCGTAAAGCGAGGCGTTCGGCGTATCCTTGCCGAGCGTGAAGGTGAGGTGCCGCAGCACTTCAGCCTTGAGGAGGTTCGGGGTCACGCTAAGGTCGTTCAAGACTTTGCCCATCATTTCGCCGCATCTGCGAAATACGCTACTCCCGGCCCCGTTGCGGTCAAGCCGCACGGGTCCTTCCTGGGGGCAGAGTCGCAGGACGGTCATTCCTCCCGCTTTCTTGCTAGCGCAAACCCAACAGGAAAGCGACATTATTTTTGTTAATCATTTCCGATTGTTACAATAATCAAAGCGCTTTGAGAGGATGTGGCCGGCGCCAAGGCTTTCCTTGGGACATGCCGCAAATCAGGGCGCGACCTGCACGATATCAGGCAATTGGTTCATTTGGGGCGCATGATCTGGATCAATGCCGACATCTCCGCAGACTGTCACCTTGTAGCAACCGCAAGCCGGGAGGGCGAGGAATGCGACTGACAACCCGTACAAACCTTGCGATGCGCACGCTGATGTTCTGCGCCGCCAATCCGGGCCGGACCGTCCGCAAGCAAGAGATCGCACAAACGTGCAACGCCAGCGAGAACCATCTGGCGCAGGTGATCCACCTTCTGGCCCGGGCCGGCTATCTCAAGACTGTGCGCGGCCGTTCGGGGGGGCTGACGCTTGGTCGCCGGGCCGAGGACATCCGCGTGGGCGAAGTGTTTCGCAGTTTCGAGGCGGTGCTTCCCTTTACGGAATGTCAGGCGGGCCCGGAAAACACCTGCCCGCTGATCGGTTGCTGCAGCCTGAAATGCGTGCTGCAAGAGGCTCTGGAGGCGTTTTACGCCGTGCTGGACCGCACCACGGTCCGTGACCTTGTGACCGGCAACACCGAACTCGTCCACCTGCTCAAGGTGGCGTGAGCCCGCCCTTCACCCGGCGCAGTCGCAGCGCGTTCGACAGAACGAACACGGACGACAGCGCCATCGCACCGGCGGACAGCATCGGTGAGAGTTGCGGCCCGCCGAAGGGCACCAGAACGCCTGCCGCCACCGGGATCAGTGCGACGTTGTAGCCGAAAGCCCAGACCAGGTTCTGGCGGATGTTGCGCATCGTGGCCCGCGCCACCCGGATTGAGTCGACCACGCTGGCAGGGTCGCCGCGCATCAGCACCACCTCGCCCGCCTCGATCGCCACTTCCGTTCCGGTGCCCATGGCGATGCCGACATCGGCGGCGGCCAGCGCGGGGGCGTCGTTGATGCCGTCGCCCACGAAGGCCGTGCCGGGGCCGAAGTCATGCACCGCCTTGGCCTTGCCTTCGGGAAGGACGCCTGCCCGCACTTCGCCGATGCCAAGTACCCCGGCCACGCTGCGCGCCGTGCCCTCGGCATCGCCTGTCACCATGACGACCGACAATCCCATTGCCGAAAGTGCGGATACCGCAGCACGCGACACCGGCTTCACCGGATCGCTCACTGCGATCAACCCGGTCACGCGCCCGTCTCGGCCGGCAAGCAACACGCCCTGGCCTGACGCTGTGCGCCGAGCAATCTCCTCCGCCAAACCCTCAGGCAAGGCGGTAAACATCCGGGCAGAGCCGACCGAGACCTTCTGCCCTGAAACCTCGGCAAAGGCGCCCTGCCCCGGCACCGCGGCGAACCCCTGCGTCGTGGGCACCGTCAGCCCGCGATCCGCTGCGGCCTTGCGAACGGCGGCTGCCAGCGGATGCTCGGACCGCGCCTCTACCGCTGCCGCCTCGGCCAGCACCCGCGCCTCATCCTCACCCGGCTGGACAGCGATCGCCGTCACCACAGGCCGACCCTCGGTCAGCGTGCCCGTCTTGTCGAAGGCCACGCGGCGCACTTCGGCCAGCCTTTGCAGCGCGTCGCCCCGGCGGAACAACACGCCCAGTTCCGCCGCCCGCCCGGTACCTACGAGGATGGAAACCGGCGTGGCCAGCCCCATCGCACAAGGGCAGGCGATGATGAGCACCGCCACCCCCGCCACCAGGGCCGGAGCGATACCCTGCCCCGCGATCAGCCAGACGGTCACGGTCATCGCCGCCACCGCCATGACCACCGGCACGAACCACAGCGTCACCCGGTCCACCAACGCCTGCACCGGCAGCTTGGTCCCCTGCGCCTCTTCCACCATCGCCACAATTCGCGACAGTACGGTCTCGGCCCCGACCGCAGCGATCTCGGCCGTCAGTGCGCCGTTCCCGTTCACCGTTCCACCGGTCAGTCGGTCGCCAGGCTGCTTGGCGACTGGCAGCGGCTCACCCGTCAGCATGGACTCGTCTACCAACGACGCCCCGCCCACGACCACCGCATCCGTCGGCACCCGCGCGCCCGGACGGATCAGAACCTGCGCACCAGGCACCAGCGAGGCGACCGGCACCTCACGTGGCTCGTCGCCCTGGATCATCAGCAGCGCCGTCCTCGGCTGCAACTGCACCAGCCGAGCGATGGCGGCACCGGCCCGTCCGCGCGCCCGCGCCTCCAGGCTGCGGCCGATCAGGATCAGCGTGGCGATCACCGCTGCCGCCTCGAAGTAGACCGCTCGCGAGGCCGGCGGGATCAGGCCGGGCGCCAACGTCACCAGCGTCGACCACAGCCACGCGGCCCCGGCGCCAAGCGCCACCAGGCTGTTCATGTCCGGTCCGCCACGCGCCAGTGCCGGCAGCCCCTTTGCGAAGAAGCGCCGCCCCGGAAAGGCCAGAACAAGTGTGGTCAGCACGAATTCGGCCAGCCAAAGCGGCTGCTGGCCGATGGTACCGTGCAGCCAGTGGTGAAAGGCCGGAACCAGATGCCCGCCCATCTCCACCACAAACACCGGCAGGGTCAGGGCCGAAGCGAGGGCCGCGGCGCGCCAGAGCCGCGCCTCCTCCGCGCCGGGTGCCTCGGGTGCGCCTTCTTCCAGCGGATGCGCGGCATAACCTGCCCTTGTGACCGCCGTGGCCAGGGCTTCCGCATCCGCCGCGCCCTGGAACAGCGTCACCTGCGCTTTGCGCGTCGCCAGATTGGCCGAGGCCGCCAGAACACCGGGCCGAGCCTTCAGCACCCGCTCAACGCGGCCCGTGCAAGCGGCACAGGTCATCCCGTCCACCGCCAGGTCGATGGTCACCGTCCGGGCAGGGTAGCCGGCCCGTGCCAAAGCCCCGGCCAGCACGCTCGGGCTCACGTCGCGATCGTGGCGGACCTCGGCGGTTTCGGTGCCAAGGTTCACCTGCGCATCGCTTACGCCCGCCACCGCCTGCAAGGCCCGCTCCGCCCGCAGAACGCAAGAGGCACAGGACAGGCCTTCAAGTTTCAGCCGCGTGGTCTTCTGGTCGGACGCCACCGGGATGCTTGGGGCCAGGTCAGTCATGGGCGCAGTCTCCTTGCCCGGACATGGCGCCCGCGCTCGCGCCAGGTCAAGTGCCTGCGACCGTCGGTCCGTCTTGAGCCGCTGGCGCAAGCGGGCCTATGCTGAGCGCAGAATCCAAGGGAGTCCCCGATGACCGTGCTTTCTGTACCAGACATGACCTGCGGCCATTGCAAGGCCTCGGTCGAAGCCGCGCTGTCCGGCCTTCCCGGCGTGGCGAAGGTCACGGTCGATCTTGCCGCCCATAGGGTCGAGGTCGGCGGCGCCGCCGCTCCCGAAGCCATGCTCCGCGCGTTGGACGAGGTCGGATTCCCGGCCGAGGTCGTCACGGCTGCGTGACTGTCCGCCGTTGGTGCGGATTTTCGTTGTCTGTCCGGTCACACCGGCGTAATGCGCCGCCGCGCGCGCTTGCACTGTCAAGAATCTGCCATAATTCTGGCAGTGACTGATGGAACAGGCGGAAAAACCCGCGACAAGCCACAGAACGGAGCAGTCAGATGGCAACCTCTTCCGCGCCCCAGCAAGGTGGCGCCTCGACCCCCAGCCAGCAGCAGGGTCAATCCTCTCCAAAACCGACCCAGCCGGGCCACCCGGCCCCGTCGAAGCCCATTCTCGGTGACTGGGCCTCGATCTGACACCTTGTCAGGGTCTTGACGGAACACGGGGTCAGCCGCAAGCTGGCCCTGTTTTCATTTTGTTCGCGCCATGCCAAGCCCCGTCTCCACCATCCCCAACCTCGGACCAGCCACAGAAGCAGCCTTCGCCAAGGCCGGGATCACCTCGGCCGAGCAGCTCCGGGACCTAGGGGCCGATGAGGCCTATCGTCTCTGGCTGATGGCCGGACACCCACCGCATTTCATCGGCTACTATGCGCTGGTCATGGGCCTGCAAGGTCGGCCCTGGAACGATTGTCAGGGTGACGAGAAGAAGGCCCTGCGCGCGCGCTTCGATGCGCTGAAAGCCGGCACCAATGCGAAGGGCCGCTCCGAAATGGAAGCGGCCCTGTCGTTCTTTGGCGTCGTCGAACGCCGCTAGAAGCGGCGCCAGTCCGGAAGGGCGGCTCAGCCGACGAGTTCAAGACCCGAGAAGAAGAAGGCGATCTCGCGCGCGGCCGAAGCCGGGCTGTCCGATCCATGGACCGAGTTCTCGCCCTTCGACAGCGCGAATTCCTTGCGGATGGTGCCTTCGGCGGCAGCGGCCGGATCGGTCGCGCCCATCACTTCGCGGTTCTTGGCAATCGCGCCCTCGCCTTCCAGAACCTGCACGACGACCGGTTCCGAAGCCATGTAGGCCACCAGCTCGCCGTAGAAGCCGCGCTCCTTGTGCTCGGCATAGAACTCGCCCGCCTGGGCCGGGGTCAGATGGATGCGCTTCGAGGCGACGACGCGCAGGCCGGCATCCTCGAACTTGGCAACGATCTTGCCGGTCAGGTTCCGCTTGGTCGCGTCGGGCTTGATGATGGAAAGGGTGCGTTCGATAGCCATTTTCGGCGTCCTTGTGTCTGGGGGGAAGGCCCCTGCCCGCCCCGGAAATGCGCGGCCCTGCTACCATGCGCCCCCCGGCTTGAAAACCCCCGCGCCGATGGCTTGGCACGAGGGGGGCATCGCGCCGCCCGCCATTGACCTTGCCCCCCGCTTGCGGCAAGCCCCGCCCATGCTGCGCATCGACAACATCTCCTATTCCGTGGAAGGCCGGCCTCTGTTCGAGGGCGCCTCGGCCACCATCCCAACCGGTCACAAGGTCGGCCTTGTCGGCCGCAACGGCGCTGGCAAGACCACGCTCTTCAAGCTGATCCGGGGCGAACTGGTGCTGGAGGGCGGCGAGATCCTGATGCCTGTTCGCGCCCGCATCGGCGGCGTGGCGCAGGAGGTGCCGTCCTCGGATGTCTCGCTTCTCAATACCGTACTGGCCGCCGACACCGAACGCGCGAGCCTTATGGCCGAAGCGGAAACCGCAAGCGACCCGCACCGCATCGCCGAAATCCAGCACCGTCTGTCGGACATCGACGCCTGGTCGGCCGAGGGCCGCGCCTCTGCCATCCTGCGCGGTCTTGGCTTCGACACCGAAGCGCAGGCCCGGCCCTGTTCGGATTTCTCGGGCGGCTGGCGGATGCGCGTGGCACTGGCAGGTGTCCTCTTCGCGCAGCCCGACTATCTGCTTCTGGACGAGCCGACCAACTACCTCGACCTCGAGGGCGCGCTCTGGCTGGAAAGCTATCTCCAGAAATACCCGCACACCGTCATCATCATCAGCCATGACCGGGGCCTTCTGAACCGCGCCGTGCAAGGCATCCTGCACCTGGACAACCGCAAGCTGACCTACTGGCAGGGCGGCTATGACCAGTTCGCCCGCCAGTTTGCCGAGCGCCGCGCGCTGCAGGCGGCCGAGGCCAAGAAGGTAGAGGCCCGGCGCGCCCATCTGCAAAGCTTTGTCGACCGCTTCAAGGCAAAGGCCACCAAGGCCGCGCAAGCGCAAAGCCGGGTGAAGATGCTGGAAAAGCTCACGCCCATCATCGCGCCCGAAGAGGCGAAGAAGGTGGTGTTCACCTTCCCCGAGCCCGAAGAACTTTCGCCGCCGATCATCACGCTGGAAAACGGCGCGGTCGGCTATGGTGGCCCGCCTGTTCTGCGACGTCTGTCGCTGCGCATCGACCAGGACGACCGCATCGCGCTTCTGGGCCGAAACGGGGAAGGCAAGTCCACGCTGTCAAAGCTGTTGGCCGGCAAGCTGGAGCCGAGCGAAGGCCGGATCGTGCGATCCTCGAAGCTGAGGATCGGCTATTTCGCCCAGCATCAGGTGGACGAGCTTCACATCGACGAGACGCCGCTGCAGCATGTCATGCGGGTGCGGCCGGAAGAAGGTCAGGCCAAGCTGCGGGCGCGGCTGGCCGGGTTCGGGCTGATGGCGGATCAGGCCGAAACGGTCGTGGGTCGGCTTTCGGGCGGGCAGAAGGCGCGGCTTTCGCTGCTGCTGGCCACCATCGACGCGCCGCACCTGCTGATCCTGGACGAGCCGACCAACCACCTGGATATCGAGAGCCGCGAGGCGCTTGTCGAGGCGCTGACGGAGTACTCGGGCGCGGTGATCCTGGTCAGCCACGACATGCACCTTCTGTCGCTGGTGGCGGACCGGCTCTGGCTGGTGAAGGGCGGCACGGTCACGCCCTATACCGAAGACCTGGAAGCCTACCGCCGGATGCTTCTGTCGTCAGATGACGACCCGAAGGTCGCGGCGAAGCCCGTGGAAAAGCCGCGCAAGGCCAGCCGTGACGAAATCCTTGCGCTGAAGGCCGAGGTCCGCAAATGCGAGGAGCGGCTGGAGAAGCTGAACGACATGCGGGACCGGCTGGCGACCAAGCTGGCGGATCCGGCTCTGTATGAGGATGCCAAGGCGGGCGAGTTGGAGACCTGGAACCGCAAGTATGCCGAGGTCATGGAGGGGTTGGACCGGGCCGAGGCGCTGTGGCTGAGGGCGCAAGAGCGGCTGGAGGCGGCGGCGGGCGGCTGAGCTTGAGCAGCGGCGGGGCCGCCCCCATATCGGGCAGGAACCGGAGGGCCGTGGATGGATGGCGATACCCTGGGCCGCGTGGCCTATCTTGTGCTCTTGCTGATGTTCATCGGGGGCTGGGTCATGGTCGAGTACCGCCGGCGCCTAGGGGCGGCTGTGCGGACGCTGCTGGCCTGGGCGATGATCTTCCTGGCGGTGATGGTCGGCTACGGGCTGTGGCAGGACATGCGGGGGCAGATCGGGGGGTTCCAGCAGGTGACCGGTGCCGGGTCGCTGGAGATCCCGCGGGCTCCCGATGGGCATTATTATCCGGTGGCCGAGGTGGACGGGACGCGGGTGACCTTCATGGTGGATACCGGGGCCACCAATATCGTGCTGACCAAGGAGGATGCCCGCAGGATCGGGATCGACCTGGAGACCCTGGTCTATGACGGGGTGGCCCAGACGGCGAACGGGCCGGTCCGCAGTGCCCGGGTCACGCTGGACAGCCTGGCGGTCGGGCCCTTCGAGGACCGGAACGTGACCGCCTGGGTCAACGAGGGGGAGATGTTCGGCTCGCTTCTGGGGATGGACTACCTGAGGGGCTTCACGGTGACCATCGACAAGGGGACCATGGTGCTGGCCCGGTGAGGCGTCCGAGCTCGGACGCCCCCTCGGACTTAATGATTTCAATGCGTTACGGAAGCGTCTTAACTTGGACTTAACACTTCACGATGCCTGGGGATGGTGGACGCGACCGCGCTGACGAGGTCGCCGAACAACACCGACAGCAGTGCAGCGGGATTGCGGTCGCAGACCTGCGCCTGCACCATGCCTCGTCCGACGCCCGGATAGCGCAGCGCGTCTTGGTGCGCGGCGAAGGGTGATGCGGGGTCGCGTCTTGCGCCGACCCGTCGCCTTGCTGGTCCGGCTGTTCTGCCGCGACAGGTCCTTGAAGGATCCGCCTGTCGGCGGACCTCACCTGTTGGCAGCAAGCGACCGGTTTGCAGGGACTGCGATTCCCGACCGGTGCAGGTGCTCTTGCAAGCCCGAACCCCGGCTTTGACGATCCTTCCGCGAAGGATCGCCGTTTCAGGACTTCCGACACATGACCCTTTCTTCAGCCGATTTCGTTCAGGCGGCGGATCAGCGAGGAGGTGTCGCCCCTGCCGCCGCCCATGCGCTGGACGTCCTTGTAGAACTGGTCCACCAGCGCCGTCACTGGCAGGCTGGCGCCGATTTCGTCGGCGGTGGACAGGCAGATGCCAAGATCCTTGCGCATCCAGTCCACCGCGAAGCCGAAATCGAACTTGCCTTCCAGCATGGTCTTGTGGCGGTTCACCATCTGCCAGCTGCCGGCGGCGCCCTGGCTGATGACCTCGACCACGGCGGCGCCGTCCATGCCGGCCTTTTGGCCGAAATGCAGCGCCTCGGCCAGGCCCTGAACGAGGCCGGCGATGCAGATCTGGTTCATCATCTTGGCGATCTGCCCCGCGCCGCTGTCGCCCAGACGGCGGCAGATGCGGGCATAGGATGCCATCACCGGCTCGGCCAGAGCATAGTCGGCCTCGGTCCCGCCGCACATGATGGACAGGGCACCATTCTCGGCCCCCGCCTGCCCGCCCGAGACCGGCGCATCGACGAAGCCCTTTCCCTGGGCACGCGCGATTTCGGCAAGTTCCCGCGTCACCTGCGCGGAAACCGTGGTGTGGTCGACGAAGACCGCGCCCTGACCCATCCCGGCAAAGGCGCCGTCGGGGCCAAGGCAGACCGCGCGCAGATCGTCGTCATTGCCGACACAGGCCATCACGAAGTCGGCCCCCGCCGCCGCTTCGCGCGGCGTGGCGGCCGATGTGCCGCCGTGCCGCGCCACCCAGGCGGCAGCCTTGGCCGCACTGCGGTTGTAGACCGTGACCTGATGCCCCTTTGCGGCCAGATGGCCCGCCATCGGAAAGCCCATCACGCCCAAGCCCAGAAATGCCACCCGCGCCATCGTGATCGCCTCCTGCAATTGCCACCCCTGTGAACTTGGACTAGGAACCCATGCCAATCGCGAGGTCAAGGATCGCCCATGCTGACGCTTTTCCGCTGGCTGCTGCGGATCTTCACCGGCCTTGCGTTGCTGGCCGTGGCGGCGCTGGCGATCACCTACTATTTCCTGTCGCGGTCGTTGCCCGACTACAGCGAGGATTTCACCGTGGCCGGTATCTCGGCCCCGGTCGAGATCGTGCGGAACAACGACGACGTGCCACATATCTTCGGCACCGCCGATGACGACGTGTATTTTGCCCTGGGCTTTGCCCATGCGCAGGACCGGCTGTGGCAGATGACGGTGATGCGCCGCACCGTGCAGGGGCGTCTGTCCGAGATCTTCGGTTCGGCCACGCTGAAAAGCGATGAACTGATGCGCCGCTTCGACTTCTACTCGCAGGCGACGCAATCGGTGGAGGTTCAGGACGATTACACCAAGGCGGCGCTGGACGCCTATGCGCAGGGCGTGAATGCCTGGATCGAGCAGGTGAACGCCGGGGCGCGCGGGCGGGGCGCGCCCGAGTTCTTTCTTTTCTCGCCCGAGATTGCGGCATGGCAGCCTGCGGATTCGCTCGCCATCCTGAAGCTGATGTCGGTTTCGGTGTCTCATGCCGCAGAGGCCGAAGTACTGCGCGCCGAGATGGCGATGATCCTGTCGCCGGAGCGGCTGGCCGACATCCTGCCCGATGATCCCGACCAGCCGATTGCCGCGCTGCCGGATTATGCGAGCCTTTTTCCGGGGGCGACCCTGCCGGTGCGCCAGGCGGAGGCGGGACCGGCGCACCTGCCTCTTGGGCTGATGCCCGAGGGCGGTTTTGGCGGGGCCTCGAATGCCTGGGCGGCGGCGCCCGCGCGCTCGGCCGCTGGCGGTTCGCTTCTGGCCAATGATCCGCACCTGGATTTCTCGGCCCCCTCGATCTGGTACCTGGCGCGGTTGCACCTGACGACGGGGGATGTGATCGGCGCGACGGTGCCGGGGATACCGGCGGTGATCGTCGGGCGGTCGGATGTTCTGGGCTGGGGTCTGACCACGACCGGCGCGGACGTGCAGGACTTCTTCATCGAGAAGCTGAACCCCGACAATCCCGAGCAATACGAGACGCCCGATGGCTGGAAGGCATTCGAGACGCGGCGGTCGATCATCACGGTGAAGGATGCCGATCCGGTGACCGTGACCCTGCGCTGGACCGACAACGGGGCTGTTCTGCCCGGATCGCATTTCAACCTGGCCGGGGTGACGCCCGCGGGCCATGTGGCGGCCTTGGCATGGACGGCGTTTGACCCGGCCGACCGGTCGATGACGGCGCTGATGGGGGTGATGCGGGCGGGGTCGGTGGCGGCGGCGCTGGAGGCCGCGCGGGATTTCGTGACGCCGGTGCAGAACCTGATGCTGGCCGACAAGCAGGGTATTGCCTTGCAGGTGGTGGGCCGGATGCCGGCGCGCGACCCGGCGAGCCAGAGCAAGGGCCGCCTTCCGCAGCCGGGCTGGATTGCCGCGAACCGCTGGCAGGGGATGCTGCCCTTTGAAGACAACCCGCGCTTTGCCGATCCGGCCACGGGTATCCTGGGCAATACCAACAACAAGCTGATCGACCGGCCCTTCCCGCTGCATGTGACCTATGACTGGATCGACACGCAGCGCATCAAGCGGTGGCTGACGCTGATGAAGGCGCGCGAGGTGCATACACGCGAAAGTTTCATCGAGGCGCAGTTGGACACGGTGTCGCCCACGGCGCGCGCGCTGTTGCCGCTGGTGGGGGCGGATCTGTGGTTCACGGGCGAGCTGGCGCCGGCGGGAACCCCGGAACGGCAGAGCCAGCAGGCGCTCCAGATGCTGGCGGAGTGGAACGGCGAGATGAACGAGCACCTGCCGGAGCCGCTGATCTATCGCGCCTGGATGCGGGCCTTGCAGGAACGCCTGATCCGCGACGAACTGGGGCCCCTGGCCGACCGGTTCACGCAATTGCAGCCGGTCTTCATCGAGCGGGTGTTCCGCAACCAGGGCGGGGCTTCGGTCTGGTGCGACATCATCCAGTCGGCCGCGGTGGAGACCTGCACCGACATCGCGCGGATGGCGCTGAGCGATGCGCTGTTGCAGCTGACCGAGACCTATGGCCCGGCGATCGAAAGCTGGCGATGGGGCGATGCGCACCAGGCGGCGCAGGACCACCCGGTGCTGGGCAAGGTGCCGGTGCTGCGCCATCTGGTGAACATCCGGCAATCGACCAGCGGCGACGGCGACACGTTGCAGGTGGGCCGGCTGGCCGGCGAGGGGCCGAACCCTTACCTGAACGTGCATGGGGCGGGGTATCGCGGGGTCTACGATTTCTCGGATCCGGATTCGTCGGTCTTCATCATCTCGACCGGGCAATCGGGGCATCCGTTGAGCCGGCACTACGACGACCTGGGCGAGTTGTGGCGGCGCGGGGAATATGTGCCGATGTCGCTGGACCCGGAGCTTGCGCGGGCGGCGGCGGTGGGGATCAGCACGCTGAGGCCGGAATGACGGAGCTGGTCACCGAGCGGCTGGTGCTGCGCCGCGCGCGGGAGAGCGACCTTGAGGCGCTGCACGACTGCCTGCGCCGGCCGGAGGCGATGCGCTACTGGTCGACGCCCGAACACGAGACGCTGGAGGAGACGCGGGTCTGGCTGGGCCGGATGCTGGCGCCGCCGCATCCGTCGGACGATTTCGTGGTGACGTTGGAAGGCCGGGTGATCGGCAAGGCCGGGGCCTGGCAGTTGCCCGAGGTGGGCTACCTGATCCACCCGGATCACTGGGGCCAGGGCTATGCGGTCGAAGCGATGCGGGCCGTGGTCGCGCATCTGTTCGCCACGCATGGGATGGAGCGGCTGGTGGCCGAGGTGGATCCGCGCAACGCGGGGTCGCTGGCGGTGCTGGCAAAGCTGGGCTTCATCGAGACGCACCGGGCGGAGCGCACGATGCAGTGGCGCGACGAGTGGTGCGATTCCGTCTATCTGGCGCTGGCGCGGCCGGCCTAGGGGGCGGTGGCGGGGCGCTCGCTTTTCTTCTGCCAGCGGCCGGTTTCGTCGGACCAGTATTCCATCCCGGCGCCCTCGGCGGCCAGGCGGCGCCATTGCGCGCGGGCGCCTTCCACCGCAGCGGCATCGGCGCCTTCGAAGACGATCCAGACCCGTTCCATGGCGGCGATCTCGGCTGCGTCGGTCTGGGCGCCGTCGATGAGGATCACCCCCTGCGCGCCGTTCAGCGCCGGGCCCTCGCCGATGAGCACAGGCTGGCGGGCGGCGTTCGGGGCGGTGTCGCGACCGTGGGGGAGGAAGCCGTCCTCGGGGTTGAGCCAGAGTCGTTCGTCCCACCAGTCCAGTCGCCGGGCATCGGTGCCGCGCAGCATCACGCGCCAGCCGCGCGACAGGGCGCGCGGCAGGAGCGTGGCGCCGATGAGGTCTTCGGCGCCCGACTGTGTCAGGTGGTAGAAGAGCGCCGCGCCCATCAGCCTTCGAAACGGTCGCGGATCAGGCGGTCCAGCGCCAGAACGCCCCAGCCTGTGGCCCCCTTGGGCGCCAGCGCCGTATCGGATTTGGCCAGCGTGACCCCGGCGATGTCGAGGTGGATCCAGGGGGTTTCGTCCTTGACGAAGCGGCGCAGGAACTGGGCGGCGGTGATCGACCCGCCGTCGCGGCCGCAGGAATTGACCATGTCGGCCAGCCGGCTTTTCAGCTTGGCGTCATAGCCTTCGCCCATGGGCATCCGCCAGGCGCCCTCACCCTCAGCAGCGGCGGCCTTCAGGAAATCGCCGCACAGGGCATCGTCGTTCGAGAACACGCCTGCATTTTCGGTTCCAAGCGCCACGATGATCGCGCCGGTCAGTGTGGCGAGGTCGATCATGCCCACCGGGTTGAAGCGGTCCTGCGCATACCAGAGCACATCGGCCAGGACGAGACGGCCTTCGGCATCGGTGTTGATCACCTCGATCGTGTCGCCCTTCATCGAGCGGACGATATCGCCGGGGCGTTGCGCGCGACCGTCGGGCATGTTTTCCACGAGGCCGACGAGACCCACGACATTGGCCTTGGCCTTGCGCAGCGCCAGTGCGCGCATGACGCCAGAGACGACGCCGGCGCCGCCCATATCCATCGTCATTTCTTCCATGCCGAGGGCCGGCTTGATGGAAATGCCGCCGGTGTCGAAGCAGACCCCCTTGCCGACGAGCGCCAGGGGCGCCGCACCCTCGGCGCCGCCGCGCCACTGCATCACCACGACCTTTGAGGGGCTTTCGGACCCCTGCCCCACACCCAGAAGCGCGCGCATCCCGAGCTTTGCCAGATCGGCCTCTTCCAGGATCTCTACCTCGATCCCCAGGTCCTGCATCGCGGCCAGACGTCCGGCAAAATCGTCCGTTGTCAGCACATTGGCCGGTTCGTTGACCAGATCACGGGTGAAGAACACTCCCTCGGCCAGGGCGGCCATCGGGGCGGCGGAGGCGGCCACCGACTCGGGTGCCGCGCAGATCACGGTCACGAGCCCCGGAAGCTTCTGCTCGCCCCCCTTGTAGACCGGAAAATCATAGGCGCGCAGCGCCAGGCCGAAGGCGATGTCGGCGGCAAGGCGATGCGCCCCGGCCAGGACGGTGGTCCCTTGGGGAGAGAGTGCCCGGCCAACGGCGGCGCCGGCCTTGCGGGCGGTGGCCACGTCGCAGCGGGCCGGCAGGCGCACGAGTTGCAGCACCTCGGCCGCCATGCCCGCGGGCCAGGCCAGATCGAGCGACTCGCCGGGCTTGAGCTTGCCGAAGGCGTCAGAGCCAAGCGCCCGGGCGAGTGCGCCCTTGGTCAGCCGGTTCAGCCGGGCGGCCAGCGCGGGCTTGGCATTCCCGTCCGTGATGAGCGCCACCCGGCCGGGAAGCGTGGCAAGCGTGTCGAGTTCGACGGGCTGGAACTGGATCGGAACGGGATGCGACATGGATTTCCTCTGGAACGGCCGGTGCCCCGCAACCGATGACCGGGCCGTGAAAGCGGGACGGGGCGCGAGGTTCCGCCGGACGCTAGCCCCACCGGCCTGTCTTGACCAGATGGGAGTTTAACCCGCCCCGGCTTTCGGATAGCTTCTGGCGCCAGATCGGCAGGAGCAGGAGACTGAGGACGGTGTCGAGATTCGACCGATATCTCCTGTCCCAGCTTCTCGCGCTGTTCGGCTTCTTCTCGCTGGTCCTGGTGGCGATCTACTGGGTGAACCGGGCGGTCGGGCTGTTCGACCAGTTGATGAGCGATGGGCAGACGGCACTGGTCTTTCTGGAGTTCACGCTGCTGACCCTGCCCAACGTCATCAAGCTGGTCCTGCCGATTTCTGCCTTTGTTGCGGCGCTTTATGCCGGCAACCGCCTGATGCAGGACAGCGAGTTCGTGGTCATGCAGGCGACCGGCTTTTCCTCGGCGCGGCTGGCCCGGCCCGTGCTGTTCTTCGGATTGATCGCCGCCCTGATGATGCTGGTGCTGACGAACTGGCTTGTGCCCTTGTCGCGCACCGAGATGCGCGACCGCAGCGCGGAGATGGCCGAGAACATAACCTCGCAATTCCTGCGCGATGGCGAGTTCATGCATCCGGCCAAGGGACTTACCCTTTACATCCGTGCGATCACGCCACAGGGCGAGCTGCGCGACTTTCTTCTGGACGATGCGCGCCGCCCGGAACGCCCGACGCTTTACCTTGCCCATTCGGCAGTTCTGGTACGGGGCGATGCCGGCCCCAAGCTGTTGCTGGTCGACGGTCAGGCGCAGGAACTGGACCGCAGCACGGGCCGTCTGGCCGTGACGCGATTCGACGATTTCACCATCGACATCGGCGCCATGCTGACGAGGAGCGTCACGCGCGGCGGAAATGTGGACGAACTGACGACCGCGCAACTGATCCGCGCGGATACGGCGGCGCAGGAGCAGACGGGACTGTCGGTCGCGCAGTTGCAGCTGGAGGGGCATAACCGTCTGGCACAGCCCTTCCTTGCGGCGGCTGCGGCATTGGCCGGGTTTTCCTGCCTGCTGGTCGGCAGTTTCAGCCGGTTTGGCCCGTGGCGGCAGATACTGGGCGCGATCTTCCTGGGCATCGCCGTGCAGCTGGTCAACACCTGGTCCACCGCCTGGGCCGGCGCGGCGGCAGGGCGCTGGCCCATGGCCTATGCGGCGCCGATGCTGGGTCTGTTGCTTTCGGGATTGCTGATCTGGTGGTCTCAGCGGCCGCGGCGCATTCCGCGCGGTGCCCTGGGGGCTGCGGCATGATCCTGGCCATCTATATCGCCCGCCGCTTTCTGGTGATGCTGTTGCGCGTGGTGGGGCTGTTCTTCGTGGTGATGGTGCTGATCGACGGCGTGGATCAGCTGCGCCGTTCGGGACAGGCCAGCGTCGGGCTGACCGATGCGCTGAAGCTTGCGGCGCTGAACGTGCCGACCAGCCTGTACCAGATTCTGCCCATCCTGGTGCTGCTGGCGGGCATCGCCATGTTCATCGGGCTGGCGCGGACGAGCGAGTTGGTCGTCATGCGGGCCTCGGGTCTTTCGGCGCTGCGGTTCCTGGTGGCGCCGGTGGCGATGGCCCTGCTGGCGGGGGCCTTCACGATCATGGTGCTGAACCCGCTCGTGGCTGCGACGCAGAAGCGGTACGACGATCTTTGGGCATCGTTCAGCGGCGATGGAGGACGGGCGCTGTCGATCGGCGAGACGGGGCTGTGGTTGCGGCAGGGCGACGGCGAGCGGCAGACGGTGATCCACGCGGGGCGCGCAAACAGCGACGGGACGCAGTTGTTCGACGTGACCTTCCTGACCTTCGATGATGCAGGCCGCCCCGAAACCCGTATCGAGGCGAAGCGGGCGGATCTGGAGCCGGGGGCCTGGTTGGTTTCGCAGGCACGGCAATGGTCGCTTCTGGCAGAGAACCCCGAGACAAGCGCGGCGGCGCTGGCGGACGGCACGCGGATCGGGTCGGATCTGACAGCCGATGGCATCCGTGACAGTTTCGGAACGCCTTCGGCCATTGCCCTGTGGGACCTGCCGGAGTTTATCGCCGATCTGGAGCGCGCCGGCTTTTCGGCACGGCAGTACCGGGTGTGGTTCCAGATGGAACTAGCGCAGCCGGTGCTGTTTGCTGCGATGCTGCTGATTGCCGCGGGCTTCACCATGCGCCACGCACGGTTCGGCCAGACAGGGCGGATGGTGCTGTTGGCGGTGCTGGCGGGAATCTTGATCTTCTTTCTGCGGAACTTTGCACAAGTCCTTGGTCAGAATGGCCAGATTCCGGTGGCCTTGGCGGCCTGGGCACCCCCTGTCGCGGCGGTCATGCTGTCTCTTGGGCAGTTGCTGCACCTGGAGGACGGCTGATGCGCCGGCTGCTGCGGATCTGTGTGCTGGCCATCGGCGTTGTCGCGGCCGCGGGTGCCACGCGCGCGCAGGAGGCCGAGGAGGCCCTGGCGACGCTGGTGGCCGACGAGCTGGCGATCGAGGCGGACAGCCGGCTGGTGGCCGACGGTTCGGTGGAGGTGTTCTACCGCGGGCTGCGGATGACGGCCTCGCGCCTGGTCTATGACCGCACCACCGAGACGCTGACGATCGAGGGGCCGATCCGCATTGACGACGGCAAGGGCGATGTGGTGGTGGCGGAGGAGGCTGAGCTGTCCACCGACCTGCGCCAGGGCATCCTGCGCTCGGCACGGCTGGTCATGGGCGACCAGTTGCAGATCGCGGCCAACGAGGTGCAGCGCGTGGACGGGCGGTACTCGCGCATGAACCGGGCGGTGGCATCCAGTTGCCGGGTCTGTGCGGGCGAGTCGGTGCCGCTGTGGGAGATCCGGGCGCGCAGCATCGTGCAGGACGACCTGCGCCAGCGGCTGTATTTCGAGGATGCGAGCCTGCGGGTCGTAGGGGTTCCGGTCGCCGTGATCCCGCGGTTGCGCATCCCTTCGCCAGGGGTCGAGCGGGCGACGGGCTTTCTGGTGCCAAGCGTGGTAACCTCTTCGCTGTTGGGCAACGGGCTGAAGCTGCCCTATTTCATCGCCTTGTCCGACGACCGCGACCTGACGCTGACGCCCTTCGTGACCGACCGCGACGGCCGCACGCTCGGGTTTCGCTATCGGCAGGCCTGGGCGAAGGCCAACCTGTCATTCGAAGGCGCGATCACACAGGACCAGATCCTGCCGGGCGAAATACGTGGCTATGGCGACGTCACCGGATCGGTGATCCTGCCGCGGGACTATGTGCTGACCTTCGACATCCTGGGGGTCAGCGATCCGGGCTATCTTCTGGACTATGACATCTCGGATGCCGACCGGCTGCCAAGCGTGGTTTCGGTCACGCGCGTGCAGCGCGACGAGATCGTCAATGCCAACTCGGTCTATTGGCAGTCGCTGCGCGAGAGCGAGGACAACAGCACCCTGCCCACGCCGATCACCCATGTGTCCTGGGCCTCGCGCTTTGCGATGCCTGGGCTGGGGGGCGAGGGCAACCTGGAGGTGCAGGTCTATGGCGCGGCGCGGGCGTCGAGCCTGCCCAACGATGCGAATGCCGACGGCGTGGCAGATGGGCGCGACACGCAGCGCGGTTCGGTCGCGTTCGACTGGCAGCGCACCTGGATATCCGGCAACGGACTGCTCGCCTCGGCCCAGGCTTCGATCACGGGGGATGTCTACAACATCGCCCAGGACGGCAGCTACAACGGCCAGTTCCAGCGCCTGTTTCCTGTAGGCGCGCTGGAGTTGCGTTGGCCCTTCAGCCGGACGACGGCGGGCGGGGCGCTTCAGACGCTGGAGCCTGTGATGCAGGCCGTTCTGGCACCACAGGACAACAGCGGCATCCCCAACGAGGATTCGACGCTGGTCGAGTTCGATGAGACGAACCTGCTTTCGCTTGACCGCTTTCCCGGCTGGGACGCGGTGGAAACCGGGCCGCACCTGAACCTGGGGCTCAACTGGTCCCATGCCACCACCGGCGGCTGGATCTATTCGGCGACGGCCGGCAAGGTGCTGCGCGTGGAGGCGGACGAGCAGTTTTCCATCGCATCGGGCCTGACCAGCACGGTATCCGATTGGCTGGCGGTGTTCCAACTGGCCCGGGAGGGGCTGGCCTTCACCAACCGGGCCGTCATTACCGACGAGGCGAGCTTCACAAAGGCTGAGAGCCGACTGGATGCGGTAGGGTCCTGGGGGTCGCTTGGCGCGAGCTATTTCTGGGCGGTGGCCGACGAATCCGAGGGCCGGGACATCCCGTCCAACGAAATCTTCCTGGATGCCTCGTATCAGGTGACGCCGGCCTGGAATGCCACCGTGTTGGGCCGATACGATCTTCAGGCCTCGGCACCGATCCGCGCGGGGGTCGGTGTACAATACCGCAACGAATGTGTTGCGGTGGACCTTTCGCTTTCGCGCCGCTACACAAGCTCAACGAATGTCGATCCCTCAACGGACTTCGGCATCTCCGTCGATCTTCTGGGTCTGGGCAACAGCGACAGCGGGCCCGCGCGGACCTGCTGGCGATAGGCGGACAAGCACAGGCAGTACGGCACAGGCATGGCAGCACCGATCCGATCCACCCTGAGGCGCATCGCCCTTACACTGGCCTTGGCGATGGTGGCACCCGTCGCCAGCGCGGCCGAGGACAATCCCTTCGCGCCGGTTCTTTATGTGAACGGCAGCGCCATCACCGGCTACGAGATCGAGCAGCGCGCAAAGTTCCTTGGCTTGCTGCGCACGCCCGGCGATCTGCCCGAGCTCGCCCGTCAGGGCCTGATCGACGACCGGCTGCACATGCAGGCAGCAAATCTTCTGGAGGTCGAGATCGCGAACGAGGCGGTCACCGCCGGCATGGAAGAGTTCGCCAAGCGGGCGAACCTGTCCGTCGAAGCGTTCGTGGAAGAGATCGGGAAGGCCGGTATCGCGCCGGAGACCTTCCGGGATTTCGTGAAGTCCGGTCTTGTCTGGCGTGAAGCCGTGCAGAAGAAGTACCGTCCCCTGATCGCCGTCACGCAGAACGAGGTCGATGCCGCGATGTCGCAATCGACCCGCAAGGGCGAGGTCCGCCTGCTTCTGAACGAGATCGTTGTGCCCTATGCGCCCGACCGGCAGGCAGACGCCGAAGCCTTCATGGTCGAGTTGCGCGCGTCCTTGAGCACGCAGGAGCAGTTCGAGGAAGCGGCGCGGAAGTATTCTCGCGCTTCCACCGCCCCGCAAGGCGGGCAGCTTGACTGGATTCCGCTGTCGAACCTGCCCGGTCCCATGGCAAGCTCGGTGCTGGCGCTTGGTCCCGGCAACATTTCCGACGTGCTTTCGGTGCCGGGGTCCTATGTTCTGTTCTATGTGCGAGGCGTGTCCGACGGGGCCACCGCCCAAAGCTCGGACCAGGAACTGGAATGGGCCGAGTTCCTGGTGCCGAAGGGGCCGGATCTGGGCGCCGCGCTGGCCGGCGTGGCGAACCGCGTCGATACCTGCGACGACCTGTACACCGTGGCAAAGGATCTGCCGGCCGACCGGCTGATCCGCACCAAGGCCAAGCTGGGCCAGGTGCCGCGCGACGTGGCCGCGCGGCTGGCGAAGATGGATCCGGGCGACACGGATACCGCGCTTTCGCGCGGCGGCTGGCAGGTCTTCCTGATGCTCTGCACGCGGACCCCGGTGCCTGCGGAAGGTGTGCCGACCGTGGAGGAAGTGCGCGTGATGCTTCTGAACCGCAAGTTGCAGAATGCCGCCGACACATGGCAGCGCGAGCTTCGCGCCATGGCCGTCATCCGCGAGCCGTGAGCACCGTGACGCCCGTGGCCCTGACATGCGGCGAGCCCGCAGGGATAGGGCCGGAGATCGCGCCAAGAGCGCGCGCCGTTCTGGGCCGCGAACTCCCCTTCTTCTGGATCGGCGATCCGTTGCATCTGCCCGAGGGCACGGCCTGGGCGGCGATTTCTGTGCCGCGTGAAGCCGCCGCTGTGCCGCCGGATGTCTTGCCGGTGTTGCCGCATGGCTTCGCGGGTTTGCGCCGGCCAGGCCGTCCAGATCCGGCGCAGGCACAAGGGGTGATCGACGTGATCGCCCGCGCCGTTGCGCTGGTGCAATCCGGCGAGGCTTCGGCGGTCTGCACCTTGCCGATCAACAAGAAGGCGTTGAAGGACGGCGCGGGCTTCGCCTTTCCGGGCCATACCGAATACCTTGCCCATCTGGCGGGCGGCGCCGAGGTGGTGATGATGCTGGCCTGCCCCGGCCTGCGTGTGGTGCCCGCGACCATCCATATCGCGCTGGCTGAGGTGCCGCGCGCGCTGACACCCGAGGGACTGGAGAAGGTGATCCGCATCACCCATGCCTCCCTGATCCGCGATTTCGGCGTGGCACAACCTCGGTTGGCGGTGGCGGGGCTCAACCCCCATGCCGGCGAAGGTGGTGCGATGGGGCGGGAAGAGATGGACTGGATCGCCCCCCTGTGCGACCGGCTGCGCGCCGAAGGCATGGCCGTGGCCGGGCCGCTGCCGGCTGACACGATGTTCCATGCCGCCGCGCGGGCGCGCTATGACGTGGCGATCTGCATGTATCACGACCAGGCGCTGATCCCGATCAAGACCATCGACTTTGCCGGCGGGGTGAACGTGACGCTTGGCCTGCCCTTCGTGCGCACCTCGCCCGACCATGGCACGGCCTTTGACATTGCGGGGCTTGGGCTGGCCGACCCGTCCAGCACGGTGGCGGCGCTGCGCATGGCCGCCACGATGGCAGCGGCGCGGGGAGCCTAGGTCGGGACGACGGGCCGACAGAAGAGGATTGGACGTGGGAACGATTGATGGCCTGCCGCCCCTGCGCGAGGTGATCCGGGCGCATGACCTGGTGGCGAAAAAGCAGTTGGGCCAGAACTTCCTGCTGGACCTGAACCTGACGGCGAAGATCGCGCGCCTGGCGGGCGATCTGGCCGGGTCGGACGTTCTGGAGGTTGGGCCGGGCCCCGGCGGGCTGACGCGCGGACTGCTGGCCGAGGGCGCGCGGCGCGTGCTGGCGGTGGAAAAGGACGCACGCTGCATGGCGGCGCTGGCCGAGATTGCGGCGGTCTATCCCGGTCGGCTGGAGGTGGTGCAGGGCGATGCGCTGGCGCTGGATGTCGCGGCGCGGCTGGCTCCGCCGGTGAAGGTGGTGGCGAACCTGCCCTACAACGTAGGCACCGAGCTTCTGGTGCGCTGGCTGACGCCCCCCGCCTGGCCGCCCTTTTGGCAGAGCCTGACGCTGATGTTCCAGAAGGAAGTGGCCGAGCGCATCGTGGCGAAGCCGGGCGATGACGCCTATGGGCGGCTGGCCTTGCTGGCGCAGTGGCGCTGCGATGTGCGGATCGTGATGACCCTGCCGCCCGAGGCTTTCACCCCGCCGCCGAAGATCCATTCCGCGGTGGTGCATCTGGTCGCCCTGCCCGCCCCGCGCTTTCCGGCGGATGCGGCGGTGTTGCAGCGGGTGACGGCGGCGGCCTTCAACCAGCGCCGCAAGATGCTGCGGTCCAGCCTGAAGGGGCTTGCACCGGACATGGAGGCGCGGCTTCTGGCCTGCGGGATTGCCCCAACGGCGCGGGCCGAAGAGATCGGGCTGGAGGCCTTTTGTGCGCTGGCGCGGAACCTCGCCGGTCCCGCGCCGGGCTGAAGCTTATTCGGCCGCTTCGGGCTTGGCTTCCGGGGCGCCTTCGGCCTTGGGCTTGCGCGGGCCGCGCGGACGGCGGGGACCACGGTCGGCCTTTTCGGGGGCGTCACCCTCGGCCTCGGCTTTCGGCTTTTCGGCCTTCGGGGCGCGGTCGGCGCGCGGCGGACGCTCGCCACGAGGGGGCCGTTCGGCGCGTTCGGGCCTGGGTGCGGGTTCTTCCGCCACCGGCGCCGCAGGCTCGGCCGACGGAGCTTCGGCGAAAGCCTCGGGCGTTTCCACAAGGCCCGCGTCATCGTCGCCGGACAGGTCGATCACATCGGCGCCAGAGGCGATCTCGATCAATTCGGTGGTGCCGGCATAATCCGGGCGGCCCTGATCGAAGCGCGGTTCACGCTGGTCGCGATACTCCCCCCCGTCGCGGCGATCGTTGCGGTCGCCGCGATCGCGGTTCTGCTGATCACGGTTCTGGTTGTTCTGCTGGAACTGCTGCTGCCGGGCTTCCTGCTCGGCCGCCATCTCGCGCTGCGCCTCGCTCAGAAGGCGCGTGTAATGCTCGGCATGTTGCAGGAAATTCTCGGCGGCGACGCGGTCGTTCGACAGTTGCGCGTCGCGGGCGAGGATGAGGTATTTCTCGATGATCTGCTGCGGCGTGCCGCGAACCTTGCCCTCGGGGCCCGAAGAATCGAAAACCCGGTTGATGATGTTGCCCAGGGTGCGCGGGCGGTTCGCCTTGGAACGCGAGCGGGACTTGGAAGAGCGCATCTTGTCCTTTGATCCAGAAGGGACCGTCTGCCCCCTCCCCTGCACCGTCATCGGCGCGGCACCCTGAAAACGGGCAAAAGGGGGCAAGTCCGGCTGCACGCGCGGGAAGGCGGTCATCGCCCTCACCGTCACGATGGCCCCAATAAACACCTCATCCCCGGTCTGACAAGCAGAATTTCGGCTGGTCCCACCGCCGATCCGCGGTTTCGGCCTGCCATGCCCCAATTGGCCGCCGCCTGTGGCCAGCGCGCCCCACCCTCGTCAGGCCCGCGCGATCACCACACGGTCGCGGCCGTCCAGATCCGGCCGGACCTGCACATCCCGCAGACCCGCCGCCTGAAAGAGGCCCGCCACCGCCAAGCCTTGCGTCGGCCCGATCTCGACCATGAGACGCCCGCCCGGCACAAGGTGACCGGCCGCCCGGGCGGCAATGTGGCGATAGGCATCCAAGCCGTCGCCACCCGGCGTCAGGGCAAGACGGGGTTCCCAATCGCGCACCTCGGGTGCCAGGCCAGCCATTTCGTCATCCGCGATGTAGGGCGGGTTCGAGACGATCAGGTCGAACTCCGTCTCTGCCACCCCGGCGAACCAGTCCGACTGGCGCAGCTCTGCCCGCGCCTCCAGTCCAAGAGCCGTTGCATTGGCCCGCGCCACGGCCAGGGCCGCGGGTGACAGGTCTACGCCGATCCCGCGTGCCATGGGCCGGTCGGCCAGCAAGCTCAGAAGGATCGCCCCGGAACCGGTGCCGAGGTCCAGTACGCGCTCGAAAGGCACCTCCAACGCGGCGGCAACCAGAATCTCGGTCTCGGGGCGCGGGTCCAGCACATCGGGCGTCACGCGGAAGGCACGCCCCCAGAACAGCCTCTGCCCGGTAATCTGCGCCACCGGCTGGCGCGCCGCGCGCGCCGCAAGCGCGTCTGCGAACCGCCCCTCGGCCTCGGGCGTAAGCGCGTCTGGCAGGTGCAGCGTCAGCCGCCCCGGCGCAATCCCGCTTGCGTGGCACAGAAGCACCCGCGCATCGCCCGCCGCACCCTCGATTCCTGCGGCGGCCAGCCGTGCGGCCCCCGCACGCAGGGCCTCTGCCAGCGTCATGCGCCCATCTCGGCGAGCTTGCCGGCCTGGTCATCGGCGACCAGCGCGTCAATCACCGTGGTCAGGTCGCCATCCATGATCTGCCCAAGCGAGTAGAGCGTCAGATTGATGCGATGGTCGGTCATCCGGCCCTGCGGGAAGTTGTAGGTGCGGATGCGCTCGCTGCGGTCGCCCGAGCCTACCTGCGATTTTCGGTCCGCCGCGCGTTCGGAGTGCAGCCGCTCGCGCTCCATCTCGTAAAGCCGCGCCCGCAGCACCTGCATGGCGATGGCGCGGTTCTGATGCTGCGACTTTTCGGACGAGGTTACGACGATGCCGGTTGGCAGGTGGGTGATGCGCACGGCCGAGTCGGTGGTGTTGACGTGCTGCCCGCCCGCCCCCGAAGATCGCATGGTGTCGATGCGGATGTCGCTGGCCGGGATGTCGATGTCCACCTCTTCTGCCTCGGGCAGGACGGCCACGGTCGCGGCCGAGGTATGGATGCGCCCGCTCGCCTCTGTCTCGGGCACGCGCTGGACACGATGCACGCCGCTTTCGTACTTCAGCCGGGCATAGACGCCTTCGCCCTGAACATGGGCGGTGAATTCCTTGATGCCGCCCAGGTCGGACGTCTGGCTTTCCAGCACATCGAAGCGCCATCCCATGCGTTCGGCGTGGCGCTGGTACATGCGCGCCAGATCCGCGGCGAAAAGGCTTGCCTCGTCGCCCCCGGTGCCGGGACGGATTTCCAGGATGGCGGGCCGCGCATCCGCCGCGTCCTTTGGCAGAAGGGCGATGCGCAGCGCCTGTTCCAGTTCGGGCAGGCGGGCCTTGAGTTTCGGAATCTCGTCCTCGGCCAGCGCCTTCATCTCGGGGTCGGACAACCAGTCCTGTGCCTCGGCCAGATCGCTCTCTGCGCGCCGAAAGGCAAAGATCTGGTCCACCACCGGCTTCAGTTCGGAATACTCCCGGCTGATCGCGGCAATCTCGGCAGGCGCCGCACCCGCGTTCAGCCGCGCCTCGAGATATTCGAAGCGCGCCACGATCTGATCGAGTTTCTCGGCAGGCACCATGCCGGCCTTTGACCGCAGCCCGCGCCCGCGGTCAAGACCCCGCCCCTGCCCTTCTTCTGTTCCCAAATATCCTCGGGGGGAGTCGCCCGGAACGGGCGACCGGGGGGCAGACAGCCCCCCGTCCCCGGCCGGAGCTGGCGCAGCGAGCCAGATCAGTCGCCCAGCATCCGCCCCGCCATCTCGCCCAGGTCGCGCGACAGGCCGGGCGCGGCGAGGATGCGCTGCAACTCGCCCCGGATCATGGCCTGCCGGTCGGCGTCATATCGCGCCCAGGTCTCGAAGGCCGTGGACATCCGTGCCGCCGTCTGCGGGTTGACCGGATCCAGCCGGATCAGCCAGTCCGCCGTCAGCCGGTATGCCGCGCCGGATATGTGGTGGAACCCGGCATGGTTGCCCGACAGGGCCCCCATGACCGACCGGAACCTGTTGGGGTTCTTCATGTCGAACTGCGGGTGTCGTGTCAGCCGCTCGGCGGTTGCCGCGGCCTCGCCCGGTGCCGCATGAAGCACCTGCAGGGCGAACCACTTGTCCATCACGTTGCGGTCGCCCTGCCAGCGGGCCTGGAAAAGACCCAATTCTTCCTGTCCGCGGCCGATGTCCAGAAGGCAGGCGAGCGCGCCGACCTCCTCGGTCATGTTGTCGGCGGCGCGGTAGGCGGAGGCCGCCGCCTGCCCCTCGTCCAGCCGTGTCAGCAGCGACAGGGCGGCAAGACGCAGGGCGCGTCGTCCGGCGGCGCGGGCGTCGGGCGTGAAAGGGCCGGGCTCGCGCAGCGTATCGAACAGCGCGGGGAGTTGCGGTCGCAACCGCAGGGCCAGTGCACGGCCCATGCGGCGGCGGGCCGCGTGGATCGCCTGCGGGTCGGGCGTGACGCCGGCCTCGTGCAGGGTCTGGGCCATGTCATCCTCTCCGGGCAGGCGCAGGGCCAGCGCGCGGAAGGCGGGGTCAAGGCTTTCGTCCAGCGCCACCCTTGCGAGTGCATCCAGCCAGTCTGGGCCGGGTTCCGCCCCCTCGGTCACCATGCGGGCGAGAACATCCTTGGCCAGCGCCCGTCCGGCCTCCCACTTGTTGAACGGGTCGGTGTCATGGGCCAGAAGGAAGGCGCGCTCTTCGGGGCTGGCCTTGCGGTCCAGCACCACGGGGGCAGAGAAGCCGCGCAGGATCGAAGGGACGGGTTTCGCGGCAAGCCCTTCGAAGCGGAAGGATTGGGCGGCCTCGGTCATCTCGAGCACCGTGGTGGGCACAATCTCGTCGCCGTTGGGGTTCAGAAGGCCGACAGCAATGGGGATCACCCGCGGCGGCTTCTCGGGCTGGCCCGGCGTGGGCTGGGTCTCCTGCCGGAAGGTCAGGGTATAGGTGCCGTCCTGCCAGTCGTCCGAGACGGTCACGCGCGGCGTGCCGGCATCGGTGTACCAGCGGGCGAACTGGGTCAGGTCGCGGCCCGTGGCATCCTCGAACACCTTCAGCCAGTCCTCGATGGTCGCGGCCTCGCCGTCGTGGCGGGTGAAATAGAGGTCCAGCGCGGTGGCATAGCCCTCGTCGCCCACCAGGCGCTTCAGCATGCCGATGACCTCGGCGCCCTTTTCGTAGACGGTGGCGGTGTAGAAATTGTTGATCTCGACATAGCTGTCGGGCCGCACCGGATGTGCCAGCGGCCCCGCATCCTCACGGAACTGGCGGGCGCGCAGCGTCAGCACGTCCTCGATCCGCTTGACCGCGTGGGAGCGCATGTCGCCCGAGAACTGCTGGTCGCGGAAGACCGTCAGTCCCTCCTTTAGGCAGAGCTGGAACCAGTCGCGGCAGGTGATGCGGTTGCCGGTCCAGTTGTGGAAGTATTCGTGGGCGATGATCGCCTCGATGCGGGCGAAGTCGTCGTCGGTCGCCGTCTCGGGGCTGGCCAGGACGTACTTTGAGTTGAAGATGTTCAGCCCCTTGTTCTCCATCGCGCCCATGTTGAAGTCGTCCACGGCCACGATGTTGAAGACGTCGAGGTCGTATTCCCGGCCATAGACCTCTTCGTCCCACCGCATCGACCGGATCAGGCTGTCCATGGCATAGGCGCAGCGGTCCTGGTCGCCGGGGCGGACCCAGATCGCGAGGTCGACGGGCCGGCCGGACCTTGTGACGAAGTCGGCCCGGTGGGCCACCAGGTCGCCCGCGACCAGGGCGAAGAGATAGGCGGGCTTCGGCCAGGGGTCGTGCCATTCGGCCCAGCCTGTGCCCTGCGCCACCGGGTTGCCGTTGGACAGAAGGACCGGCAGGTCGCTTTCGATGCGGACCCGGAAGGGGGCCATCACGTCGGGGCGGTCGGGGTAGAAGGTGATCTTGCGGAAGCCTTCGGCCTCGCACTGGGTGCAGTACATGCCGCCCGACATGTAGAGCCCTTCCAGGGCGGTGTTGGCGGCGGGGTCGATGCGGACCTCGGCCTCGAAGGTGAAGGGGCCCTCGGGGATCAGGGCCGCGGGGATGGTGAGGCCGGTGGCATCGGGTGTGAGGGAAAGGGGCTGGCCGTTCAGGGAGAGGGACAGGACCTCCAGCCGCTCGCCGTCGAGCCGCAGGTCGCCGGGGGCCTGTCGGACGAGGTGGAGGCGGGACAGGACCCGGGTGGCCGATGGGTTCAGGCGGAAGGTCAGCTCCGCCCCTTCGACCCGGAAGGGGAAGGGGCGGTAGTCGGATAGGTGGACGGGCTGGGGATCGCTGGTCATCGGGGCCTCCTGTCAGGCCCAAGCTAGGCGATCCGGCGCCGGGCGCAAGGGGCGTCCGAGCTCGGACGCTTTGCCACATCGTTTGTTATCAATGGCTTGCGAAGCCGCATTAACTTGGACTTAACACTTTGCGCGGTCTGTCGCCTCGTGCCATCCGCGGGCAGGTCGGAGCGGGGGCGACCTGCCCGATGCCCAGACCGCGGACGGGATGGGCGAGACGGACATAGCGCGCACGTGTCCTGTGCACCGGGGATCCGCCGTCCGGGGATGGCGGCGAAGACCGGGGTTGCCGAGGGGAACGGTTCGGGCAAGGCTGAGCGCAGTTCACCCGGAGGAGCGCCGATGTCGCGGGCCCGAATCTCTGCCCTTGCGCTGGTGGTGCCGGAGTATGAGCCGGCCATTGCCTTCTACACCGGGGTCATGGGGTTCCGGCTGATCGAGGATGTCCCGCAAGGCGGCAAGCGGTGGGTGACGGTGGAGCCGCCGGGCGGCGGGGTACGGCTGGTGCTGGCGCGCGCCGAGGGGCCGGAGCAGGTGGCGGCCATCGGAAACCAGACGGGCGGGCGGGTCTTCCTGTTCCTGATGACGGACGACTTCGACCGCGACCATGCGCGGATGAGCGCGGCGGGCGTGATCTTCGAAGAAGACCCGCGCGACGAAATCTATGGGCAGGTCGCGGTCTGGCGCGACCCGTTCGGCAATCGCTGGGACCTGATCCAGCCGCGCAGCGGCGGCTGAACCGCAGGACGATGCCGGGGCGCCTGTGCGGCGCCCCGGATGCTGACCCTATGTCAGCCGATCAGAGCGCCATCCGTGCGCCACACGGCGATGACGGTGGAGCGCGGCAGGCCAGTGCCATCGGGCCAGCTGCCGCCGGGGTGCTGGATGCCGACGAAGGCGGTCTTGCGGTCGGCCGACCACAGGAGGCCCGTGACCTCGGAGCCATTCGGGCCGGTCAGGAACCGTTCGATCTGGCCCGAGACGGGATCGCCGATCAGCATCTGGTTGTTGCCCTGGCCGGCGAAATCGCCCTCGTTGCTGTCGTCGCCGTCGGTCTGGATCCAGAGCAGACCCGTCGAGTCGAAGGACATGCCGTCGGGCGAGTTGAACATGTTGCCGACATTGACGTTGGCCGAACCGGCAAAGGGCCCTTCATGCACCGAGGGGTTGCCCGCCATCACGAAGAGGTCCCAGGTGAAGGTCTCGGCGGCATGATCCTCGCCTGTCGGGCGCCAGCGAACGATCTGGCCGAAGCCGTTCTTTTCGCGCGGGTTCGGCCCGCCGACCGGCGTGGCGTCGCCGCCCGCATTCGGCTTGACGCCGCGGTTGGTGTTGTTGGTCAGCGCGCAGTAGGCCTCGACCGCGATGGGGTTCACGGCAACCCATTCCGGGCGGTCCATCGTGGTGGCGCCCACCTTGGAGCCCGCCATCCGGGTGTGGATGGCGATTTCCGCCGGGGTCATGCCGGTGGCTTCGGGGGTGAGCGCGACCCACTTGCCGGTCATGTCATCGGCGAAGACCGCGACATAGAGCTGGCCGTCTTCGAGAAGGCGCGAGGTATCGCCGCCTTCGACGTAGGGAGCGGCCGAGACCCAGCGGTAGAGGAATTCGCCGCGCTCGTCATCGCCAAGGTAGACCACCACGCGCCCGTCGGCGGCGAGCGTCAGTTCGGCATTCTCGTGCTTGAAGCGGCCGAGCGCCGTGTGCTTGACCGGAACCGAGGCCGGGTCGGCCGGGTTGATCTCGACCACATAGCCGAAGCGGTTGGGTTCGTTGATGTTCTTCGACAGATCGAAGCGGGCGTCGAACTTTTCATAGCCATAGCCGCCTTCGACCTCGATGCCGTAGCGCGAGAACGCCTCGGGCAGCGCCAGCGCGGCATCGGTGGAGCCGAAGTAGCCGTTGAAGTTTTCTTCGCAGGTCAGGTAGGTGCCCCAGGGCGTGCGGCCCGCGCCGCAGTTGTTGAGCGTGCCCAGGACCTGGGTGCCGGTCGGGTCGGCCGGGGTCTTCAGCAGGTCATGGCCGGCGGCGGGGCCGGTCAGCGTCATCGGCGTGTTGTTGGTGATGCGGCGGTTGAGCGGGCTGTCCACCACGATGGCCCAGCCATCGGGGCCTTCGGCGACTTCCATCACGCTGATGCCCTGGGCGTTCTGCAGCTTCAGCACATCTTCGGCCGAAAGCGGCAGGCCGTCGGGGTTGCCGGGCAGGTTCACGTCGAGGTTCACATATTCATGGTTGACGGCGATGACCTGGCGGCCGTCGATGACGAACAGTTCCATGCCGTCGGTGTTTTCGCCGAAGGCGCGGGCCTGGCCTTCGGTCGTGGTGCCCTTGGCCGGATCGAAGGCCGGGGCATCGGAGAAGAGCGCATCGCCCCAACGCGCGACCGGCTTCCAGGCATAACCTTCCGGCACGTGGATGTCGAAATCGGTCGAGATGCCGATGGGGGTGAAGGGGAAACGGCTGGTGGTCTGCGCCTGGGCGGCGGTGGAGGTCAGCAGCGGGCCGATCCCCAAGGCGGCGGCGGCAGAGCCGAAGGCGAGGACGCCCATGAAGCCGCGGCGCGACATGGCGCGGGCAACGACGCGGTCGAAGTCCTGTTCGGCGGGACGAGGATTGCGGCGTTCGTCGATCTCGTCGAAGGACAGGCGGTGAAGGGGCATGTCGTCCATGGCGGTCTCCTGTGGCACGGGCGCGGGCGCCCTGCGGCTGCGTGGGAGGCCATGGATAGTCGGTCGAGGTGACAGGCCTGTGTCAGAAGGAACGGGGCGCCCTGCCCCCGCCCCTGTCGCCCTGCCCGGTTCGCGCCTAGCCGCCCACGACGGGCTGGCGGGTGGGGCGCAGCGCGCCCATCAGGCGGTCGTCGACATCAAGATGGCCGCGCACGAGGCCGGGCGGCGTCAGGGCGAGCCACTGGTTCAGCGAGATGTCGCGGTAATCGCCCTTCGAGAAGACATTGAGCACGACAAGCGGCTCGGTCCCTGTGTTTTCGATGTAATGCGCCAGGTTCTTGGGCACATAGCCCACGTCGCCGGGGCTGAAGTTGAAGGTGCGGGCGTTGGCGACGGCGTTGAACACGGTCATGCGGCCCTGGCCCGAGATGTAATACTGGATCTCGTCAGAATCGGGGTGCCAGTGGATTTCGCGCATGCCGCCCGGCTCCAGCTCGATCAGCAGGAAGGCCATGGGCGTGAGCGTGAAGTTCGTGCTGTCGATGATCTGGGTCTGGCCGCCGGGCCATTTGCTTTTGGGGATGTCGGCGCCGCGGAAGACGTATTTCCCGGTCATGGTGGCGGCGCCAAGCTGGGCGCGGACCTCTTCGATGGAGGGCGGGACCGGCAGGCGGAAAATGTACTTTTCGGACGGTGGCAGGCCAGAGAAGGCGTCTTCGGATATGCCGAAGTTGCGGGCCAGCACGTCGCGCGGCATGTGCGCCATGAGTTCGGTGAGAAGCAGCGTCTCGTTTTCCGAGAAGTTGCCGTCGTTGAAGACAAGAACGAATTCGGTGCCTTCCTCCAGCGCCTGGATGGCATGGGGGATGCCGGCGGGGGCGAGCCAGAGGTCGCCAGGGCCCAGATCCTCGACAAGGACGTTGCGGTGTTCGTCCACGAGGTAGAAGCGCACGCGGCCCTCGGTGACGTAGGCCCATTCGGCCTCCTTGTGCCAGTGCATCTCGCGCACGACGCCGGGGCCGAGGCGCATGTTGACGATGGCAAGCTCTTCCATCGCCGGCATCTCGCGCAGCGTGACCTCGCGCGCCCAACCGCCGTCTTCCAGGCGGTTGTGGGCCTGGGCGAAGGGGAACTTCAGGTTCGGCATGCCGCCGTGGTCGGTGACGGGGGGAACCAGGATGTCGGGGTTCAGCGCCTCGACCGCGGGGTTGCGGGGGCCGGCGATGGTGGCGCCGAGATGGCCGAGGATGGGTTGGCGGGGATCGGGCATCGGGGGCTCCTGTTTGCGCGGTTGCGCGGCAGGGTACAGATTTGTCAGCGGCTTGCACCTGGGATTTGCGGAGTTTCGCGGCAAGACCTGTGGCCCGGCGGACGCTATGGTGCGAACTCGGCAGGGCGCCCCTTGCATGGGAGAGCGTTCGGACAACCATCTGAGGAAACCGGACGGGGGCTGTCGTGACCTATGTGATGTTCGTGGTGGGGCTGGCGGGGCTGTTCTTCGGCGGGGAATACCTCGTGCGGGGCGCGAGCGTGCTGGCGCGGCGGTTCGGGCTGTCGCCCATGGTGATCGGGCTGACGGTGGTGGGCTTCGGCACATCGGCGCCGGAGCTTCTGGTTTCGGTCCAGGCGGCCCTGGCAGGCGAGCCGGGGATCGCCATCGGCAACGTGATGGGGTCGAACATCGCCAACATCCTGTTGATCCTGGGCATATCGGCGGTGATTGCGCCGCTGGTGATTCCGGCGCGGCGGCTGTGGCGGGACCTGGGGTTCATGATGCTGGCCTCGCTGGCGCTGTGGCCCGTTCTGGCGGACGGGGCGGTGACGCGGGTGGACGGGCTGGTTCTGCTGGGCGGGCTGGCGGTCTTCCTGCTGGTGGCGTTACGGATGGGCGGCAATCCGGAGGATGTGGAGCTGACGGTGGACGAGCCGGCCTGGAAGGCCGCGGCACAGACCCTGGGCGGGCTGGTGCTTCTGGTGATCGGTGCGCGGTTCCTGGTGGACAGTGCCAGCGAGATCGCGCGGGGCTTCGGCATATCGGAGGCGGTGATCGGGCTGACGGTGGTGGCCGTGGGCACCTCGCTGCCGGAACTGGCGACCAGCGCCATCGCGGCCTTCCGGCGGCAGACCGACATCGCGGTGGGCAATGTCGTGGGATCGAACATCTTCAACATCTTCGGCATCCTGGGCGCGACCGCGATGATTGCGCCGATCGACAGCGTGGATGCGCGGTTCATGGCGGTGGATTTCCCCTGGGTGGTGGGAACGGCGGCGGCCGTGACGGTGCTGGCGCTGGCACTGGGGCGCCTGCCGCGCTGGCTTGGGGGTGTGCTTCTTGTGGTCTATGCGGGCTATGTCGCGCTGATGCTGTAGGACGGAACGGCCCGATTTTTGCGTTCGTTGCGAGGGGGCCGCACTGGGCGCAAGAAAAGTTCAAAAATTGCCGGGCGCGCCGACACTTTCTTTGCGCTTTTGCCATTGACGCCCCGTTTCGGCCCGCATAGGTTGCCGCTGCAGCAAAGGGGAGCGGGCCATGGCACGCATTCTTGTACTTGTAGAGGATTGGCGCATGGGCCGGTAACGGTTGCCATATCAGCACCCATGCGCCCCCGGAGACCCCTCCCGGGGGCTTTTTGTTGGCCGCGACGACTTGAACACGAACGACGACGAAGGACCGAAAGGCGAAAGCGATGACGAAGGCGATGACCGGCGCGAGGATGGTGGTTCAGGCCCTGAAGGATCAGGGCGTGGAGGTGGTCTTCGGCTATCCGGGCGGCGCTGTCCTTCCGATCTATGACGAGATCTTCCAGCAGAACGAGATCCGCCACATCCTCGTGCGGCACGAACAGGGCGCGGTGCACATGGCCGAGGGCTATGCGCGGTCGACCGGCAAGCCGGGCGTGGCCCTGGTGACCTCGGGTCCCGGTGCCACCAATGCGGTGACGGGCCTGACCGACGCGCTGATGGATTCGATCCCGATCATCGTGCTTTCGGGCCAGGTGCCGACCTTCATGATCGGCACCGACGGCTTCCAGGAGGCCGACACCGTGGGCATCACCCGGCCCTGCACCAAGATGAACTGGCTGGTGAAGGACACGGCGAAGCTGTCCGAGACCATCCACCAGGCCTTTCATGTTGCCACCGCCGGCCGCCCCGGCCCGGTGCTGGTGGACATTCCGAAGGATGTGCAGTTCGCCACTGCCGATTACATCGGCAAGGAAAGGCTGCGGATCGACCATTACCAGCCCAAGGTGAAGGGCGACATCGAGGCGATCACCCGTCTGGTCGAGATGATGGAGACCGCCGAGCGGCCGATCTTCTATACCGGGGGCGGCGTCATCAACTCGGGCACCGCGGCCAGCCAGCTCTTGCGCGAGCTGGTGGATGCGACGGGCTTTCCCATCACCTCGACCCTGATGGGCCTGGGCGCCTATCCGGCCTCGGGCAAGAACTGGCTGGGGATGCTGGGGATGCATGGCCTTTATGAGGCCAACCTGGCGATGCATGGCTGCGACCTGATGATCAACGTGGGCGCGCGCTTCGACGACCGGATCACCGGGCGGGTGAAGGATTTCAGCCCCCATTCGAAGAAGGCGCATATCGACATCGACGCCTCGTCCATCAACAAGGTGATCCGGGTGGACGTGCCGATCCTGGGCGACGTGGGCCACGTGCTGGAAGACCTGCTTCGCATCTGGAAGGCGCGGGGCCGCAAGGTGAACAAGGAGGGGCTCGCCAAATGGTGGGGCCGCATCGCCGAATGGAAGGCGGTGGATTGCCTGCGCTACAAGCCCTCGGAAAGCTCGATCAAGCCGCAGTACGCGCTGCAGCGGCTGGAGGCGCTGACCAAGGGGATGGACCGCTACATCACCACGGAAGTGGGCCAGCACCAGATGTGGGCGGCGCAGTTCCTGGGCTTCGAGGCGCCGAACCGCTGGATGACATCCGGAGGGCTTGGCACCATGGGCTATGGCCTGCCGGCCAGCATCGGGGTGCAGATCGCGCATCCGCAGGCGCTGGTGATCAACGTGGCGGGCGAGGCCAGTTGGCTGATGAACATGCAGGAAATGGGCACGGCGATGCAGTTCCGCGCGCCGGTCAAGCAGTTCATCCTGAACAACGAGCGTCTGGGCATGGTGCGCCAGTGGCAGGAACTGCTGCATGGCGAGCGCTATTCGCATTCCTGGAGCGAGAGCCTGCCCGATTTCGTGAAGTTGGCGGAAGCCTTCGGCTGCAAGGGCATCAAGTGTTCGGATCCGAAGGACCTGGACGACGCGATCATGGAAATGATCCGCTATGAAGGCCCGGTGATCTTTGACTGCCTGGTGGAGAAGCACGAGAACTGCTTCCCCATGATCCCGAGCGGCAAGCCGCACAACGAGATGCTCCTGGGCGATGCCGATACCCAGGGCGTGATCGGGGCCAAGGGCGCGGTGCTGGTGTAAGGTGGAGCCGGGGGACTTTGCGTCCCCCGGACCGCCGGCAGGATGTTTGTTGGACAGAAAATGAAGGGAGGGGCGGATGTCGCCGCTCAACATCAAGAAAGGCTCAACGAGCCATTCCGCCTATGACCTGCGGGACAGCCATTCCCAGGTCGAGGAGAGTCACACCCTCGCCGTGATCGTCGAGAACGAGCCGGGCGTGCTGGCGCGGGTGATCGGGCTGTTTTCCGGGCGCGGGTATAACATCGACTCGCTGACCGTGGCCGAGGTGGACCATACCGGCCACCGCTCGCGCATCACCGTTGTGACACGGGGCACGCCGGCGGTGATCGACCAGATCGAGGCGCAGCTGAGCCGGATGGTGCCGGTTCATGCGGTGCACGACCTGACGGCCGAGGGGCCGAGCGTGCAGCGCGAACTGGCGCTGTTCAAGGTGGCGGGCAAGGGCGATGCGCGGATCGAGGCGCTGCGGCTGGCGGAGATCTTCCGCGCCAATGTGGTGGATTCCACGCTGGAGAGCTTTGTCTTCGAGATGACCGGCACGCCCGAGAAGATCGATGCCTTTGCCGAGCTGATGCGCCCCCTGGGCCTGCGCGAGATCGCGCGGACCGGCATCGCGGCCCTGTCGCGCGGGGCCTGAGCGGATCAGGCGCCCCGGAAGCGTGCGGGGCGCTTTTCCAGGAAGGCGGCGACGCCTTCGCGGAAATCCTGCGTGGCGCCGCACTGGCCCTGAAGCCGGGCTTCGAGGGCCAGTTGCGCGGGGAGTGTGCTACCGGGGCTGGCGCGGAGCGCGCGTTTGACGGCGGCAAGGGCCACGGTCGGACCGGCAGCGAGCGTCTTGGCGCGGGCGCGCCAGCGGGTTTCGAACTCGGCATCGGGCACGGCTTCCCAGATCATGCCCCAGTCGGCGGCCTGGGCGGCCGGGATCGGTTCGGCCAGCAGCATCGCTCCCATGGCACGGGCCTGGCCCACCTGGCGTGGCAGCCAGAAGGTGCCGCCGGCATCGGGCATCAGGCCGATGCGGGTGAACGCCTGCAGGAAGGTGGCGCTTTCGGCGGCGATCACCAGATCGCAGGCAAGCGCCAGGTTGGCCCCTGCCCCGGCGGCGACGCCGTTGACCGCAGCGATGACCGGCGCGGGGCAATCGGCGATGGCGGCGATGAGGGGTTCATATTCCTCGCGCAGGGTGCGTTCGAGGTCCAGCTCGTCCAGCGGGCCGGCATCGGCGAGGTCCTGGCCGGAAGAGAAGGCGCCGCCCGTGCCGGTGAGGACGACGCAGCGCGCCTGTGTCGCGGCCTTGAGGGCGGCCAGAAGCTCGGCCCGGAGCTGGCGGTTGAGCGCGTTGCGCAGCCTTGGCCGGTTCAGCGTGAGGATCGTCACCCCGCCTTCGGCCTGCACCAGAATCGTCGGTTCTGCCATCGCACCCTCCCCTTGCCGCGGCCAGCCTAAAGACCGGGGGCCTGCGGCGGAAGCGCGGGCCGAATGGGACGTTGCGGCACGGGCGTCAGGCGTAGAGGTAATCGCGCGTCATGGGGACGGATGCGCCGTGGCGGGCGAGTTGGAGCTGGTGGATCACCATGGTTTCCTCGGCAAAGCTCTGTTCGGCAGCCAGGAGGTAATAGCGCCACATCCGCACGAAGCGGTCGTCGTAGAGCTGGCGGGCGCGGTCGAGATTGGTCTGGAACTTGGCATACCAGGCGGCGAGCGTGCGTTCGTAGTGGCCGCGCCAGATTTCCAGGTCGCACAGCGCGATGTCGTGGCGTTCGAGGATGGGCAGCACCTCTGACAGGGCCGGGATATAGGCGCCGGGGAAGATGTACTTGTCGAACCAGGGCGAGATCGACTCGGGCCGGATCGGGCGGCCGATGTAGTGGATGAGCGCCACGCCGTCGTCCGTCAGGAGCTCGCGCACCTTGCGGAAATAGGTGGACAGGTGCGGCAGGCCGACATGTTCCATCATGCCGACCGACACGATGCGGTCGAAGGGGCCGGTGACATCGCGGTAATCCTGAAGCCGGAACTCGCAGCGGTCGGCCAGGCCGGCGGCGGCGGCCTTGGCGCGCGCTTCGGCCAGTTGCACCTCGGACAGGGTGACGCCCGTGACATGGGCGCCGAAGTCGCGCGCCAGCGTCATCGCCAGCGTGCCGAAGCCGCAGCCGATGTCGAGCACGCGCATTTCCGGCCGGATCAGGAGCTTGCGGCCGATGAGGGCCATCTTTTCGGCCTGAGCCTGTTCGATGGTTAGGTCGGGCTGGCGGAAATAGGCGCAGGTGTACTGCTTGTTGGCATCCAGGAAGAGGTCATAGAACTCGCCGCTGAGGTCATAGTGATGCGCCACATTGCGCCGCGCGCGGTGCAGCGGGTTCACGCCCAGGCGGGCGCGGATGGCGCGTCGCGCGCGTTCCAGCGTGCCGGGGACAAGGCCGGGATTGGGCAGGCGGGCGTTGCGGATCATCAGTTTGAGAAAGCCGCGCAGGTCATCGCCCTGGATGATAAGCGTGCCGTCCATATAGGCCTCGCCCAAGGCGAGATCGGGGTTCAGCACGATGCGCGTTGGCAGGGCCGGGTCGGTGAGGACGATGCTGACCTCTGGCCCGCCGGAACCGGGGCCGAAGCTGTGTTTCGCCCCGTCGGGCAATGTCATGTTGAGGCGGCCCACCTGGACGAAGCGCCGCCCGACCGCCAGCATCAGAGCTGTCGACATGGTCACATCCCCCTGATCCCCACGCCGTGAGGCAGATAATCACGAAGGTTTTGCGACGAAAAGAGGAAGATGCGGCACTCTGCCGCAGGAAATCGACCGGAAGTCAGTCCTTGAGCAATTCCTTCAGCCGGGCCTCTTCATCCGCGGTCAGGCCGCGGTCGGCGATCTGACTGCGGCTGCGGCCGCGGAAGGTAAGGAAGGCGATGCCGGCCCCGGCCAGCAACATGGCCGGCCCGGCGAGCCAGAGTGCGAGGTTCAGGCCCTGCGGGCGCGGGTTGAACAGCACGAATTCGCCATAGCGGTCCACGATGTAGTCGATGACCTCCTCGTTGGTGTCGCCCGCCACCAGCCGTTCGCGCACCAGAAGCCGCAGGTCGCGGCTGATCTGGGCATCGGAATCGTCGATGTTCTCGCCCTGGCAGACCGGGCAGCGCAAATCGCGCGAAATCACGCGGGCGCGGGCTTCCAGCGCGGGGTCGGGCAGCATCTCGTCGGGCTGGACGGCCCAGACGGGGGCGGCGACGACGAGCGCAAGCGCCAGGATCAGGCGGCGCATCACGGTCATTCCGCGGGGACCGCAGCGGGGCGGCGGGCGCCGGCGGCCAGACGGAAGCGGCGGTCGGTCAGGCTGAGGAGGCCACCCAGGGCCATGAGGGCCGAGCCGATCCACAGCCAGTTGGCGAAGGGTTCACGGTAGCTGCGGATCACCCAGCCCCCGCCGTCCTGCGGATCGCCCAGGGCAAAGTACAGGTCATGCGTCAGGGTCTGGTGGATGGCAGCTTCGGTCGTGGGCATGGCCTGGACCGGATAGAACCGCTTTTCCGGTTGCATGGTGATGGTGGGGCCGCCGGGGCGGGCCACCGCCAGATCGGCGAAATGGGTGGTGTAGTTCGGCCCCGGTTCTTCGCGCACGCCGGTGAGGGTGACGGTGTAGCCGCCGAATTCCATGCTGTCGCCCGGCTTCATCACGCGGATGTCCTCGACCTTCCAGGCGTGCATGGCGGCCACAGCGAAAAGCGTGACGCCAAGGCCCACATGGGCGGTGGCCTTGCCCCAATCGGCCCGGGGGGCGCGGGCCAGGCGGCGCAGGCGCGTGCCGGCGGCGCCCTGCCCGCCCTTCGACCAGAGATCGGTCAGCGCGCCAAGCACCACCCAGGCGCCAAGGGCGGCGCCGATGGGGCCAAGAACCGCCGGGCCGCCCTGCAGCGCCCAGACGGTGGCGCCAAGGACTACGGAGAGGATGAGGGCCGGGCGCATCAGGCGCAGGGCGCGGGACAGATCGCCCCGTTTCCAGGCGAGCACGCTGCCGGGCGGCAGGATCAGCGCCAGCGCCACCATGAAGGGGGTGAAAGCCGCGTTGAAGAAGGGCTCGCCGACCGAAAGCTTGCGGTCGAAGGCCATTTCGGCGACCAGCGGCCAGACCGTGCCCACGAAGACCACGAAGCAGGCGACGGTCAGCAGGATGTTGTTGGCCACCAGCGCGCTTTCGCGGCTGATGGGCGCGAAGATGCCCTTCGCCTCCATCGCGCCGGCGCGGGCGGCAAACAGTGTGAGCGCGCCGCCCAGGAAGACGGCGAGGATCAACAGGATGAAGACGCCGCGTTCGGGGTCATTCGCGAAGCTGTGCACAGAGGTGATGACACCCGAGCGCACGATGAAGGTGCCGATCAGCGAGAAGCCGAAGGCGAGGATGGCGAGAAGGATGGTCCAGGCCTTCAGCGTTTCCCGCTTTTCCACCACGATGGCGGAATGAAGGAGCGCCGCGCCGATCAGCCAGGGCATGAACGAGGCGTTCTCGACCGGATCCCAGAACCAGAAGCCGCCCCAGCCAAGCTCGTAATAGGCCCACCAGGAGCCGAGCGCGATGCCGATGGTCAGGAACACCCAGGCGGCCACCGTCCAGGGCCGGACCCAGCGGGCCCAGGCGGCATCGACCCGGCCCTCGATCAGGGCGGCGACGGCGAAGGAGAAGGCCATCGAGAGCCCGACATAGCCGAGGTAGAGGAAGGGCGGGTGGAAGGCGAGGCCGGGGTCCTGCAACAAGGGGTTCAGGTCGCGCCCATCCATCGGCGGCATGGCAAGCCGGTCGAAGGGATTGGAGGTGAGCAGCATGAACAGAAGGAAGGCCACCCCGATCATGCCCTGAACCGCCAGAACGCGCGCCTTCAGCGTGGCGGGCAGATACTGGCCGAAGAAGACGGCGCAGGCGGAGTAGAGCGAGAGGATCAGGCTCCACAGAAGCAGAGAGCCCTCGTGGTTGCCCCAGGTTCCGGCGAACTTGTACAGCATGGGCTTGAGCGAATGCGAGTTCTCGACCACCACGCGCAGCGAGAAATCCGAGGTCATGAAGGCGCGGACCAGGGCCGCGAAGGCGAAACCCACCAGCAGGAATTGCAGCACCGCCGCGGGTTCGGCCACGGCCATCCAGGCCGGGTTGCGGCGGTGGGCGCCGACCAGCGGCACCACCGACTGAACAAGCGCCACGCAGAGAGCGAGGACGAGGGCGTAGTGTCCGAGTTCGACGATCATGGGATGTTCCGTTTGCGCTGCGCGAAGGTATAGGGCGCTTTGCCCCGCTTGTCAGCGCGGCTGTGGCGGAAGGAAGCGGGTGGTTCGACGGTTGCCGCACCCCGTGTGGAGTGTTTCCGCAACGAGGAATCCCATCGTATCAGAGTGTTACAGGTTCGCCCCCCGCGCGCCCAGTGAAGATGCGCGCAGGTGTCGCGGCGATGTGATCAGCGCTTGCCGGCCTTGCGGGTGCCGAGGAGGAGGTTGGTCTCTGACGTGGTGATGCCTTCGAGGCCGCGGATGCGGAAGAGGACCTCGTCCAGATCGGCCAGCGTTTGGGTGCCCAGTTCCACGATCAGGTCCCACTTGCCGTTGGTGGTGTGGATCGCCATCACCGCCGGAAAGCCCGAAAGCCGGGCCATGATGCGTTCGGCCCCCCTGCCCTCGATCCCCACCATCATCAGCGCGCGCACCGGCGCGGCGGTCACGTCGCTGCGCGTCAGCACCGTGAAGCCCGCGATTTCGCCCCGCGCTTCCAGCCGTTCCATGCGGGCGCGGACGGTCGCGCGCGAGATGTCGAGCCTTGCCGCAAGGTCGGACAGCGCGGCGCGGCCATCGCGGCGGAGTTCGGCGATCAGCCGCTGGTCGGTTTCGTCCAGCATGGTCGGTTCCTCCGCCGTTTCGGCAAATCCGTGGTTCAGGATGACGATAATGCCACTGGAATCCATCGCAAGGGGGAAAGACTGAAGGAGCAAAGGAGAGACCCATGGCCAATTGCATCCTGATCGGGGCCCCGATTGACGAAGGGCAACGTCGTCCCGGCTGTCTGATGGGGCCGGCGGCCTTTCGTGTGGCGGGGCTGGCCGCGGCGATCCGCGACCTGGGCCATGGCGTGACGGACTGGGGCGACCTGGCCCTGCCGGAGCTGCGCGAGGCGACCTGCCCCAACCCGGCGGTGCATTCGCTGGCCGAGGTGGTGGGCTGGACCGAGGTTCTGGCCGACAAGGTGGAGGACGCGCTGGCGGACGGCGGGTTGCCGGTGGTGATGGGGGGCGACCATTCGCTGGCGCTTGGATCGGTCGCCGGCGCCGCCGCCCATGCCAAGCGCGAGGGGCGGCCTCTGTTCCTGTTGTGGCTGGATGCGCATTCCGATTTCCACACGCCGATGACCACGACCAGCGGCAACCTGCATGGCACGCCGGTGGCCTATATTGCCGGGCGTGGCGATTTCGACGCCTTCCCCCCCTTCCCGGCGCCGATCCCGGCCGGTCGCATGTGCCTCTATGGCATCCGGTCTGTCGATCCGGCCGAGCATTCCGCCCTGCTGGAGCATGACATCGCCATCACCGACATGCGGGTGCTGGACGAACATGGCATCGTGGCGCCGCTCCGCGCCTTTCTGGAACGGGTGGAGGCGGAACAGGGGATGCTGCACGTCTCGCTGGACGTGGATTTCCTCGACCCGTCCATCGCGCCGGCCGTGGGCACGACGGTGCCGGGCGGCACGACCTTTCGCGAGGCGCATCTGGTGATGGAGCTCTTGCACGAATCCGGGCTGGTGACATCGCTGGACCTGGTGGAGCTGAACCCGTTCCTGGACGACCGCGGTATGACGGCGCGGCTGATGGTGGATCTGGTGGGCTCGCTGATGGGCAAGAAGGTCTTTGACCGGCCGACGCGGTCGAAGTGACGGGAGGCAAATGATGACCCTGAACCTTGTGCCTTTTGTCAGCGTTGACAGCATGATGAAGCTGGTTCTTCATCTTGGGATCGAACGCGTGATGGTCGATCTGGTGGCCGAGATCGAGGCCGACTTCCGGCGCTGGCCGATGTTCGACAAGACCCCGCGCATTGCCTCGCACAGCGATGTGGGCGTGATCGAGCTGATGCCGACCTCGGACGGGCAGACCTATGGCTTCAAGTATGTGAACGGGCATCCCGCCAACATGAAGCGGGGGTTGCAGACGGTGACGGCCTTTGGCCTTCTGGCTGATGTGGAGACGGGATATCCGGTGCTGCTTTCGGAAATGACCATCCTGACGGCGCTGCGCACCGCGGCGACCTCTGCCATGGCGGCGAAATGGCTGGCGCCGAAGGGCTCGCGCGTCATGGCGCTGATCGGCAATGGCGCGCAGGCCGAATTCCAGGCGCTGGCCTTCAAGGCGGTCTGCGGTATTCAGGAGGTCCGGCTCTACGACCTCGACCCCGCTGCCACGGCGAAATGCGTGCGGAACCTGGCCGGGCGGGGCCTGCGCACGGTGGCCTGCCGGACGGCGGAAGAGGCGATCTTGGGCGCCGAGATCGTGACCACGGTGACGGCGGACAAGGCCTGTGCCACGATCCTGACCGACAACATGGTGGGGTCAGGCGTGCACATCAACGCGGTGGGCGGCGACTGCCCCGGCAAGACGGAACTGCACCGCGACATCCTCCTGCGCTCGGGCATCTTCGTGGAGTTTCCCCCGCAGACGCGGGTGGAGGACGAGATCCAGCAACTGGACCCCGACCATCCGGTGACCGAGCTCTGGCAGGTGATCGCCGGGCAGGCGGCGGGGCGGAACAGCGCCGAGCAGATCACGCTCTTCGACTCGGTCGGCTTCGCCATCGAGGATTTCGCCGCGCTGCGCTATGTGGCGGGCAAGGTGAAGGGGACGGAGTTCTGCGAGATGCTGGACATGATCGCAGACCCGGACGATCCGCGCGACCTGTTCGGCATGGTGCTGCGCGCGGCGGCCTAGAGGCCGACCATCCGGCGGATGTCCTGCGGCGTCGCGCCCTCGGCGCGGTATTTCGCCAGCGCGCGGGCATCGTCGCGTTTCGCCAGCCGCTTGCCGTTGTCGTCGCGGATCAGGCGGTGGTGGTGGTAGGCGGGCGTGGGCAGGTTCAGCAGGCGCTGCAGCATCACGTGAATGCGCGTCGCTTCGGATAGATCGGCTCCCCGGACCACATGGGTCACGCCCTGCTCCGCGTCGTCCACGACCACCGACAGATGATAGGAGGTTCCCATGTCCTTACGGGCCACAACAAAATCGCCAACCTGCTTGCAGATGTCGTCCGGCGTGAACTCGATAAGACCCTTTGCCCCGCCGGGTCCGATCCCGGTTTCCACATAGCCAGCATAGCTGTGCCAGCCGCCATCCGGGGTGTCGATGCGGTGCTGGAAATGCTGCGGACCGATGCAGGCGACCTCCAGCCTCAGGGTGGCGTCGCGCGGGCGGTCATGTCCGTCTGGAAACGTCCGCTCCCAATTCATCCGGTTGCGGCAGGTGCCGGGATAGACCGGCCCGTCCGGCCCCGTAGGCAGGTCCACGCCTTCCTGCGGTGCCGACAGGGCGGCCTCGATGTCCCGGCGGCTGCAGGTGCAGGGGTACAACAACCCGGCCAGCCAGAGGTCATTCAGAGCCTTGTCATAGGCGGGCTGACGTTCCGACTGGCGCATCGGTTCGGCGTCCCAAACGATGCCCAGCCAGGCCAGATCGTCAAGGATCTGACGCTCCCAATCCGGCCTGCTGCGCTGGCGATCAATGTCCTCCATCCGCAAGAGGAAGCTTCCCCCCTCGTAGCGGGCCATGTCATGCGCCAGCAGGGCAGAATAGGCATGGCCGAGGTGTAGCGGGCCGGTCGGTGAGGGCGCGAAGCGGGTTACGAAAGCCATGCCTGGAAAGCTTCCTTGGCGCGGTCGGTATAGGCCTTGTAGCGGTCTTTCCGGCCCTTGCGGCCTCCCTTCGCGTCGATGGGCGGGAACAGCCCGAAGTTCACGTTCATCGGCTGGAAGGTCTTTGCCTCGGCCCCGCCGGTGATGTGGGTGATCAGAGCGCCCGTCGCTGTTTCGGGCGGCGGCGGTGGCAGGTCTTGTCCGAGGATCTCTGCCGCGGCCATGCGGCCGGCCAGAAGACCCATCGCGGCGCTTTCCACATAGCCCTCGACCCCGGTGATCTGGCCGGCGAAGCGGATGTTGGGGCGCGACTTCAGCCGCATCTGCGCATCGAGCAGCGTGGGCGAGTTGATGAAAGTGTTGCGGTGGATGCCGCCCAGGCGCGCGAACGAGGCATTTTCCAGCCCCGGAATCTTGCGGAAAACATCCACTTGCGCTCCGTACTTCATCTTGGTCTGGAAGCCCACGATGTTGTACAGTGTGCCCAGCTTGTTGTCGCGGCGCAGCTGCACCACGGCATAGGGCTTCTGGGGATTGTGGGGGTTGGTCAGGCCCACCGGCTTCATCGGGCCAAAGCGCAGCGTCTCGCGCCCGCGTTCGGCCATCACCTCGATCGGCAGGCAGCCGTCGAAGTAGCCCGCCGTCTCGCCCTCATGAAACTCGGTCTTGTCCGCCGCCAACACCGCGTCGATGAAGGCCTCGTACTGGTCCTTCGTCATCGGGCAGTTCATGTAGGCGGTCTGTTCCTCGATGGTCTCGCCCTTGTCATAACGCGACTGCATCCAGGCGACCGACATGTCCACCGTTTCGGCATAGACGATGGGGGCGATGGCATCGAAGAAGGCCAACGCCTCGGCGTCGGTGGCGGCGCGGATGCTTTCGGCCAGCGCACCGGAGGTCAGCGGGCCGGTGGCGATGATCCAGTGGCCGGATAAAGGAAGCTCGGTAATCTCTTCCTCTGAAACGGAAATCAGCGGATGGGAACTGAGCCGCGCTGTGACAGCTTCGGCAAAGGGATCGCGGTCCACGGCCAACGCGCCACCCGCCGGCAGGCGATGCGCTTCGGCCATTTCCATGATCAGGCCACCGGCCGCCCGCATCTCCCAGTGCAAGAGACCCACGGCGTTGCGTTCGTGGTCGTCCGAGCGGAAGGAGTTGGAGCAGACCATCTCGGCCAGCATGCCCGTGCGGTGGGCAAAGGTGCCGACCTTGGGGCGCATTTCGTGGATCACCACGGGCACGCCGGAAGATGCGGCCTGCCAGGCGGCTTCAGAACCCGCCATGCCGCCGCCGATAATGTGAAGTGTCTCGGTCATGGCAGGGATTTAAGCGCATTCGGCCCAAATGAAAAGCGGGCCGGTTTCCCGGCCCGCCTGTCCTAAAGTGCGTGCCTTACGCCTTGTCCAGCGCCAGCTTGCCCGCGCCGGTCGAAGCCAGCAGCAAAAGGCCACCCGCGATGGCCATGTTCTTCAGGAAGCTGGAGAGCTGCATCTGGTCGCCGAAGTTCGAATGATACATCAGCCCGGCCACCACGCAGAAGGCCGCCGCTGCCAGCGCGGCAAGGCGGGTCTGGAAGCCGACGATCAGCGCACCGCCCACCACGATCTCGAACAGGATCGCGGGCCACGCCAGGAAGGCAGGAAGACCACCCGAGGCGAGATAGCCCGAAAAGCCCGCGACATTCCCCAGCTTGCCAAGGCCGGCCAGAAGGAAGAGCACCCCGATCAGCACGCGCGCGGCAAGGGGGGCATAGGATTTGAGAGAGTCCATCGTGAAGGGTCCTGTTCCGTTTCGTCCTCGGCCCGTGCCGAAGCTGCATTACGCATACAGGATTTTTTCTTTCCGCAAATTCCGCACGTTCGCGCGCAGTCTGCGCAGGAATGCACAGATCAGGGTGTTCGGAGCGCCGCCCGCTGCCGCAAGACGAAGGCTGCAGGGTCCGAGACATCGTAACCCAGCCCTGCCGCTGCATCGAAGAAGCCGCGCGCCGGCATGTCACCACTCAGGCGCCCCCGCATGAGCGCTGCGCGCAACGGGCGCCCGGCGGCGGTATCCTCGGCCATCAGCCGTTCCAGGGCCGCCGTCAGGTCCGCCAGCCGCCAGCCCAGGTCGCGGGCCAGCGCGCCGTAGGTGATGGTCTCGCCCGCCGCCGCAAGGGCGGCAAGGCGGGCCTCCAGCTCACTCATCCGCCTGTTCGGCAACGCGGGCCACGGACACCACGTCCTCGCCCTCGCCCACGTTGAACACACGCACCCCGCCCGCCGAGCGGGACCGGAAGGAGATCTGGTCCACCGGAACGCGGATCGACTGGCCGGCCGAGGTCGCCAGCATGATCTGGTCGGAAGGTTCCACCGGGAACGAGGCCACAACGATGCCGCCGCGGGGGCCGGGCGAGATTGCCTTGACGCCGATGCCGCCGCGTCCGCGCACCGGGTAGTCGTGGCTGGACGAGAGCTTCCCCGACCCGCCACGCGTGACGGTCAGGATCAGGTCTTCCGCCGCCGACATCTCGGCATAGCGTTCGGGCGAAAGCTGGCCTTCGGACACCGCTTCTTCCTCCTCGTCTGCCGCCTCTTCCTCGGTCACGCCGGCCATCAGGCGGCGCTGCTTCAGATAGGCCACCCGCTCCTCTGGCGTGGCGTCGAAATGGCGGATCACCGCCATCGACACCACAGAGTCGCCCTCGGCCAGGCGGATGCCACGCACGCCGGTGGAATCGCGGCCCTTGAACACCCGCACCTCGGTTGTCGGGAAGCGGATCGCGCGGCCAAGCGAGGTCACCAGCATGATGTCGTCGTTCTCGTCGCAGATGCGCGCGTTCACCAGGCTCACGCCTTCGGGCAGGTTCATCGCGATCTTGCCGTTGCGCTTGATGTTCGTGAAATCGCTGAGCGCATTGCGGCGCACGTCGCCATCCGAGGTGGCGAAGAACACCTGCAGCCCGTCCCATTCCAGCTCCGGCACGTCGATGGGCATCAGCGCGGCAATGGAAATGCCGGTCTGGATCGGCAGGATGTTGACGATGGCCTTGCCCTTGGCGGTGCGCCCCGCCAGCGGCAGGCGCCAGCATTTCAGTTGGTAGGCCATGCCATCGGTGGTGAAGAACAGAAGAACGGTATGCGTGTTCGCCACGAACAAGGTGGTGACGACGTCGTCCTCTTTCGTCTCCATCGCCGACAGGCCCTTGCCGCCGCGGTTCTGGGCGCGGAATTCGGCCAGGGGCGTGCGCTTGATGTAGCCGCCCGAGGTGATGGTGACGACCATGTCTTCGCGCTCGATCAAATCCTCGTCGTCCAGGTCGCCCTCCCAATCGGCGATCTGGGTGCGGCGGGGCACGGCGAATTGCGTCTTCACCTCGGTCAGCTCGTCCGAAATGATCGCCATGATCCGGTCACGCGAGGACAGGATATCGAGGTAGTCCTTGATCTTCGCGGCCAGTTCCTCGAGCTCGTCGGTGATTTCCTTCACCCCCAGGGCGGTGAGCCGCTGCAGGCGCAGGTCGAGGATCGCGCGGGCCTGGGTTTCGGACAGGTTGTAGGTCCCGTCCTCGTTCATCTTGTGGGTCGGGTCGTCGATCAGGCGAATGTAATCGGCGATGTCATGCGCGGGCCAGCGCCGCGTCATCAGCCGGTCGCGCGCCTCGGACGGGTCGGAGGAGGAACGGATGGTCGCCACCACCTCGTCCACGTTCGAGACCGCCACCGCCAGACCGCACAGGATATGGCTGCGCTCCCGCGCCTTGCGCAGCTCGTAAGCCGTACGGCGCGCTACAACTTCCTCGCGGAAGGCAATGAAATGCACCAGGAAATCGCGCAGGGTTAGCGTTTCCGGCTTGCCGCCGTTCAAGGCCAGCATGTTGCAGCCAAAGCTCGTCTGCATTGGCGAAAAGCGGTAAAGCTGGTTCAGCACCACGTCGGGCGTGGCGTCGCGCTTCAGCTCGATCACCACGCGCACGCCCACCCGGTCGGATTCGTCGGCGACACTGGCCACGCCTTCCAGCCGCTTGTCGCGCACGGCCTCCGCGATCTTTTCGATCATCGCGGCCTTGTTCACCTGGAAGGGGATCTCGTCCACGATGATGGCAAAGCGGTCCTTGCGGATTTCCTCCACATGGGTCTTGGCGCGAATGATCACCGAGCCGCGGCCTTCAAGATACGCCTTCCGCACGCCCGACCGGCCCATAATCATCGCGCCGGTGGGGAAGTCGGGGGCCGGGATGATCTCCATCAGCCGTTCCATCGACAAGTCGGGATTCTCGATCAGCGCCAGCGTGCCGTCGATCACCTCGCCCAGATTGTGCGGCGGGATGCGGGTTGCCATGCCGACGGCGATGCCTTCGGACCCGTTGACCAACATGTTGGGGTAGCGCGCCGGCAGGACGGTGGGTTCGCGGTCCTTGCCGTCATAGTTGTCCTGAAAATCGACCGTGTCCTTGTCGATGTCGTCCAAGAGCGCGCGGGCCGATTTTTCCAGCCGGACCTCGGTATAACGGAAGGCCGCGGGCGGATCGCCGTCCATCGAGCCGAAGTTGCCCTGCCCGTCCAGCAGCGGCAGCGACATCGAGAAATCCTGCGTCATCCGCACCAGCGCGTCATAGATCGCCGAGTCGCCGTGCGGGTGATACTTGCCCATCGTGTCGGCCACCGGACGCGAGGACTTGCGGTAGGGCTTGTCGTGCGTGTTGCCGACTTCGTTCATCGCATAAAGAATACGCCGATGCACCGGCTTCAGCCCGTCGCGCAGGTCGGGGATGGCGCGGGCCACGATCACGCTCATCGCGTAATCCAGATAGGCCGTCTTCATCTCTTGCGCGATGTCGATCTGCGGTCCGTGCCATTCGGCCCGCGCCGGCTTTTCGTCAGCGTTTTCAGGGTCTTCGGGACGATCCGACACGTTGTCCTGCCTTCCGGGCCATTGCCCCATATCTTGCGCGCGCGACCCTACACCAACCATCCTGTTGTGTGCAATGCGGGGGTGGCCGCCCCATCTGGCAGCACCCCATCCTGAGTGCCAACATACTGTTTTCGTTGAAATTCATTCCGGCTTTGGCATCATCCTTCGCAGGGGGGAAACGCATCGGAGGCAAGGATGGCGGCAAGCGAGACGGAACTTATGCTGAAAGGCTATGGGCTGACCACGGCGGAACTGTTCTACCGGATGCCCGACTACCGGCATGTGCTGAACAGCTTCATCTGGCAGGACTATGATCTGGCGCCGGACTATCCCCGGCTCTTCAAGTTCATCGAGTTCTGGCAGGAAAAGATCGAAGGCCCGCTGCACTCGGTCCGCTTCGCTCACCGAAAGCTGATCAGCCCCGGCGAATGGCGGCATGTGAAGGGAGAGTTCTACCTGAACTAGCCCGCCATCGGCGCCATGATCTCGACCTCGGCCCCGCCGCGGATCGCCGTGTAGAAACAGCTGCGCCGGTTGGTGTGGCAGGCCGGCCCCTCCTGTGCCACCAGCGCCAGCAGACAGTCGCGGTCGCAGTCGATGCGCAATTCCACCAGCCGCTGGTGGTGCCCCGAGCTTTCGCCCTTGACCCAGAACGCCTGGCGCGAGCGTGACCAATAGGTCACCTTACCCGTCTCCAGCGTGCGCGCGACCGAGGCCGCGTTCATCCAGGCGAACATCAGCACCTCCCCCGTGGCCGCATCCTGCGCGATGCAGGGAACCAGGCCCTTGTCGTCGTACTTCAGGCTTGCCGCATCAAAGGCCATGGGTCCGCTCCTTGGCAGGGACAGGGTGCGGGTCTATCTAGGGGGTCAGCGGAGATTTGGCCATGAGCGACAGCGACCTCATCAAGCTCTATTCGGGGCGCATCCTGGAACTGGCGGCAGACATCCCGCATCTGGGCCGCCTGCCCCACCCCGACGCCAGCGCAAAGCGGCGCTCGCCGCTTTGCGGCTCCACCGTCACGGCCGATGTCGTGGTCAAGGATGGCCGTGTGCAGGATTTCGCGCAGGATGTGAAGGCCTGTGCGCTTGGCCAGGCCTCGGCGGCGGTGCTGGGCCGCGTGGTGATCGGCCGCAGCCGGGCAGAACTGGAAGCGGCGCGCGACGCCTTGCGCGCCATGCTGAAAGAGGGCGGCCCGGTGCCCGCCGCGCCCTTCGACGGCTACGAGGTGCTGATCCCCGCCCGCGACTACAAGAACCGCCACGCCTCGATCCTTCTGGCGCTGGAAGCGGTGACCGAGGCGATGGCCACGGCCGAAGCTGCCGCCTGACCAGAAAAAACCGCCGCACACCCATCGGTGGCGGCGGTCAGTGGCGTGTCTTTGCCGGAGCGGGTCGAGGCAGACCCAGGGACAGGCATCCGGGGAAGGATGATCCGGCAACAAAGACCGCAGGCAGAACTCAGGCGGCGCCGGTCAGGCTGAGGGCGCCGTAAAGCAGAACGAACAGGGCAACCAGGCCGGCGAGATCCTCCACCACCGTGGCGCGGGACCGGACGAGGACTGCGGCGATATCCTTGAACATCAGAACCTCCTGCTCTTGCGTTGCCCCTTTGTTCTCATATCCAGCGCGAGTCGTAAAGAACTTTTTAAGAACATTACGGAACAAACTGTGCACATACGGAATATGCGCCGCCCCGCACCCGGCTCAGGCTGCGCGCAGGGGCAGGCCCTCGCCCATCAGATCCTCGACAAAATAGGCGGCAAACTGCGCGCGGCCGGAAACCCCGGCCTTGGCGTAGATGCGCGTCAGCTGCGCGCGCACCGTGCCCTGCGCCGCCCCGCGCAATGCCGCGATTTCTGCAACGTCCAGCCCCTTCAGCGCCAGAAGGCCTACGTCGGTCTCGGCCGGGGTAAGCCCCCAGGCGGTGAACTGGCGTTCCACCACATCGGCAAGCGCGCCCCGCGCCACGTCCAGCGCGCGGTCCTGTTCCTCGATCAGCGTGATGGTGCGCCGCAGCGAGACGATGCCGAACAGCACCCCCAGCACCAGCGCCAGCGTCACCACGCCCTCGAACCAGATGTGCAGGCTGTCGGCATCCGCCGCGAGGTCGCTGAACACGTCGCCCACGAAGAACACCGCCGCCAGGCTTTGCAGTGCGACGAAAACCGAAAGCGCGGCGGTTTCCCGCCGCCCCTTCGGCCGAAGGATCGGGCCCATCTTCACTCGGCGCGCCTCCGGTTGCGTTCGCCGCGTGCCGCGCTGCCCAGAAGCATCGGCGCCACCAGATTGCGCCGCAGCGCGCGCGACTCAACGGCCACGCCAGCCACATGCAGCAGCACAAGGATCAGGATCACGTTCGCCGCCACCTCGTGCACCTCTTTTGCCGCGTCCTTCCAGCCGCCGTCGTCGTCGGCCCTGCTGTCATCGGCCTGCACCAGCGCCGACCAGTCGCCGCTGTCAACCGCCGCCTGATCGGCCGCCACCTGCATCGGCGTGGCGCCGCCCGTCATGTAAAGCCCACTTGCCGTGACAAGCGCCAGAAGGCCCCACAGCGCATAGGCCATGATCGCCCCCGCAGGGTTGTGCGAAGGGTATTCCGGCACCCGGCCGCGTACCAGCCCGGCAAGGTGACGCATCGCCTGCACCGGCGCAGGCGGGAAGGTGGAAAAGCGTGCTGCGCCGGGGCCGACCAGGCCCCAGACCAGCCGCAGCGCCAGCATCGCCATGCCGGTCCAGCCGGCGGCAACGTGAAGCGTGCTGCCCCCTTCGGTCAGGACCGCGTTCAGCAGCACCACGATGGCGATGACCCAATGCGTCAGGCGCACCACGGGGTCCCACAACGCCGGGGGCTTCACCCGGCCCGACCAAAGGGAGGCAGCCATGGCTTAGTCCCCCGACTTCACTTCGGTAACGGCGCCGCTGGCGGGGTCGATATAGACTTCCATCGGCTTGCCGGCCTCGTCGGTGCACTTCGCTTCGATCTTGCCGTCCTCGGCTTCGAAGTCCGAAACCTTGCAGCCCTTCTCGGCCAGTGCCGCGGTGGCGGCCTCGGGAGTGGTGCCCACGACATCGCCCACGGCAGGCGCGGCCAGCGCGGCCAGCGGGGCGGCGGTCAGGAACAGGAACAGGGTCAGGATACGCTTCATGGTCTTGCCTTCCTTCTGCCGGGGCACCGCGCCCCGGATGGCCGCCACCTGCCCCGCGCCCTGCGGCCGGTCCATTGGCCGGGGGCTTATCGCGACCCGCTAAGCGCCCGCTGACAGCCGGGAGCGGCGCGTCCCCCGGCTTGCAGGCCGCCGCGCTTCCGGGTCATGGTCGCGGCGATGGACCATCATGCACGCAGCATCGCCCTGACCGTTGCCGCCGGGACGGTGATCGTTCTGGCGCTTCTGGCCATATGGCGGATCCTGCAACCGCTGACACAGGGCGCGGCCCTTGCCCTGATCCTTCTTGCCCTGCTGGTGTTCCTTGGCACGCGCAGTGTCCAGGCGGCCCGCCGCCGCGCCTGGGGGCAGGCGGCGATTCGCCCTGCCTCGCCCCTCGCCCCGTTGCTGACAGGCCGGATCGGTGCCACGGCACGCGCCATCGGGGTCACCGCGATTGCCGTGCCCCTGACCGCGGCCGAGGTCGTGCTGGCGCGCCCGGCCGATCTCTGGCTTCTGGCGGCCCTCGTTCCGCTGGCGGCTCTGGCGCAGGCGATCCTCGCCCACCGGCTCGGACGGCACCTGCACCGTCCCTGGGCCGACCCGCTGGCCGACAGGCTGGCACTGGCGCTGGTGGGCGGGGTGTTCGTCGGGCTGCATGTCTGGCTCGACTGGACCACCGCCACCCTGCCCGGCTATCTGCACCTCCCCTTCGCCCCTGCGATGCAACAGGCCATGGCCGATGTGCCCGGCCCTGCCGGCCCGGTGACCGAAGCCCTTCAGGCGGCGCAGGCGGGCGATGCGGCGCGGATGTGGCTGTTGCTGCATCTTGGTCCGGACAGCCCCTTCGCGGCCCTGCGCCCGCTGGCTGTCATCCTGCACCTCGTGACAAGCGCGCTGGCCGTCCTGTCGGTGGCACAGGTGGCCATCGCCGTGCGGCAGTTCTGCGAGAACCTGCTTGTCGAAACATCGGGGTCCACATGACCGCACCTCCCCCGCCCGCAAGACGCCAGGCCCGGCTCTTTGCCATCGCCTTCTGGTCCACCATCGCGGTGCTGGCCCTTGTCACGCTTGGCCTCGCCGCCGTGGTCGCGCTGCGCGGCCCGGCGGGGCTGGACGATCTTGCACGTGACATCGGCCTGAAACCTGCCATCTACCGCCCCGCCCCGACCGAGCTTGAACGGCTGTTCCAGCAGGCGGGCGACATGGCGGCGGCAGAGGTGCAGGGTCTGATGGCGGCGCAACTGGACGCGGCCTTCGCCGCGGCCCATGCCGCCGTGCCGGACTACGCCGATTTCCACTATTCGGTTCTGGGCGAATACACCGAACTTGCCGGCGCCGTTCTGGGCCAGGTGGAAGGCGAGCTCTACCGCCGTCTCTTCGGCGACCTCGACACCCGGCTTTCCGAAGCAGCGGCCCGTGTCGATGCTGCCTATGCCCAGGCCTTCGCCTCGGCACTGGAGCGCAAGACCGCCGAGCTTCTCGCCGCGACGCCCGCTCAGGACGAACTCGACGCCGCGATGGCCGCGCTTCTGGGGCAAGCCCCCGTGCGGATGACGGTCACCGCCCCCATCGGCGCCACCGCCGCCCTGATGGGCGGCGCCGCGGCCGTGAAGGTCATGACCAGCGTGATGGCCAAGAAGATCGCCTCCAAGGTGGCCATGAAGGCGGCAGCGAAGGGCGCCGCAAAATCCGCAGGCCTTCTGGGCGGCAGCGGCGCCGGCGCGGCCATCGGCAGCGCCGTCGGTCCCGTCGGCACCGTCGCGGGTGCCGTCATCGGCGCCGGCATCGCCTGGTTCGCCACCGATGCCGTGGTGGTAAACCTCGACGAATACTTCCACCGCGAAGAATTCGAGGCCGAGCTTCACGCCATGATCGACGACCAGCGCGACCGGATGCTGCGCGACTGGACCGCCACCCTGCAGGCCCGCCCCACCGAACTGATGCAGGACGTGGCGCTGAAGGATCTCTTCACCCCCGCGGGGCCGCCCCAGCCGTGACCCGCCCTTGATATGCCCGCCCGGACGCGCGATATGCTCGACCAGTGCCTTGGAGACATGCGATGGCCCTGCCGGTGAAGGACCAACTGAAATACTGGGGCATCGCGGCCCTGGTGTTCTTCGTCGTGCTCTGGTTCCTGGGCAACATCATCCTGCCCTTCCTGGTGGGCGGCGCCATCGCCTATTTCCTCGACCCGCTGGCCGACCGGCTGCAACGCGCCGGCCTCAGCCGCGCCGCGGCCACCGCGCTCATCACCCTGGTGGCCGCCCTGGTCTTTGCCGCGCTGGTCCTGTCGGTCATCCCGACGCTGATCCAGCAGCTGACCGCGCTGGTCAACGCGGTGCCCGACTTCGTCAAGCAGTTCCAGACCTTCCTCGTCACCCGCTTCCCAGAGCTGCAGGACAGCACCTCGACCGCGCGCCAGACGCTTTCGCAGATCGCCCAGGCGATCCAGGCGCAGGGCGGCCAGCTGGCCAACGGCGTCATCTCCTCCGCGCTCAGCGTGGTCGGCGCGGTCGTCTTCCTCGTCGTCGTGCCGGTCGTGGCCTTCTACATGCTGCTCGACTGGGACCGCATGGTCGCCCAGGTCGATGCGCTGATCCCGCGCGACCACGCCCCCACCGTGCGCCAGCTCGCGCGCGAGATCGACGCCGTGCTTGCCGGCTTCGTGCGCGGCCAGGTCTCGGTCTGCGTCATCCTGGGCACTTTCTATTCGGTCGCGCTGATGCTGGCCGGCCTGCAATTCGGCCTTGTCGTCGGCGCCATCGCCGGGGCGATCACCTTCATCCCCTATGTGGGCTCGCTGGTCGGCGGCACGCTCGCCATCGGTCTGGCGCTCGTGCAGTTCTGGGGCGACTGGGTGTCCATCGCCATTGTCGCCGCCATCTTCGCCGCCGGCCAGTTCTTCGAAGGCAACATCCTCACCCCGCGCCTCGTGGGCAAGTCGGTGGGCCTGCACCCGGTCTGGCTCCTCTTCGCCCTGTCCGCCTTCGGCGCGGTCTTCGGCTTCGTCGGGATGCTGGTGGCGGTGCCCGTCGCCGCCGCCATGGGCGTCTTCACCCGCTTCGGCATCGCCCAGTACCAGAAGAGCCTGCTCTACCGCGGCATCGACCCGCATCCCGAGCCGGAGCGGGCGCCCGAGCCGTGACCGGACAGCTCGCGTTCGACCTGCCCGCGCGCGAAACCTTTCGCCGCGAGGATTTCTTCGTCTCGCCCGCCAATGCCACAGCGCTGGCCGCGCTGGATGCGGGCGACTGGCCCGGCGGCAAACTCGTGCTGACCGGCCCCGCCGGCAGCGGCAAGACCCATCTCGCCCGCCTTTGGGCCGCCGAGACCGGCACGCCTGTCATTCCCGGCACAACCCTCGGTGATGCCGACCCCCAGGCCCTTGCCGCGACAGGCCGGTTGGTCATCGAAGGCGCCGATGCCGTGGCGGGCCACGCGACGGCCGAGGTCGCGCTCTTCCACCTGCACAACCTCCTCTGCCCCGCCGGGCGCCTGCTCCTTACCGCGCGCCATCCGGTGCGCGACTGGGGCCTCACCCTGCCCGACCTGCACAGCCGCCTTTCCGCGGCCGGCGTTGCCACGCTGGACCTGCCCGACGATGCGCTCCTTTCTGCCGTGCTGGTCAAGCTCTTCGCCGACCGCCAGGTCACGGTGCCGCCCACGCTGATCCCCTGGCTCGTGGCCCGCATGGAACGCAGCATTGCCGCGGCCCGCGCGCTGGTGGCAGAGCTTGACGCCAAGTCACTGGCCGAACGGCGCCCCATCTCGCAGAAGCTGGCTGCAGAGGTGCTGGACAAGATGGAAGACGGGTGATTCCATATCCCGAAAGGCGCCGGGCAGACCGGCGGAGAGTGAGATGACCCAGGCCGATTTCCTGAAAGCCCCGTTCCCTGCCCCGGTTTCGCTGCCCGCGGCCGAAATCACCGGACCGGGTCGCTTCTTCAACCGCGAGCTCAGCTGGCTCGCCTTCAACTGGCGTGTGCTGGACGAAGCCGCGAATCCTGCCGTGCCGCTTCTGGAACGTCTGCGCTTCCTGTCGATCAGCGCAACCAACCTTGACGAATTCTACACCGTCCGCGTCGCCGGCCTGCGCGCGCTCGTCCGCGCCGGCAATACCACCCCGTCCGAGGATGGCCGCACTCCGGCCGAACAGCTGCGGCTCATCAACGAGGATGCGCGCCGCCTGATGCAGGTACAGCAGACCACGTTCAACAAGCTGAAGAAGGAAATGGAGGCCGAGGGCATCACGCTGCTCACCCGGTCAAAGCTTACCTCGCGCGACCTGAAACACCTGGAAAAGCACTTCCTCGACAAGGTCTTCCCGGTGCTTTCGCCGCTTGCCATCGACCCGGCACACCCGTTCCCCTTCATCCCCAACACGGGCTTCTCCCTGGCGCTGGAGCTGGAACGCGTGTCCGATCACCGCGCCCTCCAGGCACTTCTGCCCATTCCCCAGCAGATCGCCCGCTTCGTGCCGTTGCCGGGGCGCGAGGGCGAAAACCGCTTCCTGCCCCTCGAAGAGCTTCTGCTCCTGCACCTCGACATGCTCTTCCCAGGCTTCACCGACCGCGGCCATTGCCTGTTCCGCGTGCTGCGCGACAGCGACCTCGAAGTCGAGGACGAGGCCGAAGACCTGGTGCGCGAGTTCGAAACCGCACTCAAGCGCCGCCGCCGGGGCGAGGTGATCCGGCTCAAGATGTCCGCCGGCGCCCCGCCCGAGCTGAAAGAGCTCATCATGGAAGAGCTCGCCGTCACCGAACAGGAAGTGGTCGAGGTGCGCGGCCTGCTCGGTGTGGCCGACCTCAAGGAACTGGTGCTGTCCTCGCGCCCCGATCTTCTCTGGCCGCCCTTCACGCCCCGTGTGCCCGAACGGGTGCAGGATCACGACGGCGATCTCTTCGCCGCCATCAAGCAGAAGGACATCCTTCTGCACCATCCCTACGAAACCTTCGATCTGGTGATCCGCTTTCTGGAACAGGCCGCGCGCGACCCGAACGTGCTGGCCATCAAGCAGACGCTCTACCGCACCAGCTGGGACAGCCCCATCGTCAGCGCGCTCTGCGAGGCGGCAGAGGCGGGCAAGTCCGTGACCGCGCTGGTCGAGCTGAAGGCCCGCTTCGACGAGGCCGCCAACATCCGCCAAAGCCGCCGGCTGGAACGGTCCGGCGCGCATGTCGTCTATGGCTTCGTGAACTACAAGACCCACGCGAAGATCAGTACCGTGGTCCGGCGCGAGGGCGAGAACCTGGTCACCTATACCCACTACGGCACCGGCAACTATCACCCGATCACTGCGCGCATCTACACCGACCTGTCGTTTTTCACCTGTGATGCCGCGCTTGGCCGCGATGCCACCAAGGTCTTCAACTATCTCTCCGGCTATGTTCAGCCTCAGGGTCTGGAAAACCTCGCCATCGCCCCGGTCACGCTGAAACCGCGCCTTCTGGAACTGATCGGGGCCGAGGCCGACCACGCCCGCGCCGGCCGCCCGGCGGAAATCTGGGCCAAGCTGAACTCGCTGATCGAGCCCGACGTGATCGACGCGCTCTATTCTGCCTCGAATGCCGAGGTGAAGATCAACCTCGTGGTGCGCGGCATCTGCGGCCTGCGCCCCGGCGTGAAGGGTCTCAGCGAAAACATCCGCGTGAAGTCCATCGTCGGGCGGTTCCTGGAACATAGCCGAATCGTCTGCTTCGGCAACGGTGGTGGTCTGCCCTCGAAGAAGGCGCGCGTCTTCCTGTCCTCTGCCGACTGGATGAGCCGCAACCTGACGCGCCGGGTCGAGACGCTCGTCGAGGCGCATAACCCCACGGTCAAGAACCAGATCATGGGGCAGATCATGGCCGCCAATCTCGCGGACGAGGCACAAAGCTGGGTGCTGGATGCGATGGGCCGCTATCGCCGCTTCCTGCCCGAGAAGGACGAGACGCTGTTCAACTGCCACCGCTTCTTCATGGAAAACCCCTCGCTCTCGGGGCGCGGCTCGGCGGGGGCCAAGGACGTCCAGCGCCTGGCCACGCTGCGCGACGAAGGCCAGGCCGCCTGACGGTCTGGCCGGCGATTCCGGTGCGCAGCCGGGCCGCAGGGAGCCGGGTGACTTCGGTTTTTCGCAGAATAATCGTGATCTTGCGGGCCTGTGTTGACCTTGAAACCGCGCCGGTGCATGGTCCCGCGCGAACGGACAGACAGGGGGACGCTGCCATGCCTGCCGACCATTCCCACGATGATCACGGCCCCTTCGGCCGCCCGCTGTTCGACGATCCCTCTGCCAGGGCCCTGTCGCGCGTCGGCGTGGTGGACGTGGGCTCGAACTCCATCCGCATGGTGGTCTTCGACGGCGCGGCGCGCAGCCCCGCCTATTTCTACAACGAAAAGATCATGGCCGGCCTCGGCAAGAACCTGGCCGAAACCGGCAGGCTCAACCCCGAGGGCCGAGTCCGGGCGGTGGCCGCGCTGAAACGCTTCGCGCTTCTGGCCGAAGGCATGGGCATCGCCCCCCTCACCGTCGTCGCCACCGCCGCCACGCGCGAGGCCGAGGACGGCCCCGACTTCCAGGCCGAGGTGCTGCGCGAAACCGGGCTGAAGCTCTGGGTCATCGACGGCGACGAAGAGGCGCGTCTGTCGGCCCAGGGCGTGCTCCTCGGCTGGCCCGACGCCAAGGGCGTGGTCTGCGACATCGGCGGCAACTCGATGGAACTGGCCCGCATCGGCGACGGCAAGGTCGGTCGCCGCGTCTCCACGCCCCTCGGCCCCTTCCGGCTCCAGCAGGCCGCGCCCACCCCCGACAAGCGCCGCCTGCACATCGACCGCATCCTGAAGGACGCCCAGGCCCAGATCCGCTCGGAAGGCGAACGCATCTACCTCGTCGGCGGCTCCTGGCGCGTCATCGCGCGGCTCGACATGGAACGGCGCAACTACCCGCTCACCGTGCTCCACGAATACCGCATGACGCCGCGCTCGCTCCTCGACACGCTCGACTGGATCGCCGCCTCCGACCTCGCCCTCCTGCGCGCCCGCACCGGCACTTCGGCCGACCGTATGGAACTGGTCCCCCTCGCCTGCGAGGTTCTGCGCGAAGTGGTGAAACTCCTCAAACCCTCCGAAATCGACGTCTCCGCCTATGGCATCCGCGAGGGCCTGCTCTACGAACAGATGCCCGACCGCCTGCGCCAGCGCGACCCGCTGATCGAGGCCGCGCGCATGGCCGAACTCACCTCGGCCCGCATGCCCGGCTTCGGTCGCAAGCTCTATGACTTCCTCGCGCCCCTCTTCCGGGACTGGCCCGAGGACCGGATGCGCCTGGTGAAGGCCGCCTGCCTGTTGCACGACACCACCTGGCGCGCCCACCCCGATTACCGGGCCGAAGTCTGCTTCGACAACGCCACCCGCGCCAACCTCGGCGGGCTCGACCATCCCGGCCGCGTCTTCCTCGGCCTGTCGCTCCTGCACCGATACAAAAACAGCCGCGCGGGCTCGCGCCTCGAACCCCTGTTCCGCCTGCTGACAGAGGACGAGATGGCCCAGGCCGAAGTCCTCGGCAAAGCCATGCGCTTCGGCGCCATGTTCTCCATCGGCGACCCGGCCGAAGCCGCCACCCTGTCCTGGCGCCCGAAAAAGCGCGTGATCGAGCTTGCCCTCACCGAACGCGGCCGCGGCCTTTACGGCGAGGTCGCGCAGGCCCGCTTCCAGTCGCTCGCCCTGGCACTGAAGGCCGTTCCCGCCGTCATCGGCGCGAACGAGGTCCTGGCGTGAACGGCATCGACCATATCGTCGTCTCGGCCAACAGCCTCGCCGAAGGCGTGGCCCATGTCGAAGCCGCGCTTGGCGTGACGCTTGCTGGCGGCGGCAAGCACGCGCTCATGTCCACCCACAACCGGCTCCTGGGCCTTGGCGATCTCTATCTTGAAGTCATCGCCATCGACCCCGAGGCCCCGCCCCCCGGCCGCCCCCGCTGGTTCGACCTCGACCATTTCGCAGGCCCGCCGCGCCTGACCAACTGGGTCGCCCAGGCCCAGGATCTGCCCGCCACCCTGGCGCTTTGTCCGCCCGGCCTTGGCAAGCCGGTCGAAATGACCCGCGGCGCCTACCGCTGGGATTATACCGTTCCGGCCGATGGCCGCCTGCCCTTCGACGGCGCTTTCCCCGCGCTCCTGCACTGGCACGGCCGCCGCCCGCCCGACGACCTGCCCGACTGCGGCCTGCGCCTCACCCGCTTCGACCTGATCCACCCCCAGGCCGACGCCCTGCGCACAGCCCTTGGCGCCATCATCGACGACGACCGGATCACCGTCACCCAGGGCCCGGCCAAGGCCCTGCGCGCCACCTTCGATGGCCCCTCCGGCCCGCGCGTCCTCGCATGATCCGCCCCGCCACCGCAGCCGATGTCGAATCCGTCGCGGCGCTCTGGAACGGGCTGATCCGCGACACCACCGTCACCTTCACCTCAAAGGAAAAGACACTGGCCGAGGTGGCCGAGACCATCGCAGCCCGCCAACGCGACGGCTTCACCTTCCTTGTCGCCGAACATGGCAGCAAGGTCGCGGGCTTCGCCACCTATGCCCAGTTCCGCGGCGGTGATGGCTATGCCCGCTGCATGGAACATTCCATTCACCTCGAACCGCTGGCCCGTGGCCAGGGCCTTGGCCGCAGGCTCATGCAGGCGATCGAAGACCACGCCCGCGCCCGCGGCACCCATTCCATGATCGCCGGCGTCAGCGCCGAAAATGCCGGCGGGCTCGCCTTCCACGGGGCACTCGGCTACCGGACCATCGCAACCGTGCCGGAATCCGGCTTCAAGTTCGGCCGCTGGCTTGACCTTGTGCTGATGCAGAAGATCCTGGACTGACAAGACCCGCACGGCATCGTAGGCTGACCCCATGTCGATCTGGTCCCGCATCTCTGCCGCGCTTGCAGCGCTCGCCCAGGGCGAACCGCTCTCGGTCGTGTTCGACCGCCTGCGCGGCGATCCCGAGGTTTCGGTCGGCTTCACCATCGCCGTCATCGCGCTTGGGGCAAAGCTCGCCAAGGCCGATGGCGAGGTCACGCGCGACGAGGTCGCCTGCTTCCGCCGCATCTTCACCATCCCGCCGGATGAAGAGGCCAACGCCGCCCGCGTCTACAACCTCGCCCGGCAGGATGTGGCGGGCTTCGAGTTCTACGCCCGCAAGATCGGCAAGCTGTTCAAGGGCGGGCATGAAACCCTGTTGCCCGACCTGATGGAGGGCCTCTTCCGCGTGGCGGTGGCCGATGGCCACTACAACGATGCCGAGGATGCCTTCCTTCACCAGGTCGCCCGCGAATTCGGCATGGACGACCGCGCCTTCCGCGCCGTTCGTGCGCGCTGTGTCGAGGGCGTGCCGCGCGATCCCTATGACGTGCTGGGCGTCACACATGACACCGACCTCGACGACATCCGCGCCGCATGGAAGCGCGCCGTGCGCGAGAACCACCCCGACGCGCTGATCGCCCGCGGCCTCCCGCCCGAGGCCGCCAAGCTGGCCGAGGCGCGCATGGTCGCCATCAACCGCGCCTGGGAAGAGATCGAATCCGAACGCTCGCCCCGGATGCTGCCGGCCTGACCGGGATGGCAAGGAATGCCCCCCAGGTTGCGCAAGCCGGCCCGGCGGAGGGCAAGACCCGGCCCGCTCCGGATCATCCCCTGCGCATCGCCACCTACAACGTCGAATGGTTCAACACCCTCTTCGACGACCAGGGTCATCTTCTGGCCGACATCCAGCCCTCGGCGCGCTACAAGATCAGCCGCGCCGAACAGCTGACGGCGCTCGGCATCGTCTTCACCGCGCTCGATGCCGATGGCATCATGGTGATCGAGGCGCCCGATACCAATGGCCGCCGCTCCACCGTCACTGCACTGGAAAGTTTCGCGCGCCATTTTGGTCTGCGCGCCCGCCGCACGCTGATCGGCTTCGCCTCTGAAACCGAACAGGAAATTGCCTTCCTCTACGATCCAGACCGGCTGACCGCACGCCATGATCCGCAAGGCGATCCCTCGGGCAAGAAGGGCAGCGAGGACGCCCCCCGTTTCGACGGCGCGTTCCGCTACGATCTCGATCAGGACGGCGTCTTCGACACCATCCGCTTCTCGAAACCGCCCCTTGAACTCGCGGTTGAAACCGCGTCAGGCCAAACCGTCCGGCTGATCGGCGTACATGCCAAGTCGAAAAACCCGCACGGCTTTGCGGGGCGAGAGGAGTTTCTGCGCGTCTCCATCGAGAACCGCCGCAAGCAGCTCGCGCAATGCCTCTGGCTCCGCCAGCGCGTCGATGCCCATCTGGCGGCGGGCGACGACCTGATCGTGATGGGCGATTTCAACGATGGTCCCGGCCTCGACCGGTTTGAACGGCTCTTCGGCCATTCCGGCATCGAGGTTGTGCTGGGTGTGGACGGCACGCCCGAAAGCCACCTCTACGACCCCAATGCCATCCTTGGCTTCGGTCCGCGCATGGGCGCCGGGCCGACCTCGGCGCGGTTCTGGTATGCGCCGCAGAAATGCTATTTCGAGGCGCTTCTCGATTTCATCATGGTCTCGTCCCGTCTGGCCGGCATGCAGCCCGCGCCGGTCTGGCGCATCTGGCACCCGAACAACGACCCGCGCATCGCCACCGTGCCCGAACTGCGTGACGCCCTGCTCACCGCCTCGGATCACTTCCCGGTGTCGCTGGACATCGCCCTTTGAGGACGCTGTCGTCGCGCCTATATTGCGCGCCATGAAAGCTGTTGTCCTCGCCCTGCCCCTCGCCCTCCTCGCGCCCGCCCTGCCGGCGCAAGAACCGCCTGCTGCGTCCAGCGAAATCGACGAAGGCATGTCGCTTCTGGAAGAAGGCGCGCGGATGTTCCTTCGCGGCCTGATGACCGAGGTCGAACCGAAGATGCAGGACATGCAGAAGGGGCTGGACGATCTGGGCAGCAAGATGGGCTCGGCGCTCGATCAGGCGCAGCCCTGGATCACCGCCCTGTCCTCGATGGTGGACGATTTCGGCTATTACGATCCGCCCGAACGCCTACCCAATGGCGACATCATCATCCGGCGCAAGGCAGACGCCCCGCCGGTGGTGCTGGAAAACCTGCCGCCCGAGCCTCAGACGGACCTGTAGGTTCGGCGCATTGGCGAAGCGGTTGCCCCCATCCGGCGCGCGAGGCTTCGGACCTCCACAAGAGTTAAGTCCAAGCATACTACACGACACAGGGGGTTTGTGAGGGCGGCGGGTTGGTTCAGAGTATCGGACTCTTCCTCGCCAAAGGAGCGTCCGATGGACCGTCCCGTGATCGCCGCCCTCGCCGAAGTGCTAGGCGGGTTTGTCCAGTTGAGCAAGTCGCGGCTGGAGACGATGGCGCTGATCGTGGTGGGCATGATCGGGGCGCGCACGGTCAATCTCGCCCATCTGGCCAGCGAACGGGGCAGCGACCGCGCGGCCCTCGCCTCGACCTACCGTCGTCTGCAGCGGTTCTTCCAGCACGTCTGCCTGCCGCAGGACTGGGCGGCGCCGGTGATCGCACAACTGGCGGGCGGTGCAGAAGGACGGACGCTGGTGATGGACCGGACCAACTGGAAGATCGGCGGGACGGCGGTGAACCTGCTGGTTCTGGCGATCCGCACCCGCCATTCGCAGGTGCCGCTGATGTGGACCGTGCTGGGGCATGCGGGCAATTCTTCCTGCGAGGAGCGCATCGGGCTGATGGCGCGCTATGTCGCGCTGTTCGGGGCGGGGAATGTCGAGACGCTGCTGGCCGACCGCGAGTTCGCGGGCCATGCCTGGCTCAACTGGCTGAACAGGAACAACATTCCCTTCGACATCCGGGTCGCGGTGAACCGGCTGATCATCCGGGCCGACGGGCGCGAGGTGAAGCTCGCCACCCAGGTCACGCTGCCGCGCAAGGGCCGTCACTGCACCGGCACGCTCGAAGGGATGGACCGCCCGCTGCATTTCTCCGCGCGCCTGCCCAGGGGCAATGGCGCCGAATGGGTCATCGTCGCCACCAACCGGACGGGCCACGACGCGCTGAAGACCTACCGCAAGCGGTGGGCCATCGAGCGTCTGTTCAGGAACACCAAGACCAACGGCGTGAACTTCGAGGACACCCGCCTGACCGATCCGGCCAAGCTCCACTTGCTGACCTCCCTCATCGCCCTGGCCGTCGCATGGTCCGTCCGCGCCGCACGCACCGCCCTTGGCAACGCGGCACCCCCGCGAAAGGCCCACGGCTCCCTCGCCATGTCCTACTTCCGCACCGGCTTCACCTTCATCAGGAACCGACTGCGCGCCGACCACCCCGAAACCCTCATCGAGTGGACAAGGCTCAGATCAAACCCGAACTCGGCCAGAGTCGTGTAGTATGAAGTCCAAGTTAAATCGCGCAAGCAACCCATTGATTTCATTACCCGCAAAGGGGCGTCCGAGCTCGGACGCCCCTCGGACGCCTCAGACCCTGGCCGACCGGATCAGTCCCATGATCTCCTTCGCCGCCGCCGGGATATTGGTCCCCGGTCCGAAGATCGCCTTCACCCCGGCCCCCTTCAGGAACTCATAGTCCTGCTGCGGGATCACCCCCCCGCAGATCACGATGATGTCCCCCGCCCCCTTGGCCTCCAGCGCCTCGATCAGCTTGGGCGCCAGCGTCTTGTGCCCCGCCGCCTGGCTGGAAATCCCCACAATATGGACGTCATTGTCCACCGCATCCTGTGCGGCCTCCTCGGGCGTCTGGAACAGCGGCCCCACATCCACATCGAACCCGATGTCGGCGAAGGCCGTGGCGATGACCTTGGCACCCCGGTCGTGGCCATCCTGCCCCATCTTCACCACCAGCATCCGCGGCCGACGGCCCTCTTGCTCGGCAAAGGCCTCCACATCCTTCTGGATCTGGGCAAAGCCCTCGTCACCCTCGTAGGCCGAGCCATAGACGCCGGCCAGCGTCTTGATCTCGGCCCGGTGACGCCCGAAGACCTTTTCCATCGCCATGCTGATCTCTCCCACGCTCGCCCGCGCCCGCGCGGCCTCGACCGCCGCCTCCAGAAGATTGCCCCCCTCGCGCGCCCGCCGCTCCAGCTCGACCAGCGCCGCCTGTGCCCGGCCCTCGTCCCGCGCCGCCCGCGTCGCCACCAGCCGCGCCACCTGCGCCTCCCGGACCTTCATGTTGTCGATGTCCAGGATGTCGATCGGGTCCTGCTTGGCCAGTCGGTACTTGTTGACCCCGACGATCACCTCTTCGCCCCGGTCGATCATCGCCTGCCGCCGGGCGGCACTTTCCTCGATCCTCAGCTTCGGCATGCCGGTGGCGACCGCCTTGGTCATGCCGCCCATCGCCTCGACCTCTTCGATCAGCGCCCAGGCCTTTTCGGCCAGTTCTGCCGTGAGGCTCTCCACGTAGTAACTCCCCGCCAGGGGGTCGACGACATGGGTGATCCCCGTCTCTTCCTGCAGGATCAGCTGGGTGTTGCGGGCGATGCGGGCCGAAAACTCGGTCGGCAGCGCAATCGCCTCGTCCAGCGCGTTGGTGTGCAGCGACTGCGTCCCCCCAAGTGCCGCCGCCATCGCCTCGTAAGCCGTGCGGATCACGTTGTTGTAGGGGTCCTGCTCCTGCAGGCTCACGCCCGAGGTCTGGCAATGGGTGCGCAGCATCAGGCTGCCGGGCTTCTTCGGGCCGAACTCCGACATGATGCGGTGCCACAAGAGCCGCGCCGCCCGCAGCTTCGCGGCCTCCATGAAGAAGTTCATGCCGATGGCGAAGAAGAAGGAAAGCCGCCCGGCGAAATCGTCCACGTTCATGCCGCGGGCCAGCGCCGCGCGGACATATTCGCGGCCATCGGCCAGGGTGAAAGCCAGCTCCTGTACCAGGTTCGCGCCCGCCTCCTGCATGTGATAGCCGGAGATCGAGATCGAGTTGAACTTGGGCATCTCGGCGCTGGTGTATTCGATGATGTCCGCGATGATCCGCATCGAGGGTTCGGGCGGATAGATGTAGGTGTTGCGGACCATGAACTCCTTGAGGATGTCGTTCTGGATGGTCCCTGACAGTTCGGCCCGCGGCACGCCCTGCTCTTCCCCGGTGACGATGAAGTTGGCGAGGATCGGGATGACCGCGCCGTTCATCGTCATCGAGACGCTGACCTTTTCCAGCGGGATGCCGTCAAAGAGGATCTTCATGTCCTCGACCGAGTCGATGGCCACGCCCGCCTTGCCGACATCGCCCACCACGCGGGGGTGGTCGCTGTCATAGCCGCGGTGGGTGGCCAGGTCGAAGGCGACCGATACGCCCTGCTGACCGGCGGCCAGGGCCTTGCGGTAGAAGGCGTTGGATTCCTCCGCCGTCGAGAAGCCCGCATACTGGCGGATCGTCCAGGGACGACCGGCATACATCGTGGCGCGCACGCCGCGCGTGAAGGGGGCAAGGCCGGGCATGGTGCCCAGATGGTCGAGCCCCGCAAGATCGGCCGAGGTGTAGAGCGGTTTGACCGGAATGCCTTCCAGCGTGTTCCAGGTCAGGCCCTCGGGGTCTGCGCCCTTCAGTTCCTTCGCGGCAAGCTTGCGCCAGCTGTCCAGATCTTCACTCATCGCTCTCGTCCTTCGTGTGGCCGGGCTGGGCCTCCCGGCGGTTCCGCTTTGGCATCAAGGGACTTCGTGCCTATATCCAAGGCAGGGAGGTCCCATGAAACCGCTTCATGTCCTTGTTGCACTGGCATTGCTGCCACTGGCCGCGTTGGCCGAAGAGCCCCCCGCCGTCGGCCCCGTGCCGGCGGCCGATGTGGTGCTGGCCGATTTCCTGTGGCAGCGCCGGCCCGTCGTCGTTTTCGCCGACCGGCCCGACGATCCGCAGTTCATCCGCCAGATGGCGGCGATCAACAGTGGCCTGGCCGAGTTGGAAGAGCGCGACGTCGTGGTGATCACCGACACCGATCCCGCCGCCCGGTCCGATGCCCGCCAGAGGCTGCGACCTCGCGGGTTTTCGCTGGTCCTCTTGGACAAGGACGGACAGGTGAAACGCCGCCAGCCCTCGCCCTGGTCGATGCGCGAGATCACGCATACCATCGACCGCTTCCCCTTGCGCCGCGAGGAGATGCTGGAACGCAACCCCTCGGGCCGGTAGGCGGCCGCGCGGGCCACCTATTCGAACTCCATGATCACATCGTCCACCTTCAGGCTTTGCCCGGCCGAGGTGCGGATCGCCTTCACCACGCCCGTGCGTTCGGCCTTGAGGATGTTCTCCATCTTCATCGCCTCGACGGTGGCAAGTGCCTGGCCTTCCTGCACTTCCTGACCCACTTCGACCGCGATCTTCACCACCAGGCCCGGCATCGGGCACAGCAGATACTTCGACGTGTCGGGGGGCAGCTTTTCAGGCATCAACTCGGCAAGCTGGGCCTGGCGAGGGGTCTGGATGTGGCATTTCAGGTCGGCGCCGCGCAGGCGCAGGCGGAAGCCCATGGGGATCTTGGCCACCTTCATCACCAGGGGCCGGCCATCCACCATCACGCGGGCGAGGTGCTGACCCGGCGTCCAGTCGGATGTCACGCGGTGCGCCGTACCATCATCGAAGGTGACGGTGGAGCCTTCCGGGTCGGCCGCGATGGCCACGCGGAAGGTGTCGCCGTTCAGCGCCACCACCCAGTCGTCGCCGACCTTGCGGCGGTGGTTGTCCATCGTGCCGGAAATGCGGGTGCGGCGGATTTCGGCCACCCGGTTCATCGCCGCCGCTGCCGCCGCCACACGGCGCATGAGATCGGGCGCGAGCGTGGTGCCCTGGAAGCCCTCGGGATACTCTTCCGCGATGAAGGCGGTGGAGATGTCGCCCGAAACGAACCGCGGATGGTCCATCACCGCCGCGCAGAACGGCAGATTGTGGCCGATTCCCTCGACCTCGAAGGTGTCGAGCGCGAGCCGCATCTCTTCTATCGCCGCATCTCGCGTGGGGCCCCAGGTGCAAAGCTTGGCGATCATCGGGTCGTAATACATGCTGATCTCGCCGCCCTCATAGACGCCGGTATCGTTGCGCACGATGCCGCCCGAGGCGGTTGAGCCTTCCACCGGGGGACGATAGCGCGTGAGGCGACCGATGGAGGGCAGGAACTTGCGGTAGGGATCCTCCGCGTAAAGCCGGCTTTCCATGGCCCAGCCGTTGATCTTCACATCGGCTTGCGTGAAGGGCAGCGGCTCTCCGTTCGCGACGCGGATCATCTGTTCCACGAGGTCCACGCCGGTGATGAGTTCCGTGACCGGGTGTTCCACCTGCAGGCGGGTGTTCATTTCCAGGAAGTAGAAGTTGCGCTGCGCATCCACGATGAATTCGACCGTGCCGGCGCTGGTGTAGCCCACGGCCCGTGCCAAGGCGCAGGCCTGTTCGCCCATTGCCTTTCGGGTGGCCGGGTCAAGGAAGGAAGAAGGCGCCTCTTCGATGACTTTCTGGTTGCGTCGCTGGATCGAACATTCGCGCTCGTTCAGGTAAAGGCAGTTGCCGTGCTTGTCGGCCAGAACCTGAATTTCGATGTGGCGCGGTTGCGTGACGAACTTCTCGATGAAGATCCGGTCGTCGCCAAAGCTGGCCGCCGCCTCGTTCTTGGAGGACTGGAAACCCTCGCGCGCCTCGTCATCGCTCCAGGCAATGCGCATGCCCTTGCCGCCGCCGCCGGCGCTGGCCTTGATCATCACCGGATAGCCGACCTCGCGCGCGATCTTTACCGCTTCCTCGGCATCCGCGATGAGGCCCATGTAGCCGGGAACGGTGGAAACCCCGGCTTCCCTGGCAATCTTCTTCGAGGTGATCTTGTCGCCCATCGCCTCGATCGCGGGGCTGGGCGGGCCGATAAAGACAACACCCGCCTTCTCAAGTTCCGCCGCGAAGTGCATGTTTTCTGAAAGAAACCCGTAGCCGGGGTGAACTGCCTCGGCACCCGTGGCCTTGATCGCGGCCATGATCTTGTCGATCACGATGTAGCTTTGCGCGGCAGGGGACGGACCGATGTGCACCGCCTCGTCGGCCATTCTTACGTGCAGAGCGTTGCGGTCGGCGTCAGAGTAAACCGCCACGGTCTTGATGCCCATCTTGCGGGCCGATTTGATGACCCGGCAGGCGATCTCTCCCCGGTTGGCGATCAGGATCTTCTTGAACATTTCACTTCCGTCCCTCTGGTGCGCGGTGGGCCATGCGCAAACGTGAACGCGCCGCCGGGAACTACCCGGCGGCGCGCGAAAGGCTGTGTTGTCCGGTCAGCGACCAGACGGATGCAGGTGCAGGATCAGCAGCCCGGCGCGTTTGCGTCGGCGATACAGGCCGCAGCCACGTTGCCAAGCGCGCCGATGGCCGCGCCACCCGCCACGTTGTTGCCGGTCGCGCCAGCGACAAGACCGCCGGCGATGCCGCCCATGAGGGCGCGCTCACCAACCGTCTGGTTGGTGCAGCCGGCTGCGGCCAGTACGGCCAGAAGGGCCGAAACGGTGAGAATACGCATGTTGCTCTGCCTCCTAGTGCAATTCTTCGCCGCGCACTATCGCCGCAGGTCACAATGGTGTCAAAGGGCAAAACCCCTGACACGGACAAAGTGGCAACAACGTGCGGGGCGAGGGAGAAGGTCATTCGTCGTCGTCCTCCCAGTCGTCGAATACGACCGCTGGCGCCTCGGGCGCGAAGACCTGGGGGAAAGACGCCTCGGCCCGGCGACGGTCGATGCGCAGCAAGGCTTCATAGCTTTCGGGATCGAAAGGGTCTTCGGCCGGGACGACCTCGCGGCCAAAGAGCCAGGACAGGCGGCCGGCATCCAGGTTGCCGCGTTCGAAAGGTTCTTCGCCGAAATACTGCCAGAGCGCGGCCATGAAGGCCTCGTCCGCCCGCCGGTCCACGGCCTTGCGATCCTTGAAACGCTCGCGCTTGAAGATCTTGGTCGCGCCCGCCTTGTTGGCGCGGCGGATCGTGAACTGGAAGTCGCTGCTTGGAAGTCGACCGGGGAAGCCGCGATGCTTCAGCATGGCAGCCCCCCATTCGCAGCGGTTCGCCTGGGGGCGGTCCTTTCAAGCAGGGCCGGTTCCCGTTGCGTCCGTCCTGCCCGCGCCGTCTGAACGGCAAGCGCGGGCAGGCAGAGCGAGCGGAACTCAGCGGGCCGCGCGGCCCTGGGTATCCGCGTCAGCCGCCTCGCCGGCACCGATCGCCGAGGGGTTGTCGTCGGCATTCGGCGAAGGGCCGGTGTCGGTGTTGACGCAGCCTGCCAGGACGGCCAGCAGCATGGTCGAGATAAGCACGGCAGAAAGGCGCATTCGGACCTCCATTCACTTGTCCGAGAGAAAGCATAGACCGGCTTTGCGCCAAGTCGCAATGACAGTCTGCCGCAGGTTGTGGGCATCAGAACATCTCCCAGATGCAGGTGCCATTCTCGACACGGTAGGCTTCGAAAAACTGGGTCACGTCGGGCAAGACTTCTCCGAAAGGCACGGGCTGGTCCGAAAGCGAGATGATGATCTGGGCCGGCTGCGGCCCGTTCGGGTCGATGCGCGGCAAGGCGAAATTCTGGCAAAGCGCGGCCATGTCGGCGGAAGCGGTCTCGGGGTCGATGGTGCCGCCTTGGGCGATCTGTGGCGCGATGAAGCGGAACCGGAAGGTCAGGCCGGATGGGCCGGGCTCGTTCCAGATCACGTCCTGCAACGTGACCGGCTGGCCCGAGGGAACGACGATTGTCTCCCCCGCCTTCACCAGGACCGCGCCCCCTTCAGCGGCACCCGTCCCTTCTTCCCATCCGCTTCCCATCGCCGCTTCCCCCTACGCTGATCCTACAGGGGAATGTTGTCGTGCTTCTTCCAGGGATTCGACAGCTTCTTTCCGCGCAGCGAGGCGAAGGCGCGGGCCACGCGCCGCCGGGTCGAGGCCGGCATGATCACCTCGTCAATGAACCCGCGTTCGGCGGCGACGAAGGGATTGGCGAAGCGGTCCTCGTAGTCCTTCACTCGGCCCGCGATCTTTTCCGGCTCGCCCAACTCGCTGCGATAGAGGATTTCGACCGCCCCCTTCGCGCCCATCACGGCCACTTCCGCGGTGGGCCAGGCATAGTTGAAATCGCCGCGCAGATGTTTGGACGACATCACGTCATAGGCGCCGCCATAGGCTTTGCGCGTGATCACCGTGACTTTCGGCACCGTCGCCTCGCCGTAGGCGAACAGCAGCTTCGCGCCATGCTTGATGACCCCGCCATACTCCTGCGAGGTGCCAGGCAGGAAGCCGGGCACATCCACCAGCGTCAGGATCGGGATTTCGAAGGCATCGCAGAACCGTACGAAACGCGCGGCCTTCCGGCTGGCATCGATGTCCAGGCATCCTGCAAGCACCATGGGCTGGTTCGCGACCACGCCGACGGACTGCCCCTCGATGCGGATGAAGCCGATGATGATGTTGCCCGCAAAGTCCTTTTGGATTTCGAAGAAGTCGCCCTCGTCGGCGATCTTCACGATCAGTTCCTTCATGTCATAGGGCTGGTTAGGATTGTCCGGCACCAGCGTGTCCAGGCTCTTCTCGATCCGCGCGGGGTCGTCGAAGAAGGGGCGGACCGGCGCCTTCTCGCGGTTGTTCAGGGGCAGGAAGTCGAACAGCCTGCGGGTCTCGGCCAGCGCCTCGACATCGTTCTCATAGGCGCCGTCGGCCACGCTGGACTTGCGGGTATGCGTCGAGGCGCCTCCCAGTTCTTCGGCGGTGACATGTTCATTGGTCACCGTCTTCACCACGTCGGGGCCGGTGACGAACATGTAGGAGCTATCCTTCACCATGAAGATGAAGTCGGTCATCGCCGGCGAATAGACGGCGCCGCCGGCGCAGGGCCCCATGATCAGGGAAATCTGCGGCACCACGCCCGATGCCAGGATGTTGCGCTGGAACACTTCGCCATAGGCCGCCAGCGACCCTACCCCCTCCTGGATGCGGGCGCCGCCGGAATCGTTGATGCCGATCACCGGTGCCCCGTTCTGGATCGCCATGTCCATGATCTTGCAGATCTTCGCGGCATGGGTTTCACTGACCGAGCCGCCAAGGACGGTGAAATCCTGGCTGAACACATAGACTTGCCGGCCGTTGATGGTGCCCCAGCCAGTGACCACACCGTCTCCCGGCGTTCGGGTCTCTTCCATACCGAAATCGGTGCACCGATGTGCCACGAACATGTCGAACTCTTCAAAAGAGCCCTCGTCCAGCAGAAGCTCGATCCGCTCGCGCGCAGTCAGCTTGCCTTTGGCGTGCTGCGCGTCGATCCGGCGCTGACCGCCACCGATGCGAGCCACGTCACGGCGCTTTTCCAGCTCGTGCAGGATGTCCTTCATGCCGTCCTCCCTGAATGCAGTCGCAGCATAGCGATGGCTACTCCCTGCCGGAAGCGGATTGACGCAAATTTGCAAAGCTTTGGCAGCGACTACGATGCATAATGAAAAGTAGCGAAGCATGGTTCAGTGCAGTCCGCTGGTCTATTGGAAGGCACCCTTTCCGGAGACCGCGATGCCCAATCTGCCCATCCCGTTCATCACGATCGGCCTGCTGATCGCCTCGAACCTGTTCATGACCTTTGCCTGGTATGGCCACCTCAAGAACGTCCATTCGCCACTGCCGCAGACCATCCTGATCAGCTGGGGCATCGCTTTTTTCGAGTATTGTCTTATGGTTCCGGCCAACCGTATCGGCTACGGCCATTTCTCTGCCGCCGAGTTGAAGACCATCCAGGAGATCATCACCCTGACGATCTTCGCCTTCTTCTCGACGCTCTACCTGAAGGAGCCGATGCACTGGAACCACCTGGTCGGCTTTGCCTGCATTGCGGCCGGCGGGTTCTTCATCTTCCACAAGTGGTCGTGAATCACGGCCGTCGCTGCAAACAGCGGCGACAGCATGCCACAGGGCTTGGCGGGGTCGGCATGGACATTCGTGGCGCCTGAGGATAGCCCGTTTGCATGTCGATCCAGTCCCGCCCCGAAATCCGGTTGCTTGACCGCCGGACCCCCCCGCACATTCTGACCCTGGTCCTCGTGTCGGGGCTGGCGGCCCTGTCGCTCAACATCTTCCTGCCCTCTTTGCCCTCGATGGCTGCGTACTTCGGCGTTGACTACGCGCTGATGCAGCTTTCCGTGTCGTTGTACCTGGCCATGACGGCAGCGATCCAGCTGGTGATCGGTCCTGTCTCCGACCGGTTCGGTCGTCGTCCCGTGATGTTGGGCGCGGTCGGGGTGTTCCTGCTGGCGACGCTGGTGGCGATCTTCGCGCCGAATTTTGCGGTCTTCATCGCTGCCCGCATGGTGCAGGCCGCTGTGGCGACCGCCTTCACACTCAGCCGCGCCGTGGTCCGTGATATCGTCTCGCAGGACGAGGCGGCCTCGATGATCGGATATGTCACCATGGGCATGTCTGTCGTGCCGATGGTCGGTCCCGTGATCGGCGGGGCGCTGGACGAGGTGTTTGGCTGGAAGGCCAGTTTCTGGGTGCTGGCCGGTGGAGCAGCGGGGCTTCTGGTCCTGGTCTGGGCAGACCAGGGGGAAACGGCGAAAAGCCGGTCGGCCAGCTTCGGAGCTCAGGTTCGTCAGTATCCCGAACTCCTGCGCTCGCAGAGGTTCTGGGGTTATGTGGGCGCTTCAACCTTCGCCTCTGGAGCCTTCTTTGCCTATCTTGGCGGCTCGCCCTACGTCGGCACCCGTATCTTCGGTCTGGATGCCGCCACGCTCGGCTTCTACTTCGGCGCTCCGGCCGTGGGCTACTTGATCGGCAATTTCCTTTCCGGCCGCTTTGCCATGCGTATGGGCATCAACCGCATGATCATGGCCGGAGCCTGGACAACGACCCTGGGCCTTCTGCTGCTGGCAGCGCTGGAATTCGCAGGCCTCTCGCATCCGGCCCTGTTCTTCGGCCTGACCGTCTCGGTCGGCCTTGGCAACGGCATCATGCTGCCTTCGGCAAACTCCGGCATGCTTTCGGTTCGCCCGCAACTGGCCGGATCGGCCGCCGGGCTTGGCGGCGCCATCACCATCGGCGGCGGTGCGGCGCTCTCGGCCCTGGCGGGGTGGGTGCTGCAGACAGGCGGCAGTGCGCTGGCTCTTGTCATGCTAATGGTCGCCACGTCGGCCCTGTCTCTCGTGTCGATCTTCTGGGTCATGGCGCGCGAGCGCAGGCTGCGACAGGGCTGACACTTGCCAACGAGGGCTTTGCAAAGGCATCTTCGGCTTTGCAAACTCCGGGGGAAACATGGCCACGCAAAAACTGTACGCCGGAGCCAAGCTCCGCGAGATGCGCGGCAGGCTTGGCCTGACCCAGAAGGTCTTTGCCGACAAGCTGTCGGTGTCCCTGCCCTACCTGAACCAGATGGAAAACAACCACCGCCCGGTTTCGGCCGCGGTGGTGCTGGCCTTGGCGCAGGAATTCGGGCTGGACGTGACGGAACTGACGGTGGGCGAAAGCGAACGCCTTGTCAGCGACATGCGCGAGGCACTTGCCGACCCGGTGTTTGCCAAGTCCGCCCCGCCCCTGGCAGACCTGCGGCTTGCCGCCTCGAACGCCCCGGCTCTGGCGCGGGCCTTCCTCGACCTGCATCGCGCCTATCGCCAGACACATGAGCGCCTGGCCTCCCTCGACGAGGCGCTTGGCCGCGAGGACGCGGCGCTACGCCCCAGCCCCTGGGAAGAAGTGCGCGACTTCTTCCACTATTGCGACAACTACATCGATGCCGTGGACCGTGCGGCCGAGCACTTCGCGAGCGGGCTTTCCGGGCAAAAGGACCTGATCCAGGCCGTGCGCGAAGCGCTGGCCCGACGCGGGATCACGCTGCACTTCGCCGAAATGCCGCTGATCCGTCACTATGACCCGGCCACCCGGCGGCTCGACATATCCGCGCGCATCTCAGGCCCGACGCAGCGGTTTCAGCTTCTGACGCAGGTGGCACTGCTCACGCAGAACGAACTGCTGGAAGCGACGCTGGACCTCGCGCGCTTTGCCACGCCCGAGGCGCGCGACATCGCCAAGATCGGTCTGGCCAACTACTTCGCTGGCGCGGCGCTTATGCCCTACCGCGCCTTTCTTGCAGCCGCGGGCGAAACACGCCACGACCTCGAACAACTCGCCGACCGCTTCGGTGCATCGATCGAACAGGTGGCGCACAGGCTGTCAACGTTGCAAAGGCCGGGCGCCAAGGGCATCCCGTTCTTCTTTGTGCGCGTGGACCAGGCGGGCACGATCACCAAACGCCACTCCGCCACGCGGCTTCAGTTCGCTCGGTTCGGCGGGGCCTGCCCTCTGTGGAACGTGCACCGCGCCTTCGAAACGCCCGGCCAGTTCCTCCGGCAGCTGGCCGAAACGCCTGATGGCGTGCGCTACCTCTGCCTCGCGCGCGACGTCTCGAAACCGGGAGGTTCCTTCCATGCGCCCGTGCGCCGCTATGCAATCGGGCTCGGCTGCGAAGTGCTGCACGCGCCTCAGCTTGTGTATTCCGACGGTCTGGACCTGAAGGGCCTGTTCGAACCCATCGGCATTTCCTGTCGGATCTGCGACCGGCGCGGTTGCCACCAGCGCTCGGTTCCGCCTCTTGAACGGCGCCTGAAGGTCGATCCCGACCGACGTGGCCTCTTGCCCTATGAGATGGCCGATTAGGCCGGATCGGGGCCTTGCCACCGCGCGGCGTTTTCGCTAGGCGAGCGCAAACGAGGAGAATTGTATGCAGGTCGCCGGTTCCGTATTCGTCCGCGCCCCGTCATCCAAGGTTGCGGCCGCGCTTCGTGATCCAAACATGATTGCTTCGGTCGTTCCTGCCTGTCGCGGCGTCCAGGCCACCGGACCCGACAGCTATGTCCTGCGAATCGAATATGCAGGTCCGGTGCCGATCGGCATGGATGTGGAAATGAAGCTCGAACCGCTGCGCAGCGGCGCAATCGTCGTTATGAAGGCGGGCAACGTGGTGACCGGGCGCCTCAGCAGCCGGACCGAACTGACCCTGGCTGGCGAAGCTGGCGGTTGCCGTATCTCTTGGGACGGTTCCTTGGCAGCGAGCGGGCTTGCCGGGCGTCTGATTGCGGGCAGGGATGATGCTGTCGTGGCACGGGCGAACCGGATGTTCAGCGAACTTGGTGCCAAGATCGAACAGGCGGCCCCCGCGCCGGGAGCCGCCTGAGGCCTGTCAGGCGGCGCGCAGCATCCGCGCGATTTCATCTTTCAAGGACGAACGACGGCGTCGTAGGTCTTGCTCGACATCCTCGGTCACGGCTTCCAGCCGTGTCTCGGCGCGGTGCACCTTGTCATTGACGGCGTCATAGTCCTCCAGCAGCCGGGCAAAATGCGCGTTTGCGCCCTTCAGCGCGGTTATCCGTTCGGCATCCGCCGGGAATTCTTCCTGCAAGGTGTGCGGCGTATTGGACATCGCGGTCTCCTTCTTCTTCCGATGAAGAAACCCTAGCGGCGTGAAGCGCCGCTCTCCTTGACGCGGATCAAATCACTGCCTTGCCTTGCGAAACCCCGCGGCCCGAGCCTCGGCCTCGGTGCAGAACCAGGCCTCGCCGCGCTTTGGATCAATGCGAGTCTCGGCGTAGTGTTCCTGGCCCGGCACATGGTAGATATGCCCGTTGCCCGAGATGTTGCCCTTGATCGCGCAATCCCCCGGCACAGCCTGGGCGACGACCACCTGACGGTCATGGCGAAAGCTCTCGGGCGCCTCCAGCGTGCCGCGCCAGATGCCCAGGCCCGCAGCGCGAGCCGCCTTCTCTTCACCCAGGTAATCGCGGGAGTATCGGACATAGGCCATGGCGGCCCCCGCGGCCACGAGCGATGCGCCGACATCCGCTCCCCCGACCTCGCACCGGGCAAGGAGCCTGTCATAGCGGTCACGTCCGGTGCCGGTGCAGGCCACCTCCTGCCCCGCAACCAGCTTTGCGAGGGCTTTGCGGGCATAGGCGCCGCAATCCCATTCAGCGCCCTGCGCAATGCAGCTCTGGTCATGCTCTGGGGCATCCACGCCGAAGATCCGGACCCGCTCCGCGCCGATTTCCAGTGTATCGCCGTCCACCGCCCGGGCAGGACCAGCCAGCTGCGCCAGATCCGTTGCATGACCGGGCAACGCGAGCACAACCGAAAGAAGAACAATACTTGAACGAAGTGTTAACATGGCCCCGAGATGGGGCAGATTCCCGCTTCCTTCAAGCCAAAGGTTGAAAATCAGTTAACTTCTCTGACCCTTCCCCAAGAAGAGTGAAGAGCAGACTTCTCCAAAGACGGACCGGTCTCCTAGCGCTGGCTGGTCCGCCAGTTCGGGTTGATCCAGGGCTCGGCGTTCGAAGGCGCCAGCGGCGTGCGTCCCAGAAGGTGGTCCGACACTTTCTCGCCCACCATGATCGAAGGACCGTTCAGGTTGCCATTCGTCACCTGCGGGAAGATCGAGCTGTCGGCAACGCGCAACCCTTCGACCCCGATCACCCGTGCCTCTGGGTCCACCACGGCCGTCGGGTCGTCGCGCCGCCCCATGCGCACCGTACCGCAGGGGTGATAGGCGCTTTCCACATGCTCGCGCAGGAACCCGTCCAACTCGTCGTCCGACTGCAAGGCGGCGCCCGGCTGGATTTCGGATTTCACGAAGGGCCTGAACGCCTCTTGCCCGAAGACCTCGCGCGTGAGGCGGATACAAGTGCGGAAATCCTCCCAGTCATCAGGGTGCGACATGTAGTTGAAGCGGATCACCGGCGCATCCTCGGGGCGGCCAGATCGCAGGGTCACGGCACCGCGCGACTTCGACCGCATCGGCCCGACATGGGCCTGGAACCCGTGACCGCCCGCCGCCGCCTTGCCATCGTAGCGCACCGCTATGGGCAGGAAATGGTACTGGATATCAGGATATTCCACGCCGGCCTTCGACCGGATAAAGGCGCAGGCCTCGAACTGGTTGGATGCCCCCAGCCCCTTGCCGGTGAACAGCCACTGCGCCCCCACCATCGCCTTGCCCCAAAGGTTCCAGTACTTGTACAGCGTCACCGGCTGCGCGGCAGCGAACTGCATGTAGATTTCCAGGTGATCCTGCAGGTTCTGTCCGACGCCGGGACGGTCGGCCACCACGGGGATGCCGTGCTCGGCAAGATGGGCCCCCGGCCCGATGCCCGACAGCATGAGAATCTTGGGCGAGTTGATCGACGACGCAGCGATCACCACCTCGCGCCCTGCCGTAATCACCTCGACCGCACCGTTGCGCATCACCTCGACCCCGGTAGCGCGGCCGTTCTCGATGATCACCTTGCGCGCGAGGGCGCGCACGACGGTCACCCGCCCCGTCGCAATGGCCGGCTTCAGATAGGCGTTGGAGGCAGACCAGCGCCGCCCTTTCCAGATCGTCGCCTCCATCGGGCCGAAGCCTTCTTGCTGCTGCCCATTGTAATCCATCGTCACCGGATATCCGGCCTGACGCCCCGCCTCGATGAAGGCGTGGAACAGCGGATTCGACCGGGGGCCGCGGGTGATGTGGAGCGGCCCCTTGTGGCCGCGCCAGTCGGGCTCGCCCCCGTCATGATGGCCGTGCCAATGCTCTTGCCGCTGGAAATAGGGCAGCACGTCGGCATAGGCCCAGCCCTGCGCCCCCATCTCGGCCCAGGTGTCGAAATCTTTGGCGTGGCCGCGCACATAGACCATGCCGTTGATGCTGGACGACCCGCCGATCACCTTGCCGCGCGGCGTTGCCAGCCGGCGCCCGCCGAGGTGGGGCTCCGGCTCGGTCTGGAACCCCCAGTCGTAGATCCCCATGTTCATGGGGTAGGAAAGCGCCGCTGGCATCTGGATGAAGGGCCCGGCATCCGATCCGCCGTATTCGATCACAGTCACCGAACGCCCGGCCTCGGCCAACCGATACGCCATGGCACAGCCGGCCGAACCGGCGCCGACGATCACGAAATCCGAAGTCATGTCTCTCTCAGCAATTGGGCCGCGAAGCGGTCGAAGGGAATGTTGCCGCCCGTGGCAAAGATCAGGACAGTGGCGCCGTCCAGCGGCACCCGGCCCGAAAGCGCTGCGCCAATGGCAACGGCGCCCGAAGGCTCCAACACCAGCTTCAGCGCCTCGAAGCCCGCGCGCATTCCCGCTGCCGCCTCGGCATCGGTGACCGCCACCCCCTCCACCCCGGCGGCGCGGCAGGCGGCCAGGGTGGCCTCGCCCGGCATGGTGGCCTGAAGTGCGTCGCAAATGGTGGCGCCGCCCGCCACCCGGACCCGCTCACCCCGGCGCAGGCTCTCGCCCATGCCGTCGTAGCCTGCGGGTTCCACCGCGATCAGCCGCACCTCGGGGACGGCCGCGCGCAAAGCCAGCGCAACGCCGCCCATCAGCCCGCCACCGCCCGCAGGGCACAGCACCACATCGGGCAAGGCCCCGGCTTCGGCCAGCTGCTCCAGCGCCTCCAGCCCGGCACCCGCCTGCCCGGCGACAATCTCGGGATCGTCGAAGGGGTGCAGCAACGCCAGACCTTCCTCCGCTGCGAGCCGCTTCGCAAGGTCGGACGCCACCTCTTCCCGCGGCCGGTCGCCATGATGCGACAGCACCACCCGCGCCCCAAATGCTTCGGTCGCGCGCCGCTTCACCTCTGGCGCGTCCACCGGCATGACAATGGTGACTGGCACGCCCAGATCGCGCCCCGCCGCCGCCAGCCCTTGCGCGAAATTGCCCGAGGAATAGGCCACCACGCCTCTTGCCCGTTCTTCCGCGTCAAGCACCGACAGCCGCCAGAATGCCCCGCGCAGCTTGAAGCTGCCCGCACGCTGCAGGTTCTCGGCCTTCACAAAGACCCGCGCCGCGCCCGTGGCCAAAGCCAGCGCTTCGGAGTCCAGCAAAAGCGTGCGCCGCGTGGCACCGCGTGTCACGGCGTAAGCCTGCGCGAGCCGCGCCTGCGTGGGCAGAACCGTCATAGCGGACCACCCTTCAGCGCATTGGACAGGTAATCCAGCCCGACGCGCACCGCCGCCTTGCCGTCCGGCGCGCCCTCTTTCAGCACCTCGCGCAGATACAGCCCGTCAATCAGCGCACCCAAGCCGTCCGCCACTTCTTCCGCCCGATTCCCTGCCAGTGGCCGAAGGCAGGTCAGCAGATTCGACCGTAGGCGCCGCTGATAGACCGCCAGCAGTCGCTTCGCCTGCGGCTGGCTTTGCGCCAGCACCCAGAAGTTCAGCCATGCTCCGACCACATCGCGCCGAAAGTTGGCGGGACTGAAACTTGCCGTCAGAATCGCCCGCAGCCTGTCCTCCGGTCCGTGCGCCAGCGCCAGCGCGCCCCGCACCTCGGCTCCGTACAGCGCCAGGATATGGCGCATCGCGGCCAGGAACATATCTTCCTTGGCGCCAAAATAGTGATGTGCCAGAGCCGCCGACACCCCGGCACGCTTGGCGATCTGGCTGACCGTCACGTCAAGCGAGCCCACACGCCCGATCTCTAGGATCGTCGCCTTGACCAGCGCCGCCTTCCGGATAGGCTCCATCCCCAGCTTGGGCATTGTCGCAAAACCTGCACAGAAAATGCTTGCCAGACCGAGCTAGCCCGATGTTTATTGAGCCGTCAATCAACAAAAAGACAGGGAGCCCCCGATGACCTTCCGTTCCGTCCTCCTGGCTTCGGCCACGGCCTTCGCCCTCGCGGGCTCGGCCCATGCCGCGGGCTGCGACAAGGTGATATTCTCCGATGTCGGCTGGACCGACATCACCGCCACCACCGCCGCCACCACCCTGGTGCTGGAGGCGCTTGGCTACGAGACCGAGACCAAGGTGCTGTCGGTGCCCGTCACCTATACCGGCCTTGCCCAGGGCGACATCGACGTCTTCCTCGGCAACTGGATGCCCACGATGGAGGCCGACATCGCCCCCTACCGCGACGCCGGCAAGGTCGACACCGTTCGCACCAACCTGGAAGGCGCCAAGTACACGCTGGCCACCAACGAGGCCGGCGCCGCCGCCGGCATCACCGACTTCGGCAACATCAAGGACGCAAAGGACGCGCTCGGCGCACAGATCTACGGCATCGAGCCGGGCAATGACGGCAACCGCCTGATCATGGACATGATCGCCTCCGGTCCCTTCGGCCTCGACGGATTCGAGGTGGTGGAAAGCTCCGAACAAGGCATGCTGGCCGAAGTCGCGCGCGCAGACAAGGACGGCAAGCCGATCGTCTTCCTTGGCTGGGAACCTCACCCGATGAACGCCAACTTCAAGATGACCTACCTGACAGGCGGCGACGATTACTTCGGCCCGAACTTCGGCGGTGCCATCGTGGCGACCAATGTACGCGCGGGCTACGTCGCCGAATGTCCGAACCAGGGCAAGCTGTTGCAGAACCTCGTCTTCTCGCTGCCGATGGAGAACGAGATCATGGGCGCCATCCTGAACGACGGCGAAGACCCGCGCGATGCCGCAAAGGCCTGGCTCGCGGCGAACCCGGATGCCTGGAAACCCTGGCTCGACGGCGTGACCACCAAGGACGGCGGCGACGCCGTGGCTGCCGTCACCGCGGCACTGCAGTAACCGCATCCAAAGGCCCGCTTGTCGCAAGGCGCGCGGGCCTTCCCCATCTCCGCGCATGGCAGCCAGTCCCGGAAGGAGAGAGGCGTTGAGGTCATTCCAGACGAGGGTAGCTGCAATGGTGGCGATGCTGACCGGCCTGGCCGGTCAAGTCAGCGCCCAGGATGCGCCCTTCTTCCCGCCCCCATCCGACTGGTTCAACGGCGACGCCAAGATCCCCGTCGGCAAGGCCTCGAAGCGCATCTTCGACTGGATGAACGACAATCTCGGCTGGCTGTTCGAGGCAATCTCGAACACGCTGGAAGCGCTGATCAACGGCATCCTCTGGCTGCTGCAGGCACCGCCCGCGCTGGTCGTCGTTGCGCTGTTCGTCGCCCTGACCTGGGTGTTGCAGCGCAACTGGAAGATCTGCCTTGGCGTGTTTCTCGGCTTCCTGTTCATCCTGAACCAGGGCTACTGGGAGGAAACCACCGAAAGCCTCACCTTGATCCTCACCTCCTGCATTGTCTGCATGGGCATTGGCGTGCCCATCGGCATCGCCGCCGCGCACCGGCCAAAGCTCTATTCGGCCATGTCGCCGATCCTCGACCTGATGCAGACCCTGCCAACCTTCGTCTATCTCATCCCGGCCATCGTGTTCTTTGGCCTCGGCATGGTGCCCGGCCTCATCGCCACCGTGATCTTCGTTCTGCCCGCGCCGATCCGCCTGACCCACCTCGGCGTCTCTTCCACCCCCGTCTCGCTGATGGAGGCCGCCACCGCCTTCGGCGCCACCGACAGCCAGAGGCTGTGGAAGGTGGAACTGCCCTGGGCCTTCCCGCAGATCATGGCGGGCCTGAACCAGACCATCATGCTCTCGCTGTCCATGGTCGTGATCGCGGCGTTGGTCGGCGCCAACGGACTTGGCGTGCCGGTCGTGCGCGCGCTGAACTCGGTCAACACCGCGCTCGGCTTCGAATCCGGCTTCATCATCGTCGTGGTGGCCATCGTCCTTGACCGCATGCTGAGGGTGACGCGCAAATGACTCGCAACGCGGTCGAATTCGACAAGGTCTCCATCGTCTTCGGCGAACGCCCGCTGGAAGCCCTGCCCCACATGGACAAGGGCCTCAGCCGCGCCGAAGTGCAGGAACGCTGCGGCCAGGTCCTGGGCGTGCACGACTGTTCGCTTTCGGTCGGCGAGGGCGAGATCCTCGTACTGATGGGCCTGTCCGGCTCGGGCAAGTCCACGCTCCTGCGTGGGGTGAACGCTCTGAACCCCGTGGTGCGGGGCGAAGTGCGGGTGCTTGACGGCGACCGCATGGCCTCGGTCACAAAATCCGATCCCGCCACGCTGCGCCGCCTGCGCGCGACCAAGATCGCCATGGTGTTCCAGCAGTTCGGCCTCCTGCCCTGGCGCACCGTGCGCGAGAACGTGGGCCTCGGCCTCGAACTCGCCGGCCAGTCGCCCGCCGAACGCAAGCCCAAGGTCGATGAGCAACTCGCCCTTGTGAACCTCACGCAATGGGCCGACCGCCGCGTGGGCGAGCTTTCGGGCGGCATGCAGCAGCGCGTTGGCCTTGCCCGCGCCTTCGCCACCCAGGCGCCGATCCTGTTGATGGACGAACCCTTCTCGGCGCTGGACCCGCTGATCCGCGCCCGCCTGCAAGACGAGTTGCTGGAGCTTCAGGCCCGCTTGAAGCGCACCATCGTCTTCGTCTCCCACGACCTCGACGAGGCCTTCAAGATCGGCAACCGCATTGCGCTGATGGAAGGCGGGCGCATCGTGCAATGCGGCACCGCGCGCGAGATCATCGCCAACCCGGTCAGCGACTACGTCGCCGATTTCGTGGCCCACATGAACCCGCTTGGCGTGCTGACCGCGCGCGACGTGATGGACAAGGGCGAGACTTCGGCCCTGCTGGCGGTGGACGTGGAAACCCCGGTCAGGCAAATCATGGAAGCCATGCGCGACGGCGTCACCGAAATGGCGGTTACAGAGGCCGGCACTCGCGTCGGCGTGGTCCGGCCCGGCCACCTGATGGGCCGGCTCGTCAACCCGCGCGGCTAGGGCCGCCGATAGACCAGCGTGTTGCCACGCCCGATGTAGGACAGTTCCATCCGGTCGGGCGTGATCTCCACCACGGCATAGCAGAACAGATCCTCCGGATCGCCGCCCATGACCTGGGTAAAGAACACCGGCCCGATCGGCTCTCCCTCCGGGCAGGCATCCGCGAAGGTCATCACCGAAACCGACAGCACCTCGCCGTCGTAGATGTCGGTCTGCTCCGACCCGTCCACGCGCAATGCCGCCTTGGGATCTTCGGCCGAAACCCAGTCGCCCTGCACCGCATCGCGCAGGCCCGCCCAGGGATCAGGCTCGCCCGGCTCGATCTTCGACACCGCCGCATCAACGGTGATGTCGCCCATGCTGACCATGTCGCCCGTCACGATCACCGGCGCATTCACCGGCAAGTCCGCCATCGCCGCCAGCGCGGCCGCATTGCTGACCCCGTCCGCCGCAGCGATCCAGCGCCAACCCTCGGCATAGAAGGTGCAGTCCGGCACCTCCCCCTCTGCCGAACACCCCTGCATCAGGCCCAGCACCGTGAAGGGCTCGCCATGCGTGCCCGGCTCGAAAGCGGCGATCGCCGCTTCATCGCCGCCCATGTCCGCCGCATGATCCGGCACGCCGATCATCGGCGCCTCGACCTCGCCCTTCACCACGGGCGCGCGCGGACCTGTCACCTCGAAGGTGAAGTTCTCCGCCGTGGTCCCGGTGTCCACATGCGCAAAGGGCCGCTGCTCGCCCCCTAGGGCAGCACAATCGCCATCCGCACCCGGCAGCGTGAACGGCTCTGAGGTCACGCAGAAGGCATAGCCCTCGCCCGCGAAACCCGGATCGTCCGACAGCGTGTAATAGTAGTGCTGCTGCGCCAAAGGCCCGGGCAACACCAGCTTGCACTCGCCGGGCTGAAGGCCCCACCAGCCTTCCGAAACCCACTGGCTGCCATCGCTGTAGGCGATGGCCAGCTTCTGCACCGCATCGGTGCGGTTGCAGGCGGTCAGGTCGGCCTGCGCCGCGGTTGCCACCAGAACCAGCCCCGCCGACAGACCCACGAGCCGCATGTTCCCCTACTCCTCTGACTTCGCCGCCCTTGCAGGTGCCTTCTTCGCGCCCGCCGCCTTTGCCGGAGCCTTCTTGGCCGGGGCCTTTTTCGCCGCCGGTTTCGCCGCCGGTTTCGCCGCCTTATCGGCCGCAGGCTTTGCCGCGGCCTTCTTCGCCGGCGCCTTCTTGCCCGACTTGCCAGCCTTCTCGGCAATCAGCGCCAGCGCCTCCTCCAGCGTCACCGCCTCGGGCTCCATGCCCTTGGGCAGCGTGGCGTTGACCTTTTCCCACTTGACGTAAGGCCCATAGCGGCCCGGCATCACCTGCACCTCGCCGCCATCGGGGTGCGCGCCCAGCACCTTCAACGGGCCCGCCACGGTGCGCGCGCCACGCCCCCGGCTCGCCTTCTGCGCCAGCACCTCGACCGCCCGGTTCATGCCGATGGTGAAGACCTCCTCCACCTCGGGCAGGTTGGCATAGGTGGAACCATGCTTCACATAGGGCCCGAACCGGCCGATCCCGGCCTCGACCATCTCGCCGTCCTCGGGATGAGGCCCGACCTTGCGCGGCAGCGACAACAGCTCCAGCGCCCGCTCCAGCGTCAGTTCGGCCGGCGCCCAGCCCTTGGGCAGGCTGGCCCGGTCCGGCTTCGGCCGGTCCTCGGTGGCCTCGCCGCGCTGGACATATGGACCGAACCGCCCATCCTTCAGCGCAATCTCGTTGCCCGCCTCGTCGGTGCCCAGCACCCGTTCACCGCCCGCGCCCTCTTCCCCGCCCGAGATCGGCCGGGTATACCGGCATTCCGGATAGTTGCCGCAGCCGATGAAGGCCCCGCCCGACCGCGCCGTCTTCAGGTGCAGCCGCCCGGTGCCGCAAGTCGGGCAGATACGCGGGTCAGACCCGTCCGCCCGCGGCGGATAGAGGTGCGGCGAGAGGAATTCGTCGATCTTGTCCAGTACCTCGCCGATGCGCAGATCGGCCGTCTCGGCCACGGCGGCCGAGAAATCGCGCCAGAACCGCGCAAGCACGTCCTTGTAATCGCGCGCCCCGGCCGAGACATCGTCCAGTTCCTCTTCAAGATCCGCGGTGAAATCATACTCCACATAACGGCGGAAAAAGTTGGTCAGGAAGGCAGTCACCAGCCGCCCCTTGTCCTGCGGGATCAGCCGGTTCTTGTCCTTGGCCACATAGTCCCGCTCGACCAGGGTGGCCAGAATCGAGGCATAGGTCGATGGCCGCCCGATCCCCAGCTCTTCCATGCGCTTGACGAGCGAAGCCTCGGTATAGCGCGGCGGCGGTTGCGTGAAATGCTGGTCAGGCGTGACGGCCTTCTTCTCGGCCGGCTCGCCAGCCATGATCTGAGGCAGGCGACCTTCGTCGTCGCCGTCGTCATCGCGGCCCTCGTCATAGACCTTCAGGAACCCGTCGAACAGCACGACCTGCCCCGTAGCCCGCAGCGCCACTTCGCCGTCCGGGCTCGCCACATCCACCGTGGTCCGCTCCAGCCGGGCGCTGGCCATCTGGCTGGCGATCGTGCGCTTCCAGATCAGGTCGTAGAGACGGCGCTGATCCTCCTCGGCGCGCAGCTTCTCGGGCGAAAGCCCCATGTCGGTCGGCCGGATGCACTCATGCGCTTCCTGCGCATTCTTCGCCTTGTTCTTGTAGATACGGGGGCTGTCCGGCACGTAAGAAGCGCCGAAGCGCGCGCCGATCTCGGCCCGCGCCGCCGACACCGCCTCGGGCGCCATGTCGATGCCGTCGGTCCGCATATAGGTGATGTGCCCGGCCTCATACAGCCGTTGCGCCGCATTCATGCAGGCCCGCGCCCCCATGCCCAGCTTGCGGCTCGCCTCCTGCTGCAGGGTCGAGGTCATGAAGGGTGGCCAGGGGTTGCGCGTCGCTGGCTTGGCCTCCACCGCGGCAACCTTCAGGGGCCGCGACCGGACCGCCTGTACCGCAATCTCGGCCGCTTCCGAAGTCGGGATGTCGAAGCGCTGCAGCTTCTTGCCGCCAAGGACGGTCAGCGTCGCCTCAAAGTCCTGCCCGCGCGGCGTCGTCAGAACTGCCTTCACCGTCCAGTATTCCTGCGCGCGGAAGGCCTCGATCTCCATCTCGCGCTCGACGATCAGGCGCAGACAGACCGACTGCACTCGGCCCGCCGACCGCGCCCCTGGCAGTTTGCGCCACAACACCGGCGACAGGGTAAAGCCCACCAGGTAATCCAGCGCACGGCGCGCCAGATAAGCATCCACCAGCGCCTGGTCCACCTCGCGCGGGGCCTTCATCGCCTGGGTCACGGCATCCTTGGTGATGGCGTTGAACGTGACGCGGGCGACCTTCTTGCCCTTCTTCAGGCTGGAGGCCAGCGCCTCCTGCAAGTGCCAGGAAATCGCTTCGCCCTCGCGGTCGGGGTCGGTTGCCAGGATCAGCGTGTCGTCGGTCTTAAGCGCCTCGGCAATGGCGCGGACATGCTTCTTGCTTTCCGGCGCAACCTCCCAGGTCATGCCGAAATCGTGCTCGGTATCCACCGATCCATCCTTGGCCGGCAGGTCGCGCACATGTCCGTACGAAGCGAGGACAGTGTAGTCGTCGCCCAGATATTTGTTGATTGTCTTGGCCTTGGCCGGAGACTCGACAACAACGACAGCCATGAAAACCCCTGAGCCAACCGATACGCCCAATCCGGCGCGGGCCGGGCTACATGGGGAGGTAGGCGGGGGTTTGTCAACCGCCAGAGGTGCAGGCGACCTTTGCGCCGCGACAAGGCAAAGACAATTGCCCACCAAACCCCTCAACCTCAGTCGCCCGGTTTGCCTTCTGCGAAGACCCGGCGAAGGCGTCCTGAAGCAACCCTGCCTGCGAAGGATTGGCATCGAATCCCGGAGCGGGTCTACAGGTCCAACTGGCCGCGCAACGAAACTTGCACCGCGCGAGAACCCGTCCCCGGTCGCTGTCCTTGCCGGACCGAAAGACCAGTTCAGGTTGGCCCGATCTGGTTGGCCTCATCGAGCACGCCCGACAGTCAAGGGTTGCTCGCCCGTCCGACGTCCGCCTTTGCAATCAGCTATCGTCGACGGGAACGACCGACCGGCAAACCGTCACAACCTGCCCATTTCCGCCCGCCCGGCCGTTCATGCCGCGCCGCTCCAAGGGCGCCGCCAATCAACCTACACGGCTCAACAGCCCGCCCGCCGCGCGGTGGATGCGCCCCTCTAGCTCCAGCGCCACCAGCTCCGGTGCGATGACCGAGGCCGGCTCGGCCAGGTCGCGGATCAGCTGGTCCTCGGCCAGCGGGCTCGGCCCCAGCCGGTCGAGGATGCGGCCATGCAGTGCCGCGATCTCGGTGAGCGGACGCCGAACTGGCACAGGCCCCGGCAGCACGGTTGCCGACCGGCGTGCCGCGGGCATCGTCACGGGCTCTGGCGGGGCATCCACGCCCTGCCCCGGCTCGGGCACGGCCGCCATGCCAAGCGCCTCCAGCACGTCGGACGCGCTACGCACCAGAACAGCGCCTTCGCGGATCAGCTGGTTGCAGCCTGCGGCGCGGGCGTCGAACGGATGGCCCGGCACCGCCAGAACCTCGCGACCCTGGTCCAGCGCCTCTTTCGCGGTGATCAGGCTGCCCGACCGCGAAGCTGCCTCCACCACCACCACGGCGCGCGACAGGCCAGAGATGATGCGGTTGCGCAGCGGGAAATGCCGCGCCTGAGGCTCGCAGCCCATCGGTTGTTCGCTGACAAGACAGCCCCTCGCGGCAACATCCGCGTAGAGAGCTGCATTTTCAGATGGGTACAGCACATCCACGCCCCCCGCCATCACCGCCACCGTGCCGGTCGGCAGTGCCGCGCGGTGCGCCTCGGCATCGATGCCGCGCGCGAGACCCGAAATCACCACCTGGCCCGCCTGCCCGAGCGATTCGGCCAAGCGCCGCGCCATCCGCTGGCCCAGGGACGAGGCATTGCGCGCGCCCACCAGCGCCACCACAGGGCGCGACAGCCAGGACACATCGCCCAGGCACCACAGAAGCGGCGGCGCATCGGGCAGATCCATCAGGGATTGCGGGTAGTCCGGACCGCCGTGGCGCAGAAGCCGCGCCCCGGCGGCCCGACCGCGCGACAACTCCGCCCGCGCCACGTCGACCGGGCAGGGTTCATATCCATCGACACCCGCCGCCCGGGCAATATCCGGCAGCGCAGCCAGCGCGCGGCGCACATCGCCGTGGTCGGCGACCAGCCGGTGAAAGGTCGTCGGTCCGACCCGGCGGGAACGAATGAGACGAAGCCAGTCGACCGGGTCTTCGCCCAGGGGTGTGGGGTGGGGTGTGGGTTGGACGGTCCGATCCGCAGCCATTCTGCACCTCGCCTCATTCGCGATTCGGAGGTTGCGCCAGTTCCAGTTAACGTGAGGTGAATCGTCCCCACAGACTCGCACGACGCGCGATCAGCACCCGCCGATCCCCCGTTGAACCTCCGCCCAAAGTTTGATCAAATGTCGTCATCCGCCCCGGGCCCGGGGCCAACCGACGGAGAGGACCATGCTGAACGCAGATGTCGCCCGCCGCCGCGACGAGGCGATCTCGCGCGGGGTGGGCATGATGACCCAGATCTATGCCGAACGCGCCGAGAACGCGGAACTCTGGGACATCGAGGGCAATCGCTACATCGACTTCGCCGCCGGCATCGCCGTGGTGAACACCGGCCACCGGCATCCGAAGGTGATGGCGGCGGTCAAGGCCCAGCTCGACCGCTTCACCCACACCTGCCACCAGGTCATTCCCTACGAGAGCTACATCCACCTCGCCGAACGGCTGAACGCCGCGGTGCCAGGCGATTTCGCCAAGAAGACGATCTTCGTCACCACCGGCGCGGAAGCCTGCGAGAACGCGATCAAGATCGCCCGCGTCGCCACGGGCCGCGATGCCGTCATTGCCTTCGGCGGCGGCTTCCATGGCCGCACTTTCATGGGCATGGCGCTGACCGGCAAGGTCGAGCCCTACAAGAAGGGCTTCGGCTCGATGATGCCGGGCATCTTCCACGTGCCCTTCCCGATGGGTCCGCATGGCGTCTCCACCAAGGACGCGATGGCCGGCATCGAAAAGCTGTTCAAGGCCGATCTCGACCCCGCCCGCGTCGCCGCCATCATCTTCGAACCCGTCCAGGGCGAAGGCGGTTTCTACCCCGCCCCGGCCGACCTGGTGAAGGCGATCCGCGCGCTCTGCGACAAGCATGGCATCGTCATGATCGCCGACGAGGTGCAGACCGGCTTCGCCCGCACCGGCGCCATGTTCGCCATGGAAGCCTACGGCGTCGCGGCAGACCTCACCACCATGGCCAAGGGCCTGGGCGGCGGCCTGCCGATCGCGGCGGTCACCGGTAAGGCGGACCTGATGGACGCGGCCAACCCCGGTGGTCTTGGCGGCACCTATGCCGGCAACCCGCTTGGCGTCGCCGCAGCCCATGCCGTGCTGGACGTGATCGAGGAGGAAGACCTCTGCGCCCGCGCCAATGAACTGGGCAGCCGCCTGAAGCAGAAGCTGGAAGCGATCCGCGCCACCACGCCCGAGATCATCGACATCCGCGGCCCCGGCTTCATGGTCGCCGTGGAATTCGCCAATCCCGCCACCCACGAACCCGATGCCGGCTTCACAGGCCGGGTCCGGACCGAGGCGCTGAAGCGCGGCCTGATCCTGCTGACCTGCGGCGTCTATGGCAACGTGATCCGCTTCCTCGCGCCGATCACCATCCCCGAGGCGCATTTCACCGAAGCGCTCGGCATCCTGGAAGAATCAGTCGCCGCCGCCCGCGCGGCCTGATCCCCGGACAGGAACGACCTGGAAGGGCGGGGATTTCCCCGCCCTTTTCCATGCGGCCCGCGCACCGGCGGCCCGCCCGCGCCAAGCGCAATCCGTCAGCGCCCCGCCCCCGCCGCCCTTGCCCGACCACGCCCAAGCCGCTAATCCGGCGGGCCATGGGCCAAAGCGGCATCCTCATCGAAGGCCTCGGCTACGAGGTGGCGGGACGGCGCATCCTGTCCGGCCTGTCTGCTCATCTGACCGAACGGCGCATCGGCATCGTCGGGCGCAACGGCTCGGGCAAGACCACGCTCCTGCGCCTGATCGCCGGGCTGATTGCGCCCACCCAGGGCACGATCGAGGTCGAAGGCATGAACCCTGCGGGCGACCGCAAGGCCATGCTCGCCCGGCTCGGCATCCTGTTCCAGAACCCCGATCACCAGATCATCTTCCCCACGGTGCTGGAGGAAATCGCCTTCGGCCTCGCCCAGCTTGGCCATCCCCGTCCCGAGGCCGAGGCCCGCGCCCGCGCCGTCCTCGCCGCCCATGGCCGCGCCCATTGGGAAGGCGCGCGGGTCGAAACGCTCAGCCACGGCCAGAAACAGGTGCTTTGCCTGCTGTCCGTCCTGGCAATGCAGCCTGCCACGATCCTGCTGGACGAGCCCTTCGCCGCACTGGACCTGCCCACCCGCGCCCGCCTGCACCGCCTGTTCGATGCCTTGCCGCAGCGGCTTGTCACCATCACCCATGACCCCGCCACGCTGGAGGACGCTGACCGCATACTCTGGCTCGAGGACGGCCAGCTTGTTGCCGACGGCCCCGCGCCCGAGATCCTGCCCCTCTTCCGCGCCGAAATGGCAAGGATCGGAGCCGCCGATGCTGACACTGACCTCCCCCATTGAGACGCCGCTTCACCGGATTCCCGCCGGAGCGAAGCTGGCGGCGCTCTGCGTCACAACGGTCATCCTTTTCGCCCTGTCCTCGCCGCTCGCCCTTGGCATTGCGCTTGCGGTCGTGGCTGCCCTCTACCTAGCCAACGGCCGCGCCTTCGCCCTTCAGGGTCTGCGCCTTCTGCGCCCGCTTTGGCCTTTCGTACTCGTCGTGGCGCTCTGGCACCTGTGGACGGGCGCGCTGGCGGAAGGCGCCGCGATCCTGATGCGCATGGTCGCCGCAGTTGCCGCCGCAAACCTCGTCACGCTGACCACGCGCCTGTCCGACCTGATGGCCGTGCTGGAGCGTCTGACCGCCCCTCTCGCCCGCCTCGGCCTCTCGCCACGCACCCTCTCGCTCGCCGTGGCGCTGGTGATCCGCTTCGTCCCGGTCCTTCTCGACCGCCAGGCCCGCCTTTGCGAGGCCTGGTCGGCCCGTTCACCCCGCCGCCCCGGCTGGCGGCTCCTCGTCCCCGCCACGCTTGGCACGCTGGACGATGCGGACCGCGTGGCAGAAGCCTTGCGCGCGCGGGGCGGCATCGGCTAACCATCGGCAACGCCGCAGCGCAGAAAGCCGCCCATGGAACGCAACCTCACCCATATCGCCCTTTTCGCCGCGCTGATCGCCATTCTCGGCCTCGTGCCGAAGATCGACCTTGCCGGTGGCGTGCCGATCACCGCGCAATCGCTCGGCATCATGCTCTGCGGTACGGTCCTCGGCGCGAAACGCGGCGCTCTGGCGGTGCTCCTGTTCCTCGCGCTCGTCGCCCTTGGCCTGCCCCTCCTGTCGGGCGGACGCGGCGGGCTCGGCGTCTTCACCGGCCCATCGGTCGGCTACCTCGTGGGCTTCCCCCTCGCCGCCTTCACCGCAGGCTGGGTGGTCGAACGCACGACTCTCCCCCTCGGCATTGCCGCCACCGCCGGGGCCGTCATCGGCGGCATCGGCGTGCTCTACATCTTTGGCATCCCCGGTATGGCGCTGGTCCTGGGCAAATCCCTGTCCGAAGCCGCCTTCCTTGGCATGGCCTTCCTGCCCGGCGACCTCATCAAGTCGGTGCTTGCCGGCCTCATCACCCGCGCGCTCGCTCAGATGCGCCCCGGCTCGGTCCTGTCGCGCGCCTGAACCAGAAGGGCGGCGCCCACGCCGCCCGCCCCTGCGATGCCGGCCAGCCCGTATCCCCGGCTCAACCCGTGGAACAGCCGCACCGCCAGCATCGCGCCCGAGGCGCCAACGGGGTGCCCAAAGGCCAGCCCGCCGCCCTCGGGGTTCACGCGGCCCATGTCCAGCCCAAGCGCCGTGACGGTCGCCATGGCCTGCACGGCAAAGGCCTCCATCAACTCCACCCGCTCCAGCTGGCTCGCACCGATCCCGGCCCGCTCCAGCACCGCCCGCATCGGCGCAATCGCCGACAGCCCAGGCTCCAGCGGATCGCTGCCAAGCGTCGCGCTGTCCACGATCCGCAGCGCGCGCGGAAACCGCGCCGCCAACCGACCGCTCACCACCAGGCAAAAAGCCGCCCCATCCGCCGCTACCGCCATTGTCGCCGCCGTGATGCTGCCCGCCACGACCTTCGCCCGCGCCGCCAACGCAGGTGTCAGCCGCCGCGGAAAGGCATCCCGCCCCACGCCGGCCAGTTCCACAATCCCCGAAGCCCCCGCCGCCAGCGCCTTCCGATGGCTTTCCACCGCAAAGGCCTCCTGCGCCGCGCGGCCAATCCCCAACCGCTCTGCCAGTGCCGCCGCCGCCTCGGCCATGCCGGGGTCGCGGTCCGGCCAGGGCGTGAACGGCGCCTCGTCGTAAGGCACAGGCGGCCCGCCCTCCGGGTCGGTCGCCAGCCGCAACGGCCGGCGCGAGTAACTCTCCACGCCCCCCGCCAGCACCGCCTCCGCCCCGCTTTCCACCAGCGCCGCCGCCAGCCTTAGCGCGTCCAGTCCGCCCGCGCATTGACGGTCGATCGTCAGACCTGCCACAAGCAACCCCGACGCCAGCGCCACGCGCCGCGCCGGATTTCCCCCGGCTCCAAGAGCGTTTGAGACGACAAGCTCATCTACCGCCTCAACGCCGGCATCGGCCAGAACTGCCCGCACCACCGGCGCCCCCTGGTCCTCGATCCGCAGCCGCGCGAAGGCCCCGCCACGCGGCACCACCGCCGTCCGCCGCGCCGCCACGATCCAGGCACTCACAGCCGCCCCTCCAACGCCCGCAGGTCCGTCTTGCCAGAGGCCAGCTCCGGCCAGTCAATCACCCAGACCACCCGCTTCGGCGCCTTGGTCGCCCCCAGTTCCGCCCGCACCGCGCGCAGGATCGCCGCCTCCTGAGCGGCATCCCCCATCAGCACAGCCACCAGCACCGCGCCCCGCAACCCATCCGGCCGTGCCAGTACCGCCGCCCGCCGCACGCCGGGCAGGCCGGCAAGATAGCCCTCGATCTCCTCCGGAAAGACATTGGCATCCGCCACCGTCACCATCCGCCCCGCGCGCCCCGCCAGCCACAGGAACCCCCCGCGGAGCGTCCCCCATTCCCCCACCGACAGCCAGCCCTCCCGCCACCGCGCCCCGCCCGGCTCACCACCATAGCCGGCAAAGACATAAGGACTCCGCACCCAGATCTCGCCCGGCTCACCTTCCGGCGCATCAATCTCCACCCCCGGATAGGCCCGCCCCACCGATCCCTCGGGCGTTGCCTCATCCGCCACGGCGATGAAGCTCGCCTCCGCCGCGCCGTAGAACTCGGTCACCACCGCCCCCGGCGCCATCTCCCGCAGCGCCGCGCGCAAGTCGGTGTCCAGCTTCGCTCCACCCACCACCACGCGCCGCAGCGCCAGCACCGGCCCTCCGGCCTCGACCATCAGCCGCAACTGCGCGGGCGTGGCATAGACCACCCCCACCCCCCACGCCGCCAGAGCCGCGCGCTGCCGGTCAGGGCGCAAGCCCTCCAGCAGATGCACCTCTGCCCCCAGGCTCAAGCCCTCCACCGCACCATACAACGCCAGCGAGGACGCCAGCCCTCCCGGCACCGCCACCGCCTGCCCCGGCCCGATCCCGAACAGCCCCGCATTCACCGCGAAACTCGTGGCCCACGACGCCTGCGACCGCACAATCCGCCGCGGCACCCCAAGCGAGCCCGAGGTCAGGGTCTCGAACCACCCTGCCCCTTCTTCTTTGCGCAAATACTCCGGGGGGACTTCGGGGGGGCTGGCCCCCCCGCCCGTGATCGGCAATCCCGGCGCGCCAACCCGGAACGGCAACCCCTCCCCGGCCCGCGCCATCGCGCCGGCCAGGGCCAACGGCCCCGGCCGTTCCTCCAGCACCGCATCGCCCACGGAAACCTGCCGCTGCTCCGCCCCGTCCGGCCCGTACAGCCGCGCCGCCGGATGCCAGCGGAACCCCATGCTCAGAACATCGCGCGCCGCGCCCGCGCCCCGTCCAGCATCAGCGACAGATCGATCCCCACCGCGGTAAAGGTCGTCCCCAGCTCGATGCAGCGCTGCGCAAAGACCGGATCGCCGGTCAGGATGCCGGCGGGCTTGCCCGCGGCCCGGATGGCATGGATCGCGCGCTCCACCATCGCCTTCACCTCGGGATGCCCGGCCTGCCCTGGCAGCCCCATCGAGGCCGCCAGGTCCGCCGGCCCGATGAAGATCGCATTCACCCCGTCCACCGCGGCAATCTCGCCGATGCGCTCCAGCGTGGCCACCGTCTCGGCCTGGACGATCAGGCACAGCTCTTCCTCGGCCCGCGCGGCATAGTCCGGCACCGTGCCATAGCGCGTGGCGCGGGTCAGGTAGCTCACCCCCCGCACGCCCCGCGGCGCATAGCGGATGGCCGCCACTGCCGCCTTCGCCTCATCGGCGGTCTGGACGTAAGGGATCAGCAGCGTGAGCGCGCCGAAATCCAGGATGCGCTTGATCAGCACCGTGTCATTCGCCGCCGGCCGCACCACGGCCTCAACCGGATAAGGCGCCACCGCCTGCAACATGCCCAGAAGGTCCGGCACATCGGTCTGCGAATGCTCGGTGTCCAGCAGGATCCAGTCATAGCCCGCCGTGGCCAGCGCCTCGGCCACCACCTGGCCCCCCACCGTGTTCCAGATGCCGATCTGCTGGCGCCCCTCGGCCAACGCCCGCTTGAACCCGTTCACCGGCCGCATCACTTGCCCCCCGTCAGTGTCGCCATGCGCCGCAGCGCCAGAAGATAGCCCTCGGTGCCGAACCCGGCGATCACGCCCTCGGCCCGCAGCGAGACATAGGAATGGTGCCGGAAACTCTCGCGCTTGTGGACGTTCGAGATATGCACCTCCAGCACCGGCCCGTCGAAGGCGTTCAGCGCGTCGAGGATGGCGACCGAGGTGTGGGTGAAGGCGCCGGGGTTGATTACGATGCCCGACGCCTCGCCCCGCGCCTCGTGGATCCAGTCGATCAGCACGCCCTCGTGGTTCGACTGGCGGAACCGGGCCTCCAGCCCCAGCTCGCCCGCGAGGCGGCCGCAGGCCGCCTCGACATCGGCCAGGGTCTCGCGGCCATAGACCTCGGGCTGACGCTGCCCCAAGAGGTTCAGGTTCGGCCCGTTCAGGATGTAGACTGGTTTCGGCATCGCCCGGCCCCCCTTCAACGCCCGCGACCTTAGCCGATCCCGGTCCGGGCACAAGCGGGCGAAGCCCGCGCGCCGGCCTTTCGGCCGAGGCCGACCCTTGCACCTTCTGGGGCGTCCGAGCTCGGACGCCTATCCGTTCTATTTATTATCAATGACTTGCGAGATCGCATTAACTTGGACTTAAGAATTGCCCATGCCGGCCGAACCGCCTAACGCTCCGTCGCGCCCTTGCCGGCGAAGATGCGGTCACGGAAGGCTTCGATGCGGCGGCGGCGGGTTTCGGATTGCTTTGCCGACGAGAGCGCAATGACGTAGCTGCGGCGGCGGCCCCTGGTCAGGGCGAAGAACGCCTCGGCCAGAGCCGGATCGCTGTCGAGCGCATCGGCCAGTTCCCCAGGCAGGTCGGGTTCGGTCTCGTCGCGCGGCGCGATGCGTCCGGCTTCGGCATGGGCCATGGCCTCGGCCAGAAGGCGGCGCAGGATCGGCTCGCGTTCGCCGACCTGCGCAGGGTCGGTGAAGCACAGCATGTCGGGGTGGCGAGTGTTCGGCCCCTGCCGTTCCAGCGCGTCGTCCGGGTCCGACAGGAGCGCGGCATGAAAGAAGCTGAGCCGGAAATCGCCCTGCAGCGCGCCCATCACCGCGATATTGCGACCGGCGTGCATGTAACAGGGATGGCCCCATTTCACCACCTCGACCAGCCCCATGGACAGGCAGATCTGCCGCAACATGACCAACCCGTCATGCCATTTGGAGGCGGAGCAGGACGGGCTGTCGAAACGGGCACAGCGGCCGCATCCGCGAGTGAAATAGTCCTCGATTTCGGTAATCATCTGCCCCCGCGCGCCAATGCCTGCCGAGTCGACCGTTCATTTTCTGTCCTCGATTATCCCACGGGGGTGCGGGGGTGTGAAACCCCCGCGTCCGACGGTTGCATCTTGCGCAGCGCCGCAAAGCCGGGCGACAAGACGCCATGACCGCGACTCCCGACATTCTCTGCATCGGTTCCGTCATGTGGGACATCATCGGCCGTGCGCCGGTGGAGATGCGCGCGGGCATGGATGTGCCGGGGCGGATCACGCGGCTGCCGGGCGGCGTGGCGGCCAATATCGCCATGACGCTGGCGCGGATCGGGCTGAAGCCCGCCGTGCTCACGGCAATCGGGCGGGATGCCGAGGGCGAGGATCTGATCGCAGCGTCACAGGCGCGCGGCATGATCACCGAATACGCCCACCGGCCCGAGGGGTTGCCGACCGACCGCTACATGGCGGTCGAGGGGGCGAACGGGCTGATCGCGGCGGTGGCGGATGCGCATACGCTGGAAGCCTGCGGCGCGGCGATCCTGGCGCCGCTGGCGGATGGGCGGCTTGGGTCCGCGGCGCGGCCCTGGGCCGGACCGGTGGCGGTGGATGGCAACCTGACGGTGGCGCTTCTGTCCGAAATCGCGGGGTCGCCCCTGTTTGCGGCGGCCGATCTGCGGCTGGCCCCGGCTTCGCCCGGCAAGGCGGAGCGGCTGCGCGTGCTCTTGGGTCATCCGGGCGCGACCTTCTACCTGAACCGCGAAGAAGCGGGAAAGATCGCCGGTGTCGCGGTGCGGACAGCGGCCGAGGGCGCCGAGGCGGTGCGGGCGCTTGGGGCGGCGCGGGTGCTGGTGACGGATGGCGCCGGGGCCTGTGCCGATGGCTCGGCCGAGGGCGTGATCGTGGCGGTGCCGCCGCCCGTGACGGTGCGGCGCGTAACGGGCGCGGGCGATACGTTCATGGCGGCGCATCTGGTGGCCGAACGGTCGGGCGCCGGGAGGCGGCTGGCTCTGGAGCACGCGCTGGCGGCGGCCGCGGATTACATTTCTGGAGATGTCGGAACATGACCCTGCCCCTGATCCTGTCGCCCGAGGTGCGCGAGGCCAAGGCCGGTGGCCAGGCCATCGTGGCGCTGGAATCCACAATCATCACCCACGGGATGCCCTGGCCGCAGAATGTGGAGACGGCGCGGCTGGTGGAGGAGGACATCCGCGCCAGCGGTGCCGTGCCGGCGACCATTGCCGTGATGGGCGGGCGCATCCATGTGGGGCTGACCGCGGACGAGCTGGACAGGCTGGGCCAGGCCAAGGGCGTGATGAAGCTGAGCCGCGCGGATCTGGCGGTGTGCCTGGCCCAGGGCGGTGTGGGGGCGACCACGGTGGCGGCGACGATGATCTGCGCGCAGATGGCGGGGATTTCGGTCTTTGCCACCGGTGGCATCGGCGGCGTGCATCGCGGGGCGGAGACGAGCTTTGACATCTCGGCCGACCTGAAGGAACTGGCGCAGACCCCGGTGACGGTGGTGGCGGCGGGGGCGAAGGCCATCCTGGACCTGCCCAAGACGCTGGAGGTTCTGGAGACCGAGGGGGTGCCGGTCATCGCCTATGGGCAGGACGAGTTTCCCGCCTTCTGGTCGCGGTCTTCCGGGCTGAAGGCGCCCTTGCGGATGGACACGCCGCGCGAGATCGCCCTGGCGCACCGGATGCGGGGGGTGCTGGGGCTGAGGGGCGGGCAACTGGTGGCGAACCCGATCCCCGAGGCGGCCGAGATCCCGCGCCCCGAGATCATGCCGATGATCGAGGCGGCGCTGGCCGAGGCGGCGGCGCAGGGGGTCAGCGCCAAGGCGGTGACGCCTTTCCTGTTGCAGCGGCTGTTCGAGATGTCCTCGGGCCGGTCGCTGGTGGCCAATATCGCGCTGGTGCGCAACAACGCGCGGCTTGGCGCGGCCATCGCGCGCGAGCTGGCGGCGGGCTGAGGCGGGTCAGCCGAGAAGGTCGGTCAGCTCCACGCTGGATTCGTTGCCGATGCGGTGGCGGTGGCAGGTGATGAAGTCATCGGCTGCGACCCGCCCGGCTGCGCGCAGCCGGTCGAGAAGTGCAGGACTGGGCAGCATCTTGGTGGAGCCAGAGAGCGAGTTCATCAGCTTGTCGTCGCTGATGACGTGGAGGCGGATGTCCTTCATCGTCCCGCGTTCGATGCGGCCTTCGGCGATCAGGCGCTTGACGAAGCGGATGGCGCGCATCTCGCCCAGGAGCGCGGAGTTGAAACCGATCTCGGAGATGCGGTCCTGGATTTCCACCGGCGTCATGGGCAGCGCCTCGCGGCGCAGCGGGTTGACCTGGATGATGACGATATCCTCGGGCAGATCCGCATCGTAGAGCGGCCAGAGGGACGGATTGCCGGAATAACCGCCGTCCCAGTATTCCTCGCCCCCGATGGAGACGGCACGGAACACGGTGGGCAGGCAGGCCGAGGCGAGGATGGCATCGGCGGTGACGTGACTGCCGGTGAAGATGTGCGACTTGCCCGTGCGCACGTTGGTGGCGCCGATGGAGAGGCGCGGGCCTTCCGCCGAGGTGATGGCGTCGAAGTCGAAGCCAGTGACGATGTCGGCCAGCGGGTTCGTCCAGTAGCCGTCCAGGGCATAGGGCGAGACGAGTTGCGCGGTCAGCCCCGCGGGCGAGACCGGCAACAGGTTTTCGGCGATGGCACTGACATCGGCCATGTAGGGCCACCAGGCGCGCATCCAGGGCATGAGGCGGAAGTCGCCGGCATCGCCGACGGCATCCCACAGCGCGGCCAGCGCGGCGCGGGCGCCCTTCGGCCCGCCGGTGACAAGGCCGGCCTTCAGGACGGCCGCATTCAGTGCGCCGGCGGAGGTGCCGGAAATCGCGGCGATCTCGATCTCTGGCTCTTCCAGCAGGCGGTCGAGCGCGCCCCAGGTGAAGGCGCCATGCGCGCCGCCGCCTTGCAATGCGAGGTTGATGCGGTGGGTCATGGTCACATCGCCGTCCAGCCGCCGTCCACGCTGATCGTGGTGCCGGTGACCTGATCCGCGAAGGGCGAGCAGAGATAGACCACGGTGCCGCCGATCTGTTCGACGGTGGCGAATTGGCGCGAGGGCTGGCGCAGCAGCATGACCTCGCGGATCACCGTGTCGCGGTCCATGTTGTGGACCTTCATCTGGTCGGGGATCTGCGCCTCGACCAGGGGCGTCAGCACATAGCCGGGGCAGATGGCGTTGCAGGTGATCCCCTGCCCCGCGGTTTCCAGCGCCACCGTCTTGGACAGGCCGACGACGCCATGCTTGGCCGCGATATAGGCCGACTTGAAGGGCGAGGCGGTCAGGCCGTGGGCCGAGGCGATGTTGACGATGCGGCCCCAGCCTGCGGCGCGCATTCCGGGCAGCGCGGCGGCGGTGGTGTGGAAGGCGGAGGACAGGTTGATCGCAAGGATCTGGTTCCACTTGTCGATGGGGAAGTCCTCGACCGGGGCGACATGCTGGATGCCGGCGTTGTTCACCAGGATGTCGCAGCCGCCGGCCTTTGAGACCAGCGCGCGGCAGGCCTCGGCATCGGACATGTCGGCGGCGATGTAGCGGGCCTGGACGCCGTGGCGCGCGCCCAGTTCGGCGGCAAGGGCGTGATCCTCGGGCCGGTCGGTGAAGCTGTTCAGCACCACATCGGCGCCGGCGCGCGCCAGTTCCTCGGCCACGCCAAGACCGATGCCCGAGTTCGAGCCGGTGATGATGGCGCGCTTGCCCGTGAGCTGCATGGATCGAACCTCCCGCTGCATGTTGCAGGTGCAGCATAGTGAAACGCGCCGCCTTGGCCAGTGGCGCCATGCCCTTGCATCGCCACATTCGACCACTACTTCGGGACCGCCCCGGCATGTGGCCCGGGAGGATGCTAAGGTGTGCCCATGCGTAACCAGTTCCGGATTGCCCCCTTGGGTGAAGAGGACGATCCGTTGCTGATCGGCGATGCCCTTGGCGTGACGCCTTCCCTAACCCTGATCGAAGGCGTAGCCGCCGACGATGTGCTGCGCGGGACCGTCGATGCGGATGCGATGTTCGGTTTCGCGGGCCGGGACAGCCTGGATGGCGGCAAGGGCGACGACACGCTGTATGGCGGAGACGATGCCGACCGCCTGTCTGGCGGTGCCGATGCCGACCGTCTGCACGGTGAGGCAGGGGACGACCGCCTTTTCGGAGGGGACGGCGGCGACTGGTTGGAGGGTGGCGACGGCGCCGATGTGCTGCGTGGCGGCGCCGGATCGGACGGGGTTCTGGGCGGCCGCGGCGATGACATCCTGATCGGTGGCGCCGGGAACGATGCCTTGCACGGCGAGGATGGCGACGATGGCCTTTGGGGTGGCGAAGGCGACGATGGCCTTCTGGACACAGAGGGCGACAATTCGCTTTTTGGAGGGGCCGGTCACGACATGATTCAGGCCGGTTCGGGAGATGACCTGCTGATCGGCGGGAACGGGCAGGATTCCCTGCTCGGTGGTGCGGGCAATGACAGTCTTCATGGCGGGACCGGCGACGACCGCCTGGTCGGTGAAGGCGGGGTCGACCGGCTTTGGGGCGATGCGGGAGCAGACCTGTTCGTGTTCAGCGGCCCTGCCAATGCCGGAAGTGGCGGCGACGTCATGATGATCGTTCAGGACTTCACGCCTGGCGAGGACCGGCTGTTGATCGAACAGGGATCGGGACGCGACGCAGTGGAAGTGTACCGCGATTTCATGGCCAGCGCCGTGCAGACTGAACGCGGGGTGACCTTTGTCGACGGGTCCGGCGGGCGTCTGGTCTTGCTTGGAGTGAATCTCGAAGACCTGACGGTCGCCGACTTTGCCGCAGACGGTGAGCCGATCGGGGAAAGTCCGGCCGCCCTGACCGCCCCTGTGAATGTGCTGCGCGGCACCGAGGGGAATGACACCGTCGAAGTCACCGGGGGCGACCATCTCGTCCACCTGTTCGGCGGCGACGACATGTTCGATGCCTATGGCGGATCGGACCTTGTCTATGGCGGGGCGGGCAACGACTACCTTTACGTGAATGACCTTCTGAAGTCGTCCAGCCTGTATGGCGGAGCCGGCAACGACACGCTGGATTCTGGCGAAGCCGATGACCTGTTGTTCGGGGGAATTGGCGACGATGACCTGAAGGCGGACGGGGGCTGCGACACGATCTACGGCGGGGATGGTGACGATCTGGTCAATGGCATGGAAGGCGACGACCTCATCTATCTGGGGGCTGGCGCGGATTACAGCTCTGCGGATGGGCGCGACACGATTCACGGCGCTGCCGGCGACGACCTCCTGTGCGGCGTAAGCGATGGAAGCTGGATCTTCGGCGGTGCCGGGAATGACCAGTTGCAAGGGACGGACAGAGGCTCTGCCACCCTGTTGGGCGGCGCAGGCGATGACCTGATCTTGTCCGGCACCGCGGCCTCGATCATCCGCGGCGGCGACGGGCGCGATGCCTTGTATCTTTACGGAGAGTCCAGCCAGGTGTTCGGCGGGTCCGGCGAGGATCTGTTTGTGTACCGCGACGGGGTCACGGTCATTCACGACTTCGTGCCGGGCGAGGATCTTCTGGCCTTTTCCATTCCTGGTATCGACACCGCGGCGGACGCCTGGGCCTATTTCCAGGCCGAGGCACGCGATGGGAATGGCCGCATCCTTGTTGGCGACGAAGACGGAACGAGGATCGTGCTGGTTGGCCTGTCGATGGCCGATCTGACCGAGGCTGACTTCAGCGTCGCGCCCCTCTTCTGAGCACCCTCCCCGGTCTGACGGCGCGGCGCCCTTTGCCTTGATTGGCAACGGCGAGGCCAAGGCGTGACACGACGCCGGACCCGCAACACCCGTGCTGACCCGGACTTAGCGACGGCACCGGATCGGAAGTGCGGACATGCCATGGTTCCGCCACAATCCCGTCCTGCGCGCGCCGCATTGCCATGGCAGCGACTGTTTCCATGGGCGCGACGACTCTGACGTGTTCCCAGGATTGACCGTAGGCGCGATGCGAGGACGGATTTGCCCTGCGTCGAAAGCGCAGGCAGTCAGGGGTGATGCGGGATGAAAAAAACGCCGGCGCAAGGCCGGCGTTAAGTCGTTGAGGCAGGTTTCATACAGGCAAGAAACCTATCGAGCAGTGAAGTCTGTATACCCCGTTCACTTGCAAAGGCCAAGATAAAAGTTTGAAAGCCATGGACTTGCGGCCTAGTCTGCCGATCAAGAAAACAAGGCGAGCGGAGGATTGTTGCGCCGATGACACCGGAGTTTTTCGCACGCGGACGGGGCGTGGTCGCATCGTTGCTGGCCACCGCGATTCTGTCGGGGGCGGCCTGGGCCGAACCGTCGCATGGCATAGCTATGTATGGCGAACCTGCGCTTCCACCCGATTTTGTGTCGCTGCCCTATGCCAATCCGGAGGCACCGCAGGGCGGTCGCATCCTGTTTGGCGAGAACGGCACCTTCGACAGCCTCAACCCCTTCATCGTGAAGGGGAACCCGGCGACGGGCGTCTCGGCCTACACGGTCGAGACGCTGATGGGCCGGTCCTATGACGAACCCTTCACGCTGTACGGGCTTCTGGCCGAATCAATCGATACCGATGACGCACGAACCTATGTGGAATTCACGTTGCGTGAGGGGGCGACCTTTTCGGACGGCAGTCCCGTGACGCCCGAGGACGTGATCTGGAGTTTCGAGACGCTCGGCACCCAGGGCAACCCGCGCTATGCCGCGGCCTGGAAGAAGATCTCCAAGTCGGAGAAGGTAGGCGAGCGCGGCGTGCGCTTCACCTTCAACACCGAGGACCGCGAATTGCCGCTGATCCTTGGCCTGCGGCCGATCCTGAAGAAGGCGCAGTTCGAGGGCAAGGATTTCACCGTCTCGTCGATGGAGCCGATCATCGGGTCGGGGCCTTATGTGGTGGCCGAGGCGGAACCGGGGCGGTTCGTTTCCTATCGCAAGGACCCCGACTGGTGGGGCAAGGACCTGGCCTTCAACAAGGGGCTCTATAACTTCGACGAGATCCGGTATGACTGGTTCGGCGATGCGGGGATCGTGTTCGAGGCGTTCAAGGCCGGCGACATCACCAGCTACCGCGAGGCCAATCCGGCGAAATGGGAGACGAACTACAACTTCCCGGCGGTGCAGTCGGGCGATGTGGTGAAATCCGTCATCCCGCATCAGCGGCCCTCGGGCATCGAGGGGCTGGTGTTCAACACGAGAAAGCCGATGTTCGCGGACTGGCGGGTACGCCAGGCGCTGATTGATGCCTTCAACTTCGAACTGATCAACCAGACGCTGAATGGCGGGATCAGCCCGCGGATTTCGTCCTATTTCGGCAATTCCTTCCTGGGCATGACCCCCGGCCAGCCCGCCGAGGGCAAGGTCCTGGCGCTGCTGGAACCCTACAAGGACCAGCTTCTGCCCGGCGCGATCGAGGGCTATGCCCTGCCGGTGAGCGATGGCAGCGAGGCCAACCGCAAGAACATCCGCGCGGCGACCGACCTTCTGGCCGAGGCGGGTTGGACGGTGCAGGACGGCGTGCTGAAGAACGCGGCCGGAGAGCCCTTCACCTTTGACATCCTATTGGTGAACGGCGCGGACGAGATGGTCTCGGTCGCCAGCATCTATGTCGAGGCGCTGAAACGGCTGGGGATCGCGGCCACCGTCACCACGGTGGACAGCGCCCAGTACAAGGAGCGCACCAGCGCCTATGACTTCGACATGACGCATTACGTGCGGTCCTTGTCGCTGTCGCCCGGCAACGAGCAAACGCTGTACTGGGGATCGGCCGGCGTGACCGAGCCGGGCACGCGCAACTGGATGGGCATGAACTCTCCACCCGCCGAGGCGATGATCGCCACGATGCTGAATTCGACCGACCCGGCGGATTTCGTGGCGGCCACCCAGGCGCTTGACCGCATCCTGACCAGCGGGCGATATGTGATCCCCATCTGGTATTCGGACGTATCCCGGATCGCGCACCGCAAGGAGTTGCACTATCCCGAGAAGCTGCCGCTCTACGGCGACTGGATCGGGTTCCAGCCGGACGTCTGGTGGTACCAGGACTGAACAAGAACACGCGGCAACGACCGAAGAGGCAGAGCATGAAATGGATCAAGGTGGCGGCGATCTTCGCCGCCCTCGCAGGGTGCAACACGGTGAACGGCGTGGGCCAGGATATCTCTGGCGCCGCCGTCACGGTGCAGGACTGGATGTGACGCAGGCGGTCAGGCGAGCGACGTGACCCACAGGATGGTCGCGTCCTCGTCCGACAGGCTGATGACGTTGTGGCCCATCGAGGCGTCGTAATAGGCGCTGTCGCCGCGGCGCAGGTCCACGGGTTCGTAGAATTCGGTGTAAAGCCGCACGATGCCGGTCAGGACCAGGAGGAACTCTTCGCCGTCGTGGCGGACCCAGCCGCCGAACTCTTCCAGCGCCCGCGCCCGCACGCGGGTGCGGTAGGGCAGCATCTTCTTCGACTTCATCGCCCCGGCCAGGAGCTCGTGCTCGTAGGTCGTGGTCAGGTGCGGCTGGCCCTCGCCCGCCCTGGTGGTGGCCATGCGGCCCATCACCTGCGCCCGCGACGGCGGGGTGAAAAGCTGGGGCACCGAGATCGCAAGACCCTCGGCCAGCTTCTTCAGCGCCTCGTAGGTGGGCGACATCTGGCCGTTCTCGATCTTCGAGAGGGTGGAGCGCGCAAGCCCCGCCTGGGAGGCCGCCTGTTCCAGCGTCCAGCCCCGGCTCTTGCGCAACTCGCGCACGCGTTCGCCCAGGTTCAGGGGCTCCACGCGGGTTTCGCCGCCGTTTTCGCGGGCGATGCGGATGATGGCGGTCGGGTCGCTCATGGCTTGGGAATAGGGGTTGCGCGGGCCGCGCGCAACTGCCGCCGTGGTGCGGTCACTTGTCCCGATTCCTGTCTTCAAATATCCCACGGGGGGCCGGCGGTGTGCCCCCGGCGTCTTCCAGCCCGCGCAACCGGATGCCATGCTCTCGATCGACGACCGCCGTCCATTTGCTTCCTGTCCTGCCCCCTTCAACCTGGCCGCCCATGTGCTGGCGGCGGGCGGGGCGCAGCCGGACAAGGTGGCATTGGCGGTCCTGAAGCCCTCGGGCGCGGAGCGGTGGAGCTATGCGCGGCTGATCGCGGCGGTGCGGGGCGCGGGGACCGGGCTTCTGGCGATGGGGCTGGAACCCGGCGACCGCGTGCTGATGCGGCTTGGCAACGAGACGGCGTTTCCGGTGGCCTTCCTGGGCGCGATTGCCGCGGGGCTGGTGCCGGTGCCGACCAATGCGCAGCTGACCGAGACCGAGATCGCGCGGCTAGCCGGGCGTATCGCGCCGCGCCTGATCGTGGCGGGCGCGGGCGTGGCCCTGCCCTCCCCTCTGCCCTGCCCGGTGTTGGCGGCGGCGGATCTGCTGGCGATGGAGCGCCTTGCGCCCTGCGCCTGGGACATGGGGGACCCGGAGCGGCTGGCCTATGTGGTGTTTACGTCGGGCACTTCGGGCAACCCGATGGCCGTGGCCCATGCGCATCGCGCGATCTGGGCGCGCGGCATGATGCGGGCGGGGTGGGAGGGGTTCGAGGCCGCCGACCGCGTGCTGCACGCCGGCGCACTGAACTGGACCTACACGCTTGGCACGGGGCTTTTGGACCCCTGGACGGTAGGGGCGACCGCGCTGGTTCCGGCGGCGGGCACGGCGCCCGCGGCGCTGCCGCTGCTGCTGAAGCGCTTCGACGCCACGGTGTTCGCCGCGGTGCCGGGCGTCTATCGGCAGATGCTGCGCGGTTCTCTGCCGGAAATGCCAAAGCTGAGGCGGGGCCTGTCTGCCGGCGAAAAGCTGGCGCCCAGCCTGCGGGAGGCCTGGCAGGCAGCGACCGGTACCGCGCTGCACGAGGCGCTTGGCATGTCCGAGGTCTCGACCTACCTCTCCGGTTGCGATGCGCGCCCTGCCCCGCCCGGAGCCGCCGGTTTCGCGCAACCGGGGCGCTGCATCGCGGTCCTGGGCGAGGGTGGCCAGCCGGTCCCGCGCGGGTCCGAGGGCGTTCTGGCGGTGGCGCGGGATGATCCGGGCCTGATGCTGGGCTATCTGGGCGCGCCGGACGTCACCGCGTCCCGTTTCGCGGGCGACTGGTTCGTGACCGGCGACCGCGCCGTGATGGCGTCGGACGGCGCCGTGACCACGCTTGGGCGAAATGACGACCTGATGAACGCGGGTGGTTTCCGGGTAGCCCCGGCCGAGATCGAGGCGGCGCTGGCGCATCTGCCGGGTGTTCACGAGGTGGCGGTGGCCGAGGTGCCCGTGGCCTCGGGCGCCACCGTGATCGCCGCCTTTTGCGTCAGCGACAGGATGCTGGAGCCAGAGGCGCTGGATGCACAGGTCTCTGTGCATCTGGCGCGCTGGAAAGTCCCGCGCATGTGGGTCAGGGTGGACCGACTGCCGCGCGGCGCCAATGGCAAGCTGGACCGCAAGGCGCTTGCCGCGCTTGTCCCGAAAGGCCCGTGATGGTTCGTCTTGATGTATTCGCCGACCCGGTCTGCCCGTGGTGCTTTGTGGGCAAGGCCGGGCTGGACCGGGCGCTGGAGGCTCGGCCGGGTCATCCCTTCACCGTGGAATGGCATCCGTTCCAGTTGAACCCCGACACGCCGCGCGAGGGTGTGGACAAGCGCAGCTGGCTGGAGGCCCGGTTCGGCGGCAAGGCGCAGGTGGATGCCGTGCATGACCGTCTGCGCGAGGTGGCACGCAAGGCTGGCGTGGATCTTGACCCGGACGTGCCAAAGCGCATTCCCAATACGCTGGACGCGCACCGGCTGATCCACTGGGCGGGGCTGGAGGGGCGGCAAAGTGCGGCGGTCGGAACCCTGTTTCGCGCCTATTGGCGCGAAGGGCGCGACATCGGCAATCCTGCCGTGCTGGCCGATATCGGCGCGGCCATCGGCATGGACCGGGCGGCGGTGGTGCGGCTTCTGGCCTCGGATGCTGATGTGGACGAGACCCTGGCGCGCGAGGATCACGCGCGGCAGCGTGGCGTGCGGGCGGTGCCGACCTTCGTGATCGCGGACCGGCATGTCGTTTCGGGCGCGCAGCCCCATGACCTGTGGCAACAGGTGATCGACGACCTGGTCGCCCAGTCGGCAAGCCGGGGCTGATCCGATGGCCAGCACGACCGAAGCCCCCGCCCGCGGCGCCCCGCTGGAGTTCATCGCCCTGATGGCGATGATGTTTGCCACCGTGGCGTTTTCGATTGACGCAGTGCTGCCCGCCCTGCCCGAGATTGCCACCGAACTGACGCCGGCCGATCCGAACCGGGCGCAGCTGATCCTGACAAGCTTTGTCTTTGGCATGGGTCTGGGCACGCTGGTGATGGGGCCGCTTTCGGATGCCCTTGGCCGCAAGCCGGTGATCGTGGGCGGCGCCGTGCTGTACTGCCTGGCAGCGGCCGTGGGTTATGTCGCGCCGACGCTGGAGACGGTGCTGGCGGCGCGCGTGGTGATGGGCCTGGGCGTCGCCGCGCCGCGCGTGGTGTCGCTGGCCATGGTGCGCGACCTTTACGCCGGGCGCGACATGGCGCGGATCGTGAGCTTTGCCATGATGGTCTTCATGGTGGTGCCGGCGGCGGCGCCACTGGCCGGGGCGGCGATCATTGACGCCTGGGGCTGGCGCTCGATCTTCCTGGCCTTCCTGGTCTTTGCCGTGGTGATCATCAGCTGGGTGCAGTGGCGCCAGCCCGAGACGCTGCCGGTGGCGGCGCGGCGCCCCCTCCGCCTTGGGCAGTTGGGGCGGGATGCGCGCGAGGTGCTGACACACCCGCTGATCCTGAAGGCGATCCTTGGCATGACGCTGGTCATGGGGGCGCTGTTCGCCACCCTGTCCTCGGTGCAGCAGCTTTTTGGCGAGACCTATGGCCGCGCCGAGAGCTTTCCGTGGTGGTTCGCGCTGATCGCGCTGTTCTCGGCAGGATCGGGCCCGCTGAACGCCCGGCTGGTGATGACGCTTGGAATGAGGCGGGTGGCCGGGCGGTCCTTTCTGGCGCTGGCGCTGTTTTCCGGCTTGTTGGCCGGGGCGGCCATGGCGGGGCTTTGGTCCGGCGGCCTGCCGTTCTGGGCCTGTTTCGCCTGGCTGGTGGCCGCGTTCTTTTCCACGGGCCTGACCATGGGCAACCTGAACGCGCTGGCGATGGAGCCGATGGGCCATGTCGCCGGGATGGCGGCCTCGCTGATGGGGGCGATATCCACGGTGGCCTCGACCTTGCTGGCGGTGCCGGTCGGGCTGGCCTTCAACGGCACGCCAGTCCCTCTGATTGCGGCGACGGCCCTGTTCAGCCTGCTTGGCTGGGGCGTGGTCAAATGGATGGGCCAGCGGGTCTAGCCCTTGGGCTTGACCACCTTCTCGGCAAGGTCGCGGGCGATCGCATAAGCCCCCTTGATGCGGTCGCCTTCCGTCTTCCAGTCGCGGGCCAGCACGATCTTGTTGCCGGTGATCTTGGCGGCCTGTCCCTCGGCCTTGATGAAATCCACCAGCCCCGCCGGGTTGGCGAACTTGTCGTTGTGGAACATGATTGTGGCGCCACGCGGCCCTGCATCCAGCCGCGAGATGCCGGCGCGGCGGCACATCGCCTTGATGCGCACGACGAGAAGAAGTGTGTTCACCTCTTTCGGCAAGGGGCCGAAGCGGTCGATCAGTTCGGCGGCGAAGCCTTCCAGTTCCACCTTGGTGGAGAGCGAGGAGAGGCGGCGGTAGAGGCCGAGGCGCACGTCGAGGTCGGGCACGTAGGCGTCGGGGATCAGGACAGGCACGCCCAGGTTCAGCTGCGGCGCCCATTGGTCATCGACCGTGGCCAGGCCGCCGATCTCGCCCGAGCGGAGCTTGCTGATCGTTTCCTCCAGCATCTGCTGGTAAAGCTCGTAGCCCACTTCCTTGATGTGGCCCGACTGTTCCTCGCCCAGAAGGTTGCCCGCGCCGCGCAGGTCCAGGTCGTGGGAGGCCAGGTTGAAGCCCGCGCCAAGCGAATCGAGGCTGCCCAGAAGGCGCAGGCGCTTGGTGGCCTGCGGGGTCAGCGCCATGCGGGGCTTTGTCGTCAGGTAGCAGTAGGCCCGCGTCTTGGACCGGCCGACGCGGCCGCGGATCTGGTACAGCTGACCCAGCCCGAACATATCGGCGCGGTGAACGATCATGGTGTTGGCGGTGGGGATATCCAGACCGGATTCGACGATGGTGGTGGACAGAAGCACGTCGAACTTGCCGTCGTAGAAGGCGTTCATCTTCTCGTCCAGCTCGCCCGCGGGCATCTGACCATGCGCGATGACATAGCTGACTTCGGGCACCTGGGACTTCAGGAAATCCTCGATCTCGGGCAGGTCGGCGATGCGGGGCACGACAAAGAAGGACTGCCCGCCGCGGTAGCGTTCGCGCAACAGCGCCTCGCGCAGGGTGACGGAGTCGAATTCCGAAACATATGTTCGTATTGCAAGCCGATCCACCGGCGGGGTGGCGATGATCGACAGGTCGCGAACGCCGGTGAGGGATAGCTGCAGGGTGCGCGGGATCGGCGTGGCGGTGAGGGTCAGCACATGGACTTCCGACCGCATTTCCTTCAGCCGTTCCTTGTGGCCGACGCCGAAATGCTGTTCCTCGTCAACGATCAAGAGGCCGAGGTTGCGGAAGCTCACGCCCTTGGCAAGGATCGCATGGGTGCCGATGCAGATGTCCACCGTGCCTTCGGCCAGGCCGGCGCGCGTTTCGTTCGCCTCTTTCTGGCCGACGAAGCGCGACAGTTGCCGGACGTTGACCGGGAAGCCGCGGAAACGGTCGGCGAAGCTGCGGTAATGCTGGCGGGCCAGCAGCGTGGTAGGGCAGACCACCGCCACCTGCATCCCCGACAGCGCCGCCACGAAGGCGGCGCGCATCGCCACTTCGGTCTTGCCGAAGCCCACGTCGCCCACGATGAGCCGGTCCATCGGGCGGCCGGCCTCGAAATCGGTGATGACGTCCGAGATGGCCGAAAGCTGGTCGTCGGTTTCTGGCCAGGGGAATCGGGCGCAGAAGGCCTCCCACATCTGGTGGGGCGGTTCCAGAACCGGGGCCTGGCGCAGAAGGCGTTCGGCCGCAACGCGCATCAGACGGTCGGCGATCTCGCGGATTCGTTCCTTGAGCTTGGCCTTCTTGGCCTGCCACGCCCCGCCGCCCAGGCGGTCCAGGAGCCCCTCTTCATGGCCATAGCGGCTGAGCAGTTCGATGTTCTCGACTGGCAGGTAAAGCTTTGCGCTTTCAGCATATTCCAGCGCCAGGCATTCATGCGGCGCGCCAAGGGCGGTGATGGTCTCCAGCCCCAGGTAGCGGCCGACGCCATGTTCGACATGCACCACCAGATCGCCAGGCGTCAGGGCGTCGGCCTCGCGCAGGAAGTTCTCGGCCTTGCGGCGGCGCTTGGGGCGGCCAACCAGACGGTCGCCCAGAACGTCCTGTTCAGAGATGACGGCAAGGCCGGGCGCGGTGAAGCCCGCCTCCAGCGCCCAGACCATCAGATACAGCCCGCCGCGCCCGATTTCGGGCACATCGCGGAAATCCTTGACCAGTTTCGTGGCCGCCAGGCCCTGATCGTCCAGCAGCCCCTTCAGCCGTTCCCGAGCGCCTTCGGACCAAGAGGCGATGACCACGTGGCGGTCTTCCAGCAGTTCACGAACATGGGCCGCCAGCGCACCGAAAAGGCTGACCTTTTCCTGCTGACGCTCCGGCGCGAAACTGCGCCCGATCCGCCCGCCGGCATCCAGCACGCCGGGGCCGGGAGATTGGGGCAGCGAAGACAGGCGGATCACCCGGTGCCCCGACACAGCCGCATCCCAGCCGGCATCGTCCAGGTACAGAAGGCCCGGCGCCACCGGCTTGTACACCGTGTCGATGCGGCCCTTCTGGGTCATCGCCTCGATGCGCGAGTCATAACTGTCGGCGATCCCCTCCCACCGCGACAGGCGGGCGGCGTCGATCTGGTCGTCCAGCATGACCGAGGCGTCGGGCAGGTAATCGAACAGCGTTTCAAGCCGATCATGGAAGAACGGCAGCCAGTGTTCCATGCCCTGATGCTTGCGCCCGGCGCTGACGGCCTCGTACAGCGGATCGGAGGTACCCGCGGCGCCAAACTCCACGCGATAGTTCTGGCGGAACCGGGTGATGCCGGCCTCGTCCAGGATCACCTCTGACATGGGCGAAAGGTCGATGGCGGAAAGCTTTTCGGTCGTGCGCTGCGTCTCGGCATCGAAGCGACGGATGCCGTCCAACGTGTCGCCGAAGAGGTCCAGCCGCACTGGCTGGCGGCTGCCTGGCGGCCAGAGGTCGATGATGCCGCCACGGATCGCATAGTCGCCGGGTTCAGCCACGGTGGCGACCGGGTGAAAGCCCATGCGGGCGAGGAAGCCCTTCAGCGCCGTCTCGTCCACGCGCTGCCCGACCCCGGCGCTGAAGGACGCTGCGCGCAACACCTCGCGCGCGGGAAGGCGCTGCGTGGCGGCCGACAGCGTGGTCAGCAGGATGAATTCGCCCCGCACCGCGCCCTGTGCCAGAGCGGCCAGCGTGGCCATGCGGCGGGCGACGATGGCCGGATTGGGCGACATCCGATCATAGGGCAGGCAGTCCCAGGCCGGGAAATCGAGGACCAGCGCAGAGGGTGCCATGACCGCCAGCGCGGCGCGCATCGCCTCCATCCTCTTGTCATCGCGGGCGACATGGATGACGGCAGCCCCCTTCGCCAGTTCGCGGGCCAGAAGCCGGGCGTCGAATCCCTCCGGAGCGCCGCCAAGAAGGATACGGTCGGTGGCCATGGCTCAGCCGAAGACGCCGATATGCAGGTTCTGCCACATGCCGTACAGCGAGGTGACGAAGATCGAGACCACGCCGATGCCCTGTACCATCATGCGGTGCAGCATCAGGCGGCGCCACAGCGCGGGACCGGCAATACCCTCGGCCCGGATCCGCCGGGCGGTGCGGAGCGACAGCTGGAACACCAGCGTCATCGGCGCGAGGAGGAAGATCAGCGCCTGCGCGAACTCCACGTTGTAGTAGAAGGCGAGCACAGCCAGCGTGGAAAGCAGGAAGGCCGACGTGCCGATCAGCCCGGCCCCCGCAGTTTCCGAAATGTAGAGCAGACGGTTCACGTTGATCGAAACTATGAGGTCCAGGTCCTCGACCGCCTGGCCGCCCTTGCGCCGAGCACGGGTGACCATATCGAAGGGCACGCCGATGACCCAGTGGCTGGCCGACGACCACAGCACAGCCAGCGCAATCCAGTACCACAGGTTCGAGAATGACCGCATGTCGATCAGTTCGAAGACCTTCTGATACCAGTCCACCGTCGCGCCCCGTTTCGTCCGCACCGCTCTTGAGGCGGGCCTCTTTCCATGTCAGGCAAGAAGAACGACTGCAAGCCCCCGATCAGCCGAAAGCCAGCACATGCGCCCGATCTCTGCCCCCTGCCCCTCGCTTCGCTTTCGCCGACTGCGGCGGACGCCTGCCCTTCGGGCGCTTGCGCAGGAAAACGTGCTGTCGGTGGGCGACCTGATCTGGCCGGTGTTTGTCCGCGACGGCGCAGGCATGCGCGACGCGATCCCGTCGATGCCGGGGGTGAACCGTTTGTCGGTGGACCTTGTGGTCGAGGCGGCGGCGGATGCGGCAGACCTGGGCATACCGGCGATCTGCCTGTTCCCCTACACCGACCCGGCGCTGAAGACCGAGGCCTGCGAAGAGGCCTGGAACCCCGATAACCTGGCCAACCGGGCGATCCGGGCGATCAAGGCGGCGGTGCCCGGCATCGCCGTGATGACCGACGTGGCGCTGGATCCCTACAACGCCAAGGGCCATGACGGGATCGTGCGGGACGGGGTGATCCTGAACGACGAGACGGTCGAGGCGCTGGTGAAGATGGCGCTGGTGCAGGCCGAAGCCGGGGCAGACATTCTGGGGCCTTCGGACATGATGGACGGCCGCATCGGCGCGATCCGCGACGCGCTGGAAGCCGACGGGCACGGGGACGTGGCGATCATGTCCTATGCGGCCAAGTATGCCAGCGCCTTCTACGGCCCCTTTCGCGATGCGGTGGGTGCTTCGGGCGCGCTGAAGGGCGACAAGAAGACCTATCAGATGAACCCCGCCAACAGCGACGAGGCGCTGCGGCTGGTGGAGCGCGACCTGCAGGAAGGCGCGGACATGGTGATGGTCAAGCCGGGGATGCCCTATCTGGACATCGTGCGGCGGGTGAAGGACGCCTTCGGCGCGCCGACCTATGCCTATCAGGTCTCGGGCGAATACGCGATGATCCGGGGGGCGGCGCTGAACGGGTGGATCGACGGCGAGAAGGCGATGCTGGAAAGCCTGATGGCCTTCCGCCGCGCGGGCTGCGACGGGGTGCTGACCTACTTCGCGCCCGAGGCGGCGCGGGCCATACGCCGAGGGTTGTGACCGGCGGGGGCTTGCGCATCGGTGGCGCGGCCCGTGACAGGACGCCGCGCTTGGGCTAGGAAGATCTGAAGGGGCGGCAAGCCCCGATTTGTCCGGCAGAGACCGGATCAGGCATGAGGTGAGCAGATGCAGATGTCTCGGCGGATGATGCTGGCCGGATTCGGGGCGACCACGGCGCTGGCGGCTTGCGGGAACGGGGTCAACAGCAACGGGGCGGCGGAGATCGACGCGCGGGTGGATGCCACCAAGCAGTTCCTGGACGGGCGCTATCCGGGCACGATTGAGCTGACCGACAAGGCTTACGGGGTGCTCTACATGCCGCTGATGACCGAGGCGGGGTTCTTCGTGGGCGGGGCCTACGGGCGCGGGGCGCTGCGGATCAACGGGGCCACGGTGGACTATTACTCGGCGACCGAGGCGTCCTATGGGTTGCAGATCGGGGCCCAGCAATATGGGCACGCCCTGTTCTTCATGACCCAGGATGCCCTGGCGGCCTTCCGGTCTTCGGATGGATGGGTGGCCGGGGTGGACATCCGGTATGCCACGCCCGACCAGGGCGGGTCGATCGGGGCGGATACCACCCAGTCGGAGCCGGTGATCGCGCTGGTCTTCGGGCAGCAGGGGCTGATGGCCGGGGCTTCGATTGCCGGGACGAAGTATACCCGGATCATCCCCTGAGCCGGGCCTGCCGAGGGGGGCGTCCGAGCTCGGACGCTCTGCCCTACGCAGCAATATCAAGGACTTGCGCGCGTGTCTTAACTTGGACTTAACACTTGTCCGAGCCAGACCCTTCGCGGGCGGGGCTCAGAAGATCACGATGTCCGCCGCGGTCATGGTGGCGCCCGCCTGGAGGGATGCCACGAGGACGCCGGCGCCCGTGCCGGTGCCATCGGCATCGAACCACAGCGTGCGATCCGCCGTGCGGAAGATGAAGCGGTCGTTGCCATCCTGCGCGAGGTTGTCGGCGCGGCTGACGAACAGCCCGGCGGCGAGTGACCCCGCGGCCAGACCGCCGCCGAAATCGGCCGAGATCAGGAAGCGGTCATTGTTGCCTGCAGCCGCGGAGGAGAAATCCGCGAGCAGGTCGCCACATTCTGCCAGGCGGTTGAACTGGAAGCTGTCGTTGCCTGCGCCGCCGGACAGGATGTCGATCCCGCCGCCGCCGATCAGCGTGTCGGCGCCGGCCTGGCCGAACAGCTGGTCGGCCCCGGCCCCGCCGTTCAGGATGTTCGCGGCAGAGTTGCCGCCGATGCGGTCGGCCTGGGTCGTGCCGATCACACGTTCGAATCCGGTATAGGTGTCGCCCTCGGCCCAGCCCGTCGAGTCCCATGACCCGTCGAGGGCGAGTTCCACCGCGCCGTCGCCGGTGCGGAAATCGAGAAGGTCGCTGCCGCTGCCGCCGTCGAAACTGTCCTCGCCGGCGCCGGGGCGGAACCTGTCATTCCCGTCGCCGCCGCGCACGGTGCCCATGACCTCGCCGCCGCGCCCGTCATAGGAGTCTTCACCCCCGCCCAGTTCGACATGGCCGATGATGCGCCCGCTGTTGACCACGGCGTCGTCGGTGTCCGTGCCCGCGAGACTGATCGCCGTGCCCAGGGTGCCGCGGATCAGGCCGCTGTTGATGATGGTCGTGGCACTGAGGGTCGAGGCGAAGGCGTCGATGGCCTGGCCGCCGATGATCGTTCCGCTGTTGACCAGAAGATTGCCGACAGAGGCGGAGCCGCCCTCGAGGCGGATGGCGGCGAGGTCGCCGGAGATCGTACCGGCATTCCCGAGTTCCAGCCCGGCGCCGATATAGTCGACCCCGACAAAGCCCCGGACCACGCCGGTTGCCGTGAGCGTGATGGTGCTGCCGATCATCTCGTGACCGAAATCGCCCAAGAGGAAGGCCCAGGTGGAAGTGGCCGCAGTACCGGCGATGAAGATGTTGTGCTGGCCATCGGTCGTGCCGGAAAAGAGATCGTGCTGGCCATAGACGAAACCATCGGTCCCGATGACGAGGCCGTCGAAGAGGTCGAGGACGAGCGGACCGGCAAAGAGGATGGTGGAATTGTAGGCGTGCATCGTCATGGGAAAAATCCGGGTGAGGAAAGCGAATGGGGCAGACTAGACTTGACTGGAGGTCGGGAGCAATCCCGCGCGGCGGGCGGCCTGCCCTCTCCCCTTTCTCTGCCGCGGGCCCGGCGTTAGGGTCGCGTCCAATGAGTCTTTGGCCTTGAGTCGCTGGCCATGACAGGAGGCTTTTCATGCTGACCATCTATGGCGTCTATCGTTCGCGCGCGTCGCGGCCGCTGTGGCTGATGGCCGAGACCGGGACCGAGTTCCGGCATGTGCCGGTGATCCAGTCCTATCGGCTGGAGGACCCGATGGCGGCGGATGCGCCGCTGAACACGGCGTCGCCGGCCTTCCTGAAGGTGAACCCGCAAGGCCAGGTTCCGGCCATCGAGGACGACGGGCTGGTACTGACCGAAAGCCTGGCGATCACGCTGCATCTGGCGCGCAAGTATGGCGGTGCCCTGGGTCCGATGGGCGAGGCCGAACAGGCGCTGATGGAGCAGTGGGCGATGTATGCCGCGACATCGGTGGAAAGCGATGCGGTGGAGATGCTGTACATCTACCGCGACGGCGGGGCGAAGACGCCTGAGGGACAGGCGGCGATTGCCGTGCTGGCCGAGAAGCTGCGCCGCCCGTTGCGGCGGCTGGACAGCCACCTGGCGGGGCGCGACTGGCTGTTGGGCGACCGCTTTACCGTGGCCGACCTGAACACCGCCGAGGTGGTGCGCTATGCCCAGGGTCACCCGACGCTGTTGTCGGAGTTCCCCGAGGTGGCGCGCTGGCTGGCGGCGGCCCAGTCGCGGCCAGCCTTCAAGGCGATGTGGGAGAAGCGGTCGGCCGAGCCCGAGTGAGGCGGATCAGCGCGCCAGCACGATTTCGGCCTTGAGCCCGCCGAGATCGGCACTGTCGCCAAGCCGCAGAAGGCCGCCATGGCTGCGCGCGATGTCGGCGGCGATGGCAAGGCCGAGGCCGACTCCACCGCCCGTGTTCTGGCCGCGCGCGGCATCGAGCCGGGTGAAGGGTTTCATCGCCTCTTCCCGCTGCGCCGCCGGGATGCCTGGCCCGTCATCCTCGACCACGAAGCGGATGGACTTTGCCGTGACATCCACCCCGACCCGCACCCGGCTGCCATAGCGCAGGCCATTGTCCACCAGGTTTTGCAGCGCGCGTTGGATGGCCTGTTCGCGCAGCGGCACCCGGGCGCGACCGACCTCGCCCGCCGTCACGGGTTGGTTTGTGCGCGCGGCGGTGTCCACCAGCTTGCGCACCAGGGCGCTGACCTCGACATCCTGCGGGTCTTCCAGCGCATCGCCGCGCGCGAAGGTGAGAAACTCCTCGACCATGCGTTCCATCTGGCCGACATCCTCGCGCAGCGCATCGGTTTCCGGGCCTTCGGGCATGAGGGCGAGTTCCAGCCGCATCCGGGTAAGCGGCGTGCGCAGGTCGTGGCTGACACCGGAGAGAAGCGCGGTGCGGGTTTCGATCTGGCGTTCGATGCGGGCACGCATGTCAAGGAAGGCATGGCCGGCGGCGCGCACCTCGGTGGCGCCGGAGGGGCGGTAGTCGACGTGACGGCCGCGCCCGAACGCCTCGGCCGCGGTGGCAAGGCGGGTGATGGGACGGAGCTGGTTGCGCAGGAAGACATAGGCCACCAGCGTCATCACCAGCGAGGTTGCCAGCATCACGACAAGGAGCTGGTGCGGGTTGGTGGCCGAGGCGCGGCGCCGGTCGGCCACGAGTTCCAGGAGCCCGAAGCGGGTGTCGATCCAGATCCGCGCCTCGCGCGGGGTGGTTTCCAGATCGACGGCCTGCACGCCGGGCAGGCCCGCGCGAAGGGTGTCGATCACCTCGCGGCCGGAGAGATCCCAGAAGCGGCGCAGGTCGGCCTCGGGCATCGGGGTTTCGGACGGAAGCCAGGCGGTGAAGTCGAGCCCCGGCCCCATCCGTTCCAGCCGCACGCGCGCGATCTCGGCACTGGGCGCGTCATCCACCATCTGGAGCGCATAGGCCAGTTCCACGACGATGGAATCGGTCATCTGCCGGGTCACGGCCTCGAAATGGCGCTGGATGAAGGCCATGGACACGACAAGCTGGATCGTGACGATGGGCACCACCAGGATAAGGGCGGCGCGGCCGAAGAGGCTGCGGGGCAGAAAGGATTTGAAGGTCATGACGGGGCCAACCTATCGCCGCGATCCGCCTTACGGAAGGCCGGAGGCGGTGGCGCCGGGGGTGCGGCGGATCCTTGCGCGCAATCCGGGGCCGATGACCTTTGAGGGCACGAACAGCTATGTCGTGGGCGAAGGTGCGGTGGCGGTGATCGACCCAGGCCCCGAGGATGCGGGGCACCGGGCGGCGCTTCTGGCGGCGCTGGCGCCGGGCGAGCGGGTGGCGGCCATCGTGGTGACGCATCCGCATCTGGACCATTCGGCCGGTGCGGCCGCGCTGGCGGTGGCGACGGGGGCGCCGGTTCTGGCCTACGGCCCGGCCGGCGTGGGGCGGAGCGCCACGATGGCGCGGCTGGCGGCGGCGGGGCTGACCGGGGGCGAGGGAAGCGACACGGGCTTTCGCCCCGACCTTGTGCTGGAAGACGGCGACGGCGTGGACCTGGGGGGCGGGTCGCTGGTGGCGCTGCACACGCCGGGGCACATGGGGGCGCATCTGGCGCTGGCCTACGGGGATGTGCTGTTCAGCGGGGATCTGGCGATGGGCTGGGCCAGTTCGCTGGTCTCGCCGCCCGACGGCGACATGGCGGCCTACATGGCCTCGCTGGAGCGGCTTGCCCGGGGGCGGTGGGCGGCGATGCTGCCGGGGCATGGGCCGGTGGTGGAGGATCCGGCGGGACGGCTGGCCGCGCTGATCGCGCATCGGCGGGGGCGCGAGGCGGAGGTGCTGGCGGCACTGGAGACGCCGGGCGATGCGGGCGCGCTGGCGCGGCGCATTTACCGCGACACGGCCCCTGCCCTGCTGCCCGCGGCCGAGCGCAACGTGCTGGCGCATCTGATCGACCTGTGGGAACGCGGCCTTGTGGCGGCCGAGGGCGAGCCCGGCCCGGCCACGCGGTTCCGGCGGAGATGACGGCGCGTTTTCTTCGCAACGCCCCCTTGCCCCTGCCGGAATCGGTTGCTATACGCGCCCCGTGTTCCGGCGTAGCTCAGCGGTAGAGCAGTTGACTGTTAATCAATTGGTCGTAGGTTCGATCCCTACCGCCGGAGCCAAAAATCCCAAGAGCGACAATCAGATGAACCGCAATATTGCGGTGCTGCTTCTGATGGCCTGACACGGCTTCGCCGGCTGAATTTTCCCTGATAGTTTGCAGAGGGAACCGGGGCAATCCCCGCGACCTTGGCCCGTTCGGGGGATGATGCCTTGGACCCAGCACGCGACCTCGACGAGATTGCCGCGATCCGGGCGATCCTCGCTTCGGCCCCGCGGCCCGTGGGATGGGACGAGCGGCGCAGGCGCATTGCGGCGGTTGGAACGGTCTGGCCGGTGGCCGGGGACATCGCGGTTCAGAAGGTGGATGCGGGGGGCGTGCCGGCGGAATGGTCGCTGGCCCCCGGCAGCGATCCGGGCCGCGTGCTCTAGTACCTGCACGGCGGGGGCTATTGCTCGGGCGGGCTGGACAGTCACCGGCGGCTGGTGACGGAGGCGGGGCGCGCCGCCGGCGCGCGCACGCTGGGGCTGGCGTTCCGTCTGGCACCGGAACACCCGTTCCCGGCCGCGCTGGACGATGCGGTGGCGGCCTGGCACTGGCTGCGCGGTCAGGGGATCGCGGCGGAGCGGATCGTGGTGGGTGGCGACAGCGCGGGCGGCGGTCTGTCGCTGGTTCTGGCGATGCGGTTGCGCGACATGGGCGAGGCGCTGCCGGCGATGGCCTGGCTTCTGTCGCCCTGGACCGACCTGACGATGTTGGGCGCGTCGATCGAGGAGAACGATGCGGCGGATCCGCTGATCCATCGCGGCTATCTGGAGGAGCTGGCGGCGGCCTATGTGCCCGCGGGCATGGACAGGGCGGACCCGCGCATCTCGCCCCTGTTCGGCGACCTGGCGGGGTTGCCGCCCCTGATGATCCAGGTGGGTGCGGCCGAGACCCTGCTGGACGATTCGGTGCGGCTGGCGCGGCGCGCGGGCGCGGCGAACGTGCCTGTGACGATGCAGGTCTGGCCCCACATGATCCACGCCTTCCCGATGTGGAACGCCGGCCTGGACGCCGGACGCCGTGCCCTGCGCGAGGCGGGTGCCGCCATGCGGGCGCGCTGGTCCGACGTATAGGGCAGGACTCTGGTGGGTCTGGCGGAGACGAAGGGATTCGAACCCTCGAGACGGTTCCCCGTCTGCACCCTTAGCAGGGGTGTGCCTTCGACCACTCGGCCACGTCTCCGCCGCCCCGTTTATCGGCGGTGCCAGGCGTCGGCAAGCGGAAACTGGCAGCGGCCCCGCGCGGATGCGGGCGGGTCTTGCCGAGGCGGGGCGGGCCTGCTTTACCTGTGGCCATGAGCAAGCCCGCAGATAACCCCGCCGACCCGTTCAAGAAGGCCCTGGCCGATGCCACGCGTGTCATGGCCGACGACCCGGAGATGACCGTCACCTATTCAGTCGATCCGGCGGGGATGACGAAGGATGGCGTGCGCCTGCCCCAGGTCAGCCGGCGGATGAGCCGGGACGAAGTGCTTCTGGCGCGCGGCACGGCCGATGCCTTTGCGTTGCGTCGCAAGTTCCACGACGAGGCGGTTTCGGCGCGCTACACGCCTACCGGACCGCTGGCGCGCGAGATTTACGAGGCGATGGAGACCGCCCGCTGCGAGGCGGTGGGGGCGCGGGCCATGCCGGGCACCGCGGGCAACATTGACGCCAAGATCGCCAACGAGGCGGACCGGCGCGGCTATGCGCAGATCACGTCGACCCAGGAGGCGCCACTCTCGGTGGCGGCGGGCTATCTGGTGCGCCACCTGGCGACCGGGCGCGACATGCCGCGCGGCGCGCAGAACGTGATGGACCTTTGGCGGCCGTTCATCGAGGAACAGGCGGGCGGCACGCTGGATGTGCTGGACGATGTGCTGGCGGACCAGGCGGCCTTTGCGCGGCTGGCGCGGAAGGTGATTGCCGATCTGGGCTATGGCGACCAGCTGGGTGACGACCCGGACCGCCCCGAGGACGAGGATCAGGGCGACGAGGCTCAGGAGGACGAGGACAGCCCCGAAAGCGCCGGCGAGGAAAGCCAGGACAGCGAGGAATCCGACGCGAGCCCCGAGCAGAGCCAAGAGGAGCAGCAGGATCAGTCGCAGGCGCAGGTCACGATGGAAGACAGCGCCGACATGGAGCAGGGCGACGAGACCGAACTGCCCGAGGGCGAGGCGCCGCTGGAGCCGCCGCCCCCTGCCCCCTATTCCGATGCAGACCCGAACTATGCCGTCTATACTACGGATTTCGATGAGGAAATCCGGGCCGAGGAGCTGGCCGAACCGGCCGAGTTGGAGCGGCTGCGCGCCTATCTGGACCAGCAGCTGGAACCCCTGAAGGGCGCTGTGTCGCGGCTGGCCAACAAGTTGCAGCGCCGGCTTCAGGCACAGCAGAACCGGAGCTGGGAGTTCGACAAGGAGGAAGGGATCCTTGACGCCGGGCGTCTGGCGCGGGTGGTGGCGAACCCCACGACGCCCCTGTCGTTCAAGTGGGAGAAGGATACCGAATTCCGCGACACCTGCGTGACGCTGCTTCTGGACAATTCGGGCTCGATGCGGGGGCGGCCCATTTCCATTGCCGCGATCTGCGCCGATGTGCTTGCGCGGACGCTGGAGCGCTGTGACGTGAAGGTGGAAATCCTGGGATTCACCACGCGGGCCTGGAAGGGCGGGCAGTCGCGCGAGCGCTGGCTGGCGCAGGGGCGCCCGCAGGGGCCGGGGCGGCTGAACGACCTGCGCCACATCATCTACAAGGGCGCCGATGCGCCCTGGCGTCGGGTGCGGCCCAACCTGGGCCTGATGATGAAGGAAGGGCTGCTGAAGGAAAACATCGACGGCGAGGCGCTGGAATGGGCGCATCGCCGGATGCTGGCCCGCCCCGAGGCGCGGAAGATCCTCATGGTCATCTCGGACGGGGCGCCGGTGGACGATTCCACCTTGTCGGTCAATGCCGCGAGTTTTCTGGAAAAGCACCTGCGCGACGTGATCGCCATGGTGGAAAAGCGCCGCATGGTGGAGCTGATCGCCATCGGCATCGGCCATGACGTGACGCGCTATTACCAGCGCGCGGTGACGATCACCGATGTCGAACAGCTGGCCGGCGCGATGACGGAGCAGTTGGCCGGGCTGTTCGAAGTGGACCCGAAGAAGCGGGCGCGCGCGGCGGGGATGCGGCGCGCGGGCTGACGGGCGGTGCGGGGGGCTGTCGGCCCCCTCTTGGCCGCGTGGGCCAATTCCCACCCCCGAGGATACTTGCCGGACAGAAAATGAGGGCGTGATGTTCCAGACCTTCGATTCCCATGCCTCGCCCGAACAAGGACCCGCGCGGCTGGCGGCGTTGCGGGCCCGACTGGCGGCCGAGGGGCTGGCAGGGTTCCTGGTGCCGCGATCCGATGCGCATCAGGGCGAGTATGTCGCGGCGCGGGATGAGCGGCTGCAATGGCTGACCGGGTTCACCGGATCGGCGGGGTTCTGCATCGTGCTGCCCGACGTGGCCGGCGTGTTCATCGACGGGCGCTATCGCACGCAGGTGAAGCTGCAGGTGGATCTGGCGCATTTCACGCCGGTGCCCTGGCCCGAGGTCAAGCCGGGCGACTGGCTGCGGGAGCATCTGGCCGGCGGCGTGATCGGCTTCGATCCCTGGCTGCACACGGCAGGCGAGATCGAGGCTCTTGAGAAATCGCTTGAGGGAAGCGGGGTAACCCTTCGCTCTGGCGTGAATTTCGTAGATGCGATCTGGCCGGATCAGCCGGCCCCGCCCATGGGGCGCGCCTTCGTGCACCCGGATGCCGTGGCGGGCGAGACGAGTGCCGACAAGCGGGCGCGGCTGGCGTCGGATCTGGCGAAGGCCGGGCAGAGGGCGGCCGTGCTGACGCTGCCGGATTCGATCTGCTGGCTTCTGAACATCCGGGGCGCCGACGTGCCGCGCAACCCGATCCTGCATGGCTTTGCCATCCTGCACGACGATGGCCGGGTGACGCTGTTTTGCGAGGCGGCCAAGCTGGACGATGCGGTGCGCGCGCATCTGGGGCCGCAGGTGACGGTGCTGCCGCCTTCAGAGCTGGTTCCTGCCCTGCGCGGCCTGACCGGACCGGTACGGGTGGACCGGGGCACGGCACCGCTTGCCGTCTCGCAGGAGCTGTCCGGGGCGGGCATTGCGGTGGCCTGGGGCGACGACCCGTGCCGGCTGCCCAAGGCGCGCAAGAATGCGGGCGAGCTTGCAGGGATGCGCGAAGCGCATCTGCGCGACGGGGCGGCGATGGTCGAGTTCCTGTGCTGGCTGGATCGTGCGGCGCCACAGGGCGGGCTGACCGAGATCGACGTGGTGACAGCGCTGGAAGGCTGTCGCCGGGCCACAAATGCGCTGCATGACATCAGCTTCGATACGATCTGCGGCGCGGGGCCGAACGGCGCGATCATGCATTACCGCGTGACGGATGAATCGAACCGACCCGTGCGGCAGGACGAGCTGCTGCTGGTCGATTCCGGGGCGCAGTACGAGGACGGCACGACCGACATCACCCGCACCGTGGCGGTGGGCGATCCGGGGCCGGAGGCGCGGGCCTGCTTTACCCGCGTGCTGCAGGGCATGATCGCCATCAGCCGGGCGCGGTTTCCGAAGGGGCTGGCGGGGCGCGACCTGGACCCCTTTGCGCGGCAGGCGCTGTGGATGGCGGGGCAGGATTTCGACCACGGGACGGGGCATGGCGTGGGCGCCTTCCTTTCGGTGCATGAGGGGCCGCAGCGGCTTTCGCGGATCTCCGAGGTGGCCCTGGAACCGGGCATGATCCTGTCGAACGAGCCGGGCTATTACCGGGAGGGGGCCTTCGGCATAAGGCTGGAGAACCTGATCGTGGTGCGCGAGGCGGCGAAGCTGCCGGGCGGCGACGACCACCGGGTACAGTACGATTTCGAGACCATCACCTTCGTGCCGCTGGACCGCCGGCTGATCCTGGCCGACCGCCTTTCACCGGGCGAACGGGACTGGCTGAACGCCTATCACGCCGAGGTGCTGGAGAAGATCGGGCCGCGCCTGTCGCCCGAGGCGCTGGACTGGTGCCGGGCAGCCTGCGCGCCGGTGTGAGGGAGCGTCAGGACGCCTCGCCCGCCACCTGACGGATGCGTGCCACCATGGCGCGCAGGCCGTTCGAGCGTTGCGAGGAGAGGTGGTCTTCCAGCCCCAGGCGCCTGAGCTCGGCCGGGGCGTCCACGGCCACCACTTCGGCGGGGCGGAGGCCCGAGTACAGCGCGTGCAGCACGGCGATCAGGCCGCGCACGATCATCGCGTCGCTGTCGCCCTGGAAATCGAAGCGGCCGTCGTCCAGCACCGGGCGAATCCAGACCTGGCTGGCGCAGCCGTCCACCTTGTAGGCCGCGACCTTGAAGCTGTCGTCCAGAGGCGGCATGGCCTTGCCCAGTTCGATCACATGGCGGTAGCGGTCTTCCCAATCCTCGAGGAAGTCGAAGGTTTCCGCGATATCTTCGAAGGCTTCGGTCGCCATGTGATGCTCCTGCGATTGTTCCTGACCTAGGGCGTCGGCTGGCAAAGGTCCAGAACCCCTGCCCCGGCTTTTCAATCCGGGACGCATCGGCTACCCATGGGGCGCCCATGAAGGAGCCCCGCATGACTTTGCGCCCTGTTGTCCTGATCGCCCTTCTGACACTGGCGGGATGCGGACAGAACGTGAGTGTCTGGTCGCCCCGGACCTGGTTTGGCGCGGGCGAGATGCCCGAGGACACGCAGGTTGCGCCGGACGAGTCGCAGGATCCGCGCCCGCTGGTGCGGAGCGTGACCTCGGCGAGCATCGAGCAGGCCAATGGCGGCGTGATCGTGCGCGCGACCGGGCTGCCGCCGACGCAGGGCTGGTGGCAGGTGGACCTGATGCCCCTGCCGATCGAGAACGGCGAACTGGTGCTGGAGTTCCGGACCTTTGCGCCGCTCGATGCGGCGGCACAGGGTACGCCGCGGTCACGCGAAGTGACGGCGGCCTATACGATCTCGCGCTTTACGCTGGAGCGTGAGGGGATCAACCGCGTGGTGATCAAGGGCGAAACTAATTCGAAGGTGCTGCGCCCCTGAGGCCGGTTCCGTTTTCGCCCGGCCGGGAGCTATGGCCAGTGGCGGCAAAAAGTTGTAAGTCGCCTGCATCAATCCAGAACGACAGGTTTTCCCATGTCCTCCGCGCTGCTGCGCCCGGCTCTTGTGCTGGGCCTGATGTCCTGCATCGGCCCCTTCGCCATCGACATGTACCTGCCCGCCCTGCCCGGCATTGCCGCAGATCTGGGGGCCAGCGTGCAGCAGATGCAGGGCACGATCACCAGCTATTTCCTGGCATTCGGCCTGGCGCAGCTGGTCTATGGTCCCTGGGCCGACCAGTCGGGGCGCAAGCGGCCGATCTATGTGGGCGCGGTGATCTTCCTGATCGGCACAGTGGTCTGCGCCTTTGCCCAGACGCCGGGCCAGCTGATCCTGGGGCGGGCGATCCAGGGCTTTGGCGGCGCGGCCGTCATGGTGGTGCCGCGCGCGATCATCCGCGACATGCATACCGGGCCGGATGCCACGCGGATGATGGCGGCAATCATGCTGGTGATCTCGGTCTCGCCCATGCTGGCGCCGCTGGCCGGATCGGGCGTGATGGCGCTGACTTCGTGGCGCGGCATCTTCTGGATGCTGGCGGCGGCGACCTTCGTGAGCCTGGCCATGACGCGGTTCCTCCTGCCCGAGACGCTGCCGCCCGAGGCGCGCCAGCCGGTGAACCTGTCGGTGCTTCTGTCCAGTGCGCGGCGGCTCTTGACCGACCGCGGGTTCCTGGCGCTGACCTTCCTGGGCGGTTTCGGCATGGCGAGTTTCTTCGTCTTCATCGCCTCGGCAAGCTTTGTCTATTCGGAAGCCTTCGGCCTGTCGCCCACCGGGTTCTCGCTGGCGTTTGCGGTGAACGCGATCGGCTTCTTTGCCTCGTCGCAGATGGCGGCCGGCCTTGGGATGCGCTTTGGCGCACGGCGGGTCGTTGCGGTGGCGACGACCGGCTTCATGGTCTCGGCGCTGGTGCTGTTCGGCCTGGGTCTGGTCGGGCTGGCCGGGCTTTACGTCACGGTGGGCGGGCTGTTCATTGCCAACGCCTTCCTTGGCCTGGTCATTCCCACCACGATGGTGATGGCATTGGACGAGCATGGCGACATCGCAGGGCTGGCCTCGTCGCTTGGCGGCACGCTGCAAATGCTGGCTGGCGGCATCATGGTGGCGTTGACCGGGCCGTTCTTCGATGGAACGGTGGTGCCCATGCTGGCGGCTATTGCCTTGTGCGGCGTGCTGGCCTTCACCCTGTCGCGGCTGGTGCCGCGGCATCAGGCGGCGGCGGTGCCCGTCGCCTGAACCTCGGCCAGCGCGGATTCGATCAGCGCAAGCCCGGCGCCGGGCCGGCTTGCGCCTTCGGACAGCGCGCGGCGCCAGCTGCGGGCGCCGGGGCGCCCGGTGAACAGGCCCAGCATATGCCGCGTGATCTGGTGCAGGCGCCCACCCGATTCCAGGTGCCGGGCGATGTAGGGCACCATCTGGTGCACCACTTCGAAAGGCGACGGCGCGAAAGCTTCGCCCCACAGTGCATCGGCCCCAATCAGCACCGAAGCCGGATCGTGGTAGGCAGCGCGGCCGACCATCACGCCGTCAAGCCCCTGGTCCAGAAGAGCCCGCGCCTGACCGAGCGAGGTGATGCCGCCGTTGATGCAGATGGTCAGATGCGGGAAGGCGCGCTTCATCGCCATGACAAGCGGGTAGTCCAGTGGCGGGATCTCGCGGTTTTCCTTGGGCGACAGGCCCTGCAGCCAGGCCTTGCGGGCGTGGATCACAAAATGCCGCACGCCGGCGGAGGCCACGGTTTCGATAAAGGCGGGCAGCACCTGTTCAGGCACCTGTTCGTCCACGCCTATGCGGCATTTCACCGTGACCGGGACCGGGCTTTCCGCGATCATCGCTGCCACGCAATCGGCCACCAGGCCGGGCCGTTCCATCAGGACCGCGCCGAAGCAGCCGGATTGCACCCTGTCAGAGGGGCAGCCGACGTTCAGGTTGATCTCGTCATAATTCCAGTCGCGCGCGATCCGCACGGCCTGCGCGAGCTCTGCGGGGTCAGAGCCGCCGAGTTGCAGCGCGACCGGGTGTTCCTCGGGCGAGAAGCCGAGCAGGCGGTCGCGCGGACCGTGGATCACCGCGGGGGCGGTGACCATTTCGGTGTAGAGCATCGCCCGGCGCGTCATCAGCCGGTGAAAGTACCGGCAGTGACGGTCAGTCCAGTCCATCATGGGGGCCACGGAAAGGCGGTGCGCGTGCTGCATCCGTTCCCCCTGCCCCGAAAAGAGCCGCGTTTCAAGCAGGCGTTTGACTGCAAGGAGGCGTGTTGCCATGGACCTCTGCGACGGGGCCGCATCGGCCGGAAGGCCCGGACTGGAACGCAAGCCTGGTCCCGGCGACGGAAATGCAGGTCCCGCCTCCGTTTTCTCCCTGATGCGGCAACGGCCGGCTGGCGACGGCATCCGCGGCGGCGAATTCCGGGTGCAGGGTCTAACGCCACTTGCGCGTGCCGCCTGCCAACACGGCGGCGTACACCCCCGCGTGCTCGTCAGGCTGCCCAACCCGGCAGCGCGCAGCACTTGCGCGACCCGTTCGAAGCGCTGAAGAAGCACCTCCCCCGTTGCGCCTTTCGCTGCACTGCCGCATCATGGCTGCAGCACAGCGGAGACTCGTCCCATGACTCACCCCGCCTTCGCCCGCGGTCGTACGGCCGTGATCACCGGCGCCGCCTCTGGCATTGGCCGTGCCGCCGCAGAAGCCTGCGCCCGCGCCGGCATGGCGGTGGCGATGGTCGACCTGCCGGGGCCGGCGCTGACCGAGGGCGCAGCCATGCTGGCGGGCGAAGGCCACAAGGCCCGCGCCTACATCGCCGATGTTTCGGACCGGGCGGCGCTGGCCGCGGCGGCAGCGCGCATCGCGGCCGAGATGCCGCCAGTGACGGTGTTGATGAACAACGCGGGCGTGGGTCTGCCAAGTTCGGCGCTGGAGCATCCCGAAGTCTGGGCGCGGACCCTGGGGGTGAACCTCTGGGGCGTGATCCATGGCACTCAGGTCTTCGCGCCGGCGATGCTGGCGCATGGCCAGCCGGCCGTGATCATCAACACCGGGTCGAAGCAGGGCATCACCACGCCCCCCGGCAACCCGGCCTACAACACCTCGAAAGCCGGGGTGAAGGCCTATACCGAGGCTCTGGCGCATGAGTTGCGCAACATTCCCGGCGCCAGGGTTTCGGCCCATCTGATGATTCCCGGTTGGGTCCATACCGGCATGACCGGTAAGCCCGGGGCCAAGAAGCCGGCAGGGGCCTGGTCTGCGACCGAAGCGGTGGCCTTCATGATGGCGCGTATTGCCGCGGGGGATTTCTATATCCTGTGCCCCGACAACGAGACGCCGCGCGCACTGGACCAAAAGCGCATGGCCTGGGCGATGGGCGACGTCATCGAGAACCGCCCTGCCCTTTCGCGCTGGCATCCGGATTGGGCCGAAAAATTCAAGGCCAGTCTGGCCGAAGACTGACCTGCGCGGACGGTCCCGGCGCTTGCCCGCCGCCTGCCCCTTCGCTAATCAGGACGGGACCAGGGACAGAACATGCGCATTCTCATCACGAACGACGACGGCATCAACGCGCCGGGCCTTGAAGTGCTTCACCGGATCGCGACCGAAATCGCCGGTCCCTCGGGTGAGGTCTGGACGGTGGCGCCGGCCTTCGAGCAGTCGGGGGTGGGGCATTGCATCAGTTATACCCATCCCATGATGATCGCCAAGCTTGGCGAGCGGCGCTTCGCCGCCGAGGGCAGCCCGGCCGATTGCGTGCTGGCCGCGATATACGACGTGCTGCAGGGCGCGAAGCCCGACCTTGTGCTGTCGGGCGTGAACCGGGGCAACAACGCGGGCGAGAACGTGCTGTATTCCGGCACCATCGGCGGCGCGATGGAGGCGGCGTTGCAGGGGCTGCACGCCATTGCCCTGTCGCAGTTCATGGGGCCGGCGACAGAGGATCTGGCCGATCCGTTCGAGGCGGCGGCACAGCATGGAACGGCCGTGGTGCGGGCGCTCCTGGACCGGGGGCTGTGGACGCAGGACGACTACCGGCTGTTCTACAATGTGAACTTCCCGCCTGTTCCGGCGGCGCGGGTGCGTGGCATGAAGGTGGCGGCGCAAGGGTTCCGGCGGGGATCGAGCTTTTCCTGCGAGGCCCAGCAATCGCCCTCGGGCCGCAAGTTCCTGTGGATCAAGGGGGGGCCGCAACATGCCAGCACCCAGCCCGGCACCGATGTTGCCGCCAACCTGGATGGCCACATCGCGGTGACGCCGATGCGTGCCGACCTGACGGCGCATGACCTGTTGTCCGACCTGGAGGCGCGCCTCGCATGACCGGGGCCGATCCCGCCGACGATCCGCTGCCCATGGCCGAGCGCAAGATGCGCTTTCTCTATGCGCTGCGGTCCCGCGGGGTCACGGACAGCCGGGTTCTTTCGGCGATGGAACGCATCGACCGCGGCGCCTTTGTGAAGGGGCTGTTCGCCGAACGCGCCTATGAGGACATGCCGCTGCCCATCGCCTGCGGCCAGACGATCAGCCAGCCCTCGGTGGTGGGGCTGATGACCCAGGCGCTGGACGTGCAGCCGCGCGACAAGGTGCTGGAGGTGGGCACAGGTTCGGGCTACCAGGCCGCGATCCTGAGCCTGCTGGCACGCCGGGTCTATACCGTGGACCGGCACCGGCGCCTGGTGCGCGAGGCGGAAGAGATCTTCCGCGCGCTGGACCTGAACAACATCACCGCACTGGCCGCCGACGGCAGCTTCGGCCTGCCCGACCAGGCACCCTTTGACCGCATCCTTGTGACAGCGGCGGCCGAGGATCCGCCCGGCCCGCTGCTGGCGCAGCTGAAGCCCGGCGGCATCATGGTGCTGCCGGTCGGTCAATCCGACGCCGTGCAAAGCCTGATCAAGGTCACCCGTGGCGAAACGGGCTACGACTACGAGGAATTGCGCCCGGTTCGCTTTGTGCCGCTGGTCGAAGGGCTGGGGTCGGAGTAATCAGCCTTCAGAACCAGACGATCCGCCGGCAGAGGCGGGCAAGACGCGAAGAGGCACCAGATGACGCATACCCGGACAGGAAAGCTCCACGGCCTGCTGATGGCGACCGGCCTGCCGCTGCTGTTGCTTGCCGGCTGCGTCGACACCAGCAACATGGATTGGGACCTGCGCAACGGCCAGGCCGGTCTGGACACGTCCGACGCCGCGCGCATGGCAACGGCTGCGCGCCCGACCGCCGATGCCAGGGGTGTGCTGTCCTATCCGAATTACCAGGTGGTCATCGCCCGGCGCGGCGACACGGTGGCGACGGTGGCCACGCGCGTCGGACTGAGCGCGCAGGAACTGGCCAGCTACAACGCGCTGCAACCTGACGATGCGCTGCGCGAAGGGGAGGTGCTGGCGCTGCCCCGCCGCGTCGCCGCCGCTCCGACCCCGACAGCGGCCGCCCCGGCGGCATCCCCCGCCACTGGCGGGATCGACGTGGGCTCCATTGCCACCACGGCGCTGGACCGGGTGGAAAGCACCCCAACCCCAACTGCGACGGCGGCGCCCGCGGCCAAGCCGGCAGCCGGCCCCGAGCCTCTGCGCCACAAGGTCAAGCGCGGCGAGACGGCCTATACCATTGCACGGCTTTACAACGTCTCGCCCAAGGCGCTGGCCGAATGGAACGGGCTTGGGCCCGACCTCGCCGTACGCGAGGGCCAGTATCTGATCATCCCGACGGCGGCGCCCGGCGCCACGGCAACCTCGGCAGTGGCCGTCACCACCACGCCCGGCACCGGATCGCCGACACCCGAACCGCCCTCTGCCTCTCAGCCGCTGCCGGACGAGAAGGTTGCGCCGGCGTCAGAGCCGGCAAAGGCCACGCCGCCTTCGCCAAATCTTGGCAAGGACCAGACCGCAGCTTCGGCTGCGGCCATGGCGATGCCCGTCTCTGGCACCATCGTGCGCGCCTATGTGAAGGGCCGCAACGACGGCATCGACATCCAGGCGCCCGCCGGGACAGCCGTGAAGGCGGCGGCCGCGGGCACCGTAGCCGCCGTGACCAAGGACACGGACGGCACACCCATTGTCGTCATACGCCATGCCGACGGGCTGCTGACCGTCTATGCCGGGGTCGAGGGGCTGAAAGTTGCCAAAGGGGCCAGCGTGACGCGCGGCCAGACCATCGGCGTCACGGGCAAGACCGACCTGCATTTCGAAGTGCGCAAGGGCGTGGACAGCGTGGACCCGGCGCCCTACCTGGAGTGACGGCTCTGCGTCAAAGGCCTGACAAGCGAGACGGGAGTTCTGCCTCTGCCATCCGCCTTGGTCACCTGAACCGACAGGCCGATCTCTGACGTCAGATCCGCACGCCTTCGCGTGCGGCCAGGTCGCAGAAGAACTGCCAGGCGACCCGCCCGGAGCGGGCGCCGCGCGTGGCCTGCCACTCCACGGCCTCGGCACGAAGGCGGTCTTCGGGGACAACGACACCATGCGCCGCGCAGTAGCCGCGGATCATCTCCAGGTACTCGTCCTGGGTGCAGGGGTGGAAGCCCAGCCACAGGCCGAACCTGTCGGAAAGGGATACCTTTTCTTCGACCGCCTCGCCCGGATTGATCGCGGTGGATCGTTCGTTCTCGATCATGTCCCGCGGCATCAGGTGGCGGCGGTTCGAGGTGGCGTAGAACAGAACGTTTTCCGGGCGCCCCTCGATCCCGCCATCCAGCACGGCCTTCAGGCTCTTGTAATGCTGGTCGTCATGGCTGAAAGACAGGTCGTCGCAGAACAGAAGGAACCGCCGGTCGGATGCCCGCAAGAGCGCCAACAGGCGCTGCACCGTGGGAAGGTCCTCGCGGCTGAGTTCCACGATCTTCAGATCGTGCCCCTCGGCCCGAACCTGAGCGTGGACGGCCTTGACCAAGGACGACTTGCCCATGCCGCGCGCGCCCCACAGAAGCGCGTTGTTCGCCGGCAAGCCCGCCGCAAAATGCCGGGTGTTGGCCAGCAGCGTATCGCGTGACCGGTCCACCCCTACCAGAAGCGAGATGTCCACCCGGTTGACCTTGCCCACAGGGTCCAGCCGGTCGGGCGCAACATGCCAGACAAAGGCATCGGCGGCCCCGAAGTCGGGCGACTTCAGCGGTGCCGGCGACATGCGCTCCAGCGCCGCCGCAATGCGGGCCAGCGTCTCATCCGTGCTGCCGGTCATACTGCCTCGCTGTCTTCGTCCATGCCCTCTTCTGCCGCGCGCTGGCGCTCGAACCGGGCGATCAGGAAAATCGAGACCTCGTAGAGCGGGTAGATCGCCGCAAACAGGATCAGCTGGCTGAGCACGTCGGGCGGTGTCACGATGGCGGCGACGGCGAGGATCAGCACCACGGCATATTTCCGCATGTGCTTCAGTCCGGTCGAACTGATCAGACCGGCCCGCCCCATCAGCGTCAGCAGCACCGGCAGCTGGAAGCACAGGCCGAAGGCCATGACGAAGGTCATGGTCAGGCCAAGATAGCTTTCCATCGAGCCCTGGAACACCACGCCGGCCGGCGCGCCAGAGGTGGTGGCAGACCCATCGGTCAGCTGGTCCTGGAAGCCCAGGAAGAACGAGAAGGCGAAGGGCAGGATCACGTAATAGGCAAAGGCGGCCCCGACGATGAACATCATCGGCGAGGCGACAAGGAAGGGCAGGAAAGCCCGCTTTTCAGACCGGTAGAGACCGGGTGCCACAAAGCGCCACATCTGGTAGGCGATGATCGGGAAGGCCAGAGCGAAGCCGCCCCACATCGCGATCTTCATCGCGGTGAAGAAGCCCTCCTGCATCTTGATCAGCACAAGCTGGCATTGCTGGTTGCGATCGGCGAGGGCCTGGCACATCGGATGCGACAGGAAGGCGAAGATCGGCTTCCACAGCACATAGCCCACGATGAAGCAGGCGATGAACGCGCCCATCGAGACAAGGATCCGTGTGCGCAGCTCGGCCAGATGCTCGATCAGCGGGGCCGAGCTGTCTTCGATCTCGTCACGGGTCATGTCTTGGCGCTTCCGTCAGTCTCTGCAGCGGCGCTATCCACCGCACGCATCTTTTCCGCCGCCTCGCGGGCGATGGCAGCCTTTTCGGCCCGAGCCTCGTAAAGCGCCTTCGTGGCCGGGCCAGGATCGACCGTAGCAGCCGGTTCTGCTGCCGCGACACCCGCCGCCGCTGCGGCTTCGGCGCCCGTGCCCAGACTGTTGGTGGGCACGGCGGGCCGCGGCGCCGCCGGGGCCGTGGGCTTGGCGGCATTCTTCAGCGGGTCCCACTTCTCGAACTTGTCGGCGGCATCCTTGACGGCCTTCAGCCCCATGTTCTTTGGCGAGGTCACGTCCTTCAGATCCTTGGCCACGTCGCCGACGCCGCTTTCATTGGCCGCCTGTTCCATCGCGCGCTGGAACTCGCGCGCCATGGCGCGCGCCTTGGCGGTGAACCGGCCAAGCGTGCGGAACATCTCGGGCAGGTCCTTGGGCCCGATGACGATGAGCGCAACGATGCCGATCAGGAGAAGCTCGGTCCAGCCGATGTCGAACATGACCCTGCTCCGGCGCCGCTCAGACCTTGTCTTTCTCGGCCGGCGTCACGTCCTTCGCAACCTCCGCCGAGGCTTTCTCGATCTCTTCCTTGCCGTCGGACACGCCCTTCTTGAAGGCGGTGATGCCCTTGCCGAACTCGCCCATCATGCTGGCGATCTTGCCGCGGCCGAACAGAACCAGCACCACGATCGCGATCAGCAGGATCTGCCAGGGTCCCATCTGCATGTCTTCATCCTCCGTCTGGCCAGGCCCATGCCCGGCGGTCTGTTCGGGTTCTATGCGGCTGGCCCCCAGGATCAAAGACCGAACCGGCCCGGCGGGACCCTGCGCCACCAAGGAAGCGTCAAGGTAGCTGACAGCTAGTTGTCAGTTGCTCTGTGCCAGAACGGCGCATCGGACCACGAAAGGAGACCCACATGACCGATTCCGTGCTTGAGATTGTCCGCTTCCGCCTGCGCGACGGCGCCACTCCCGAAACCTTCATCCGGGCGGCTGCCGACAGCGTTGCCCCCATCTCTGCGTGTCCCGGCTTCCTGTCGCGGCGCCTGGTTCATGACGGTGCCGGCGGATGGACCGATGTGGTGGAATGGGCAGACATGGCGAGTGCGCAGACGGCCGCCCAAGCCGTGCTGACAAATGCGGCGCTTGCGCCCTTCCTGTCCATGATCGACGAGACAAGCGTCGAGATGGCGCATCCGGCAATCGCCCTGGCCCATTCGGCCTGACCGCCGGTTGACGCCATGGCGGCGGCAGGCCACCCTGCCGCCCCATGCGCCGCACAGACCGCCTCTTCGACCTGATCCAGATCCTGCGCGACGGGCGCCTTCACCGTGCCTCGGAAATGGCCGAGCGGCTGGAGGTCTCGACCCGCACGATCTGGCGCGACATGGCCACGCTCATGGCCTCTGGCTTGCCGCTGGAGGGCGAGCGTGGCGTGGGCTACATCCTGCGCGCGCCGATCACCCTGCCGCCGATGATCCTGACTGCGCAGGAGCTTGAGGCGCTGCGCCTGGGCGTGAAGCTGGTGGCCGATGGCGCCGACCCTGGCCTGTCGCGCGCGGCACGTGGCCTTGCCGCCAAGATCGCCGCAGCCATGCCCGCGGCCATCGAACCGGACGAGGATGGTCTCTTCGTGTTCTCGGGTGAAGAGGCCGCGCGCGCCTCGCCACACCTGCCGGTGCTGCGCACCGCGATCCGCAACCGCGAGCGGCTGACGATCAGCTACATCGACCTTGACGGCCGCGAAAGCCACCGCGACATCCGCCCGCTGCAACTGGAATTCTGGGGCCGGGTCTGGACGCTTGCCGCCTGGTGCGAGGCGCGGGCCGATTTCCGGTCTTTCCGCGTTGACCGCATCGTCGCGCTGACCCCGACGGGCGAGATTTTCCCCGACGAGCCTGGACGGCGGCTGGAGGACTATCGCGCCCTGACCGCAGCGCCGGAAGCGGCGCCTTCACCCTGAGCCATCACGCCACGGGCGCCCGGCCAGCCGCGGGAAAGACGAAGCAGCGGTCGCGTCGGATCATCAGCCAAAGCGCCGTGCCAGCCTTGGGCAGGAAGACCCCCGGCACCGCCGCCGTCAGCTTGGACCCGTCGAAATCCATGCGGAACTCGACCAGGCTTTCACGACCCAGGAACCGGGCGCGCTGCACGATGCCGCGCGCCGCCGTGCCGTCCTGCGGTGTGGGCAGCGGACCGCGGCCGCCCCGGTCGAAGTCGATCTTCAGGTGCTGCGGCCGGATCACGATTTCCACATCGGCCCCGTCGGCATGGCCTGGGGTAAGGAAGGCGCCGAAGGGCGTTTCGGTCAGCGCGCCGCGGCTGGTGCCACGGATCACGTTGATATCCGAAAAGAATGCCGCCGCCGCCCGGTCCACCGGCGCGTTGTAGACATTATAGGGGGCGCCCTTCTGCACGATCCGCCCCCGTCGCATCAAGGCGATCTCGTCGGCCATGCGCATCGCCTCGTCCGGCTCGTGCGTGACCAGAAGGACCGCCGCGCCCTCCTCTTTCAGGATGTCGAGCGTCGTGTCGCGGATGCCGTCTCGCAGCCGGTTGTCCAGGCCGGAAAAGGGCTCGTCCATCAGCATGACCCGCGGCCGCGGCGCCAGCGCCCGTGCCAGCGCCACGCGCTGCTGCTCGCCCCCCGAAAGCTGGTGCGGATGTTTTGGGCCAAAGCCGGTGAGATTGACCTTTTCCAGAAGCTCAGCCACCCGCCTGTCCTTCGCGGCCCTGTCTCCGGTCAATCCAAATGCCACGTTCGCCGCCACGGTCAGGTGGGGGAACAGCGCGAAGTCCTGGAACATCAGCCCCACGCCGCGCGCCTCGGGCGGACGGTTCACCGCCGGCCCGAACATCACCTGCCCGTCGATGCGGACCAACCCGCTGTCCGGCCGCTCCACACCGGCAATCATGCGCAGCGTCGTTGACTTGCCGCAGCCCGATGGGCCCAGAAGGCAGGTCACCTGACCGGCCGCCACCGAAAGCGAGACATCATCCACAACCGTCCGCCCCGCGAACGCGCGGCTCAGGGACTGGACTTCCAGGCGGGGGGCGGGTTGGTCCGGCATGGTTCCCGATAAAATGCGTCGGGCATCCGGTTAACAGCCCCCCGCCGCCCCGGCAAGTCCGGGTCAGATCGTGGCCATCGTGGCGCCACCGTCCAGAAGGATGTTCTGCCCCACGATGAACCCGGCATGGACCGAGCAGAGGAAGGCGCACATCGCCCCGAACTCCTCGGCTGTTCCATAGCGCCGCGCCGGGATGGTCGCCATGCGCTCGGCCCGCGCCTCGGCCAGCGAGATGCCCTTGGCCTTCACCACGCCGCCGTCCAGCGCGGTCGCGCGGTCTGTGTCATGGATGCCGGGCAGAAGGTTGTTGATCGTCACGCCAAAGGGCGCGACCTGCCGCGAGGTGCCCGCGACATAGCCGGTCAGCCCGGTCCGCGCCGCGTTCGACAGGCCAAGCTGCGGGATGGGGGCCTTGACCGACTGGCTGGTGATGTTGACCACCCTGCCCCATTTGCGCGTCATCATGCCGGGCACGAGGGCCGTCATCAGGGCGATGGGGGTCAGCATGTTGGCATCAAGCGCCTTGATGAAATCCTCTCGGCCCCAGTCGGACCAAAGGCCCGGCGGCGGGCCGCCGGCGTTGGTCACGAGGATGTCGACCTCGCCCGCAGCGGCCAGAACCTCGGCCCGCCCGGCCTCGGTCACGATGTCGGCGGCGATGGTGCTGACCGCGACGCCGTGGCGCACGCGGATTGCCTCGGCCGTCGCCTCCAGAGCCTCCGAGCCGCGGGCGTTCAGGATCAGGTCGACACCCGCCCCGGCCAGCGCCTCGGCGCAGCCGCGGCCAAGCCCCTTCGATCCGGCGCAGACCAGCGCCTTCCTGCCCCTGATGCCCAGATCCATCGCGTTCTCCTGTCCGGTTTCGCCCCTTGCTACCAGCCTCACCGCCTCGTGCAAGGGAAAGGCGCCTTGGCCGGTTGCGCCAAGGTCCCTGCTTTGCTAGGCCGCAGGAAGCCCACGACCCGAAGGACCGCCCCATGACCTCGCCGATCGACCCAGGGTCCGATCCGCTGCTGCCCGGCCATGCGGTCCAGCTGTTCCACGCCGAGGATATCTTCGTCAGCCATGGGGTGAACCATGACGAGGGGATCGGGCATCCCGAGACGCTTTGCCCCGGCGACGTCTATGAGCTGGACCCTCGGGCAAAGCCCTTGCGGCTGGTGATCGCGGGGGGTGGCGGGCAGCGGGTGGCGGCGGGGAGCGAGGTGGGCGCGCCCGGCGAGACCATCGCGCTGGAGTCGCGGCTGACGCTCATGTCGCCCGACGGGGACAGGGTGGAGCTCCTGGTGCTGGCGCTGGCGGGGGGGACGCGGCTGGCGCTGCCCTTGTCTCCGATGGGGCCGCGGATCGAGTACACCCTGCTGCAGACCGAGGCCGCGCCGGATCCGGCGCCGCTGGCGGACCTGGTCTGCGTGTCCTTTGCCCGGGGGACGATGATTACCCTGGGCACGGGCGAGCAGGTGCCGATCGAGCGGCTGCAGCCGGGGGACCGGGTGCTGACGCGGGACCACGGGCCGCAGCCGATCCGCTGGATCGGGCGGGCCACGCTGCGGGGCGTGGGGGCTTTTGCGCCGGTGGTGATCCAGGCCGGGTTGCTGGGCAATTCGGGGGACCTGATCGTGAGCCAGCATCACCGGATGTTCCTGTACCAGCGGCGGCGGGGGGCTTTGCCCACGGCGGAGATCCTGGTCCAGGCCAAGCATCTGGTGGATGGGGAGCGGGTGTTTATCCGCGAGGGGGCGGTGGTCGAGTATTTCAGCCTGGTCTTCGACCGGCATGAGATCATCTATGCCGAGGGGGTGCCGGCGGAGAGCCTGATGGTCAACGAGGCCACGGTGACCCGGCTGCCCCCTGAGTTTGCCGACGAGATCCGGGCCCGGTTTCCGGGGCTGAAGCAGAGCCAGCATTTCGGGACCGAGGCCGGGCGGGAGGCTCTGGACGTGTTGCTCGGGCCGGACCGGCGCTGAGGCGTCCGAGCTCGGACGCCTGCCATGATCAAGCAATTTCAACGGGTTGCGCGGGCGTCTTAACTTGGACTTAAGGATTGTCCGAGCCTGGCGCCCGTGTTTCCTTGCGCCCTTGATCTGTGGCGCCCGCGATCTGAGGCTTTACCCGCGCGCCCGGAACGCGGAAGCTGCGCGCGTCTTCAGCGGGAGCCCCGGATGTATGTCGCCATTCTTGTCCTGACCATGTTTGTCCTGCCGGCCCTGTCGGTCGGCCTGGCCCTGGTCCTTGGAAGCGAAGCCGGATGGGCGACGCTTCTGGGGCAATGGTTCGTCTTCTGGGCTGTGGGCGTGCGGCTGATGCTGGCCGGTTTGCGGCAATGGCTGCAACCCGAGTTCACCGCGCGCGAGATCTTCCGCTTTACCGGAAACGAGGCGCAGCAGGTCATCCAGGAACTGGGCTTTGCCAATATCTCGATGGCCACGCTTGGCCTGATCGCCGTGGCGGCGCCGGGCTTCGTGCTGCCCGCGGCGGTGGCGGGCACGGTGTTCTATGGGGCCGCCGGGATTCGCCACATCCCGACGCCCGACAAGACCCGCAACGAGACCACCGCCATGGCCACGGACCTGTGGGCCGCGGCGGTTCTGGCGGTGGTGGTGCTGACCCACATCTGAGGCGCGGCCTCAGTTTCGGGCGTACCAACCGGCCAGCGCGGTGCGTTCGTCCTGGCTGAGGGCCGAGGCGATGGCGTGCATCGGCGACCAGGGGGCGAGGTCGCGACCTTCGGCAAAACTGCCAAGCCGGCGCTGGAGGTAGATCTGCCCCTGCCCTTCCAGCCGTGGCGCGAGGTCGAAGACCGCGCGCGTGTCGGCCCCGTGGCAGGAGGAACAGGCCGGCAGTCCGCGCGCCGGATCGCCAGAGGCCACAAGCTGGCCCGCGGCCTGAAGGGCGGCGTCGGTGACGGGAAGTCCGCCCTTTACCGGGTCCAGCCCCGCGGCATGTTCCAGCGTGCCGATCTGGAGCGACAGGGCGGCGATCTGATCTTCGGTCAGGGGACCGGCGGTCTGGACCATCTGGCTGGCGCTGCGCCGTTGGGTATGGAAGGCCCAAAGCTGGTTGCCGAGATAGGCGGAGGTCTGGCCCGTGAGATTGGCGATCCCGCCCGCCGCATCGCCCGTCAGCGCAGCGGTATGGCAGCGCGAGCAGACCTGGGTGACAAGGCCCTGCGCGGTAGCGACCTGGTCGGCCGTGGGCGTGACCGGCGTTGCCGCAAGATCGGCATCCGGCGCGAGAGAGGTGAACCAGGCCGCGACATCGGCGCGATCCTGGGCGGTGAGACCGCCGGCGATGGCAGGCATCGGGTTCCAGGTCACGCCGGGCGAGGCGCGTCCCTGCTGTGCGGCGAATGTATCGAGCCGCGCCATCAGATAGGGCTGCGACTGGCCTTGCAGCACGGGCGGGCGGATGAGCGGCAGCTTTTCCCGCACCGCGGTGGCGTGGCAGGACAGGCAGGCCGGCACGCCGGCGGCGGGCAGGCCCTGCGCCGCGATCAGCGCGCCGCGCGCGGCATCGCCCTTCGTGGGCTTTGGCGAGGGCACATCCGGCAGGGCGGCAAAATGCGCGGCCAGCGCGTCGATCTGGCTGGAAGAGAGCGACGAGGCGACGATGGCCATCATGCCGCTTGGGCGGCTACCATCGGCATAGCCGCGCAGCGCGGCGGCGATCTTGGCCTCGTCCAGCAGCGTGAGGTTCGGGGCATGGCCGTTTGTCACCGTGCCGGAACCATCGGCGCCGTGGCAGGCGGTGCAGCGGCCAAGCGGGCGTTCGTCCAGGCCGATGGGTGTCCATCCGGGGGTGGGCGCGAGATAGGCGTATTCGTCCAGTGGGGGCGACGGCTCGCCGAAGCGAGTGGCGACCGTCTCGCCCGTGTGGCCCCAGGGGGTGACGGGGGCTTGCGGATCGGGCCCGGTGCGCAGGACGGCGAACTGGTCGGCAGACATGGTGGGAAGCTGGCGCAGGAAGGCGACCACCGCCCAGATCTCATCGTGGTTGGTCTCGGACGGCCAGGCGGGCATGGCCGAGAAGCGCACGCCTTCGCGCAGGATCCAGTAAAGCTCGGGGTCGGTGAACTGGCCCACGACCGAGGGCAGGTGTTGCGGCGAGGGGCGCATCATCAGCGCCAGCGGGCTTTGCCCCATGCCCGGCGCGCCGTGGCAGCTGGCACAGGTGTTGGCGTAGTGCCCGGCACCCAGGCGGATGAGGCCGGGATCGGTGAGGTCGATGGTTTCGGGCACGGCGATGGTCTCGCCGCCACGGGCGACGGCGGCCTTGAAGGTGCCGTGCAGGAAATCGACGGTGAGCGGAGAATCCGGCGGGCGGGCGGATGTGGGCGCAAGCCCGGAGGAAATCACAAGGCCACCGATGGCCGCCCCAAGCACGCCCAGGCCGGCGACAATTGCCGCGGCCCGAAGCCACACACCGCTTTGCATGTTTCTTCTGTCCTGTTCCGAATGGTCAATTTCGGGCGCGCCACATTACCTTAGGGCGATTCCCGCCTTCTGTCTGCCGAAGATTGGCGATGTGCGGCAGGGCTTTTCCCATCGCGCCAGCGCCGCTATACCGCGCCCATGCTGGATAACCGCCCCCAACTCCCGCCCGAGATCGCCCGCCGCCGGACCTTTGCGATCATCTCGCACCCCGACGCCGGCAAGACCACGCTGACGGAAAAGTTCCTGCTGTTCGGGGGCGCGATCCAGATGGCCGGACAGGTGCGCGCCAAGGGCGAGGCCCGGCGCACACGGTCGGACTTCATGAAGCTGGAACAGGAGCGCGGGATTTCGGTTTCGGCCTCGGCGATGTCGTTCGACTTTGGCCAGTTCCGGTTCAACCTGGTGGACACGCCCGGCCACAGCGACTTTTCCGAGGACACCTATCGCACGCTGACGGCGGTGGATGCGGCGGTGATGGTGATCGACGGCGCGAAAGGCGTGGAAAGCCAGACGCGCAAGCTGTTCGAGGTGTGCCGGCTGCGCGACCTGCCGATCCTGACCTTCTGCAACAAGATGGACCGCGAAAGCCGCGACACGTTCGAGATCATCGACGAGATCCAGGAAAGCCTGGCAATCGACGTGACGCCGGCGTCCTGGCCCATCGGGATGGGGCGCGATTTCGTGGGCGCCTATGACCTCTTGCACGACCGGCTGGAGATCATGGACCGCGCCGACCGCAACCGCGTGGCGGAATCGGTGAAGATCTCTGGCCTGGACGACCCGAAGCTGGCGGACCATGTGCCGGCGGATCTGCTGGCCAAGTTCCGCGAGGAGATCGAGATGGCGCGGGAGCTTTTGCCCGCCTTCAACCGCCAGTCGATCCTGGAAGGCCACATGACGCCGATCTGGTTCGGCTCGGCCATCAACTCTTTCGGGGTGAAGGAGCTGATGGAGGGGATCGGCGAATACGGGCCCGAGCCGCAGCCGCAGAAGGCCGCGGAGCGCGAGGTTTCGCCGGAGGAAACCTCGGTGGCGGGCTTTGTCTTCAAGGTGCAGGCCAACATGGACCCCAAGCACCGTGACCGGGTGGCCTTTGTGCGCCTTGCCTCGGGGCATTTCGAGCGCGGCATGAAGCTGATGCATGTGCGCACGAAGAAGCCCATGTCGGTGACGAACCCGGTCTTGTTCCTGGCGGCCGACCGCGAGCTGGCGGAAGAGGCCTGGGCGGGCGATATCATCGGCATCCCGAACCACGGGCAGTTGCGCATCGGCGATGCGCTGACCGAGGGCGAGACCTTGCGCTTCACCGGCATCCCGTCCTTTGCGCCCGAGCTGTTGCAGGTGGTGCGGGCGGGCGATCCGATGAAGGCCAAGCACCTGGAAAAGGCGCTGATGCAGTTTGCCGAGGAAGGCGCCGCCAAGGTGTTCAAGCCGATGATCGGATCAGGCTTCATCGTGGGGGTGGTGGGGGCGCTGCAGTTCGACGTGCTGGCCAGCCGGATCGAGCAGGAGTATTCGCTGCCGGTGCGGTTTGAATCCTCGCAGTTCACCTCGGCCCGCTGGGTTTCGGGGGCGAAGGACGAGGTCGAGAAGTTCGTGAACCTGAACAAGGGGCACATCGCCACGGATAACGACGGCGACATGGTCTATCTCACGCGGCTGAAATGGGACATCGACCGGGCCGAGCGGGATTACCCGGCGCTGAAATTGACGGCGACCAAGGAGATGATGGTCTGACCTGTCAGGTGCGACGGCACTCCCCCCTTGCTGGGTGGATGTGCTGTGATACCCTGTCCGGAATTGGACTGGGGTTTTTTGCATGCCATTGATTGAAGGTGACCGCGGCGGACCGCGGTCGGATGTGTTGAGCGGCGGCGGCGGCACGGACACGATCCTTGGGTACGATCTGAACGATCTGCTGTCCGGCAACGGGGGCAATGACAGCCTGAACGGTGGCGCCGGGTCCGACACGCTGTATGGCGGGTTGGGCGACGATACGCTGCAAAGCGGTGGCGGCGGGGATGATTCGTTCTATGGCGGCGACGGCGATGACGTGATCCAGGCCGCCAACGGCGACGATGCCTCGCTGATCGAGGGGGGCGCGGGCGACGACAGCCTGACGGGCAGCGACGGCTACGACGACATCTTCGGCGACGAAGGCAATGACGTGCTGGACGGGGGCGCGGGTTTCAACGACCTGGACGGCGGCGACGGGATGGACACGCTGGCGGGGTCCGGCATCCTTTACGGCGGGGACGACAACGACCAGTTGTTCGGTTCCGCCTTCGTCCAGACGGACGACTTCGACACGCGGATCACCAAGCTGTACGGCGGGTTCGGGGGCGACCTTCTGGGTGGCTATGGGCTGATGTTCGGCGGCTTTGGCAACGACACGATTTCCACTGACGACAGTGCCCTTTGCTCGGGGGGAGTGGGCGACGACATCGTGGGTGCGGGCACCGCCGATGCCTTGCTGCACGGCGACCAGGGCAACGATTCTGTGGTGGGAGGCACCGGCCACGACCGCCTGTTCGGCGACGACGGCAATGACGAGATCCAGGGCTTTCTGGGCGAGGACAGCCTGTTTGGCGGCAACGGGGCCGATTACATGATGGGCCAGTTCGATGCCGACCGGCTGGACGGCGGCAGCGGCAACGACACGCTTTTCGGCTTTTATTTCAGCGGCCCTTTCACGGCAGTGGATGATCGCGCCAGCGACACGCTGAACGGTGGGGCGGGGAATGACACCCTGACGGGCGGCGGCGGGGCAGACCGCCTGTATGGCGGCACGGGCAGGGACCGGCTTCTGGCCTTCTACGAGCCGGAAGAGGGCACCGACGACCGTGCGGCCGACCGTCTTTTCGGCGGGGCGCAGAATGACACGCTGATCGGGGCGCTTGGAAACGATTACCTGGACGGCGGCGCGGATACGGACACCGTGACCTTTTTGCTGGCGACGCGGGGCGTGACGGTCGATCTGTCAATCACTGGCGCGCAGGCCACGGGTGGCGCCGGCCGAGATACGCTTGTGAATGTCGAGAACCTGGTGGGCTCGCGCTTTGGCGACCGCTTGACCGGCGACAACGGCGACAACCGGCTGGAAGGCGCCGTCGGGGCCGACACCCTGGCTGGAGGCGGCGGCAGCGACACCCTGATCGGCGGGATTGGGCGCGATGTGTTCCTGTTCCACGAGGTGACCGACAGCCTGGCCCTGGACCCCGATCAGATCACGGGCTTTGTGCGCGGGTCGGACAGGATTGACCTGTCCGCCTTTGATGGCACCCCGCTTGACGCAGCGGACACGGCGCTTGCCTTCGTCGGAACCGGCGCCTTTCTTGGCGGTGGACTGGCCTCGGTACAGGTTGCGGCCGGCGCGGTCCGTGTGGATACGACTGGAGACGGCACGATCGACATGCTGATCTTCCTGACCGGCGGCACGGTGCTGGACCTGAGCGACTTCACGCTGTAGCCCAAGCTGGGGCGGCAGGCTTGGGACAGAAGGCGGATGGGCGACGAGGAGGAGACCTTCGAGGGCGGGGTGATTTCGGTCTTTGACCGGTATCTGAAGCGCCGGGCGCCGTTCCGCTTTGCCAATTGGGAAGAGCTGCCACCGGTTGATGCGGATTTCGACGCGATCGCCGCGACGGTTGTGCGGAAGATCCCCGATCCCCTGCCCAAGGGGCATACGCGCTATGGCCAGCGGATGCAGGAGATCGCGCGGGAGTTTGCCGGGCGGTCCGGGCTGTTGATGCTGAACGCACTGTTGATCATGAACCTGCGCAAGTCGGGCTGGCCCGAGCGGGCGCCGGTGCTGTTCAACCGGCTGTGGACGGAGAAGCGCGATTTCCTGCTGGCCGAGTTGAACGGGCGGTGGCTGATTTCCTCGCTGATCACCTTTGGCGACCACGGCGCGACCGAGGCTGACCGGCGGGTCGGTCGGTCGCTTGGGTTGTTGTTTTCGGTCATGAAGCTTTATGAGGCCGAGCGGCTGTTTTCGGGGCGTGCCGGGACCGAGCCGTTCCGCAAGGCCGACCGCGTGGTGGCGCCGTTGCCGATGGAGATGGAGCCCTTTTCGCTGATGTCGGGCGACCTGGAGGCGCATTTGCTGGCGCCGCTGCTGAGCGAGGCGGGCGACGCGCCGGTGGCAGGGCCGCTGGCAGAGCGGCTGTTGGACATGCTGAACCGGGACCCGCAGAACCTGTTCCGCCGTCTGAAGCTGATGCGCGAACAGACGGCGGCAAAGGACTGAGATCAGGCGATTTTTAGCGCAAGGCTGACTTCGGCTTTCAACAGTTTCGAGATCGGGCAACCGGCCTTGGCCTTTTCGGCGAAATCGCGGATGGCGGCTTCGTCGGTGGGGGCCTTCACCGTGACATCCAGATGCGCGGCCGTCACCGTGGGGCTGCCTTCGGTGGTGGGGTCGAGCGAGATGGTCGAGGTGGCCTCGATCCGGTCGGGCACGACGCCTGCGCCGGACATCAGCGCCGAAAGGAACATGGCGTAGCAGCCGGCATGGGCCGCGCCGATCAGTTCTTCGGGGTTGGTGCCGTTCTGCCCCTCGAACCGGGTGGCGAAGGTGTAGGGCGTGGCGGACAGCACACCGCTTTGGCTGGTGAGCGAGCCGCCGCCGTCTTTCAGGCTGCCGGTCCAGATGGCGGAGGAATGTTTCTGAATCATCGAGAGTCTCCCTGTTGCGCGTTGGCCGATTGCGCGCCAGTTCTGCCCAAAAGGCAACCGGCAGGCGCAGGAACGCGCCTGCCGGCGATTGGGACCGGCCTTACTTCGCCGCCAGGAATTCCGGCACCGAGAGCAGGATTGCCTCGTTGTCGGCCGCGGCATCCAGCTTGCGGCCCGAGGAATACGGCAGGTTGTTGTCGTTGCCGACCAGGATATGCGTGTCGTCCACGCGCACCACGTCCTCGATGGTGAAGAAGGGGAACGTGAGGATGCCGGTCAGGTCGCGGTTGGCCTGGGTTTCCTGCTTGTTCAGGCCCTTGGGGTCGGCCACGTTCATCAGGTCGATGTGGCCGATGCGGCGTACGAAGCCATCGGCATCGAGGCTGGCGGTGTCGATCAGCACGATGCGCTTGACCATGGCGGGCAGCGGGAAGCAGTCGGGCGCGGGGTCGCCCGCGCATTTCAGGCTGGGGTCGCCCTCGCCATTGTCGCGTTCGATGATCATCGCGCGGGTTTCGTCGATGAAATTGAAATCGCCGATGGCGGTGGCGCCTTCGGCCAGCGCGAACTTGAAGCCCTGGCCGGTCCATTCGCCCTTGGCCGGGTCGAAGGCCAGGGCGCGCAGGAAGCTGCCCTCGGGATTGCCATCCTCGCCCAGGAGCGGTTTTTCCAGAAGGCCCCAGAGAAGGCCCGTGCCGGGTTGCAGCGCCATGCCTTCATAGCCGCCCGAGCGCTGGACCACCCAGTCCTTGCCCATGACCGAGGTGGCCGAAATGCCGGGGGTATCCGGGCCTTTCAGCGTGGTCTCGCCCATCATGGTGGGGTGGACGGCCAGCACCTTGCCATCCAGCGTGGCGCGGATGAGGTAGGGACCGAACTCGTCGCCGATCCAGATTTCGCCGTTCACGATCTGGATGCTTTCCAGATCGAAGTCGGCACCGGTCAGGTAGCGGCTGCCCTCGCCTTCAAAGGCGATGCGGAAGGGCACCTTCATGTCGGGATCGGTGAGGAAGATGGTTTCGAGGATCTTCATCTGGCCGGTGGCGAAATCGGGCTGCATCCGGTGCACCATGAGCAGCGCATCGGGGCTGTTGGCCTTTGCGCCGAAGCCGTTGTCGGTGAGCATCCAGAAGCTGCCGTCAGCCCCCCGTTCCATGGCATAGCCCGAGAAGCCCTGCAGCGGCTGACCCTCGAAAGGCACGGAAAGGCCGGTGGGGCGCTTGCCGTGCAGCGCGCCGGTGTCGCCGGGCATCGTGCCCGCCTGCATCGTGCGGGCGGGGCCGGTGTATTTGCCCGAGAGGCGCGCATCGGCGGGGGCATCGGCCGGAGCGGGAACGAAGCTGGCGGCGGGCAGAACGACCATGCCGTCGAGGGTGGCGGGGAATACGGTTTCCTGGGCCTGGGCGGTCACGGCAAGAAGGCTGAGCGCGGTCGCGCCGGCGAGAAGGCGAAGGTGCATGGTGGGCTCCTGTCGGTTGGTCCGCAGAAGACTGGCGCGCCTGTTCGACAGTTGCGCGACAGTCGGACAAAGCCCGCGTGATGGTTGGGTAACGCCTTGACCTTGCCTTGACCCTGCCACGGTTTTCCGCTAACGGCGCTTCTGTGGCCTTGTGCCTCAGACGCCGGGACGCCCGGAAGCCGCGTCCCCTCACTTCGTGCGGGCCGATCCCGCACATAACAGGACGCCTATGACCAAATTCTCCGACCTCGCGCTGGATCCGCGCGTGCTCCAAGCCATCGCTGATGCGGGCTATGAAACGCCGACGCCGATCCAGGCCCAGGCCATCCCCCCTGCCCTTGAAGGACGCGACGTTCTGGGCATTGCCCAGACGGGCACCGGCAAGACCGCCAGCTTCACGCTGCCGATGATTACCCTGCTTGGCCAGGGCCGGGCGCGGGCGCGGATGCCGCGCAGCCTGGTTCTGGCGCCGACGCGCGAACTGGCGGCCCAGGTGGCGGAAAACTTCGACATCTATGCCAAGCAGACCAAGCTGACCAAGGCGCTTCTGATCGGGGGCGTGGCCTTCGGCGAGCAGGACAAGCTGATCGACCGCGGCGTGGACGTGCTGATTGCGACGCCGGGCCGTCTGCTGGACCATTTCGAGCGCGGCAAGCTTCTGCTGACCGGCGTGCAGATCATGGTGGTGGACGAAGCCGACCGGATGTTGGACATGGGCTTCATCCCCGATATCGAGCGCATCTTCAGCCTGACGCCGATGACGCGGCAGACGCTGTTCTACAGCGCCACCATGGCGCCCGAGATCGAGCGCATCACCAACACTTTCCTGTCCAACCCGGTAAAGATCGAGGTTGCCCGGCAGGCGACCGCATCGACCACCATCGAACAGCGGCTGGTGGAGTTCACGCCGACGCGCAAGGACCGCAGCTTTACCGAGAAGCGCGCCGTGCTGCGGGCGCTGATCCGCGGCGAGGGCGAGGCCTGCACCAACGCCATCATCTTCTGCAACCGCAAGATGGATGTGGATGTGGTGGCCAAGTCTTTGAAGGCGCATGGCTTTGACGCCGCGCCGATCCATGGCGACCTGGACCAGAGCCAGCGGACCAGGACGCTGGATGCGTTCCGCGATGGCGAGCTGCGGCTGCTGGTTGCTTCGGACGTGGCGGCGCGGGGCCTGGACATTCCGGCGGTGAGCCATGTGTTCAACTTCGACGTGCCCTCGCATCCCGAGGACTACGTTCACCGCATTGGCCGGACCGGGCGGGCCGGGCGGCAGGGCAAGGCCTTCACCATCGCGGTGCCGTCGGATGGAAAGTATCTGGCGGCGATCCAGAGCCTGGTGAAGATGGAGATTCCGCGCGGCGAGATGCCAGAGGGGCTGGACCTGGCCGCCGCCGGCGACGGCGGGCGCCCGGCGCGCGAAGAGAAGCCGGGCCGTGGCCGCGGCAAGGAGCGCGACGGCGGCCGTGGCCGCGGGCGCGAGCGTGGCGAACGCCGCGAGGAAGCCCCGGTCGAGGCGGTGGAGGTGGTCGAGGCCGCCCCGGTGCGCGAAGAACGGGTGCGCGAGGAACGTGTGCGGGACGAGCGTCCGCGTGAGGAGCGCCCGCGCCGCGACCGGCGCGAGGACCGCCGCGACGACCACCGGGTCGTTGGCATGGGCGATCATGTGCCCGAGTTCATCCTGCGCAGCTTCCGCCTGCCGGCTTCGGCCGTCACGGCCGACGAGGACGAGGCGCCGGAGCTGCCCGAAACCGTGGGCGCCGGAACCGACGAGTGAGTGCCGGGATGGAGGGCTAGCCCTCCATCAATCGGCTGACCACCACCGTCACTTCGGGCTTCTTGCCGATTTCCTCCATCGCCACCTGCCGCACCACGCGGCGGGCGGCTTCGTCGAGCTTGTCGTCATCGGCCAGGACCTTGCGGCCGGCGCCGGTGAGAAACTCGTTCAGCTCCGCCTCGATCTGGTCGGCCAGCGGCTGGCCATGGCGGCCCATGGCCGGAAGGCCCATGACCTCGACCCAGGCATCGCCAAGCGGTTCGTCGGCTTCGTCCAGAAGCACCGTCACCATGATATGGCCGTTCAGCGCCATGCGGATGCGGTCGCGGATCACGCCATCCATCGCGCCGATCAGGACCGAACCGTCCAGGTAGACGCGGCCGGTCTCTATGTATTCGGCGACCTGGGGGCCATCGGGGGCGAGTTCGATCATCATGCCGTTTGTGGCGATTTCCGCGGGCAAGCCGGCGGCCATGGCGACCTTGGAATGTTCGCGCAGGTGGCGGTGTTCGCCGTGCATGGGGATGACCATGCCGGGCTTGAGCAGGCGGTGGACGGTTTCCAGATCGGGGCGGTTGGCATGGCCCGAGACGTGGTAGAGACCGTTCGCATCGTCCTGGACATCCACACCCATTTCCGAAAACGCGTTGACGATGCGCAGGACGCCGCGTTCGTTGCCGGGGATGGTGCGGGAGGAGAAGAGGAAGAGGTCGCCCTCCTTCATCTCGAAGCCCAGGTACTTGCCGCGGCTGAGCGCGGCGGAGGCGGCGCGGCGTTCACCCTGGCTGCCGGTGACGATGAGCATGAGGTTCTGGCGAGGGATTTCCAGCGCCTCTTCCGGCGTGACGGTGCGGGGGAAGCCCTGCAGCACGCCGGTTTCCTCCGCCGCGGCCATCATCTTGCGCATGGCGCGGCCCAGAAGGCAGACCGAGCGGTCGGCCTTGACCGCGGCTTCGGCGAGCGTCTTGAGGCGGGCGATGTTGGAGGCGAAGGTGGTGGCGACCACCATGCCGCGCGACTGGGCAACCAGCTGGGCGATGGGGTCGGTCAGGGTGGATTCGGACCGGCCGGGATGGGGCGAGAACACGTTGGTGGAATCGCACATCAGGGCGATGACGGGCTTCTCCGCCGCCACGGCCTGAAGCGCCGAAGGATCCCAGGCCTCGCCCACCACGGGATCGGGGTCGAGCTTGAAGTCGCCCGAATGGACGACGCGGCCGGCGGGCGTGTCGATCACCAGCATGGAACATTCCGGGATGGAATGGCTGATGGGCAGGAACTGCACCTGGAAGGGGCCGGCCTTGATGGTGGCGGGGCGCGGTTCGACCACCACGATCTCTTCCACCGGAAGCCCCGCTTCCTCGAACTTCAGGCGGCCGATGGCGGCGGTGAAGCGGCGGGCATAGACCTTCTTCTTCAGGCGCGGCCAAAGATGGCCAAGCGCGCCGATGTGGTCTTCGTGCGCATGGGTGATGAAGATCGCCTCGATCCGGTCGGCGCGGTCGGCGAGCCAGGTGATGTCGGCCATCACCAGATCGACCCCCGGTGCGCTTTCCATGTCGCCGAAGGTGACGCCCAGATCGACGACGATCAGGCGCTCCTTGTCTTCTGGCCCGTAGCCGTAGACGTAACAGTTCATCCCCACCTCGCCGGCGCCGCCGAGGGGCAGATAGATCAGGCGGTTGGCGGTCATGCGTCCTCCGGGGCGGTGTTGAATCGGTGGATGAGGACGAGGCCGTGCATGGTGATGTCGTCCTCGATGCTATCGAACAGAACGTCGGTGGTTCCGAACAGGGGCGCAAGCCCCCCCGTGCCGATGACCTTCATCGGGCGGTCGCGTTCGGCCTTGATGCGGGAGCAGATTTCCTTGACGAGGCCCACATAGCCGAACCAGATGCCGGACTGCATGCAGGCCACGGTATTGGTGCCGACCACGCGCTGCGGGCGGCTGACATCGACATGCGGCAGGGCGGCGGCGGCCATGTGCAGCGCCTCGAGCGAGAGGTTCACGCCGGGGGCGATGACGCCGCCGACATAGGCGCCGTCGTCATCGACCACATCGAAGGTGGTGGCAGTGCCGAAATCCACCACGATCAGGTTGCCGCCGTGACGGTCGAACGCGCCCACGGTGTTGACCAGACGGTCGGGGCCGACCGTGGCGCCCTGGTCGACGCGGGGTGCGACAGGCAGAGCACAATCGGGACGGCCCACCACGAGCGGACGGCAGTCGAAGTAGCGATTGCACAGGACGCGCAGGTTGAAGACCACGCGTGGCACGGTGGAAGAAATGATCGCCTCGGTGATGGCGGCCTCGGTGCGTGTGATGGCCATGAGCGAGGAGAGCCAGACGAAGTATTCGTCGGCGGTGCGCTTGTGATCGGTGGCGATGCGCCAGGTGGCGAGGAAGCGCGTGCCGTCCCAGATGGAAAAGACGGTATTGGTGTTGCCGCAGTCGATGGCGAGAAGCATGGCCTTCCCCTAGAAGAACACTTCGGCGGCGGGCACGGCGAGAGTGCCACCGGCCGTGCGCAGGACCAGATTGCCCGAAGCATCGACGGTTTCGAAGATGCCCTCGCGCGTGTCGCGTCCGGTGCGGGCGGAGATGCGCTCGCCCAGGCGGGCGGCATGGGACAGCCATTCGTCGCGGATGGCAGCGAAGCCCCCGGTGGTGAAACGGGCCTCGCGCGCGGCATAGGCGGGGGCGAGGTGATCGAGGAAGGCCTCGGGCGTGAGGCGGAGGCCGGTTTCGGACAGGAGCGAGACGGGGCGCAGCGCGCCGGGTTCGACCTGGGCGGGATCGGGCGCGGCGATGAGGTTCACGCCGATGCCGATGCAGAGGGACGAGACCCCTGCCCCGTGGCTGGCCGATTCCAACAGGATGCCCGCCACCTTGCCGCCGTTCAGCAGCACGTCGTTGGGCCATTTCAGCGCGAAGGCCTGGGGCAGCGCGGTGGCGGCGACAAATGCATCGCGGAGCGCGAGCGCGGCGACGAAGCTGCGCAGGGCCACCACCTCGGCCGGTTCCGCGGGTTTCAGGACCAGCGTGCCGTGGAAATTGCCCGCCGGGCTGGACCAGGCGCGGGCGCGGCGTCCGCGCCCGGCGGTCTGTTCGCGGGCAAGCACCCAGGCCGGCCCGGTCAGGCCGGCCGCGATGCGCGCGCCTTCAGCATTGGTGCTGTCGAGCCGGTCGTGGACGAAGCGCCCCGTTCCGGCCGGCCAACCGGCCTTAGCGGACAAGCGCTTCGGCGGCGATTGCCGCGGGCGGCTCGATGCCGAAGAGGTTGACCACACCCAGCACCATGATGGCAGCGACGCCCACCAGCATGGCCCATTGCACCGGCGACATGCGGCTTTCGACAACCTCGCCTTCGGCGCCGAAGTACATGTAGTAGACGATGCGCAGGTAGTAGAAGGCGCCGATGACGCTGGACACCGCGCCTGCGACGGCGACGCCGGTCATGCCGGCATCGACTGCGGCCTTCAGGACGTAGAACTTCCCGAAGAAGCCCACCATCGGCGGCACGCCGGCGAGGCTGAACATAAGGATCAGGAGCGCCAGCGCCTTCAGCGGTTCGGCCTTGGCGAACTGGCTGAGCATGGTGATGTCGGTCACCGGGCGGCCATTGCGTTCCATCGACAGGATGAAGGCGAAGGTGCCGACGTTCATCGTGGCATAGATCGCCATGTAGATCAGCATGGCCTGCACGCCCTCGGCCGTGCCGGCCGAGAGGCCCATGAGGGCAAAGCCCATGTGGGCGATGGAAGAATAGGCCATCAGGCGCTTGATGTCGCGCTGGCCGATGGCGGCGATAGCGCCCCAGAACATCGACACCACGGCGAGCGCGGCGAGGACCTGGCTCCAGTCCTTCACCACGCCGCCGAAGGCATCGTGGCTGACCCGGGCGATCAGCGCCATGGCGGCAACCTTGGGCGCCGAGGCGAAGAAGGCGGTCACCGGGGTGGGCGAGCCTTCATAGACGTCCGGCGTCCACATGTGGAAGGGAGCGGCCGAGACCTTGAAGGCGAGAGCGGCCAGGATGAACACGAGGCCGAAGGTCAGGCCGAGGGGCGCCCCGTCATGCAGGGTGGACAGGATGCCGGCGAACTGGGTGGTGCCGGCATAGCCATAGGTCAGCGAGGCCCCGTACAGCAGCAGGCCCGAGGACAGGGCGCCGAGCACGAAGTACTTCAGGCCGGCTTCGGTGGACTTTGCGCTGTCACGGCGCAGCGCCGCCACGACATAGAGCGAAAGCGACTGCAGCTCGATGCCCACATAAAGCGACAGGAGGTCGCCGGCCGAAACCATCACCATCATGCCGGTGACTGCCAGGGCGATGAGGATCGGGTATTCAAAGCGCAGGAGGCCGCGGCGCGCCATGTACTCGGCGCTCATCGCGAGGACGGCGGCGGCGGAGAGGAGGATCACCACCTTGGCAAAGCGCGAGAAGGGATCGTCGAGGAAGAGGCCGTTGAAGGCCGCACGCTCGCCGCCCCCGCCGATGCCGATCCAGGCGGCCAGCACGAGGAAGACCCCCACCGTGGCCCAGAGGATGGCGGGCGCGGTGGAGTCCTTGCCGGTGTAGACCCCGAACATGAGGGCGGCCATGGCATAGAGCGCCAGGACGATCTCGGGCAGGATGATCGCAAGATCCGTGCTCATGTCAGGTCCTCAGTTATGCGCGGCTTCGGCCGCCGGTTCGGCGGGCAGAGCGGCATGGTATTCGGTGAGAAGCGCCGTGACCGAGGGCCCGATGCGATCGGTCACGAGGCTGGGATAGACGCCAAGGAGCAGCGTCATGGCGACGAGCGGCGCGAAGATGGCGCGTTCGCGGAGCGACATGTCGGTGATGGTCTTGAGCGCCTCTTTGATGAGGTCGCCGAAGACCACGCGACGATAGAGCCAGAGCGCATAGGCCGCCGACAGGATCACGCCCGAGGTGGCCACGGCGGCAACCCAGGTGTTGGCCTGGAAGGCGCCCATCAGCGTCAGGAATTCGCCCACGAAGCCCGAGGTGCCGGGCAGGCCGACGTTGGCCATGGTGAAGAACATGAACACCAGCGCATAGGCGGGCATCCGGTTCACGAGGCCGCCGTAGGCGTCGATCTCGCGGGTGTGCATCCGGTCGTAGATCACGCCCACGCAGAGGAAGAGTGCGCCCGAGATGAAGCCGTGGCTGATCATCTGGAAGATCGCGCCGTCCACGCCCTGCTGGTTGGCCGCGAAGATGCCCATGGTGACATAGCCCATGTGCGCGACCGAGGAATAGGCGATGAGCTTCTTCATGTCGGACTGCGCCAGCGCCACCAGCGAGGTGTAGACGATGGCGATGCCCGACATCCAGAACACCAGCGGCGTCAGCAGGTCGGAGGCGACCGGGAACATCGGCAACGAGAAGCGCAGGAAGCCGTAGCCGCCCATCTTCAGAAGGATTGCCGCCAGCACGACAGAGCCCGCCGTAGGGGCCTGCACGTGCGCGTCGGGCAACCAGGTGTGCACCGGCCACATCGGCATCTTCACCGCGAAGGAGGCGAAGAAGGCGAGCCACAGGAGCGTCTGCATCCCGCCGACGATCTGGAAGCCCATCACCGAGATCGTGTCAGAGGCGAAGGTGTGGTTCAGGAGCGTGGGGATGTCGGTGGTGCCGGCGTCCATGTACATGGCGATCATGGCGACCAGCATCAGCACCGAGCCGAGGAAGGTGTAGAGGAAGAACTTGAAGGCCGCATAGATGCGGTCCTTGCCGCCCCAGATGCCGATGATGAGGAACATCGGGATCAGGCCGGCTTCGAAGAACAGGTAGAAGAGCACCAGGTCCAGCGCCACGAAGACGCCGATCATCAGCGTTTCCAGCAGCAGGAAGGCGATCATGTACTCCTTCACGCGGGTCTCGACCTCCCAGGTCGAGAGGATCGTGATCGGCATGAGGAAGGTGGTCAGCAGCACGAAGAGGATCGAGATGCCGTCCACTCCCAGCTTGTAATGGAAGCCGAGGATCCATTCGCGATCCTCGACGAACTGGAAGCCGGTGTTCGAGGGGTCGAATCCGGTCAAGAGGCCAAGCGAGACGAGGAAGGTGGCGGTGGTGGCCAGAAGTGCCAGCCACTTGGCATTGCGCTGCGCGGCGGCGTCGTTGCCGCGCAGGAACAAGGCCAGGATCGCCGCAGCGACCGCCGGGATGAAGGTGACGATGGAGAGCAGGTTGGTCATCAATGCGCTCCCCCGGCGAGCGTCATCCACAGGACGAGGAGCGTGATCCCCAGAACCATGGCAAAGGCGTAGTGGAACAGGTAGCCGGACTGCGCACGTCCCGCGAGCCGGGTGAAGAAGGGCACAATGCCCATGGCGACGCCGTTGATCGTGCCGTCGATGACCGCGCCGTCGCCCTTCTTCCACAGGAAGTTGCCAAGCCACTTGGCCGGTCGGACGAAGACCCAGTCATAGAGTTCGTCGAAGTACCACTTGTTCAGGAGGAACAGGTACAGCGGACGCTGCTGTTCGGCGAGCTTGGCCGGCAGGTCCGGGCGGCGGATGTAGAAGAGCCAGGCAATGGCGAAGCCGATCAGCATGGCGATGAAGGGCGAGACCTTCACCAGCACCGGCGCCTCGTGCGCGGCGTGGATGATGTGGTTGTCGGGGCCCATGAAGATGGCGCCCTCGGGTGCGGCGCCGACGACACCGTGGTCTTCCGCCGTGGCGGCGGCATGGGTGTCGGTCGGGGCGGCCTCGCCTTCGGTGGCCGTCGTCGCATGGGCATCGGCGGGGGTAGCCTCGCCCTCGGTTGCCGTGGCGGCTGCGTGATCGGTGCCTTCGGTAGCATGTTCGCCACCTTCGGCCGCATGTTCCACCGCCGGGGGCATGCCGAACCAAGTGCGCATCTTGGCCTCGTCGCCGAAGAAGACGCCGTACCACAGCATCCCGGCGAAGATCGCGCCAAGCGAAAGGACGCCAAGCGGGATCAGCATGACAAGCGGGCTTTCGTGCGGCGTGTGATCGCCGTGGCCGTGATCGTCGTGCCCGTGGGCGTCGTGCCCGTGGGCATCATCTCCGTGAGCGTCGTGCCCGTGACCGTTCGCGCGGCTGGTGCCGTAGAAGGTCATGAACATCAGGCGCCAAGAGTAGAACGAGGTGAAGCAGGCGGCGACGACCAGGAGGATATAAGCCGGGTAGGCGCCGGCCCAGGCGCTTTCGATGATGGCGTCCTTCGACAGGAAGCCGGCGAAGCCGATGTTCGTCAGCGGGATGCCGACGCCGGTGATGGCCAGCGTGCCGATCATCATCGCCCAGAAGGTCAGCGGGATGTGCTTCCTGAGGCCGCCATAGTTGCGCATGTCCTGTTCGTGGTGCGTGGCATGAATGACCGAGCCTGCACCGAGGAACAGCATCGCCTTGAAGAAGGCGTGGGTGAAGAGGTGGAACATCGCCACCGAATAGACGCCCACCCCGGCGGCCACGAACATGTAACCAAGTTGCGAACAGGTCGAATAGGCGATGACGCGCTTGATGTCGTTCTGCACCAGACCCACGGTCGCGGCGAAGAAGGCGGTCATGCCACCGATCACGACGATCATCGTCTTGGCATCGGGCGCGAATTCGTAAAGCGGCGACATGCGGCAGACGAGGAACACGCCCGCCGTAACCATGGTTGCGGCGTGGATGAGCGCGGAAACCGGCGTCGGGCCTTCCATCGCGTCGGGCAGCCAGGTGTGCAGGAAAAGCTGCGCGGACTTGCCCATGGCGCCGATGAAGAGGAGCACGCCGATCAGGTTGGCCGCGTTCCAGGATGTCCAGAGGAAGGTGATCTCGGTCTGGGCCAGCGTCGGGGCGGCAGCGAAGATATCGTCGAACCGGATCGAGTCGACCAGGAAGAACAGGGCGAAGATGCCGAGCGCGAAGCCGAAGTCGCCGACCCGGTTCACCACGAAGGCCTTGATGGCAGCGGCATTGGCTGAGGGCTTGCGGTAGTAGAAGCCGATCAGCAGGTAAGAGGCCACGCCCACGCCTTCCCAGCCGAAGAACATCTGCACCAGGTTGTCGGAGGTCACCAGCATGAGCATGGCGAAGGTGAAGAATGACAGATAGGCGAAGAAGCGGGCCTTGTAGTGCTCGCCCTCGTGCCAGTTGTCGTCATGCGCCATGTAGCCGAAGCTGTAGAGATGGACGAGCGCCGAGACGGTGTTGACCACCACCAGCATGATGAGCGTCAGACGGTCCAGCCGGATGCCCCAGGAGGTGGACAGCGAACCGGATTCGATCCAGCGCAGGATCTCGTGGTGTTCGGTCGGTCCGGTGGGCGAGAGGAACAGGATCCAGCTGAGCAGCGCGCCAAGGAAGACGAGCGAAGTGGCGAAGATCTGGCCCGTGCGTTCGCCGATCAGCTTCCAGCCGAAACCGCAGATGAGGGCGCCGACCAGGGGCGCGAAGAGGATGATCGTGGGCATCTGGTCAGCCTTTCATCACGTTGGCGTCTTCGACCTCGATCGTGCCGCGGTTGCGGAAGAACACGACGAGGATGGCGAGGCCGATGGCGGCCTCGGCTGCGGCGACGGTGAGGACGAAGAGCGCGAAGACCTGCCCCACCAAATCGCCCAGGAAGGACGAGAACGCGACGAAGTTGATGTTGACCGCCAGAAGCATGAGCTCGATCGACATCAGGATCACGATGACATTCTTCCGGTTCAGGAAGATGCCGAAGATCCCGATCACGAACAAAGCCGCCGCGACCGTCAGGTAATGTTCAAGTCCCACCATCTCGTTCCCTCCGGGTCTGGTGCCCGTGTGTCTTGGTCAGCCCGTGCCCTTGCGGCCCGGTGCCGGTGCCCGGTCAGTTCGAATAGAACAGGTCGGGGTAGAATGTCTTGCAGCCGCAGTCCGAGCGGCCGGTGCTTTCCGAGCCGCGGGGCGGCAGCGTGGCCGTGCCCGGCTTGTAGCCGGCCTGTTTGGCCAGTTTGGCAAAGGCTTGCTCGTTGGCGAGCATCCCCTTCTTGCGCAGGCCGGCAACAAAGCTCATCAGGTCCTTGCCCGACTTCGCGGTATTGGCGGCGTCCTGCAGCTTGTATTCGGCCTTGACCTGGACCATGTCGCGCGTGGCGCAGTTCACCAGCGAATAGCGCTGCTTGGTGCCTGAGGCATCCTCGTCCACGGTGAAGAAGCCGACATAGCCCGCGCCTTCCTTTGTGGCCGGATACTCGATGTGCGAGCCGAATTCGTTCTTCGCCTCGACACCGCAGTTCTTCAGCTTCTTGACCACCTGGCTGTCCGCCGAGGCCATTGTGGCCGTCAGCGCGAGTACCAGCATCGTCGTCACGAAAAGCTTCATCCTCGTCACTCCCACCCCGCGCCTCAGAGCCCCTGCCCCGGCTTCACATCCTTCAGTTCCATTGCCTTGGCCGGATCGCGCCACATCTGCGCCAGGACGTTCTGGCGCTTGACGTTGGTGCGGTGGCGCAGGGTCAGGAGAATGGCTCCGATCATGGCGACAAGCAGGATCAGACCGGCCATCTGGAAGATGAAGAAGTAACGGTCATAGATCAGCAGGCCGAGCGCGCGGGCATTGTCCACCTCCGTCAGGGCCGGGGTCACGGCCTGGCGCAGGCCAAGCGCGCCATCGGCCTCGACCCAGGCGCCGACGCCCATGACCAGCATCATGATGAGGATCAGACCGATCAGCAGGCCGAGCGGCATGTATTTCACCATCTCGCCCTTCAGCTGTGCGAAATCCACGTCCAGCATCATGACGACGAAGAGGAACAGAACCGCGACGGCGCCGACATAGACGATCATCAGGAGCATCGCCACGAATTCGGCGCCAAGAAGCACGAAGAGGCCGGCCGCGGACAGGAAGGTCAGGATCAGCCAGAGCACCGAATGCACTGGGTTGCGGCTGATGGTGACCAGAAGCCCCGAGCCGACCGTCACCACCGCGAAGCAGTAGAAGGCGTAATCCGCGACGCTCATGCGTTGTTCTCCTCGTTCTCGGCGAAGACCGCCTGCGCCGTCTCCAGCGCCTTCTGCATGGCGGGCAGGCCGCCGAACATGGACATCTGCCAGATCACTTCCGCGATCTCGCGTTGTGTGGCGCCCGCTTCCAGCGCGTGCCGGATGGTCAGCTTCAGCTGGGCCTCGGCCTGCGCGCCCAATACCGTCAGCGCCGCGATGGTGACAAGAAGGCGCGTCTTCGCATCCAGTCCCTCGCGGTTGAAGGTGCGGCCGAACCACATCTCCATCATGTCTTTCGTCATGGTGGGGAACATCTTGTCGAAGCCCTTCACCTGCATGGTCTCGAGCGCAGGGTTGAAGGCGCGGAGCATCTCCTGCCCGCTGTCCATCATCGCCTTGACCATCTTGGTGAAGTCCTCGGTCATGCCGTCCTCAGCGGTAGGGCGCGTCCAGCGCGAGGTTGCGGGCAATCTCGGCTTCCCACCGGGCGCCGTTGTCCAGAAGCTTGGCCTTGTCGTAGAATAGTTCTTCGCGCGTCTCGGTCGCGAATTCGAAATTCGGGCCCTCGACGATGGCATCGACCGGGCAGGCTTCCTGGCAGAAACCGCAATAGATGCACTTGGTCATGTCGATGTCGTAGCGCGTGGTGCGGCGCGAGCCGTCGGCGCGGGGTTCCGCGTCGATGGTGATGGCCTGGGCCGGGCAGATCGCCTCGCAGAGCTTGCAGGCGATGCAGCGTTCCTCGCCGTTCGGATAGCGGCGCAGCGCGTGTTCACCGCGGAAGCGCGGCGAGAGCGGCCCCTTTTCATGCGGGTAGTTCAGCGTGGCCTTGGGCGCGAAGAAATACTTCATCCCAAGGGCAAAGCCCTTGATGAAATCCTGAAGCAGGAAGTAGCGCGTGGCGCGGGTCCAATCGATGTTTGCCATGTCTCAGCCCCCAATCGCCCAACGAGCCCAAAAGCCGCCGAGCACTTCGAATTTTGCAAGGAACGCCACGATCACCACCCAGGCCAGCGACATCGGCAGGAAGACCTTCCAGCCGATCCGCATAAGCTGGTCATAGCGGTAGCGCGGCACGATGGCCTTCACCATCGCGAAGAGGAAGAAGAACACCGCCATCTTGGCGATCATCCAGAAGGCGCCATCGGGCAGGCCGGGGATGGGCGAGAGCCAGCCGCCGAAGAACAGCACCGACATCAGCGCGCACATCAGGAAGATGGCGATGTATTCGCCGGCCATGAAAAGAAGGAACGGCGTCGAGGAGTATTCCACGAAGAAGCCGGCGACGAGTTCGGATTCCGCTTCCGGCAGGTCGAAGGGCGGGCGGTTGGTTTCGGCCAGAGCAGAGACGAAGAACAGCACCACCATCGGCAGGTGCGGTAGCCAGTACCAGTTGAACAGGCCGAAGGAGCCATCCTGCGCCTCGACGATTGCGGAGAAGTTCATAGAGCCGGTGGAGATGATGATGCCGACGATGATGAGGCCGAGCGAGACCTCGTACGAGATCATCTGCGCGGCCGAGCGCAGCGAGCCGAGGAAGGCGTATTTCGAGTTCGACGCCCAGCCCCCCATGATCACGCCATAGACTTCCAGCGAGGACATGGCGAAGACGAAGAGGATGGCGACGTTGATGTCGGCCAGCACCCAGCCGGGGGCGAAGGGGATCACGGCCCAGGCCATCATGGCCAGGACGAAGGAGAGCATCGGCGCCAGGAAGAAGACCGGGCGGTCCACCCCGGCGGGGATGACGATTTCCTTCAGCACGTATTTCAGCGCATCGGCCACTGTCTGCAGCAGGCCCCAGGGCCCCACCACGTTCGGGCCGCGACGCATCTGCACGGCGGCCCAGATCTTGCGGTCGCCGTAGACGAGGAACAGCATCGAGATCATCACGAAGCCGACGACCAGGAGGCTTTGCAGCGCGATGATCAGCGCCGTTCCCCACCCCGTTGCCAGAAACTCAGCCATTCTTTTCGTCCCTCATCTCAGACCGTCGGGATTCCCTGTGCGCCGCAATCGCGCACCGTCACCTCGGCGTCAATCGTCCGCACGCCGCGCGGCAGCGAAGCCGAGATCGTGTAGACCGCGTCGCCACGCCAGGTGCCGTTCTTCTGGGCGACGGTCGTGCGCACATGGCGCGCGAAACCGTAGCCGCGGATCAGCGCATACTGGGCCGCCGCGCAGCGCGCATAGACCTCGACATCGCTTTTTTCCCGCGCGCCCGTCATGGCCACGCGGAAGTTCACAAGATCGCCGTCCAGAAGGATCGTCTCGATCCCCTGGTAGTCCGGCGCGAAATCGCTTTGCGACACATGGGCGCTGCCGTCCGCGCAAGCCGCCAGCACCGCCGAGGCGGTGAGGACAGCGGCAAGGGCGCGGGCGGCGGCCATGGTCACTCGGCCGCCATCGGGGCGCGGGCGCGGGCGGCCGCCATGGCCGAAAGCTCGGCCATCACGGCAGAGGCGCGCGCGATCGGGTTGGTCAGGTAGAAATCGCGGATCACGTTGCGGAACGTGGCCTTGCCGGGCTCGCGCAGGGCGAGCGGGGTCCAGGCATTCTCTGCCACCTTGTCGATCTGGCCGAGGTGGGGGTGCGCTGCGATCAGGGCATGGCGCAGTTGCGCAAGGCTATCCCAGGGAAGGGCCTTGCCCAGCTCGCCCGACAGGGCGCGCAGGATGGCCCAGTTCTCCTTGGCCTCGCCGGGCGGGAAGCCCGAGCGCAACGCCAGTTGCGGCCGGCCTTCGGTGTTGACGAAAAGGCCGTTCTCCTCGGTCCAGGCGGCTGCCGGCAGGATCACGTCGGCTCGCATCGCGCCGCGGTCGCCGTGGCTGCCCTGATAGATGACGAAGGGACCTGCCGAGATTTCCACCTCGTCCGCGCCGAGGTTGAAGATCACCTCCGCGCCGTCGGTAGCGGCGGCAAGTCCACCCTCGGTCACGGCGCCGACGTCCATGGCGCCGACCCGACCTGCCGCAGTGTGCAGGACCAGGAGCTTGCAGTTGCCAAGTTCGGCGATGCGCATGGCATGGGCCAGCACGGCCTCGCCATCGGCCTCGTTCACCGCGCCCTGCCCCACGATCACCAGACCTGGCGACTCGGTGCCGGTCGAAAGTTCAGGATCGTTCATCAGCGCGACCAGCGCGGCACGGTCGGTGCCGAGGTGGTGATAGTCGTAGGTGAGGTCCACCGCTTCGCCCAGCAGAGCAACCTGGGCGCCAAGCGACCAGGCCTTGCGCAGGCGGGCGTTCAGGACCGGCGCTTCGACACGCGGGTTGGTGCCGATGAGGAGGATGCGTTTCGCGCTGTCGATATCCTCGATCTTGGCGGTCCCGACATAGGCAGACCGGTTGCCGATGGGCAGACGCGCTCCATCGGTACGGGATTCGACATGGCCGCCCAGCCCTTCGACCAGCGCCTTCAGGCTGTAGGCCGCTTCGACCGAGGCGAGGTCACCCACCAGGCCCGCGACCTTCTTGCCCTTCATCGCCGTGGCGGCAGCGGCCAGCGCCTCGCCCCAGGTGGCGGGCTTGAGCTTGCCGTTCACGCGGACATAGGGCTTGTCGAGCCGCTGGCGGCGCAGACCGTCCCAGATGAAGCGGGTCTTGTCGCTGATCCACTCTTCGTTCACGCCGTCATTGTTGCGCGGCAGGATGCGCATCACTTCGCGGCCCTTGGTGTCGATGCGGATGTTGCTGCCCAGGGCATCCATCACGTCGATGGATTCGGTCTTGGTCAGTTCCCACGGACGCGCGGTGAAGGCATAGGGCTTGGAGGTCAGCGCGCCTACCGGGCAGAGGTCGATGATGTTGCCCTGCAGGTTCGAGTCCAGCGTTGCGTTCAGGTAGCTGGTGATCTCTGCATCCTCGCCGCGACCCGTTTGCCCCATCTGGTGGATGCCCGCCACTTCCGTGGTGAAGCGCACGCAGCGTGTGCAGGAGATGCAGCGCGTCATCTCGGTCTTGACCAATGGGCCGAGGTTCAGGTTTTCCGAAGCACGTTTCGGTTCTCGGTAGCGGCTGAAATCCACGCCGAAGGCCATGGCCTGGTCTTGCAGGTCGCATTCGCCGCCCTGGTCGCAGATCGGGCAATCGAGCGGGTGGTTGATGAGCAGGAACTCCATCACCCCCTCGCGGGCCTTCTTCACCATCGGCGAGTTCGTCTTGACGACCGGCGGCTCGCCGTTCGGGCCGGGGCGCAGGTCGCGCACCTGCATGGCGCAGGATGCGGCAGGCTTGGGCGGTCCGCCCATCACCTCGACCAGGCACATCCGGCAGTTGCCGGCGATGGACAGGCGTTCGTGATAGCAGAAGCGCGGCACCTCGATCCCCGCGACCTCGGCCGCCTGGATGATCGTCATCGCGCCATCGACCTCGACCACATGGCCATCGATGCTGATCTTCTTGAGGTTGCTGCTCATCAGCCTACTCCGCTGCCATCCTTGCGCACTGGCGGTCCCGCCAGAGCGTCGCGTCCTTCAGATACGACCAGCCGAAGGCATGATCGCTGTCGCCGTTTGCCTCACACCAGGCCAGGCGCTCCAGCGCCTCGTCCAGCGTGGGCCTATGCCCGGCGGGTATCCACCACATGACGAAATGCTGCCGTCCGAGAATTTCGAACCATTCCGCGCGCCGCTCATAGAACGCCCGGTGCACCGTGTTCCAGACGAATTGTTCAAGCGCGGCAACATCTTCCCAGACCGTGAGGTTCGCCACGAACTGCGGATCGCCGCCGATCTTGGTTTCGGTGTTGCCGGTGCCCGGTTCGCCCGAGCCTTCCATCATCCAGACAAAGCCCTTCGACCGCTTGCCGATGCCATTTACCCTGTCCAGTGCCGCCATGAATTCGGCCACGCGCGGGTCATTCGTCGGCGCCAGCAGGCGGCCCACGTTCAGCTCGGCAAGGTGCATCTGTCCGGTCATCAGCACATGTCCGCAATCCACCACGTCCCGGTCGCCGGGTCGCGGTAATGGTAGTCCTCTGCCCAGGCCGAGAGATCGCGTCCTTTTCCGCAGAAGAGGCCCGCGGCGCGCAGGGCCGTGGCACCGTCGGGAGCCCCCTCGACCATAACCGTGGGTGCGATGCGGTCCATCTGAACGGGCACGGTCGCGCCGGACTCCGGGTCGGTCGCCAGGGTCCAGACCTGGGCAGGCATGGCGCGGACCAGATAGCTGCGGCCACCGATCGTGACCTGCGCCACTCGTTCCACCACCTCCGGCTGGGTCCACCCGACACAACCGGACATGGCCGAGGCGAAGGCGCAACCGATGGCCAGACTTGCGGCGCTGTGCCCGAGGCTCGTCATGCGCAAGCTCCCGCGAATTGCCAAAGCCCGCCCCCTGCGTAGACACCGAAGGCGCGGCCGTCGAAGCGGCCGCGAGCCGCAGAACAGCCAGCGGCAGCCGCGTCCTTCGCAAGCTTTCCTTCGTCCTGTCCAAGCGGCGTGGCTTCGCGCCGGACGGTGACCGTCATGCCCGCCACGGGAACACCGCCCTGCGCCGTAGGCCGCAGCCCCGGCACGCCGGGCGTGACGGTTGCGGCGAAAGCGGCATCCCCCACGGAGACGGGAAAGGTGCCCGCGGCCGCGTTGCCCGAAGGCCCAGCGCCCGGCGTTGCCGCGCAGGCGGCCAGCAGCGCCACCCCGCCGAGGGGGGCGCAGTGGCGCAGCCGAAGGGTCGCGGCAAGGCTCACCGGCACCTCCACTGGTCGAACCACCAATCCCCGGTCGCCGGGTCCTTGTAGACAAACTGCGTGTCGAACCCGTCCGGGTCGATCTCTTCGTTGCAGAACTGCGCCAGCGCCTTGATCGCCCGCACCCGGCTGTCGGGCGAGCCTGAGACGATCACCGTATCCGCGGTGCCCGACTGCACGAATTCGGTCTTGCCGGTTTCGACCGAAACAGGGGCGATCATCGAGGGCCAGTTGTATTCCTGCCGGAGCTGCATCGTCACGCCGTCGATCACGATGGTCTCGCCGCGCGCGGCTTGTCCCGCAGCCTGCGGACCGGCCTGCACGCAGGCCGCCAGCAGAAACAATGGGAGAAGCGCCGCGCGCATGGATCACTCCGCTGCCACGGCCGAAATGCGGCCGGTCTTCTTGGCCTTGATGCGGTCCTCGATTTCGTTGCGGTAGGCGCGGATCAGGCCCTGGATCGGCCAGGCGGCGGCATCGCCAAGCGCGCAGATGGTGTGGCCCTCGACCTGCTTGGTGACCGACAGCAGCATGTCGATTTCCTCGACCTCGGCCTCGCCGCGCACCAGGCGGTCCATGACCCGCATCATCCAACCCGTGCCCTCGCGGCAGGGCGTGCACTGGCCGCAGCTTTCGTGCTTGTAGAACTTCGACAGCCGCCAGATCGCCTTGATGATGTCGGTGGACTGGTCCATCACGATGACCGCCGCGGTGCCGAGGCCCGAGCGCTGTTCACGCAGCCAGTCGAAATCCATGATCGCGTCGTCGCACTGCGCCGCCGTCAGCAGCGGCACCGAGGAGCCGCCGGGGATCACGGCCTTCAGATTCTTCCAGCCGCCGCGCACGCCGCCGCAATGCCGGTCGAGCAGTTCGCGCAGCGGGATCGACATCGCCTCTTCCACCACGCAGGGGTTGGCGACATGGCCCGAGATGCCGAAGAGCTTGGTCCCGGTGTTGTTCGGCCGGCCGAAGCCCGCGAACCATTCGGCGCCGCGGCGCAGGATCGTGGGGACGACGGCGATGGATTCCACGTTGTTCACGGTGGTCGGGCAGCCGTAAAGGCCGGACCCCGCCGGGAACGGCGGCTTCATCCGGGGCATGCCCTTCTTGCCTTCAAGGCTTTCCAGAAGCGCGGTTTCCTCGCCGCAGATATAAGCGCCGGCGCCGTGGTGCAGGTACAGGTCAAAGTCATAGCCGGACTTGCAGGCATTCGGCCCCAGAAGGCCCGCGTCATAGCATTCGTCGATGGCGTTCTGCAGCACCTCGCGTTCGCGGATGTATTCGCCGCGGATGTAGATGTAGCAGGCATTCGCCCCCATCGCGAAGGACGCGATCAGCGCGCCCTCGATCAGCGTGTGGGGGTCGTGCCGCATGATCTCGCGGTCCTTGCAGGTGCCCGGCTCGGATTCGTCGGCGTTGATGACCAGGTAGGACGGACGTCCGTCCGATTGCTTGGGCATGAACGACCATTTCAGGCCGGTGGGGAAGCCCGCGCCACCGCGGCCGCGCAGACCCGAGGCCTTGACGATCTCGATGATCTTGTCGCGGCCAAGCGCAATCAGGTTCGCGGTGCCGTCCCAGTGGCCGCGCGCCATCGCCCCCTTCAGGGAGCGGTCATGCATCCCGTAGAGGTTGGTGAAGATGCGGTCCTGATCCTTGAGCATGCCTTGCCCCTTCTAATCCCGGCGCTTCCGCCAGATCCGGTATGTCACGACCAGCGCCCAGATGAACGCTGCCCCCGCCGCCAGGTCGAACAGGAAGGCATATCGCGCATCCCATCCGTATTGCCGGCCAATCTCTTGCGCCAGAAGCCAGGCGGCCATGGTCGCCACCAGCACGATGCCAACCGTGCGCGCCTGGCGCGCTGTCTGCATCTGGTCCGGGGCGGGGCCGCGCGGCATCTCAATAGTCGTTGGTCTTGGCGCGGACGAGGAATTCCTCGACGCCCACTTCCAGGATCAGCTTGGCCTGTGCCACCCACCGGTCGCGGCTGGCGCGGCCCTTGAAGGACGGCAGGTTCTCGTCGATCCAGGCCACTTCCTCGGGTGTCCAGCTGGCGATCTGGTCATAGTGGAAGTAACCCATCCCGTTCAGGGCCTCTTCCATCTTGGGACCGATGCCTTCGATCACCTTCAGGTCGTCCGGCTGGAACCGGCGGGCGCGGCCAAGCGCCTTGGGCTTTGTGCCGACCATGTTGGCGGGCGCGGCGGGCTTGGCCGGAGCCTTGGCGGGCGCTTCCGTCGCAGGAACCTCGGCCAGTTTGGCAGGGGCCGCGGCGGCCGGCGTCGGTTCAGCAGCCGGAGCCGGGGCAGCGGAGGCCTTGGGCGCGGCGGATTTCTTCAGCCAGGGCGTTAGGATCGGCACTTCGGTGCCGTCGATCCGCTTCGCGGTGTCGCCCACCTTAACAGCAAGCGCGACGGTCGCGCTGTGCGCAGACTTGCCTGCCTCGTGATCCTTCAGCGAGGTCAGGCCCGACGCCGGTTCTGCCGCATAGCGACCGATCTGCGAGCCCGGCACCGGCACCTCGCCATTGCCGAACCGCGCGATCAGCTCGCGCAGCTTTTCTGCCGACAGGTCCTCGTAATAGTCCTTGCCGATCTGGGCCATCGGCGCATTGGCGCAAGCGCCCATGCATTCGACCTCTTCCCAGCTGAACCTGCCGTCGGCCGATAGGGTGTGCGGCGTCTTGGCGATCAGCTCGCGGCAGACGGCGATCAGCTCCTCGGCACCGCAGATCATGCACGACGTCGTGCCGCATATCTGGATATGCGCCACCGAGCCAACCGGCTGCAGCTGGAACATGAAGTAGAAGGTCGCGACTTCGAGCGCCCGAATATAGGCCATGCCCAGCATGTCGGCGACAAATTCGATCGCCGGGCGGCTGAGCCAGCCTTCCTGCTCCTGCGCCCGCCACAGAAGCGGGATCACGGCGCTGGCCTGCCGGCCTTCGGGATACTTGGAAATCTGGCCTTTCGCCCATTCCAGGTTCGCCGGGGTGAAGGCGAAGCTCTCGGGCTGCGTGTGATGAAGACGGCGAAGCATCAGGAGCCTTTCTCGACAGCAAGGGCAGCCAGCGACACGCCGAGCGCGATCACCGACAGGACGCCCGAGAGCGTGTGTTTCATGTGCGGATGCCCGGCACGGGCGTAGATCACGCCGTCAGCGAAGCCCATGAAGGCGCAGACAGCGAAGAAGGCAGCGTAGAGGCGCAGGTCGCCGAAGAGAAGAACCACGACCGTCAGCGCCGCAAAGGCGGTGTAGCGGTCGGCCATCACCAGCGGCAACTGCTCCGACCGGTGCGTGGTCTGGGCCAGGCCACGCGCCGGATCCGTCCAGAAGGCCAGCGCCAAGAGCGAAAGGATAGCCAGAGTGATCACTCCGCAAAGCGTGGTCAGCAGGGTCAGGCTCATCGCCGCCCCCCGTCCCGCTGCCGGGCGCATCCGGTGTGGCGCGGCGTGTGGTTCACCGGTCCACCTCGCCGAAGACGATGTCCATCGTGCCGATGATGGCCGAGACGTCGGCCAGAAGGTGGCCCTTGGCGACATGATCCATGGATTGCAGGTGCAGGAAGCCCGGCGCACGGATCTTGGCGCGGTAGGGCTTGTTGGTGCCGTCGGCCACCAGATACACGCCAAACTCGCCCTTCGGCGCCTCGACGGCGGCATAGACCTCGCCCGAAGGAACGTGGAAGCCTTCGGTGTACAACTTGAAGTGGTGGATGAGGGCCTCCATCGAGGTCTTCATCTCTCCCCGCTTCGGCGGCGTGATCTTGCCACGCGCAAGAACGTCGGTATTCCCGGCCGGTTCGCGCAGCTTTGCAATGGCCTGCCGGATGATCGACGTGGACTCGCGCATCTCGGCCATGCGGCAAAGATAACGGTCATAGCAGTCGCCGTTCTTGCCGACGGGAATCTTGAAGTCGAATTCGTCATAGCATTCGTAGGGCTGCGAACGGCGCAGGTCCCAGGCCAGGCCCGAGCCGCGCACCATGACGCCGGAATAGCCCCACTGCTGAATCTCTTCTTCCGAGATGACGCCGATGTCGGCATTGCGCTGCTTGAAGATGCGGTTCTCGGTCAGCAGGCCGTCGATGTCGTCCAGCACCTTCGGGAAGTGATCTGCCCAAGCCTCGATATCGTCGAGCAGGCCTGCCGGAAGATCCTGGTGAACCCCGCCCGGCCGGAAATACGCTGCGTGTAGCCGAGCCCCGCAGGCGCGTTCGTAGAAGATCATCAGCTTCTCGCGCTCTTCAAATCCCCACAGCGGCGGGGTCAGCGCCCCCACGTCCATCGCCTGGGTCGTGACGTTCAGGAGGTGGTTCAGGACGCGGCCGATTTCGGAATAAAGAACGCGGATCAACGAAGCGCGACGGGGCACCTGCACGCCGGTCAGCCGTTCGATCGCCAGGCACCAGGCGTGTTCCTGGTTCATCGGCGCGACATAGTCGAGCCGGTCGAAATACGGCAGGTTCTGCAGGTAGGTGCGGCTTTCCATCAGCTTTTCGGTACCGCGGTGAAGGAGACCGATATGCGGATCGCAGCGTTCGACGATTTCGCCGTCAAGCTCTAGCACCAGGCGCAGAACGCCATGCGCCGCAGGGTGTTGCGGACCGAAGTTGATGTTGAAGTTGCGGATCTTCTGTTCGCCTGTCACCGCATCGACCGACCCGTCGTCATAGGTGCTCTGACGAATATCGCCGTCCATCATGGCCGGATCTCCTGTCTGATGCCGTCGTTCCATACCGCTCGCGCTGCGCGGGTGATGCGGCGGGGAAAAGTCATGGTGTTCGTTGTCATGCGCCTGCCCCTCATGCTGCCATCTGGCCTAGGCTGCGGTGCCAAGCCTCGGGCAGGTTCGGGAAGATGCGCGCCACAAAGTCGTACTGGTCTTGCAGGAGCGCGGCCGCCTCTGTACGCCGACGGGCGTCAAGCGCCATTGGCGTACCTTCGTGAACGCGCCGTTCATATTGGCCAGGATGCCGTTGCACGCCCAGGAAATCGCACAGGGCATTCACCCCTTCGGGCGCGACCATGTCCTCCATGAAGCAGACGAACAGCTGCGATGGAGCCACAGCTGCCGATAGCCGCAGCAGAGCCCCGGCATAGTCGCCGCGCGAAAGGATGCTCTGCGCTGCTTCGCTTTCAGGGTCCGCAAGCACCTGGTCCATCAGGACCTTGGCCCGGTCTTCGACCTGCGCAGCACCCCCGGCACGGGCCGCGTTCATGCGGACATGGCTCCAGAGCCGCGAAACCGGATCGCGGATAAGATAGACGAAGCGCACGTCAGGAGCCAAAGTCGCCATGCTGGACAAGGTCTCGATCGGCAAGAGCGAGTAGGCTGGTGTGACATCGCCCACGAGCCGGCCGCCCCGTGCCATCAGATAGTCCAGGTACAACGCGTCATCACGTCGCCGCACCTTGAGCACTTCCAACCACTCGGTGTGGTCAGCGATGCGCCGCGCGAACCATTCGGCCCGCTTGTTGGAGAACTCCGGCAACCGTGCGGTCAGGCGCGCAAGCTCGCCCTCCATACGCTTGATCTGTCCGCCCCATTTGCCGCTTTCGGCGGCGTCAAAGTAGTGCAATTCCTTGACGCGCCGGAACGAGCAATCTGGGTGCCCGACCAGATAGTCGTGCAACCAGGAAGTTGCGGCTTTCGCCGCTCCGACCCCAAAGAGGACTGTGGGTTCTCCACTCACGCCGTGCCGCCCCGTCAGGCTTTCTTCTCGTCGCCGGGAAGGATGTACTGCGCACCTTCCCATGGCGACATGAAGTCGAACTGCCGGTACTCCTGCACCAACTTCACGGGTTCGTAGACGACACGTTTTTCTGCCTCGTCGAAGCGGACCTCGACATAACCGGTGGTCGGAAAGTCCTTGCGAAGCGGATGGCCGCGGAAGCCGTAGTCCGTCAGTATGCGGCGCAGGTCCGGGTGGCCGGTGAAGATGATGCCGAACATGTCGAACACCTCCCTCTCGAACCAGTTGGCCGAGGGGTGGATGGGAATGATCGACGGGCACATCTCGTCTTCGCGGACGGCGACACGCAGGCGGATGCGCTGGTTCTGATACATGGACAAGAAGTGGTAGACGACGTCGAAGCGCGCGGGGCGTTCGGGATGGTCAACAGCGGTGATGTCCACAAGGGAAGAGAACCGGCACGCACTGTCCGCACGCAGGAACTCGACCAGTGTTTCCAGATGCGCCGACGGCACGTCGAGCGTCAGCTCACCGAAGGCGATCATGCTGTCGAGCACCGCCTCGGGGTGCCGGGCCGCGATATGGGCGGCAAGCTCGGCCAGGGCTTCGGACTTGACGTCGGACATGGGGCGTCTCCTCAGCGGGCGATGGTGCCGGTGCGGCGGATCTTCCGCTGCAGTTGCAGGATTCCGTACAGCAGCGCCTCGGCCGTGGGCGGGCAGCCCGGCACATAGACATCTACCGGCACGATGCGGTCGCAGCCGCGCACAACGGAATAGCTGTAGTGATAGTAGCCGCCGCCATTGGCGCAGGATCCCATTGAGATCACATAGCGCGGCTCGGGCATCTGGTCATAGACCTTGCGCAGCGCCGGCGCCATCTTGTTGGTCAGGGTGCCGGCGACAATCATGAGGTCCGACTGGCGCGGCGAGGCCCGAGGGGCGGTGCCGAAACGTTCCAGATCATAGCGCGGCATCGATGTGTGCATCATCTCTACGGCGCAACAGGCCAGACCGAACGTCATCCAGTGCAGCGAACCGATGCGCGCCCAGTTGATGATGTCCTCGGTCGAGGTCAGCAGGAAGCCCTTGTCCGACAACTCGCGGTTCAGCGCCTGGACGGCGACCTCGTGGTCGGCGGCGGCAGTGTTGGCCCCGGTCATCACTCCCATTCCAGGGCCCCCTTCTTCCATTCATAGGCAAAACCGATGGTCAGAACGGCAAGGAAGACCATCATCGACCAGAAGGCCACCATGCTGAGATCGCCGAAGGCGACGGCCCAAGGGAAGAGGAACGCCACTTCCAAGTCGAAGATGATGAACAGGATCGAAACAAGGTAGAAGCGGACATCGAACTTCATCCGCGCATCGTCGAAGGCGTTGAACCCGCATTCGTAGGCCGACACCTTCTCGGGATCGGGATTGCGGACGGCCAGGACGGCCGCTGCGAGGATCAGCACGAGGCCAAGCGCCACGGCGATTCCCAGAAGCATGAGAATGGGAGTGTATTCCCTCAGAAGTGCGTCCAAGAGGTGCTCCTTCGGCTGGCGACAAGCGGGCCCCGGCGACTTCCGCGCCGGTTCAGTCCATGCGCCTCGTTTACTCCGCGCCCCTTGCGGGGTCAACCGAAGGCGGTGCCCGGAACCCGCCTTTCCGGCCTTTCAAAGCGACGATTTGCAACGATGCCGCTTCGACTTGCCGCAGCGCGGCATGGCGCCATCGAAACAGAACGCGACTCAGGCGACGTCTTCAGGATGCCAGGCTCTCTGGTCTGGCACGAAGAGGCGCAGGCGCGACCCGATCCGCAGTTCGCCACCGCGTTCAACCCAGGCGGTGACCCCTCGCCGGCCGGCGGCCGCGGGCTTGAACGCCTTGCCGAAGCCGGGATGCGCCGCCTCGATCGAGCGTGCGGGAATCGTGCAGGGGAGATTGAGCCGGTCGACTACCAGGGTCGCCCCGCTTTCTGCCTGCAGCCGGGATGAGGGTGGCAGATGCGTGAAATCCGGGATGCCGCGCAGCACGACGTTTCCGCCCATCCTCGCTGGGTCAACCCGGTCGAGCCGCATGTCGGCGGCGATGGCCACAAGGTCTTCTTCGGACAGTATCGTCAACTGACGGGTATTCGCGATCTCGGTCCCCTCGGCATAAAGGTCGCGAACCCTGACACAGGCAGGCCGCGTTGCGCCCGAATGTATCTCGCCCAAGATGCCGTCGAGCGTCAGATCGACCTTCTCCACGACCTCGGCCAGCAGCAGGTCATTCACCCTGGTCGTCTGCCCCAGCCAGACGACCTCGCCCACATACTCCGTCTTGCGCAGTTCCGGCATTCTTGCCCCCGTTCACTCGCCGCGTTCCTGGCGTTCGATGGCCTCGATCTCGCGCCCGAGGAAATAGCTGATCGCCGACCGGATCACGACCAGCAGGCCGAGGAAGACAAGGTCAGCCAATTGCATCGAAACCGCCGTGTGGATGATGTCCGACACGATCAGCACTTCAAGACCCGAAAGTATGTACCGCCCCAGGTCACGCCGGGCCGCGTCCAGTCGCGCGCGCCGCGCCGTGCCAGCTGTCTCGGCGGTCACGAAGCCCGCAACGAAGCGAAAGACACCCACCGCCATGACGACGACAGCCAGCAGCTCGATCACCGACGCAAGCACACCAAGCCATTCGGCAAGCACCGGAAAGTCGGTTGCCAGCAGGCTGGTGCGCCCTTCCAGGAAAGACAGGTCCATCAATCCGCCAGCGGCGCGTGCGCCACTGCCTCCACCTCGCCCTGTCCCACGCGCATCGCCTCGTCCCGGATGATTGCGGAAATCAGGCGGCAATCAGACTCGCTGAAGGTCAGAGGTAGCCGCATGTCGATCAGCCCCGCCAGCACCCGGTCGGTCTGTGGCAGGGGCTCGGGGCTGGCATATCGCCAGTGGTCATAGCGCGAGGTGAAGGCCACCGGTTCGGGCGCGCCGAACCATTTCAACTCGACCCCGCGCGCCGAACAACGCGCGATCAGGCTGCGGATACGGGCCTGGTCCCAGTCGGGCAGAAGGAACTGAAAGGACGAGCCGACGAAGTCTTCTTCGGCCGGCCGGACAATCAGCCGAAGTCCCGGAACACCCTTGAGGCCGGTCTCGATCGTCTCGTAGAGACCTCGCCAGCGATGCCGCCTGTCATCCAGTAACTTCAACTGCGGCCGCAGGATGGCCGCGCGCAGATTGTCCATCCGGCCCGAGATGTTGGGGGTATCGAGACGAAGGCCTTCGAAATGCTCGGGCCCCGGCGCGGCGCGGTGACGGGAAAAAAGCATGTAGGACCCTGAAAGAAGCACAGCCCGGGCGGCTACGTCAGGGTCGTCGGTGATGACAAATCCCCCCTCACCCGCGTTGACGTGCTTGTAGGTCTGCATGGAAAAGCAACCGACAGTCCCGTGGCGTCCTGATGGAACACCGCGCCACATGGCGCCCATGGTGTGAGCGCAATCCTCCACCACCGTCAGTCCGAGCACGGAGGACAAGTCCATCAGCGCCTCCATGTCGCACACATGGCCGCGCATGTGGCTGAGAAGCAGGACCTTCGCCCCGGTGGCCCTTGCCTGGCTTTCAAGATGGCCAAAGTCCAGCGTCAGGTCCTCTGTGACCTCGACGAAAACCGGCCGCCCCCCGACCGAAGCGATGGCGCCAGGGACCGGGGCCAACGTGAAGGCGTTGGACAGCACGGTATCGCCCTGCCCCACGCCCACGGCCCGCAGGGCGGTTGCCATGGCATAGCCCCCCGAGGACACGGCAAGCGCATAGCGGGCACCCGTAAGCGAGGCAAACTCCTCTTCCAGCAGCGCCGTCTCGGCCACTTCGCCAGAAACGGTATTGTAACGGTGCAGTCGTCCATGGCGAAGCACCTCCATCGCTGCGGCGATGCCCTCTTCGGGGATCGGTTCCTGCTGGGTGAAGCTTCCGGTGAAATTCGCGTCGGTCATTCTGCCCTGGGAGCCCTACGTTCAACCATCCAGTATGCTACCATCGTCACGGCAAGCCCGGCGCCAGCGATGAAGAAGCCGACGTCCGGAGATTGCCAGGCGCGGCCCTTTGCCATGAAGTGCCCGAAGACCTGTGTGAAGAACAGCGTCCCGGCCAACATGGTCAGCGTCGTGATGGCCGATAGACCGCCCTGCAACTCGCCCTGCGCATTGTCAGGCACGGCCTTGGTCATTTCGGCTGTCACCATGGGCGAGATGAAGCCCTCGGGCCCGTGGATCACCAGCAGAATGGCAACCATTACGAGGCCGGAGGCAAGGCCGTAACCCACAGCCGCAATGACAGCGCAGAAAAGGCCGAACAGCACGACCCGCGCCTCGCCAAAGCGCGCGGCTGCCGGCCCGGTCAGCAGGCCCTGGAACAGCGCCATGACGATACCGAAGACGGCCAGGGTCGCACCCACCATCGCCTCCGACCAGCCGAACTTTGCAATGCCCCAGAACGGCCAGATCGCCGGATAGATCGCGCCGAAGAAGAAATAGCCACCCATCACCCCGCACAGCGGCAACACCTTGGGATAGGTCGCAAAGACCTTGAACACGCCGAATGGGTTGGACCTCCTCCATTCAAAGCGGCGGCGCTTTTCGGGCGGCAGCGTTTCCGGCAGGACGAAAAAGCCATAGAGCAGGTTCAACCCGGAAATCGCAGCCGCGACCCAGAAGGGGACACGGGGCCCGAAACTGCCGAGAAGTCCGCCGATGGCTGGACCAACCACGAAGCCCACGCCAAAGGCTGCGCCCAGGATGCCGAAGTATTTGGCCCGCTCTTCGGGCGCCGTGATGTCGGCGATGTAGGCATTGGCGATCACCCAACTCGCCCCGCAGACACCTGCGATGGCCCGGCCGACATAGAGCCAGCCCACATTCGGTGCCAACGCCTGCAACACGTAGTCGATGCCCAGCCCGCCGATCGCCAGCAGCAGCAATGGCCGGCGACCGAACCTGTCGCTCAGGTTCCCCATCAACGGACCGAAGGCGAACTGTGCGGCCGAGAAAGCCAGATACATCCATCCGCCGATGATGCTGGCCTGTGCGATATCGACATGGCCGACATCGCCAATCAGCGCGGGAAGGACAGGGATGATCAGACCGATTCCGACCATGTCCAGAAACACGGTGATCAGCACGAAGGTCACCGCATGGCGCGAGACCGGCAGAGGCTTTGCGTCGGTGGACATGGTAGCCGGACCCTATGCGGGCCCCCGGAAACTGTCAAACTGCCCCGCCCGTCGACAGGCCGCTGCATGACGATCTTTGTCATTGGACGCCTGGCGCCGTCTTGCCCATGGTGCTGGCAGGAAGACGGCCTTCCCCAAGTGCCTCTTCCGCCTCGCCTCGGGCTGTCCCCGCCCGACGCCGTATTGAAGCAGGCGGCAAGGCGGGGTTGCGACCAGGATCCCCGGCACCGCCCTCCCCGGTGCCGGGGGTCAGCCGATCAGTTGCGCCGCGATGGCCGGAAGATCGGCGTACCGGTCCATCAGCGCCTCCGGCGCAAACCTTTCGACCCCACGGCCTTCGGGCCCGAAGGTCACCAGAACGACGGGAACGCCTGCGGCGTGCCCCGTCTGGCGGTCGGTGTCAGTGTCCCCTACAAGCATCGACCGCCTCACTTCCCCACCGCTGCGCTCAACCGCCAACCTGTAGGGCGCGGCATCGGGTTTGCGCACGGGCAGGGTATCCGCCCCGACCAGCGCACCGAACAGATCCGATATCCCCAGGCGGCGCACCAGTTCCACAGCCAGCCCCTCTGGCTTGTTGGTGCAGATTGCCGTGCGATAGCCGGCCATGCGAAGCGCCTCCACCGCCTGCACGGCGCCAGGGTAGACGAAAGTCGCCGCGTCCAGACTCTCGCCATAGGCGGAAAGCAGTCGCGGATACCACGCATCCACCACGGTTTCATCCTGAAGACCCAAGCGTGAAAGTCCAAGCCTGAGCATCGCTCGAGCCCCATGGAAAGCGGTCAGTGCATCCGCAGGACCAAGTTGGACGCCATGCCCCATCTCGGAGAAGCAGACATTCGCGGCCGCGAGCAGATCACCCGACGTATCGGCCAGCGTTCCGTCCAGATCGAAGACAACCGTTCGCATCCTGTAACCTTGCGTGATAGGCCGCCCCTTGCGCCCCGTGGCGACGCTCGTAAAACGACAGCAGAACCAAGAAAAGAGAGCAGATGTCCGTCTCCTTTGTCATTCTCGCCGCGGGCCAGGGCACGCGCATGAACTCCGACCTGCCCAAGGTGCTTCACAAGGTGGCCGCAGCACCACTGCTCCATCATGCGATGTGCGCCGGGCGCGCGTTGGAGCCATCTCGAATCGTGGTTGTGGTCGGGCATGGCGGCCAGGAGGTGGCGAAGTCGGCCCTCGCTTTCGATGAGGCAGCCGAAATCGTGATCCAGGAGGAACAGCGCGGCACCGGCCACGCCGTTGCCCAGGCTGCGCCTGCCCTGGCGACCGCCGAGGGGGAGGTGATCGTGCTCTACGGCGACACCCCGTTCATTCGGCCCGAGACCCTGCAGGCCATGCTTGAAGCCCGGTCGCAACATGCGGTCGTCGTGCTCGGTTTCACGGCCCGCGATCCGGGCCGGTATGGCAGGCTGATCATGGAAGGCGACAGGCTGACCCGGATCGTGGAGTGGAAGGACGCGACAGAAAACGAACGTTCGGTCACATTGTGTAATTCCGGAGTGGTTTGCGCTTCGGCGCGCATGCTGTTCGAACTGGTTTCAGAGATCAGCAACGCAAACGCATCGGGCGAGTACTACTTGCCGGATATCGTTGAAATCGCGCGCCGGCGTGGTCTGTCGGCCGGGGTCGTCACTTGCCGCGAAGAAGAAACGCTTGGCGTCAATACGCGGGCGCAACTCGCTGAGGCAGAAGCGCAATTCCAGGCCCGCGCCCGTTCCGAAGCGCTGGAGAACGGCGTCACGCTCACGGCGCCAGAGACGGTGTTCTTCGCCATGGACACCGTGATCGGGCGCGACGCTATCATCGGTCCCTACGTTCATTTCGGCATGGGCGTCACCATCGAATCCGGCGCAGAGGTCAAGGCCTTCTGTCACCTTGAAGGCTGCCACATCTCTCGAGGTGCCGATGTGGGACCCTTTGCTCGTCTGCGACCGGGCGCCGAACTGGCCGAGCACGTCCACGTGGGAAACTTCGTCGAGATCAAGAATACCATTCTGGATGAGGGCGTTAAGGTTGGGCACCTGACCTATCTGGGCGACGCCCATGTGGGTGAGCACACAAATATCGGCGCAGGCACCGTGACCTGCAACTACGATGGCGTGATGAAGAACCGGACCGAGATCGGCGCCCATGCCTTCATCGGTTCCGACACGATGCTTGTCGCACCAGTCTCTGTCGGTGCGCGGGCCATGACGGCTTCGGGTTCTGTGATCACATATGATGTCCCGCCTGAAGCCTTGGCATTCGGCCGTGCGCGGCAAGAGGTCAAGCCAGGCCTTGCTGTTCGCATTCTTGAGAAACTTCGCGCCATAAAGGCCCAGAAAACGGGAATAAATTGAAATGTGCGGCATCGTTGGCGTTCTTGGCACGCACGAGGTTTCTCCCCTCATCGTCGAGGCCCTGAAGCGCCTTGAATATCGTGGCTACGACAGCGCCGGAATCGCGACGGTGAATTCCGGTCGACTGGACAGACGTCGGGCGGTCGGCAAACTCGTCAACCTTTCCGACCTGTTGGTGCACGATCCTCTGCCGGGAAAGTCGGGAATCGGACATACCCGTTGGGCGACGCATGGCGCAGCAACGGTGGTCAACGCGCATCCGCACAAGGCTGGTCCCGTCGCCGTGGTTCACAACGGCATCATCGAGAACTTTCGAGAACTTCGGGAAGACCTTGCGGCTTCCGGATATGTTCAGGAGTCCCAGACCGACACCGAAACCGTCGCCCTTCTTTTGCAACGGGCAATGGCGAACGGCGCCTCACCTGCCGATGCGGCGCGCAGCACCCTGAAGCTGCTTCATGGCGCATTTGCCCTGCTGTTCCTGTTCGATGGCGAGGATGACCTGCTGATTGCCGCGCGCAAGGGCAGCCCGCTGGCCATCGGCTGGGGCGATGGCGAGATGTATGTGGGGTCCGACGCCATAGCGCTGGCCCCCATGACCGACCGCATCACCTATCTGGACGAAGGCGACTGGGCCGTCATCACGCGTGCCGGCGCGACGATCTTCGACGCACAGGACCGCCCGGCCAGCAGGCCGGAAGCGCGGATCCAACTGGATGCAACCCGCATCGAAAAAGCGGGCTACAAGCATTTCATGGCCAAGGAGATCGCCGAGCAACCAGTGGTGATCGCAGACGCCTTACGGCACTACACCACTCGGGATGGTGCGATCAACCTGCCGGAATCACTGGATTTCTCAACAGTAGATCGGGTTACGCTCGTGGCCTGCGGCACGGCGCATTACGCGTGCCACGTCGCGAAGTACTGGTTCGAGCAAATCGCTGGACTTCCGGCCGACATCGACATCGCCTCGGAGTTCCGTTACCGCGAGCCGCCTCTTTTGCCCGGTGCGGTTGCGATCTTCGTCAGCCAATCCGGCGAGACGGCAGATACCCTGGCGGCCCTGCGTTATGCGAAGGGCAAGGTCGGCAAGGTTCTCTCGGTCGTGAACGTGCCCACATCGTCGATTGCCCGCGAAAGCGACCTTGCTTTGCCGATCCTTGCGGGGGTCGAGGTCGGGGTGGCATCGACGAAGGCATTCACCTGCCAGCTGACGGTGCTTGCCCTGCTTGCGCTGAAGGCCGGGCGGGACCGAGGCCGACTTGGGCCGGATGAACTGGCGCAGCACCTGAATGGATTGCGGGCGCTGCCCGGATTGATGAATCATGCGCTCGGCCTGTCCGGCGATGTTGCCCGGATCGCGGAAGACCTGGCACGGTCCGAGGACGTGCTTTTCCTGGGCCGGGGCGCGATGTACCCACTCGCGCTCGAAGGCGCACTTAAACTCAAGGAAATCAGCTATATCCACGCAGAAGGTTATGCTTCGGGCGAACTGAAGCATGGCCCAATCGCCCTGATCGACGACACGGTCCCGGTCATCGTTCTGGCTCCAAGGGACGCGCTGTTCGACAAGACGGTATCCAACATGCAGGAAGTCATGGCACGGCACGGACGGGTCCTGCTAGTTTCCGATGCGACCGGCCTCGCCGAAGCCGGAGCCGGAGTGTGGCGCGGGTTGGCTCTGCCCGAATGCCCCTCGCTTTTCGCCCCCATCCTCTACGCCGTCCCTGCGCAACTTCTGGCTTATCATACCGCCATCGCGAAGGGCACGGACGTTGATCAGCCGCGAAACCTGGCAAAGTCGGTGACCGTCGAGTGAACCGCTGATCCGGGTCGCCTTGACAGGCGTACCCGATGAAAGGAGTTCAATGATGAACCGACGTTTCCTGATCGCCGGCGCTGCCGCCTTGGCCATTCCCGGCTGCGCTGCATCACCCCGCGCTCCCGCGGAGTTGCCCGAGCCTCTGACGCTCGTCTCGGCCTTCCAGGGGCGAACAACCGGCCGCGGCGTGTTTCGTATCCGCCTGACCGGCGACGAGCGGCGCTTCACCGCGAAACTCTACGGCCAGGCTACGGGCAAAGCGCCAGCCCGAACGCTGACGGTCACCGAGGACTTTGTTTTCGATGATGGGCAGGAAGACCGTCTCACATGGGTCTTCCGCGAAACCGGCCCTGGACGCTGGACCGGCAAGCGTGAGGACACCGTGGGCGAGGCAGAGGTCATCGAAGCAGATGGCGTGATCCGGCTGACCTACACCGCGGATTTCCGCTCGTTGTCTGGCGTGACCCGACTTGGTTTCCGTGACATCATCTACGCGGCCCCCGACGGCACGGTGATCAACGACGGCGTCGTCAGCCGGTGGGGTGTGCCCGTGGCGGACGTGCGTTTCGTGATCCGCCGACCCTGACCTTGCACAAGGCGCCTCCGACATCCATCCTGCGGGGATCACGGAGGATTTGATGGGCAAGCAGTTCGAAGGTCTGAGCGAAGAGCATACCGCCTTCATCGCGCAACAGCCGGTATTCTTTGTGGCCACCGTGCCTTTGCCAGGCGGCCACGTGAATCTCTCTCCGAAGGGGATGGACTCGCTGCGGGTCGTTTCATCGAACCGGATTGTCTGGCTCAACCTCACCGGCTCGGGGAACGAAACGGCTCCTCAACTGGCGGCCGATCCCCGCATCACGCTGATGTGGATGTCGACAACGCTGAAGCCCATGATTCTTCGGACGTACGGAACCGGGCGCGCGGTCCACAGGAACGATCCGGACTGGCCGGCACTGGCGGGCTTGCTGCCCGACCAGCCGGGTGCGCGGCAAATCGTCGAGGTCTCGATTGATCTGGTACAAAGCTCCTGCGGCTACGCCGTTCCCTTCCTGGAATTCCGCGCCGAGCGGCCAACACTGAAATCCTGGGCCGAAGGCAAGGGGGAAGACGGAATTCGCAGCTATTGGGCCGAGCGGAACGCCACCACCCTGAATGGCCAGCCCACGGGCATCGAGGCAAATCTCTGATGCCCAGCCTTATCTCTTCCGACGCGGCGCTCGCCGCACTGGAATCGCTTGGCGATTCCGTCCGCGCCGAACAGGCGGCGGCTTACCACAAGGCGCCCCGCCCCTATCTGGGTGTTTCCGTGCCCCAGATCGAGGAACTAACCGACGACTGGCGTGCGCGATTGACCCTGGATGAACGCCTGGACCTGGCGGAAGGCCTTTGGGCGACAAACATCCACGAAGCGCGCGTGGCGGCGGCAAAGCTGTTGACGCAGGCCCGTATCCGGCCAGACGAACGGGTCTGGGCGCTGATCCAGGCCTGGGTGCCCGATTTCGATGCCTGGGCTCTTGCCGACCATGTCGCCATCGCAGGCCAGAAACGGCTGGTCGCCGATCCGACCCGTTTGGAGGTTGTCGAAGGCTGGACCCGGTCCCCGCACATGTGGACACGTCGCGCAGCCCTGGTGATGACGCTTCCATGGGCAAAGATGAACTTTCCAAAGCCAGCCGACCTCGCCGCGCGCGACCGTATCCTGTCGTGGTGCGCGGGCTATGTTCCAGATCGCGAATGGTTCATTCAGAAGGCGGTCGCCTGGTGGATCCGCGACCTTTCAAAGCACGACAGACCGCGCGCCGCAGCCTTCCTTGATGCGCACGGCAGCGAAATGAAGCCCTTCGCCCGAAAGGAAGCCGCGAAATTCCTGACCTGACGAAACGCGCTCAGTCGGCCAGCACACTCACCTCGGGGATCGATGTCAGATCCAGGCCAAGCGCCCGGTAAGCGGCAAGTGAAAGCAAGGCCCCGCCCGTTCCGGGCAGCAAGTCCACCGCCACAGATGCGCCCGACTCGGTCACCACACGACCCTTTCCGGGTGTGGTGACAAGGGAGGACTTCAGCCAGAAGCCCTGCTCGGCCGGCGGGCCAAGCGCGACCGTCACCTTGCCCAGTTCGCGGCCCGTCCCCGCGGGCGCGGCCAAAGCGGCGGCGCGTTCGGCGGCCGTCGTGTTGTCCAGGGCTTCCGCCGTCTTCCCCGCACCGCCGATTGCAGGGGCCGGCGCTGCGGCGACAGGCTCGGGAGCAAGAGGTTCTACCGGCTTGGGCGCAAGCTGCGCGCAACCGGCGAGCAAGAGGATCAGGGCAATCAGAAGCGGTTGTTTCATGCCATCACTTTAGTCGCAACGACGGGCCGCGTCCATGCGGCCGCCTTGCGATGCCGGCGGCATGGGCCTAGGTTCATCGACATGGATACAGCGCCCCTCATCGACCCGTTTGCCCGCGCCATCAGCTATCTGCGCGTCTCGGTGACTGACCGCTGCGATTTCCGCTGCACCTATTGCATGACGGAACACATGACCTTCCTGCCAAAGGCAGAACTGCTCACGCTGGAAGAACTGGACAGGCTCTCATCCGCCTTCATCCGCCTTGGGGTTAAGAAACTGCGCATCACCGGGGGCGAGCCCTTGGTGCGCAAGGGGATCCTCACCTACTTCCAGGCCATGTCGCGCCATCTGGAAACGGGGGCGCTCACGGAGTTGACGCTGACCACAAACGGCTCGCAACTGGCCCGGTTTGCGCCCGATCTGGCTGCCTGCGGGGTGCGTCGCGTGAACGTATCGCTGGACACCCTGGACCCCGACAAGTTTGCCAGGATCACTCGGTGGGGCCGCCTGCCGCAAGTGCTGCACGGGATCGAGGCCGCCCAGGCCGCGGGCTTGCGCGTCAAGATCAACGCCGTGGCGCTGAAGGGCGTGAACGATGACGAACTGTTCCCGATGGTGGACTGGTGCGCCCGCGAAGGCCATGATCTGACCTTCATCGAAGTCATGCCCATGGGCGACATGGGCGAGGCGGACCGGCTTGACCAGTACTGGTCGCTGCGCGATCTGCGGGCCAGCCTGGCCACACGCTTCACACTCACGGACCTGGTCGAACGCACCGGTGGCCCCGCCCGTTATGTTCGGCTGGAAGAGACGGGTCAAAAGATCGGCTTCATCACGCCCTTGACCCACAACTTCTGCGAAAGCTGCAATCGGGTCAGGCTGACCTGCACGGGCGAGCTGTACATGTGCCTCGGTCAGGAAGACATGGCAGACCTTCGCGCGCCGCTGCGAGCCAGCCCGGACGACGCGGTTCTGGACCAGTCCATACGCGCCGCCATAGCGCGCAAGCCCAAGGGGCACGATTTCGACTATTCGCGCCGTCGGGTCGAAGGCCAGGTCAGCCGCCACATGAGCCACACGGGCGGCTGATCGCCGCAGCGCAGGGCGGCAAACAAGGCTATCCGCAGCGGCTATCCTGCGTTAGAGATTGGCAAAAGCCCCCACCGAAGGCCTGCCATGGACCCCTTGATCCTTGCTCGCATCCAGTTCGCGGCGAACGTCTCGTTCCATATCCTGTTTCCGTCGATCACCATCGCGCTTGGCTGGATCCTGCTTTTCTTCCGGCTTCGCTTTGCCACGACCGGTGAGCACAAGTGGATGGAGGCCTACCACTTCTGGGTGAAGGTCTTCGCCCTGAGTTTCGGATTGGGTGTGGTGTCCGGTCTGACCATGTCGTTCCAGTTTGGCACGAACTGGCCCGGCTTCATGAACCACGTCGGCAACATCGCCGGGCCCCTGCTGGCCTACGAAGTGATGACCGCCTTCTTTCTTGAAGCTGTCTTCCTGGGCGTGATGCTCTTTGGAGCGGGCCGCGTACCGGCCTGGGCGCATGTTGCCGCAACCCTGCTGGTCGCAATCGGCACCACCTCCTCGGCCTTCTGGATCCTCGCGTTGAACAGCTGGATGCAGACGCCGGCCGGCTTCGAGATGCGGGACGGCGTGGCCCATGCCACCGATTGGGGCGCGATCCTGTTCAATCCCTCGATGCCCTACAGGGTCACCCACATGCTGCTGGCCTCGGTCATGACGGCCTCCTTCCTGGTGGCAGGGGTATCGGCCTATCGTATGTTGATCGGCGACCGGTCCGAAGCTGTGAAATCCGCGCTGCGCACCGGGCTTGTCCTGGCCGCCATCGTTATTCCGGTCCAGATGAAGGTGGGCGACAGCCACGGCCTGAACACCTTGAAGCACCAGCCCCAGAAGATTGCCGCGATGGAGGCGAACTGGCAGACCGGGCCGGACAAGCCGTTGATCCTGTTCGCCTGGCCGGATGAAGAACTGCGGCGCAACCTGTGGGAAATCTCGATCCCCCATGGCGCCTCGCTGATCCTGACGCACAGCTGGGACGGCGTCGTTCCCGGCCTTGACGACTATGTCGCGCCGGATGGCGAAATCCTCCACCCGCCTGTTGCGGTGCCATTCTTCGCCTTCCGTGTCATGGTCGGCATGGGGGTGCTGATGCTGCTGACCTCCTGGGCCGGCGCGTGGTATCTGTGGCGCCGTGGGGCAAGCCACCTGCCCCGGCCGCTTTTACAGGCCACCGCGCTCATGACTTTTTCTGGCTGGATCGCCACCCTGGCCGGTTGGTACGTGACAGAGGTCGGTCGCCAGCCCTGGATCGTGGACGGTGTCCTGAAGACCGCGGATGTCGCCGCCTCACATGGTTCGGGGATGATGCTGGGTAGCCTGATCGCCTACCTTTCCGTCTATCTGCTGTTGCTTGGCGCCTATCTGCATGTCGTCTTCCACCTGGCTCGGTCGGGCACGCGCGTCTCGCGGCCGGCTGCGCCCCCCCTGCCTGCGGAGTAACCCATGGCCTTTGACATCGCCTGGTGGCTTCCCGTCATTTTCGCGGCACTTCTGGGTGTGGCGATCCTTCTTTACGTCATGCTGGACGGGTTCGACCTTGGCGTGGGTCTGCTCTCTCCTTTCGCCGATGCCGAGGAACGGGACCGCATCATCGGCTCGGTTGGCCCCTTCTGGGACGGCAACGAAACCTGGCTGGTGCTTGCCGTGGGGCTGCTACTGGTGGCCTTCCCGGTGGCCAATGGGGTGATCCTGACCACGCTCTACCCGTTGGTCGTCGCCATGCTGATCGGCCTGATCCTCCGCGGCGTCGCCTTCGAATTTCGCGCCAAGGCGCCCTCGGGAAACAAGCACCTGTGGGACAAGGCATTCTTCCTGGGCAGCCTGGTCGCCAGCCTGGCCCAGGGTGCGATGCTGGGGCTTTATGTCCTGGGGCTTGCCCTGACCCCGATCAGCATTGCCTTCGCTGCGTTGACGGCAATCTGCCTGGCCGTTGCCTACAGTTTCTCGGGCGCGGCTTGGCTCATCCTCAAGACCGAGGGCCTGCTGCAACTGAAGGCCATCGAATGGGCGCGCCGCAGTCTCTGGGGCGTGCTGGTCGGACTTCTGGCCGTGTCCATCGCCACGCCGCTTGCAAGCCCACGCTTGTTCCACAAGTGGATCGACCTCCCGACGGCGCTTTACCTCGCGCCTCTGCCGATCCTCGCCCTCGTCATCCTGGCCTGGCTCTGGCGGCTGCTCGACGCCCTGCCCCTTCCCGGCGACCGCATGGCCTGGGGCCCGCTGGCCGGCGCGCTCGGGCTCATGGTCCTGGGCTTCGGCGGCATGGCCTACAGCTTCTATCCCTACGTCCTGCCCGACAGACTGACGATCTGGGATGCCGCCAGCGCCACAGAAAGCCTGCGGGTCATGCTTTACGGTGTGGTGATCGTCGTGCCGATCATCCTCTCCTACACCGCGCTTGCCTACTTCATCTTCCGGGGCAAGACCGTGTCCATCGACTACGAGTGACGCCTAGCCGAACCGCGTTACCAGAGCATCGCGCACGGGAGGCGTGACGAACTTCGACACGTCGCCCCCAAGCCGCGCGATCTCCTTCACCAGCTTCGACGCAATCGCCTGGCGCCGGGCATCGGCCATCAGGAACACCGTCTCGACCGTGGCGTCCAGCGCGCGGTTCATGCCGACCATCTGGAACTCGTACTCGAAATCGGCCACCGCCCGCAGACCACGAATGATGATGCCCGCGCCCACGTCGCGCGCGCAGTCGATCAGCAGGTTTTCGAACGGATGCACCACGATCTCGCCGCCGGTGCGCGCTGCGATTTCGCGGCACTCCGCTTCGACCATGGCAACCCGCTCCTCCAGGTTGAACAGCGGCCCCTTGTCCCGATTGATGGCCACGCCAATCACCAGCCGGTCCACAAGGGCCATGGCCCGCTGAATGATGTCGATGTGACCAAGGGTGACGGGATCGAAGGTCCCGGGATACAATCCGATGCGCATGGTCTCTCCCGCCGCGGCACTGCCCCCTAGACGCAACAATATTGCGCGATCAGATGCAAGGCGGAAAACGCCGCAGTGCAGCGTGTCAGAAGCCCTTGATCATTCCTTCCAGCGCATCCTTCTCTGCCGAAAGCTCCATCAGGCGGGCCTTCACCACATCGCCGATCGAGATCAATCCGACCATCTCGTCGCCCTCAACCACTGGCATGTGGCGGAACCGGCCGTCGGTCATCTTCTGCAGAACGTCGTCGGTCTTGTCCGAGCGGGCGCAACTCACGATGCGCGAGGTCATGATGCTGTCGACCTTGTCGTTCAGGAAGGCCGGGCCGCGCCGGCCCAACTCGCGCACGACGTCGCGTTCGGACAGGATTCCTGCCACATGTTTGCCATCGGGCGAGACCACAAGCGCGCCGATCTTGCGCATCGAAAGCACTTCGACCGCCTGGCCGATGGTGCTGCCCGGTGCAATGGTCACCACCCCATCGTCCGCCTTCGACTTCAGAATCTGCTGAACCAGCATCTTGGCCTCCCCTGTTGCGCAAAGTGTTCTCCTTGCGCAACTTTCTGTCAAGCCATGGCCTCAAGCCTTTGCACTTCTTTCCTTACGCCGGCCGCCAACAGGTCGGCAAACCGCGAAAGCCGCTCTGCCCGGCCGTCGCTTTCGTGCCGGATCAGCCAGAAGGCCCGGACCAGGCTGACCGCCTCCGGGATCACCTTCACCAATTCCGGCGCGGCGGGCAGCGCAAAGTCGTGCACGATGCCCACCCCTGCCCCGGCCCGCAGCCAGTTCAACTGGACCGAGACCGAGTTCGACGCCAGCGGCACAGCCGCGATTCCCAGGCCGGACAGATAATCCAGTTCCTTGTCGAATATCATGTCGGGGATGTAGCCGACGATCCGGTGCAGCTTCAGTTCGGCCAACGATGTCACTGGTCCGTTTGCGGCAAGCCAATCCCGGGATGCGGCAAAGTGCAGCCGGTAATCGGCCAGCTTCTGCACCCTCAACCGCCCCGCCTCTGGCCGGCTGACGCCGATGGCCATATCCGCCTCGCGTCGCGACAGGTTGAACACCCGCGGCAGGGCCACGATCTGCACCTCCAGCCCCGGGTTTTCGTCGCAGATCTCCGCCAGTACCTGTGGCAGCAGATAGTTCGCGCAACCATCCGGCGCACCAAGGCGGATCTGCCCTGTCAGCCCACCGGCACCCGTCACGGCCTCGGCCGCGCCCTCCATCGCGGCCTCGGCCCGTTCGGCATGGGCCAGAAGCCGCAGCCCCTCTTCGCTCAGCGCATAGCCGGTCGGACCCTTGGCAAACAACCGAGCGCCGACAGCTTCCTCCAGCCGCGCCACTCGTCGCCCGACCGTGGCGGGGTCAATCTTCAAGACCCTCCCTGCACCGCTCAGGCTTTCGGCCCGCGCGACGGCAAGGAAGACCCGCATGTCATCCCAGTCCATCTGCGTCCTTTGCAGAATTGCAAATCCACTTTGGAATCTTGCCTCTTCTTCTGGCAATTCCGCAAGACTATTCTGCCCCCAGCACATCGGGAGGATTCCATGCAAAGCATCGGTCACTGGATCAACGGCAAGCTCGTCCCCGGCACTTCGGGTCGGTTCACGGATGTCTTCAACCCGGCCACGGGCGAGGTTCAGGCCCGCGTGGCTCTTGCCACGACGGCCGAATTGAATGCTGCCGTCGACGAGGCGGCGAAGGCGCAGGTCAAGTGGGCCGCCACCAACCCGCAGCGCCGGGCGCGCGTGATGATGGCCTTCGGTGCGCTCATCAACCAGAACATGGAGAAGCTGGCCGAGATGGTCAGCCGCGAGCATGGCAAGACCATCCCGGATGCGCGGGGCGACGTCCAGCGCGGGCTGGAGGTCATCGAGGTCTGCATGGGCGCGCCCGCCATGCTGAAGGGCGAGATGACCGACAATGCCGGGCCCGGCATCGACATCTACTCGATGCGCCAGCCGCTTGGCGTGGTGGCGGGCATCACGCCGTTCAACTTTCCGGCGATGATCCCGCTGTGGAAGATGGGCCCCGCACTGGCCTCGGGCAACGCCATGATCCTCAAGCCGTCCGAGCGGACGCCTTCGACCTCGATCTTCCTGGCGCAACTGTTGAAGGAAGCGGGCCTGCCCGACGGCGTGCTGCAGGTGGTGAACGGGGACAAGGAGGTGGTGGACGCCATCCTCGACAACCCGGTGATCCAGGGCGTCGGCTTCGTCGGCTCGACCCCGATCGCCCAGTACATCTACGGCCGCGCCGCGACCAACGGCAAGCGGGCCCAGTGCTTTGGCGGGGCCAAGAACCACATGATCATCATGCCCGACGCCGACTTGGACAAGGCGGCGGATGCGCTGGTGGGTGCGGGCTACGGCGCGGCGGGCGAGCGCTGCATGGCGATCTCGGTCGCGGTGCCAGTGGGCGAGAAGACCGCCGACGCGCTGATCGAACGGCTGGTGCCGCGGATCGAGAAGCTGAAGGTCGGGCCCTATACCGCCGGCGAGGACGTGGACTTCGGGCCCGTGGTCACGGCGCAGGCGCGCGACCGGATCAACGGGCTGATCGGTTCGGGCGTCGAGCAGGGCGCGAAGCTGGTGGTCGACGGCCGGGGGATCAAGATCCAGGGCTACGAGAACGGGTTCTTCGTCGGGCCCACGCTGTTTGACCACGTCACCACGGAGATGGACATCTACCGGCAGGAGATCTTCGGGCCGGTGCTTTCTACGGTGCGGATGAAGTCCTATGAGGACGCGCTGAACCTGGTCATCGACAATGAGTACGGGAACGGGACGGCGATCTTTACCGCGGATGGGGACACGGCGCGGGATTTTGCCAGCCGGGTGAATGTGGGCATGGTGGGGATCAACTTCCCGATCCCGGTGCCCCTGTCCTACTACACCTTCGGCGGCTGGAAGAAGTCGGCCTTCGGGGACCTGAACCAGTACGGGCCCGATGCCTTCCGGTTCTATACCAAGACCAAGACCGTCACGGCGCGGTGGTTCTCGGGGATCAAGGAGGGCGCCAGCCTGAACTTCAAGGCGATGGACTGACCCGACCCAAGGGTGGGTCTGCGCGGCCCCGGCTTTGCCGGGGCCGTTTTCATTGAGGGGCGTCCGAGCTCGGACGCTTGGTCACTCTCAATGAAATCAATGCATTACAATCTCATGTTAACTTGGACTTAACACTTGCCCGAAGCCGGGCGCCTGTGGGGGGCGCCAGGCGGACCGGCGGGGGAGACATATTGGAAAGGCGTTGAACGGAAGATGGCTTCGGCGCAGTGTCTGACCGAATGCGTTTCAGCAGGAAAGGAATTGACCGATGTCGGATTTCACGGTCGACCGGCTTCAGGACTGGGAAGCGAACCTGTCGCCGATCGGAAGCCCGGACGCCGCCTTTGGCCTGAATGGCGGGCCGGACGACAGAACGGAATGGGGCCTGGCCGCGGACAAGACCAACGGGGTTGACCTTGGCGCGGCCGTGGCCGGCGAGACGGTGGGCTTTACCAGGATCAATCCGGCTTCGGTGACGGCCGCCAGCATCCAGGCCCCCCGGCCGGTGCTTGCCGGCGTGGACACGATTCCCGGCGACATTTCGACCACGGTGACGATTGGCGTCGGCGGAAGCCTGACGAGCGAGCTGGACAGCGCCGGCGACCGCGACTGGATTGCCGTGACACTGCAGGCCGGCAGGACATACAGCATCAGCCTGAGCGGAACCGGCGCCAACGCGGTCAGTGACACCTATCTTCGACTGATGAACGCAGCCGGGATCCAGGTTGCCTTCGACGACGATGGCGGCGCCGGCACCAATTCCCTGCTGGTCTTTACCGCCACGACCACCGGCACCTATTACATCAATGCGGGCGCCTACGACGACGCCCTGACGGGCGAGTACACGGTTGAGGTCAATGCAGTTAAGCCGCCAAGTTTCCTGGACAGCATCGACTGGGGCACGCAGGTTTCGACCAATGTGATCCAGGTCTATTTCGCGCCCCGCGGCACGACCTATGACGGGGTGACGTCGCTCGGCTGGAATGCCTATGAGATCCAGCAGGCGATGCTGGCGTTCCAGCAGTTCGAGAACATCGCCAATGTCACCATCACGCGCACCACCAACGCGGCGGCGGCCGAGTTCGTGCTGGTCACGACCACGGACAACAGCTTTCTGGGCTATTTCAACCCGCCCGGCGAGGTGAACGAGGGCGTGGGCGTCTTTGCCCGCAACGGCACCGGCTGGGACGAGACAGCGCCCGGCACCGGCGGGCTGGAACAGGGCGGTTACGGCTTTGTCACCCTGATCCATGAGTTCGGGCATGGCATGGGCCTGGCGCATCCGCATGACAATGGCGGCTCTTCGACCGTGTGGCAGGGCGTGACCGATCCCTTCGATTCCTTAGGGACCTTCGACCTGAACCAGGGCATCTACACGACCATGTCCTACAACGATGGCTGGCAGTTGCACCCATCGGGCGAGAACAGCGCCATTCCCTACGGCTATCAGGGCACCCTGATGGCCTTTGACATTGCCATGCTGCAAGAGAAGTACGGGGCGAACACGACCTTCGCCGCGGGCAATTCGACCTATGTGCTGCCGGAAGCCAATGCCACGGGCACCTTCTTTGCCTGCATCTGGGACACCGGCGGCGTGGATCAGGTGGTCTACAACGGAACCTCTTCTGCCACCATCGACCTGCGCGCCGCGACCCTGGGCTATGCTGCGGGATCGGGCGGGTTCATCTCTTTTGCCGATGGCATTTATGGCGGCTATACCATCGCGAATGGCGTGGTGATCGAGAATGCGACCGGCGGATCGGCCGGGGATTCGATCATGGGCAATGCGGCGGCGAACCGGCTGAACGGCCGGGGCGGGAACGATTCGCTTGTGGGTGCCGCCGGCAACGATGTTCTGCTGGGCAGCACGGGCCTCGACACGCTGGTGGGGGGCCTTGGTGACGACACGCTGAACGGCGGGGCCGGCCGCGACATCCTGATCGGCAACGACGGGGCGGATGATTTCATCTATGCCAACGCGTCGGACAGCGGGGCGACTGCCGCGACGCGCGACCAGATCAACGGCTTTGTCTCGGGTGCCGATGACATCGATCTACGCAGCATGGATGCCGACAGCACCGACGCGACCAACGATGCCTTCCTGTGGCGCGACACGCTTGGTTTCAGCGGGGTGGCGGGACAGTTGCGGTGGGCTGCATCCACGGCCGGCGTGCTGGTGTTCGGCGACCTGAACGGCGACCGGGTGGTGGACTTCTCGATCCTGCTGGCCGGGGTGACCAGCGTGGTGCAGGGCGATTTCTTCCTGTGACCTGACAGGACGGGCGGGAGCCTTTGGCCCCGCCCGAAACTGCGGGTTCGTCAGCCGAAGAGATCGTGGCAAAGCTCCAGCGCGGAGACCAGGGCATCGACCTCTTCGGTGGTGTTGTAGAGGCCGAAGGAGGCGCGGCAGGTCGCCGTGACGCCCATGTGCTGCATAAGCGGCATGGCACAATGCGTGCCGGCGCGCACCGCGATGCCGCGCTTGTCGAGCACGGTCGAGATGTCATGCGCATGGGCTGCGCCTTGCAGCGAGAAGCTGAAGATCGCGCCCTTGGTGGCGGAATTGCCCTGCACCTTCAGCCAGTTCAGGCCATCGAGGCGCGTGCGCGCGTAGTCGCGGAGCATCCGTTCATGCGCGGCGATGTTGTCCATGCCAAGGGTGGTGAGGTAGTCGAGCGCCACGCCCAGGCCGATCTGGTTGACGATGCCGGGGGTGCCGGCCTCGAACTTCATGGGCGGATCGGCCCAGGTGACGGTATCGCGCGTGACCTCGCGGATCATGTCGCCGCCGCCGAGGAAGGGGCGCATTTCGGCCATGCGGTCGGGACGGATATAGATCGCGCCCGAACCGCTTGGCCCGTACAGTTTGTGCCCGGTGACGGCGTAGAAGTCGCAGCCGATGGCCTGCACATCCACCGGCATATGGACAGCGGCCTGGCTGCCATCGACGAGCACGGGAACGCCCCTTTCGCGGGCGGCGTGGCAGATGGCCGCCACATCGACCACGGTGCCCAGGACGTTGGACATATGGGTGATGGCGACGAGTTTCGTGCGCGGGCCGATGGCGTCGATCACCGCCTGGGGATCGAGGTCGCCATTGGCATCGACATCGACCCATTTCAGCACCACGCCCTGCCGTTCGCGCAGGAAATGCCAGGGCACGATGTTGGCGTGGTGTTCCATGATCGAGAGCACGATCTCGTCGCCAGGCTGAAGCCGCGGAGCGGCCCAGGCGTAGGAGACGAGGTTGATGCCCTCGGTCGTGCCGGAGGTGAAGACGATCTCTTCCTCGGTGGCAGCGTTCAGGAAGCGCGCGATGATGCCGCGCACGGCTTCGTATTTCTCGGTCGAAATGGTCGAAAGCGTGTGCAGGCCGCGGTGGACGTTGGCGTAGTCTTCGGCATAGCCGCGCGTCACTGCGTCGATCACCACCTGGGGTTTCTGCGCGCTGGCGCCGTTGTCGAGATAGACCAGCGGCTTGCCGTTCACCTTGCGCGACAGGATCGGGAAATCGGCGCGCACTTGGGCGACGTCGTACATGGCTCAGGCTCCCGCAAGGGTGACGAGAAGAAGGGACAGGACCAGCGCGATGGCGAAGGCCGAGCCGATGATGCCGAAGAGCACGCTCCAGACCGAACGGAACCCGTGCAGTTCGGTCACGAAGGGGGCGAGCAGCCAGAAGAACAGCACCAGCCCGAGCGTGCCGATGACATCGGCCAGAAGCGGGACGGTCAGCATGAACAGGACCTGAACCGCTTGCAGGAGAAGGAAGATCGCCTGGAGCCAGCTGACGAGGACCACCGCGCCGGTCAGCTCTCCCTGGCCGCCGAAGGCGCGGCCGACGAGATGCACCCCGAAGACGAGGATCAGAAGCGCCATGCCCGACAGGAGCACGGTGCCGAAGGGGCTGGCCGCGATCTCGCCAAGCTCGGCCGGGTCGCCGGCGGCGAGAAGGCCGAGCGTGAGGTGGAACATCAGCGCAGAGAGGATGCAGACCAGCGCGAGAGCGGTCCAGGCCACGGCGGGGGCGAGGTTCATCTGCAACAGCTCGCGCGCGGCGCCGCGGGGGGAGCGCAGCGTGTAGAGGGCGAAGCGGGCGAGTTCCTCGACGGGGTTTGTCATCTCAGCTCTCTGCCTCGATCAGCATGGACAGCCAGAGCCACAGGAAGGCCAGGGCAACAGCGGCGCCGACCAGGGTGAGTTGCAGGCCGGGCCCGGCGAGACCGGCAAGGAGGCCCTGGAACAGCATGGCGGGCGCGGCGGCGAGGAAGGCCCAGACAAGCGCGAGCCGGGCGGCGGCGTGGTCGCCCCGGCCGCCGAAGGCGCGGGCGACGAGGTGGCTGAGGGCGGCCACGGCAAAGAGGAGGAGCGGCAGGACGAAGACCAGGACGAAGAGGTTGATGCCCATGAGCGCCTGGAGGCTGGGGATCTGGTCGGGGGCCATCCCGCCGGCCTCTGCCATGCGGCGGTCCAGTTCGGCCTGGCGGGCGAGCGCGGGCCAGCGGGCGATGAAGGCCAGCACGCAGGCGGCCATCATCAGCACCAGCACGGTCGCCTCGCGCGGGCGGTCCGCCAGTTTGGCCCGGATGAACCGGCGCGGTCCCTTCCAGGCCGCCAGGATATCGGCCGTGATCGACATGTCAGCCTTCGTGCCGCGAGAGCCAGCCTTCCAGGCGCGAGCGGATGTCTTCGGCCAGGCGTTCATCCTCGATCTCGGCGATGGCTTCGGCGAGGAAGGCCAGCACGAGAAGCGATTGCGCCTGGCGGTAGGGCACGCCGCGCGAGCGGAGGTAGAAGAGCGCCGTGTCGTCGATGGCGCCGGAGGTGGAGCCGTGCGAGCATTTCACGTCGTCGGCGTAGATTTCCAGCTCGGGCTTGGCGAGGAACTGGCTGTCGTCGTCGAGAAGAAGAGACTGGCTGATCTGGTAGCCGTCGGTCTTTTGCGCGCCCTGCTTCACCAGGATCTTGCCCTGGAACACGCCGGTCGCGCCGTGGCGCAGCACCTTCTTGAACACCTGGCGGCTTTCGCAGCGTTCGGCGGCATGGGTCACGAAGACCGTGTCGTCATGCAGGAAATCGCCGTCTCCCATGGCGGCGCCGGCCACATGGGCCAGACTGTCGTCGCCCACCAGTTCCAGCACCGCCTCGTTGCGGGTGAGCCGGCCATTGGCCGTGAGGGTGAAGGACTTGAACAGCGCCTCGCGCCCGATGCGGGCGAAGATGTGGGTCACGGCCACCCGTTCATGGTCGCGGCCCTGGGCGCGGACATGGTGGAAGCGCGCGCCGTCCCCGACCTCGACCTCCATCACCTTGCAGAAGCGCGCCGCCGCGGGGCCGTTTTCCAGAACGGTCAGTTCGGCACCATCCTCAAGCTTGATGCAGTGGTGCAGGATCGCGTCGGAATGCTCTGATTCATGACGATAAATCAGGGAAACAGGCCTTTCGGCCTTTCCTGTGACGCGGATCAGCAGCCCGTCTGTGGCGAAGGCCGAGTTCATCGCGGCAAGGGGCCGGGCAACCGGGCTTTGACCGCGCGCTTCCAGCACGCCGTAAAGATCGCGCGCCCAGTGGATATCGGTCGTGCCCACCTGGGACAGGCGTTCGATCTCGACCCCGGCGAGGGCCGGATCGTCCGAGGCGCCGGCATCGAACACGCCATCGACAAAGACCAGTTTCACCCGGTCGATGCCATCGAACAGCGGCGGCTCGTCACCGGCATCGAAAAGCGCAGCCGGGCGCAGGGCGCCGGTCAGTGGTGCCGGATCGGTGTAGCGCCAGTATTCGTCGCGCCGGCCCGGCAGGCCCATGCCGGCCAGGCGCGACAGCGCCTCGGCCCGCGCGGCGCCAAGCCATCCCCCCGGCGCGAAGGAAAGCCCGGCGATCCGCGCCGACAGCTGATCCTGTTTCGCCTGCGGCAAAGCCATGGTCAGCCCTCCGCCAGGATGTCGGCATAGCCGTTGTGTTCGACCTCGAGCGCCAGTTCCGGCCCGCCGGTCTTGATGATGCGGCCCGCCGCCATGATGTGCACCACGTCCGGCTTGATGTGATCGAGCAGCCGCTGGTAGTGGGTGATCACCAGGAAGGACCGGCCGGCGTCGCGCAGCGCGTTCACGCCTTCGGACACCAGCTTCATCGCATCGACGTCCAGCCCCGAGTCGGTTTCGTCGAGGATGCACATCTTCGGCTCCAGCATCGCCATCTGGAGGATTTCATTGCGCTTCTTCTCGCCACCGGAAAAGCCCACGTTGACGGGGCGCTTCAGCATTTCGGCGTCGATCTTCAGGTTCTTCGCCTTTTCGCGCACGAGTTTGAGGAAGTCACCCGCGCTGACTTCCGACTCGCCGCGCGCCTTGCGCTGTGCGTTCAGCGCGGTGCGCAGGAAGGTCATGTTGCCGACGCCGGGGATTTCCACGGGATACTGGAAGGCAAGGAACAGGCCGGCGGCGGCGCGTTCTTCCGGCTCCATCGCCAGAAGGTCGGCACCATCCAGCGTGGCCGTGCCGTCGGTGACTTCATAGCCGTCGCGACCCGACAGGACATAGGACAGGGTGGACTTGCCCGAGCCGTTCGGACCCATGATGGCATGGACTTCACCGGCCTTCACACTGAGATCGACCCCGCGGAGGATGACCTTGTCTTCCTCTTCAAGTTTGACGTGCAGATTGTTGATTTCCAGCATGATTTCCTCGTGTGTTCGGTGCGCGCGGGCGGCCTGCGGCTCTAGCGCGGATCCATGTAGCTTTCGGCCAGAAGCCGCAGCGCCGCGGGCGGCAGGGGCATCGGAACCAGTTCGAAGCGGGCCATGCGGCCGTGGGTTGCGGCGGGACGCAGCACCTGTTCGACCGCGTGGTAATGCGGGCGGTCGGCATAATCGTCCCAGATCAGGGTTACGGGCGCGGTGCTGCGCACCAGCGCCGTCAGGAAGCAGGCTACGCGAAAACGGCCGTCGATCAGGATCGTGTCGGGCTGCACGAAATCGGGCCGGTCCCAGACCGAAAGGGCATAGTCTGGCCATTTGCGGAAGGCACGGTTGGTCGCGGGATAGCCCCACCGCTTGACCTCGCCGATATCGGCGCGGTGCAGGCGAAGGTCGGCCTGCGCGGGGTGGTTGGTGAGCCAGATATCGAGCCGCGCGATCCAGTCGGGATCGCTTTCCACGGTGAAGACGAGACGATCCTTGAGTTCGGCGCCCATGGCGGTGGACCCGCCGGCGCCATATTCCAGGATGACGCGCGCACGGCTGTAGGCGGCCCGTACCTCGGCTGCGACCTCTTCGGGGAAGGTCAGCACCGGGCGGCCCGGATCATGGGCGGCAGGTTCTGGCACCATCGCGTCAGCCAAGGCGCACCGCCGTGCCCGAGGCCGAGACCATGAGCATCTGGCCGATCACTTCGTAATCGAGGTCAACGCCGACAACGGCGGTGGCGCCTCGTTCTGCCGCGCGGGCCTGCATTTCCGACAGGGCGGTTTCGCGGGCATCGGCCAGCTTCGCCTCGTAGGCGCCCGAGCGGCCCCCGATGATATCGGTCACGCCGGCAAAGAAATCGCGGACGATGTTGGCGCCCATGATCGCTTCGCCCGTGACGATGCCCAGGTATTCGGCGATCTGGTAGCCTTCGACCGAGGGGGTGGTGGTGACGATCATGCCGCCCCCCCGCTCAGAACACGAAGCTGAGCCCCCGGAACAGGAGGGAATGAGGCTTGGTCGAGGTCACCACGTCGGCCACCCAGAGGGGCGTGAAGACACGGCCGAACGCCTCGGGGTAAAGGTGCACCATGTTGTGGAACAGAAGCACCGCCGCCACGACGCCGAGGGAGCGGGCGATCTGCTGCGACGAGCCGCGCATCCGCAGCGCCCGCGCGCAGATCAGCGCAAGCAGAAAGCCCAGGACGAACTGGGTCAGCATTTCCAGATCGGGCGAGGCTTTCACCCGCGGCAGGCCGACGAGGTGGAACCGCGCCACCATGGCCAAGCCATGCGCCGCAATGCCGATGGCAAAGGCCAGGACCAGCGACAGAGGCTCCAGCGCGTTGCGCAGGGCCGCTGCCGGGGCGGGGCCGCGCTGCGCCGCCTTGCCGGAGTTCACGGGGATCACATAGCTTTCGTCCACGCCCACGAAGAGCGTGCGCTTTGACGAGGCCGCGCCCGAGTTGATGCGCGCGACCCGGCGCGCGAAATCCGCATGTCCCGACGATATGCCGTCCGCAAGCATCGGCCTTCTCCCGATCCCTTTCGAGGATCGGGGCTAATGGGCCAGCAAGGCGCAAATGTGATGCGATGGGACCCATTTTGCGACCGTCAGCCGACCGAGCCTTCCAGGCTGATCGCCACAAGGCTTTGCGCCTCCATGGCGAATTCCATGGGCAGGGCCTGCAGGACCTCTTTGCAGAAACCGTTGACGACCAGGGCCACGGCCTCCTCTTCGTCCATGCCGCGCGAACGGCAGTAGAAGAGCTGGTCCTCGTCCACCTTCGAGGTGGTGGCTTCGTGTTCGCAGCGCGACGAGTTGTTCTTCACCTCGATGTAGGGAACCGTGTGGGCGCCGCATTTGTCGCCGATGAGCAGGCTGTCGCACTGGGTGTAGTTGCGGCTGCCCGTGGCCTTGGGGTGAACCGAGACGAGGCCGCGATAGGTGTTCTGGGCGCGTCCCGCACTGATGCCCTTGGACACGATGCGCGACTTGGTGTTGCGGCCCAGATGGATCATCTTGGTGCCGGTGTCGGCCTGCTGCGCGTTGTTGGCGATGGCGATCGAATAGAACTCACCCTGGCTGTCATGGCCGCGCAGGATGCAGGAGGGGTACTTCCAGGTGATGGCCGAGCCGGTTTCCACCTGGGTCCACATCACCTTGGACCGGTCGCCCCGGCAATCGGCGCGCTTTGTGACGAAGTTGTAGATGCCGCCCTTGCCGTTTTCATCGCCCGGATACCAGTTCTGGACGGTGGAGTATTTCACCTCGGCATCGTCCAGAAGCACGATTTCCACCACGGCCGCGTGCAGCTGGTGAGTGTCGCGCTTGGGCGCGGTGCAGCCTTCCAGGTAGCTGACGTACGAGCCCTTGTCGGCGATGATCAGGGTGCGTTCGAACTGGCCGGTGTTTTCGGCATTGATGCGGAAATAGGTCGAAAGCTCCATCGGGCAGCGCACGCCCGGCGGCACGTAGACGAAGGAGCCGTCCGAGAAGACGGCGGAGTTCAGTGTGGCGAAGAAGTTGTCGGACTGCGGCACGACCGAACCGAGGTACTTCTGCACGAGTTCCGGATAGTCGCGGATCGCTTCCGAGATCGGGCAGAAGATGACGCCGGCCTTCTTGAGTTCGGCCTTGAACGTGGTGCCCACGCTGACCGAGTCGAAGACCGCGTCCACCGCGACCTTGCGTTCGCCTTCGGGCGCCTCGACCCCGGCCAGAAGCGCCTGCTCCTTCAGCGGGATGCCCAGCTTGGCATAGGTGGCCAGGAGCTTCGGGTCCACATCGTCCAGCGACTTGGGCTTGACCGACATGCTCTTGGGCTTGGCGTAGTAATACTGGTCCTGATAGTCGATCTCGGGATAGTTGAGCATCGCCCACCGGGGCTCTTCCATCTGAAGCCAGCGGCGGAAGGCGGCGAGGCGCCAGTCGAGCATCCATTCCGGCTCGCCGTTCTTCTGGCTGATGAGGCGCACGATGTCCTCGTTCAGGCCCTTGGGCGCGTATTCCGTCTCGATCTGGGTTTCCCAGCCGTACTTGTACTTGCCGGCCATGGCCTGCACGGTTTCGATCGTCTCGCGATCGACGCCGTCGCGCAGTTCGGTTTCCAGTGCAGCCATTGGCCCTACTCCCGTTCCTGTCTCATGCCGCCCGCGCGCGCGCCTTGCGGCAGGCAGCTGTCCAGACCTCGGCGAAGCGCAGGACTTCTTCCTCGGTCGTCGATGGCCCGATCGAGACGCGGATCGCCTGCCCCGCCTCGGCCTCGCCATACCCCATCGCGCGCAGCACCCGGCTGGCGCGCACCTTGCCGCTGGAGCAGGCCGAGCCCGCCGATATGGCGAAACCGGCCAGATCCATGGCCATCACCTGCGTCTCGCCCTTCCAGCCCGGAGCAATCAGGCAAAGCGTGTTCGGCAGGCGCGGCCCGGCATTTCCGACCGAAATAGTCCCCAAATCGGCCGCCGACAATGCCGATTCTAGAATATTTCTAATTTGGGCCACCCGATCCCAGACCCCATCGGCCAGGTCGCGCGACGCGGCCGAGGCGGCGGCGGCAAAGCCTGCGATGCCGATCAGGTTTTCGGTTCCGGCGCGTCGGCCCATTTCCTGCCCGCCGCCCTTCAGCTGAGCCGGCAGGTCGATGCCGCGGCGAAGCACAAGCGCCCCCACGCCCTTTGGCCCGCCCAGCTTGTGCGCGGAGACCAGCCCCGCCTGACAGCCCAGCCAGTTGAAAGCGAACGGCAGCTTGCCGAAGGCCTGGGTCAGGTCGCTGACGGCGAGGCCATCGGGCAGGTCCTGCACCACCCCGGTTTCGGAGTTGGCCAGTTGCAAGGCCGTGCGCGCCGGATCGTCGACCGCCACCCTGCCCTGCGCATCGACCGGCAGGCCGGCAGCGCACCAGGCGGCGACGGCATCGTGCTCGACCGCCGCGCAGGACAGGCCGCGCCCGGCGCAGGCCAGCGCGGCCGCCTCGGTCGCGCCCGACGTGAAGACGATATCGGCCCCGTCGGCGCCAAGCGCCGTGGCGATGTCGGACCGGGCGCGTTCCATCAGCGCCTTGGCCGCCCGCCCCTCGGCATGGACCGAAGAGGGATTGCCCAAGACATCCATCGCCGCCGCCATGGCCGCGCGCGCCTCGGGCCGAAGGGGCGCCGTGGCGTTCCAGTCAAGGTAGGTGCGGCTGGTCATTCCTCATCCACCACGCGGAACAGCGCGGGAACAGCCGGACAGGGGTGCATTTCGTTGCGGATCACATCGGACAGGCGCGTCTGGTGCAGGAAAACATAGACATGGGCCGACAAGCCTTCCCACAGCCGGTTGGTCAGCGATTGCGCCCGCGTGCCCGAAACCGCCCCGCTGGCCCCTGCCCCGGTGTGCATGGCATCCACGGTTTCCTCGACCGCCTCCATCACTTCGGAGATGCGGATGGCGTCCGGACTTTTCGCCAACTTGTAGCCGCCGCCCGGCCCGCGCACCGCCTCGACCAGGCCCGCGCGGCGCAGTTTCACGAAAAGCTGCTCCAGATAAGGAAGCGAAATGTCCTGGCGCTTGGCAATTTCGGCGAGCGAAACCAGATCCTCGCCCCTTGCCAGGGCCAGATCGGCGAGGGCGACCATTGCGTAACGCCCCTTGGTAGAGAGTTTCATTGCGACCCGCCCCGCCATTTCCATTGACGCACAAGGCCGGGGCCATTACCTGAAGCCCAGCCTTTGGACGGCGCCGCCGCCCTTAGAACGGTTCTAGATTGGGCAAGCGAAAGAGTCAACAATCGCGGGCCCAGCTTACAGGTCAGGACGACGATGCCCGAAGTGATCTTTGCAGGCCCCGAGGGTCGGCTTGAAGGACGTTACCATCCGCAGAAGGACAAGGACGCCCCCATTGCCATCGTGCTGCATCCGCACCCGCTGTACGGCGGCACGATGAACAACAAGGTCGTCTACAATCTGCACTATGCCTTCTATAACCTGGGCTTCACCGTGCTGCGGTTCAATTTCCGCGGCGTGGGGCGCAGCCAGGGCGAGTATGACCAGGGCATCGGCGAACTTTCCGATGCCGCCTCGGCGCTGGATTACCTGCAGTCGATGAACCAGAACGCCAAGCATTGCTGGGTGGCGGGATTTTCCTTTGGCGCCTGGGTCGGGATGCAGCTTCTTATGCGCCGGCCCGAGATCACCGGCTTCATCTCGGTTGCGCCGCCCGCGAACCTGTATGACTTCTCGTTCCTGGCGCCCTGCCCTTCGTCCGGGCTGATCATCAATGGCACGGCCGACCGCGTGGCACCGCCCAAGGACACCAAGTCGCTGGTGGCCAAGCTGCATGAGCAGAAGGGCATCACGATTACCCATACCGAGATCGAGGGTGCGGATCACTTCTTCAAGGACGAGGAAGCCCACATGAAGCCGATGATCGACACGGTGTCGGACTATGTCCGCCGCCGCATGGGCGAAACGACGCGGTAAGCCATGGGCTTCATCGAGGATCTTGCCGACGAACTGGCCCGCGACGTGATCGCGGCGCAGCCCGAACTGGGTGACGACCGGTTCTATGAAAAGGTCAGCCGCGTGATCGGCGCGGCCTCGCCCACGCTTCAGGAGGCCTTCATGACCTCGATCCGCATCCGTTTGGCGGAACAGCGGGCGCGGCTGTTCTTTCAGGAAGCGGTCAAGGCCAAGCGCGAGGGCGGCAGCGGCCCCGAAGCGCCGAAGGATTACGGATCGGGCCATTGACCGACCGGCTGGAGGCGCAATTCGCCTTTCTGAACGAGGCCGACCGGCTGAAATCTGTGCTGCGCGCAACGACGCTTTGCGACGCATCGCGGCCCGAGAATTCGGGCGAGCATTCCTGGCACCTGGCGCTTTACGCGCTGGTGCTGGCCGATCAGGCGGGTCCGGGCGTGAACATCGACCGGGTGATCCGCATGCTCTTGCTGCATGACCTGGTCGAGATCGACGTGGGCGACGTGCCGATCCATTCGCAGAACGGCACCGCCCATGGCAGTGCCGAGACGCAGGCTGCCGAGGCACGGGCCGCCGAACGCATCTTCGGGCTGCTTCCCGGTGACTTGCGTGACGATCTTCGCGCGCTGTGGGAAGAGTTCGAGGCTGCCGAGACCCCGGACGCGGTCTTTGCCAAGAGCCTCGACCGGGTGCAGCCGGTAATGCAGAACCTCGCCTGCGGCGGAGGCACCTGGGCCACCTATGACGTGACCTTCGACCAGCTGGAAAGCCGTGTCGGCGTGAAGATCGCCCGCGGCGCACCGCGTCTGTGGGACTGGGTGCGGTGCAAGGTGCGGCCCTGGTTCGGGTAAGCCTGCGGGCTGCGACAATTCTGTATACCGTCGCATACCATCTTTCGCGGCAGGGCGGTTTCCGCTATGCAGCATCCATCCGAATCCCCAATGCGAGGCGCCCCAATGTCGAAGATCAAGGTAGCCAATCCCATCGTCGAGATGGACGGCGACGAGATGACCCGGATCATCTGGGACTTCATCAAGAAGAAACTGATCCTGCCCTATCTCGACGTTGATCTTCTGTACTACGATCTGGGCATCGAGGAGCGTGACCGCACCAACGACCAGATCACCATCGACGCCGCGATGAAGACCAAGGAAGTCGGCGTCGCGGTGAAATGCGCCACGATCACCCCCGACGAAGCGCGTGTCGAGGAATTCGGCCTGAAGGAAATGTGGAAGTCGCCGAACGGCACGATCCGCAACATCCTGGGCGGCGTGATCTTCCGCGAGCCGATCATCTGCAAGAACGTGCCGCGCCTGGTGCCGGGCTGGACCAAGCCCATCGTCGTGGGCCGTCACGCCTTTGGCGACCAGTACAAGGCCACCGATTTCCGCTTTCCCGGCAAGGGTGTGCTGACGCTGAAATACGTGGGCGAAGACGGCACGGTGATCGAGAAGGAAGTGTTCAAGGCCCCCGGTGCGGGCGTGGTCATGGGCATGTACAACTTGGACCAGTCGATCATGGACTTCGCCCGGTCGTCCATGAACTATGGCCTCATGAAGGGCTGGCCGGTCTATCTTTCGACCAAGAACACCATCCTCAAGGCCTATGACGGCCGCTTCAAGGACCTGTTCCAGAAGGTCTTCGACGAGGAATTCGCCGATCAGTTCAAGGCTGCCGGCATCACCTATGAACACCGCCTGATCGACGACATGGTGGCCTCGGCGCTGAAATGGTCGGGCGGCTATGTCTGGGCCTGCAAGAACTATGACGGCGACGTGCAGTCCGACACGGTGGCGCAGGGCTTCGGTTCGCTTGGGCTGATGACCTCGGTGCTGATGACGCCCGATGGCAAGATCGTCGAGGCCGAGGCGGCGCACGGCACAGTGACCCGCCACTACCGCGAGCACCAGAAGGGCAAGGCGACCTCCACGAACTCGGTCGCCTCGATCTTCGCCTGGACCGGCGGCCTGAAGCACCGCGCCAAGCTGGACGGCAACGAGGCGCTGATGCGCTTTGCCACCACGCTGGAAAAGGTCTGCGTGCAGACCGTGGAGGACGGCTACATGACCAAGGACCTGGCGCTGCTGGTCGGGCCGGACCAGAAGTGGCTGACCACCATGGGCTATCTGGAAAAGGTGGACGAATACCTGAACAAGGCGCTGGCCGCCTGATCGGGGTTTGAGCGAATGAGAGGGGCCGAAGCCGTCTTCGGCCCCTTTTCTGTGCGATGCCGGCACCGCGGCCGCCAAATCAGGTCAGCACCTTTGACTTAGTTGGCCTGTTGTGGCACCCCCGGCGCATGGCCGATACGAACGCAACCGTGAAACATTCCAGGCTGGACGATGTGCAGGGCATGGCCCTGGGCATCTTCTTTTCCGCGCTTGGCCTGCATGTGCTGACCCAGGTCGGCCTGATCACCGGGCAGACGGCGGGCATCGCGGTGATCCTGTCCTATCTGACCGGCTGGTCCTTCGGCGCGGTGTTCTTCGTCATCAACCTGCCGTTCTACGCGCTCGCCTGGAAGCGCCTGGGGACCGAGTTCACGGTGAAATCCCTGATCTCTGTCACCTCGGTTTCGCTTCTGACCGGGTTCCTTCCGGCCCATTTCGCCATTTCGCACCTGTCGCCCGCGCTTGGGGCCGTGATCTTTGGCAGCCTGACCGGCATGGGCCTGCTGGCGCTGTTCCGGCACAATGGCAGCCTGGGTGGGCTTGGCGTGTTGGCGCTTCTGGCGCAGGACCGGTTCGGGTTCCGGGCGGGTTATGTGCAACTGATCGCGGATGCCATCATCTTCTCGCTGGCGCTGTTGCTGTTTCCGGTCGAGCGCGTGATGTGGTCGGTGCTTGGGGCGGTGGTGCTGAACCTCGTCATCACCTTCAACCACCGGCGCGACCGCTATATCGCGACCTGATTCTGCACCGCCGCAAGGTTCCGCTGGCCTTTTGCCCGGCCTTGCGCTAGTGCCGCGCGCAACCGCACAGGATGAAAGAGACCTCCCCGATGGAGCTTCGCAACATCGCCATCATCGCGCATGTCGACCATGGCAAGACCACCCTCGTCGATGAACTGCTGAAGCAGTCGGGCGCCTTCCGCGAAGGCCAGGCCGTTTCCGAACGCGCCATGGACTCGAACGACATCGAGCGCGAGCGGGGCATCACGATCCTGGCGAAGTGCACGAGCGTCGAATGGAATGGCACGCGCATCAACATCGTCGACACCCCCGGCCACGCCGATTTCGGCGGCGAGGTGGAGCGGATCCTGAGCATGGTGGACGGTGTCTGCCTGCTGGTCGATGCCGCCGAAGGCCCGATGCCGCAGACGAAGTTCGTGACCTCCAAGGCGCTGGCGCTTGGCCTGCGTCCGATCGTCGTGCTGAACAAGGTCGACAAGCCCGATGCCGAGCCCGACCGGGCGCTGAACGAGGTGTTCGACCTGTTCGCCAACCTGGGCGCAAATGACGAGCAACTGGACTTCCCGCATGTCTATGCCTCTGGCCGGTCCGGCTGGGCCGACATGGAACTGGACGGGCCGCGCAAGGACCTGTCGGCGCTGTTCGACCTGATCGTGCGCCATGTGCCGGCGCCGGCGCAGATCGCCTCGGAAGGCGAGCCCTTCCGGATGCTGGCGACCACGCTGTCCGCCGACCCTTTCATCGGCCGCATCCTGACGGGCCGCGTCGAGGCCGGCCGGCTGACCGCCGGCACCACGATCAAGGCGCTGAACCGCAACGGCGAGCGGCTGGAACAGTTCCGGGTGTCGAAGATCCTCGCCTTCCGCGGCCTTGGCCAGCAGCCCATCGACGAGGCGGTGGCGGGCGACATCGTGACCATCGCGGGAATGACCAAGGCCACCGTGGCCGACACGCTTTGCGCTCTGGAGGTCGATGCCGCCCTGCCCGCGCAGCCGATCGACCCGCCGACCATCACCGTGACCTTCGGCATAAACGACAGCCCGCTGGCGGGACGTGACGGAACCAAGGTGCAGTCGCGCGTGATCCGTGACCGGCTGATGAAGGAAGCCGAGCAGAACGTCGCCATCAAGATCGCCGACACGCCCGGCGGCGAGGCGTTCGAGGTTTCGGGCCGCGGCGAGCTTCAGATGGGCGTCCTGATCGAGAACATGCGCCGTGAGGGGTTCGAGCTTTCGATCAGCCGTCCCCGCGTGATCTTCCGCGACATCGACGGGGTGCGGCACGAGCCGGTGGAAGAGGTCATCGTCGATGTGGACGATGATTACTCGGGCGCCGTGATCGACAAGCTGACCGGCGAGCGGAAGGGCGATCTGGTCGAGATGAAGCCCGCAGGCGTGGGCAAGACCCGGATCATCGCCCATGTGCCCTCGCGCGGGTTGATCGGGTATCAGGGCCAGTTCCTGACCGACACGCGGGGCACGGGCGTGCTGAACCGGATCTTCCACGGCTGGGTGCCGCACAAGGGGCCGATCCAGGGGCGTCGTCAGGGTGTGCTGATCTCGACCGAGAACGGGGTATCGGTGGCCTATGCGCTGTGGAACCTGGAAGACCGGGGCCGCATGTTCATTGGCCCGCAGGAGCAGGTTTACGAGGGCATGATCATCGGCGAGCACAGCCGGGACAACGACCTGGAAGTGAACCCGCTGAAGGGCAAGAAGCTGACCAACGTGCGGGCCTCTGGCACGGACGAGGCGGTGCGGCTGACCCCGCATGTCAAGATGAGCCTGGAAGAGGCCATCGCCTATATCGACGACGATGAACTGGTCGAGGTCACACCCAAGATCATCCGGCTGCGCAAGCGGCTTCTGGACCCGCATGAGCGGAAGCGGGACAGCCGCAAGGAGTGAGCGTCCGAGCTCGGACGCCTTCCTGATCTGAATGAAATCAATATCTTGTCGCCGAGCATTCACTTGGCGTTAAGATCTGGCCCTGCTTGCCCGAACGGGCGGGCGGGGCCTTTTCTTGGGCTACCGTGCGCGTTTATCCTTTCGTGCCAATGCCTGTCTGCACGGCAGGAAAACCGATACGGATTCACGGTGCATTCACGGCAAATGGCCTAACGAGGGACAAAGGGCCGCCCAGGGGGACATGGATGCGAGTACTGCGCGGTAACGACCCGCGACTGGATACCTTGTCGGCCATTGTCGCGCGGGCGGCGATCGACCCGGAGTCATGGCAGGATGTGATTGCCGGGCTTGGTCAGATCTTCCCCGGGGTGAGGATTCAGTTCTGGGGGGCCAGTTCTCTTGTTGATGAAACTCCGGTTTCACTGACCCACGGCTATGAAGACAGCTTCGTGCAAGAGTTCGTGGACCATTACCGGTTCATCAACCCGTGGTGGGACGCCAGTCTACGCCAGGTCGGCGGACGGACCTATCACAAGTCGGAACTTGTGGATGAAACCGAGGTGGAGCGGACCGAGTTCTACAATGACTGGACGCGTCCGCAGGACGACACGATCGCGGGTGGTGGCCAGTTCATCCTGCGCGACCGCGAGCGAACCTATTGGCTGGGCGGCGCGGTGCCGCGCCGGCACCGGGACCGGATGGAGTTGGACTTCCTGCGCGTCATCAGTGCCTTGGCCCCGGCGATGCGCCACGCCTTGCAGGTGAACCGTGAGGTTCTGGGATTGCGGGCAGAACTGACCGCAACACGCCTGGGGCTGGACACCAACGGGGCGGCTGTCCTGCTTCTGGACGCGGACCGGCGAGTCATGAACACCAACCGGGAGGCGGCCGATCTTCTGGACAAGGGGCACCATGTCATGCTGTCGCCGCGGGGTCAGGTGACCGCCGAATCGTTGGCGGCGCGTGCCAGCCTGGAACGCATGGGCGCGACGCGGCGGCCGGGGATCGAGCGGATCATGTCCTTTGCGCGGGGCGAGATTCGCATGATGCACCTGGTCCGGCTGACCGCGGACCAGGCCGAGGGGCTTAAGGTCCTGCCCACGGCGCTTTCGCAAGTTCCGGCCAAGATTCTGGTGATTGCGCCATCCCAGGCCATGTCCGAGCAGAGTTCGCCGCTGACCACCGAGCATGGTCTGACGCCCGCAGAGGTGGAGGTTGTGATGCTGCTGGCCTCTGGCCTGACACCGCAGGAAATCGCCGAGCAGCGCCGGGCCAGCGTGCACACGGTGCGCAACCAGATCAAGTCGGCCCTGGGCAAGACCGGGCTGCGGCGGCAAAGCGAACTGGCCGTCCTGGGTGTGAGCCAGCGCCGGCTGTAACCGTCCTTGCAGGCGCAGGGATCATGCAAGCGCACGCCCCGAACGAACGAAGGGGCCGCCAACCGTGTTGACGACCCCTCGCCCACTGGGACGACAGTTACTTCAATCACTCGCATCAAACATGCTTGGCGGACTGTCGCGGCCTGAACCCACACAGACACTGCGACAGCCGTTGCGATGTCCCCCAAAGGACAGGTTAACAATGCCCATCACGATGCCGTGTTGCATGGCCCAAATGGGCTATGGACATGAAAGGACAAGCAATCAGGCGGCGGCAGCGACCAGGCGGCAGGGCAGGAAGGGGCGCACCCTGACGGCCTCGCCTTCGAACACGCAGAAGGTCGACGGCGGGATTTCCTGCCAGTCGCCCTGGTCGGTTTCCAGCGGCTCCGAGACGACGGCCCTGCCCCGGCGCGTGTCGGACCAGCGGTGCCAGAGCGTCGGCGCATGATCGTCGGTGGCATAGCGCACCGCATAGAGACGCTCGCCATCGGAAAGCGCCGCGGTCATGCGCAGGTGCGGCGCGGCGCCCTTGGCGCGGGCGAGACGGATGAAGCGCGCGGCGGCGCGTTCCAGCGCGCCTGGGGGATCGTCCTCCAACCCTTCGGCGATGGCGACCAGGAACAGCGCTTCGCTGTCTGTCGCGCCCTTGCGCGAGGAATAGAGGCTGTCGGGAATCAGCATGTCGGCATCGCGGCGGATACGGTCATAGCCGCCGATCTGCCCGTTGTGCATGAAGCTCCAGCGGCCATGCACGAAGGGGTGGCAGTTGTTGCGGCTGGTGGCGGTGCCCGTCGAGGCGCGGACATGGGCAAGAAAGAGCCGCGATTTCACCTGCGCCGTCAGGCTGCGCAGATTGGGGTCTGACCAGGCTGGCATGACATCGCGATAGAGGCCGGGCTCGGGCCGGTCGCCATACCAGGCGATGCCGAAGCCATCGGCGTTGATGGCGGTGTGGCACTGCGTGGCGCAGTGGCTTTGGTGAATGAGGGAATGGCCAGGGCGGCTGACGATGTCTTCCAGGAAGATCGCCTCGCCCGTGTAGGCGGCCCACCTGCACATCAGCGGGCCCTCCTGTTGGGGGTATCAGTCAGCACGGCTCTGCCTCGTCATGTTGTTTTTCATGACAGTAGCATGACAGGAACGGATTCGCGCGGGGTATTGTCCCTCATGCGCAGCGATCAGCCGGCCTCCTCGACCACGACAAGGTCGCGCACTGCCGCGCCCTTCGCATGCTCCAGCGCCGCCTGGTATTCGGGCGAGTTGTAGCAGGCGACGGCGGCTTCCAGGCTGGGGAAGCGGGCGACGACGTTGCGGGCGCGGTCGCGGCCTTCCAGTTGGACATAGCGGCCGCCGCGGGCGAGGAAGACCCCGCCATGCGCAGCGATGGCCTCGGTCGCGCCCTTGGCATAGCGGCCATAGGCTTCGGCATCGGTCACTTCGACATGGGCGATCCAGAAAGCTCCCGGCATGGATCAGCCCTCCAGCACGGCTTCGGCAGCCTTGATGGCCGCCTGGGCCTGGCCGATGTCGGCGCCGCCGGCCTGGGCCATGTCGGGGCGGCCGCCGCCGCCCTTGCCGCCCATCGCCTCGGCCGCGGCCTTGACCAGCGCGACGGCAGAGATGCGGGCGGTGAGGTCGGCGGTGACGCCGGCCGCGACGGCGGGCTTGGCGCCGGTGTCGGCGATCAGGAGAACCGCGCCAGAACCGAGGCGGCCCTTCATCTCGTCGATCAGCGAGGGCAGATCCTTGCCGGACACACCCTGCAGAACCTGGGCGATGAGCTTCACGCCGTTGATTTCGCGGGCTTCCGGCCCGCCCGATTTGCCGCCCATGGCAAGGTCGCGGCGCAGTTGCGCGACCTCGTTCTGAAGTGAGCGGCGTTCCTCGGACAGCGCCTTCACCCGGTCCACCGCCTCGCCCAGGGGGGCTTTCAGCGTGGCGGCGATCTCGGCCAGCCGGTCGCCCTGAGCACGCAGGTGATCCAGCGCGGCCTGGCCGGTCAGCGCCTCGATCCGGCGGACGCCGGCGGAGGAGGCGCTGTCGCCCAGGCAGACGAAGGCGCCGATGTCGCCGGTGCGCTTCACGTGGGTGCCGCCGCAAAGCTCCAGGCTGTAGGTCTTGCCGTCAGTGCCCTTGCCCGAACCGGGCAGTTCGCCCATCGAGACAACGCGGACCTCGTCGCCGTATTTCTCGCCGAACAGCGCCTGCGCGCCGATGGCGCGGGCATCATCGGGGGTCATGATGCGGGTTTCGACCGGGCTGTTCTGACGGATGTAGGCGTTCACCTCGGCCTCGACCTTGGCCAGTTCGGCGGGGGTCATCGCATGGGAATGGCTGAAGTCGAAGCGCAGGCGATCCGGCGCGTTCAGGCTGCCCTTCTGCGCCACATGATCGCCAAGCGCGCGGCGCAGCGCCTCGTGCAACAGGTGGGTGGCCGAATGGTTGGCGCGGATCTCGCTGCGGCGGTGGTGCGCAACTTCAAGCTTGGCGGGCTGGCCCTTGAGGATGGAGCCCTCGCGCACCGTGGCGACGTGGTAGAAGACACCGGCCGATTTGCGGGTATCGGTCACCTCGGCCATGCCGGTATCGGTGCGGATGAAGCCGGCATCGCCGACCTGGCCGCCGCTTTCGGCGTAGAACGGGGTCTGGTTGACGACGATCTGCACCTGCTGGCCCTCGGCGGCGCTGTCGATGGCGGCGCCGTCCTTCACCAGGGCGAGGATCTGGCCCTCGGCAGTTTCGGTGTCATAGCCCAGGAATTCGGTGGAGCCGTTGGCTTCGGCCAGTTCGAACCAGATGCGGGCATCTTTCGCTTCGCCCGAGCCGGCCCAGGAAGCGCGGGCTTTGGCGCGCTGCTCTTCCATCGCAGCGTCGAAGCCCTGGAGATCGACCTTGCGGCCCATCTCGCGCAGGGCGTCCTGCGTCAGGTCCAGCGGGAAGCCGAAGGTGTCATAAAGCTTGAAGGCGGCCTGGCCCGGCAGGTCGGCGCCTTCCGGGATGCGCGCGAGTTCGTCATCCAGAAGCCGCAGGCCGCGGTCGAGCGTCTGACGGAACTTGGTCTCTTCCAGCTTCAGCGTTTCCTCGATCAGCGCCTGGGCGCGGACGAGTTCGGGATAGGCCGCGCCCATCTGGCGCACCAGCGCCGGCACCAGGCGGAACATCACCGGGTCCTGCGCGCCCAGCATGTGGGCGTGGCGCATGGCGCGGCGCATGATGCGGCGCAGCACATAGCCGCGCCCCTCGTTCGAGGGCATGACGCCGTCGGCGATCAGGAAGGAGGTGGAGCGCAGATGGTCGGCGATGACGCGGTGGTGCACCTTGCCGGGGCCGTCGGGATCCTGGCTGGTGGCGTGGGCGCTGGCCTCGATCAGGCTGCGCATCAGGTCGGTGTCGTAATTGTCGTGCTTGCCCTGCAACAGCGCGCCGATGCGCTCCAGCCCCATGCCGGTATCGATCGACTTGGCAGCCAGTTCGCGACGCGAGCCGTCCTCGAACTGCTCGAACTGCATGAAGACGTTGTTCCAGATCTCGATGAACCGGTCGCCATCCTCCTCCGCCGATCCGGGCGGGCCGCCCCAGATGCTGGGGCCGTGGTCATAGAAGATTTCCGTGCAGGGTCCGCAGGGGCCGGTGGGGCCCATCATCCAGAAATTGTCGTTCGTAGGGATGCGGATGATCTTGTCATCCGAAAAACCCGCGACCTTCTTCCAGATCGTCGCCGCCTCGTCGTCGGTGTGGTACACGGTGACCAGCAGGCGCGACGGGTCAAGCCCGAAATCGTTGGTCAGCAATTCCCAGGCCAGCGGGATCGCGGTGTCCTTGAAATAGTCGCCGAAGGAGAAGTTCCCCAGCATTTCGAAGAAGGTATGGTGGCGGGCGGTGTAGCCCACATTGTCCAGGTCATTGTGCTTGCCGCCGGCGCGGACGCATTTCTGCGCAGTCGTGGCGCGGGTGTAGTCGCGCGTTTCCACGCCAGTGAACAGGTTCTTGAACTGGACCATGCCCGAGTTCGTGAACATCAGCGTCGGGTCGTTGCGCGGCACCAGCGGCGAAGATTCGACGACACGATGGCCGTTCCTCGCGAAGAAGTCGGTGAAGGTCGAGCGGATGTCGTTCAGAGACGCCATGTGACAGGGTCCTCGGGCGGAAACGGGCAATCGGACCTTCCCTTAGCCCCCCCGCACGGCCCTGTAAACCGCGCGTTGCGTGCCCGAGCCCGTACGAAACGAAAGGCCCCGGCTCTTTGGAGCCGGGGCCTTGTTTCATGAGGGGAACGGCGACGTGGGTCAGCCGTCGACCACGCCATCCTCATCGGCTTCGGGGGCGCCGATCATCTGGAAATCCAGCCCATGGCTCGCGCGGATCTTGTCCTCGATCTCGGCGGCGACGGTGGGATTCTGCTTCAGGAACAGCTTGGCATTCTCGCGCCCCTGGCCGATGCGTTCGTCGCCGTAGGAATACCAAGAGCCGGACTTGGCCAGGATGCCCGCCTTCACGCCAAGGTCGATCAGCTCGCCCATCTTGGAGATGCCCTCGCCATAGATGATGTCGAACTCGACCTCGCGGAAGGGCGGTGCCACCTTGTTCTTGACCACTTTCACCTTGGTGGTGTTGCCCACCACCTCGTCGCGGTCCTTCACCGCACCGATGCGCCGGATGTCGAGGCGAACGGAAGAGTAGAACTTCAGCGCGTTGCCGCCCGATGTCGTTTCAGGGCTGCCAAACATCACGCCGATCTTGAACCGAATCTGGTTGATGAAGATGACCATGCAGTTCGACCGGCCGATCGAGGCGGTCAGCTTCCGCATGGCCTGGCTCATCAGGCGGGCCTGGCTCCCCATCTGCATGTCGCCCATATCGCCTTCGATTTCCGACTTGGGCGTGAGTGCGGCGACCGAGTCGACGACGACCAGGCTGACGGCGCCAGAGCGCACCAGCGTGTCGACGATTTCCAGCGCCTGCTCGCCAGTGTCTGGCTGGCTGATCAGAAGTTCGTCAAGGTCCACGCCCAGCTTGCGGGCATAGGTCGGGTCAAGAGCATGTTCGGCATCGACGAAGGCGCAGACGCCCCCCTTCTTCTGTTCCTCGGCCACGACATGCAGCGTGAGCGTGGTCTTGCCCGAGCTTTCTGGCCCATAGATTTCGATGATGCGACCCTTGGGCAGGCCGCCGATGCCAAGCGCGATGTCGAGGCCGAGCGAGCCGGTGGAAATCGCCTCGATCTCGATGGCCGGGGCGTTCTTGCCCAGCTTCATGATCGAGCCCTTGCCGAACTGCCGTTCGATCTGCTGGAGCGCGCTTTCCAGCGCCTTCTGCTTGTCCATTTCGCGCCGGTCCTTCAAGTCGAGGAGGTTCGCCGTCATTCTGCCGCTCCTTATTTCACAGCCGCCCTGCCGCGGCAATCTCGGTCATGTTCCCCAAGTGTTCCCGTTCTTATGGAGACAAAACGGGAACATTTCAACCCTGTTCAAGATGATGCTGCCGGAATGAGGTTAATGGACAGTTACACGCCTGCAGTGTATCGGGCGAAAGATTGCGGAGGCCCCGATGCTTGTGTTCTTTGACCAGCGCCTTGTCTTTCTTGCGACCCCGAAGACCGGTTCGACGGCCATCGAATCGGCACTGCAGCCGCTGGCCGCCCTGACCATCGAGCGGCCGCCCGTGCTGAAGCACACCAATGCACAGCGGTTCCACCGCTTCATCGGCCCCTATCTGGAGGCGGCTTCCGGGGCAGAGTTCACCGTGACGGCGATGATGCGCGAGCCGGTGAGCTGGCTGGGCAGCTGGTATCGCTATCGCCAGCGCGGCGATGGTGTGGAGGCGCGAAACCGCACCAATGACGTGACCTTCGACGAATTCGTCCAGGCCTGGTGCCGCGACGATCCGCCGGCCTTCGCGGATGTCGGCCGGCAGAGCCGGTTCCTGAAGGGCCACAAGGACAAGAGCGTCGATCGGCTGTTCCGGTACGAGCGGATCAAGGATTTCGTGGACTTTCTGGAAGACCAGCTTGACTGCGCCATCACCCTGCCCCGCCTGAACGTCTCGCCCGAGGGCGACCTGACGCTGGGAGACCGGACCCGCGCCCTGCTGGAGCGTGAGGCCGCTGCCGACTTCGCGCTTTACGCGAGCATTCCGGGCGGCTGAGCCGGCGCGCGCCCGGCGGCGCTTGCCTTGCGCGCGCCGGGAAGCCGGCCGGCCGCTCAATGCATCTGGCGGTGCACTGTTGTGGTCAGGTCGTTCAGCGAGAAGGGCTTGGGCAGGAAGACAGAGTTCGGGATGCGCAGCTGGTCCTCGGCCAGACTGTCCTCGGCATAGCCGGAGACGAAGATCACCCGTACGTTCGGCCGGTCTTCCAGAGCCTTGCGCACCCAGCTTGGCCCGTCCATCCCCGGCATGACCACATCGGTGACAAAAACATCGACCTCAAGCGCCGGGTCGTCCAGCCGCTTCAGCGCGTCTTCGGCGCTGGCGGCCTCAATCACGGTGAAGCCACGCATCCGCAGCGCGCGGGAAGCGAAGGTGCGCACCGGCGCCTCGTCCTCGACCAAGAGGACCACGCCCTGCCCGATGCGCGGCGGGGCGGTTTCGGCCGGCGCTTCTGCGCGGCGCGGCTCTTCGCCACGGTGGAGCGGGAAGTACAGCGTGAAACAAGTGCCTTCACCAGGCGTGCTGTCGACGAAGATGAAGCCGCCCGATTGCTTGACGATGCCATAGACATTGGCAAGACCCAGTCCGGTGCCCTCGCCCGGTCTCTTCGTGGTGAAGAAGGGCTCGAAGATGCGCGCCATCACCTCCTGCGACATGCCAGTGCCGGTGTCGCAGACGCGAATCACCGACCAGTCGCCGACGGGCACGGTGGCGCGATCACGCTGCAGGGGTTCGGCCAGGGCGACCGCCTCGGTCTCGATGCGGATCGTGCCGCCAAGGGGCATGGCATCGCGTGCGTTGACGACCAGGTTCACGACGATCTGTTCGAAATGGCGCCGGTCGGCACGGATCGCCCCGATAACAGGATCATGCGTGACGGACAGGCTGATCCTTTCGCCCACCAGCCGGTTCAGAAGATGGGTGATGTCGGCCAGAACCTCGGGCAGGTCGATGCGTTCCGGCTTCAGGGTCTGGCGGCGCGAATAGGAAAGCAGCTGCCCCACCAATCCCGCGGCGCGGTAGGCGTTCTGACGGATCTGCACCAGATCCTCGTAATCGGGGTCATGCAGGTCGTGGCGCAGCAGAAGCAGGTCGCAATGACCCGATATGGCGGTCAGCAGATTGTTGAAATCATGGGCGATTCCGCCCGCCAGCAGGCCAATGGCCTGCATCTTCTGGCCCTGGGTGACCTGGGCCTCCAGTGTCTTGACGTCCGTCGCATCGGTCAGCACGGCAATCAGGCCCGGGCGCCCGTCCTCAACGATGCGGCGCAGGGCGACGTGGTGGAACCGCTCGCCCTCGCCCGCGCGCAGTTTCAGCACCTCGGCCGCTTCGGGCAGGCGGCCGGCCATCGCATCGCCCAGCCAGTCGGCCACTGGACGGCCGAGGCCTTCGTAGATTTCGTGCATCTCGGACAGGCTGTCGGGGGAAAGACCCGCGAGCTCGCGCGCGGCGCGGTTGGCGGTCAGAACGGTGCCGCTGCCGTCCAGCCGTAACAGGGCCACGGGCAGGTCCTCGAACGTCGCAGGGGCGGCTGCGGGCCGGTCGGGCACCGGAACAAGGTAGATCTCCCTTCGATCGCCAGGACCCGCGATTTCTGCCAGGAGCGCGCGCACCGGGCCATCGGCGCCGGAAACCGTGACCACTTCGCCGGCGAGTGGCGCGGGGTCGGTGAACAGGCGGTCCAGCCGCTTGGGACGGCTGCCCGCCAGGCGACGCAGCGCTTCGTTCGCATAGAGCACGACGCCGGCACGGTTGACCACAAGCATGGGCAAGCTGAGCGAATCGCCGCCCCGGCCCGGCTGGCCCCGATCGAGGAATTCCTCGATCCGCCACAGGAAGCGCCCGCCCGGCAGGGGCGTAGCCGACAAGCGCAGGTGGCCGCGGCGGGTAACTACGTCTTCGCGCGCGGGAGTGCCGCTTTCGGCCCGGCGCTGAAGCCGGAACAGAACGGCACCGGGGTTGGCGAAGTGATCGTTCAGCATTCCGGCCAGCGTGAGGATGTTGCCGCCGGCCGCAGCAAGACGCGCCTCGGCGGCGGTGTTGTGCCAGCCGATTTCGCCAAGCGCATCGGTGATAAGACACAGCGCGGCATCATTCTGGACCAACTGGCGAAGCGCGCCTTCCTGACGGCGCGCCTGCCAGCGCGACAGGACCCGCGCAGCGGAGACAAACGTGAGGATCAGAAGCAGCGTCAATGCCGCGGCGAGCGCAGGCCACCGCGTGGAGGGCACCTCCGAGACGAAGGCCAGGGCACCTGCCCCGACCGCCGCAGCAAGCAGCAGGCGCTGCCTGAGGGCGCCGCCGCCGGGCGAACCGGCAGCATCGGACAGCACTGACAAGGCGCGGGACACGGCTCCTCCTTCGGGTTGCCGGTCCATTGGGCGCACCATTCCTTAAGCGCCGATTAACCCGGCACGGGCAAATCACGAAAACACGCTTAAGTTGTGTCCCGCCGTCAGCAGCGCGTCAACAGGGCAAGGAAGAAGCCGTCCCCTCCATCCAGCGGCGTGAAGCGCCGCTGCAGTGTCGGAAGCCAGCCCTCCTGACGTGACAGGAAGCCCGCCACCCGCGCCTCGTTCTCTTCGCGCAGAAGCGAACAGGTGGCATAGGCCAGCACACCCTTTGGCGCGACAAGCGCGGCGGCCCGGTCCATCACCAAGGCCTGGATCGCCTGAAGGGCGGCAAGCCGGTCCGGGGTCAGCGCCCACTTGCCTTCCGGATCGCGCCGCCAGCTGCCCGAACCGGAACAGGGCACATCGGTCAGTACAAGATCGTAGGGGCCGCGCGGTGCTTCGGTCAGGCGCACCTGCACCCCGGCCCGCTTTGCCCGCACCGGCAGGTCGCGCATCCGGCCGGGGTAGGCATCATGCGCCTCAAGCCGCAGCCGTGCCCGCGCGGCCATGGCCAGCGTCTTGCCGCCGCCCCCCGCGCAATAGTCCAGCACGCGCTGGCCATCGGTCAGCGGCAGGGCTTCGACCACCGCCTGCGACGAGGCATCCTGCAATTCGACCAGCCCCTCGGCATAGGCGGTCGAGGTCTGGATGCGCCGCTCGCCGGATGTCACCTCCAGTGCCGAGGAGGCCAAGGGATGCGGCCTCGCCTCGATGTCCTCGGTGGCGAGGCGGGCGATCACAGAGGCCCGGTCGATCCGCGCAAGGTTCACCCGCAGGAAGACGGGGGCGCGGTGCTGCAGCGCCACCATCACTGGCGCGAAATCCGGCCCGAGCGCGGCACGCAACGGGGGCGCCAGCCAGTCGGGGCAGTCCAGCGCCTCCAACGTGTCGGGCGCGCGCCCGGCCTCATGCGCTGCGGGCGCGGGCGGTGCATGGCCTTCGCCGGTGAAGAGGGTTGCCGGATCGGTTCCCGCCGCGCGTAGGGCGCCCAGCATCAATCCGCGCCCCGTCTCGGCCCCGCCAAGCGCGGCAAAGGACCGACGGCAGCGCAAGGCGGCAAAGACATGGTCGCGAATCGCCGACCGGTCGCCCGAGCCGGCGAAGCGGTTGGCGCGGCCCCAGTTGGTCAGCGCCACCTCGGCCCGCGTACCGGAAAGGACGCGGTCCAGCACCTCGATGGCCGCGGCGATGCGGGCGCCGGGGGTCATGCGGTGCCCTTCGCGCAAAACCTGCGCCTCATCCAGCAAAACCCTGGCATGTCAGCCCTTTTTCTCTTGCAACATGTTGCCGCCATCCACCACCAGGGTCGCTCCGTTGACATAGGACGCCCCGGCGGAGGCGAGGAAGGCCACACAGGCCGCCACTTCCTCCGGCGTGCCGGCCCGGCCCATGGGCGACTTGCGCGCGGCGGCGAATTCGCCCTTCAGCATGGCTTCGGTGCCAATCCAGCCCGGCGCGACGGCGTTCACCGTGACGCCGGTTTTCGCCACCTCCAGCGCCAGCGCATGGGTCAGCCCGACCATCGCCGCCTTGGCCGCAGAATAAGCGGAACTGCCCGCGATGGACACCAGCGGGCCGGTGACCGAGGCCATCATCACCACGCGCCCCCAGCCCTTTTCAACCATCGGCGGCAGATAGGCGCGCGTTACCAGAACGGCAGTCGTCAGCGACAGGTCCAGCTCGCGCCTCCAGGCGGCGGGATCGGATTTCAGGAAGCTCCGCTCGCGCGCGGGTTCGGCCTGTGTGCCCATGCCGGCATTGTTCACCAGCACGTCGACGGGGCCGGTCTCGTCCAGCAGGCGCTGCACCTGGACGGGATCGGTCAGGTCGCCCTGATGGGCGGTGACATCCAGCCCCTCTGCCACAAGTTCCGCCGCGCGCAGGTGGATGCGGCCGGTGGTCGAGGCAATGGCCACCCGATGCCCGGCCTGCCCCAGCATCCGCGCACAGGCAAGGCCGATCCCCCCCGGCGCGCCTGCCCCAGTCACCAAAGCCCGCATCGCATCCCCCGCCCTGACCGGCCTTCCCTAGCCGCCCCCCCCTAGCCGCCCTGGCGCAGGCCGGCAACCGGCTCAGCCCTCCGACAGGCCGAGCACGTTGCCTTCAGGGTCGGCGAACCAGGCCACCTTCACCGTGCCATCGGGCGAGGTCCAGATGCCGTCCGCGTCCTGGCCGAAGCCTTCGTAGATCAGGAAGGTCAAGCCCCGGGCCACCAGCGCCGCCACCGTGGCGCGCAGATCGGGCACCGACCAACTCAGCACCGGATGCGGGCTGGCCACATGGTCGGCCACCGTGGTCAGCCGCAGTTCCAGCCCCCGCGCATCCAGCACCGTGCCGTAATCGTCGGCGCCGGTGACGGCCAGGCCCAGGACATCGCGGTAGAACGGCAGAAGCGCCGCGCGGTCGCGGGTCAGGATGAAGGCGATGGGGCGGGCAGTGGCAGGCAGCATGGGCGCGACTCCGGACGGGATACCCGATCCTGCCACGGAAGGCCGCGCCGCGCAGCCCTGCTCTTCCATTATGGACAAAACTCTCGGGGTGCGGACGCCCCCCGAAGCGATCCGCCCCGGTTCCCGAAACCGCAGCGGTCTGCGGCCCTACCCCGCGCGGTAGTTCGGGCTTTCACGGGTGATCTGCACGTCGTGGACGTGGCTTTCCTTCAGCCCCGCCCCGGTGATGCGCACGAAGCTGCAATTCGCCCGCATCTCGGCCACCGTCCGGTTGCCCGTGTATCCCATCGCCGCGCGCAGGCCGCCGACCATCTGGTGCAACACCGTGGCGACGGTGCCCTTGTAGGGCACTTGCCCCTCGATCCCTTCGGGCACCAGCTTGTCCGAGGCTGCGTCCTTCTGGAAATACCGGTCGGCCGAGCCGCGCGCCATGGCGCCAAGCGAGCCCATGCCACGATAGGCCTTGAAGCTGCGGCCGTTCCACAGGATCACCTCGCCGGGGCTTTCATCCGTCCCGGCGATGGCCGAGCCCACCATGGCGCAGGATGCGCCGGCCGCAATGGCCTTGGCGAAATCGCCGGAATACTTGATGCCGCCATCGGCGATCACCGGCACGTCGCCGGCCGCCCGCGCGCTGTCCATGATCGCAGTCAGCTGCGGCACGCCGACGCCGGCCACGATGCGCGTGGTGCAGATCGAGCCTGGGCCGATGCCCACCTTCACTGCATCCGCACCCGCGCCGATCAGCGCGCGCGTGGCCTCGGCAGTGGCCACGTTGCCCGCGACCACCTGCACCGCGTTCGACAGCTTCTTGATGCGCTCCACCGCCAAGGCCACGCCTTCGGAATGACCATGCGCGGTGTCGATCACAACCATGTCCACCCCAGCGTCGATCAGCATCTGGCTGCGCTCAAAGCCTGCATCGCCCACGGTCGAGGCGGCGGCCACGCGCAGACGGCCCATCTCGTCCTTGCAGGCATGGGGGTTCAGCACCGATTTCTCGGTATCTTTCAGCGTCAGAAGGCCGGTCAGCTTGCCCTGCCCGTCGGTGACCAAGAGCTTCTCGATCCGCCGCGCCTTCATCAAGGCGATGGCTTCCTCGCGGTCCACCGGCTCGCGCAGCAGCGCGAGGTTCTGCGAGGTCATCATGGCGCGCACCGGGGTGCGGTCGTCGCTGGCAAAGCGCATGTCGCGGTTCGTGACGATGCCCACCACACGCCCCGCCTCGTCCACCACCGGGAAGCCCGTGACGTTGTAGCGGTCGGCCAGCACCTTGGCATCGGCCAGCGTCTGGTCGGGGGTCAGCGTGATCGGCGCATAGACCACGCCCGATTCAAAGCGCTTCACCCGCCGCACCTCGGCCGCCTGTTCGGCCGGGCCCAGATTGCGGTGGATCACCCCGATGCCGCCGGACTGCGCCATGGCGATGGCCATGCGCGCCTCGGTCACCGTATCCATGGCGCTGGACAGAAGCGGGATGTTCATGCGGATCGACTTCGTGACGAAGGTCGAGGTGTCGGCATCCGAGGGCAGCACGCTGGAGGCGGCCGGCACCAGAAGGACGTCGTCAAAGGTAAGTGCCTCGCGAATCTCCATGGGGGCCTCCTTGGGCGTCATCGGCGGGAGTGTTCGATTGGCGCTTCCCTCTTGCACCATCGCGGGGGGATGGCAAGGGCGAAAACGCCAGATGTTGCGCCGGTGGCTGGAGTGGGGTGCGGGGGCACCCAGGCCGCACTCCCATGGGATGCCGGAAGCCAGAACATGGCAGGCCGACACGAAGACCTTGCGGCCGACCCGGTGCGGCGGCAAGGTCCGCCGCACCCGGAGGAGCCCCATGCGCGTTGCCATTGTCGAGAACACGACCGTCACCCATCACGGCCAGGTGGGTGTGGCCCTTCATGAAGCCGGGGCCGTGATCGACATCTGGCGACCGCGGGCAGGCCAGCCGATCCCCGAGGATTTCGACGGCGCAGATGCGGTGGTGGTCTTCGGCGGCGAGCAATCGGCGCTGGACGACGGGCTGCACCCCTATCTCGCCCCTCTTGCAACTGCGATGCGGCGGGCAAGCGAAGAAGGCAAGGCGGTGCTGGGCATCTGCCTGGGCAGCCAGCTGCTGGCGCGCGCCTTCGGGGCAGAGAACCGGCTTGGCGTGGCCAAGGAATTCGGCTGGTGCGGCGTCACGCTGACCGAGGCGGGGCGGCAGGATGCGGTGCTGGGCGGGCTGGAGGCGGAGTTCCCCATCTTCCAGTGGCATTCCGACACCTTCACCCTGCCGCCCGGCGCCACACAGCTGGCAACCTCTCCGGTCGCGCCGGTGCAGGCGTTCCGCATGGGCCGCGCGACCTATGGCACGCAGTTCCATTTCGAAGCCTCGCGCGCCGTGGTGGCCGACTGGAACCGCCGTTTCCCCGATCTCTTGGAGGAACAGGAAGCGGGCTGGCTCTTCCGCCATGCCGACCACGAAGGCTCGCGCGGAGCAAAGGCCGATGCGGCGGGCCTGGCCATCGCGCGGGCCTGGGTCGCGCTGGCGCGCGACCGGGCGCTTGGCTGAGGGTTCAGGCCGTGGCGGCGTTGGTCTTTTGCGCCAGGCTGCCGCCGGCCCAGGATTTCAGCACACGGTAACCGATCCAGGGAACAGCAACCAGCGCGACGCCAAGGGCGACCAGGCCGGGAATCATCGACACGCCGCCCAGGGCGATCAGGGCAGCGGCCAGCGCCGTCATCGGAAAGGTGAAGGCGCCCCAAAGCGCCGAGAACCCGGCGGCGGTCAGCCAGCGCACCGAAGCGGAAAGGACCAGGGCAAGGACCAGCGCGCCCGCAGCAAAGCCATAGGCCAGCGCGGTCCAGCCAAGGTTGAACGACACCTGCGACAGAAGCGCCGCGGGGGCGACATGGATCACCAGCAGCGGACGCAGCGGTGCGGGCGGCACCATCCGAGCGAACTGGCGCGCGCTAAGCGTCCAGATCGCCAGCGCCAGCGCGCCGGTCACAATCACCAGCGCCTGCGCCAGCACCGGCCAGCCAAGCGCCGGGGCCGCCAGGCCGCCCACGATGAAGCCCACGAAACTCAGGTGCCAGACCGGCGTAACCTGCCGCATCTCGGGTGGGCCCGCGTGGAACACGGCAAGGATCGCCAGCGCTACGCCGGCATGGAGCACAAGCCCCGCCACCAGCACAACCCGCGCCACGGCGGGGGCCATCGGCGCCAGCGCGGCAGCGATGGCCATCAGCCCCATGGTCGCCGCCGCCAGCCCCGCGCGCCCCGGCAGGATGCGCAGATCCTCGGCCAGCACACCGGGCCGCCGCGCGAGCTTCACCGCATAACCCACGGCGGCAAAAGCCCAAAGCCCCGTCATGGCGCCAAGAACCGCATTGGCCGGATCCACCGGCCCGCCCAGTTCGGTCAGCGCCCGGCGCAGCGCCAGCCCCAGCCCGATCAGCCCCAGGATCGCCGGAAACACCGCCGGCGGCATCCGCGCAAACAGGGGCAGCCGCCGCGGCGGGAATTCGGGCGGGGGATAGGGCCTAGGCCGGAAACGGGGCGGTTCATTTGCCATGGGGCACCTCCTGGCGGCCAAGACAGCCGCATTCCCGTCGCCGCCGCAATCGGCCCAAGCGCCGCAGGCTCAGCCGCGCAGCACCGGAAACCAGTCTTCGCGCAGGCGCTGGCCCGGCTGCATCCCGTGCCCCGGAAAGGGCGGCGAGGTGCGGCCCGGCCGTTCAACATAGGCCGCATCCCCGCCCACCAGCCGCAGGCTGAAGGCCCGCCGCCGCGTCGCCGCCTCGTTGCCGCGCGCGCCGTGCAGCGTGCGGTAATGGAAGGCCACGGCATCGCCCGGCTCCATCTCCCATTCCATCACCCGCATCCCCTCGGCATCGGGGTCGGGCACGGGCATGTACTTCTCGGGGTCGGGATAAAAGGACTCGCCCTTCAGCCAGCGCGTGGGCAGCACGTCCTTCTCCCACAGGTGCGAGCCCGCAACGCAGCGCAGGGACGCCTCCTTCACCGGATCCACCGGCGCCCAGAAGCTGATCGTCTGGCGCCCCTCGACAAAGTAGTAGGGCCCGTCCGAATGCCAGGGCGTGGGCTTCGACGTGCCCGGCTCCTTGACCAGCACGTGGTCGTGGAACAGTTGCACCCTGTCCGATCCCATGAGCCGTGCCGCCACCTCGGCCACCGCGCTTTCGCGGATCACCCGTTCGAACTCGGGGATGCGCTGCCAGTTGCAGTAATCGTCGAAGAAGCGCCCGCCCTCGCCCGGCTTCAGGTTCTCGGCCGCGTAAGGGCCGGGCTCGGCCATGTTCCGCGCGATGCCTTCACGGATATCCTCCACCCAATCCGCCCAAAGCCCCCTGACCAGAACGACACCGTCGCGCTGGTAGGCCGTTACCATCTCATCCGTGACCGTGACCATCGCTGCCCCCTCTTTGCCCGCACTCTGGCAAAGCCCCCTGGCGAAGCCAAGCCCGCTCAGCCCGGGCCCGCTCAGCCCTGCCCTAGTTCGCGCCGCCAGTCGTGCTGCTCGCGAAAGCCCAGCATCTCGCGGATCTTCCGGTTGGACAACAGGCTTTCATGCGGCCCCACCGGGCGCGACAGAGGCACGTTCGGGAAGAAGCGCTTCAGCAACTCCTCATTGGTCTGCGGCACGGAGTTGCAGTCATTGCAGGCGTTGAACACCTGGAACCCCAGCCCGTCCTTCTTCAGGCACAGATCCACGATCTGGCCCAGGTCGCGCGCGTCGATATAGCTGAAGGTGATGCGGCGGCGGCGGCCGGGGTCCGCGGCCAGCGGCGGAAAGACCGTTGCGTACTCATGCGGCTCGATCACGTTGCCGATGCGCAGGGCATAGATGTCCGCCCCCGTCCGGCGCTGGAACGACCGCGCCGTCGCCTCGTTCACCTTCTTGGACATGCCATAGCTGTCCATCGGGTCGATGTCGTAATCTTCCTCCAGCGGCAGCACCTTTGGGTCCACCACCCCGTCCGAGAAGCAGACGCCATAGGTCGTCTCGGAGGAGGCGATGATGATCTTGGCGATACCGGTCTTCACCGCCGCCTCGATCACGTTGTAGGTGCCCATCACGTTCACCCGGTAGGTCTCGTTGTCGGGGGCGATGTTCAGCGCGGGGATCGCCGCGAAATGCACCACCGCGTCAAATGGCCGGTGGCCGCGACCGTCCTCGATCTCGTCGCCATGGGCATAGGCCTGCATGGCGTTGAACATCTGGCCCGAGTCGGTGATGTCGGCAATCAGGTCGGGCACGCCCGGATGGCGCAGCGGCACCTTGTCCAGGTTCAGCACCCGATGCCCCTTCGCCGCCAGCCAGGGCACCACATGCCGCCCCGCCTTGCCCGTGCCGCCCGTGAACAGGACCCGCATCCTAGCCTCCCTCATTGCCGGAATGTGCGGTCGAGTGTATATTCCATCGCACAGAGCTTTCAAGGACAGCCCCATGCGCCACCTGCCCACTAACCGCATCTGCACCATGACCGAGTTGCGCGAACCGCAGAAGGTGCTGGACCGCGCGGGCGGCAAGCCGGTGGCGATCCTGAAGAACAGCCAGCTGGTGGGCTACATCGTCCCGGCCGAGGCGGTGGGGGTGGAAGAGCATCGCCCCCTGACGCGCGAGGAATTGCAGGACATCCTTGCCCGCACCCGCGCCAAGGCGCAGCCGGTGCTGGACTATCTCAAGGACAAGTAGCCCGCCATGTTCACGCTTGATGTCGACCTCGTCATGGACATCCATGACGAGGTTCTGAACCCGGCCGAGTTGCGCGGTCTGGCAGGTAACAAGTCGCTCGAGGGCGCGCTCGCCCGGGTCGAGAACCGCCTCGCCTACGGCCTGATCGCCGATGCGTTCGACCTTGCCGCAGCCTATGCCATCGCCGTTTCGCAGGGGCATTGCTTCAACGACGGCAACAAGCGCACCGCCTTCCGCTGCATGATGGTCTGCCTCGAGGCGAATGGCATCGAAACCCGGTTCGACACCGAAGCCGTGGGCCAGATCATCATCCGCGCCGCGCAGCGGCTGATGGACGAGGGCGAACTGGCCGAATGGCTGCGCGCGCGGCTCTAGGCACCGAAGGCCAACCCGCATGGCACTCGCCCCGGCAGGACCGTGAAGACTGACACCACATCTTGCGCCCCCCTGCCCGGTGATGGTCTAATCACACGGCCCCTTCCGTTTCGGAACCAGGGCCCAGAACAAGAGCAGCACGAATGGCGAACGACCTCCTTTCCGGCTCCGGCCCGACCTATGACGCCTCCTCGATCGAGGTGCTGGAAGGGCTGGAACCCGTCCGCAAGCGCCCCGGCATGTATATCGGCGGCACGGACGAGCGCGCGCTGCACCATCTGGTCGCCGAGATCCTCGACAACTCGATGGACGAGGCGGTGGCCGGCCATGCCACCCGCATCGAGGTGGAGCTTCACGCCGACCATTCCATCACCATCCGCGACAACGGCCGCGGCATCCCGGTGGACCCGCATCCGAAGTTTCCGGGCAAGTCGGCGCTGGAGGTGATCCTCTGCACCCTGCACGCGGGCGGCAAGTTCGGCGGCGATGCCTATGCCACCTCCGGCGGCCTTCACGGCGTCGGCGCCTCGGTCGTGAATGCGCTGTCGGACCACATGCGCGTCGAGGTCGCCCGCAACCGAGAGCTCTTCGCGCAGGAGTTCTCGCGCGGCATCCCGCAAGGCCCGGTGCAGAAGGTCGGCCCCGCGCCCAACCGGCGCGGCACGTCCACCACCTTCCACCCGGACCCCGAGATTTTCGGCTCGCTGACGCTGAAACCTGCCCGCATCCTGCGCATGGCTCGGTCGAAAGCCTACCTGTTCTCGGGCGTGGAAATCCGCTGGAAATCGGCTGTTGCCGATGGCGACACGCCGATGGAGGCCACCTTCCACTTCCCCGGCGGCCTGGCCGATTACCTGAACGACACGCTGCAGAAGACCACCACCTATTCCGACCGCCCCTTTGCCGGAAAGGTGGGCTTCCCCGAAAAATACAACGTCCCCGGTTCGGTCGAATGGGCGATCCACTGGACGCCCGCCCGAGACGGCTTCATCCAGTCCTACTGCAACACCGTGCCCACGCCCGAGGGCGGCACGCATGAGGCGGGCTTCTGGCAGGCGATCCTGAAAGGCATCCGCGCCTATGGCGAGCGGGTGAAGAACCGCAAGACCGACCAGATCACCCGCGAGGATCTGGTGGCCGGGGGCTGCGCGCTGATCTCTGTCTTCATCCGCGAGCCGCAATTCGTGGGCCAGACCAAGGACCGGCTGGCCACGGAAGACGCCGCCCGCTACGTCGAAGGCGCGGTGCGCGACCATTTCGACACCTGGCTGGGCTCTGACCCGAAATCCGCCGGCGCCATCCTCGATTTCCTCGTGCTGCGCGCCGAGGAACGGCTGCGGCGCAAGGCCGAAAAGGAAACCGCCCGCAAGACGGCCACCAAGAAGCTGCGCCTGCCCGGCAAGCTGGTGGACTGCTCCGCCACCAACCGCGACGGGACGGAGCTGTTCATCGTCGAAGGCGACAGCGCGGGCGGCAGCGCCAAGATGGCGCGCGACCGCACCACTCAGGCCCTGCTGCCCCTTCGCGGCAAGATCCTGAACGTCCTGGGCGCGGCAGGCGCCAAGATGGGCGCGAACCAGGAAATCAACGATCTCTGCCAGGCGCTTGGCGTGCAGCCGGGGTCGAAGTTCAACGTCGACGACCTGCGCTATGACAAGGTCATCATCATGACCGACGCCGATGTGGACGGAGCCCACATCGCCTCGCTTCTGATGACCTTCTTCTTCACCCAGATGCGGCCGATGATCGACAAGGGCCACCTCTACCTTGCCTGCCCGCCGCTTTACCGGCTGACGCAAGGCGCACGGCGGCTTTACGTGGCCGACGATGCGGAAAAGGCGGTCTGGCTGGAAAAGGGCCTCGGCGGCAAGGGCAAGATCGACGTTCAACGCTTCAAGGGCCTGGGCGAGATGGACGCCAAGGACCTGAAGGACACCACGATGAACCCGGCCACCCGCAAGCTCATCCGCGTCTCGATCGACGAGGACGAGGGCGGCGAGACCGGCGACCTGGTGGAACGCCTGATGGGCAAGAAGCCCGAGCTGCGCTTCCAGTACATCCAGGAACACGCGAAGTTCGTGGAAGAACTGGACGTCTGACCCCGGCCCGCCGGAGCCATGATGCCGGAGCCATGATATTCGACTTGGCCTCCGCCCAGGACACTTCTAGGATCGCGGCCATTAGGATACCCGATTTCCAGGAGTGCAGATCATGGCAGTGATTACCGGCGGCACCGGTCCCGATCCCCTTTACGGCGGAAATGACGACGACCTCATCCAGGGTGGGGGCGGCAACGACACGATGTACGGCGGCTACGGCATCGACACGTTCCAGGGTGGCGCCGATGACGACGTCATCTACGTCGACACCGACGAAGAGGCCTATGGCGGCAGCGGCAACGACATCATCGCGATCAGCGGCAGCTTCCCGGCCACGCTCGACGGCGGCACCGGCGACGACACGCTGCGGATGCAGGGCGGCTACGACATCACCGGCACGGTGATCACCGGCATCGAGCAGCTCAACGCCTATTACGGCGGCACCATGTCGGCGGCCCAGCTTGGCTCGTTCCTGCGCGTCTCGGGCTATGACAACACCTACACCAGCGCCAGCGTCACCCTCTCGCAGGGCGGCGTGGCGACGGTGAACGTGCAGAACACGCTGACCAATTACTTCCAGCTTTACGGCTCGTCCCAGGCCGACAACATCACCGTGCTGGCCACCTACGCCTACCAGTTCCGCGCCAATCTCGGCGCCGGCGACGACCGGATCGTCGGCGCCCTCGGCGACGACAGCCTCTTCGGCGAAACCGGCAACGACACGCTGACCGGCGGCGACGGCAACGACACGCTGAACGGGGGCACCGGCGCCAACGTCCTGAACGGCGGCATCGGCAACGATTTCATCCAGGTCTACGGTTTCGACAAGGTGACGGCCGGCGATGGCAACGACCTGGTCGGCATCTATGCCGATCTGCCCATGTCGCTGAACGGCGGCACCGGCGACGACACGCTGCGCTTCGATGGCGGCTATGACATCACCGGCGCGACGGTCACCGGCTTCGAAAAGCTGTTCCTCTACGGCACGGCAACCATGACCGCGACCCAGCTCGACAGCTTCACCAGCATCGGCGGCTATGGCCCGACCTATGGCTCCGCCTACCTGTCGCTTTCGGCCGGCGGCACGGCCAGCGTGAGCCTGCTGAACACGCTCACGTCCTTCACGCTCTACGGCTCGCACCAGGCCGACGCGATCACCCTGACCGCCGCGACCACCACCAATGTCTACCTCACCGCGAATGGCGGCAACGACAGCATCGTCAGCGGCTCGGGCAAGGACAGCCTGTTCGGCGGCGATGGCAACGACACGCTCGATGGCCGCAACGGCGACGACTCTCTCGATGGCGGGACCGGGTCCGACGTCCTGCTCGGCGGGCTTGGCAACGACACCCTCATCCTGCGCCTCGGCGACACCGCAGAAGGCGGCGACGGCAACGACCTCTTCACGATCAACGAGGCTTTTGCCACCTCTGCCGATGGCGGGCTGGGCAACGACACGCTGCGCTTCGACGGCTCATACGACATCACCGGCATGATCCTGACCGGGTTCGAACAGGTGAACCTCTACTCGACCGACAGGATGACGGCCACGCAGCTTGGCAGCTTTGCCATCGTCTCGGGCTATGACGGCAGCTACAACAACGGCTATGTCGTGCTGACGCAGGGCGGGGCCGCGAATGTCACCTTCTCGGGCACGCTCAGCGGTGTGTTCGACCTGACCGGCTCGGGCGACGACGACCTCATCACCTTCGCCGCCGGCCAGGTCACGCGGATCGTGGTCGATGCCGGTCTTGGCAATGACAGCATCAAGGGCGGATCGGCCAACGACAGCTTGAACGGCGATGACGGCAACGACACGCTGCTCGGCATGACCGGGGCCGACTCGCTCAATGGCGGCGCCGGCAACGACAGGCTCGACGGCGGGGCCGGCAACGACACCCTCTTCGCCTCGGCCTTCGATACGGTGATCGGCGGGGCGGACGCCGACCTCATCAACGTCACCGGCAGCCTGGTCTCCAGCATCAACGGCGGCACCGGAAACGACACGCTGCAAACCAACAGCAGCCATGACCTCAGCTCGACCACGATCACGGCGGTCGAAACCCTGTTTGCCGCCTCGGGCACCCGGCTGACCGCCGCGCAGCTCGACGCCTTCGGCACGGTGGCCAGCTACTCGGGCTACAACGCCACCACGATCTACCTCACCGACGGCGGCACGGCCTCGGTCGTGCTGGATTCCAGCCTCACGAACAGCTTCACGCTCTACGGGTCGGATTCAGACGACACGCTCAGCTTCAACACCGCCTTCGCCGCCCGGATCAATGTCTATGCCGGGGCCGGCAATGACGGCGTGACCGGCGCAAACGGCAGCGACTATCTCGAAGGCGAGACCGGGAACGACACGCTGAACGGCGGGGCCGGCAACGACACGCTGCGCGGCGGGGACGGGGCCGACCGGCTGATCGGCGGAACCGGAACCGACTCGCTCGTCGGAGGGGCCGGGCGCGACACCTTCGTGTTCACGGCAGCCAGCCATTCGGTTCCCGCAACGCCCGACAGCATCAGCGACTTCCAGGCCCCCGGTGCGCTGCAGGGCGACCTCATCGACCTGTCCGCCATCGACGCCGATGCGACGACAGCAGCGGTGAACAATGCCTTCGTCTTCGGTTCCGCGGCCAAGGGCGGGCTTTCGCTGGCCGACAATGCCAGCGGATACACCGAAGTGCGGCTGAACACCGATGCCGATGCCGCCTTCGAAGTGGTGATCTACATCACCGATGGCGGCACGCTCGCCTCCGCCTACACCGCAGCCGACTTCATCCTGTAACGTCAGGCTTCGGGCGGCCCTTCGGGGCCGCCCTGCCCCGCCTCTCAGGCCGGCTGCGCCTCTTCGACCAGCCGCGCAAAAAAGCTGGCGCCGATCGGCGCGGCTTCGTCGTTGAAGTCAAAGGCCGGATGATGCAGCCCGGCCCCCGGTCCGGTTCCCATGAACAGATAGGCCCCCGGCCGCGCTTCCAGCATGTAGCTGAAATCCTCCGACCCCATCTCGCGCGGGGCATTGGCATCCACCGCCGCCTCGCCCACCACGCTGGCAGCGACCGAGGCGGCGAACTCGGCCTCGTCGGCATGGTTCACCGTCGCGGGATAACCCCAGTCATAGTCGATCTCGGCCGTCACGCCATAAGCGGCGGCATGGCCCTGCACGATCTCGTGGAACCGCTTCTTCAGAAGCTCGCGCACCTCGGGCCGGAAGGACCGGATCGTGGCACAGAACATTGCGGTTTCAGGAATGATGTTGCTGGCGGTGCCGGCATGGATCTGCGTCACCGAGATCACCGCCTCGTCCAGCGCATGCACGTTGCGCGAAAGAATGGTCTGGATCGCCGAAACCATGCCAACCACCGCCACAACCGGATCCACGCATTCCTGCGGCGTGGCGCCATGGCCTCCCTTGCCCGTCACATGCACCGTGGCGGTGTCGACCGAGGCCATCATGGGCCCCGGCGTGGTCTGGAAATGGCCAAGGGCGACGCCGGGCGCATTGTGAATGCCAAAGACCCTGGAAATGTCAAAGCGGTCCATGACCCCTTGCTTCACCATCACCTCGCCGCCGCCGCCATCCTCTTCCGCCGGCTGGAACAACAGCGCCACGCGGCCCGCAAAGCGCCGCGTCTCGGCCAGATACTTCGCCGCCCCCAGAAGCATGGTCACATGCCCGTCATGGCCGCAGGCATGCATCTTGCCCGGCCGGGTCGAGGCGTGCTCGGCCCCGGTCAGTTCCTCGATCGGCAGCGCATCCATGTCAGCGCGCAGGCCGATGGTCGGGCCCGGATCGCGCCCGTTGATGATCGCCACCACACCGCTTTCCGCGATCCCTTCATGGATCTCGTCCACCCCGAACTCGCGCAGCCGCTCCACGATGAAGGCCGCCGTCTCGTGGCAGTCGAAGGCCAGTTCGGGATGCGCGTGCAGATGCCGCCGCCAGGCCTTCATTTCCTCGGCATAAGCGGCGATACGGTTCAGAACGGGCATGGCTTTCCTCCGGGCAGCACTGACCCTGACTCAATACCAATGTACAAGGAACGGCAATGGCCACGCCCCGACCTGACGCCACGGAAAGCGACCGTCTCGTGCACGACCCCAAGGGCGGGATGGACCGGCTCGTCGAAATCATGGCGCGCCTGCGCGACCCGGCCACCGGCTGCCCCTGGGATCTGGAACAGACCTTCTCCACCATCGCTCCCTATACGCTGGAAGAAGCGCATGAGGTCGCCGATGCCATCCGGCGCCAGGCCTGGGACGAACTTCCCGGCGAATTGGGCGATCTCCTGTTCCAGGTGGTGTTCCATTCCCGCATGGCCGAAGACGCCGGGCTCTTTGCCTTCCCCGATGTGGTCCGCGCCATTTCCGACAAGATGGTGTCCCGCCATCCGCATGTCTTCGGCGACGAAAGCCGTGACAAGTCCGCAGACCAGCAGACGGTGGACTGGGAAAGGATGAAGGCGGCAGAGCGCGGCGCTGCGCGCGTGCTCGACGGCGTGGCGCTTGGCCTGCCCGCCCTCACTCGCGCGGTCAAACTGCAAAAACGTGCCGCGCGCGTCGGCTTCGACTGGCCCTCGACCGACGAGGTGGTGGCCAAGATCACCGAGGAAGCTGCGGAACTGGCCGAGGCGCGCGACCGCCTGACCCCAGCCGAGGTCGAGGAAGAGTTTGGCGACCTCCTCTTCGTCATGGCCAACCTCGCGCGGCACCTGAAGATCGACCCGGAAGCCGCTCTGCGCGGCGCGAATGCCAAGTTCGAACGCCGCTTCCGCCGGATCGAGGACTGGCTGGCCGAAGACGGCCGCACCCCGACCGACAGCGACCTGGCCGAGATGGACGCCTTGTGGAACCGCGCCAAGGCCGAGGACAAGTTGGCGCAGGATAGCTGACAGAAGAAGTCAGACATTGACCTGAGTAAAGGAGTCAGGTTTAAGCGGCTGGCAATTCCCGACCAAAGGACTCGGCCATGAAGCTCCGCTTGACCCTGACCGCGCTTGCCCTGATCGGCACGGCCCTTCCTGCGCTTGCGGAAGAGGTGAATGTCTATTCCCACCGCCAGCCCGAACTGATCCAGCCCCTCGTCGATGCCTTCACCGCCGAAACCGGCATCACCGTGAACGTGGCCTTTGTCGACAAGGGCATGGCCGAACGCCTGGTCGCCGAAGGCGACCGCTCGCCCGCCGACCTGGTGCTGACCGTGGACATCGCGCGCCTGATGCAGATCGTCGATGCCGGCGTCACCCAGCCCGTGCAGTCCGCCGTGCTGGAGGCCAACATCCCCGCCGAATTCCGCGATCCCGCGAACCAGTGGTTCGGCCTGACCACCCGCGCCCGCATCGTCTATGCCAGCAAGGACCGCGTCCAGCCCGGCGAGATCACCACCTACGAAGACCTCGCCTCCGACAAGTGGAAGGGCCGGCTCTGCACCCGGTCGGGCCTGCATGACTACAACGTCGCCCTGCTCGGCGCGATGATCGCCCACCACGATGCCGCCTATGCCACCACCTGGGCCGAAGGTCTGAAGGCCAACCTCGCTAAGAAGCCCGAAGGCGGCGACCGCGACCAGGCCAAGGCGATCTGGGCCGGCGAATGCGACATCGCGCTCGGCAACACCTATTACATGGGCCAGATGCTTGCCGACCCCGAACAGAAGGCCTGGGCCGACTCCGTCAACGTGGTCTTCCCGGTGTTCCAGGACGGCGGCACCCACATGAACGTCTCGGGCGTGGCCATGACCAAATCCGCCCCGAACCACGACACCGCGCTGAAGTTCATGGAATGGCTCTCCTCCGACGAGGCGCAGCGCATCTATGCCGAAACCAACAACGAATTCCCGGTCAAGCCCGGCGTGCCGCGCTCGGCCCTGGTGGAAAGCTGGGGAAGCTTCACCCCCGACACCCTGCCCCTGTCCACCATAGCTTCCGAACGGCCCGAGGCGCTGAAGATCATGGAAACCGTCGACTACGACGGCTGACGCCCTTCGCTCCGGCCCGCCTCACGCGCGGGCCGGATGCCCCAGCCGGTCGGCCACCGCGGCCGCCGCATCCATCCCGGTCTGCCACGCCCCATGCGCCGTGGAATGCCAGGGCAGCGAAAACGCCTCGCCGGCAAACCGGATATCCCCCGTCTCGGCAGCGATCATCTGCCGCCGCCGCTGCCAGATCCCCGGCCGCACATGCGAATAGGCCCCGCGCACGAAGGGGTTCTCGCCCCAGCTCGTGACCGCCACCCCCGTCACGCGCGCCGCAATCCCCGACCCGAACACCTGCACCAGCCGCGCCAGCACATGGTCCTGCAAGGCCGCCGCCCCCGCTCGGCCCAGGTCGCGCGCCTCGTCGCCCCCCAGATGTGCGATCAGCATCGGCACCGCCCCCGGCGGCACCTGGAACCCCATCGACAGCGCCCCGTCCCCCGGATCGGCCCAGGCGAAGCGCGCCCCGCCCAGTTCCTGTGGCAGCGCGAGCAGCGTGATCGCCACCTTCTCGTAGAACCCGCAGGGCACATCCTGCATCAGGTCGAGCATCCCCCGCACAGCGCCGGATTCGAACCGGATGCCGCCCGCGTTCAGCACATTGGTCGAGGCCGTCACGATCGCCGCCTTCGCCTCGATCGCGCCCCCCGGCCCCTCCACCCGCACGCCCCGGCCAAGCTGCGCGATGCGCGTCACCGGCTGGCCCAGGCGGATCGGCAAGCCCTCGGCCAGCCGCGCGATCAACCGGCCATAGCCGCCGGTCACGATCAGGTTCACCTCGGTATCGGCATATTCCGCATAACCGCAGACCGAAACCGCCTCGGGCTCGGCGCTCGACATCAGCCGTGCAATGTTGCGCGTGATCGCGGCCCAGGGACCGGCCTTGGGCAGCACCTCGTCCAGCGAGGATTCCCGCCCCTTTGCCGCCTCGCGATAGATTGCCCCCATCGCATGGTCGATCACGCCATCCGCCTCGGCCCGCATCTCGGGCGACAACCAGCGCCCGGCCTGCCAGATCGCGGTTTCCTCCGACCAGTCAGACCCTTCATAAGCCAGCCCCAGCCGGTCGGCCTCGGGCCGCAGCGGGTTCACGTCCGCGCAATGAAACCACTGCGCGCCGTGATCCCAGGGCGCCGCCAGGCTCGTGGTATCGGTGAAGGTCCGCCCGCCCATGCGCTCGGCCGCCTCCAGGATCACGAAGGACACCCCCCGCGCCTGCAAGGCCCGCCCGGCCCCCACCCCGGCCGCTCCGGCCCCGACAATCACCACATCCGGCTGCATCCGACCCTCCGTCCTGAACCCGCGCACCGTGGCACCACGGCGCGCGACCTGCAATCGCCTGACCGTCTGGACAAATTCCGCAAGCCCTGTTTCCCTCGCCGCATCAGGAGGATTCCATGGCCCCGCGCAAGATCATCATCGACACCGACCCCGGACAGGACGACGCCGTGGCGATCCTTCTCGCCCTCGCCTCGCCCGAGGATGTCGAGGTTCTGGGCATCACCGCGGTCGCCGGCAACGTGCCGCTGCCGCTGACACAGAAGAATGCCCGCATCATCTGCGAACTGGCCGGCAAGCCGGAAACCCGCGTCTATGCCGGCTGCGACGCGCCACTGAAGCGTAAACTCGTCACCGCCGAACATGTCCACGGAAAGACCGGGCTCGATGGCCCGCAGATGGCCGACCCGACCATGGCCCTTCAGGACCAGCACGCCGTCGATTTCATCATTGAAACGTTGCGCCGCGAACCCGCCCACACCGTCACGCTCTGTCCGCTTGGCCCGCTGACCAACATCGCCACAGCCTTCCAGCGCGCGCCCGACGTCGTGGCCCGCGTGCAGCAGATCGTGCTCATGGGCGGCGCCTATTTCGAAGTGGGCAACATCACGCCGGCAGCCGAATTCAACATCTACGTTGACCCGGAAGCCGCGGAAATCGTGTTCCAATCCGGGGTTCCACTGGTGGTCATGCCTCTGGATGTCACACACAAGGCGCTGACCAACCGCAAGCGGGTCGAGGCGTTCCGCGCGCTCGGCACCGAACCGGGCCGCATGGTCGCGGAATGGACCGACTTCTTCGAACGTTTCGACATGGCCAAATACGGCAGCGAGGGCGCGCCGCTGCACGACCCCTGCGTCATCGCCTATCTGATCCGCCCCGATCTCTTCCAAGGCCGGCACATCAACGTGGAAATCGAAACCACGTCCGAGCTTACCCTCGGCATGACTGTCGCCGACTGGTGGGGCGTCACCAAACGCCCGGCAAATGCCTTGTTCATGGGCTCGGTCGATGCCGAAGGCTTCTTCGCGCTGCTGACGGACCGCATCGCGCGGCTCTGATACGGCCAGACTTGACACATGGCCGGCTTCGGCCAGAAACGCAGAAGGACGGCGAAGGGAGAAAGCATGACCATCGAACCGCGCGATCCGACCCTTTATCCTGGGAACGGAAAATTCGATCAGGTCCGCTATCTGGAAGCAAAGCTCATCCTGCGCGGCAGCCGCTTCACCACAGCCGACGATTTCCGTGCCTTCGCCAAGATCGTGAAGCGCGCCGCCCGCGACATCGGGGTGGATTACATCCCGGCAAAGGCGCAGGGCACCCAGATGCGCGAGGTCCTGTTCCTCGACACTCAGGATTTCCGGCTTTACAACAACGCCTTCATCCTGCGCCGGCGCATGGATTATGAAGACGGCTTTCTCGTCGGCGATCCAGAGATCGTCTTCAAGTTCCGCCACCCCGACCTGCCCACCGCTGCGGCCGTGGACATGACCCCGCAGATCGACGGCGACCATGTCATCAAGTTCAAGGCCGAAGCCCTGCCGCTCAAGGACCGCGCGGGCGGTGTGCGGCTTCTCTATTCACACAACTGCCAGTTCGGCATCAGCCAGATCGGCGCACAGCGCGACCTCACCGGCGCGAACCTCGTCCGCATCCTGCCGCCGCTTGCCCCGCTCTTTCCCGACCCGGCCGAAACCGTGGCGCTGGTGAACCGCACGGCCGTCGTCGAGGTGCTGCTCGACCTTGGCACGCTCGATTTCGGCAAGGGCGTGCTCGCCCCGGCCAATGCCGCCGTCTGGCGCTCGCGCGGCGACGAACGGCAGTTGGTGGGCGAGTTTTCCTTCCAGGCCAAGTTCCGTAAATCCTCGGATTTCCAGCAAGATCAGCGCAAGATGGTCCGCCGCTTCTACCTGCACCTGCAATCACTGGCCGAAGACTGGCTCGCGCTTGGCGTCACCAAGACCGCCAGCGTCTATCGGTTGTCCGGAAACCCGCCGCAATCGCATGAATGAGGCGGACACGTTTTTCCAGCGCCTCCGCCAGCGCCTGTCCGAAGACGGGCTTCTGGGCGTGCACTTCGCCGTCAACGTCTTCATCGCCTCGGCCATCACCTGGTGGACGCTGACCACCTTCACCCATGCCAATCCGGTCTGGGCCACCGCTTCGATGGTCGCCTCCAGCGAACCGGAATATGCCAAGGGCCGCGACAACTTCCGCTCGCGGCTCATCAACACTCTGGTCGGTTGCGCCGTGGGCCTGGGTTTCCTGGCCCTCGGAGGCGCCCATGCCTGGAAGATGCCCTTTGCCGTGGCGCTGGCGGTTCTGCTGTCGGCCTATGTCGTGCGCATCAAGGTAATGTGGCGCCAGGCGCCCATCACCGCTGCCATTGTCGTGGCCGGCTCGATCACCGAACACTCCAACGTCTCGGGCATGGAACTGGGCCTGCGCCGCGTGGCCGAGGTGATCTTCGGCTGTCTCGTGGCCCTGGCGGTCAGCTGGGTCATGGGCAAGATCTGGCCGTTGCAGTCACCCTCGGAAAAGTCTTAAGTCCAAGTTAAGACGGCCGCGCAACCCATTGATTTCGTTATATCCAACAAGGCGTCCGAGCTCGGACGCCTAGCCAAGCGCATAGCCCGCGCCCCGGACGGTCCGCAGGGGATCGTCCCCCCCCTCGGCCATCAGCGCCTTCCTCAGCCGCCCGATATGAACGTCCACGGTCCGGGTATCCACATAGATGTCCCGCCCCCAGACCCGGTCCAGAAGCTGCTCGCGGCTCCAGACCCGGCCCGGCTTCTCCATGAAGGTGGACAAGAGCCGGAACTCGGTCGGCCCCAGCTTCAGAAGCTTGCCATCCCGGTGGACCTTGTGGCTCTCGGGGTCCAGCAGGATACCCCCGAACTCCAGCACCTGCCCCACCGTCGCCGGTCGGGTCCGCCGCAACTGGGTCCGCACCCGGGCCATCAACTCGACCAGAGAATAGGGCTTGACCACATAGTCATCCGCCCCGGTCTCCAGCCCCCGCACCCGGTCCACTTCCTCGGACCGGGCCGACAGCATGATGATCGGCAGGGACTTCGTATCCGCCCGGGTCTTCAGCCGCCGGCAGATCTCGATCCCCGAAACCTTGGGCAGCATCCAGTCCAGCACGATGATGTCGGGCGTCTCTTCCTCGACCGCCAGCAGCGCCGCCTCGCCGTCGCCCGCAGTGGTCACACGGAACCCCTCGGCCTCCAGGTTGTAGGACAGGACTTCCCGCTGCGCGGGCTCGTCCTCGACGATCAGAACCGTCGGGCGCACCTGGGCCGACATCAGAGGTCCGCCCCCGTAAGGCTGTCGGTCAGATCGGCCTTCGGCCGCGCCTCTTCCGGCAGGCTGCCCTTCACCAGATAGATCACCTGCTCGGCAATCCCCGTCGCATGATCCCCCACCCGCTCCAGGTTCTTGGCGATGAAGTGCAGGTGCATCGCGGCGGTGATGTTGCGGGGGTCTTCCATCATGTGGGTCAGCAGCGTCCGGAACAGGCCGTTGTACATCTGGTCCACGTCTCTGTCGCGCTGGCGAACCTCTTCGGCCAACCCGGCATCCCGCGCAATGTAGGCATCCAGCGCATCCTTCAGCATCAGCTGCACCGTCTTGGCCATGCGCCGCAGCGTGCCCGCCGTGCCGCCGACCGGCGCCATCTGGGTCAGCACGACCGACCGCTTTGCCAGGTTCTTGGCATAGTCGCCGCAACGCTCCAGCGCGGCCGCGATCTTCATCACCGTCAGCACGGTCCGCAGATCCGAAGCCGTGGGCGAACGCAGCGCCAGAAGCCGGGCGCAATCGGCCTGGACTTGCGCCTCAATCGCGTCGATGGCGGCATCGGCCTGACGCACCTTCTCGGCCAGCTCCTCGTCGCGCATTTCCAGCGCCTGTGCGGCGTCCAGGATCGCGGCTTCGACCAGACCGCCCATGGTCATGATCTGGGCCTGAACGGATTCCAGGTCGCGGTCAAAAACCGTGGCAATATGGGGTTCCAAGGACATCATGAATACGCTCCCTCGCGTCGTCAGCCGATCCGGCCGGAAATGTAGGATTCCGTGCGGGGATCCTTGGGATTGGTGAAGATCTGGTCGGTCGAGCCGTATTCCACGAGGTTGCCCAGGTGGAAGAACGCGGTCTTCTGGCTGACGCGCGCGGCCTGCTGCATCGAGTGCGTCACGATCACCACCGAGAACTGCGAGCGCAGCTCGTCGATCAGCTCTTCGACCTGTGCCGTGGCGATGGGGTCAAGGGCCGAGCACGGCTCGTCCATCAGCAGCACTTCGGGCGACGTGGCAATGGCGCGTGCGATGCACAGGCGTTGCTGTTGGCCACCGGAGAGGCCCGTACCCGGAGAGGTCAAGCGGTCCTTCACCTCACCCCACAGCGCGGCCTTGCGCAGGCAGCTTTCCACGACCGCGTCCAGTTCCGCCTTGTTGCGGGTCAGGCCGTGGATCTTGGGCCCATAGGCCACGTTGTCGTAGATCGACTTGGGGAAGGGGTTCGGCTTCTGGAACACCATGCCGACCTTGGCGCGCAACTGCACCGGGTCGACGCGAGCGTCATAGATATCCTCGCCGTCCAGCAGGATCTTGCCCTCCACCCGGCAACTCGGGATCGTATCGTTCATGCGGTTGAGGCAGCGCAGGAAGGTGGACTTGCCGCAGCCCGAGGGGCCGATGAACGCCGTCACCGTCTTGTCGAGGATCTCGACATCCACATCCTTGATGGCGTGGTTTTCACCGTAATAGACCTGCGCCTTCTTGGCCGAGATCTTGCTCGTATCGGTCTGCACGCGATTCTCCGTCACCTGGTCTTTCATGGGTCTGGTCCTTCTTACCAGCGGCGCTCGAACTTGCGGCGCAGATAGATCGCCGCGGCATTCATGATCACAAGGAACACCAGCAGCACGATGATGGCACCCGAGGCGCGTTCCACGAAACCCGGATCGCCTCGGTTCGTCCAGTTGTAAACCTGCACCGGCAGTGCGGCAGCAGGATCGAAGAGACCGCCGGGCAGCCCGCCGGGGAAGTCACGGACGAAGGCGACCATGCCGATCAAGAGCAGCGGCGCAGTCTCGCCAAGCGCCTGGGCCAGGCCGATGATCATGCCGGTCAGGATGCCCGGCATGGCCAGCGGCAGGACGTGGTGGAACACGGTCTGCAGCTTGGACGCGCCGACGCCGAGAGCCGCGTCACGGATCGAGGGCGGCACGGCCTTGAGCGCGGCGCGGGTCGGGATGATGATGCGCGGGAGGGTCATCAGCGTCAGCACCAGACCACCGACGATGGGTGCCGATTGCGGCAGGTGCATGAAGTTGATGAACACCGCGAGGCCGAGGATACCGTAGACGATGGAGGGCACCGCGGCGAGATTGGCGATGTTGACCTCGATGATGTCGGTCAGCCGGTTCTTGGGAGCGAACTCTTCCAGATAGATCGAGGCGGCGACGCCGATGGGCAGTGACAGCACCAGTACCACCAGCATCATGTAGAACGAACCGATGATCGCAACACCAAGACCCGCGGCCTCTGGCCGCTTGTCCGACGCATCGGGGGCAGTCAGAAAGCCCCAATTGAAGCGTTTGTCCAGGATGCCTGCCTTCTGCAGGTTGTCGGCAAGCTCCAGCTGCACCGGCGAGACGTTCTTGTCCAGAGCCGCGGATTCACGGCTGACGCGGCCCTTCAGATAACCGTCGATGCGGCCCGATGCGAGGGCGGTGAAGTCAATCGTGGTACCGATCAGCGCCGGGTCGGCCAGGACTTTCGACCGCAGGGTGGCGGCGGATTCCTGGCTGATCATGTCGGCCACGTCCTTGTCGGTCATGCCTTCCGGGGCGATGCCCTTCTCAGCGATGACCGCGGCAAGCGAAGTTGCAAGGATCTTGGTGTAGGCGACCGTGGTCACCTTGCTGAGCGCAACTGGGTCGCGCGTGCCGGACTTGTCCAGAACGGCCTCTTCCAGGGTGACCGGATAGGTCAGCATGGTCTGGCGGAAGGCCGGCAGGCCCCCCGACAGGATGGAGATCAACAGCCAGAGGAGTGCAAGCAGGGCAACAGCAATGGCCACCACCCCATAGAGGCGGAACCTGGCCTCGGCCGTCTTGCGCGCCTTGGTCTTCGCATCAAGTGTGAACAGCGATGCTTCGACGGTCATTCGTATTGCTCCCGGTATTTGCGCACGATCACCAACGCTACGATGTTCAGGACCAGCGTCAGCACGAAGAGGGTGAGACCAAGCGCGAAGGCGACAAGCGTTTCGGGGCTGGCGAACTCGGTATCGCCGGTCAACTGGCTGACGATCTTCACGGTAACAGTGGTCATCGCCTCGAATGGGTTGAGGCTGAGCCGGGCGGCTGCACCGGCACCCATCACCACGATCATGGTTTCACCGATGGCGCGGCTGGCAGCCAGCAGGACGGCGCCGACGATGCCCGGAAGCGCCGCCGGCAGCACGACCTGTCGCACGGTTTCAGAAGGCGTCGCCCCCAGGCCGAGCGAGCCGTCACGCAGCGACTGAGGCACTGCGTTGATGATGTCGTCCGAAAGCGAGGACACGAACGGGATGACCATGATCCCCATGACGATGCCCGCCGTCATCACCGAGGACGACGAGTTCCCAAGGCCGGTCGGCATGGCGATCCAGTCGCGGATCAGCGGGCCGACGGTGATAAGCGCGAAGAGGCCATAGACGATGGTCGGGATGCCGGCCAGCACCTCGATCAGCGGCTTGACCACGGCGCGTACCGATTTCGAGGCATACTCCGACAGGTAGATCGCCGACATGAGCCCCACGGGCACCGCAACCAGCAGCGCGATGAACGACACATACAGCGTGCCCCAGATCAGCGGCAGGATGCCCAGATCGGAGCCGCCGCCGAACTTGGGATTCCAGACCGTCGAGAAGAAGAACTTCGAGGCTGGATAGATGCTGAAGAAATGGATGCTTTCGAACAGCAGGGATGCCACGATGCCAACCGTCGTCAGAACGGCAATCAGCGACGACGCGATCAGCAGAGACATTGTAAAGCGCTCCGTCGCGTTCCGCGCTCGGAACTCGGGACGGATACGGGTCAGCGACCAGGCCAGACCCGCAAGTGCAATCGCCAGGGCGGCCACGGTCATCATCATGGCGCTGGACTTGATTGCGCTGCGATACTCCTTGGCCGCGATGAAGACCGAGTTGCTGACATTGCTTCCGATCGCGACGCCCACGCCAGCCAGACGGCCGCGCACGTCAGAGAAATCGGCCCGCATGCTGGCAAGCTGATCTTCCGGAAGACCGGCCGCCACAACGGCATCAAGCCCGTTTGCGATGCGGCGCACGTCCGCCATCACCAGGGATTGCGAGCTGCCCTCGGGAATGTCGGAGGGCTTGATCAGGTTGGCGACGCGGCTCTCGATCAGCGCGGGCTGGACCAGAATCCAAAGCACCACGACAAGAAGCGACGGCACGGCCGTCGCCAGGAATACGATGTGCCCGTAGTAGCCGGGCAGCGAGTGAAGCTTGCGGATGTCGCCCTTGACCGAGGCTACGGCGCGTTGGCGACCGATGATCCAGCCGGCGATGGCCAGCACGAGGATCACGGTGACGAGAAGTCCAAGGTTCATGGCAGGACCGCTTCGGGGGGTTCGTGACACGGGGGCGCGGTGTATCCCGCGCCCCCGGACTGATCACTTCACAGGCCTCAGCCCGATCCGACACTTACTCCAGCGGACCCATCGGGGTACCGGCCGCAACCGCCGCCTGGGTGGCCGCCAGTTCCGGATCCGGAACCAGGCCATAGGCCGCCAGCGGGCCGCCCGGGCCGGCCATGTCGTCGGACACGAAGAAGTCGATGTATTCCTGCAGGCCGGGGATCACGCCGATGTGGGCCTTCTTGACGTAGAAGTACAGCGGACGAGACACCGGGTATTCGCCCTTCGAGATGGTCTCCACCGAAGGCACGATGCCGTCGATCGTGGCAACCTTCAGCTTGTCCATGTTGTTTTCATAGAAGGACAGGCCGAACACGCCGACAGCGGTCTTGTTGGCAGCGATGCGCGACAGCGTCTCGGTGTAGTCGCCGTCGATGTCGACCGACTTGCCGTCAGTGCGGACGCCGTGGCAGGCCTTTACAGCGTCGGCCTTCTTGGCGGCCTCGTCGGCACCGGTCGAAGCGGCGAAGAACAGGTCATAGGCACCGGTGGCCTTGCAGCCGGCTTCGAGCAGTTTGATGTCGAAGACTTCGCGGGTGCCGTGCTTGGTGCCCGGAATGAAGGCCAGGATGTCCTGAGCCGGCAGAGCACCGTTCACGTCCGACCACTTGGCAGCGGCGTTGGCGACCAGAGCGCCATCCTTGACAACCTGCGCGGCCAGGGCACCGTAGACGTCAGCCGGGGTCAGGGCGAAATCCGGTCCGGCGATGTCGCTGGCGAAGACGATGCCGTCATAGCCGATGCGAACTTCCATGATCTCGTTCACGCCGTTCGCTTTGCAGGTGTCGATGTCCGACTGCGAGATGCGCGAGGAAGAGTTGGCGATGTCGATGGTGTTTTCGCCCACGCCTTCGCACAGCTTCTTGCGGCCAGCGCCCGAACCGCCGCCTTCTACGACCGGGGTCGGGAAATCGAAGTTCTCGCCGAAGGCCTCGGCCACGATGGTGGCATAGGGCAGCACGGTCGAGGACCCAGCGATCTGCAGCTGGTCGCGCGCTTCGGCGACACCGGCAGCGGCGGCCAGCGCCAGCACCGAGGCAGTGAGTTTGATGGAGGACATGGATAGCTCCTTGCAGCTTTGCGGTCGGACCGACCGGGCGGGAACCCGATGCGGCTTGCCCTTCGCTCTAGGCACCCAGGGCCAAGGATATGCGACGGTTTTGTAACAGGTTCGTGACAGCGCACGGCGCGGTCCCCGGCGCACCCACCGCGCCAAGCCGGCCCTGTGCCTCAAAGCTCGGGAAAATAGACGGTGAAGGTGCTTCCCTCGCCAATCCGGCTGTCGATGCGGAACGTACCGCGGTGGCGATGAACAATGTGCTTCACGATGGCCAAACCAAGGCCGGTCCCGCCCTTTTCGCGCGACCGGTGCGCATCGACCCGATAGAATCGCTCGGTGAGTCGCGGCAGATGTTCCGCGGCGATGCCCTCGCCCCGATCCACCACGTCGATGCGCAGCATGGGCCCCTTGGCCAGAACCTCACGCGACAGGCGCACCGTCACAGGACGATCGGCCCCGCCGTACTTTATGGCATTCTCAGTGAGGTTGGTGATGACCTGCATCAGTTGGTCGCCATCTGCCGGAACGCTGCGGGGAGCAGAGTCCGTCTTCAGGTCCAGCATGACGCCATGCGCCTCGGCCAAAGGCTTCAGCGAGGACAGGGCCGACTGCACGACTGCGACTGGGTCGACAGGATCGGTCGGGCGGATGCGCTCTTCCGCCTCCACGCGGCTCAGGTGCAAAAGGTCGCGCACCAGCCGGTTCATCCGCCCCGCCTCGCGCTCCATGATGTTCAGAAACCGGTCCCGCGCCGCCGCGTCGTCTCGGGCTGCGCCCCGCAGCGTTTCAATGAACCCCAGGAGCGCAGTCAGAGGCGTACGGAGCTCGTGGCTGACATTTGCCACGAAGTCCCGGCGCATCTGTTCCACCTGTTCGTGCCCGGTGACATCTTCGAACACGCAAAGCACTGCGCGGTGCTTCTGCCCGAGAATGGGCGAGACGGTCACCATGTGCACCTGCTCCTGCGATGGCCCCGGCACGACATGGCGCACCCGCGCGCCGCGACCATCTTTGAGCGCGGCTGCAATCGCCTCACGCAGCGCGGGCTGTCGCAAGGGCAGCATGTACAGCCGGCCAAGCGACATTTTGCCCAGCAACCGCTCTGCCTCGTCATTGATGGACACGATCCGCTCATCGCCATCCACCAGCAGGGCGGGCATTGGCAGGCCCTTCAGCATCAGGTCCGCAAATTCATCGGGCATGTCGTCCTCATCGGGTCGCAGGACCGCGTTCTAGCGGGCGCATGACGTTGCGACCAGCACACTTGCATGTACAAATGTCCGACATATAAACTTCCGGATGAGCGGCGGCCCATTTCTGCCACGCTGGAGAGAGTGACCCATGGATGCGGGCCTTCCCATACTTGTGTTTGCGCCGACCGACGCAGCGGGACACCGTGGCAGGTTGTCCGACTCTGGGTCCTCCGGCCGAATGCCATCTGATCGGCCCGTGCTGCTTGCGCTGGACCTGGACAAAAGCGTCGCCGTCTGGGCTGACTATCAGGTGATCCACATGCGTTTTGCCGGGCTGAGCGTCACGGGATTCGCGCAGATCACGCCCTCTGTCGTCGCCATCCCCCTTTGGTCGCAGGGCGCGGATGCCGTGCAGATGCTGCAACGGCTATCCTACCTTGGGTTCGCGGGTCCGGTAGAGGTCCATTCTCCGCAACTGCCGAACGCGCGCATGGTCATGGCAGAGTTGTCGCAGGTGTCCGGTGACCTGCAGATCCGGCTTGTTCAGGGCGCAACACCGACCTGAAGTGTTCGCTCCCAACCAATCTGGCGTTTCGCAAGAACTGACGGGCAGGCGCTTGCCCGAATCTGCGAACCGCCCAAAGTAGTCGCTGTTGACTGGAACAGCAGCATGTCCCTTCGCCTCACCTCGATAAGCCTCGCCCTGCCCCGGATCGTTCTCGCTATCGGCCTTCTGCTCCCCGGCCAGCTGCGCGCCGAATCCCAGGCGGACCCTCCGTACTTTCATGTCCGCACCGAAGGCGGCACGCGCCTGAACCTGCGCGATGCACCGTCTGCCGAAGGCGGCGTGGTGCTTCGTGTGGCCAGCGGCACCGAATTGCAGAACCTGGGCTGCCAGCAGGCAGCGGACCAGCGCTGGTGCCGCGTCTCGACGCTGTCCGATCCACCCGTCGTGGCCTGGGCCGCCGAGCGGTTTCTCCAGCCGGCCCCGGCCGAGACGGCAACCGGGCCAACAGTTGAAGCCGTCCCGACGGTGTCGCCGGCAGAGACGGCCTGCCTGACAGCGGTTGCGCGCCAAGCCGGCACAGATGCGGTCGAGGTTCTGGCGCTGGACGACTCCCGGCCCGAGGTCCTGGTGCAGGTCGGTGTGGGCAGCGCGCGTGCGCCTTGGCAGTGCCTGGCCTACCCGGATGGCACAACAAGCGGCATCGAACCCCTGGAGCCGGCGGTCGACCGGGCGGTCAGCGCCGTTACCGCAGACACTCAGGCAGCTTGCGTCGCGGCGATGGCTCAGGCCGCCGGAACCGCCGCCATCCTTCTGGTCTCTGCTACGCAGGCAGAGGGAGCCATGCGCATTCACATGGTCATCGGGAACGAACTCACACCGTGGACCTGCCTCGCCAGGGCGGATGGCACGATCTCCGACATCCGCCGGGACCCTGGAAACTAGCGATCACTCTTGAATCCGGGCGCGCAGGCCGTTCAGGTCAACGGTTTCCAGATAGTCGGGGATGTTCCTGTACACCGCATGGAACCCATAGGGACCGCCGGTCATCTCTGCGATCGCCTTGGCGCGCGGCCAGTCCTGCCACAGCATACGGTAAAGTGCCATTATGCAGCCCGTCCGGTCCGAACCGAAGCGGCAATGCACCAGCACCGGTCCGCGCTGCAGCCCGGCATCCAGCGCGCGAAGGGCTTGAACAACCTGCGCCCCGTCATCCGCTGCCACGTTGCGCGATGTCATCGGCGCGCTGACCAGATCCAGCCTGGCATCGCCCGTGCGCCTTTCGTCGCGCGATCCGTGGCGCAAACTGATCACGGTGCGCACCCCCAGATCCGCCATGAAAGAAAAGCCCTCTGACCTCGGCTGACCGCTGCGCCACAGGCTGTCTGTGACCCGGTGCAGGTTTGGAACACCCTTCGCCGCACCGTCCTGCGCCCAGTCCGAAGCCCAGGCCGGCGGGCACAGCATCGCAAGGACGGGCCCGCACAGGACCGCGCGGCGGCCGATCATCTCAGGCTGCCTGGAAAGTGATTCGCCGCCGAAGAAACTGCGTCGCCTTGTCCGAAACCGACCGTGGGTCGCCCGTCGTCAGGAACTTCGTCTCCCGTCCGCTGCCCAGGAACTCCGGACGGCGCTGCAGATAGTCTGCCAGGCTTTCGGCGACCAGGTTGGCCTGCGAGAAGACCTTGACCTCTTCGCCAAGCGCCTCCTGGAACACCCGTTCCATCAGCGGATAGTGGGTGCAGCCCAGAACCGCCGCCTGGGGATGCGGCATCCGCCGCTTCAAGGCCTCGACATGGCTGCGCACCAGTGCCTCTGCCAGGATCTCGTCTCCCTGCTCGATGGCATCGACCACGCCGCCGCAGGGCTGCGCCTCGACATCCACGCCAATGGCGCGGAAGGCCAGTTCCCGCTGGAAGGCGCGGCTCGCGACCGTGGCCGGAGTAGCGAACAGCGCCACATGCTTCACCGCAACCTCGCGCGGCGGCGAGTTGTCGCCCCATTGCCGCTCGGTCAGCGCCTCGATCAATGGAACGAAGACGCCCAGGACGCGCTTGTCTGCTGGAACCCAGGTCTCCTGCATCCGCTTCAAGGCGGCCGCCGACGCCGTGTTGCAGGCCAGGATCACCAGGTCGCAGCCCTCGTCCCACAGCCTCTCGGTTGCGGCGCAGGTCAGGTTGAAGATGTCATCCGAGGTGCGAACCCCGTAGGGTGCATGGGCATTGTCGCCAAAATAAACGAAAGGAACATCGGGAAGGCGCCTCGATACCGCATCCAGCACCGTCAGCCCGCCAAGGCCCGAATCGAAGACACCAACAGCCATGCCCGACCTCTGTTCGTTGTCCGGGGTCGTCGCGCCCCGGTGCCGCGCCTTTGCGCATGGGGCAATCATAAGCCGCCCGCCGGTTTCGGGAAAGCACAGAAGCGCGGTGCGGCAGAACGGCCACCGGCAAGCAGATTTCCGGTCCGCAGACGGTTTACGCGCTGAAAGAAATGCCTATGTGCCCCGCTGACATGCTAGCGTCTTGGCGCGCAGACAGGTGAGTTATGGTGGACTGGGACAAGTTGCGGATCTTTCATGCGGTGGCCGACAAGGGCAGCCTTACCCATGCGGGTGAGGTGCTGCACCTCAGCCAGTCCGCCGTCAGCCGCCAGATCCGGGCGCTTGAGGAATCCCTGAACGTCACGCTGTTTCACCGCCACGCCCGCGGCCTGATCCTGACCGAGCAGGGCGAGCTTCTGTTCGATGCCACCCAGCAGATGGCCAAGCGCCTGGACGCCACCGCCGCCCGCATCCGCGACAGCGAGGACGAGGTCTTCGGCGAGTTGCGGGTGACCACGACCACGGGTTTCGGCACGCTCTGGCTGGCACCGCGGCTTGCGGGTTTGTATGAGAAGTATCCTTCGCTGAAGATCGACCTCATGTTGGAAGAAAGGGTGCTGGACCTGCCCATGCGCGAGGCCGATGTGGCGATCCGCATGAAGGAACCGAGCCAGGCCGACCTGATCCGCAAGCGGCTTATGAACATCCGGATGCGGCTCTATGCGACGCCGGAGTATCTGGACCAGGCCGGCACTCCCCGGACGATGGACGATTTCAGTCGCCACCGCCTGATCAGCCAGCACGCCGGCACGCCGCAGGTGGCCGCGGGGGCCACACTGGTGCAGGAGCTCATGAGCCATGACATCCCCTCGACCCTGACGGTGAACAACTACTTCGGGGTGCTTCAGGGGGTGCTGAACCACCTGGGCATCGGGGTGCTGCCCGACTACATCACCGAGGATTTCCCGCATCTCGTGCGGGTGATGCCGGATGTGGAGTCGGGAGAGGTGCCGGTGTTTCTGGCCTATCCCGAGGAGCTGCGCCATTCCAAGCGGGTGGCGGCCTTCCGCGAGTTCGTGACCGAGGAAATCTTCACCTACCGCAAGCGGCAGCAGATCTGAGGCGATGGGGCGGCCGCGGACACGGATACAGGCGAGGAACCGCGAGACCATCCTGGACGCGGCGCTGGAAGTGTTCAGCCAGATGGGGTTCCGGGGGGCCACGCTGGACCGCATCGCCGAGGTCGCGGGGCTGTCCAAGCCGAACCTGCTGTACTACTTCCCCTCGAAGGAGGCGATCCACGAGGCGCTTCTGTCCCAGCTTCTGGACGCCTGGCTGGACCCCTTGCGCGACATGGATGCGGGGGGAGATCCCCTGACCGAGATCCTGGCCTATGCCCGGCGGAAGCTGGAGCTGAGCCGGGACTATCCGCGGGAGAGCCGGCTCTTTGCTAATGAGATCCTTCAGGGTGCGCCGCGGATCGGGGGGGTGCTGGAGACCGAGCTGAAGGCCCTGGTGGCCGACAAGGCGGGGGTGATCCGGGGCTGGGTCGAGGCGGGGCGGATCGCCGCGGTTCCGCCCGAGCACCTGATCTTTTCGATCTGGGCCCTGACCCAGCATTATGCCGACTTCGAGGTCCAGGTCCGGGCCGTGCTGGGAGAGGGGCACGATCCCTTTGGCGAGGCCGGGGACTATCTGGAGACCCTGCTGCGGCGGCTTCTGGCCAAGTAGGGCGTCCGAGCTCGGACGCCCCCTCAGATTGAATGATTTCAATAGGTTGCAAAACCGCTTTAACTTGGACTTAACATTTGTCCGAGGCAAGGCTCATCGGACAGGAGCCGTATCGCCATACCAGAACGCCGAGGGTCAAGGTGCGGCACCTCGTCAAAGCTGACAGCCCGGCACGCCTGGTCGCGCGCCACGTGGCTCCAGTCCCTGGCGCCCTGATCGCACCGCGCCCGGCAACCCCGCCGCCAGTGGCAGAGACGAGGCATGGCCCGAACCCAGCGGCAAGCGCAGACGGAATAGGGCCTTTGACGGGCTTGTCCCGGCAAAAGCAGACATTACCTGCGCATGAGGAGCCGCGCGCCGGGGGTCTGGCAGCCGGGCGGGCCTGCGAGACCTGGCGGAGGCGACGTGCGGGAACCCATTTGCGTGCTGGCCAATGCCGGATCGGGCAAGAAGGCGGCGCATCGCATCGACGAGCTGGTGGCGCCGCTGCGCGCCGCGGGGCTCGCGCCCGAGGTGCGGCTGATCCGGTCGGGCAGCGCCCTGCCGGCAGAGGCGCGGCGGGCCGTCGAGGACGGATTCGCCACGGTGATTGCCGCCGGGGGCGATGGAACGATCTGCACGGTGGCGGATGCGCTGGCGGGCAGCGGCATCGCGCTTGGCATCCTGCCCCTCGGCACCTTCAACTTCTTTGCGCGCAGCCTTGGCCTGCCACAGGACGCAGGCGAGGCGGCGAAGGCGTTGGTGGGTGCGGTGGAGCGCGAGGTTTCCGCTGGTGAGGTGAATGGCGAGTTGTTCCTGAACAATGCGAGCCTTGGGCTTTACCCCGCGCTCCTGGAGCGGCGCGAGGCGGCCTATGCGCGGTGGGGCCGGTCGCGGATTGCGGCCTATTGGTCGGCGCTGCGGACGCTGACCACCTATGACCGGCCCAGCCGGCTGCGCGTGACCATCGACGGGCGGACGGACCATCTGCGCAGCCCGGTGGTGTTCGTCGCGCACAATGCCTATCAGCTGGAGCAATACGGGCTGACCGACGGGGTGGAGCTGATCCGGCAGGGGCAGTTCGCGATCTACATGGCACCGGAGCTGCGGCGCTGGCAGCTTCTGGGCTTTGCGCTGAAGATGGCCCTGCGCACCGCCCGGCCCTACCGCGACTTCACGCTGGAGGGCGGGCGCGATGTGGAGATCGTCACGCGGGCGCCGCGCCGCACCATTGCACGGGACGGCGAGCGCGAGAAGATGAAGGCGCCGTTCCGGTTCCGCTATCTGGATGGCGCGTTGCGCGTCCTGGTGCCGGCGGGCGAAGGCTGAGGACATGGGCCGGCTTCTGCATCTGTCGGATCTGCATTTCGGCCGGGCGCGGCCCGGGCTGGCCGGGGCGCTGGTGGACATGGCGCGCGATCTGAGCCCGGATGTGACGGTCATCTCGGGCGACCTGACGCAGCGCGCGCGGGACGCCGAGTTTGCCGAGGCGGCCGCGCTGATGGCGCAATTGCCGGGGCCGGTGATCTGCGTGCCGGGCAACCACGACCTGCCGCTGCACAACCCGTTTGCACGGCTGTTCCGTCCGCTGTCGGGATGGCACCGGCATGTCGGCCCCGAGACCGAGCCGCGCGCCACGGTGGCGGGGCTGTGCGTGATCGGCATGGACACGGCCGATCCCTTCGCCTGGCAGCGCGGGCGGGTGCGGCGGGCGTCGCTGGAGCGCGCCTGCGCCGACCTGCGCGCCGCCCCGGCGGGGGCCCTTCGCGTGGTGGCGATGCATCATCCGCTGGACACGCCTGCCGCATCGGGCAAGGCGCCGATGAAGGGGGCGCGCCGGGCCAGCGAGGCGCTGGCAGGCGCCGGGGCGGATGTGATTCTGTGCGGGCATCTGCACAACTGGGCCGCCGCGCCCCATGCGCTGCGCGAGGGCGGGCGGCGGGTGCTGTGCGTGCAGGCGGGCACCACGCTTTCGACGCGGTTGAGGGGCGAGGAGAACGACTTCAACGTGATCGACCACGAGGCCGGGCTGGTGCGTGTGACGCGGTTTGCCAGCGGCGGGGACAGCGCGCGCTTCACCGAGGCTGGCGTGACCCTGTTTCGCCAGGACGACCTGGCGGTGGGCTGGGATCATGCGAGCCCAGGGCTATGAGCCGAGGCTGCCGATCGCATCGCCAATCAGGAGCGCGGCGATGAAGGCCAGCACCAGCCCCATGACGAGCCCGCGATGCGCCACAAGCGAATCGCGAAGGGGAACCAGCCTTTGGCGCATGGCCGGGCCGCCGATCAGGGCCGCCAGCACCGGCAGCGCGACACCGGCGGCGGCCATGACGGCAAAGGCCAGGGCCAGCGCGACGAGGGCTGGAAGGCCCGGCATCTGAGCCCCGATGGCAAGGCCGGCGGCCAGAAGGAAGGCCAGTTCCTTCGGGTTGGCGAGCGTGACAATCGCGCCAAGGCGCAGGGCGGTGGCGGGTGTGGCGGTTTCCAGCGCGGCGAGCCAGCCGGGCAGCGGCGCATCGGCTGGCGCGGGGCGGAGCAGGCTGCGCAGGGCCAGAGCCGCCAGCGCGAGGCCGAGGCCAAGGCGCAGCCAGACGCGCGGCACATCGGCGCCGGCACGGTCTTGCAGCGTTTCGGCGAGGCCCGCGGCCAGAGCCGTGGCAAGGCCAAGGGCAAGGAGCCGCCCGGCCAGGAAGGCCATGCCGCCGCGCGGGCCGGGCGGCGACAGCACCAGCATCAGCGCGGCAATGACCGGCAGGGGCGACAGCGCCACGGGCAGCGCATAGGGCAGGAGATGGCCGAGGGTCTGGATCATGGGGGCGCCTTTCCTGCCCAGCATAGGGGCAAGGCCGCCTGTGCGCGACGGCTTTGCGGCGCGCATGGCGCGGGCAGGCTTGCGCCTTGGCGGAGGGGCTGGTTTCTGGTGCCGGCAAGACAACAGGTGACACGATGAGCGAGCCAATGCGCATTGGGGATGTATCCTTCTGGTATGCCGATATCGGTCTGCCCTCGACCCGTCGCCCGCCGCTGGACGGCGACAGCTCTGCCGATGTGGCAATCATCGGGGCGGGCTATTCGGGGCTGTGGACGGCCTATTACCTGAAGAAGGCGGACCCTTCGCTGAAGGTGATCGTGCTGGAGAAGGAGTTCGCGGGCTTCGGCGCCTCGGGTCGCAATGGCGGCTGGCTGACCGGCGGGTTTGCGTGGAACCACGAACGCTATATGGCGACCTCCTCGCGCGAGGCGGTGCGGGGGATGGTACGCGCGATGAATGGCACGGTGGACGAGGTGATCCGCGTGGCCGAGGCCGAGGGCATCGACGCGGACATCCGGCGCACCGACGAGATGATGGTGGCGGTGAACCCGGCGCAGTTGCAGCGCCTGTCGGCCGAGGTGAAGCACCGGCAGGGCTGGGGCGAGGAGGACCGCGTCTGGGAAATCGGCGCCGAGGAGGCCATGGCGCGGGTGGCTGTGCCCGGCACCTTGGGCGGGATGATCGTGTCGAACGTGGCGCGGGTGCAGCCGGCCAAGCTGGTGCGCGGGCTGGCGCGGGTGGTGGACGGGCTGGGCGTGCGCATCTGCGAGGGCACGGCGGTGACCTCGTTCGAGAAGGGCCGCGTGGTGACGGCGCGGGGCGTGGTGAAGGCGCCGGTCATCCTGCGCTGCACCGAGGGGTTCACCGCGGGGTTTCCGGACCTGAAGCGGGAGTGGTTGCCGCTGAATTCCGCGCAGATCGCGACCGAGCCCTTGCCCGAGGAGGTCTGGGCGAAGATCGGCTGGAACGGGTATGAAATCCTTGGCGATTTCGCCAATGCCTATTGCTATTGCCAGCGCACGCGAGAAGGCCGGATCACGGTGGGCGCGCGGGGCGTGCCCTATCGGTATGGCTCCAGCCTCGACACCAACGGCGCGCCGGATGGCGAGACGATCCGGCGGCTGGTGGGGATCCTGCACACGCATTTCCCGGCGGCGAAGCCGTTCCGCGTGGACCATGCCTGGTGCGGCGTGCTGGGTGTGCCGCGCGACTGGTGCGCGACGGTTGGGCTGGATGCGGCCACCGGCATCGGCTGGGCGGGGGGCTATGTGGGGGTGGGGGTTTCGACCTCGAACCTGTCGGGGCGGACGCTGGCCGATCTGGCGCTCGGCCGGAAGACCGAGCTGACCGCCCTGCCCTGGGTGAACCGGCGCGTGCGGTCCTGGGAGCCGGAGCCGTTCCGCTGGATGGGGGTGCACGGGATGTATGCGCTTCTGAATGCGGCCGACCGCAGCGAGGCGCGGCACCGGGGGCCGCCCTCGAAGCTGGGGCGTCTGGGCAACTGGCTGACGGGACGCTGAGGTGGAGGGGCGGCGGACCCCGATCCTGGACCCGATCAGCCGGCTGAGCGAGATCATGTTCGGCCTGCTGATGGCGCTGACCTTCACCGGCACGATGTCGGTGGCGGTGGCGGGGGGCGCGTCGGTGCGGTCGGTGCTGGCGGCGGCGCTTGGCTGCAACCTTGCCTGGGGCATCGTGGACGGGGTGATGAACGTGCTGACCGGCATCACCGAGCGCAACCGCGACCGCGCGCTTGGCATCCGCATCCGGCAGGCCGCGCCGGAAGAGGCGCGCGAGCTGCTGCGCGCGCAGGTGCCCGATGCCGCGGCGGGCCAGCTGACCGAGGAGGAGCTTGACCGGATGGTGGCGCGGATGCGGTCGATCCCGCCGCCGCCGATGGCGCGTGTGGCGATGGGTGACCTGCGCATTGCGCTGGCGGTCTTTGCGCTGGTGGTGGTGGCGACCTTCCCGCCGGTGCTGCCCTTCCTGCTGTTCGACGAGCTGCACCGGGCGATGCGCTGGTCGAATGCAGTCGCGGTGGCCAGCCTCTTCGTGATCGGCTGGATGCTGGACCGCGAGATGGGCGGCGGCTGGCGGATGCGGGTGACGGTGCCGCTGGTGGGATCGGTGCTGGTGGCGACGACCATCGCCCTGGGCGGTTAGGCCGGCCGGAGCCGGCCCCGGCCTCAGGGCTTCAGATAGTCGACCAGCGCGGCGGTGGAGCCGTCCTTGCCTTCGGTTCCTGCCTTGCCTTCCAGCACCGGCTGCAAGGCCAGCGCCAGCTCCTTGCCGAGTTCCACCCCCCACTGGTCGAAGCTGTTGATGCCAAGGATCACGCCTTCGACGAAGACGCGGTGTTCGTAGAGCGCGATGATCTGGCCAAGGGTGAAGGGCGTGAGCTTCGGATAGGCGAGCGTCGTGGTGGGGCGGTTGCCGGGGAAGACACGGTGGCGGGCCTGACGGTCCAGCTCGGCGCCGGTCAGTCCCTTCTTCGCCATGATGGCGCGGGCCTCGTCCAGCGAGCGACCTCGCAGCAGCGCCTCGGATTGTGCCAGGCAGTTCGAGACCAGAAGCAGGTGCTGGTGCGCGAGGTCCGGTTCATGGCCTTCTTTCGCCACCAGAAACTCGCAAGGAACAACCCGTGTGCCCTGGTGGATCAGTTGGTAGAAGGCGTGCTGGCCATTGGTGCCGGGCTCGCCCCAGACCACGGGGCCGGAGTTGCGCACCAGGTCCGCGCCGTCGATGGCGACGCGCTTGCCATTGCTCTCCATCTCCAGTTGCTGAAGATAGGCGGGCAGGCGCGACAGCCGCTGGTCGTAAGGCAGCACGGCGCGGGTGGCATGGCCGCAAATCTGGTTGTGCCAGATGCCGACCAGGGCCAGCATGACGGGCATGTTTTCCTCGAACGGTTCGTGCAGGAAGCGTTCGTCCATGTCGCGGCCGCCGGCCAGGAAATCGCCGAACGACTCCGGCCCGATGGCGATCATCAGGCTGAGGCCGATCGGGCCCCACATGGAGTAGCGCCCGCCCACCCAATCCTCGAAGCCGAAGACGCGGGCCGGGTCGATGCCATAGGCGGTGGTCTTGTCCAGCGCGGTGGAGACGGCGGCGAATTGCGCGGCAGGATTGGCGACCTTTGACGCCATCCACCGCTTTGCGGTGTCGGCGTTGGTCATCGTCTCGATGGTGGTGAAGGTCTTGGAGGCAACGATCACCAGCGTGGTTTCAGGGTTCAGCCCACGCAGAATGTCTGCGGCATGGGCGCCATCGACGTTCGAGATGAAATGCACGCGCGGCCCGTCGGCATAGGGCGACAGCGCGATGGAGGCCATGGCGGGGCCAAGGTCTGACCCGCCGATGCCGATGTTGACGACATCGGTGATCGCCCCGCCCTGCCCCCGGATGCGGGCCGAGCGCACATCTTCGGCGAATGCGGCCATGCGCGCGAGGGTCTCATGCACGCCAGGCATGACATCCTTGCCATCGACCATGACCTTCACGCCCTCGGGCGCGCGCAAGGCGGTGTGCAGGACGGCACGGCCCTCGGTGTCGTTGATCTTTTCGCCCGCGAACATCGCGTCGCGCTTGGCGGCCACGCCCGCGCCCTCGGCAAGCGCGATCAGCAGCGCGCGGCCCTCGGCGTCGATGTTGGTCTTGGAATAGTCGAACAGCATCGCCCCGGCGCGGGCCGAAAAGCGGTGCGCCCTGTCAGGTTCGGCGGCGAAGAGATCCAGGATGTGGCGCTGCGCCACCCCGTCGTGATGCGTCTTCAGCGCGTCCCAGTGATGTCCCATGGCTCTACTCCGCCCAGTGAACGGTTGCGTTGTCCAGAACCGCGCGCACCGGGGCCTGCACCGGCGGCAGACCGGCGGCGCGATCCAGTGCGGCGCGCTTTTCGGCGCCGGTGATCAGGATATGCGTGTGCATCGCGCCCTTCAGCGCGGGCGCGGTCAGCGTGATGCGCGGCTCGCCCGCGGCTTCGGCCCGCAGCGCCATGAGCACGGGCGCGTCTGGCGCAAGCGCCTCTTCCAGCCGGTCGGCGCCGGGAAAGAGCGAGGCGGTGTGCATGTCGGCGCCCATCCCCAGCAGAAGCACGGAAATCGGCAAATGCGGCGCGATGCCTTCAGCGAGTTCGGCCAGCCGGTCCTCTGGCTGCGGTGCGGGAGCATAGAGCGGGACAAGCTGCGCCATCGCCGCCTTGCCGGTCAAAAGACGGTGGCGCAACAGCGCGGTGTTGGACCGGGGGCTGTCTTCGGGAACCCAGCGTTCGTCGTTCAGCATCACCGCGACATTGGCCCAATCCAGTTCGACCGCGGCGAGGATGTCGAAGATCGGCCCCGGCGTCGTGCCGCCCGGCACGGACAGGGTTGCCTTGCCCTCGCGGCGCAGGAAATCGGCCAACTGCCCCGCGATGGTATTGGCCACCGAGAGGAACATCAGGTCGCGGTCGGGATAGTCGCGGAAGGTCATTCGCGGATCTCCCGCCAGCGCCTTCCGTCGCGGTGCATCAGCATCAGCGCATCGTCGGGGCCGGACGAGCCAGGATCATAGCCCTGCGGCTTTTCTCCCCGGCCTTCCCAGCCCTCGATGATCGGGTCGGCCCAGGCCCAGGCGGCCTCGACCTCGTCGCCACGCATGAAGAGCGTCTGGTTGCCGCGGATCACATCCATGATGAGCCGTTCATAGGCGTCGGGAATGTCGGCTCCCTCTTCGCCAAGGGCATCGGCGAAGGACATGTCCAGCGGCACCTGCACCAGGCGCATCCCGCCCGGACCGGGTTCCTTGATCATGACCATGAGGTTCATGCCCTCGTTCGGCTGCAGCCGGATGACCAGCTGGTTCTCGCGCCAGCCCGAGGCATGGTCGAAGATGGAATGGGGCGGTTCCTTGAAGACGATGGCAATCTCGCTGGCGCGGGCGCGCATCCTCTTGCCGGTGCGCAGGTAGAAGGGCGTGCCGGCCCACCGCCAGTTGGAGATATGCACCTTCATCGCGATGTAGCTTTCGGTGCGGCTGGCGGGGTTTTCCGAATGCTCGATATAGCCGCCCTGCCCGCCCCCGGCGAGATACTGGCCGCGCACGATGTCTTGCGGCGCCACCGGGTCCAGCGCGCGGATGACCTTCAGCTTCTCGTCTCGCACGGCGTTGGGGTCGAAGTGATAGGGCGGCTCCATCGCGATCAGGCACAGAAGCTGCATCATGTGGTTCTGCACCATGTCCCGCATGGCGCCAGACTTGTCATAATAGGCGCCGCGGCCTTCCACGCCCACCGTCTCGGCCACAGTGATCTGGACGTGGTCGATGTACTGCGCCTTCCAGATCGGCTCGAACAGGATGTTGGCGAAGCGCACCGCCATCAGGTTCTGCACCGTCTCTTTGCCAAGATAGTGGTCGATCCGGTAGATCTGGCGTTCGGCGAAATGCGCGGCCAGCGTCGCGTTCAGGGCCTGGGCGCTTGCCAGGTCGCGGCCGAAGGGCTTTTCCACCACGATGCGGCTTTCGGAATCGGCGATGCCGTTCGATGACAGGCGTTCGGCGATGGCGCCGAACAATGCGGGCGCGACCGAGAAGTAGAAGGCGCGCACCACGCCGGAGCGCATCATGGCCTTCAGCTGGTCCCAGCCCCCGGTGCCGGTGGCGTCGATCGAGACATAGGAGATGCGTTCCAGGAACTGCGCGATCATCGCCTCGTCGCGCTTGTCCTGGCTTACGAATTCGTCGATGGCGTCGGCCACCAGCTTGCGGAAGCCCGCGTCGTCGAGGTCGGCCCGCGCCGCGCCGATGATCCGGCTTTCGGCAGGCATCTGGCCGGCCCAGAAGCGGCGGTAAAGGCCCGGCAGGATCTTGCGTTTGGCCAGATCGCCCGTGCCGCCGAAGATCACGAGGTCGAAGGCATCGACCGGAATGACGCGCGAAACCATGATTCCCCCAGCATTGGGCGTCCCCAGGGGGACTGTTAGCGCTAACGACGCCGTTCTATCGCTTGCCCGGCCACAAGTCCAGCTTCCGCCGCACCGGCCCCAAAGCGCTTTGGGGATGTGCGCCTGATGCAACGAAGCCTACGCAAGGCACGGGGGAAGGCAAGCGCGGTGTCACGCCTCCAGCTCGGCATCCCAATAAAGGAAGTCCATCCAGCTTTCGTGCAGGTGGTTGGGCGGGAACTTGCGACCGTGCATCTGCATCTCTTCGGCCAGGGGCGCGCGGGGCGCGCGGTGCAGCGACATGCCGGCCTGGCGCAGCGTGCGGTTGCCCTTCTTCAGGTTGCAGGGCGAACAGGCGGCCACCACGTTCTCCCAGCTGGTCACGCCCCCCTTGGACCGGGGCACCACATGGTCGAAGGTCAGGTCGCCGCGCGACCCGCAGTACTGGCAGCAGAATTCGTCCCGCAGAAAAAGATTGAAGCGCGTGAAGGCCACGCGCTTCTGGGGTTTGACGAATTCCTTCAGGACCACCACGGAGGGTATCCTGAACTCGGCCCTTTGACTGCGGACCACATGGTCATATTCCGCCACGATCTGCACCCGGTCCAGCACGGCGGCCTTGATCGCCTCCTGCCAGGGCCAGAGCGACAGGGGATAGTAGCTGAGGGGCCGGTAGTCCGCGTTCAGCACCAGCGCCGGATAGTGTTTCAGCGCCGCCGGATCGCGCACGAACTGGGTTCGAAAATCGCCGTCCATCGTCAAAATCGCCTCGTCCGCCTGTATTCCCCGCGGGGATCAGGACGGGCGAGCCCGCCCTTGCGTCTGGGGAAACTATATCTGGCGTTTCCCTGCCCGCAAGCCCCCGAAGATTGAGTTTGCTGCCCTTCCCTAGCTTGCCGTGGTGACAGGCGCATGACGCCTGATTTGCAGGCAGCCTGTTCGCCGCCCCCCTGCCCGCGCTAAAAGGGCGCGTCAGCCACCGGAGAGACCCATGACGCCGACCATCCGCCCGCCCCGCCCCGAGGACCGCGCCGCCTGGGGTGCGCTGTATGCGGGTTATGCCGCGTTCTACAAGATCGCCCAGACCGAGGAGATGCGCGACCGCGTCTGGTCCTGGATCATGGCGGGCGAACATGGCTTTGCCGGCCGTATCGCCGAACTGGACGGGCGCCTTGTCGGCCTTGCGCATTTTCGCGCCTTCGCCCGCCCGCTGTCGGCGACCATCGGCGGCTATCTGGACGATCTGTTCGTCGATCCTGCCGCGCGCGGCTCTGGCGCCGCCGAAGCGCTGTTGCGCGCGGTGGCGGACGAGGGCCGCTCAAGGGGATGGAGCGTGATCCGCTGGATCACCGCAGAGGACAACTACCGCGCACGCGGCCTGTACGACCGCCTGGCCGAGCGCACGAAATGGGTGACCTATGACATCCGGCTCTGACCCGCTGGCGCGGTGCGGCCTGCGGCTGTAGGAACGCCCCATGACCACGCCCTTCCGCTTCACGCTCGCCGCCACCGATGGCCGTGCCCGCACCGGCACCATCACCACCCCGCGCGGAGAAATCCGCACGCCCGCCTTCATGCCGGTGGGCACTGCCGCCACGGTGAAGGCCATGCTCCCCGACTCGGTCCGCGCCACGGGGGCCGACATCCTTCTGGGCAACACCTATCACCTGATGCTGCGCCCCACGGCGGAACGCATCGCGCGCTTGGGGGGCCTGCACCGGTTCATGAACTGGGACCGCCCGATCCTGACCGATTCCGGCGGCTTCCAGGTGATGAGCCTGGCGGGCCTGCGCAAGCTGACCGAGGAAGGTGTGCGCTTTTCCTCTCACGTCGACGGGTCGAAGCACATGCTGACGCCCGAACGCAGCATGGAGATCCAGCGGCTTCTGGGCTCCGACATCGTGATGTGCTTCGACGAATGCCCGGCCCTGCCCGCCGACGAGGCGACCGTGGCGAAGTCCATGCGCCTGTCGATGCGGTGGGCGGAACGGTCGAAGGCGGCCTTCGGCGACCGGCCGGGCCATGCACTGTTCGGCATCCAGCAGGGCGGCGTGACGCCTGAACTGCGCGCCGAAAGCGCGGAGGCGCTGCAACGCATCGGTTTCGACGGCTATGCCGTGGGCGGCCTTGCCGTGGGCGAGGGTCAGGAGGCGATGTTCGGCGTGCTGGACTATTCGCCCGACATGCTGCCCGCCGACAAGCCGCGCTATCTGATGGGCGTGGGCAAGCCAGATGACATCGTGGGCGCGGTCGAACGCGGCATCGACATGATGGATTGCGTGCTGCCCTCCCGGTCGGGCCGCACCGGCCAGGCCTGGACGCGGCGCGGACAGGTGAACATCAAGAACGCCCGCCACCAGGACGACCCCCGCCCGCTGGACGAAGGCTGCACCTGTCCGGCCTGCCGCAGCTATTCCCGCGCCTACCTGCACCATGTCTTCAAGGCGGGCGAGATCATTTCGTCCATGCTGATGACCTGGCACAACCTGCATTACTATCAGGAGCTGATGGCCGGCCTGCGCGGTGCCATCGCGGCGGGGCGGCTGTCGGCCTTTGTCGCCGAGTTCCACGCGATGCGCGCCGAAGGCGACATCGAACCGCTTTAGCGGCGACCGAAGACGCGCACGGCCTTTCCCCGCGTGGATGCGTCCAGCGCATCCTCTTCGACCTGCACCTCGAAGGCCGCAGGACGCCGCGGCGTCGCCGCGCCGACCAGTTCCTCTGGCGCGATTCCATCCAGTTCGCTGTGGTGCAACAGACAGACGCCTTCGGCCTGGGCCATGCTGCGCGCCAGCGGCATGAAGCCTTCGTTGCTGACGACAACGGCGATTTGACGCTGATAGAGCCGGCGCGCCGTCAGCACCTCCTGCACGGCCTTGGTGCCCACGGGTTGCGCGCTGAGCCGGCACTGCACCGCCATCGTCACGCCATCGCGTTCGGCCAGGATCGTTGCCGCCTGCGCCGCCCCGGCCGGGGCGATCCGCGCATTCCAGTCCGACCGGGACAGCGCACGCCGGCACCAGGCTTCAAACTCGATCGGCCCCATGTCCGGCTCTGGTTGGCCCGATGCGAAATCCTCGGCCCTCCAGTGCAGCGGATCCGAGGTCAGGAACCAGTCGAGGAACGCGGCCTCGTCGGCCAGACGAACCACCAGATCCGGATGACCCACCGTCAGGAAATGCGCATGAAGTTCGGGCAGCACGGTCGTCTTGTAGAAGTGCGACAGCTCTCCCAGCCAGCGGGTCAGAACCAGGGTTCCGTTCGCCTCGCGCTTCACTAGGATGCGGCGCTTGCGCGCCAGGCATTCGCGATGAGGTCGAACAATGGCCGCAAACACTCGTGGCAGGCTTGACCGGATCTGGCCTGTCGCCACCTCCTGCTCGACCTTGCGGCGGCGGACCTCCTGAATGCGGCCGATCACGAAGTTGCACACCACGACACACCCGGCAACCGTCGCCACCACGACCAGCAGGGTCTGATGCTGCCAACCCGCATACAGCCAGAGGCAGACTATTCCAGAGAACGCGATGAATGGAAACTGTTCGATTGCATATTTTCTTTGTCGACTGGGCATCTTGATTCTCACCCCTTAATAGTCACGCCAAATACTCTTGTCGGATTCTGGCAGCTTTATGGTCATCAAGTATTTGATCTCCTTAGGCTGGCGCGCTGCCTGAATATTGGCGCGCAAACAAGAATTGTATTGCTGCTTTGCGGGTCGATTGTCCGCGCCTCACTCAACTCTGCTGACCCTGCCGGCAGGATCAATAGCGCCCGCCACCCGATCTTCAACCCCTGCGTGTGACGCGGCCCCCTCGTTCCCAGCGGGCCGCGCCCCTGCAACGGCAGGGCGGGGCCAGGCCGGGCAGGGCGCAGCACGGGACGCGGGACCGGGCGCAGGACAGGATCAAGACCCGCGCATCCGTCACGCCACCGTCACAAAGGCACCTTGCCCCCACCACGCGGCGCGCGCAGAATGTGATCGGCTCCTGTGGTTGACACCCCGTTCGCCCACCCCCAGATATGGAGGCCAGCGGGGAAGGCCGGGATGCTGCCGATGGTCGGGGCACGACCTTCCGCCACTTAGGAAACGCGAATGAGCGAACCCGTTACCCCCAGCTTCCCGGTGTTGCCGCTGCGCGACATCGTGGTGTTCCCCCACATGATCGTTCCCCTGTTCGTGGGCCGCGAGAAGTCGGTCCGCGCGCTGGAAGACGTGATGGGCGATGACAAGCAGATCCTGCTGTCCAGCCAGATCGACCCCACGCAGGACGATCCCAAGGCCGACGGCATTTACCGCGTTGGCGTCCTGGCCAACGTGCTGCAGCTTCTCAAGCTGCCGGACGGCACCGTGAAGGTGCTGGTCGAGGGCAAGGCGCGCGTGAAGATCACCGAGTTTCTGCCGAACGACACCTTCTTCGAGGCCCGCGCGCAAAAACTGGACGAGACCATGGGCGACCAGTCCACGGTCGAGGCGCTGGTGCGTGCCGTCGCCGAAGAGTTCGAGCGCTACGCCAAGATCAAGAAGAACATCCCCGAAGAGGCGCTGGCCGCCGTTTCGGAAACGCGCGAACCCGCGCGGCTGGCCGATCTTGTCGCCGGCCACCTGGGCATCGAAGTCGGCCAGAAGCAGGAAATCCTGGAAACCCTGACCGTCGCCGAACGTCTGGAAAGGGTTTACGGCCACATGCAGGGCGAAATGTCCGTCCTGCAGGTCGAGAAGAAGATCAAGAGCCGCGTCAAGACCCAGATGGAGAAGACGCAGCGCGAATACTATCTGAACGAACAGATGAAGGCGATCCAGCGCGAGCTGGGCGACGGCGACGACTCGCAGTCCGAAATCGCCGAACTGGAAGAGCGCGCCAAGAACACCGAGCTGTCGAAAGAAGCGCGGGAAAAGGTCGCGGCCGAGATCAAGAAGCTGAAGTCGATGTCGCCGATGTCGGCCGAGGCCACGGTGGTGCGCAACTACCTCGACTGGCTTCTGGGCGTGCCCTGGGGCAAGAAGGCCCGCGTCAAGAAGGACCTGCTCAAGGCGCAGGAGGTTCTGGACGCCGATCACTACGGGCTGGACAAGGTCAAGGAACGCATCGTCGAATACCTTGCCGTGCAGAACCGTTCGGCCAAGCTGAAGGGCCCGATCCTCTGCCTCGTCGGCCCGCCCGGCGTCGGCAAGACCTCGCTCGGGAAGTCCATCGCCAAGGCCACGGGGCGCGAGTTCATCCGCATCTCGCTGGGCGGTGTGCGCGACGAATCCGAGATCCGGGGCCACCGGCGCACCTATATCGGCTCGATGCCCGGCAAGATCATCCAGTCGCTGAAGAAGGCCAAGACCACCAACCCGCTCATCCTCCTGGATGAGATCGACAAGATGGGACAGGACTTCCGCGGCGATCCGGCTTCTGCCCTGCTCGAGGTGCTGGACCCCGAACAGAACAACACCTTCGTCGACCACTACCTTGAGGTAGAATACGACCTGTCCAACGTGATGTTCATCACCACGGCGAACTCCTACAACATGCCGGGCCCGCTGATGGACCGGATGGAGATCATCCCGCTGGCTGGCTACACCGAGGACGAAAAGCGCGAGATCGCCAAGCAGCACCTGCTGCCCAAGCAGATCGCCGCGAACGGTCTGAAGAAGGGCGAGTTCTCGGTCACGGACGAGGCCATGACCCATGTCATCCGCTACTATACCCGCGAGGCGGGTGTGCGGAACCTGGAACGGGAAATCGCGAAACTCGCCCGCAAGGCGGTGACGGAGATCCTGAAGGGCAAGGTCAAGACGGTTGAGGTGACGCCCGAGAAGGCCGAGGAATACCTTGGCGTCCAGCGCCATCGCTATGGCCTGGCCGAGAAGGAGGATCAGGTGGGTGTCGTGACCGGCCTCGCCTGGACCTCGGTGGGCGGCGACCTGTTGCAGATCGAGGCGCTGAAGCTGCCCGGCAAGGGCCGCATGAAGACCACGGGGAAACTCGGCGACGTGATGAAGGAATCGATCGAGGCGGCGGCCTCCTATGTCCGCTCGATCAGTCCCGACCTGGGCGTGAAGCCGCCCAAGTTCGAGAACATCGACATCCACGTCCACGTCCCCGAAGGCGCCACGCCGAAGGACGGCCCCTCGGCCGGCCTGGCCATGGTGACCTCGATCGTCTCGGTGCTGACGGGCATCCCGGTCCGCAAGGACATCGCCATGACCGGCGAGGTCACGCTGCGCGGCAATGCGCTGGCGATCGGGGGCCTGAAGGAAAAGCTGCTTGCCGCCCTGCGCGGCGGCATCAAGACCGTGCTGATCCCGGAAGAAAACGCCAAGGACCTGGCCGAAATCCCCGAGAACGTGAAGACCGGGCTGAAGATCATACCCGTCACCCACGTCCGCGAGGTTCTGAAACTCGCCCTCGTCCGCCAACCCGAGCCGGTGGTCTGGGACGAAGCCGCAGAAGAAGCGGCCGCGCTGATGGCCAAGCAGGAACCGGCCTCGACCGTGGCGCATTGATGCGCGCCGCAGTGGCCTGAAACGGGGGGCGCGGGGAAACCCGCGCCCCTTTGTCTGTCTCGCCTGCCGCACAGGCATCTGTTGCCGGAACGCGAAAAATCTTCGCCTTTTGCATGGTTTGTATGGGAATCGGCCACACCCTGTGGCTATCGTGACGCCAGCGCGCCGGGACAGGCGCCAGAACCAAGGGTCCGGACATGGAAGACGACGAAGCAGCCCCCAAACCCAAAGCCGCCCGCAAGCCGCGCAAGGCCCCTGCCCCGGCAAAGCCCGCCGCCGTTTCGGCCGACCCCGGCGTCGTCCTCACGCGCAAGGCGCTGATCGAACAGGTCTCGGCCTCGGTCGGGGGCAAGAAGGGCACGGTGAAAGACATCGTGGAAGCCACGCTGAAAAGCATCGGCGATGCGCTGCGCGCGGGCGATTCCCTGAATCTTCCGCCGCTTGGCAAGGCGCGCGTCGCCAAGGCCGGCCCCACGGGCGCCGACGGCAAGCCCGCCGCACTGACCATCAAGCTGCGCGCCCACACGACCGCGCCGGCCGCGAAGAAACCTGCGAAAGAGGCCCTTGCAGCGGGCGGCGAGGAAGGCTAAACCGCGCGCCATCGGGCGATTAGCTCAGCGGTAGAGCGCTTCGTTCACATCGAAGATGTCAGCGGTTCAAATCCGTTATCGCCCACCATGCTTACCGAAGGCGCGCCCCACCGGCGCGCCTTCGTGCTTCTGGGGGACGCCATGACCTTGCCGCCGCTCTGGATCGTGCGCCACGGCCAGACCGAATGGAATGCCGCCGGCCGCTTGCAGGGCGGTCTCGACTCGCCACTCACCGCGCTTGGCCGCGACCAGGCCCGCGCCATGACGGCGCTTATGGTGGCCGATGGCGTGAGCGCGGCCAGCCACGCGGCCATCACCTCGCCCCAGGGCCGCGCCGTCGATACGGCGGCGCTGATGCTGGCCCCCCTTGGCCTGACCGCCCGCCCCGATGCCCGGCTGGCCGAATACCGGCTGGGCCCGCACGAAGGTCTGATGCGCGACGACATCGACGCCGCCCATCCCGAGATTGCCGATCTGGCGCCCTGGGATTGGTACGACGCCCTGCCGGGGGCCGAGGGTCTGGCGGCGCTGGCCGCGCGCCTTGCCCCGGCCTTGCGGGAACTGGACCGCCCGACGGTGATCGTGGCGCATGGCATCGTCAGCCGGGTGCTGCGCTGCCTGGTGCTGGGCTTGCCGTTGGCCGAGGGCGCGCGCCTTCCCGGCGGCCAAGGTGTGATCTACCGCGTGGCGGATGGCGACGTCACGGCGCTTGGCAGGCCCGGGGGCACGCTTGCGTGATTGAAGGGTTGCACCCGGCCCCCGCCCAAGGCTAGAAGCCGGCGCATCGGGTGGTTAGCTCAGTTGGTAGAGCGCCTCGCTTACACCGAGGATGTCGGGGGTTCGAGTCCCTCACCACCCACCAGTCAATCCGGCTTGTCGTCGCCGCCAGTGCGCCCGTTCAGGAACCCAAGGATCAGCGCCGCCAGGATCGCTCCGCCTGCCCCCACGCCGGGGGTCGAGGCCAGCGCCGACAGAAGCATGGTCTGACGGCTGCGCGCCTCGGCCTCTGCGATGCGCCGCTCGGTCTCGGCCCGCGACCGCACAAAGGCCACCAGTCCCAGCCCGATCACCAGCGACAGGCCCGCCACCGACAGAAGCGCCCAGACCGGCCCGATCATGTGGCTCAACTGCACGCCAAGGGCCGCAAGGGCCGCCAGAGCCCCGGCCAGCAGAAAACCCGCCGCGACGCCCATCGTCACCACATCGCGCAGCTGGTTCTTCACTGCCGTCATGGGCCGTTCCGCCAGGAGGCGCAGGATCGCTTCCATCCCGCCCCCTAGCGCAGCGCCCGGGCGACCAGCATCCCCAGGCCGAAGGCCACCGCCAGCGCGCCGATGGGATGGGCCTTCACCTGCGCCGCCAGTTCCTCATCCAGCGCGCCCAGTTGCCTGGTCAACCGCTCGACCGTGGCCTTCTGGTCCTCGGACAACATCTCTTCGGCCTTGGCGCGCCCCTGCCCCGCCAGATCCTTCAGCCGCGCCTTCAGCGCCGCAATCTCTTCCTGAAGCGCCGCGAATTCGGCCTCGTTCCCCTTGCCGGCTGCCGCCATGACATCCTCCTTCGGGTTGATGCTGGCCCCACTAGACCACCGCGGCCCGGCCGCCGCAAATTCCTTCGAAGGAATTTGCAGGTTTCTTCGAAGAAACTTGCTGGCGCGAAACGGCAACGGCCCTTCCGGTCTGCCGGAAGGGCCGCTCTGTCATTGCGTCAGACTGTCAGGAACAGCCCGACGTCCCGCCGCAGGTGTTGCACTTCATGCAGGTGCCGTTGCGCACCAGCGTGTAGTTGCCGCATTCGCCGCAGGGATCGCCCTCATAGCCCTGCATCTTCGCCTTGGTGCGGGCGTCCATGCTGACCGTGCCGGTGGCGATGGCGGTCGTTGCGCTGTAGCTGACCGCGGCTTCCGAGAAGCCGGTCGAGCCGCCGCCCATGGCCGTCACGCCGCTGATGCCGCCGTTGAACACCACCAGTTCCTGCGGCAGGCGCTTGCGCAGATAGCCCGTGGACGAGATCGACTTCAGCAGCTCCACCGACTTGGAGGCGGCGGTGTCGCTCACCTCGGCGATGTTGCGCTTGCCCTCGTCGTCGCCGCGGCCCAGGTCGTCGAAAGCTGCGCCCTTGGGCTGGACATGGGCCAGGTCGGTGCGGTCGAGATAGCTGACCGCCAGTTCCCGGAAGATGTAATCCAGGATCGAGGTGGCATTCTTGATCGCCTCGTTGCCCTGCACCATGCCCGCGGGCTCAAAGCGGGTGAAGGTGAAGGCTTCGACGAATTCCTCAAGCGGAACACCGTATTGCAGGCCGACGCTCACAGCGATGGCGAAGTTGTTCATCATCGCCCGGAAGCCCGCGCCTTCCTTGTGCATGTCGATGAAGATCTCGCCCAGACGCCCGTCGCCGTATTCGCCCGTGCGCAGATAGACCTTGTGGCCCCCGACAATCGCCTTCTGGGTATAGCCCTTGCGGCGTTCCGGCAGCTTCTCGCGGTTGGTGCGGATCACTTCCTTGACGATGATCTTCTCGACGATCTTCTCGGCCAGGACCACGGCCTTCTCCTGCGCCGAGCCGGTGGCCAGCACCTCTTCGGCCTCCTCGTCGTCCTCCACAAGGGCAGAGGCCAGCGGCTGGCTGAGCTTGGACCCGTCGCGGTAGATGGCGTTCGCCTTGATGCCAAGCGAATGAGACAGTTCATAGGCCGCCAGCACATCCTCGATCGAGGCGGCGTTCGGCATGTTGATCGTCTTGGAAATCGCGCCCGAGATGAAGCTCTGCGCCGCCGCCATCATGTGGATGTGGCTTTCCACCGACAGGAACCGCTTGCCGGTCTTGCCGCAGGGGTTGGCGCAGTCGAACACCGAAAGGTGCTGCGGCTTCAGGAAGGGCGCGCCCTCCAGCGTCATCGTCCCGCAGACATGGTCGTTCGCCGCGGCGATCTGCGCCTTGGTGAAGCCCAGGTGCGTCAGCAGGTCGAAGGTCGGGTCCGCCAGCTTTTCCGCCGGGATCCCCAGGGTGCCCGAGCAGAAATCCTGCCCCAGGGTCCACTGGTTGAACACGAAGCGGATGTCGAAGGCACTCGGCAGCGCGGCCTCGACCTTCTCGATCTCGGCCGGCCCGAAGCCGTGGCCGATCAGCGCGGTGTGGTTGATCCCCGGCGCCTGCGCCAGCGAGCCATGGCCCACCGCATGGGCCACGATCTCGGCGATCTGGTGGCCCGGATAGCCCAGGGTTTCCAGCGCCGCCGGCACCGACTGGTTGATGATCTTGAAATAGCCGCCGCCGGCCAGCTTCTTGAACTTCACCAGCGCGAAATCCGGCTCGATGCCGGTGGTGTCGCAGTCCATCACCAGCCCGATCGTGCCCGTGGGCGCGATCACCGTGGTTTGCGCGTTGCGATAGCCATGCTCCTCGCCGAGGCGCAGCGCCTCGTCCCAGGCCGACCGCGCCAGCGCGATCAGGCTCGCATCCGGGCAGTTCACCGCATCCAGCGCCACCGGGTTCACGTTCACGCCCTCATACCCGCTCGTCCGGCCATAGGCCGCCATGCGGTGGTTGGCGATCACGCGCAGCATATGCGCTTCGTTGCGCTTGTAGCCGGGGAAGGCGCCAAGCTCTGCCGCCATCTCGGCCGAGGTCGCATAGGCGATGCCGGTCATGATCGCGGTCAGTGCGCCGCACAGCGCCCGGCCTTCCGCCGAATCGTAGCCCAGCCCCATGTTCATCAACAGGCCGCCGATATTGGCATAGCCCAGGCCAAGGGTGCGGAAGTCATAGCTGAGCTGCGCGATTTCCTTCGACGGGAACTGCGCCATCATCACGCTGATCTCCAGCGTGATCGTCCACAGCCGGCTGGCATGGACATAAGCCGCCGAATCGAAACGACCGTTCGCAAAGAACGTCAGCAGGTTCATCGAGGCCAGGTTGCAGGCCGTGTCGTCCAGGAACATGTATTCCGAGCACGGGTTCGATCCGCGGATCGGCCCGTCCGCCGGGCAGGTGTGCCAGGCGTTCACCGTGTCATGGAACTGGATGCCAGGGTCGGCGCAGGCCCAGGCGGCATGGCCCACCATGTCCCACAGTTCCCGCGCCTTCACGGTCTTCGACACCTTGCCATCGGTGCGCCGCATCAGCGCCCAGTCGGCATTGTCCTTCACCGCCTTCAGGAAGGCATCCGTCACCCGGACCGAGTTGTTGGAATTCTGGCCCGACACGGTGACATAGGCTTCCGAATCCCAGTCCGTGTCATAGGTCGGGAACTCGATCGAGGTATAGCCCTGCTTCGCGTATTGCAGCACGCGGTTCGTGTAGGTGTCCGGGATCATGGCCTTTTTCGCCGCCCGGATCGCCGTTTTCAGTCCCGCGTTCTTCGCCGGATCCACCGCGTCTTCGGCCCGCCCGTCCCAGGCGCCGATCGCCTTGAAGATGTCGTTCAGCCGCGCCTCATGCGCCTTCGAGCCCGCCACCAGCGAGGCGACCTTCTGCTCCTCGATGACCTTCCAGTTGATAAAGGCCTCGATATCGGGGTGATCCATGTCGCAGATCACCATCTTTGCCGCGCGCCGCGTGGTGCCGCCCGACTTGATCGCGCCCGCTGCGCGGTCGCCGATCTTCAGGAACCCCATCAGGCCCGAGGACTTGCCCCCGCCCGAAAGCTTCTCGCCCTCGCCGCGCAGGGACGAGAAATTGGTGCCGGTGCCCGAGCCATACTTGAACAGCCGCGCCTCGCGGACCCACAGGTCCATGATGCCGCCCTCGTTCACCAGATCGTCCGAAACCGACTGGATGAAGCAGGCATGGGGCTGCGGATGCTCATAGGCGCTGTCCGACTTCACCAGTTTGCCCGTGGCATGGTCCACGTAGAAATGGCCCTGGCTCGGGCCGTCGATGCCATAGGCCCAGTGCAGCCCGGTGTTGAACCACTGGGGCGAGTTCGGCGCCGCCATCTGCCGCGCCAGCATGAAGCGCATTTCGTCGTAATAGGCCTTCGCGTCGGCCTCGGTGCTGAAATAGCCGCCCTTCCAGCCCCAGTAGGCCCAGGCACCGGCCAGCCGGTCAAAGACCTGCCGCGCCGAGGTTTCGCCGACAAACCGCTCGCCCTCGGGCAGCGTGGCCAACGCGGCCTCGTCGGGGACAGACCGCCACAGGAACTCGGGCACGCCCTTCTCGCGCACCTTCTTCAGCCGCGCCGGCACGCCGGCCTTGCGGAAATACTTCTGCGCCAGAACGTCCGAGGCCACCTGGCTCCAGCCCTCGGGAATCTCCACGGAATCGTTGCGGAACACCACCTTCCCGTCGGGATTGCGGATTTCCGAAGTGGTCACGGCGAAAGCCATTTCGCCATAGGCGCCGGTTTCCGGCTTGGTTAACTTGCGCTCGATCTTCATCTGCCCCAATCGCTCCTTCGTCCCGTCCCCGCGGGTTGTCCATCCTCAGACAAGGACACGCAAAACCCGTCCCGCCCGGTTCCGGGCAAGGCTTCCGCACGATCACGTCTGCGGCAGTTTTTGGCTTCTGATGTCCCCGTCCCGGCCGCCGCGCCACCACTACATCTGGTGTCTGCATCGACCGCTTCGTCAAACTGTCGTAATCGTCGGAACCGTTCAACGGATATTTTACCGTTATCCCCAACATTTTCGGCTTGACGGGACTCAGACCACTAAGGGTGGTGTGCCGGCACAGGGCGGCGCGGAGCCATCAACAGAATCGCAGGCCCTGTCCGTCTCATCGCTGTCCCATTCGAACCTGTGGAAAACTCGGCCAGATGCATTGATTTGCTCGGCCAAGTTGCGCTGCCGGATGAACTGCCGCGCAGGTCTCGCCCCCGGTCAGGGCAAGAGACTCACGCGCGCCGGGCCGTGACGCGGCTGCAACAGCAAAGCCGATTGCGCCTATGCCTTCCGATTGATCAGCGTGATTCCGGCGCCCACCAGGGCGGCCGCCACGATCAGCCCCGGTGCGGGCTGCGTGCCGAAGATCAGCCAGTCCAGCCCGATCGCCAGCAAGGGTGTCAGGAACGAGAAGCTTGCCACGACAGCCGCCGGATAGACGGACAGCAGCCACAGCCAGGCGATGAAGCCCCCGGCCACCACAACGCTCGCCTGAAACAGCAGACCGGCCAGGTGCAACGGTTGGAAGTCCCGCACCAATGGCCCGAAGGCCGGCGCCAGCGCCAGCAGGATCGGCCCCGAGACCAGCACCATCCAGAACAGCTGCATCTCCGGCCCCTCCTTGGCCATCATCGGACGGCGGGCAAGATACGCAGTCGAAGCCCAGCCCAGCGCGGCCAGCAGGCCGAAGACATCGCCCGCCAACGACCCGCCTTCCCCGGCACCACGGCCAAGAATCGCCACCGCCGTGCCGGCAAAGGCCAGCAGCAGACCCACCGCCTTCATTCGGGTGATGCGCTCGCCCGGCAGCCCGAAATGCGCCATCACCGCAAACCAGAGCGGCATGGAATAGAACAGAACGCTGGCGCGGCCCACGGAGGTCAGGTCCAGCGCCATGAAAAGGCTCAGGAACTCGCCCGCGAAGGCCGCCCCGATCAACAGGCCCGTGGGCCAGACCGCCCGGCTCAGCCGCGGCGGACGCCCGCGCCAGACCAGCCAGGCCCAGACGAAGAACACCGCCAGAACCGACCGCAGCCCGGCAAAGAACACCGGCTGCAACCCGGCATTCACCAGCTTCACCACGATCTGGTTGAAGGCCAGAAGCGCCTGCACCGCCAGAAGCGCCGCCAGCCCCACGCCATCCAGTGCCGGTTTGCGCTGCATCGTGTTCCCCTGTCCGGTCGGCGCCGACCCATGCGCCCGCCCGCCAGGAAGGTCAAGCCGCGCAGGCGAACGGGGGGCGAGGGCGAATTTCTTCGAAGAAAATTGCGCCAGGCTCATGACGCAGTTTTCTCCGCAGCTCGGACAATTCCTAACGCCAAGTTAATCCGATCTCGCAACGCATTGAAATCATTATGCCCAACCAAGCGTCCGAGCTCGGACGCCCTCGCCTCCCTTCGGGGTGGAGCCGCGCGACAGAATGGCTTAAACGGGGGTCCATGCCGCGACGGACCCGCCCATGACCCAGGACATCATCGCCCGCTGCGAGGCCCGTGGCCTGCGCATGACCGACCAGCGCCGGATCGTCGCCCGCGTGGTGGGCGAGGCCGAGGACCACCCCGACGTCGAGGAACTCTACGCCCGCGCCGCCAAGCTGGACCCCCGCATCTCGCTGGCCACCGTCTACCGGACGGTGAAGCTCTTCGAAGAGGCGGGCATCCTGGAACGGCTGGAATTCGGCGACGGTCGCGCCCGCTACGAGGACGCCGACCGCGACCACCACGACCACCTCATCGACGTCGCCACCGGCGAGGTCATCGAATTCGTCGACCCCGAGATCGAGGCACTTCAGGAGCGCATCGCCGCGCGCCTGGGCTACCAGCTCATCGGCCACCGCCTGGAACTGCTGGGCCGGAAGAAGACCTGACATGCCCCGCCACCTCGCCGCCCCGGATGCGTCGGGCAACCTGCGCGGCATCCTTCTCATGGTCGCCTCGATGGCCCTCTTCGCCATCGAGGACATGTTCCTCAAGCTCGCCGCCGCCAGCCTGCCGGTGGGCCAGATCATCTTCGTCTCGGGCGCCTTCGCCATCCCGGTCTTCTGGGCGCTCGCCCGACGCGAAGGCGCGCCCTTCCTCACCCGCGACCTGCTGCACCCCGCCCTCCTCTTGCGGAACCTGGGCGAGGTGGTGGGCTCGCTCGGCTATGTCGCCGCCCTCGCCGCCGTGCCCCTCTCCACCGTCTCGGCCGTGCTGCAGGCCACGCCGCTGGCCGTGACGATGGGCGCGGCCCTGTTCCTGGGCGAAAGGGTCGGCTGGCGGCGCTGGACCGCGATCCTCGTTGGCTTCGCCGGCGTCCTGCTGGTTGTGCAGCCGGGCGGCGCCGAGTTCCGCCCGCAGGCGCTGTGGGTCCTCGTCACCGTCGCCGGCATCGCGCTGCGCGACCTTGCCACCCGCGCCGTGCCCGCCCGCATCACCACCCACCAGATCAGCGCCTGGGGCGTGACCTCGGTGGCCCTCCTCGGCCTCGCCATGATGGCCATCACCGGCAAAGGGCAGCTGCCCAGCCTGCCCGAAACCGCCAGCCTCGCCGGCGCGCTGGTCTTCGGCACCTCGGGCTACTGGGCCATCACCGCCGCCATGCGCGAGGGCGAGGTCTCGGTCGTCTCGCCCTTCCGCTACACCCGCCTGGTCTTCGCCATGTCGCTCGGCATTCTCGTCTTCGCCGAACGCCCCGATGCCCTCACCCTGTTCGGCGCGGCGGTCATCATCGGTTCGGGCCTCTACGCCTTCGCCCGCGAACGCGCCCGCAAACGAGCGCTTTCCCAAAGCCCTTCCGCGGGGTAAGACGCGCGCGAGAGCACCTCCACCCCGGGAGACCCCCATGAGCACGATCATCGACATCCATGCCCGCGAGATCCTCGACAGCCGCGGCAACCCCACCGTCGAGGTGGACGTGACGCTGGAAAGCGGCGCGCAAGGCCGCGCTGCGGTGCCCTCGGGCGCCTCGACCGGCGCGCATGAGGCGGTGGAGCGCCGCGACGGCGACAAGTCGCGCTACCTGGGCAAAGGCGTGCTGGAGGCGGTGGCCGCCGTCAACGGCGAAATCGCCGAGGAACTGGTGGGCTACGACGCGTTGGAGCAGGTCGGCATCGACCGCACCATGATCGAGATGGACGGCACGCCGAACAAGGGCCGGCTTGGCGCGAACGCCATCCTCGGCGTCTCGCTGGCCGTGGCCAAGGCCGCCGCCGCCTTCACCGCGCAGCCGCTGTATCGCTATGTCGGGGGCACCTCGGCCCGCGTGCTGCCCGTGCCGATGATGAACATCATCAACGGTGGCGCCCATGCCGACAACCCGATCGACATCCAGGAATTCATGATCATACCGGTCGGCGCCGCCGACATCCGCGATGCGGTGCGCATGGGTTCGGAAGTGTTCCACACGCTGAAGAAGCTTCTCTCCGGCGCGGGCTACAACACCGGCATCGGCGACGAGGGCGGCTTCGCCCCGGCGATCCAGTCCACCCGCGAGGCGCTGGACTTCATCCTGAAGGCCATCGAGAAGGCCGGCTACAAGCCCGCCGAAGACATCTATCTGGCGCTCGACTGCGCCTCGACCGAATACTTCAAGGACGGCAAGTATCACCTTGCCGGCGAAGGCAAAGTGCTCTCTTCGGTCGAGAACGTCGAATACCTGGCCGGCCTTGTCTCGGACTATCCGATCATCTCGATCGAGGACGGCATGGCCGAAGATGACTGGGAAGGCTGGAAGATGCTGACCGAGGTTCTGGGCGGCAAGATCCAGCTGGTGGGCGACGATCTCTTCGTCACCAACCCGCGCCGCCTCGCCGAAGGCATCGCGCGCGGCTGCGCCAATTCCATGCTGGTGAAGGTCAACCAGATCGGCACCCTGACCGAGACTCTGCAGGCGGTCGAGATGGCCCACCGCGCCCGCTACACCAACGTGATGAGCCACCGCTCGGGCGAGACGGAAGACAGCACCATCGCCGACCTTGCCGTCGCCACCAACTGCGGCCAGATCAAGACCGGCTCGCTGTCGCGCTCGGACCGTCTGGCCAAGTACAACCAGCTGATCCGCATCGAGGAAATGCTGGGCGAGACCGCCGAATACGCCGGCCGGTCGATCCTGAAGGCATGAGCCTGCGGAGGGCGCAGGGGTCTTTAGCCGACCCTTGCGCCCCCGGTTCCCTTTTGCAGGGCATCGTGCGACAGAACGCCATGCCCCGCCTGATCCTCCTCAACAAGCCCTATGACGTGCTCTGCCAGTTCACCGATGGCGAGGGGCGCAAGACCCTGGCCGATTTCGTGCCGGTGAAGGGCGTCTATGCCGCCGGGCGGCTGGACCGCGACAGCGAGGGGTTGGTGGTGCTGACCGACGATGGCCGCCTTCAGGCCCGCATCAGCGACCCCGCCCACAAGGCGCCCAAGACCTATCTCGTTCAGGTCGAGGGGACGGTCAGCGAAGACGCCCTCCAGACTCTGTGCAGGGGCGTGACCCTGAACGACGGCCCCACCCGCCCGGCCCAGGCCCGCACCATTGCCGAGCCGCCGGGTCTTTGGCCGCGTGTGCCGCCGATCCGGGTCCGCAAATCCGTGCCCGATGCCTGGATCGAACTCACCCTCACCGAAGGCCGCAACCGGCAGGTCCGCCGCATGACCGCGGCCGTAGGCCTGCCCACCCTGCGCCTGATCCGCTGGTCGGTGGGCGACTGGTCGCTGGACGGCCTCGCCCCCGGCCAGTGGCGCGACATTCCCCTGCCCGGAGCCCCCGATGCCGCAAGACCCCGACGCGCTGATCGCCGCGCTTGAGCTTCAGCCCCATCCCGAAGGCGGCTGGTATCGGGAAACCTGGAAAGGCCCCGAAGTGAACGGCCGCGCCACCGGAACCGCCATCCTGTTCCTGCTGAAGGCGGGCGAGCGCAGCCACTGGCACCGCGTCGATGCTGATGAGATCTGGCTCTGGCACGCCGGCGCGCCCCTCACGCTTTCGCTTTCGGCCAGCGACGATGGCCCCGCCCGGCATGTGCAGCTTGGCCCCGATGTGCTGGCCGGCCAGTCGCCGCAGATCGTCGTTCCGGCGCATCACTGGCAGGCGGCGGAAAGCCTCGGCGCCTTCACGCTGGTCAGTTGCACCGTCTCGCCCGGCTTCCGCTTCGAGGGCTTCACCCTCGCCGCCCCCGGCTTCACGATCCCCGGCTGATCAGCCGGTCGGGCCGGAACGGCGCCCATTCGGGCAGCACCCGGCCCTCCAGCATCTCGGCCGCCAACCCTTCGGCCACCAGCGGCCCGAGCGTCACGCCGGAATGCAGGACCGCCATCCACAGGCCCGCCAGCCCCGGCACCGGCCCAACGGCAGGCAACCCGTCGCCCGGCACCGGCCGCTCCGCCATCATCAGCGAATGCAGCCGCAGGTCGAGGCCGGGGAACATCGCGCGCAGCCGCGCAATGGTCGCGGCGGCCAGTTCGGCGGGGGGCGTGGTGATGGCCTCGGCGGTATCGCCCTGATGCGCGGCAGAGGTCGGGCAGAGGATGTGCCCGCTCGCCTCCTGCCGCACCTCGGGGCCATCCGAGGCGAGGATCGCCGATAAGACCGGCGGCAGCGCCTGGGTACGCACCATCGCGCCGGGCCGGCGCAGCATGGGAAAGGCAATGCGCTCCGCTGCCAGCAGGCCCGCCGTCGCCACGCCCGTGGCCAGCACCACCCGGTCGGCGGCGATGACGCCCTGCGCCGTCCGCACCCCCGCCACCGCATCGCCCCGCCGCACCAGCCCCAGCACCGGGCAGCCAGTCAGCACCAGGGCCCCCGCCGCCGCGGCATCGGCCAGCAACACCCGCGCCAGATGCGCCGGATCGACTGCACCCTCATCGGGGAACCACAGCGCGCGGTCCGGCAGCAAAGCCAGCGCCGGCTCCCGCCCGGCCAGCCAGCGGCACGTCACCTCCTCCACCGCATACCCCAGCCGGATCAGCTCTGCCGCCATGCGGTCGAAGCCCGCGCCCTGATCCTCCCACCAAAAGCAGCCGCTCCAGCGATGCCCCGTGCCGGGCAGCGCCGCCTCCAGCCGCCGGTGCGCCGCCATGCCGGCCAGGCGCAGGCGGAAATGATCCTCGTTCAGGAAGAAGCTCGCGTTGATCCAGCCGAAGCTGCGCCCCGAGGCGAGCGAGGCCGGCACGCCCGCCTCCACCACCGTCACCCGCGCCCCGCCTCGCGCCAGCGCCCGCGCGACACCCGCGCCGATCAGCCCGGCGCCCACCACAAGAACATGCTCTGCCATGCCGCCACGCTGCCAGCGCCCCGCGCCGTCGGCAAGGTGCCCATCGCATCCGGTGATGAATCCTTGTGCGAATTTGCATTGGCCTTCCCCCGCGCCTCGGCGTATTGCCAGCGCCATGAGCCTGAAGCCCAACGAAGACAGCCCCAAGGGGCTGGCCCTGGCAATCCTTGCCTATGTCCTGTGGGGCTTCCTGCCCTTCTACATGAAGGCGCTGGCCCACATCCCGCCGCCCGAGGTCATCGCCCACCGCGTCATCTGGTCGGTCCCGATCGCGGGCGCGGTGCTGTGGTACACCGGCCGCACCGCCGACCTTGGCCGCGCGCTCCGCACCCCGCGGATGCTGGGCATGGGCGCGATCACCGCGGCGCTGATCTCGGTCAACTGGGGCATCTATGTCTGGGCGATCGGCTCGGGCCATGCGCTGGATGCAGCACTTGGCTATTACATCAACCCGCTCTTCTCGGTCTTCCTGGGCGCGCTTCTCCTCGGCGAAAGGCTCACCCGCATCCAGATGGCCGCCATCGCCCTGGCCGGGCTCGCCGTGGCCATCCTCACCTGGGATGCCGGCCGCCTGCCCGTCGTGGCGCTTGGCCTGACCGTGACCTGGGGCTTCTACGCCTATTTCAAGAAGTCCCTGCCCATCGGCCCGAACCAGGGATTCCTCTTGGAAGTCCTGCTGCTGACCCCCTTCGCCATCGCCTACATCGCCTGGCTGGCGGCCACCGGACAAAGCCACTTCACCGCCAGCACCACCGACACGCTCCTGCTGGTGGGCTGCGGCCTCGTCACCGCCGGGCCGCTGATGATCTATGCCAACGGCGCCAAACTGCTGCGGCTTTCGACCATCGGCATCCTGCAATACATCGCGCCGACCATGATCTTCCTGATCGCGGTCTTCGTCTTCGGCGAGCCCTTCGGCCAGGCCCGCATGATCGCCTTCCCGATGATCTGGGCGGCGCTGGTGCTTTACACCGGCTCGATGCTGCACAGCGCGCGGCGTCAGGCCGCCGGATCGTAACCGAAGGCGCGGAAATCCTCGGCATACAGGCGGGCAAGGATGTCCCGCGCCTCGTCCGTCACCAGGGTCGCGGCGCGTTCGCCCGCCCCGGTCGGCCCCGGCCCAGCGCGGCGGAACACCAGCCGGTGATCCGGCCCGAAGCCCAGGGTCACGATGCGCCCCAGATCCGCTTCCAGCCGCTCGAACCGGCCGATCAGGTCGAACCGCTCCAGCGGCAACAGCAGAATCCCGCTTTGCGGCGCCCAATGCATGTCGTGCCACAACCCGCCCGCCTGCAAATAGCGGCAGAAGTCGGTAAAGCTCGGCTCCCGCTCGGTGCCGAACCAGCGGTAGAACAGGCGTGACTGCATGGTCCGGCCGGCGATCTTGTCTAGATAGGCCGACAGCGTCCGCGTCACCGGATGCCGTACCAGCGTGCAGGTGAACCAGTCGCGCGCCAGATCCTCCACCATCGCCCGGCCCATGAGCGAAGGCCGGGGAAAGCGAGATTTCGCATCGGTCCCGCGCTCCAGAAGCGGGCGATAGGCGCTTTGCGCTGCCAGTTCCGCCACCACGGTGGAATTGGCAGCCTTGGGAATCCGGTTGTAGAAGACCCGCTCGGTCGGGATCACCACGCCGCGCGGATCGACCTTGGTGATCGGCATCTGCCCGGCATAGGGAAAGCGCCGGTAGAAGGGCAGAAGGCTGTGCGCGGCCCAGTTCAGCGGCGCATCGCGCAGCCGCCAGGACGACGGAACCGGGGCGTTCACGCGCTCTCTCCCGGCCGGCTCACTTTGCCGCCCCCGACCGCCGCTGCAACGCCGGTCGTGCCGGGGGCAGAGGTCGGCAGTCCCCGCGCCACGCGCACAGCGAGATAGGCAAAAGCCTGCGCCTCCAGCATGTCGCCATCGAAGCCAAGGGCCTCGACCGGCTGCACTTCGGCCGCCATGCGGCTCGCCAGCGCCTCCATCATCGCCGCGTTGCGCCGCCCCCCGCCCGTCACCAGCACCCGCGCCACGGGGGCAGGGAAATGCTCAGCCCCCCGCGCCACGGCCGCCGCCGCAGCCGCCACCAGCGTCGCCGCGGCGTCGGCGTCGGACAATTCGCGCACGGCATCAAGAATGCCGTGGAAGTCGTTGCGATCCAGGGATTTCGGCGGCATCCGGTAGAAATACGGATGTTCCAGAAAGGCCGTCACGACCGCCGCATCCACCCGGCCCGCAGCCGCCAGCGCGCCGCCTTCATCCTGCGCCTGCCCAAGCCGCGCCAGCATCAGGTCATTCACCGGCGCATTGGCCGGCCCCGTGTCAAAGGCCAGCAACGCTCCCGGCTCCTCGGGCGCGGCATGGCGCGGGTCCACCCAGGTAACATTGCCCACGCCGCCCAAGTTCAGGAAAGCCACCGGCAGCGCCTCGCCGGCATGGCGGGCGAGCGCATGGTGATAGAAGGGCGCCAGCGGCGCGCCCTGCCCGCCCAGTTCCACATCGGACGACCGGAAGTCCCAGACCACCGGCATCCCCAGCACCTCGGCCAGCAGAGCGCCATTGCCCGCCTGATGCGTGCCGCGCCCGCGCGGCTCATGCGCCAGGGTCTGGCCATGGAACCCCGCGATCTCCACCCCGGAAAACCGCGCCATCAGCTCTGCATGGGCGGTCTCCACCACTTCCGCCGCCTCGGCCACGCCCGGCTCGCCCGGCCAGCGTCCGAAGGTCGCCCGGATCACCGCCCGCTCGGCCTCGGAATAGGGGCGATAGGCCGTGGGACCGAATTCAAGCACCCGGCTGCCATCGGTCAGCAGCATCGCCGCATCCACCCCGTCCAGCGAGGTGCCCGACATCGTGCCAAGCGCCCAGACCGCGCCGCCCCTCAGCATCTTTCCCTTCTCCCCACGGCGTCTTATACCCCTGCCCATCCCATGCACGAGCACACCATGACCTACCACCCCAAATCCGATTTCCTGCGCGTGATGATCGAGCGCGGCTTCCTGGCCGATTGCACCGATTATCAGGGCCTCGACGAGGCGCTGGTCAAGGGGGTGGTGCCTGCCTACATCGGTTACGACGCCACGGCGCCCAGCCTGCATGTCGGCCACCTGATGAACATCATGGTCTTGCGCTGGCTGCAAAAGACCGGACACAAGCCGATCACGCTCATGGGCGGCGGCACGACCAAGGTGGGCGATCCCTCCTTCCGGTCCGAGGAGCGCCCGCTGCTCACGCCGGAAAAGATCGACGAGAACATCGCCGGCCTGAAGCAGGTTTTCGCGCGCTACCTCTCCTACGGCGGTGGCGCGACCGATGCCATCATGCTGAACAATGCCGAATGGCTGGACGGGCTGAACTACCTCGATTTCCTGCGCGACATCGGCCGGCATTTCAGCGTCAACCGGATGCTGTCCTTTGAATCGGTGAAGTCCCGGCTCGACCGCGAACAGTCGCTCAGCTTCCTCGAATTCAACTACATGATCCTGCAGGCCTACGACTTCCTGGAAATCCACCGCCGCTACGGCTGCCTGCTGCAGATGGGCGGGTCGGACCAGTGGGGCAACATCATCAACGGCATCGACCTGACGCGACGGGTGATCGACAAGGAAATCTTCGGCCTCACCACGCCGCTTCTGACCACCTCCGACGGCCGCAAGATGGGCAAGTCGGCCTCGGGCGCGGTCTGGCTCAACGGCGAGATGCTGTCGCCCTACGAATTCTGGCAATTCTGGCGCAACACCACCGATGCCGACGTGGGCCGGTTCCTGAAGATCTTCACCGAACTCCCGGTCGAGGAATGCGATCGCCTGGGTGCCCTGGAAGGGTCCGAGATCAACCAGGCCAAGATCCTGCTCGCCAACATCGCCACCACGCTCCTGCACGGGGAAGAGGCGGCAAGGGCCGCCGAGGCCACGGCGCGCGAGGTCTTCGAAAAGGGCGGCATCGGCGACGACCTGCCCACGGTCACGCTCCATGCGGCGGATGTCATGGACGGCATCTCGCTGGCCCAGCTCTTCGTGCGCGCGGGCCTCGCAAAATCGGGCAAGGACGCCAAGCGGCTGATCGCCGAAGGCGGCGCGCGGATGAACGACGATCTGGTCAGCGACCCGTCGAAGGTGCTGCACGCGGGCGAACTGGCCGATCCGGTGAAGCTGACCGCAGGCCGCAAGCGCCACGCCCTGGTGGTGCTGGAGTGACCGCCTGGGGAGGGCGCGTTTCCCGCGACAACGCCGGCAACCGGACGGTCCGCGAAGACTCCCGCCCACCCCGATACCTCGCACAAGGATCGTAGGCCAATGGCCAGGCCAGCCGCCAGCTTCACCTGCACCGCCTGCGGCGCCGTCCATCGCAAATGGGCGGGCCGCTGCGACGCCTGCGGCGCCTGGAACTCCATCGTGGAAGAGGCGCCCCTCTCCGCCGGACCCAAGGGCCCCACGCTGAAGGGCCGCAGCATCGCGCTGTCCGACCTCTCGACCGCCGAACCGCCCCCGCCCCGCATCGCCTCGGGCCTGTCCGAACTGGACCGCGTGCTCGGCGGCGGCCTCGTCCCCGCCTCGGCCATCCTCGTCGGCGGCGATCCCGGCATCGGCAAGTCCACGCTCCTTTTGCAGGCCACCGCGGCTTACGCCCGCCGCGGCCTGTCCTGCCTCTACATCTCGGGCGAGGAAGCCTCGGCCCAGGTGCGGATGCGCGCCGCGCGGCTCGGCCTCTCGGACGCCCCGGTGAAACTCGCGGCTGAGACCAGCCTGCGCGACATCCTCACCACGCTCGATGCCGAACGCCCCGGCCTCGCCATCATCGATTCGATCCAGACCATGTGGCTCGATTCGGTCGAGGCCGCGCCCGGCTCGGTCTCCCAGGTCCGCGCCGCCGCGCACGAGCTTGTCACCTTCGCCAAGCGGCGCGGCGTGGCGGTCATCCTCGTGGGCCACGTCACCAAGGACGGCCAGATCGCCGGCCCCCGCGTGGTGGAACACATGGTCGACTGCGTCCTCTATTTCGAGGGGGAGCGCGGCCACCAGTTCCGCATCCTGCGCGCGGTGAAGAACCGCTTCGGCCCCGCCGACGAGATCGGCGTGTTCGAGATGACGGGCGCGGGCCTGTCCGAGGTCACCAACCCCTCCGCGCTCTTCCTCTCCGAACGCGGCGCCCCCACCGCCGGCTCTGCCGTCTTCGCCGGCATCGAAGGAACGCGCCCGGTCCTGACCGAAATCCAGGCCCTCGTTGCTCCTTCACCCCTCGGCACCCCGCGCCGCACCGTCGTCGGGCTCGACTCCGGCCGCCTCTCCACCATTCTCGCCGTGCTCGAGGCGCGCTGCGGCATCCCCTTCGCGGGGCTGGATGTCTTCCTCAACGTCGCCGGCGGCTTGCGAGTCACCGAACCCGCCGCCGATGTCGCCGTGGCGGCGGCCCTCCTGTCGGCGCGAGAGGATGTGGCAATTCCGCCAGATACCGTGCTTTTCGGCGAGATCAGCCTCTCGGGCGCGCTGCGCCCCGTGGGCCAGACCGAAAACCGGTTGAAAGAGGCGTCGAAACTTGGTTTCTCACGGGCCATTGCGCCGTCCCGGTCAAAAACCGGCGAGCATCCGGGCATCACAGTCACGGAAATGCCCGATCTGACGGCGATGGTCGGACAGATGTTCGGGGCGGGCTGACCCCCCGGCAGGAGCGGTAGGCATGGACGGTTTCACCCTCATCGACGCGGTGGTCGCGGGCATCATCGTGCTCTCGGCCGTGCTCGCCTATTCGCGCGGCCTGGTGCGCGAGGTTCTGGCGATCGCGGGCTGGGTCGGTGCCGCCGTGCTCGCCTTCGTCTTCGCCCCCGCGGCCGAGCCTCTGGTGCGCGAGGCTCCGGTGATCGGCGATTTCCTGGGCGACAGCTGCGAACTGTCGGTGATCGCCGCCTTCGCCGCCGTCTTCGCCATCGGCCTCGTCATCGCCGCGCTCTTCACGCCGCTTTTTTCCTCGGTGGTGCAGCGCTCGGTCCTCGGCGGGCTCGACCAGGCGCTCGGCTTCCTCTTCGGCGTACTGCGCGGCGTGGTCCTGGTGGCCATCGCCTTCCTCGTTTATGACCGCGCCGTCGCCGCCAACACCGTGCCCATGGTGGACGACTCGCGCTCGGCCAAGGTCTTCGCCTCGTTCCAGGCCAAGATCGACGAAAACGTGCCCGAAGACGCCCCCGGCTGGATCGTCCGCCAGTACGAGGCGCTGGTCGCCTCCTGCCCCGCGCCAGGCACCCCGGTCGCCCCGGCCGCGCCTGCGGAACCGGCAGCAGAACCTGCCCCGGTCGAACCCGCGCCCGCCCCCGGCAACTGATCCCTGCCGCATCGCAGCATCGTCACCGCATGAGGGGGTGACTTCCGTCCCGGCGCGCCCTAAATGGGGCGCGTCACATGCAAGGATTCGGAGGCCCCATGCGCCCGTTCCTCTCCCACCCCTTCGATGACGACAAGCTCAAGGAAGAGTGTGGCGTCTTCGGCGTGGTGGGCCTCGCCGATGCCGCGAACTTCGTGGCCCTCGGTCTCCATGCGCTGCAACATCGCGGCCAGGAAGCGGGTGGCATCGTCACCTATGACCCGGAAGACGGCTTCAACTCGGCCCGCCGCTTCGGCTACGTGCGCGACAACTTCACCAAGGCCGATGTGATGGCAACCCTGCCAGGCTCCATCTCCATCGGCCATGTCCGCTATTCCACCGCCGGCTCCAAGGGCGCGACGGCCATTCGCGACGTGCAGCCCTTCTTCGGCGAATTCTCGATGGGCGGCTGCGCCATCGCGCACAACGGCAACCTCACCAATGCGGCGGCACTCCGCCGGGAACTGATCGAGCGTGGCTCGATCTTCCAGTCCTCATCCGACAGCGAATGCATCATCCACCTGATGGCGCGGTCGATCCAGAAGACCATCGCCGAACGCATCAAGGACGCGCTGCGCCGGGTCGAAGGCGCCTTCTCGGTCGTCGCCATGACGCGCACGAAACTCATCGGCGTGCGCGATCCCCTGGGCGTGCGCCCGCTGGTCCTGGGCCGCGTGGGCGATTCCGGTTGGGCACTCTCGTCGGAAACTTGCGGTCTCGACATCATCGGCGCCGACTTCGTGCGGGAAATCGAACCGGGCGAGATGGTCATCATCGAAGGCAACAAGGTCGAAAGCACCCGCCCCTTCACGCCCGCCCCCTCGCGCTTCTGCATCTTCGAACAGGTCTATTTCTCGCGCCCCGACAGCATCATCGGCGGCCGCTCGGTCTATGAAACCCGCCGCCAGATCGGCGTGGAACTGGCGCGCGAAGCGCCGGTCGAGGCCGATCTCGTCTGCCCCGTGCCAGATTCGGGCACACCGGCCGCCATCGGCTACAGCCAGGAAAGCGGCATCCCCTATGCCATGGGGATCATCCGCAACCAGTACATGGGCCGCACCTTCATCGAGCCCACGGAATCCATCCGCAACATGGGTGTCCGGCTCAAGCTCAACGTCAACCGCGCACTGATCAAGGGCAAGCGGGTGATCCTGGTGGACGATTCGGTCGTGCGCGGCACCACCAGCCGCAAGATCAAGGACATGATCCTCGAAGCCGGCGCGGCAGAGGTGCACTTCCGCATCGCCTCGCCCCCAACCGCCTGGCCCTGCTTCTATGGCGTCGATACGCCCGAACGGTCCAAGCTTCTCGCCGCCACCATGTCCGAAGACGAGATGCGCGACTGGATCGGTGTGGACAGCCTGAAGTTCATCTCGCTCGACGGATTGTACCGCGCCGCCGGCGAAGCCGCGGGCCGCGACCCAAAGGCCCCCCGCTTCTGCGACGCCTGCTTCTCGGGCGACTACCCGGTGGCACCCTTCGACAAGATCGAGGAAGGCTTCCAGATGAAGGCTGCGGAATGACCGCGGCGGAGGTCGACGCCTATCTCGCCGGCCTCCCCCAGGACCAACGCGATGCGCTTGAAGACCTGCGCAAACGCCTGAAGTCCCGCCTGCCCGACCACATCGAATGTCTCAGCTATGCCATGCCCGGCTTCCGCCAGCCGGGGCCGAAGGGCAAGATGGTCGTGGGCTATGCCGCCTTTGCGCGGCACCTCGGTCTCTATCCCCATTCCGGCTCGGTCATCCCGCTGATCGACTGCGCCCCGTTCAAGACCTCGAAAAGCGGCGTGCTCTTCACCCCCGCCCACCCGCTGCCCGACGCGCTGCTCGACGCAATCCTGCGTCTCAGGCAGGACGAAATCGCCGCAGGCTACGGCCGACGCGGCTGACCGGTCTTGCCCTCGGGCGGCCGCTCCCCTATCCCCCCAGCATCCTGGCGCATGGCCCCGAAAGGGGCCGCCCGGTGCGCCGCAAGCAATCTGGAAACCCCATGTCCCAACGCCTTGCCCTCGTCACCGGAGCCTCGCGCGGCCTTGGCGCCGCCCTTGCCGAGCAGCTGGCGCTGCGCGGGTGGCACGTTGTCGCCGTCGCCCGAACCGTGGGCGGTCTGGAAGAGCTCGATGACCGGGTCAAGGCCGCTGGCCTGCCCGGCGCGGGCGGCCTGACCCTTGCGCCGATGGACATCACGAACGACGACGCCATGCGCCACCTCTGCCGCTCGATCTACGACCGGTGGGGTGCCCTGCACCTCTGGATCCATCCCGCCGTCCACGCGGCCCCACTCGCGCCGATGGGCTCGCTCGACCAGAAGGACTGGGAGAAATCCATCGCCACCAATGTCCGCGCCACCGGAATGCTGATCCCCATGGTCGAACCGCTCCTGCGCGCCGGCCAGGGCAGCGCGCTCTTCCTCGACGACCCCCGCGCGGGACAGAAGTTCTTCGGCGCCTATGGCGCCACCAAGGCCGCGCAGATCGCGCTGGCCCGCAGCTGGCAAGCCGAAACCGCCCGCATCGGCCCCCGCGTCCTGGTCGAAACCCCGGCGCCCATGCCCACCGCCACCCGCGCCCGCTTCTTCCCCGGCGAGGATCGCTCCGCCCTTGCCGACCCCCGGCAGGAAGCCGCGCGTCTCGTCGGCCTGATCTGACCGATCGCCCACAGGTCGCGACATCTCAGGCTTTCCCCGGCGGAACCTCCCATATATGGTGCGCACCACGGGACCGTCCCGTACAATCAGGGATCATCGAGCATGAAGTACACCGTATCCGCCCTCGTTCTCGCCATGGGCCTCGCCGCCTCCGCCGCACATGCCGATGGCGGCGTGAAGGTCGGCGAACTGACCTGCAAGATGGATGGCGTCAAGAACGACATCGTCTACACCAAGGAAGAATTCGCCTGCGTCTTCACGCCCACCTCGGGCGACACGCAGACCTACACCGCCGTGCTGAAGGAAGTGGGCGTCAACCTTTCCATCACCAAGGACAACACGATGGTCTGGGGCGTCCTCGCGCCGACCGACAAGCTCGACTCGCCCGACGTGCTGAAGGGCACCTATGTCGGCGGTTCGGGCGCGGTCGAAGTGGGCGGCGGCGTCTCGGCCAACGTCCTGGTCGGCGGCGGCAACTCGATCACGCTGCAACCGATCTCGGTCTCGGGCATGGTCGGCGTCGGCGCCTCGCTCGGCATCTCCTCGCTCGAGATCAAGTGACCCCACGCCACCACTGACAGGCAAACGCTGCCGGATCGCTCCGGCGGCGTTTTCCATTGCCCGGGCCTAGGAAGAAGGGCGCCCACCAGGGCGCCCCTCAGACCTCAGGCCGATCCTCCTTACAGGCGGGCCGCAACGGCCTCCCAGTTCACCAGCTTCTCCAGGAAGTTGGTCAGGTAAGCCGGCCGCTTGTTGCGGAAGTCGATGTAGTAGGAGTGTTCCCACACATCGCAGCCCAGAAGCGCGGTCTGGCCAAAGCACAGCGGGTTCACGCCGTTCTCGGTCTTGGTGATCTTCAGCGCGCCGTCCTTGTCCTTCACGAGCCAGGCCCAGCCAGAGCCGAACTGGCCGGCACCGGCGGCGGCGAAATCTTCCTTGAACTTGGCGACCGAGCCGAAGCTTTCCGCCAGCGCCAGTTCCAGCTCGCCCGGCATCTTCTTCTCGCCCGGCCCCATGATCTCCCAGAACAGATTGTGGTTCCAGTGCTGCGAGGCGTTGTTGAAGATGCCGTTCTGCGCCACCGCACCGGCCTGGTAGGTGCTGGTCACGATGTCCTCAAGGCTCATCGCTTCGTATTCCGAGGCAATGAGCAACCGGTTCAGGTTGTCCACATAGGCCTTGTGGTGCAGGTCGTGGTGATACTCCAGCGTCTCCTTCGACATGCCAAGGGGCGCCAGCGCGTCATGGGCATAGGGAAGGTCGGGAAGGGTGAAGGCCATGGTCCTGTCCTCGCGTTAGGGATGCCTGCGACATAAGGGCATTGTCTGCGGCAAGGTCAAGAGACGCCGGCCCAAAGCCGCCCGGGCGACCAAAGGCAAGGGGGCCGCGCTGCCGCGGCCCCCTCCCCGACCGATCCCCCAAGAGGGCAAGGGATCAGAAGAACCCCAGCTTGTTCGGGTTATAGCTGACCAGCATGTTCTTGGTCTGCTGATAGTGGTCCAGCATCATCTTGTGCGTCTCGCGCCCGATGCCGGACTGCTTGTAGCCGCCAAAGGCCGCATGCGCCGGATAGGCGTGGTAGTTGTTCACCCAGACGCGGCCGGCCTCGATGGCGCGGCCAAAGCGGTAGGCGCGGGTGCCGTCGCGCGTCCAGACGCCGGCGCCCAGGCCGTACATCGTGTCATTGGCGATGTGCAGCGCCTCTTCCTCGGTCTTGAAGGTGGTGACGGAAACCACCGGCCCGAAGATCTCTTCCTGGAAGACCCGCATCTTGTTGTGGCCCTTCAGGATGGTCGGCTGGATGTAGAACCCGTTCGCAAGATCGCCGTTGAAGCGCGCGGCATCGCCGCCCACCAGAACCTCCGCACCTTCCTCGCGACCGATGGCCAGGTAGGACATGATCTTGTCATGCTGCATCTTGCTGGCCTGCGCGCCCACCATGGTGGCCATGTCGCGCGGGTCGCCCTGCTTGATCGCCTTCACCCGGGCAATCGCGCGCTCGATGAACGCCTCGTAGATGTCTTCCTGGATCAGCGCCCGCGACGGGCAGGTGCAGACCTCGCCCTGGTTGAAGGCGAACAGCACGAAGCCTTCCACCGCCTTGTCCAGGAAGGCATCATCCTGCGCCATCACATCGCTGAAGAAGATGTTGGGCGATTTGCCGCCCAATTCCAGCGTCACCGGGATCAGGTTCACCGTCGCCGCTTCCATGATCTTGCGCCCGGTGGCGGTCGATCCGGTGAAGGCAATCTTGGCAATCCGGTTCGAGCGCGCCAGCGCATCGCCCGCCTCGGCGCCAAAGCCATTGACGATGTTCAGAACGCCGGGCGGCAGGATGTCGGCCACCAGTTCCGCCAGCACCATGATCGCCGCCGGGGTCTGCTCGGCCGGCTTCATCACGATGCAATTGCCCGCCGCCAGCGCCGGCGCCAGCTTCCAGGCCGCCATCAGGATCGAGAAGTTCCACGGGATGATCTGGCCCACAACGCCCAGAGGCTCATGGAAGTGATAGGCCACGGTGTCATGGTCGATTTCCGACATCGTGCCTTCCTGCCCGCGCAGCACGCCGGCAAAGTACCGGAAATGGTCCACCGACAGCGGAATGTCGGCCAAGGTCGTCTCGCGGATCGGCTTGCCGTTGTCCCAGGTCTCGGCGGCGGCCAGAAGGTCGAGGTTCGCCTCCATCACATCGGCGATCTTCAACAGGATGTTCGACCGGTGCGCCGCGCTGGTCTTGCCCCAGGCGCCCTTGGCGGCATGGGCGGCATCCAGCGCCGCCTCGATGTCGGCCGCGCCGGACCGCGCCACCTCGCAGACCACCGCCCCGGTGATCGGCGTGATGTTGTCCATGTAGCGCCCCGACTTCGGCGGCACGAAGGCCCCGCCGATGAAGTTGTCGTAACGCGTCTTGAAGGGCGACACGGTGCGGAAGTCTTTCTGCGTGATCTGGTTCATGGCGATTCTCCCTCTCGTGGCCAGGCTCCCCGCCCGGTCCTGAAATCACCTTGAAGCGGCGGGCCGTGCAGGTCATCCGGGGGGAACCAGCCCGCAAGGACGACCTGTCTCGGAACTGAGACAGGTGGAGCGGATGCCGATCATTCACGATCGAAACGTCGCCCCCGGTGCCACTTGCGCGCCGAACAGGGCGGCCTCCAGTGGAGGCCGACCCGGCGCGTTGGCGATTTGTCAGCAAATCGCCAAGGGGCTCCCCGATATTCCTGCCCGTCTTGCGCACGGGCGGTCTTGTCGCAAATGTCGCGCCGTGCCCGAGGTGATGGCCTCGGGCAATACCCGACCGAAGGCGCACCAAGGCCTCAGACCGGCCGATGTTCCTCGATGCCAAGCCGCTTCATGCGCCGGTACATCGTCGCCCGGCCCAGGCCAAGCGCCCGCGCCGCTTCCGAGACATTGCCGCCCGCCCGCGCCAGAGCGCAGATCACCTCGGCCCGCTCCGCCTGATCCAGCCCAGCCGGGCCGCTGTCCTGCCCCATCAGGTCCACCAGCGGCATGGGCCGCAGCGCGCCCTCCACGGCCAGCCCGTGCTGGCGCCGCGCCTCGCGCGTGGCCCCGGCCACCAGCCCGTCGGCATCCACCGCCAGAAGCGCCGCGCCCGCCGGTTCATCGCCACGCCCCAGCACGATGCGATGGCGCGGAAAGGCCGCGCGGAACAGATCGGATTCGATCTGTCGCGCCACGCGCGTCACCATCGCCTCGATCAGCCGGTTGAACCCCTCGGTCTGGTCGGCCCGCGCGGAACTCACGTCCAGCGCCGCCACCAGTCCGCCCTCCGGCCCGAAAACCGGCGCGTCGATGCAGGACATCGCCGTGTTGCGGCTCATGTAATGCTGGTCGCGGTGGATGGTCACCGCGCGCCTTTCGGCCAGGCAGGTGCCGATGCCGTTGGTGCCCTGCGCCGCCTCGCTCCAGTCATGGCCGGGCGCCAGCCCCCAGGACCCGAAGATGCCGCTGTCGGCCGCGCTGGAACGGCTGTCGATCACCAGCCCCTCGGCATCGGTCAGAAGGATGCCGCAGCCACAATGGCCCACCATGGCGTGCAAATCGTCCAGACGGCCGCCGGCAATTGCCAGAAGCGCGCCCATCTCCTCGCGCCGCTCGCGCAGCCGGTCATGGTCGGGCGCGGGCGCAGGGCGGCCCCGCGCCGGATCCAGCCCGTGCTTGTGGTAAGACCGCTGCCAGGACGCCGCCAGCCGCGAGCGCGCCGCGGCCGAGGCCGAGGCGACGGTGGACAGCACGCGCTCAACATGGGCTCCCTGCACGGACATCTCTTCCCTCCCTCTCCCGGTCACGGATAACACCCGCCGGGAAGGTTTCGCGCAATTGTCCAATGGTCGCAGGGCCTGCGCCGGGGGCGGGGCCGTGTGGACATTCGTTAAGTCCAAGTTAATTCGCGCACGCAACCTATTGATTTCAAATGGATCAGCAAAGCGTCCGAGCTCGGACGCCTGCCACCCTTCCCCCGGATGCCGGCTTCTGGCATAAGCCCCCTGACGACCGCCAGGAGGCCCCCATGCACGACATCCGCCTGATCCGCGAGACCCCCGCCGCCTTCGACGCGGCCCTCGCCCGCCGTGGCCTGGCCCCCCTCTCGTCCGAAATCCTGGCCCTCGACGAGGACCGCCGCGCCAAGATCCTGGCCGCCGAAACCGCCCAGGCCGACCAGAACCGCGCCAGCAAGGAGGTCGGCGCCGCCAAGGCCCGCGGCGACGAGGCCGAGTTCGACCGCCTCCGCGCCCTGGTCGCCGAAAAGAAGGCCGAGATCGCCCGCCTGACCGCCGAGGCCGCCGAGGAAGACGACCGCCTTCGCCGGATGCTCCTCGAAATCCCGAACCTCCCCCTGGGTGAGGTGCCGGACGGCAAGGACGAGGAGGACAACGTCGAAATCCGCCGGTGGGGCAGCCCCCGGACCTTCGACTTCCAGCCCCTCGAACACTTCGACATCCCCGCCGTGAAGCCCGGCATGGACTTCGAGACCGCCGCCAAACTCTCCGGCAGCCGCTTCGTCGTCCTCAAGGGCGCCGTGATCCGCGTCCATCGGGCGCTGGCCCAGTTCATGCTGGACACCCACATCGCCGAACACGGCCTGACCGAGACCTGGACCCCGGTGCTGGTCAAGGAGGAGGCCATGTACGGCACCAACCAGCTCCCGAAGTTCGCCGAGGACAGCTACCAGACAACCAACGGGTGGTGGCTGATCCCCACCTCCGAGGTGACCCTCACCAACACCGTGGCCGGCGACATTGTGGACGAGGCCAAGCTCCCCATCCGCATGACCGCCCACACCCAGTGCTTCCGCTCCGAAGCCGGCAGCGCGGGCAAGGACACCACCGGGATGCTCCGCCAGCACCAGTTCGAGAAGGTCGAGATGGTGACGATCTGCACCCCTGACACGGCCCTCGCCGAACACGAACGCATGACCCGCTGCGCCGAGGCGATCCTGGAGAAGCTCGGCATCCCCTACCGCACCATCGTCCTTTGCACGGGCGACATGGGCTTCGGCGCGCAGAAGACACATGACCTTGAGGCCTGGCTTCCCGGCCAGAACAAGTACCGCGAGATCTCCTCTGTCTCGACCTGCGGCACCTTCCAGGCCCGCCGCATGAACGCCCGCTTCCGCCCCGCATCGGGTGGCAAGCCGGAACACCTCGCCACGCTGAACGGTTCGGGCTTGGCCGTGGGCCGCTGCCTGATCGCCGTGCTGGAAAACGGCCAGCAGGCCGACGGCTCGGTTGACCTTCCGGCGGCGCTGCACCCCTACCTGGGCGGCAAGACCCGCATCGCGGCAGACGGAACGCTGGTGTGACCGGCGGCACATTCCGCGCGGCCCTGTTGTGCGCGGCCACGTTGGCCTTTGGCGCAGCGCCCTTCGTGACCCCGCCCTTCACCGGCTATGACCCGACCCTGTTCCCGGTGCCGATCGACCGGCCGGCGATCCAGCCCGCGGGCTATGCCTTCTCGATCTGGGCGGTGATCTACCTCTGGCTCGCCGCCCATGCCCTGTTCGGCCTGCTGCGCCGCCCGGACGATCCCGCCTGGGACCGGGTCCGCTGGCCCCTGACGCTTGCCGTCGGGCTCGGCTCTGTCTGGCTTTCCATCGCCGGGGCCAGCCCTGGATGGGCCACGCTGGCCATCTGGATCATGCAGGCCGCGGCGCTGACCGCATTCCTGCGTGCCGATACAAGCCATGACCGATGGCTTCTTTCCGCGCCGCTCGCCATCCTCGCGGGGTGGCTGTCGGCGGCGGCGGCGGTCTCGACCGGGGTTCTGGTGGCGGGTTACGGGCTCCTGTCCAACCAGATGTCCGCCATCGCGATGCTTGCCCTGGTGCTGGCCCTGGCCGTGACCACGCAGCGCCGCAAGCCGGGGATGCCGGTCTATGCTGCCACGGTGATCTGGGCGCTGGCCGGGGTCATCGTGGCCAACGCATCCGACCTGCCCATCATTGCGGCGGCGGCGGGACTGGTCGCTCTTGCCCTGGCCTTCCTTCTGTGGCGGCAGCGCCAAGCGGTCTGAGCCTTCGGGTGCATCGTCTTGAAGAATCCCCTGCCCCGCCGTAAGCGGGCGCATGACCCATCATGACCGCCTTCTGATAATCGACTTTGGCAGCCAGGTGACGCAGCTGATTGCACGCCGCCTGCGCGAGCTGAAGGTCTATTGCGAAATCCACCCCTACAACCACGTGGACGACGCCTTCCTGCGGGCCTTCGCCCCCAAGGCGGTGATCCTGTCCGGCGGGCCGGACTCGGTGACGCGGACGGGTAGCCCCCGCGCGCCGGAAAGCCTGTGGAGCTTTGGCGTTCCGGTCCTTGGAATCTGCTATGGCCAGCAGACGATGATGCAACAACTTGGCGGGCTGGTGGAAAGCGGCCACGGCACGGCCGAGTTCGGGCGCGCTTTCGTCACTCCTGAAGACCGCAAACTGCCGCTGCTGGACGGCTGGTTCATGGACGGGCGCGAGCAGGTCTGGATGAGCCACGGCGACCATGTGTCGAAGATCGCGCCGGGCTTCCAGGTCTATGGCACGTCGCCCAATGCGCCCTTTGCCATCACCGCGGACGAAAGCCGCCGGTTCTATGCGGTGCAGTTCCACCCCGAGGTGCACCACACCCCCAAGGGGGCGAAGCTGTATGAGAACTTCGTGCGCATGGCGGGGTTCAAGGGCGACTGGACCATGGGCGCCTACCGCGCCGAGGCGATCCAGAAGATCCGCGACCAAGTGGGCCAAGGCCGCGTGATCTGCGCACTTTCGGGCGGCGTGGATTCCTCGGTGGCGGCCATCCTGATCCACGAGGCCATCGGCGAGCAGCTGACCTGCGTTTTCGTGGACCACGGTCTGATGCGGCTGAACGAAGCCGAGGAGGTCGTGACGATGTTCCGCGAGGCCTACAACCTTCCCCTGATCCACGCCAATGAAAGCGACCTTTTCCTGGGCGCGCTGGAAGGCGTGTCGGACCCGGAAGTGAAGCGCAAGACCATCGGTCGGCTGTTCATCGAGGTGTTCGAGAAACATGCAAAGGCCATCGGTGGCGCCGATTTCCTGGCGCAGGGTACGCTCTACCCCGACGTGATCGAAAGCGTCTCGTTCTCGGGCGGGCCATCGGTCACGATCAAGAGCCATCACAATGTCGGCGGCCTGCCCGAGAAGATGGGCATGAAGCTGGTGGAACCGCTGCGCGAACTGTTCAAGGACGAGGTCCGCGCGCTTGGCCGCGAGCTTGGGCTGCCCGAGAAGTTCATCCGCAGACACCCCTTCCCCGGCCCGGGCCTTGCCATCCGTTGCCCTGGCGAGATCACTCGCGAAAAGCTGGACATCCTGCGCAAGGCCGATGCGGTCTATATCGACCAGATCCGCAAGCACGGGCTGTACGACGAAATCTGGCAGGCCTTCGCCGCAATTCTGCCGATGCGCACGGTGGGCGTGATGGGCGACGGCCGCACCTATGACTACGCGCTGGCGCTGCGGGCGGTGACATCGGTCGATGGCATGACGGCAGATTACTACCCCTTCACCCATGACTTTCTGGGCGAAACCGCGACGCGGATCATCAACGAGGTGAAGGGTGTGAACCGAGTGTTCTACGACTGCACGTCCAAGCCGCCGGGAACCATCGAACTGGAATAGTCCGCGGACGGACGGGGAAGGAACCTGCCATGGGAACCGACAAGCGCATCGTTCTGGCCAGCGACCACGCGGCCATCGGGCTGAGACGGGCCATCGCGGCCCATGTCGCATCGAAGGGCTGGGAGGTGGAGGACATCGGTCCCCAGACTCCCGAAAGCGTGCCCTATCCCGAACAGGGCGCGGCTGCCGCAGGCCGTGTCGCCTCGGGTGACTGCCGGTTCGGGATCATCCTGTGCGGCACCGGCCAGGGCATCATGATGGCCGCCAACAAGGTGCGTGGCATCCGCTGTGGCGTCTGCTCCGACACCTTCTCTGCGCGGATGATCCGCCAGCACAATGATGCAAACATGTTGTCCATCGGCGCCCGCGTGGTGGGAGAAGCCCTGGCGCTGGACATCGTGGATGCGTTCCTGTCCGCCGAGTTCGAGGGCGGGCGCCACGCAACGCGCGTGGACATGATCGCGGCGATGGAAGGCTGATGCGATGATCCGCCTGCGCGGCCACCTGCGGTGCCTGACACAAGCCGAGGCCGAAGCGGTGCGCAGGCATCGCGACGAACACATCCGCCTGACCCGCGCCGAACCGGCCTGCCTGTCCTTCGAGATCGCCGACACGGACGATCCGCTCACCTTCGAGGTAATGGAGACCTTCCGGGATCGCCCGGGGTTCGAGGCTCATCAGGCGCGGACACGGGAAAGCGCGTGGTTCGCGGCCACGCGCCATATCCTGCGAGATTTCCGGGTGGAAGAGATCGGGGACTGAAGCCCCTCAGGCCGGGAAATGCCCGTGCCCGGCCGTTTGCGCCAGCGGCCGTCGCAGGCTCGGCACCTCGCGGGCGCGCAGGCCCTCGGGGAGCGTTGAAGCATCGGCCTGACGGCCTATCGCGACGACCGCGTGGAGCCCGTAACCTTCCGGCAACGCAAGCACCTCGGCCATTTTCGCGTGGTCGAAACCGCCCATGGCATGGGTGGCCCAGCCCTTCATGCGGGCGGCAAGAGAAAGGAATCCCCAGGCGGTGCCGGCATCGAAGGCATGAAACCCGTTAGGCACCTCGGCGCCCTCCTGCGTTGTCCGCGTGAGCTTGGAGCCCACGACGACGAGTGCGGCGGCCTTGCCCGCCCATGCCCGGTTGCCGGGCAGCAAGGCGCTTTCGATCCGGTCGAACGCCGCATCGCCGCGCAGACCCCAGGCGAAGCGCCAGGGCTGGACGTTGATGGCCGAGGGGGCCCACCGGGCGGCCTCCAGCAACTCCATCAGGCCGGCTTCCGAGATCGCCTCGTCCGTGAACGCGCGCGGCGACCAGCGGTCCAGGAAAACAGGCTCGACCGGATGGTCGGCGGTGCGCGGCGGTGTGACGGCGATGTTCATGGCGGTCCTCTTCTTCGGCAATGGGAGGATATGCCGCAACGCAGAAGGAACAAGGCACGCCTCTGCACAGCCGTCATGCCCCGGATGCACAGCGGGTGGCTCTGGAACCTTATTGCCAAGGACGTTACGCAAGGGCATGGAACCGCACGCGCCCAACTTCCTCTTCCGCCACCGCGACTTCGGCCTGTTCTGGCTGGGGATGCTGTTCGTCAACGTGGCCGTGCAGATCGAGGCGGTCACCATCGGCTGGCAGGTCTATGCCGTAGGCCGCGAGACACGGTCGATCGAGGAGAGCGCGTTTCTCGTGGGCATGGTCGGGCTGGCTCAGTTCGTGCCGCTGTTCCTTCTGACGCTTTGGGCCGGGTCGATGGCTGACCGGCACTCGCGCCGGGCCATCGTGCTGTGGTCCTTGGCGGTGGAGGTGCTCTGCGTTCTGGGGCTGGTGGCGGTGGCGCTGGAGCCTGCGCCGCAGCCGGCGCATATCTTCCTCATCGCGGCGGTGTTTGGGGCGGCGCGGGCGTTCCTGTCGCCGGCCGCTTCGGCGCTGACGCCGATGCTGGTGCCCAAGGCGGACATGCCGCAGGCGATCTCGCTGAAGTCGCTGAGCTGGCAGGGGGCGGTGATCGTGGGGCCCTGGATCGGCGGGCTCCTCTGCGCCATCTCCACCGCCGTCAGCTATGGGATGGTGGCGGTGCTTTATTTGGCTGGGGTGGGGATCATCCTGGCGATGCGGGCCAACACCACGCCGGAGCGGCAGCCGGGGAGCCAGATCGCCCAGATCCGCGAGGGGCTGGCCTATGTCTGGGGCAACAAGGTGATCCTGGGGGCGATCTCGCTGGACCTGTTCGCGGTGCTTCTGGGCGGGGCGACGGCGCTGTTGCCGGCCTTTGCTTCGGATATCCTGAAGGTCGGGCCGGAGGGGTTTGGCATCCTGCGGTCGGGGCCGGCCATCGGGGCGGTGCTCATGGCCGCGGCGCTGGCGCGGTGGCCGTTGAAGCGGCGGGCGGGGGCGCGGATGTTCTGGGCGGTGGCGGCCTTTGGCCTGGCCACCATCGTGTTCGGGCTGTCCCAGTCGATGTGGCTGTCGGTCGCCGCCCTGGCGGTGCTGGGGGCGGCGGACATGATCTCGGTCTATGTCCGCCAGACCCTGGTCCAGATCGTGACCCCGGACCACATGCGGGGGCGGGTGTCCTCGGTGTCGGGGCTGTTCATCTCGGGCTCGAACGAGTTGGGGGAGTTCGAATCCGGGGTGGTCTCGCGGTTCATCGGGCCGGTGGGGGCCGCGGTCTTTGGCGGGATCGGGACGCTGGGGGTCACGGGGCTGTGGGCATGGATGTTCCCGGCCCTGAGGAAGGCCGACCGGCTGGATGCCGGGCCGGAGGTGGGCGAGGCCCATGGGCCGCACCTGGCCTCTTCCCCGGCCTCGCCGACCTGAGGGGCGTCCGAGCTCGGACGCTTTTCAGAGTGAGCAAAATCAATGCGTTACGGACGCACTTTAACTTGGACTTAACACTTGTCCGAGGCGGCAGCCGAAGGTGCATCCCGCCGAAGGCGCGGGGGAAGCGCGATGCCCCCTTGACCTTCCGCCAAGGCTTGTCAAAACCGCGTAATGGCCACCGGAACCCTGAACATCGACCTTGACGCCATCGCGGCCAACTGGCGCGCGCTGGACCGGCTTTCCGCATCGGGCGTGCAGACCGCCGCCGTGGTGAAGGCGGATGCCTATGGGCTTGGCACGACGCGGGTTGTCCGTGCGCTGGCGCAGGCCGGCGCCAGGCGGTTCTTCGTGGCCGCCGCCGAGGAAGGCGCCGCGGTGCGGCAGGCGCTTGGGCCCGGCCCGCAGATTTCGGTCCTGTCCGGGCACATGGCGGGCGATACCGAGATGATCCACGATCTTGAGCTGACGCCCATGCTCAATTCGCTGGAGCAGATCACCCGGCATCTGGAAGCCCTGCCCGGCCATCCGTTCGGGCTGCAACTGGACACCGGCATGAACCGGCTGGGGCTGGAACCGATGGAGTGGGAGGCGGTGGCGCCTTACATCCTGGAGGCCGACCCCGAACTGCTGATGAGCCATCTGGCCTGCGCCGACGAGCCGGATCATCCGATGAACGAGGCGCAGCTTGCCGTCTTCGAGGACATGACCGGCGGCACCGGCCTGCCGCGCAGCTTTGCCGCGACGGGCGGCATCCTGCTGGGACCGCGCTATCATTTCGATCTGACGCGGCCGGGCATCGGGCTTTACGGCGGCCGGCCCTTCGAGACGGGCAATCCCGTGGTGTCGCTGTCATTGCCGATCATCCAGACCCGCGAGGTCGCCCCCGGCGAGACCGTGGGCTATTCCGCCGCCTGGGAGGCCGAGGCGCCCTCGGTCATTGCCACGCTGGCGGCGGGCTATGCCGACGGCCTGCCCCGGACCCTGTCCAATGCGGCGATGCTGTGGGACGGCGCCACGCCTTGCCCTCTGGTCGGCCGCGTGTCGATGGACATGGTCACGGTGGACATCAGCCACCTGCCCGAGATTCCGCGGGCGCTGGACATTCTTGGGCCGCACCAGTCGGTCGATGACCTGGCCGATGCGGCGGGCACCATCGGCTATGAACTGCTGACCGTTCTGGGCCGCCGCTATACCCGCCGCTATCTGGAGCACGGCGCGTGAATCCCCTGACCCTGCTGGCCGCCATCGGCCGCCTTGTGCTGGGCGGGCTGGCCGCACTTGGCCGGTTGACGATCTTTGCCGCGCAGGTGGTGAGCCACCTGTTCCGCCCGCCCTTCTATCCGCGCGAATTCGGCCATGCGCTGGCGCAGGTGGGCTGGTTCTCGCTGCCCGTGGTGGGCATGACGGCGGTGTTCACCGGCGGCGCGCTGGCCTTGCAGATCTATTCCGGCGGCCAGCGGTTTTCGGCCGAGGCGGTGGTGCCGCAGATCGTGGCCATCGGCATGGTGCGCGAGTTGGGACCGGTGCTGGTGGGGCTGATGATCGCGGCGCGGGTCACAAGCTCGATTGCTGCCGAGATCGCCACGATGAAGGTGACCGAGCAGATCGACGCGCTGGTGACGCTTTCGACCGATCCGATGAAGTATCTGGTGACGCCTCGTGTTCTGGCCGGGGCGCTGACCGTGCCCCTGCTGGTGGCGGTGGGCGACGTGATCGGCATCCTGGGCGGCTTTCTGGTTTCGACCGAGACGCTTGGCTTCAACCGCGCGACCTATGTGCAGCGCACGGTCGATTTTCTTGAGACGCCGGACGTGCTGTCTTCGCTGGTGAAGGGCGCGGTCTTCGGGGCGATTGCGACGCTGATCGGCTGCTACTACGGCATGAGGTCGGGGCGCGGGGCGCAGGGCGTGGGCAGTGCCACGAAGGGCGCGGTCGCGGCGGCGTCGATCCTGATCCTGGCGGCGAACTTCGTGCTGACTTCTGTGATGTTCGGATCATGATCGAGCTTCAGGGCGTTCAGAAGGCCTTCGGGGCCAACCGGGTGCTGCGGGGGGTGGATCTGTCCATCGCCAGCGGGACGAGCATGGTCATCATCGGCGGGTCGGGCACCGGCAAGTCGGTGCTGCTGAAGTGCATCCTGGGGCTGGTGCATCCCGATTCGGGTTCGATCCGGTTGGATGGCGAGGATGTCACCAAGGCCGACCGGGATGCGTTCCTCGCGCGGTTCGGGATGCTGTTCCAGGGCGGCGCGCTGTTCGATTCGATGCGCGTCTGGGAGAACGTGGCGTTCCGGCTGTTGCGGGGGACGGGCAAGCGGCCCAAGGCCGAGGCGCGCGAGGTGGCGATCGAGAAGCTGCGCCGGGTGGGCCTGGGGCCCCAGGTGGCCGACCTGTTCCCGGCCGAGTTGTCGGGGGGGATGCAGAAGCGCGTGGGGCTGGCGCGGGCGATTGCGGCGGAGCCCGAGATCATCTTCTTCGACGAGCCGACGACCGGGCTGGACCCGATCATGGCGGGGGTGATCAACGATCTGATCCGCGAGATCGTCGTGGAGATGGGCGTGACGGCGATGACCATCACGCATGACATGTCGTCCGTGCGGGCCATCGCCGATCAGGTGGCGATGCTGCATGACGGGCTGATCCGCTGGACCGGGCCGGTTTCGGAAATGGATGCGACGCCGGACCCTTACGTGCAGCAGTTCATCCATGGACGGGCCGAAGGGCCGATTGCCGCCCTGAGGTGACATTCGGTTTCGTCAACAATCTGCGCCATGGTGCTGGATTGTTGACCGAAGGGCGACCAACTGCCGAAAGACTTGATGGAATCTGTGAGAAGGCCAAACCTGTCAGTGGGTTGGCTTTGGGGGTTTTCACGCATGTCCATGCGCGGCATTGCGCTTTCGTCCATGTCCACGCTGCGGTCTGTGGCGCAGGTGGTGATTGTGGGGATGGCCGGACTTCTGGTGGCGGCTTCGGCCCTGGCTTTTGCCGGATGGCTGCCCTGGCCCCATGTGGCCCTGTCCTGGGGCGGTGTGCCGGTGCCCTGGGCGGGCATGGCGTTGCAGGTCGGGTTGGCGGTGCTGTTCGTGGTGCTGGCCGCCTTCTTGCCGGCCAATGCGCGCATGGCACGGCTGGAGCGGTCGCACCGCAGTTTCGCCGTGGGGATGGAGGATGTGGTGCGCGCCTATCGGCAGGCCCATGCCGCCGACCGGGCCGGGGTCTTTGCGCTGTCGTCCGAGTTCGACGCGATGCGCGAGCGGTTGACGCAGCTGCGCAAGCACCCCGATCTGGCGCATCTGGAGCCGGAGCTGTTGCAGCTGGCGGCGCAGATGAGCTTTCAGTCGCGCGACCTGGCGCGCGTCTATTCCGACGAGAAGGTCGAGCGCGCGCGGGGCTTTCTGAAGCAGCGGCAGGAAGAGGCGGAGGCGATGCAGGAGCGGGTGGCGCTGGCGCAGCGGACCTGCGCGGAGATCCGGCGCTGGCTGACCGATGTGGAAGCCGAAGAACGGCAGGTGCAGGTGCAGATGCGCCGGCTGGAGGGCGACCTGCGCGAGCTCTTGCCGGCGCTTGGCTATGATTTCGAGGATGTCGCCTCGGCCAATGTGGTGAGCCTGCCCAAGCCGCAGAAACAGACTTGAAGCCGGGTGGGCGGCGGGGCAGGACTGTCCCATGCGCTGGCTGAACCTGTCCCTGCTTGTCCTGTTTCCCGTCGCCTGGTTTGCGCCCCTGATCCGGGCCGGGCTGGACCTGCCGCTGTTTGGCATGTCCGAGATTTCGGTGATCTCGGGGCTGCAGTCGCTGTGGGGATCTTCGCCGGTGCTGGCGCTGGTGGTGACGGTGATGGCGATCTTTGCGCCCTGGGCCAAGACCGGGGGGCTGGCGCTGGTTCAGTTCGGGCTGTTGTCGCCCAAGGTGATGCCGGCGCTGCATGTGCTGGGCAAGCTCGCCATGGGCGATGTCTTTCTGCTGGCGCTGTACATCGTGGTGGTGAAGGGCGTGGGGATGACGGTGATCGAGACGGCCTGGGGGCTGTATCTGTTCACCGGGCTGATCCTGGTGTCGCTTGGTCTGTCCGAATGGACGAGGCGGGCGCTGGCCGAGGCTGCGCCCGCCTGAAGCGTCAGGGCTGGACGGTGACCTTGACCATCACGTCGGGGTCCGTGACCTCGCCATTGCCGCCGTCGCCCTTCTTGATGGCGTCGACGACCTCCATGCCCGAGACCACGCGGCCGAAGGCGGTGTATTGACCATCCAGGTGCGGGGCCGGGGCGGTCATGATGAAGAACTGGCTGTTGGCCGAGTTCGGGTCCTGGCTGCGGGCCATGCCAAGCACGCCACGGTCGAAGGGAACCGAGGAGAATTCGGCCGGGATGTCCGCCATGGACGAGCCGCCCATACCGGCCATCGAGGTGTCGCCACCCTTCTTGCCGTATTGCACGTCGCCGGTCTGGGCCATGAAGCCGTCGATCACGCGGTGGAAGACGACGCCGTCATAGGCGCCCTGTTCGGCCAGCGCGGTGACCTGGGCCACGTGCTGGGGCGCCACGTCGGGGAAGAGGTCGATGACGATGGTGCCCTTGGCCTGGCCGTCGACCTCGATCACGAGGTTCGGGCCAGGGCCGTCTTCGGCGGCATCGGCGGGCGTGCTGGACTGGCTGATCGCATAGCCGCCAAGCACGGCGAGGCCGAGGGCGAGGATGCCGGCGGGGAGGATGCGGTCAAACGACATCGGCGGCCACCCGGACGGTGATCATGCGGTCGGGGTTCGCCGGCGGCTCGCCGCGGGTGATCTTGTCCACATGTTCCATCCCCGAGATCACGCGGCCATAGACCGTGTACTGGCGATTCAGGAAGTGGTTGTCCTTGAAATTGATGAAGAACTGGCTGTTGGCCGAGTTCGGATTCTGCGACCGGGCGGCGCCGAGCGTGCCGCGGTCGTGCGGGATACCGGAAAACTCGGCCGGCAGGTCCGGCAGGTCAGAGCCGCCGGTGCCCGCGCGGCGCGCGTTGTAGCTGGGCGAGGCCATGTTGGCATGTTCCACGTCGCCGGTCTGGGCCATGAAGCCGTCGATCACGCGGTGGAAGGCCACGTTGTCATAGGCCTTGGCGCGGGCGAGCGCCTTCATGCGCTCGGCATGTTTCGGCGCAATCGCCGGCAGAAGCTCGATCACCACCTCGCCATCCTTGAGCGTCATGATGATGGTGTTCTCGGGATCCTTGATCTCGGCCACGAGGGTCTCCTTCGGATTCGGGTCTGGCGCAAACTAAGGGCAGGCGGCGCCGGGGGAAAGGGCAGCCTTTGCGCATCGGCACAAAGTGACGCGGAGCCTGCGGCACGCGGGCGTTGACGCGGGGGCCGGGATGGGGTGGAAGGGCGTTGCGCAATCGACGGAGGTCACGATGGGCTGGAAGACGCTGGACGATGTGGCAATGGCGGGCAAGACCGTGCTGTGCCGCGTGGACATCAACGTGCCGATGGATGGCGACCGCGTGACCGATACCACGCGCATCGACAAGATCGTGCCCACGGTCGAGGACATCATCGCCCGCGGCGGCAAGCCGGTGCTTCTGGCGCATTACGACCGGCCGAAGGGCAAGGTCGTGCCCGAGATGAGCCTGGGCCGGGTGAAGCCCGCGCTGGAGGCGGCGCTTGGGCGCAAGGTGGTGTTCGGCGCCGATTGCGTGGGCGAGCCGGCGAAGGCCGCGATTGCCGCGGCGGCACCGGGCGAGGTGGTGCTGCTGGAAAACACCCGGTTCCATGCCGGCGAGGAAAAGAACGATCCGGCGCTTGCGGCCGAGATGGCGGCTCTGGGCGACATCTATGTGAACGACGCATTTTCGGCGGCGCACCGGGCCCATGCCTCGACCGAGGGGCTGGCGCGGCTGTTGCCGGCGGCGGCGGGGCGGCTGATGGAGGCGGAGCTCAAGGCGCTGGAAGCGGCGCTTGGCAACCCGGCCCGGCCGGTGGCGGCCGTGGTGGGCGGTGCGAAGGTTTCGACCAAGCTGGAGCTGCTGGCGAACCTGGTGACCAAGGTGGATCACCTGGTGATCGGCGGGGGCATGGCCAACACCTTCCTGGTGGCCAAGGGCATCGAGGTGGGCAAGAGCCTGGCCGAGCGTGACATGGCCGAGACGGCGCAGGACATCCTGGAGAAGGCCGCGAAGGCGGGGTGCCAGATTCACCTGCCGGTGGATGTGGTGGTGGCGCGCGAGTTCAAGGCCCATGCCCCGAACGAGACGGTGGCGGCAGAAGCCTGCCCGCCGGATGCGATGATCCTGGATGCCGGGCCGAAGACCGTGCTGCTCTTGGAAGCCGTCTTTGCCAACTGCCGTACGCTGATCTGGAACGGCCCGCTTGGCGCCTTTGAGCTGGCGCCCTTCGATGCAGCCACGGTCGCGGCGGCGAAGGCGGTGGCGAAGCTGACGCAGGAGGGCAACCTGATTTCGGTGGCCGGCGGCGGCGACACGGTGGCCGCGCTGAACCAGGCGGGCGTTGCGGAGGATTTCACCTTCATCTCGACCGCGGGCGGCGCCTTCCTGGAATGGATGGAAGGCAAGGTTCTTCCGGGGGTTGCGGCGCTTGGCTGAAGCGGCGCGGTTGCGACGGTTCGCGCCGTTGCGAGGGATATGCCCAGGCGTTACGCCGGGGCCGGGCAAATGGAGACGGACATGACCAATGCGAAGATGACCGAACAGGTGCGCAGCGGGCGGGGTTTCATCGCCGCGCTGGACCAGTCGGGCGGGTCTACCCCCAAGGCGCTGAAGCTGTATGGCGTGCCGGAAACGGCCTACAGCGGCGAAGAGCAGATGTTCGACATGATCCACGCGATGCGGGCGCGGATCATCAAGTCGCCCGCCTTCACCGGCGACAAGGTGGTGGGAGCGATCCTGTTCGAACAGACCATGGACCGCACCATCGACGGCATCCCGACCGCGACCTACCTGTGGGAAAAGCGCGGTGTCGTGCCGTTCCTCAAGATCGACAAGGGGCTTGAGGCGGAAGCCGACGGCGTGCAGCTGATGAAGCCGATCCCCGGCCTGGATGCGCTGCTGGAGCGCGCGGTCAAGGCCGGGATCTTTGGCACGAAGGAGCGGTCGGTGGTGAACGCGGCCAATCCCAAGGGGATTGCCGCCATCGTGGCGCAGCAGTTCGACCTGGGCCGCCAGGTCGCCGCGCATGGGCTGATGCCGATCCTGGAGCCGGAAGTCACCATCTCGATCGCCGACAAGGCCGAGGCCGAGGCGATCCTGCAGGCGGAAATCCTGAAGGCGCTGGACGGTTGGGAGGGCCAGCTCATGCTTAAGCTGAGCCTGCCGACGGTGCCGGATTTCTACCTGCCGCTGGTGAACCATCCCAAGGTGCTGAAGGTGGTGGCGCTGTCGGGCGGTCATTCGCGCGACGAGGCGAACAAGATCCTGGCGATGAACCATGGCATCATCGCAAGCTTCAGCCGGGCCCTGAGCGAGGGGCTTTCGGCCGGCCAGAGCGATGCCGAGTTCGATACCGTGCTGAAGGGCGCCATCGACGGCATTCACGCGGCCTCGATCACCTGAGACCTTCTGCGGGGCCTCAGTGGCCCCCAGGTTCCCGCTGCGGGCGAGTATCCGCCCGCAGCCCCCTGTTTTCCCGCGAAAATGCATGTCCGGCGCATTTGGGGGATTCCCATGGGAATCGCTCTGTGGCAGGGTGGTCGAAACCCCGGAAACACGGGGAGATGGGCAGAGCATGAACGCAATCCAGTCTCGTCCCGCGCTTGGCGGCATGGCCTACTTCCTGATCTGCTTCACCCTGGGCAGCTATTTCGGCTTTGCCGCGGTGCAGGGCGACTACGGCGTGTTCCGGCAGGTGCAGATCAAGGCCGAGGCGGCCGAGCTTGCCGCCGAACGCGACCGGCTGAAGGCCGAACTGGCCGAGCTGGAGAACCGGACCTGGCGCATGTCGGACCAGTTCCTGGACATCGACCTTCTGGACGAACAGGTGCGCGACGTCCTGGGCTATGTGCGCGCCGACGAGATCGTGATCCGCTGAGACATTCGATTTTCGCATGACACCCATGCAGGGCGGCCCCTGTGGCCGCCCGAGTTTTTTCTTTGCCCTGTTTTTCCCGATGCTGTAGGGATGGTTCAACGTTGAACTATCCCAGCCAGTGAGGGAGGGTGCTGCTCATGGCCGTGAAGAAGCCGGTCGACAGACCGAACGTATCCAAGGAAGAACTGCTGAAATACTACCGCGAAATGCTGCTGATCCGGCGTTTCGAGGAGAAGGCCGGCCAGTTGTACGGCATGGGCCTGATCGGCGGGTTCTGCCACCTTTACATCGGCCAGGAGGCCGTGGTGGTGGGGCTGGAGGCGGCGGCCAAGGAAGGCGACAAGCGGGTGACCAGCTACCGCGACCACGGGCACATGCTGGCCTGCGGCATGGACGCCAAGGGCGTGATGGCGGAACTGACGGGGCGGATCGGCGGCTATTCCAAGGGGAAGGGCGGCTCGATGCATATGTTCTCGAAGGAGAAGCACTTCTACGGCGGCCACGGCATCGTGGGGGCGCAGGTGCCGCTTGGCGCGGGTCTGGCCTTTGCCGACAAGTACCTGGGCAACGACAACGTGACCTTCACCTATTTCGGCGACGGCGCGGCGAACCAGGGCCAGGTCTATGAGACCTACAACATGGCAGAGCTTTGGAACCTGCCGGTGATCTTCGTGATCGAGAACAACCAGTATGCGATGGGGACCAGCGTGAAGCGGTCCACCAAGTCCACCACGCTGTTCGGGCGGGGCCTGGCCTATGGCATTCCGGGCGAACAGGTGGACGGGATGGATGTGCTGGCGGTGAAGGCCGCGGGCGAGAAGGCGGTGGCGCACTGCCGCGCGGGCAACGGCCCCTACATCCTGGAAATGATGACCTATCGTTATCGCGGCCATTCGATGTCGGACCCGGCGAAGTACCGCACCCGCGAGGAGGTGGAGAAGATGCGGTCCGAAAAGGACCCCATCGACCATGTTCGCGACCTGCTGGTTCAGGGCGGTCTGGCAAGCGAGGATGACCTGAAGGCCATCGACAAGGAGATCAAGGCGCTGGTGAACGAGGCGGCCGAGTTCTCGAAGGAAAGCCCCGAGCCGCCCGTCGAGGAGCTCTGGACGGACATCTACGCGTAAGGGGGGAGTGAGGACATGGCAACGCAGATCCTGATGCCCGCGCTTTCTCCGACGATGGAGGAAGGCACGCTGGCCAAGTGGCTGGTGAAGGAAGGCGACATGGTCAAGGCCGGGCAGATCCTGGCCGAGATCGAGACCGACAAGGCGACGATGGAATTCGAGGCGGTGGACGAGGGCAAGGTCGGCAAGATCCTGGTGGCCGAGGGCACGCCCGGGGTGAAGGTGAACACGCCCATCGCCGTGCTGGTGGAAGACGGAGAAAGCGTCGCGGACGCGGCCCCTGCCCCGGTGGCGGCCCCCGTCGCGGCGGCTCCGGTTGCGGCGGCCCCGGTCGCGGCACCGGCAGCGCCTGCGCCCCTGGCCGTCGCCAGCGGATGGCCGCATACGGATGTGCCGCCCGGAGCGGCAACCAAGACCATGACGGTGCGCGAAGCATTGCGCGAGGCGATGGCCGAAGAGATGCGCGCCGACCCGAGCGTGTTCCTCATGGGCGAGGAAGTGGGCGAATACCAGGGCGCCTACAAGATCAGCCAGGGCCTGCTGGACGAATTCGGCGCGAAGCGCGTGGTGGACACGCCGATCACCGAGATGGGCTTTGCCGGCATCGCCACGGGCGCAAGCTGGGGCGGGCTGAAGCCGATCGTCGAGTTCATGACCTTCAACTTCGCCATGCAGGCGATCGACCACATACTGAACTCGGCCGCCAAGACGCTGTACATGTCGGGTGGCCAGATGGGCTCGCCCATGGTGTTCCGCGGTCCGAACGGCGCTGCGGCCCGCGTGGGTGCGCAGCACAGCCAGGACTATGCGGCCTGGTACGCCGCGATCCCCGGCCTGCGGGTCTGCATGCCCTATTCGGCGGCCGATGCGAAGGGCCTTTTGAAGACGGCCATCCGCGACCCGAACCCAGTGGTCTTCCTGGAAAACGAAATCCTCTACGGACGGTCCTTCGAAGTTCCGACCGACCCGGATTTCGCGGTGCCTTTCGGCAAGGCCAGCATCTGGCGGCAGGGCACGGACGTGACGCTGGTCAGCTTTGGCATCGGCATGACCCATGCGCTGCAGGCAGCGGAGGAACTGGCGAAGGAGGGCATCTCGGCAGAGGTGATCAACCTGCGGACGCTGCGTCCCATCGACTATGACACGATCATCGCCAGCGTGCAGAAGACGAACCGCTGCGTAACGGTGGAGGAAGGCTTCCCCGTCGGATCCATCGGCGACCACATCGCCAGCACGATCATGCAACGCGCCTTCGACTATCTTGATGCGCCGGTGGTGACCTGCACGGGCAAGGACGTGCCGATGCCCTATGCAGCGAACCTGGAAAAGCTGGCGCTGGTGACGACCGCCGAGGTCGTCGCGGCGGTCAAGTCCGTCTGCTATCGGTGAGGTGAGGACATGGCAACGCAAATCCTGATGCCTGCGCTTTCCCCGACCATGGAGGAAGGCACGCTGGCCAAGTGGCTGGTGAAGGAAGGCGATGTGGTGAAGTCCGGCCAGATCCTGGCCGAGATTGAAACCGACAAGGCAACGATGGAGTTCGAAGCGGTAGACGAGGGGATCGTCGGCCGCATTCTGGTGCCGGAAGGCTCGGCGGGCGTGAAGGTGAACACGCCGATTGCCGTGCTGGTCGAGGAAGGTGAATCTGCCGATGCGGCCCCTGCCCCGGCGGCTGCTCCGGCTGCCCCTGCCCCGGTTGCGGCGGCGACCGCCCCGGCTCCGGCTGCCGCGGCCTCTGCGCCCGTGGCTACTGGCGCGCGGGTCTTTGCCTCGCCGCTGGCGCGGCGGATCGCGAAGGAGAAGGGTCTGGACCTGACCGCCGTGCGCGGGTCCGGCCCGCATGGTCGGATCGTGCGAGCGGATGTCGAGGGGGCGCAGGCCGCGCCGACCCAGGCTGCGGCCGCGGCGGCACCCGCGGCTGTGGCAGCCCCTGCCCCGACAGCACCAGCTGCGGCCCCGTCCTCGCCCTCGGCGGAGACGATCAAGAAGATCTACGCCGACCGGACCTACGAGGAGGTCACACTGGACGGCATGCGCCGCACCATTGCCGCCCGCCTGACCGAGGCCAAGCAGACCATCCCGCATTTCTACCTGCGCCGCGATGTGCAACTGGACGCGCTGATGGCCTTCCGCGAAACCCTGAATGGCCAGTTGGCCGGGCGTGGCGTCAAGTTGTCGGTCAACGACTTCATCATCAAGGCCTGTGCGATGGCCTTGCAGGCGGTGCCGAATGCCAATGCCGTCTGGGCGGGCGACCGTATCCTGAAGCTGAAGCCTTCGGATGTGGCCGTGGCCGTGGCGGTGGAGGGTGGGCTGTTCACACCCGTGCTGCGGGACGCCCAGTCCAAGTCGCTGTCCGCGCTGTCAGCCGAGATGAAGGACCTGGCAGGCCGGGCAAAGACCAAGAAGCTGGCACCGCATGAGTATCAGGGCGGCAGCTTTGCGATCTCGAACCTTGGCATGTTCGGCATCGACAATTTCGACGCCGTGATCAACCCGCCTCACGGTGCCATTCTTGCCGTTGGCGCGGGGGTGAAAAAGCCAGTGGTGAAAGCCGATGGCACGATCGGTGTGGCAACCGTCATGTCGATGACGTTGTCGGTCGATCACCGCGTGATCGACGGTGCGCTTGGGGCCGAGCTTCTGAAGGCCATCGTCGAGAACCTGGAAAGCCCAGTGGCGATGCTGGCCTAACGGGACTTCAGCCTGCGGATCAGCCGCAGTGATCGCCGGCCGGCGGTCGCTGCGGCGCCCGCGACGATGATCCAGAGGGTCAGGGTCAGAATGGCTCCGGGACTTGGCCAGAGAGCGGCGACGAGACAACCGATTGTCAGCACTGCCATGCGGTGCTGCTTTGCCATGGGGCCGCAGTAGTCCGGGGGAAATCCTTCTGCTCTGCCAAGCTCACGCAGATAGGCGACAAGGATGGCCAGCGCGGCAGCGGTCCAGCCGAGCGAGATGTCTTGCGCAGCATAGCCGGCGCCGACGAGGAAGGCCGTGTCGGACAGCCTGTCCGGCGCCTCGTTCCAGAACGGACCGTCTGCCTGTCGGCGACCGCCCTCGATTGCCACCATACCGTCAAGGAGGTTGCAGACCAGCCGCGCCTGCATCATGACGGCAGCGGCGACAAGGCACATGCCGCGCCAACCGGGGGAAAGATGGGGGCTTGCTGCGAAAGCCAGCGCGCCAATGGCGGCGAACGCCAGCCCAGCCTGGGAAATCCGGTTCGGGGGCACATTCCCAACGGCCAACTGGGTCGCTGCCGCACGCGCCCAAGAGCTTTGTCTGGATTGAAGTGGTCGCCTCCCGTCTTCGCCCGTCACTTCAGCGACCACGCATAGCGCATGATGTGCAGGAAGATGGGGGCAGCAAAGAGCACGCTGTCCAGCCGGTCGATGAACCCGCCGTGACCCGGAATGACATAGCCCCAGTCCTTCACTCCGCGATCGCGCTTGATGGCGGAAAGAACAAGCCCTCCGGCGAAACCGGCCAAGCACATGGCAAAGGAGACGGACAGGGACACGAAAGGCGAGAACGGGGTGATCCACCACAAAGCCATACCTGCCAGCGAGGCTGTTGCGACGCCACCGACAAAGCCTTCCCAGGTCTTCGATGGCGAAATGCTTGCGGCGATCCGGTGCCGCCCGACAAGCTTGCCCCAAACGAACTGCATGACATCGGAGAACTGCACGACAAAGATCAGATAGGCCACGAGCAGGATGTTCCGCCCCTCGTAGCCAGGGATATGGAGGTTGAGCAGGGCTGGCACATATGACGCACAATAGATGGCCAGCATGATGGCCCACTGTGTCTCTGCAATCCGATCAAGAAACCGGTCGGGCCCACCGCGCAGGGCCGAGAGCACGGGCAGCAGTAGGAAAGCGTATACGGGAATGAAGATCGAGTAGAGACCGTACCAGTCATGCCAGACCAGCAAATACTGAAGCGGCAGGATGACGTAGAACGCCAGAAGCAACGACCAGTGGTCGGCACGCGCCGTTCTGGTCAAACTGAGGAATTCGCGCAGGGCAGCGAAGGAGCAGACCGCGAACAAGAGGACAATTCCGGTCCGACCGGCCAGAAGTGCCAGCCCGATCAACACGACCATCGCCCACCAGGAGGCTATGCGCGCGTTGATCTCTTCGATGACCGGATTGGTTCGGTCAGGTGCCACACGTGACCGCAGGGTCTGGCCAGCGATGGTGGCAATCGAAAGGATGGCCCCGACGGCGACAAGGAAGCTGACGAGCTCAGACGGAGGGGCCGTCATGTCGCCACCGGCGCCAGCGCACGCAACTCGTTCGCGGCGCGAAGAAGGAAATCCGCCTTGGCCTCGCCTTCGTTCAGACGCAGAGGCGCGCCGAAAGTTACAGTGCAAAGCAACGGTAGCGGAATGATTTCGCCCTTGGGCATGATGCGACTGAGATTCGCGATCCAGACCGGGACGAGATCGACATCAGGTCGCGCGGCGGCAACATGATAGAGACCCGTCTTGAAAGGAAGCACCGCCTCGGCTGTCGTATTGCGCTTGCCTTCAGGGAATAGGATCAGGGAGTAGCCGTCGTCCAAAGCCGCAACAATCTGATCAACCGGGTTTTCAGTCCGCATGTCTGGTCGCCGGTCGATCAGAACTGCATTGAATACCCACCGCCCCGCAAAGGACCGCAGCCGCGAGGCCAGCCAATAGTCCGCTGCGGCGACAGGCCGGGTCTGCGATCGAAGAGACGGAGGAAGCGCCGTCCATACAACAACGAAGTCGCCGTTCGACGTGTGATTCGCAAAATAGACACGCTTGTCGGCGATGGGCTCGCAACCCAACCAGACAGGCCGAAGCGCCGTTATGAGGCGCGCGAAGAGTGACACCGCCGCACCCGTCACGCGGGCTATCGCATTGTACAGGTAAAGGCGAGCCTGCTCGATCACACGGCCTCTCGCTGCCAGATCAATCGCCGGACAGGATCTGGTTCATCGAGAGCGCCGGTTGATCACATCCCGCCTTGCCCACAACGCGTGCCGGGACACCGGCGACCGTCGTGTTTGGCGGGACGTCCTGAAGGACAACCGAACCCGCAGCGATGCGAGAGCACGAGCCAACCGAAATGTTCCCCAAAACCTTTGCGCCCGCCCCGATCAGGACGCCATTGCCGATCTTCGGATGCCGGTCTCCGTTCTCTTTGCCTGTGCCTCCAAGTGTAACGGAGTGAAGCATGGAGACATTGTCGCCCACAACCGCGGTCTCGCCGATGACGATGGAATGGGCGTGGTCGATCATGATGCCTTGGCCAATCTTCGCCGCCGGATGGACGTCGACACCAAAGACTTCCGATACGCGCATCTGCACGAAATATGCCAAATCGGTCCGGCTGTGCTGCCACAGCCAGTGACCAATGCGGTAGGCTTGGATCGCCTGGAAGCCCTTGAAGAACAACACGGGTTGAAGGAATCGGTGGCATGCTGGATCGCGGTCATGGACAGCAACGACGTCTGCTCGTGCCGCGCCTCCGATCGAGGGATCCGAAGCGAATGCCTCATCTGCGATCTCCCTAAGTATCTGCTCACTCATCTCGCCCGACGCAAGCTTAAGCGAAAAACGATAGGCTAGAGCGCGTTCCATCGTCGGGTGATGCAGAAGGCTCGAGTGGATCAAGCCACCGAGCAACGGCTCAAGCGCCACGGCATCCAGTGCCTCCGCGCGGATGCGTTCCCAAACCGGGTCAACAGATTTCAGCTTTGCCCTGGCGTCCGTGCTCATCCTCGACCTCCGCGTCAAGACATGAGCAGCACAGAAGCATGCGACAGTGGAAAGATCAAGAATCGCCCCATTCCGGAACGGCCGACGCCGCAAACGGGCCAAGTCCGAAGCGGGCCGATCCCTGGGCCACCGCTACCGTCAGGCGACCATACGACCTGTCTGCCAAGAGCAGTTCTTCAGCGTAAACCCACTCCGGTTCCGCGACACGATCTTCCCGCAGCAAAATCGCGCCCGCGTAGACTCTGATCACATACCATTCGCCCTCTTCCGCCAAGGGCACATCGAAGCCATCCCAGTTGTCGCCGTCGATGCGCGTGCGACGCGTCCAGCGCACTGTTGCCCCCCCGTCGCCACGAGCCACGACCTTCAGATGCACGACTGAGTATGGACGTAGACCATTGCCCGAGAACACCTCGGTTCGGACTTCGGTGCGAGAATCTGCGTAGCCCAATGAGGCAACGCCCGTCCGGTACACGCGTGTCAGACCACGCTGGTTGGGCGCAATGCCAATTTGCTGGAGTGCGCTGTCGATGATCACCACCAAGCATCCAGGCGGCCATTCGGCAACCATGTCACTTTCGGTACCTAGCTGCGCCCGAAGCCGCATCGAGAGTTCATACTCATCGGGGCCAACAACTGTCGCATCCGCGAACTGGAACAGCTCCCACCCACTGGCAGCCCCAGTTCCGATTGCCGCCAAGTTGGCCCCAGAGAGGACCGCCTCCCAACTTGCAGCGCTGACATCGCTGCGCGAGAACGATACTCTCAACGGCGCTCCGCGGTCCGGCAATCCAGGTTGTGCGGCGAGGAGAGAGTTTCTTGTAACACCCACAACCGCCGGCGAAGTGATGAGGGTATTCAAGCCAAACCCGTCTTGGCCAATTGCATCCCAGATTGCAACCGGCCCCGGCCATGAGGACGCAGCAACCGCCACATGGGGGGCATAAGGAATCTCGTCGCCACGTAGCAATGGCAGGTCTAGAAATACGACCTCTGGCTGCGTGCTCGTCATCGGCACCATGCAAGGTACCGCCTCGTCATCACTCGACACTGCCTCGAAGGCAGCCTGGTCTGTCCGGACCCCTTCAAGGATCAGATGGCCGGATCGCTCAACTCGGTCGATCCGAAACGGCGTCCGATCAATCAGAACGACATCGCCGGGCCCCAAGGCCGACTCCGACAAGGGCAAGGCAAGCTTGATCGTTTCACGGCCAAGGGAAAGCTCGGCATGCCAACGCTCAACAAGGGCACGGGCTTCCTTCTGCGTCAGAACCATCGGCACTTCCGACTCCGCGCGGCCTTTGGCAACTCCCAAGGCCTGCAAAGATTGGACTGTCGCTGTTTCAAAACTTCCTTGATCGCGCATGTAGGAGACGATGATGCTTTCGGCGTCCGACTCAGGCGCTTGGCGTTTACGCTCAACAAGGCCACCGAGTTCACTCTCAACCACTTCCCTTGCAGGGTCGATCGCCAACGTCGAACGAGCCGATCGGCCACGAATCTGTACTTCTCCATCGCGTTCGACGACATCAAGGCCGAATGCCAGCATCAGCGGCTGGATCGAGGACCGCGCCGAAGACAGACGAGGCACGCTGTAGCCGCGCACTACCCGGGGAATGTCTTTCACCACCAACCCGCCTTGAGTGAGTGAGGACAGGTCCTTGACAACGTTCTCGACACACTCGGAACCACTCCTTCCGTTTATCCAATGCCCAAGCTCAAAGTTCGGCCCGTCTGACCAAACCTCCCCAAGTGTCGGAAAGCTGGGAAACGGACGCGCATCCCAAGCCCAGGCAAAAGCATGTGTCATGTCGACCATCGACCCATTGTATAAGCCAGACGTCGGGTTGTTCTCGGGTCTATTCCAGAACTCTGCTATGGCCGAAAAGTAACCTATCTGAATGAAGTCATCACGTACCCCGGATGAACCTCTTGGCAACAGCGACTCGGACGACCTCTTGTCCACAAACACATTAGGCTGGTTCGTACCGAGATGAACCGCCGGGCACCCGTATTCCGTAAACCAAACGGGCTTGAGGCCGGGAACCCACGCAGTAGCTCGGCGCTCGCCAGAAACTCGATCGAAGTGCTCGTTCTCCCACCAACTGCGAATGTCCTTGACCCGAAATACCCAAGGCTCTCCAAATTCCCCATCAGATATTTCCGTGCGGCGCTGCTCCAATACCGCTTCTTTCGAGTCATAGTACCAGTCGAACCACTCGCCACCGGCGACATTGTTGTAGAGATAGTCCGGATTTGCGCAACTCCCCCACGGGCCATCCAAATTGCTGCCAGAGTCACGCCAGTCGCTCAACGGCAGATAGTTGTCGATGCCGATGAAGTCCAAGTTGGGATCTGCCCAAAGAGGATCCAGATGGAAGTACAGGTTTCCATCAGCCGCGTGATTGGCATACTCCGACCAATCCGCCGCGTAGCCGATCTTTGTCTTCTGCCCAAGTATTGAACGGACCTCGGCAGCGAGATCGATCAAGTGCTGAACAGCAGGGAAGGAGTCCCCTGAGGCCCGAATACAAGTAACCCCACGAAGCTCTGACCCGATACAGAATGCATCGACACCGCCGGCCAGCGCGCAAAGGTGAGCATAATGCAATACGAACCGCCGGTAGCCCCACTCGATTGGCCCGTTGTATGTGATCTTGCCACCTTGGACACGAAAATGTGCCCCGGTTGCGGTCCCGAAGAAGGCATCGACCTCGGTCTTTGCTGCGTCGGTACCGTCGGTTGTTCCGGGCTGTCCCGGAGCACGGTTCAGTGTGATACGGCCGCGCCATGGAAGTTGCGGTTGCTCCGTGTCGGGAGCCCAAGGGGTTGGCTTGCCATTTCCCTCAAGAATATCCATCAGGACGAACGGATAGAACATCACTTCCTGTCCACCCGATTTGATCGCCTTGATCGCTTCAACAACAGATTGATCCGAAGGTGTTCCGCCGTAAATGCTGCTGCCATTCAGTTTCGGCAGGATCTGGGCGGCCTTCCGTTCGATGCCGCCGGCTCGCCATTTCATGTTGCGGCCATCAACATCCTTCTGTTCGACCTTCGGACGGATGCTGCATGAGCCGCAGCGCAGATCATCTCCGAACCATGACACAACAAGCGAGACCGCCTTCACTTTCGGCAGTTCACCACGCAATTGGTCAAGCGAGACAGTAATGTCGGAAAGACCCTCTGCCGTGTTGACGTTGACAGTCCGCGAAGCGCCCGGAGCGGCTTCGAGTGTCACAGCGGTGGTCGCCAGAGCGTATTCGCCCGTTCCGGGGATAAGCGCGACCGCCTGAATTGTGTCGGCAAGCGTGGGCACGCGGTCAACGACATTCGCACAGCGCACCACCTCGAAACTGAACTGAGGGACGCGGTTGCCAAATCGCCCGAGGTCGAGGTCCTCGATGACAACATAAGCTGTCCCACGATAGGCGCATGCCAACCCATCGCCTTCGATCGCGTCGATCAGCGGGTCAGGGATCTGGTCATCCGTTCCTTCGTAGACTCGCATGTTCAGGCTTGATTTCGCGATCTCGTTGCCATCGGCCCAAACCCGACCAACACAACGGATGGGACCCTCGCAAAGCGCGATCGCCAAGCTTACCGAATATGCGTACTCGGTAACCGTCGTCTTGCGCCCGCCCCCCTTGCCACTTGACCGGCGGTTGAGGTCCTCGCGGAACCTGCTGGCCCAGATGACCTGGCCGCCAACCCGGAACCGCCCCCAGACACGCGGGATTGCCGCCCCCTCACTCGCTCCCATCAGCCGAAATCGGTCAACCCTGCCGACCTCGACCGCTTCGGAACCCGAACCGAGCAACTTCTCGTCGATCGACCGTCCGATCACAGCGCCCGCGGCCTGCCCCAAGGCCGCACCCGCGACCCCGAGGAATCCGGCACCCAAGGCACCACCAAGTGAGGCACCCACGGCCGACAGGATCAAAGTCGCCATCTTCTACCCTTTCAAGGAAACGAGAACCGGCCAGTGACACGGCGCGCCCAGGGGGCGGAAAGCGGGCTTTCAACCACGCCCTGCCCTGAATAGGCATGAATGATGCAAGGCGAAGCCTCGGTGCGGGAGACAATCGCCAGATGCTTGGCGACAGAAGCGTCATGCATCCTGAACAGCAGCACGATCCCTGGCACCAGGGGGCCGTCGGGGCATGGCCGCAGCCAGCGCCGCGCCGCCGCAAGCAGGTCTTCGCGACCCGAGGCTTCGGACCAGTCAGGCGTATAGGCAGGAACAGCCTCTGGCTCCTCACCAACCAGTTCCCTCCAGATTCCGCGGATCAGACCGAGGCAGTCGGTGCCCGCACCCCGACACGACTGCTGATGGCGGTAAGGCGTGCCAAGCCATGCCCGAGCCGCAGCGACAACATCTTCACGCGGCGCGGTCATCGCAGTTTGCCTCCGGAGTGAGCGCTGCCCGATGTCGGAAAGGACGTAAGCCAATCCTCGCCAGGAATGGTCGGGAACCCTCGAAAGTTCAGGAAGTTGGTGAACTTGTCTCGGCAGGTGGCCGCGCGCTTGTCGCATCCGGCTGTCAACTGCACTCGGTCACCTGGCTTTGGTGTGACGCCGAACGGCGTCCACACGGCGATCTCACGTCCCGCCGGCAGGCTTTGGTCAAGCCTGACCAGCGCGGCCTGCCCGATCCCCTCGCCGTTCAGAAGGCGCATCTGGCCACGGGCAAACCAACGGTCGGCAAAGCCTTCCAGGGGGGCAAATCCGAACCGGAACCCCTCCTCGATCCAAAGGATATCCGCCTCGGCCTGGTATCCCGCACGTTCAAGATCGAACCCGCACCGGGCATCGCCGAGACTGGCATCACAGCCGGCCTGAAACACGCGCCCCGTGGTCTGGTTCAACACGTCGGTCAACCCTCGCAACTCCACGCGAAAGCTGTTGCCGGCACGGACGATATCGCCCGTGCGGCCCGCGAACTCGATCATTCGCTCGTCCGGGTTTGCCCAATTCACCAGCCAGACGCGCACGACCGCGCCATCGTAGCGCCCCGCCAGGATGTCCTGCTCGTTGACGGCATCGCTTGACAGTATGCCAAGCGCCTCGGCGTTGTCGGGCGCCATGCCTGTGACCTGTTCAAGGACACTCGCGGTCAGGCCCGCTCCCGCCGCGAACCGGATGCCCTCGAACTCGAGGTCGCAATCATGATCCGTGAACCCAAGGACAGCCCCGTCCGTCCGATGCACCGACCAGGTGCGGCAGACGGTGGTTGTCCCGCTGGCCAGATGCGCCAGCAAGGCATCCTTCGATCCGCTCACAGGCGCACCTCCACAACCGGTACGCTCGGAACGTCACCCGCCTGAAACGAAGCGAGCGAAACCTGGATACGGTCGGTGTCGAAACGCACAGGCACATCGAACTCGAATCCGGCCGTGACCCGTGCACCGCGGGCTGGCGCCTCGAAGAACGTCACCAAGCCCGTCACGGTATCGACCATGAAGTCCGAGCCCTCCATCTGCGGCAACCCCGCGACCGCCACGCGGACCGACCCGGCAACCGGCTTCGCCACGGGCCGCACATAGGCCTGCTCGCCCGAGGCATAGCGCTTCATCAGCGCGAAGCGGTCCGTTGCCGCATCACCGACCCCCAGCACCTGATCCTCGGCCGACACAGTTCGCGACGCGGGACAGGACTTGAAATCCGACCAGTCCTTCCAGCGAAACCCGTACAACTGGCCCTGTCGCGCCTCGAAAAAGGCAATCAGCGCCTCCAGATCTTCCAGCGACCTCAAGCCGACCCCGGCATCATAGCGCCGCCGCGAATGGGCCCAGGGCGTGTTTCGCTCTTCGTGGCCGCTGGCCAGTGTCACGATGTCCGTCCGGCGTTCAGGCCCGCCCTGAGAACCGAAGCTCAGGTTTGCGGGAAACCGCACCTCATGAAACGCCATGGTCCCTCCTCAGCGGATGCGCTGGCTTTGCGACAAAGCGCGGGCCGCCCGCGCCGCAATCTGGGCGCGGCTGCGCTCGAACCCGGCAACATCGGGTGTCTGGATGTTCATCACCACGTTCACGGAACGCCCGCCGCCGCCGGCCCGCACCCCCAGCCGGCCATCCGGCCCGCGCGCCAGCGGCATGATCGCTTCGGGGCCCGCTTCGCCCATCAGCCCCGTCCCGCCCCGCATCGGAAAGCTCGTCGGGCTGGTCACCACCCCGCCCTGCGCAAAGGGCATCACACGGCCCTGGGCGAAAGGGGCGCCGTTGGCGAAGGGCAGAAGGTTGCTGACGATGCCCGAAATCCCGGTGCTCAGTGCGTTCGCGATGCCCTGGTTCAGCGGCTTCAGCGCCGCCGCGTAGGCCGCATCCAGCATCGACCGGCCCAGAAGCGACAGCGCGTCCGACAGCTTCATGCCATCCATGACCAGCCCGTCCATCGCCCGCTTCAGCCCGGACGAAAACCCCGTGGTCATCGACCCGGTCTCCTGACCGGTCGTCGCCATCGACTCCCTCATGCGAACGAGGGCGCTTTCAAAGGCCCCGACCATCGCGACCGACTGGTCCAGCGACGAATCCAGCGCCGAAAGTTCCTCTTCCAGTTTCCCCGTATCCATTCGTCTCTTCCCTTGTCAGGTCAGGAAAGGCCGCGGCCAGTTCGGCCAGCCGCGCCCGTGTCAGGGGGGCCGATCCGGCCTCGATCCCCAACATCATCCGAAGTTCCACGGGCGTCAGGCGCCAGAAACGCTCCGGCTCCAGCCGCAGCACCCGAAGCCCCGCCCGCATCAGGCCCGGCCAGTCCAGCCGCCGCTGCGTCTCGCCCTCGTTCATGTCCCCGCGGCCCCGAAGGCCCGCGCCAGCAGCATCGCCGCCACACGCGCCGCCTCGACCGGTCCTCCGCCGATCTCCACCGCCAGCAGGTCGGCCGCAGAGCCCCGCCAGCCGCCACCGCGCAGCCCGGCGACCACCAGCGCAAGGACATCACGGCTGGAAAACCGCCCCGCCTCGAAGCGCTCCACCAGATCGACCAGCCCGCCGACCTGCAGCTGTGCCTCCAACTCGGCCAGCGCGCCAAGCGTCAGCTTGGCGACATGAGGCACGCCATCCAGCAGCACTTCCACTTCGCCCGCGTAAGGATTGGCCATCAGAGCGCCGTGAAGCCCAGCACACCGGCCGAGGCGAGCGTCAGCTCGTAGGTCGCCTCGCCATTGTAGCTGCCGGCATATTCGATGCCGGTAATCTGGAACGGCCCCTGCACCACGCCGAAATCCGGGATCACCACCTGGAACTGCGGCACCTCGCCGTCAAAGAAGATCTGCCGCGCCCGCTCGTCGGTCGAGGCATCGCGGAACACGCCCGATCCCGAGATCGAGGCCGACTTGACCCCCGCCCCGGCCAGCAGCTCGCGCCAGCCGCCGGCGCTTTCAAGGCTCGTCACATCCACCGTCTCGGCGTTGAAGCTGATGCGCGTCGCGCGAAGCCCCGCCACCGTCTCGAAGGACCCGTCGCCCGTCAGGTCCACCTTCACCAGCAGATCCCTGCCGCTTTGCACGCCCATGCCCGTCTCCTTGCCTGTATCTCAGATCTCGACCCGCAGCCGGAAGGTCAGGTCGATGCGGCGCCGACGCCCGTCGTCGATCCGCCGCGCCACCGCCTTCACGAAGACCGTCTCAACCACCCGGCCCCGCGCCATCGCCGGCCGGCTGCCCGTCACGGCATCCGACACCGCGACAGCGGCCGCCTTTGCCGCGGCAAAACCTGCGGCATCGGTGATCACGCTCACCTGCACCCGATGCTCGGCCCCGCCGCCCGACCCGTCCGACCGGTCCAGCACCTCCTCCGGCCCGATCAGCACGAAGGTTCCCGTGCCGCCGCCCTTGGGCACCGCATCCATCACCGGCACACCGGCCAGGGCCGGAACCGCCGTGAGCAGATCGTAAAGGGCAGTCTGCACCGCCGCCGCCGCGCCATAGCTCATGCCGGGACCTCCTCGCGCGCCATGCAAGCCAGGTAGCGCCCGCACGCATCGCGCTCGCTCACAGCCAGGATGCGGAACAGCCGCCCCCCCTCGCGGAACCGCTGGCCGGGCTTCGGGCGGCGGGCATCGCCCACCGCCGCCGCCCGAACGGTGATCCGCAGCGGCACCTGCGCCGCCCAGACCTCCTCGCCTGCCGCCTCCCGGCCCGCGCCGGGCGCCACCTCGGCCCACAGCACCCCCAGGGCGACCCAGCTTTCCGCCAGCCCCCCCGCGCCGTCCCCCGCCGACTGCGCCTCTTCCAGCACCAGACGACGCCCCAACCGGATGCTGCTCATCCCGCACCCCCGCCGAGCACGCGGACGGTGCGCCAGCGCGCGATCAGCGCCTGCACCGTGCCCGGAAGCGCCGCCACCGGATCCCCCACCTCGTGCCGCCGCTCGTAGAACTCGGCCGCCAGCAGCAGGACCGCCTGCGCCAGATCGGGCGGCAGCGCCGCCCAGTCCGGCCCGAAGCCCGCCTCGAACACCACCTCGACACGGCCCTCCACCGGCACCACGGGCAGGGCACCGCCCTTGCCCGCCAGCTTCGGCCGGTGCGTGTCCCGCACCAGTCGGAACCGGCCGGCATCGACAGCCACCGCTTCCCCCGCCGCATCCACCAGCGTGACCGATGCGACCGAGACCACGGGCGCCAGCGGCAGGGGCTGTTCGACCCCCCGCCAGTCCTCCAGTTCCAGCCGGAAGGCCCGTGCGATCAGCGCCTTGCCGATCCGCCCCTCGATCGCCGCCATGGCGGCGCGAAGATGCCCCTCCAAGAGCCCGTCCTGCAGATCGGCCCCGGCAAAGCCCGACCCCAGCCGCAGATGCTCCCGCAGCGCCGCCACCGGCAGCGCCACGACCGGCACCTGGCTTTCTTCAACCAGCATCATCGCCAAACTCCTTACGCCCCATTCCGCAGGCCGTGGACGCGCGCCCCGCACCGCTCGGTCAGAGGGGGCTGGACAGCACGGGTTCCCGGCGCGCGCCCACCGCCGCGACAGGCCCGGCCCGCCGCGGCGTCAGGAACGCCCGTCAGGACAGGGCGAACTTCAGAAGCTTGATCGCCGCAAAGTCGGTGACGTCGCCGCCGACGCGCTTGGTCGCGTAGAACAGCACATGCGGCTTGGCCGAGAACGGGTCGCGCAGCACCCGCAGATCCGGGCGTTCGGCGATGGTGTAGCCCGACTTGAAATCGCCGAAGGCGATGGCATAGGCGTTGGCCGCGATGTCGGGCATGTCCTCGCAGATCAGCACCGGATAACCCATCAGCCGCGCCGGCTCCGCCGCCGCGAGGCCATCCGACCACATGAAGCGCCCGTCGGCGTCCTTCATCTTCCGCACCGCGCCGGCGGTCTTGGAATTCATAACGAAGGTCGCATTGGCCCGGTAATCCGCCGCCAGCGCATAGACCAGGTTGACGATGCAATCCGCTGCATTCGTCGTGGGGAAGTCCGACGCCGCGCCCGAGGGCACATAGCCAAGGCTGCCCCAGGTCCAGCTCGCATTGGCCACCTTGGCCGGAGTCAGGAACCCCTTGGGCTTGTCCACGCCGTCGCCGCTGACGAAAGCCGCCGATTCCGCACGGATGAACCGCGTGGCGATCTTGCCGGCCAGCCAGCCCTCCACGTCAAAGGCGCTGTCATCCAGCAGCCGCTGGCTCGCCTTGGGCATCGCCGACAACTCGTGCAGCTTGATCGAGATGCGCTCGATGGCCGGCGTGGCGCTTTCCGTCACCGCCGAGGCCTCGGTGATCCAGCCCGAGCCCACCTCGCTGCGGTCGATCAGCACGTCGAAGGACAGCGCCTCGACATGGGCCACCGAGGCAATCGACCGGATCGACGACGTCGAAACAAGCATCGAGCGGATCGTATCCGCGGTCTGCGGGTCGATCAGATAGCCGCCATCCGCTGCCACGGCGGTGGACATGGCCTTGCCCTCCAGCGCCAGGCCACGCAGCCCGTCGTCATCGCCCGACCGCAGATAGGCCGCAAAGGCCTTGCGGTGCGGCACCTCGACCTCGGCCGCCACCGAAAGCGCGGGGCGGGCATGGGTCATCGTCTTGCGGTCCAGCATCGTCATCCGTTCGTCCTGTTGTTTGAACGCCTGTTGCACGTCGCCCTGAAAGCTTTTGAACTCCTTCAGGAAACCTTCCATCGCGGCCAGCGCCGCGCCTTCCTGCGGGGACAAACCTTCCCCGGTCCGAGAACTGATCCCGGTCATCCGCCACCTGCCTTTCCGATCAAATCAGCGCGCCGCCAGCTCGGCCCGCGCCGTCTCCAGCACCTCGGCCAGCCGCTGCCAGCCCAGTCCCGTCCCCTCGCCCTTGGCCTGCACCCGCGCCTCGGGCAGCATCGGAAACGTCACCAGGGACACCTCCCAAAGCTCCACCTCGGCCAGCCGCCGCACCCCCTTGGCATCGCGCTCGGACCTTACCGTTCGATAGCCGATCGACAGCCCGTCGATAGCCCCCGCCGCCAGCAGGGCCGCCGCCTCGCGGCCCCGTTCCACCTCGGTCAGGATACGCCCCTTGACCCAGAGGCCGCGCTCATCCTCGCGCACTTCGTCCCACACGCCGATGGGCGCCGCCGGATCATGCTGCCACAGCATCTTCACCCGCCGCCCCGCCGCGCCCAGGGCCTTCAGCGAGGCACCATAGGCCCCCGGCAGCACCACATCGCCCCCCTGGTCCTTGCGGCCAAAGAGCGAGGCATAGCCCTCGACCACCCGGCCTTCCGTCACCACCAGCCCCGCCTCGGGGCGGTGATATTTCCGCTCCGGGGCGCCATATGCCCAGTCCATCCGTCACCTCGTCGCCGCGTGAATGATCGCCTCGGCCCCCTGCGCCAGCAGAAAGGCCGCCACCCCGTAAACCCCCAGCCAGATGCGCTTTTCCAGCCGCTCCAGCGCCCCGTCGATCTGCGCGAGGCGAAACTCGAGCGCCGTCCAGCGTTCCTCCATCACGCGCTCATGCGCGTCGATCCGGGCCGAGGCCGCATCGAAACTGTCGTATAGGAACCGCGACCCGCTCATGCGCCCCCCGCCAGCCGCGGCAGGCCCAGAAGCACCCGCTTCTCCTCGTCGGTCAGGAAGGGCGCCGCCGCCACCCGCGCCCATAGCTGGTCGCGCTCCACCGCCAGCGCCGGCACCTGATCCAGGTCCACCTTCACCTCCACCGCCTCGCCAGTCTGGCCCGAAAGCCAGAAGGACAGATCCGCCAGCACCTTCTGCGCCATCGGCAGCACCGTCAGCCGGTAGAAGGCCCGGTTGGCCTCCTGGTAATTCGCGTAAGTGGCATCCCCCGGAATGCCCAGCAGCATCGGCGGCACACCGAACGCCACCGCGATTTCGCGCGCCGCCGCGAGCTTCGTCTCGTGAAACTCCATGTCACTGGGCGAAAACCCCATGGGCTTCCAGTCCAGCCCGCCCTCCAGCAGCATCGGCCGCCCGGCGTTTCGAGCGCCCTGATGATGGCTCTCCATCTCGCTGAGCAGCCGGTCGTACTGGTCGGGGCTCAGGGTCCCCTGCCCGTCCTGCCCGCGATAGACGATGGCCCCCGATGGCCGCGCCGCATTGTCCAGCAAAGCCTTCGACCAGCTGGATGCCGCGTTGTGCACATCCACCGCCACCGCCGCCGCCTGCAAGGGAGACAGGCCGTAATGGTCGTCCTGCGGATGAAAGCCCTTCAGATGGCAGATCGGCTGCGCCTCGCCCGTCATGTCAAAGCGATGCGCCCGCCCGCCCACCGAATATTCATAGGCCACCGGCCAGCCATCCGGCCCCGGTACAAGCGCCATGCGATCCGGCCGCAGCACATGCAACTCGCCCGGCAGCGCCCCCGCCCCCGGCACCGCCTCGACATAGGCATTGCCGGACAGCAGCAGGAAGCCATACAGCGCCTCGAACAGCTCCGCCCGCCCCTGCGCCGGGTTGGGCCGCGCCAGAAGCGCACCCAAGGGATGCAGGTCATAGCGCCGGTCGGCATCCTGCACCACCAGCGGCAGGGCCGCCGCCGCTTCGGCCACCATCTTCACCGCGCGGAATCCGACCGGGTTGCCCTGGAACCCCGCCCGCGTCAGCGACACGGCATCGCGCGGCGACCAGGCCACCCGGCCCGAGCTCGCAAAGGCCACCACCCGCCCGGTTGCCGAGGCCTTCGTCTCAGGCACCCCGACCGGCGCGGCGGCCGCAGGGCCACCGCGTTTCAGGAAATCGAACACCATCCCGCATCTCTCCTTGCCCGCCTGGCAAAGCCAGCCGGCACCCGACCGCACGCATTCGAGTCAAATGCGCTTCATCTCGGCTCTACCGCTCCGCCAGCTACCCCAGCGTCCGCACCCGTGGCGCGCCCCGCAGCCGCTGCGCCGGCTCCACGATCAGCTCGGTCAGCGCCCAGACCAGCGCATCCACCCGGTCGGGCGAACCGCGCCCGGCATAACCCGTCACCGCCATCTGCCGCATCTGGTCCTCCAGCCGTCCCAGACCCGGCAGATGCGCGACACGCCCCTGCTCGTACAGCGCCGCCACCGGCTCGGCCCGCACCACCTTTCCCCGGCTCGCATGCACGCAGCGCAGGGGCACCGTTGCATCCAGCGACCGGATCACGCTCGCCACCAGATCGCCGCCCTGGTTCACCTCGGCCACCAGCCGGTCCGCGCCATGGCGGTCCATCGCCGCCAGCGCCGCTCGGGCCCAGCCCTCGGGGCTCGCGCCCTGCACGGTCGCATCCTCCAGAACCACCGCCCGCCAGTCCTGCGGCGGGCCGTCGGTCACGGCCCCGACCACCACGATGCCACATTCGTCCGACGTGCCCGTCCCGCTGACCGGCGGGTCCACCGCGACGACAACCCGCGACAGCCGCCCCGCTTCGGCCACCCGTGCCCGATCCAGCGTCCCGGCCGTCCACAGCGCGCCCTCGACCTCCTCGGTCAGCACACCGTCCAGCTCCCGCCGGCCGATGGTGGACCCGCCATAGCGCGCCCTCACCTCTTCCAGGAAGCTCGCCGCCAGATGCGCCTTGTTCGCCTCGGTCGGGGCATGGGTCACAACCGAAGACGGGTTCCGCAGAATCGCCTTCAGCACCCCCACATTGCGCGGCGTCGTCGTCACCACCGCCCGAGGGCTCTCCCCCAGCCGCAGTGCAAACTGCAGCTGGTCCCAGGCGTCCTCGGCCTTGGGCCATTTGGCCAGCTCATCCGCCCAGGCCGAATCGAACTGCGGCCCCCGCAGCGCCTCGGGATCATGCGCGGAATACAGCCGCGCCTCCGCCCCGTTCGGCCAGACCAGCCGCTTGCGCGTCGCCTGCCACTCCGGCCGCCGGTCGGGGGGCGAACAGGCCATGATCCCGCTCTCGCCCATCACCATCACCTCCCGCGCCTGCTCGATGGTCTCGGCCACCAGCGCCACCTTCCGCGCCCTGCCGGGGTCCGAGGGGGTGGCGCCTTCCACCTGCGCCCGCACCCACTCGGCCCCGGCCCGCGTCTTGCCGGCACCCCGCCCCCCCATGATGACCCAGGTGGACCACACCCCGTCAGGAGGCAGCTGATGCGGCAGCGCCCAGAACTCGAAAATCCAGGGCAGCGACAACAGCGCGTTGTCGCTCAACCCCCCAAGGAATTCCTCCACCTCATCCGGCGTCGCGGAGGCGAGCCAGCCGGCGCCCGATCTCATCGCGCGCGGCTCCCAGGTCGAGGGCGCCGGCTCCGACAGCCCCCGCGATCTCTCTGCGGCTCTTTTCAACTCGGTTCCTCTCTTCCATCACCAGATGAAGCGCGGCGCGAAGATCCTTCACCGCCTGCGTGGCGGTCTTCACCTCGCCCAGACTGCCCGCGCGGATGCCCTGCATCGCGCGGATCAGCTCTTCCGCCGTCTCCCGGTACAGCCCCTCGGTTGCCGCCAGCAGATCCACTGGCGGGTCGTCTCCGGTATCGAACCTGATCGTCATGCGCTGCCGTCCGCCTTTCCGTGTCACCCCCGACCGAGCGGAAATGAAAAAGCGGCACCGGGGTTGCCCCCAGGCCGCTTGCCCACCTCTTCCAGCATGTCACAAGGGATACACCGGACCGGCCGCGGGGTCAAGATAAAAATTCAGTCATAACAACGACTTGTTGCGCGCTGCATCAATAATTCGTTAACCCTTTCCGCCGCCCCTCAACGGCCTCCCCCGCCAGACACTTGCGTTTCGCCCCACATGGGCCATCACTGTCCCATGCCCTGGACCGATCACCTCACCGATCTCTCCGATCGCGCCAGCCACGCGCTTGCGGCGCTCCCGCCCCGCGACCTGCCCGCCGGCACAGTGCTCTTCCGCCCGGGCGACAGGGCGCAAGGCTTCCTCGTCGTGGTCAGCGGGCGGGTCGAGGTCTTCCTCACCGGCGCAACGGGCCGAGAGATCCTGCTTTACGCCGTCGAGCCGGGCCAATCCTGCATCCGGACCACGCTCGGCCTCATCGGCGGCGAGGCCTATACCGGCGAAGCCATCGCCGCCCATTCCCTTCGCGCAGTCCTGATCCCGGCCGGGCTCTTCGACCGTCTCATGCAGGACGAACCGGCCTTCCGCGGCTTCGTGCTGAAAAGTTTCGCCCGCCGCATGGCCGATGTCACCCGGCTTCTGGAACAGGTGGCCTTCGCCCGCGTCGAAAGCCGCCTCGCCGCAGCCCTGCTGGACCTCGCCCGCGACGGCACCGTCCATGCCACCCAAGCCGAACTTGCGGCCCGGATCGGCACCGCGCGCGAAGTCGTGTCCCGCCGGCTCGAAGCCTTCCACCGCGCGGGCTGGGTCGAAACGCAGCGCGGCGGCGTCCGCCTCATCGACAGCGCCGCGCTGGACCGCGTCGCCCGCGACGGACTGTGACCAGATCACAGACAGCCGCAGCCGCCCGGCGCAGTATGGTCACATCGGGATTGCCCCGCACAGGAGGTTCAGATGTTCAAGAGCAATGTCGGCGGCGCGGACCGCATCATCCGCATCGTGGTGGGGCTCGCCCTGCTTGTGTGGTTCTTCGTCGATCAGGGTTCAGGCACGGCCCACTGGCTCAAGCTCATCGGCATCGTGCCGCTGGTCACCGGCCTCTTCGGCACCTGCCCGCTCTACTCGATGCTGGGCTTTTCGACCTGCCCCGTCCGGGGCTGACGACAGCGCATAATGGGATTCGGGCCGTCTGACGCCCTTCTCCCTTTGCCGCCTCCGCCCCGAAGCAGAGATGCAGCAGGAATGTGCTCCGGGCGGTCCTGCCGCCCGGAGCACGACAGATCACTTGTTGACCAGGTCGATGACCACCTGGTTCACGTCCTGCCCGTCGCAGGCGCGGTTGATGGCGTTGCGCGCATCCGTGTCCGACAGGCTCAGGATCGCCGCCTGCAGCTTGGCGGTGTTCGGCGCATTGGCTGCATCCGTCGCCCAGGCCTTGGCATTTCTCAGGAAGGCAATCTGGACCGATTCATTGGAATCCCACCACTGAGAGCAGGTGAACGTGGTGGGGTCCGGGTCCATGGCAAGCGCCGGCAAAGCCAGCATCGGCGTCAGCAGAAGTGCAGCAAGAATACGGGTCTTCATGGCAGCCTCCTCCAGATAAGGGAATCAATTCTCCCCGGAATGCATCCTACACCATGCAACCGGAAACAGATCCGTGACGACATCGCAGTTCGTGACAAGACAGCGCGCGGGGCCTCAGTTCCCCTGCACGCCGCCCTCTTCCGCCTGCCCCCGCTCGGCCTCGATGGCCCGCCAGCGCGCGACATTCTCGTTGTGCTCGTCCAGCGTCGCGGCAAAGGCATGGCCACCCGATCCGTCTGCCACGAAGAACAGGTACTCCGTGACCGCCGGGTTCAGCGCCGCCTCGATCGACAGCTTGCCGGGGTTGGCAATCGGCGTCGGCGGCAGCCCGTCGATGACATAGGTGTTGTAGGGCGTCTCACGCCGCAACTCGCTCTGCCGCAGCCCCCGCCCCAGCACGCCTTGCCCGTTGGTGATGCCATAGATCACCGTCGGGTCCGTCTGCAGCCGCATCCCCTGCGCCAGCCGGTTGATGAAGACACTCGCCACCTGCGGCCGCTCTTCCGGCACGCCGGTTTCCTTCTCCACGATCGAGGCCATGATCAGCGCCTCTTCCGGCGTGTCATAGGGCAGACCGTCCACCCGCGCGGCCCACAGGTCCGCCAGGATCGCCGCCTGCCGCGCCGCCATCTGGTCCAGCAGTGCCTGCCGGTCGTCGCCGCGCGCCACCTCATAGGAATCAGGCGCCAGCGCCCCCTCGGGCGGCACGGTCTTCACCTCGCCCGTCAGGAACTCGGCCCGCTTCAGCGCCTCGACCACCTGCCAGCTCGTCACACCCTCGGCCAGCGTCACGCGGAACCGCACGTCCGGCTCCCCTGACACATCCACATAGGCCTGGGGCACCGCCTCCACGGCAGGGTCGAACTTCACCACCTCGACATAGCGGTTCGTCGCCGGATCCAGCTCGCGCAGGATCACGTCGGCCGCATTCACCCCGATGCGGAAGTTGATCTCGCGCCCGCAGGTCGATTGCCCGCTCGCCGTCAGGTCATCCAGCACCTCAGCCATCGAAGACCCCGGCCCGATCAGGTAGGACCCGAACTTCAGCCCACTGCCCTTGCCGGAATAGTCCGCCCCGATGCGGAAGATCCGCGCATCGCTGATCGCCCCCTGAGCCTCCAGCCCCCGGCTCACCGCGCTGAGCGAAGCCCCTTTCTCGACCCGGAAACAGATCGCCTCGGTCAGGGGGCCAGGCCCGGAATACTCCTGCCGGCCCCAGGCCAGCACCCCCGCCGCGACCACCAGGATCACGATGAACAGCGTCAGCGCGTTCGAGGCGACCGACCGCCACATCAGCCCGTCACCCGCTTCAGCACCAGGCTCGCATTCGTGCCGCCAAAGCCGAAGGAGTTCGACAGCGCCACGTCAATCCTGCGCGGCCGCGCCGCATTCGGCGCCAGGTCCAGCTTCGGCGCCACCGCCGGATTGTCCAGGTTGATCGTCGGCGGCGCCACCTGGTCGCGGATCGCCAGCACGCAGAAGATCGCCTCAACCGCGCCCGCCGCCCCCAACAAATGCCCGATGGACGACTTGGTCGAAGACATGGTCGCCCCCGCCGCCGCATCACCCATCAGCCGCTCCACTGCGCCCAGCTCGATCGTGTCGGCCATGGTGCTCGTGCCATGCGCGTTGATGTAATCCACGTCCGCGGGGGTCAGCCCCGCCCGCTTCAACGCCGCCGCCATCGACCGATAGCCGCCATCGCCATCCTCCGACGGCGCGGTGATGTGATAGGCATCGCCCGAAAGCCCATAGCCCACAACTTCCGCATAGATCTTCGCGCCGCGCGCCTTCGCGTGCTCGTATTCCTCCAGCACCACGATCCCTGCGCCTTCGCCCATGACAAACCCGTCGCGGTCCGCGTCATAGGGCCGGCTCGCCTTCGCCGGCTCGTCCGCCCGCTTGGTCGACAGCGCCTTGCAGGCGTTGAACCCGGCAATGCCGATCTCGCAGATCGGGCTCTCCGCCCCTCCTGCCACCATCACATCGGCATCGCCCCACATGATCAGCCGCGCCGCATCGCCAATGGCATGGGCGCCCGTCGAACAGGCCGTCACCACCGAATGGTTCGGCCCCTTGAAGCCAAAGCGGATCGACACCTGACCCGAGATCAGGTTGATCAGCGCACCGGGAATGAAGAAGGGCGACACGCGCTTCGTGCCGCGTTCCTTGATCAGCACCGCCGTCTCGGCAATCGAGGCCAGCCCGCCGATGCCCGATCCGATCATCACGCCCGTGCGCAGCTTTTCCTCTTCCGAGGGGTCCTCCCAGCCGGCATCGCGCACCGCCTGCACTGCCGCCGCCATGCCGTACAGGATGAAGTCATCGACCTTGCGCTGCTCCTTCGGCTCCATCCAGTCGTCCGGATTGAATGTGCCGTCAGAGCCGTCGCCGCGCGGAATCTCGCAGGCGTATTTGGTGATCACGGTCGAGGCATCGAACCGCGTGATCGGCCCCGCCCCCGATTGCCCGGCCAGAAGCCGGTTCCACGTCTCTTCCACCCCGCAGGCCAGCGGCGTGACCAGACCCAGACCCGTGACGACAACCCGACGCATGTCCCCTCCGCGCGCAGTTTCGCGCCCTGATACACGGCCCCCCCCACCGGCGCAACAATCGCCGCCCGAACGCGCAGCCCGACCGGCGGCGCCGCGCCCTCAGCCGCGCATCCGCCGCTTCACGCCCCGCGCCAGCCGCACCACCGGCGCCAGCAGGCCCACCCGGTCGAACCAGGGCCGCCCCAGAATATCGGTGGGCGAGGGCCGCTGAACGCCCAGGGGCGGCACCGCGGCCAGCGTCAGCCGATGCGGATGCGCCGCCCGATACCAGGAATAGGCCCCGTCCACATGCATCGGCCCGCCCTCGGGGCTGCCCGCAGGCCGCGCCAGCATCGCCTCCAGATAACCCACCAGCTCGCCGATGGCCGGCCCCCGCACCGCCATGAAATGCGTGCAGCGCACTCCCGCCGCCGGGTCCAGCCGCACCAGCCCCGCACCCGCGCGCTCGCCAGCCGGCACCTCGCCATAGCCGCCATAGAACAGGCTCCAGTCCTGCCCCTCCAGCGCGGACAGCACGGCCGGCAACCGCCCCGCGATGTCGGGCACGAAATCCAGATCATCCTCCAGGATCATCACGCGATCCCAGCCCGCCTCGCGCGCCAGACGCAACACGCCCAGATGGCTCAGGAAACAACCGCGCGTGCCGATGGTGGGAAACCCGCCCGCCTCCGCCGGCCGCACCGCCGCGAACAGCCGCACCGCCGGCCCATCCACCGCCAGCCCCAGCCGCGCCAGCTCCCCCGCCATCTCCGCCCGCCGGTCCGCCCGTTCGGCCAGGTTGATCACAACCCCCGGCCCCAAAGCCGCCACCAGGGCCGCGCCCGCCTGTTCGTTCATGCCCGCCGCCACCGCCCCCTGTCCTGTCCGCATCCGACTCCGCCCCCTCAGTCGAAGCGCAACCGCAGCACCGCATAGGCCATCAGCCCGGCACAAACCGCCGCCGCCACCAGATAGGGCGCATGAAGCGCCGCCTGCCGACCGATCTCTGGCGTCAACACCGTGACCAGCGCGCCGGCCGCCATCGCCCCGAAAGGCATCGCCCCCCAGCCGAAGAAGCGATAGACCGAATTCACCCGGCCCAGAAGCGCATCGGGGATCAGCCGCTGGCGATAGCTGACCGTGACCACGTTCCACAGCATCCCCGAAGCGGCCTCCAGGAACAGCGCCGCCGCCGCCAGGGCGGGGATACTGCCAAAGCCCAGCATCAGGTTCAGCGCCACGAACAGGCCCAGGGCCACCAGAAGACTCCGCCGCATCCCCAGCCGGGCCGCGACCTTCGGCGCGAGCAACCCGCCCGCCACCCCGCCCAGGGCACCAAAGGTCAGAAGCAACCCATAGCCCGCCGCCGACAGCCCCAGCACCTCCTGGGCATAAAGCACCAGGATCGTCGTGCCGCCGATGAAGACCGCATTGATCACGCCCAGCATGATCGCCAGCCGCAGGATCACCGGGTTCCGCCGCATCCAGCCGAAGCCCTCGCGCAGGGCCGGCCAGAACCGCGCGGTCTGCCCGGCGGCGCGCGGCGGCAGGGCGATCAGCCACAGCAACCCGGCCGAAAGCGCATAGATCGTGGCGTCCAGACCGAAGGGAAGCACCACCGCCGCCCCGATCAGAAGCCCGGCCAGCGGCGGGCCGACGAACTGCCCGGCCACCTGCTCGGCACTCCACATCTGGCCATTCGCCCGCTCCAGATCGCCCGCCGCAACAATCGAGGGCAGGATGGTCTGCGCCGCATTGTCCCGCACCACCTCGGCCGACGCGATCAGGAAGGCCACGAGGATCAGCGTCAGGACCGGCCCCGACCCTGTCTCTGCCGGCAAGGCCGCCTGCGACATCACCATCAGCACGGTCACGACCATCAGCGCGACCCGCACCAGGTCCGCCCGCACCATCAGAAGCCGCCGGTCCGCCCGGTCGGTCCAGACCCCGGCCGGCAGCGAGAACAGGAACCACGGCAGACGCTGCGCCGTGGCCACCGCCGCGACCAGCATGGCATTGTCGCTGAGCAGCGTCGCCAACCAGGGCAAAGCCACCGCGAGGACACCATCGCCAAGGTTCGAGACCGAACTCGCCGTCAGAAGCAGCCGATAGTCCCGGTTGGTCCGAACCAGAGCCCAGGCCATTTCCGCCCCCTGCGTGACACCGCCCAAGCCTAAGAGACAGGCCGCGCCGGACGCAAGCCGAAGAAACCCCGGCCTGCCCCGCCGCAGGCCGGGGTCCACCCCGCCATTCCCCTGCCCTCTGGCACGGTTCCGGCGCCTAAGACGGTCAGACGATCAGCCCTCCAGGGGCGCGGGCGCCTGCGCCACGAGCAGGCTTTCGAAAACGGCCGAGCCATCCTTGCCACCGAAACCTGCCGCCGATGCCCTGGCGAACATCGCTGCCATGGCCTCCAGAACGTCGGTGGGATAGCCCATGGCGGCAAAATCCGCCACGGCGTTGTCGGCCAGCGCCCGGAAGGCATCGACCGAGGCCGAAGCATCGGCATAGGCCCGCGCCATCATCTGCGGTACGGCATATTGCGCGGCGGGCAGGGCCGGATAGACATAGGTCGCAAGAATATCATCGGGCGTCCGGTCCCGTGCCACGACAGCGGCGACATGGGCTGCGGCGACCAACCCGAAAAGATAGGACATCAGAAGCGGCAATTCGGCCCGCGATGCATCTCCCACCTCCCCCGCGCGATGCACCACGCTTCCGATGCCGGTCAGAAGCCCGGTCCAAAGACCGGTGTCCGTCTCCGAGGCGCCCAGCAGATACATGCCCTGGCCTTCGCGAATCTGATCGGGGCCGACATTGACCGAAACCTCGGCCAGATCGGCGCCCTTGCCGGCAAGATCGGCGGCGATCTCGGCGATCTCGACCACGCGCGTCGTCGATGCATTCAGTATCTTTGCGCCGGATAGTGCCGCGGCCGGGATGCCGTCCAGCACCGCCTTGAGCGCCTTGCCATCCGTAACCGCCACCAGGACGACCCCGCCGGCCGTCATGGCCGCGGCGGGTGTGGCGACATGGGTCGCACCCAGGGCAACGAGACGCGCCACTTTGTCGGCAGAGCGGTTGTAGACGGTGACCTGATGGCCAGCCTTCAGGAACGCCTCGGCAAAGGCACTGCCGATGGCGCCGGTTCCCAGAACGGATATCTGCATGAAGGGTACTCCTTGGTTTTGCCCGGTGTGAACGCCCCTGTCAGGGGCGTCCGGGCGGGATGGTGTCTCTGGGTCGCCCGCCCGCCCTTCGCCTGCCTCTGCGCGCCCGAGGTGGCGGGCGTCGGGCGCTGTCAGGTCCGTGCAAAGCCGGAAGCGCCGTGCTGGCTTTGCCAGGGAAGGAAATGCGCGGCTCTGGCAAGGCAAGGTCGAGGCTTATTGTTCAGTTTGCACTGAACGCTCAGATAGGGGGGCTGGATAAGGCTGTCAACCGGCTCTATGTCGAATTCGGACAACCCAGGGTTCGCCATGGACAAACGCGCCGAGTTCATCGCCTTGATGCAGCGTATCGCGCCCCAGCAGGGCATGACGCCAATCGCCGGCGGCATTCTTGCCGTGCTCTTGTACGACGGGTCAGAACTGTCCTTCGGCGATCTGGCACGGGAACTGCAAGTCAGCCGCGGCAGCATCAGCACCAACACGCGCATGCTTGCCTCGTGCCATGTGATCGAACGCCTGCGCAAACCCCAAGACCGGCAGGACTATTTTCGCATCACCGGCGATCTCCATGTCGGTCTGCTGGGAGAGATGGTACGAAACTTGACCGAAACCTCAGAGGAAATCCTCGCGCTCAGCCGGACACTGCCGCCAGAAGCGGAAAGCCCCCGCACCCGGATCGCGGCCTATGCTTCGTTCTACGCCGACATCGCAAGCGCCCTCGGCGCCGTGATCGAACGGGGCAAGGGCTAGCGAACGGTTGGGTGAAGCCCACAGACCGGCAACACCAAGACTAGACTGCGGCATTCCCCCACCGCTGCAACAACGGTCACAACGCTTTGTTGCGCCCCCTCACCTGCGACGCCTTTGGTTCGGTGGGCTGGTCTCTCGGTTGGTCACCCTTCCAACCCGCGTAGGTCGGGGCTCACCCTTGGACAATCCTTAAGTCCAAGTTAATCCGCGCCAGTAACCCATTGAAATCACTATCACCACCAAAGCGTCCGAGCTCGGACGCCCCTCACCCCTGCCGGGCGATGACCCCCAGCACCCCGGTCAGAAGCTGGGCCGCGACCAGGGCCCCCAGCCCATCTATATCCCGGTCGGGCATGAACTCCGTCAGGGCAAAGCCCCCGATCCGGGCCCGCTCCGCCACCCCCCCGATCAGCTCCATCACCTGCCAGTAGGACAGCCCCCCCGAGGTCCGCCCGATGACCGCCGGCATGACCGAGGGGTCCAGGGCATCCACATCCAGGCAGACCACGACCTCGGACCCCTCGGGCACCAGATCCACCGCCCGCCAGACCCCGTCGCGGGCCACCTCCCCGGCGGGCACGAAGCTGACCCCCCAGTCCAGCGCCGCCCGGGCATCCTCCATCCGGGCCGAGCCGATGCCCCGCTGCCCCACCTGGACGATCCGCTCCACATGCCCCATCTCGCTGGCCCGCCTCATGGTGGACGACAGCCCCCACCGCTCGCCCCCCACCTCGTCCCGCCAGTCCACATGGGCATCGATCTGAAGCACGGTCAGCCGCCGCCCCCGCCCGGCCCAGGCGCCCAGCATCGGGATCGGCAGGGAATCGTCGCCCCCCAGCAGCACCGGTACGCCCCGCCGGTCCAGCACCGCCCCCACCGCCGCTTCGATCCGCGAACGGTTGCCCACCGGATCGTCGGGCGCCACGGGGATGTCCCCGGCATCCACCGCGGCAATGGCCCCCGGAAAGACCGGCCCGCCCAGATCAAAGTTCACATGGGCCAGGTTCGCCGCATAGGCCTGCCCCGCCGCCCGGATCGCCGCCGGCCCGCCGGCGCAGTAGAACCCGACCGAGGGATAGGGCGTGCAACCATCCGCCCCCATCACGGCAATCCGCCGGTCCAGCTGCCGCAGGTCGGCGCAGGCCGGAAGGCCGAGGAAGGTCTTCGCCTCCCCCGCCCCGAACATCGCTTTCAGACTGGCCATGTCACCCTCCCCGCTGCGCCGGGAGATCATGCCAGAGCCTCGACGGCGCCGCAGTGACAATTCGCCGGGACCTGCGGAAAAAGCAAAGGGCGCCCCACGGGGCGCCCTGCTGTCCGTCCTGACGGAAGGATCAGACGGCGGAGGAGATGAACTTCACCGCATCGCCGAAGGTCTGGATGGTCTCGGCCGCGTCGTCCGGGATCTCGATCGAGAACTCTTCCTCGAAAGCCATCACCAGTTCGACGGTATCCAGCGAGTCTGCGCCGAGGTCGTCGATGAACGAGGCATTCTCGGTCACCTTGTCCTCTTCCACGCCCAGATGCTCGACGACGATCTTCTTCACGCGATCGGCGATGTCGCTCATGTCACTTCCTCTGTTCCCGCGGGCCCTGCCCGCCTAGTTGTCTCTACCCTGGCCTGTACCAAGGGGGGCCGGTTTCCCGACCCGCATCGTTCGCTCCCATAGCAAGCGGGGGGACGCAAGGCAAACGCTTTCCCGCAGCCAAGGGGACGTCAGATCATGGCCATACCGCCATTGACGTGAAGGACGGCGCCGGTGACATAGCCTGCCTCGGGGCTGGAAAGGTACAGGACTGCCGCGCCGATCTCTTCTGCCGTGCCCATGCGGCCGGCCGGAACCTGCGTCAGGATCCGCGCCTTCTGGTCGTCGTTCAGCTTGTCGGTCATGGCCGTGGTAATGAAGCCCGGCGCCACGCAGTTCACCGTGATGTTGCGGCTTGCCACCTCGGCGGCGAGGCTTTTCGACATGCCGACCATCCCGGCCTTCGAGGCCGCATAGTTTCCCTGGCCCGGGTTGCCGGTGGCCCCCACCACGGAGGAGATGTTCACGATGCGGCCCCACCGCGACTTCATCATGCCGCGCAGCACACCGCGACAAAGACGGAAGGTCGAGGTCAGGTTGACGTCGATCACCGACTGCCATTCCTCGTCCGACATGCGCATGAAGAGGTTGTCGCGGGTGATGCCGGCATTGTTGACCAACACGTCAACCGCACCCATCGACTCGATCGCCTGCTTGGGCAACGCCTCGACGGCGGTGGCATCAGAAAGGTCGCAGGGTAGCACATGCACACGCGACCCCAGTTCTGCCGCCAAGTCTTCAAGCGGCCCGGTGCGCGTTCCCGACAGGGCAACCGTTGCTCCGGCACCGTGCAGCGCCTTGGCGATGGCACCGCCGATCCCGCCCGAGGCGCCGGTGATCAGCGCCGATTTTCCCGTCAGATCGAACATGTCCGTTCCCTTCTTCAGCCCTTGAGCGCCGCGATGTCTTCGGGCGTGCCAATCGACCGTGTGGCTGCGTCCTTGGCGATGCGCTTTACCATGCCCGAAAGCGCCTTGCCGGCGCCGATTTCCCAGAACTCGGTGACGCCCTGCCCGGCCATCCACAGGACCGACTCTCGCCAGCGGACCGAACCGGTAACCTGTTCCACCAGGAGGCGACGGATCGTCTCGGGGTCTGTCACCGCCTCGGCGCGGACATTTGCGACCACCGGTACAGCAGGTGCCCTGATCGTCACCTCGGCCAAGGCAAGGGCCATGCGGTCTGCGGCGGGCTGCATCAGGGCGCAGTGGAAGGGGGCGCTGACCGGCAGCAGGATCGCCCGCTTTGCGCCGCGCGACTTGGCAATCTCCAGGGCCCGCTCGACGGCGGCCTTGTGACCGGAGACGACGACTTGAGCCGGGTCATTGTCATTTGCGGCCTGGCAGACTTCGCCCTTGGCCGCCTCTTCCGCCACTTCGGCGGCGGCGGCGAAATCGAGCCCGAGAAGAGCCGCCATGGCGCCGAGGCCAACCGGGACGGCTTCCTGCATCGCGATGCCGCGGATGCGCAGCAGACGGGCGGTGTCGGACAGGTCCAGCGCGCCTGCGGCACAAAGCGCCGAGTATTCGCCGAGCGAATGGCCGGCCACGAAGGAGGTGAGGTCGAGCCCGAAGCCTTCGGCCTGCATGGCGCGAAGGGCGGCGATCGAGGTGGCCATGAGGGCAGGTTGCGCATTGGCCGTCAGCGTCAGGTCTTCGATGGTGCCGGACCAGATCAGGTCGGACAGCTTTTCGCCGAGTGCGGCATCGACTTCCTCGAACACGGCCCTGGCGGCCGGATAGGCCTCGGCCAAGGCCTTGCCCATGCCGATGGTCTGCGCGCCCTGTCCCGGAAAGACGAATGCCTTGCTCATCTGGGTCCCCCTGTTTGGCCCCGAATAGCCTTTGGCCGCGAAAGGCGCAACGCCGGGTCGCTGCGAGAGGCTTGCGACGGCCCGGCCCTGGCAGGGGCGTCCGAGCTCGGACGCTTGGCACGACCATTTAAAATCAATGCGTTACGTTTTCGTATTAACTCGGCGTTCATAATTGCCCATGATCGCCCGTCCAACACCTTAGCTTTCCGCGACTTCGCGCTTGCATCCAGGGCGCGGGCGTTTATAAGGCCGCATCCCGCCGCAAGCCCTGCTTGACCCGGCGCATACTCTCGTGGACGGAGCGGCCGGGATCGCCGTCCTTTGAAATGCGCCCGAAAATCGGAGTACACATGCCGCTTTACGAGCATGTCTTCATCTCGCGCCAGGATCTGTCCAGCGCCCAGGCCGAAGGCCTTGTCGAACACTTCTCCACCGTCCTCGCGGACAACGGCGGCAAGGTCGTGGAAAGCGAGTACTGGGGCGTCAAGACGATGGCCTACAAGATCAACAAGAACCGCAAGGGCCACTATGCCCTGCTGAAGTCGGACGCCCCGGCGGCCGCCGTGCAGGAAATGGAACGCCTGATGCGCCTGCATGACGACGTGATGCGCGTGCTGACCATCAAGGTCGACCAGCACGCCGAAGGCCCGTCGGTCCAGATGCAGAAGCGCGACGAGCGTGACCGTGGCGACCGTGGCGACCGTCCCGAGGGCGGCTTCGGCGGCGGTGAGCGTCGCGAGCGCAGCTTCGGTGACCGTCCCGACCGTGGCGACCGCCCGGCCGGCGGCTTCCGTCGTTGATCCAAGGCTTCAGGAAAGGACCATAAACCATGGCCACCAAACCGTTTTTCCGTCGCCGCAAGGTTTGCCCGTTCTCGGGCGACAATGCCCCGGCGATCGACTACAAGGACACGCGTCTGCTGCAGCGCTATATCTCGGAGCGCGGCAAGATCGTGCCGTCCCGTATCACCGCCGTTTCGGCCAAGAAGCAGCGTGAGCTTGCCGCCGCTATCAAGCGCGCGCGGTTCTTGGCTCTTCTGCCCTATGCCGTGAAGTGAGGAGATTACTGAAATGCAAGTGATCCTTCTCCAGCGCGTGGCCAAGCTCGGCCAGATGGGCGAAGTCGTGACCGTCAAGGACGGCTACGCCCGCAACTTCCTCCTGCCCCAGGGCAAGGCGCTGCGCGCCAACGAGGCGAACATCAAGTCGTTCGAGGCCCGCAAGGCACAGCTCGAAGCCGACAACCTGGAAACGAAGAAGGAGGCCGAAGCCGTCGCCGCCAAGCTCGACGGCCAGGTCTTCGTCGTGATCCGTTCGGCTTCGGACGCCGGCGCGCTTTACGGCTCGGTCACCAACCGGGACGCGGCGGATGCCGCGACCGAGGCGGGCTTCACCCTTTCGCGGTCGCAGGTCACGCTTGACCGTCCGATCAAGGACCTGGGGATGCACACCGTTTCGGTGGTGCTGCACCCCGAAGTCGTGGTCAAGGTGAAGCTGAACGTCGCCCGGTCGGTCGAAGAAGCCGAACTTCAGGCTTCGGGCAAGTCGATCCAGGAACTGGCGGCCGAGGCGGAAGCTGCGGCCGAGTTCGAGATCGCCGAACTGTTCGACGACATCGGCGGCGCTGCTTCCGAAGAGTGATTTCTGCCAAAAAGGCGGAAGAAAAGGCGCCCTCCCGGGCGCCTTTTTTCATTCTGTCTGACTATTCATCATTCCAACAAGCATGTTAGGCTCCACCGGGTTATGCAGCCTGCCCCGGCAGATTGTGACTTTGGCATTTTCCCAGGAGTTTCAGTTCAATGGCAATCAAGACCGGCACCCCCGACCCGGAGCTGCTGCAAGGCACGAACGACCCCGATTCCCTTTCTGGTCTGGGGGGCGACGATTCCATCTATGGCATGGACGGGAACGACACCCTGAAAGCCGGTGCCGGAAATGACCTGATCAACACCGGCAACGGCGGCGATCTGGCCTACGGCGGGGACGGCGATGACACGATCCTTGGGGGGTATGGGGGCATCGACACGTTGTATGGTGGCGCGGGGAGCGATGTGATGCAGTTGATGGAAGTCGTCACTGCCGGCCTGAGCGTTGCCTACGGCGGCACCGGGGACGACTATTTCAGCTGCACGGCAATCGGCAACGCCACTGTCTATGGCGGCGCGGGGATCGACGCGCTTGGGCTGTTCTGGCTGACCGACCTGACGCCCGCCGACATCTCGATCAGCGGGCCTTCGATCCATGCCCGCACTCTGGGTGGTCTGGAAGCCACCTTCACCTCGGTCGAGCGCCTGATCGTGCTGGTGGGCGACCGGGACGACACGATCCGGGGCGGCGCCTACGACGACAGCGTGACCGTCGGTGGCGGCGCGAACGAAGTGTCGATGATGGGTGGCAACGACACGCTGATGTACACACCGGTCGAGGCAAACACCCTGTACGGCGGGGCCGGCGATGACCTGCTTCGGGTCATGCAGGCAGACAGCTCGATCTATTTCATCGTCGACGGGTCGGATGGCAGCGTCGATGATGGGCAACTGTCCGTCATCCGCGGCTTCGAGCGATATGAGGTCATCGGATCGAACCACGATGACGTGGCCTCGACGTGGAACGGCGACGATATTCTATATGGCTGGGAGGGCAACGATACGCTGTTCGGAGCCGGTGGAAACGACATGATCCAGGGTGGCCAGGATGACGACCAGCTGTTCGGGGGCGCGGGAAATGACACGATCGCGCCCGGGCATGGCGCCGATACGGCAGATGGCGGCGAAGGCAATGACAGGCTGTTCTCGTCTGCCGATGGCGCGACGCTGACCGGAGGGCTTGGGAGCGACCTTTTCGTCTTCCGCAATTCAGAGCTGGGTCGCACCCTTGTCACGGATTTCGAAACCGGTGTGGACCGCCTGTCCATCGCCGCTTTCTATGCCACCGGCTACGAGCTGACCGGCCGGTTGCCCGAAGACAGGCTCTCGGTCGGAACGGCAGTCGGGCCCCAGGGCCAGTTCGTTCTGGTCTATGACAGTGTCGCCAACGAGACGATGCTGGTTTGGGACCGCAACGGAAGCGATCCCTCAGGCGGCGTGGATGCCATTGCCTTCTTTTCCGGAAATGTCTCGATGCAGGCTTCGGACATACTGCTGAGCTGAGTCCGGGGTTGGACCGGCCCAGATCGCCTATCTGTCGGACGTGGGATCGCTTCCAGGGGCCTCGACCGCGTGCCCCGACTCGCGCGGGGCAGCGCGGGCCAAAGCCATGGCAAGCCCCGCCCCGATGATCGCGGCGATCCCGAGCCAGCCAAGGGCATCCGGCCATTCGCCCCAGATCGTCCAGCCCCAGATCACGCCCCAGATCATGGCCGTGTATTCGAAGGGCGCAACCGTGCTGGCCTGGGCCAGCCGATAGGCGGTGGTCAGAAGCCACAGCCCGATTGCGGCGATCACGCCGGTCGCGGCCATGAGGCCAAGATCGGGAAGCGGGGCAGATTCCCATCCGCGCATCAGGAAGGACAGGCTGGGGTGCATGTCCCCGCCAAGGGACCCCCCTGCAAAGACCAGCGCCAAGCCCGCCGCGATGACAATGAAGACGGCGTTTCCCCAGAAGGCCATGGCTCCTGCGGACTCGGTCGCCCCCATCTTCCGCGCCGCGATCATCGCGACCCCGTAGGTCAGACCGGACAGCACCGGCAACAGCGAGGCCCAGTCGAAGATCCCGCTGCCTGGGCGCACCATGACCACGACGCCGGCAAAGCCGATGAGGACGGCCGCCCAACCCACAAGTCCGACTCTTTCTCGCAGAACCAGGACCGACAAGAGGGTGATGAACAGTGGCCCGGAGAAGTAGAGCGCAACCGAGGTCGGCAACGGCAGGGCCGCCAGGGCAAGGTAGAAGGCGGCGTAGGCCACGAACATCACGACCCCCCGCAGGATCATGGCGGGCAGGCCGGGCGTGAACAGAAGGTGCAGGCCGCCCTCGGCCCGGACCATGAGAAGAAGCAGCGGGAAGCTGACCAAGCCGCGCATCAGCATGATCTGGTAGAGCGGATAGCGGCTGGAGAGGAGTTTCAGGACGAGGTCCTGAACCGAAAAGACCGCGAGCCCGACAAGCAAGCACAGGATGCCGGCCAGCGGCGCAGAACGAAGGAATGGCATGAACGGAGCCCGGGTTTTCGCAACCCTATGCGCCGGCCCTTCGCCCTGCCCGCGCCAGCGCGACACAGGCTGTCGCAAGATGACGCGAAAGCGAAAGGGCGGCCCTTCGGCCGCCCTTCTGCCGATCCGCGTCGGTGCTACGCGATCAGAGCTCGTCCAGAGCCTCGACGGCCTTCTGCAGGTCGTCCTTCGAGGTCTCCTTGTCGGAAACCTTGGCCATGGCCACGATGTGATCGACAACCTTGTCTTCGAAGATCGGCGCGCGCAGTTGCTGCTGCATCTGGGCGTTCTTCTGCACGAATTCGAAGAAGGCGCGTTCCTGGCCCGGATACTGGCGGGCCGCCGCAAGCACGGCCTGGGTCATCTCGGCATCGCTGACGGTGACTTCGGCCTTCCGGCCGACCTCGGCCAGCAAGAGGCCCAGGCGCACGCGGCGTTCGGCAAGCATCTTGTGCTCGTCCGTGGCCTCAATGGACCCATGCTGGTGGCCGTGCTCTTCCGGATGCTCTTCGTGCCACAGCTGGTGGGCGATCTGCGCGGCCTCGGCCTCGACCAGGGCCGGCGGCAGGTCGAACTTCACCAGCGCGTCCAGCTGGTCCAGAAGCTTGCGCTTCAGCACCGCGCGCGAGGCGCCCTTGTATTCGGCCTCCAGGCGCTCGGCGATCTGGCCCTTCAGGGCGGCCAGATCCTCGGCACCGAACTTCTTCGCCAGTTCGTCGTCGATCTCGGCGGGCTTCGGCTCCTTCACCGACTTGATCGTGCAGTCGAACACGGCGGCCTTGCCGGCCAGATGGGCCGCGCCATAGTTTTCCGGGAAGGTCACGTTGACCTTGACCTCGTCACCGGCCTTGGCGCCCACCAGCTGCTCTTCGAAGCCGGGGATGAACGACCCCGATCCCAGGACCAGCGGGTAGTCTTCAGCCGAGCCGCCGTCGAACGGCACATCGTCCACCGAGCCCTTGAAATCAATGACGACCTGATCGCCATCCTTGGCCTTCGAGCCCTTCTTGCGGTCGTCGAAGCTCTTGGCCGAACCGGCGAGGTTCTCCAGCGCTTCTGCGACGGCCGCATCGTCGGCCTTCACGACAAGGCGCTCCAGCACGATGCCGGTCGCGTCGAATTCGGGAATCGGCGGCAGGGCTTCGTACGACATCTCGACCACGACATCCTGGCCTTCTTTCCAGCTGTCGCCGCCGACCATCTTCACGTCAGGCTGCAGCGCCGGGCGGTCGCCGGTGGCATCGAAATGGCCCTTCATGGCAGAGTCGATGGCTTCCTGCATCGCATCGCCCAGAACACGCGAGCCGAACTGCTTCTTCAGGATCGCCAGCGGAACCTTGCCCTTGCGGAATCCCTTGATCTCGACATCGGGCTGCGCCTCGATGAGCTTTTCCTGGACCTTGGCGTCCAGTTCGGCCGCCGTCACCGTGATGGTGTAGGCGCGCTTCAGGCCTTCGTTCAGGGTCTCGGTGACCTGCATCCGTCTTCTACCTTTCCGTTCCTCTGGTGCGGGTGAAGGGATTTGAACCCCCACGCCTTGCGGCGCCGGAACCTAAATCCGGTGCGTCTGCCAGTTCCGCCACACCCGCAAACGGGTCAGCCCCCGGCCCCTCCGGCCGAGCACCCCCCGAAAATCCGCGTCCTTCTAGCAAGAAGGCCAGTGGGATGCGAGAGGAAAAAACGCGCCGCGAAAACCCCTATCGCGAGCCGTATTCCTGCCCTATTCTACCACAAAACATAAAGAGCAGCAGTAACAGGACATCTTCGGATGATCATCACCCACCAGGGGCAGTCCGCTTCTGTCGCAGAGCCGCGCCAGATCGCGACCCCGACCACGTCCATGGGTCTGGCCTTCGGGTCGACCGTGCTGACCGCCCAGGGCGAACGCGCCGTGGAAACGCTGGCGCCCGGCGACAGGATCATCACCCGAGACGGGATCCGGCGGCTGACCGCAGCGATCACCGACGAACTTGCTGGCACGGTCATCCGGGTTTCGGCTTCGGCGCTTGGCCATGACCGCCCCGATGCCGATGTGTGCCTGGCGCCCGGTCAGTTGATCCTGTTGCGCGACTGGCGGGCACAGGCGCTTTACGGAACGGCGACGGCTCTGGTTCCCGTTTCGCGCCTGGTCGATGGCGAATACATCAGCATCGAGGACGCCGAGACGGTTTCGGTGGTGACACTTTGCTTCGAGTCCCCTTGCGTGATCTACGTCCACGGGCTGGAGGTCGCCTGCCCCGCCGGCTGACGTTCAGGCGGACGCGCGAGAATGGGAGGCGAGAGACCTGTCCTCCCAGATCGCGACAAGCACCAGCACAAGTGCCGACCCCAAGTTCAGCATCAGCAGGTCCAGCCAGGGCGCCAGCAGGAACAAGCCGGCAAGAAGCCCAAGGCCGAAAAGATGCGACAGCGGGAACCATTTGGACACCGCCTTGAACCAGCCGTTCCCGGCCAGGAACAATGCTGTGCCACCGACGATGGATGCGGCTTCACCCAACGAGCCCGGCGCATGAGGATGGGCGATGGCGCGTTCGGCGCCAACGGCAGCCAGCACGATTCCGGCGACTATGGGGATGTGGGCATAGGTGAACGCAAGGCGGGCGATGCGACCGGGATCATCCGACGTTGCGATCTGCGTGCTTCCCCGGTGGTATCCGATGTGGAAGTAGACCCACCACATCGCGATTGACGAGGTTGCCGAGGACAGGAAGGCCAGAAGACCGGCAATGTCCCAATGGAGGTCGGCAAAGGTCGCCCCAGAAACAAGCAGCGTCTCACCCAGGCAGATGATGACGAAGAGGCCCGCGCGTTCGGCAATGTGTTCGCCTTTCACGTTCCAGTTGGACGAGACATCCCTGCCAAGGCCCGGCAGCCAGAAGCCTGCAGCCGGTCCGACATACTCCACCACAAGGGCGGCCAGCCAGAACCAGAGCCGCAGATTCGGGTCTGCAAGGCCACCGCCGATCCACAGCAAAGCTGACGGAACGAACCAGATGAAGATCCGCAGATAGGTGCGCTTGACCACCTGGTCGTTTCCGGCCGCGAGGTACATGAAATGGGTGCGGCCGAGTTGCATGGCGGCGAAAGCCAGACCGAAGACCCACCCCCGCTCCCCGAATGCCTCCGGAATCGACATCGACAGGAACAGGCCGCAGACCATCATGGCGAAGATCAACCCGCGAACTGCGGGCGCTTCGGGGTCCAGGCGGTTCAGCACCCAGGTCGTGTAGATCCACACCCACCAGACAGCGAGGAGGATGAGCCCGGATTGGACCGCGCCCTTCACATCGTAATGGTGCAGAAGAAGGTGGCTGATCTGCGTGATCGCGAAGACGAAGACCAGATCAAAGAAGAGTTCCGCGAAACCGACGCGGTGGTCATGCTCTCCCCGAAGAAGCTTCTTGGTCACACCTGCCCCCCTGTTGCAGGGCCAGCCTAGCAGTCTGGACTTCGCCGGCAAGGCGGGAGATGAAGGCCTCCCTTGCCGGAGCCCGCATGTTGCCCCCCGCCCCTTCCAGGCCGGCCGACCGACCGCTGACTGCCGCGCTCTGGATGTCGGGCTCGATCACGGCATTCAGCGCCATGGCGATCGCTGGACGTGCCGTTGCCGAGCGACACGACACCTTCGAGATCATGACCTGGCGGTCCCTTGTGGGGTTCATCCTTGTCATCCTCGTCGCAGGCGGCCTTGGACGGTTGCGCGAGGTCCGGTCAGACCGGCTGGGCAGCCACTTCATGCGCAACCTCTTTCACTTCACGGGCCAGAACCTGTGGTTCTGGGCGCTCACCATGATCCCGCTGGCCCAGGTCTTTGCGCTGGAGTTCACCTCGCCGATCTGGGTGATCCTTCTGTCGCCGCTGGTGCTGGGTGAACGGCTGACCCGGCTGAAGGTCCTCGCTGCGGCGATGGGGTTTGCCGGCATCCTCATTGCCACCCGACCGGATTTCACCGCAATTCAACCCGGCATGGTTGCTGCTGCCGCCTCGGCGATCTGCTTTGCCGCCACCTCGCTGATGACAAAGGCGCTGACCCGGGGCGAAAGCATCGTGTCGATCCTGTTCTGGCTGACCCTGATGCAGTTCTGCTTCGGGCTCATTTTGGCCGGATGGGACGGCGTGCTGCATCTGCCGGATTCCCACACCCTGCCCTGGCTTGCCCTGATCGGCTTTGCGGGGGTCACGGCGCATACTTGCCTGACGACCGCCCTGTCCATGGCGCCGGCCAGCTTTGTGGTGATGGTGGATTTCCTGCGCCTTCCGGTCATCGCCGTTGTCGGAGCAATCTGGTACGCCGAGCCTCTGGACCCGCTGGTCATCGTTGGCGCGGCAATCATTCTTGCCGCGAACCTCGTGAACCTGAGAGCCCAGACCGTGCCGCAAGATCGGGTTCCTAACGTCACAAAACCGTGACGCAACGAAACAGATTGACCGACGACGGCGAGTCTTGAACTCTGGCCCAGGGGACAGCGCGGCGCGAAAGCCGTGCATCTGAGGGAGAAAAACGTGAAGACTTCGCTCGTGGCGATCAGCGCCGTGCTTGGCGCAGCAGGCGCAGCCCATGCCGGCGGCATCGACCGGTCAACGCAATCGGCCATGCTCCTGTTCGAACAGGGCAACTACGCCGAGTTCACACTCGGTACACTTGTCCCGGACGTGTCCGGGGTCGAGGTCAGCCCGTTCCTGGGCAACCAGTCTTCGGGCAGCATGGCCACCGACTACACCCTGTTCAACGGTGGCGTGAAGTTCGACATGCCCAACGGGTTCTCGGGCGCCGTCATTCTCGACAAGCCCTTCGGCGCCGATGTCGATTATCCTCTGGACACCGACTATTTCGCCGAAGGCTCGACGGCCACGCTCGACACCGGATCGATCACAGGCCTGCTGCGCTATACCACGCCTGATCAGATCAGCGTCTTTGGCGGTGTCCGGTACCAGACGCTTTCGGCCGATGCGCTGATCCCCTTCGTCACGGCTGGCAAGGGCGTGCCCTATCCCGGCGCGCCGTACGAAGCCTCTGGCGACGAAAGCGGCGAGTTCGGCTATGTCGTTGGCGTCGGCTGGGAAAAGCCCGAGATCGCGGCCAAGGTCGCGCTGACCTACAATTCGGCCATCGACTATGAGATGGCCACCTCGGAAAGCTCGGCCATCGGCTCGCTGGACAGCACCACGCCGGTGACCACGCCGCAATCGGTGAACCTGGATTTCCAGACCGGCGTGGCGCCCGGCTGGCTGGTGTTCGGTTCGGTCCGCTGGGTCGATTGGGAGCAGTTCGAGATTGCGCCCGAGATGTATGCGCAGCTGACCAACGGCGCCGCGCTCGTGTCGTACAACGGCCCGACCACGACATCGACCATCGGCGTCGGTCACCAGTTCAACGAAACCTGGTCCGGGGCCGTGACCTATACCTATGACACACCGCTGAGCGGCTATCAGTCGAACCTGAACCCGATCAACGGCTACAATGCCGTGGGCCTTTCGGCGACCTACACCTCCGGCCCGTTCAAGGTGACCGCGGCCGCGCGCTATTACGCGCTAGGCGATGCGGAGACGGCGGTCGGGCAAATCGCCCCGGCGGCCAACTTCGAAGACAACGACGCGATGGCCTTCGTCCTGCGCGTGGGCTACTCGTTCTGATCCAGGCAGGGGGCCGGCCCGGTCCGGCCCCCCTGCCGCGCGGCCCCTTTCAATTGTGTATCACAGAGCCCGTGAGGCATCGCCGGGATCTGTCGGATCATCCTGACGCGCAGCATTCAAGGGCCAAAGCACGCAAGAAACCGCGTGAATCCGTCGCCGCCCCGCGCTAACAGACGGCATATGGGCGAGAGGCGGGCATGATCTATCCAACGGGCGCAGAATGGCGGGCGGCAAAGGCAAAGCGGGTGCTGCTGTTCGGCATGTCCGGGTTGGGCAAGACCTACCTGTCCAACATGCTGCGCGACCAGGGGCACTGGTTCCATTACTCGGTCGATTACCGCATCGGCACCCGCTACATGGACGAATACATCGCCGACAACTTCAAGCGCGAGGCGATGAAGGTCCCGCTGCTGCGCGAGTTGTTGATGTCGGACTCGGTCTACATCGCCTCGAACATTACCTTCGACAACCTGGCGCCCCTGTCCACCTATCTTGGCAAGCCGGGCGATGCGGCCAGGGGCGGCCTGCCCTTTGCCGAATACTGCAAGCGGCAAGAGCAGCATCGGATCGCCGAGGTTGCGGCCATGCTGGACACCACGCATTTCATCGACCGGGCGCACGACTTGTACGGCTACGATCATTTCGTCTGCGACAGTTCCGGCTCGATCTGCGAGGTAGTCACGCCCGAGGATCCGAAAGACCCCGTGTTGTCAGAGCTTTCCAGCCACCTCCTGATGGTCTGGATCAAGGGGGACGAGGCGCATCGCGCCGAACTGATCCGCCGCTTCGACCGTGCGCCAAAGCCGATCTACTACCAGCCTGGCTTCCTGCAAGACCTGTGGGACGCCTATCTGGCGCAGGAAGACCTGCCCGCCGACCGGGTTGACCCCGATACCTTCCTTCGGTTCGGCTATGCCCGGCTCTTGAACCACCGCCAGCCGCGATACGAGGCGATGTCGCGGTGGGGCGTGACTGTCAGCGCCGATGAATTGGCGACTGTCCGAAACCCCGAGGACTTCGACAACCTCATCGCCCGCGCCATCGACCGCACCCGTTGAACCCAACGCCGATCCGGCCTAGATACGGCTCCCCCAAGGAGTAAGCCATGCCCATCACCCTGCCCGCCACCCTTCCCGCCTTCGACGTTCTGCGGAACGAAGGCGTGATGGTGATGTCGCCCGAACGCGCGGCGCGGCAGGACATCCGGCCGCTGCGCATCGGGCTGTTGAACCTGATGCCGAAGAAGATCCAGACCGAGAACCAGTTCGCCCGCCTGATCGGGGCGACGCCTCTGCAGATCGACCTGCAGCTGATCCGCATGACCGAGCATCAGACGAAGAACACCGCCGCCGACCACATGGCAACCTTCTACCGCCCCTTCCAGGAGGTGAAGGCCACCGGCGAAAAGTTCGACGGCCTCATCATCACCGGCGCTCCCATCGAGCATCTGCCTTTCGAACAGGTCACCTACTGGGACGAGTTGTGCGAGGTCATGGCCTGGACGCAAAGCCATGTTCATTCCACCTTCGGCGTCTGCTGGGGCGGCATGGCGATGATCTACCATTTCCACGGCGTGCAGAAGCACATGCTGGACCACAAGGCGTTCGGATGTTTCCGGCACCAGAATCTTGCGCCCACCTCGCCCTACCTGCGCGGCTTCTCGGATGACTTCGTGATCCCGGTCAGCCGCTGGACAGAGATGCGCCAGGCCGAGATCGACGCAGCACCGGGGCTGAAGACGCTTCTGGGGGCGCAGGAGACCGGGCCCTGTCTGGTGGAAGATGCAGGGCACCGCGCGCTGTATATCTTCAACCATTTCGAATACGACAACGAGACGCTGAAGCAGGAATACGACCGCGACGTGGCGAACGGCACGCCCATCAACGTGCCGATGAACTACTATCCGGACGACGATCCGTCACGTCCCCCCTTGAACCGCTGGCGCAGCCACGCTCATCTTCTTTACGGCAACTGGATCAACGAGATCTACCAAACCACGCCGTTCGAGATGGAGAAGATTGGCAACTAGCCTCATCCTCGGCGCGGCCGCCCTTGGCGGCAGCGGGCTTCTGACGTCCCGGCGCGCGCGTGAACGCGAGCGCGCCGCAGAGGCGGCTTACCCGCCCATCGGCCAACTTGTGCCAGTGGGCGGCGGCATGGTCCATGCCCATGTCATGGGCTCGGGTCGCGACATCGTGCTGCTGCATGGCGCCAGCGGCAACATCCGCGACTTCACCTTTGGCCTTGCCCAGACCCTGGCCCATCAGTTCCGGGTGATCCTGCTGGATCGCCCCGGCCTTGGCTGGTCTTCGGACATGGGCCCGGACGATCAGGCACCTGCGGCTCAGGCCCTGCACCTGATGCAGGCGGCCGAAGTTCTGGGCGTGCGCCGCCCGCTCGTCCTGGGTCACAGCTACGGCGGGGCAATCGCCCTGGCCTGGGCGCTGGAGGCGCGCGGCGCGCTTGCGCCAGCGGCCGTCGTGGTGCTGGCCGGCGCCTCGATGCCCTGGGAAGGCGGGCTGGACCGCTGGTACACCTTGACCGGCCACCCGGTCATTTCGCAGCTGGCCGTGCCGGCCATCGCCGCCTTTGCCACACCCGCCCAGATAGAAGCCTCGATCACGGGCATCTTCGCGCCCGATCCCGTGCCGCCAGGCTATGCCGCACATTTCGGGGCGGGCCTCACCCTGCGGCGCTGGTCGCTGATGGCCAATGCCCGCCAGGTTCGCGGCCTGAAACCCCACCTGCGCCAGATGGCCGGGATGTATCCGGGTCTGCGGATGCCGGTCGAGATCGTCCATGGAACATCGGACGGCGTCGTACCGGCGGACATTCATGCCATCCCGCTGGCTCGGCTGCTCCCATCCGCCAGGCTGACCCTGCTGCCGGATACCGGCCACATGCCGCACCACACCGCACCAAAGCCTGTGATGGACGCGATCCGCCGAGCCGTCGCCGCGAGCGATGGCGCAGGATGATTGCGGTGCCGCCACCAATCGCCATACTCGGCGCAAAGAGGGGAGGGTGAGCATGGATTTGCCGTTCGACGGAGCGATCACGCGGTACTTCAAGGAAGGCGCACCGAAGGAGGTTCGAAAGGCTATCGAAGAGGCGGACAAGGACGACATCCTCGACAAGACCTACCCCTACCGCGAGGAGATGGCCAAGACGGACTACGAGGACCGGATGGAGGCGCTGCAGTTGCAGCTCGTCCGGATGAATGCCGACATCAAGGCCACCGGCAAGCGGGTGGTGGTGCTGTTCGAGGGGCGCGACGCCGCCGGCAAGGGGGGCAGCATCGACGCCATGCGCGAGAACCTGAACCCCCGCGTGGCCTCTGTCGTGGCACTGTCGAAGCCGTCCGACCGCGAGGCCACGCAGTGGTACTTCCAGCGCTACGTCGATTGTCTGCCGGCGGCGGGCGAGATGGTGATGTTCGACCGCTCCTGGTACAACCGGGGCATTGTCGAGCATGTGTTCGGCTTCTGCACCCCTGAACAGCGCGTGAGGTTCTTCCAGCAGTTGCCCGGCTTCGAGCGGATGTTCCTTTCTGAAGGCATCACGCTGGTCAAGTTGTGGCTTGAGGTCGGGCGGGCCGAGCAGCTCAAGCGGTTCCTCGACCGCGAGAAGGACCCGCTCAAGCAATGGAAGCTGTCCTCGATCGATATCGACGGGCTGGACAGGTGGGATGCCTACAGCGAGGCGATCACGGCGACGCTGGCGATGAGCCACACGCCGGAGGCGCCCTGGACCGTGATCCTGTCGGATGACAAGAAGCGGGCCCGCATTGCGGCGATCCAGACGGTGCTGCAGGCGGTGGACTACAAGGGCAAGGATCTGAAGGCCATCGGCGAGGTGGACCGGCGCATCGTGGGCGGTCCCGAGATCCGGCCCAAGAAGGAATGACGTGAAGCGGGGCTATCATCACGGAAACCTGCGGCAGGCGCTGGTCGAGGCGGCGTTGCAGTTGATCGAGGAGACCGGGCCGCAGGGGTTCACCCTGTCGGAGGCCGCGAAGCTGGCCGACGTGACCCCGGCGGCGGTGTACCGGCATTTCGCGGGGCGGGATCAGTTGTTGGCCGAGGTGGCGCGGCAGGGCTATGACATCTTCGGGGCGCTGATGGAGTTCGCCTATGACGGGGGCAAGCCCTCGGCTCTGGCGGCGTTCGAGGCGACGGGGCGGGCTTACCTGGCCTTTGCCCGCAAGTACCCCGGCCACTACAAGGCCATGTTCGAGGCGGGGTTGAGGCTGGCCGATCACCCGGAATTGGCCCAGGTGGCGGCGCGGTCGCGGGAGGTTCTGGAGAAGGCGGCGGAGGGGCTTTGGGCCAACATGGCGCCGGGGCGGCGGCCGCCGGCCAGCATGGTCTCGGCCCATGTCCGGGCCATGAGCCACGGGGTGGTGGAGCTGTACATGAGGGGGGGCGACGGGGCCTCGCCCTTTGCGCCGGAGGACCTGCTGGAGGCCGGGATCGGCATCTATCTGAGGGGGTTGGGGCTGTTGCCGCCGGACCGGTGAGGGAAGGCGTCCGAGCTCGGACACCCCATCACATCAAGCAAAATCAATGGGTTGAAGGCGCGTCTTAACTTGGACTTAACGCTTGTCCAAGGGGATCATGCCCCCTTGCGGGTTGCGGCGCGGAAACCGGGGCGGTTCCCGCGCCAATCGGTCAGCGGAACAGCACCAGCGCGTGCGGGCTCCAGGCGAGGCGGGCGCGGGTGCCGATGTCCAGCACCGGGCGGCCCGGCACGTTACGCATCGAGATGCGGATCGGGTCCTTGGTGCCGTCGATGAGCAGGTCATAATAGGTCATGTCGCCGTAGTAGACGACCTCGGTGACCGTCGCCATGCTTTCGCGTTCGGTGGCGGTCTGGCCTTCGTACAGCAGCGTCATCGTCTCGGGGCGGAAGCCCACGCAGACCCCGTCCTGGCCGGCCGCGCCGCCCGACCGCTCGGCGTCGATCAGCACGCGGCCGAAACCTTCGGCCTCGACCTCGACCCCTGCCGCGCCTTCGCTGATGACGCGGGCCGGCAGGAAGTTCATCGTGCCGATGAAGTTGGCCACGCGGCGGCTGTTCGGGCGGCGGTACAGCGTTTCCGGATCGGCCAGCTGCGCGATTTCGCCTTCGAACATAACGGCGATGCGGTCGGACATGACAAGGGCTTCTTCCTGGTCATGCGTGACCAGAACGAAGGTGATGCCGACCTCGCGTTGCAGGCGGATCAGTTCCATCTGCATCTGTTCACGGATCTTCTTGTCCAGCGCCGAAAGCGGCTCGTCGAGCAGGAGAACCTTCGGCTTGAGGATGAGCGCGCGCGCGAGTGCGACGCGCTGGCGCTGGCCGCCCGAAAGCGCATGGGCGGCTCGGGCGCCATAGCCCTTCAGCCCGACCATGCCGAGCGCCTCTTCCACGGCCTTGGCCTTTTCGTCCTTGGACCGCGGGTCCTTGCGGAGGCCGAAGCCCACGTTTTCGGCCACAGTCAGGTGGGGGAAGATGGCGTAGGACTGGAACACCATGTTGGTGGGCCGCAGGTTTGGCGGCACAGAGGCCATGTCCTTCCCGTCGATCAGCACGGCGCCGGAGGAGATGCCTTCGAACCCGGCGATGGTGCGCAGGAGCGTGGTCTTGCCGCAGCCCGAGGGGCCAAGCAGCGAGAAGAACTCGCCCGCCTTGATGCTGGCCGTGATTCCGCGCAGCGCGTGGTAATCGCCATAGTATTTGTGGACATCCCGGAACTGGATCATGTCGGGCCGGTTGTTGGTCACAGGAAGCCTCCGGTATCCTTGCCGCCGGTCTTGGCGATGCCGCGGCGGCGGAAGTATTCGGCGATCGCGAGAAGGGTGATGGAAAGCAGGACGAGGATCGTGCCGAGCGCGAGGATGACCGGCACCGCCTGCGGGAAGCGGAACTGCGAGAAGATGTAGACCGGCAGCACCGGCTCGGTTCCCGCGATGAAGAAGGAGATGATGAATTCGTCCAGCGAGATCGTGAAGGCGATCAGCATGGACGAGATGATGCCGGGCATGACCAGCGGGAGGACGATAAGCCGGAAGGTCGAGGCCGGGGTTTCGCCAAGGTCCATCGCCGCCTCTTCCATCGACTTGTCCAGCGTCTGGAAGGCCGAGGTCAGGATGGCGATGGAGAACGGCGTACAGACCAGCGTGTGACCGAGGATCACGGTGAAGATCGACAGCTTCACGCCGAGGCCCAGGAGCACCACGAGGAGCGAGATCGCGAGAATGATCTCTGGCAGGACGAGCGGCATCATGATGAGGCCGACGATGCCGCCCTTGAACGGGAAGTTGTAACGCGTGGTGGCGCGGGCCGTGAAGATGCCGAGCGTGGTGGCGAGGATCGACACCGAAACGGCGATAATCAGGCTGTTCTTCACCGCCTGGTGCAGCGGCGGGTTGTTCCACAACCCGTCGAACCACTTGGTGGTGAAGCCCGCCAGCGGGAAAGCCACGACGGCGCTGTCGTTGAAGGCGAAGATCGGCAGAAGCACGATCGGCGCATAGAGGAAGACGAGATAGACGAGCGTGTAGCCCCTGAACCAGCCGGCCTTCATTTACTTGGGCCCCCTCAGGTAGCGGCGATTGAGGAAGAGGAACGCCAGCGCGACGGCTCCGACGATGAGCATGGCCGAAACGGCCACGGCCGAGCCGAGCGGGTAGTTGTCGAGCTTCAGATATTGCAGCTGGATCACGTTGGCGATGAGGCGTCCTTCCGGACCGCCCAGGAGCTGCGGCGTGACGAAATCGCCGATGGTCGGGATGAACACGATCATCACAGCGCCCACGACACCCGGCATGGCAAGGGGCAGGGTCACGCGGCGGAAGGTCGCGAAGGCGCTTTCGCCGAGATCCTGCCCGGCTTCCAGCAGCGAGCGGTCGATCTTTTCAAGGGCGACGAAGATCGGAAGGATGGCGAAGGGCGCATAGGCATGGGCCAGAGCGGTGACGACGGCGCCCATGTTGTAATTGATGGCGGTGATCGGCTCGTCGATGATCCCGAGCGACATCAGACCTGAGTTGATGACGCCGTTGTAGCCCAGGATCACTTTCCAGAGGAAAATGCGGATCAGGTAGCTGGTCCAGAACGGGATGGTTATGAGGAACAGCCAGAGCGACTTGCGCGAGGGCTCGGCGTAGAAGCTGACGTAATAGGCGACCGGGAAGGCGAGGACCACGGTGATGAAGGTCACGCCGATGGAGACGGCCAGCGACTTCAGCATGATCAGCCGGTAGAGCGGATCGGTCCAGGCCTTGATGTAGTTGTCGAAGGTGAAATCGCGGACGATCTCAAGATAGCCGTCCGTGAGGAAGCTGTAGATGACGATCGTGGCGATGGGCATCGCCAGAAGCAGAAGGGCATAGAGCCCCGGCGGTGCGATGAGCGTAAGCCCTGACCGTGCTTCCTTGTCCAGGAAGCCGTCCGTTCCCGTCCCCTGCGCCATCGCGCCCCCTGTCGTCCTGGTGCGGCCTTTGCCGGCCGTCGATTTCGAAGTTTGATCAAATTACGCGAATCCCTCGCTGCATGGCAAGCCGGGATGGGCAGAGGATTGGCTTTGACCGGGCGGCAAGCAAGGAAAAGCGGCGGTGCAGGCATGGTAAAATGAAAAGTGCCCGCGGGGCGGGCACTTGAGGTTCGTGTCAGAGAGTATTGTTATTGTTGTACGTTCCCCTGTCATCGGTCACGGCGGCCTTCTGGCCTGCGGCACGGCTGCCGGAAATGGCGGCAGACCGCTTCGCGGCAGGCACCCGGCCGGGCGCGGCGAATCGGGGGCTATCTTCCCACCGCCTCGATGGCGATGGAGCGCTTGCGCAACTCGTCGTAGAGAGTGGGTAGGACGCGGAGCGCGCCGACCGCGACTTGAAGTGCGTCGGAAAGGCGTTCTTCGTGGCCGGGGCGCACGTCAGCGCGCCAGACCAGACGGCGCGCGACGCCGTCGTCATACACGATCTCTGTACCGCCGGCGCGGGTGCGCCGCCAGCCAAGGAAGTCAGCGCCCCCGTGAGGGGCGTGGAAGGATGCCTGATGTCCCATCTTTGCGGGCCCGATTGTTTTGCTGCTCTGTATTGAAGGTGAGGCGGATCAGGGGTTTGCGTCAACAATCTTGGCGAATGGCGGCGAAATCGCGGCGGGGGCGGCACGTTTCGGCAACAGTTGCCGGGGCTTGGGCGGGGGCGGCCTTGGCGGCGCCTTGAGGTTGCCACAAAGCCGCCACAATCGGGACGAATCGGTCAGACCTCGGCCTCTTGCGGGGGGCGTTGCAGGAGGCGGGCCAGGCGGTCGAGCGCGGCGGTGAAGTCGGGCCAGGGGGCGCGGCCGGCGAGCGCCAGGCGCACGGCATTGGGGGCGCGGATGCCGGGGGCGGCGAATTCGTCGGCGGGGCGGAGGAAGACGCCCTCAGCCTCGGCGGCGCGGGCGAAGGCGGAGGCCTGCCAGCCGGGGCGCAGGCGCAGGTAGAGGAACTGCACGCCGGGCTGCCAGGAGAGATCCTGGCCGTCCAGCGCGGCGACCACGGCGGCAAGGCGGCGGTCCTGTTCTTCCTGCACCAGCGCGCGCAGGCGGCGGGCCTCGCCGCTTTCCAGGAGGTCGAGGGCAAGCTCGGTCAGCGGGCGCGGCAGGGCGAAGAAGCTGTGCTGGGCGGTGAGGCGGCCGGACTGGCCCAGCCCGCGCGGGCAGGCGATGTAGCCAAAGCGAAGTGCGGGGGAGATCGACTTGGACCAGGAACCGACGTGCCAGCAGCGTTCGGGGGCCAGGGCGCGCAGCGAGGGCAGGACGGAGACGGAGAGGGCATAGCAGTCGTCGTCGATGATCTGCAGGTCGTAGCGGCGGGCGATGGCGACGATGGCCTCGCGCCGGGCGGGGGTGAGGCGGGCGGTGGTGGGGTTCTGCGCCTCGGCGGTGAGGCAGAGGACCTGGGCGCCGTGGCGGCGGCAGGCGGCTTCGAGCGCGTCGGGGACCATGCCTTCGCGGTCGGTCTCGATGCCGATGACCTCGGCCCGGGCGAGGCGGGCGGCGTGGCGGAAGCCGGGATAGGACAGGTCTTCGGTCAGCACCACGGGGCGGTCGCCGCGCAGGCAGCACAGAAGAACAAGGCTTATGGCGTTCTGGCCGCCCAGGGTGAGCGCCACGTCTTCGGCGTCGAGGGGACCGAGCGCGCGGTCGGAGAGCCAGTCGCAGATGGCGCGGCGGAGGGGGGCCTCGTCGGTCTGGCTGGGATAGTCGTGCCAGGCGACCGAGATGCCCCGCCCGATGCGGTCGAGCGCGGCGGCGAAGGCCGGGGCCTGGCCGATTTCGGGCAGCGTGGGGGCGCGCATGTTCACCTGGCCGGCCACGTCGCGCGGGCGGTCGATGTGCAGGGGCTGGGTGGGGCCGAGGCGCGGCGCGGCGGCGGCGACGAAGGTGCCGCGGCCCACGGTGGCCGCCAGAAGCCCCTCTTGCGTGGCCTGCTGATAGGCGCGGGCCACGGTGCCGGGGGTGACGCCGATGGCCCAGGCGAGTTCGCGCACGGGCGGCAGGCGGGCGCCGGGGGCCAGTTCGCCCGCACGGATCGCCTCGCGCAGGGCGCGCGAGAGGCCAAGATACTTGGGCCCTGGGAAGGCCGTGAGGTCGGGCGTCCAGTTCGTATCCGTCACAATGTTCCTCTGGCGACTCAATCGCGGGGATTGTATCACTTACTTATCCGAACGACCGAATTGTATCAACACAAAGCAGGACAGCATGACCACCCGCACCCAGACCCCCGCCCTGTTCGCCCCCGGCGCCCCTGCGCTGGTTCGTGCGCGTCAGACCGTGGTCGGGCGCGTGCTTGCCGCCCTGTACCGCCAGCGCACGCGAAACCGCCTGGCGCTGCTGGACGACCGGATGCTGCGCGACATCGGGCTGGACCCCGTCGAGGCAGAGACTGAGATCGCGAAGCCCTTCTGGCGCGACTGACGCGCCCCCAACGAGCTCATCCCCGACTGGGCCGGCGCGTCGCAAGACGGCCGGTCCTTCTTTATGCGCGGGCAAGCGCCCTGCCCTGCGGCCCCGCGCAAATGCGAAGGGCGCGGCCGAAGCCGCGCCCTTGCAGAAGCCATGTGAAGCCGATCAGCGCTTCGAGAACTGGAAGCTGCGGCGTGCCTTGCGCTTGCCGTACTTCTTGCGTTCCACGACGCGGCTGTCGCGGGTCAGGAAGCCCGCGGCCTTGAGCGCGCCACGCAGGGCGGGTTCATAGAGTTGCAGGGCCTTCGACACGCCGTGCTTGACCGCACCGGCCTGGCCCGAGAGCCCGCCGCCGGCGACGGTGGCGTAGACGTCGAACTGGCCTTCCACGTTGGCAACGGTGAAGGGCTGGCGCAAGATCATCTGCAGCACCGGGCGGGCGAAGTATTCCGCCATCGGCTTGCCATTGACCACAACCTTGCCCGAGCCGGGCTTGATCCAGACGCGGGCGACGGCATCCTTGCGCTTGCCGGTCGCATAGGAGCGGCCCAGCTTGTCACGGACGGGAGCGCGGGGAGCGGCTTCCGGGGCAGCGGCTGCAGGAGCGGCACCGGCGACGGCGGCCTTCAGATCGTCGAGAGATTTCAGTTCGGCCATGATCACGCGCTCCGGCTGTTCTTCGGGTTCATCGACTTGACGTCGAGGACGGTCGGCTGCTGCGCCTCGTGCGGATGGGCGGCACCTGCATAGATGCGCAGGTTCGTCATCTGCTGACGGCCCAGGCGGTTGCGGGTGATCATGCGTTCGACGGCCTTTTCCACCACACGCTCGGGGTGGGCGCCTTCGAGGATCTGGCGCGCGGTGCGGCTCTTGATCCCGCCGGGGTGGCCGGTGTGCCAGTAGTAGACCTTGTCGGTGCGCTTCTTGCCGGTCATCTGCACCTTGTCGGCGTTGATGACGATGACATTGTCACCCATGTCCATGTGGGGGGTGAAGGTCGGCTTGTTCTTGCCGCGCAGGATGTTGGCGACGATCGTGGCGAGGCGGCCCAGAACGACGCCTTCGGCGTCGATCAGGATCCACTTCTTCTCGATATCCGCCGGGGTAGCGGTAAAGGTTTTCATGTGGTCGGTCCCATGAGGTCTGGCGGGGGCTTCCCCCCGGAATCTCGGATGGCGGCTTTTCGTTCATTTCGGCGCAGAGGTCAAGCGCGGGAGCTGAGATTAAGTCATTCCATTTCAACAGGTTATGATAAAGGTATCATATTACCCCACAGGAGATCGCGGAAATGGCGTGCCGCCCGGCCAAAAAACGGACGCGCCGCGCGGCGGGGCCGGCGGCGCGGAGGGAGGATGGCTGGGCCGCTGCTCCGGCCCCCTTCCGGGTGAAGAGGCTCTAGACGGGCATGTTGTCGAAGCCTGCTTCCACCGCAGCCTCGACGGCGCGGCGTTCAGCTTCCTGGCGCGCCTCGTCTTCTTCGGAGGGCGCGAGGCCGGGCATCAGGGCGGTCAGGGCATGATATTCGGCCTGAAGCAGTTCAAGCCCCGCCTTCTGGGCCGTCGCCGTGGCCTCGGCAAGACTGGTGGCGAGATCCATCATCGCGCGTGTGGGGTCGGTATTGGTCATCACGTCGCTCCTTTTGCTGCGCAGGTGCGGCAGAATGGCGTCCAGGGGATCAGGTCCAGCCGGTCCTGACCGATCTCGGCGCCGCAAGTCACGCAGAAGCCGTATTCACCCTCTTCGATGCGGTGAAGCGCCGCCTTTATGCCGCGGATTTCCTGCTTGCCGGCGGCGCCCATGTTTTCGAGGACTTCATCGCCCTCACGCTCGGTGGCAAGCTCTTCCCAGTCGCGGGCCTGATGCGAATCGAGTTCCTGCCCGATGCTGTGCAGCCGGCCCGTGAGGTCGGCGAGCCGGGACAGGAGTTGGGCCTTGCGTGTGGCAATGGGGGTCATGGTCTTCTCCGTTCCGGGGTCAGACTAGGCAGAGGGTCCCTGCCCCGCCTTGATGCAGGTCAAGACCGGACGGGAATACACATTCAACGATTGAAATATGACCTCCACCTGCCTATCTTCGCCTCGTGACACCGGGAGAGTGCCGATGAAACCTGCCGTTCATGCCTTCTTCGACGAAGCGACGAACACCATCACCTATGTCGTGCGTGAGCCCGAGGGCCGGGCCTGCGCGGTGATCGATTCCGTTCTGGATTTCGACTATGCCTCGGGGCGGACCGACACACGGTCGGCCGATGCAGTGATCGAGTTCATTCGCGCCGAGGACCTGAAGCTGGACTGGGTGCTGGAAACCCATGTCCATGCCGACCACCTTTCTGCGGCGCCCTATATCCAGGAGCGCCTGGGCGGCAAGATCGGCATCGGCGATCGCATTACCGTTGTGCAGGAGACCTTTGGCAAGATCTTCAACGAAGGCACGCGGTTCCAGCGCGACGGGTCGCAGTTCGACCGGCTGTTCCAGGAGGGCGACAGCTTCATGATCGGGCAGATGCGCGGCGATGTGCTGCACACGCCTGGCCATACGCCGGCCTGCCTGACCTATGTGATCGGGGATGCGGCCTTTGTGGGCGACACGCTGTTCATGCCGGATTTCGGCACGGCGCGTTGCGATTTTCCGGGCGGATCGGCCGAGGTGATGTTCGCCTCGGTGCAGAAGATCCTGGCGCTGCCGGACGAGACGCGGGTGTTTGTCGGCCACGACTACAAGGCGCCGGGGCGCGACGTCTATGCCTGGGAATCGACGGTGGGCGAACAGAAGGCGCGGAACGTGCATGTGGGCGGCGGGCGGTCGAAGGACGAGTTCGTGGCGATGCGCGAAAAACGCGATGCCACGCTGGCGATGCCGCGGCTGATCATCCCGTCGTTGCAGGTGAACATGCGGGCGGGCCAATTCCCCGAGGCCGAGGACAACGGGCAGGTCTATCTGAAGGTGCCGGTGAACGGGCTTTAGGCGCGAGCCAACGGGCGGCTTGATTTTCCGGGCTTGCGTGGTCATGCAGGGAGGGCCGGCGCGGGGAGCCGCGGCGGCGCTTTCGTGGCCGCCTGCCGGAGAACCCTGATGCTGGACATCCGCCCCCTGACCGAAACCTATGCCGTCGCGCCGCAGATCGGGCCGGAGGACATGCAGGCGATCCGCGCAGCGGGCTTTGCGGTGCTGATCGACAACCGGCCCGACCCCGAGATTCCGCCCGAACTGCATACGCCGGTGATGCAGGCGGCGGCCGAGGCGGCGGGGCTGGTCTTCGTGGTGAACCCGATCATCGGGGGCGCGATGACGATGGACAACGTGACGGTGCAGGCCGAGGCTTTGGCGGCGGCACGGGGGCCGGTGCTGGCCTATTGCGCCTCGGGCAACCGGTCGTCGCAGGTCTGGGCGCTGACCCAGGTTGGGGTTCAGCCGGCGGATGAGCTGATCGGGATTCCGGCGCGGTACGGCTATAACCTGGAGCCGCTGCGGGCGCTGATCGAGGATCTGGCGGCGCGGGGCTGAGGGGTCAGGCGGCGGTGCCGATCGGCGCTGCGACGGGCGCCGGTTCGGCCGGCGCGGCGGTCTCAGCCGGCGGGTCCAGCGTGAGCCGGATGGCGCGCATGCCCTGGGTCTGACCCAGCCGGGCCGTGGCGAGGCGGCGGCCGTCCAGCCCATCCACCGAGATGCGATCCAGCGCGGCCTGTGGCAGAGCAAGCACCTGGCCGGGTTGCAGGGTCATGATTTCGGCCAGCGGGAGCGTGAGGCGGGCGATCTGCGCCTCGACCAGGGCGGGGGCGGCGAGGACCTGTTCCCCGAGCGCAAGGGTGAAGGCGGGGCCGGTTTCGGCGGGTTCGGCCTGGGCGCCGCGGGGCGCGGGGCGCTGGCCCCGGCCTTCGGCGGGCAGGGCGAGGATCACCTCGCCCGTCTTGGCGCCGAGGGCGAGGCTGACTTCGGCCCGGAGCACGCGGTAGCTGGCGTCTTCCAGGAGAAGGCCGAGCGGGCGCGCGTCTTCGAGGAACGAGGCGTAGCGGAAGCCGCCCGCCCAGACGAGATCGGCCTCTTCGCGCAGTTCGTCCTGCAGGCCGGAAAGGGCAGCGTCGATCAGGCCGGCGACCAGTGCGGCATCGGTGCGCGTGGGCCGGCGCGGCGCGGGGGGAAGGTTCGTCACGCGACCGATGGTCTGCATTTCGATGATGCCGGCGAGGACGGGGGCCGAGAACACGAGAAGCCCCAACCCGTCGCCCGGGCCTTCCAGGATGGCGACCAGAGCGCGTTCGGGCGGGAGTTCCAGCAGTTCGGCAAGGGTGAGAAGGTCGATGGTGGCCCAGGCCACCTCAAGCGACAGATGCGCCTGATCGCGCGCGGCGCGGGCCAGCGACAGCCGCCAGGACCGATCGGCGCCGGGGCCGCCTTCGGCGGCGGCCAGAGCGCCCGCTGCCAGTTTCCGCCGCATGGCCGAGGATGCCGCCATGTTCTGCCCCCGATCTTCCTTTTCGGGAGGAGACTGGCGGCAAGGCGTGAAGAAACCGTTGCCGACGCCGGTTCAGGCCGCCTGGTCGCGGCGCAGTTGCAGGGGCAGCGTGAGGCGGAAGCCAGTGCCGCCCTGCCCCGGCAGATAATGGATCGAGCCGCCGAGATTGGTCATCACCTCGCGGCAGATCGCGAGTCCGAGGCCGGCGCCGCCGGCCTTGGAGCCATCGGAGAGGCGGGCGAACTTCTCGAAGATCAGGCTTTGCTTGTCTTCCGGTATGCCGGAGCCGTTGTCCACGAAATCCACCGTCACGCGGCCGCGTCGCTGGCGCACGGTGATGCGCAGTTCGGCCTCTTCGGCGGCACAGTATTTGCGGGCATTCGACACGAGGTTGATGAGCACCTGGACAAGCCGGTCCGGGTCGGTGCGCAGGAAGAGGTTCTCGGCCGCCAGGTCGCGGACCACCGTGAAGCTGCGGTCGGGCCGGGTGTTCGAGGCCGAGGCGATGGCACGGTCGATCAGCGACGAAAGGTTCGCAAGCCCCAGGTTCAACTGCACGGTGCCGCTTTCCAGAACGGACAGGTCCAGCAGGTCATCGAGAAGCCGCGTCAGGCGGATCGCTTCTTCGTGGATGATGCGGCCATAGCGCACGACATCGGCTGGCGGCATGTCACCTTCGGACAGGATTTCCGAGAAGGCGCGGATCGAGGTCATGGGCGTGCGCAGTTCGTGGCTGATCTGGCCAAGAAAGGCGTCCTTCTGCTCTGACAGCCGCGTCAGCTTTTCGTTGGCCTCGCGCAATTGCCGGGCGGTGCGCGACAGTTCCTCGGACTTCGCTTCGATCTGCGCGGAATATTCCATGATCTGCGCCGCTTCGCCTGCGACCTTCATCAGGTCTTCAACCGTGACGGTGGCCCCGCCGGCGATCTGGGACAGCATGGCATGGGCAGTGGCCGCCCCGACCGAGCCGGCAAGGCGCCGTTCGAGAATGGCAAGGAAGGCGGGCGTGGGGTCGGGAAGATAACCTTCCTTGCCCTGGGCGCGGGCGCCCTCTTCGAAGAAGGCGAGCGCCTCGTCTTCGCCCAGGATGCGCCGGGCCATCGTGAGCAGGTCTTCCGCTGTGGCGCCGCCGCCGCGCGCCCAGCCTTCCGGGCCGGCCAGCCCCGTTTCGAACACGTTGACGAAGGCCGCACTTTGGACCCGTTCGACCGGGCCGGGAAAGGTGACGAGCGACACCCCGAGGAAGGCAGCGATGTTGAGGCTGAGCGACCAGAACAGCGCGTGAAGCAGCGGATCCATGCCCTGCACGCCGAACAGGGCCTGCGGGCGCAGCCAGTCGATTCCAAGAGGGCCATTGGCGAGGATCGCCTCGACCATCATCCCCCCCTGCCCCACCGATGGCAGCAGGAGCGCATAGGCCCAGACCACGAAGCCCAGAACCATACCGGCGGCGGCTCCGGCCCGCGTGGCGCCCCGCCAGAGGATGCCACCCAGCATGGCCGGCAGAAGCTGGGCCACACCGGCGAAGGCGATGAGGCCCATGGCAGCCAAGGCAGCAGAGCCGCCCGACAGGCGGTAGTAGAGAAGGCCAAGACCGAGGACGGCGATGATCGACAGCCGCCGCGACCGCAGCACCAGCCGGCGCACATCGCCCGACATGGCATTTTCCGGCCGGAACCGGAGCCAGAGCGGCATGACGACATGGTTCGAGACCATTGTGGCCAGCGCGATGGATTCGACGATCACCATGGAGGTGGCCGAGGAGAAGCCGCCTAGGAAGGCCAGCATCGACAGCCATTCCGCGCCCTCGGCCAGCGGCAGGGTCAGCACGAACATGTCGGGGTTGGTCGTATCGGGCAGGCGTTCCAGGCCCATCACCGCGATGGGCACGATGAACAGGCTCATCGCCAGCAGGTAGGCCGGGAAAGCCCAGCCGGCGACGGCAAGGTGCCGTTCCTCGACGTTTTCGACCACCATCACCTGGAACATGCGCGGCAGGGTGATGACCGCCGCGGCAGACAGCAGGATCAGACCCGTCCAGCGGCCCGGCACCAATTGCCAGTCGGAAACCGGCGACGCGGCGATGCGGTCGATCATAGGGCCGACCCCCCCGGCAAGTCCCCAGACCACATAGACACCGACCAGGACAAGCGCCACGAGCTTCACCACCGCCTCGACGGCGATGGCCGTGACGATGCCGTGATGCTGTTCCTTGGCATCGAGATTGCGGGTGCCGAACAGGATGGTGAAGAGCGCGAGCCCCGCCGCCACCCAGATCGCCACCCCGCCCTGATCGGACAGCATCCAGCCCTGCGGCGCATCTGAGGCGAAGGCGCCGAAGGACAGGGTCACGGACTGGAGTTGCAGCGCGATATAGGGGGTGGCGGCGACCACGGCGATCATCGTGGCGATGACGCCAAGCAGGTTGGACTTGCCGAAGCGCGATGAGATGAGGTCGGCGATCGAGGTGACGCGGTGGCGGCGCCCGATGCGCACCAACTTGCGCAGGACAATCCACCAGCCCACGAAAACCAGCGTCGGACCGAGGTAGATCGTCAGGAACTCCAGCCCCGAGCGGGCGGCGTAGCCCACGGCGCCGTAGAAGGTCCAGGCGGTGCAGTAGATGGACAGCGACAGGGTGTAGATCAGCGGAGATCGCAGCCAGCCGGCGGCGCCGCGTTCGGCACGGCGTTCCACGACGAAGGCCACGGCGAACAGGAAGGCGACATAGACAAGGCAGGCCAGGACGAGCAGGTCGAAGGACATTCAGCGTTCGTCCTGCGGGAGCGGCCTTTGCCCTGCGTCGGGGTCATCCTGGGGTGGGTCGGCACTGAGCCCCGGCGCCATGAGTGCGGCGGCGAGAATGAGGAGTGCCCAGGCCGCGAAGAGGTAAAGCCCGTCCATCGCGGTGTCGCGCCCCACCCCCGCCGGCAGGTCGGAGGGAGCCCAGAGGACCGGCAGCAGGAACAGGAAGGCGCCGGCCAGCGGCAGGAGCCGGGCCGCGTCGATCAGGCGGCGGCGGCGATAGCTGGCGCGGGCCAGGAACAGCGGGCTGGAGGGACGGACCGGCATCGGCCCGTCACGCGCGGGCGGCGGCGCGGCCGGGGCCGGCGGCCAGGGCCCGAACGGCGGCCACCATGTCGGCATTGGCGAAGGGCTTGGTCATGAAGCAATCCACGCCCGCACGCTCGGCCGCCTCGCGGTCGCGGCCCTGGCCCTTGGCGGTGAGCATCAGCACCGGAAGGCCGGTTGTCGCCGGGTCGGCGCGCAGCGCGGCGAGGACGTCGAGACCGGACCGATCGGGCAGCATGAGGTCGAGGATGATGAGGTCGGGGCCGATTGCGCGCACCGTGGCCTCGGCCTGTTCGCCGCTGGACAGGACCGTGACCTGCCAGCCGTCGCGCGACAGGATGAAGCGGATCGCTTCGGCGATATTGGTTTCATCCTCGATGAGCAGAACTTTCCCGGCCATCCGGGTCCTCCCCTCACGGTCCCCCCGCGGCCTGGCCGCCGCGCCGTTGGGCGACTATCCGCCGAAAGCGGCGCCCTGTCAAAGATTAGGCGAGCGAGAGGATGGAGGATTCGCGGCGCGCCGGGCAGGCGATGGCTGGGCAGATGCGGCAGGTGGAACCGACTTCGGGCAGCGGGCCGGGGGCCGGGAGGGGGTCGGGCTCGATCAGCATGGCGGCCTCGCGCAGTTCGGGGCCGCCGAAGCCGCCGGGCCATGAGGGCTGGCAGAAGGCGCGCAGGCGGAAGCGGCGGTTGCGCTGGCCGGCGACCTGGAGCCGGGCCTCGACCGGGCGGAGCGGCGTGCCCAGGGCGGCGTAGAGCGGCCAGAGCGGACAGGCCGCGCCGAAGCGCGGGACGGCGAAGCCCTCGGCGGGCTTGCGGAAGGTGAGCGTGCCGGAGGCGTCGCACAGGACGAGGCCGGCGCGGGAACCAGGCAGGAGCGCGATGCGGCGCAGGACATCGGGGATGGTCACCGCAAAGCGGGCGGCAAGGATGGCCGGGTCGGCGCCTTCGTCCAGGGCCGCGCGAAAAGTGGGTTCGGGCATGTCCGTGGCGTCGCGGATGGCGCGGGCGGCAAGGTCGCGGGCCAGCGCGCGGGCGGCGGCCGAGGCAAGCTGATCGAGCCCCTCTTCGCTGGCCTGCCAGTCGCGGGCGGCGAGCCAGTGTTCGACCTCTTCCTGGGGCGAGGCGACGGCGTCCTCCCGGGCAGCGTCGGAGCCGTCGAGATAGGCCACCAGCGCCTCGGCCCCGATGGCGAGGCGTTCGCTGTCTTCGGCGAGGCTGCGGTGGAAGCGGTCGCTCCACTCGGCTTCGATGTCATCGGTTTCGGCGAGGATCCCGGCGATGGAACGGACGGAGGCGGCGGCGGACAGAACCTCGTGCAGCGAGGCGGAGAGGTGCGGGTCATGGCCGAGACGGTCGTTCAGCGCCTCGACCGCGCGGGAGAGCTGGCCCGAGCGGCGGGCCAGCGCGGCGGTCAGGCCGGCCCAGCCGGGAAAGCGGCCGATGAATTCCTCAACGGCGGAGACTTCAGCTTCGGTGCCCTCTTCGGCGGCGGCTGCGGCGCGCAGCTCTTCGGCCAGGGCTGCGCCGGCGCCGCCCTCCAGAATCTCGGGCGCAACCGAGAGCGCCGTGGCCAGACGGGCCAGGACCGCAGGGCCGATGCGGCGGCGGTTGTGTTCGATGAGGTTGAGATAGGAGGGCGACAGGCCGGCGGCGGCGGCCACCGTGGCCTGTTTCAGCCCCAAGGTAAGCCGCCGTTCGCGCACGCGGCTTCCTGTCAGTGCGGTTCCCGGCATCCTGGCTCTCCCGAGGGTTTACAGCCGCAGAAAACTTCACTGGAACGGAAAAGAAAAGCGCCCGGGTTGCCCCGGGCGCCGTCCCGCCGAAGCGAGGATGCTTACTGCAGTGCCTTGTCAGTGATCGCGAGCGTGTAGGCGCCTTCCGGGGCCTTCGAGATCACGGGATCGGAGCCGCCACCGAGCAGGACCTTCACGGTGCGCTCGTAGTCGGCCGGGTCCAGCGCGCCGTTCGAGCCGGCGGTGAGCTTGGCCACCTCGCCCATCATGCGCTTCTGGTGGTTTTCGGTCTGCGCGCCGGTCTCGTCATTTTCCAGCACGATCATCGCGGCTTCGTCGGGATTTTCCTCGGCGTATTTCCAGCCCTTCATCGAGGCGCGGACGAACTTGACCATCTTTTCCTCGAAGGCCGGGTCCTTCAGGTTCTCTTCCATGACGTAGAGGCCGTCTTCCAGCGTCGCCACGCCCTCGTCTTCGTACTTGAAGGTGACGAGCTGTTCTGGCGTGATGCCGGCGTCGATGACCTGCCAGTATTCGTTGTAGGTCATGGTCGAGATGCAGGCGGCCTGCTTTTGCAGCAGCGGATCGACGTTGAACCCCTGCTTCAGCACCGTGACGCCGTTCGCGCTGCCATCCGTCGGGATGCCAAGCGTCGCCATCCAGGACAGGAAGGGATATTCGTTGCCGAAGAACCAGACGCCCAGGGTCTTGCCGGGGAAGTCCTTCGGGCTGGTGATGCCGGTTTCCGCAAGGCAGGTCAGCATCATGCCCGACGACTTGTAGGGCTGCGCGATGTTGACCAGCGGCAGGCCCTTTTCACGGGCGGCGAGGGCCGCGGGCATCCATTCCACGATCACATCGGCACCGCCGCCGGCGATCACCTGGGTCGGCGCGATGTCGGGGCCGCCGGGCTTGATCGTGACGTTCAGGCCCTCTTCCTCGTAGAAGCCCTTGTCCTTTGCGACATAGTAGCCCGCGAACTGGGCCTGGGTTACCCATTTCAGTTGCAGCGTCACATCATCGGCCGCCCAGGCCCCGGCCGAGGCGAAGGCCAGGAATATTGCGCCGGTCACCAGTTTCTTCATTCTTTTCAACCTCCGTGTTGTGCCCCGTCTGCCGGGGCTTTTCGTTACCTGCGTTGCGAGGGGTGCCAGAACGTCACCCCCTTCTCGGCCAGCGACACCAGCCCATAGAAGACGGAACCCGCGATTGCCGCAACGGCAATCTCGGCCCAGACCATGTCGAGCCCCAGGCGGCCGACCTCGGTCGAGATGCGGAACCCCATGCCGACGATGGGACTGCCAAAGAATTCAGCGACAATGGCGCCGATCAGCGCCAGCGTCGTGGCGATCTTCAAGCCGTTGAACAGGAAGGGCATGGCGGCGGGAAGCCGGAGCTTCCACATGGTCTGCCACCAGCTTGCGCCCCAGGTGGCCATCAGGTCGCGCTGCATCCGGTCGGTCGCCTGAAGGCCCGCGACGACGTTGACCAGCACGGGAAAGAAGACCATCACCACCACGACGGCGGCCTTTGAATGCCAGTCGAAGCCGAACCACATCACCAGGATCGGCGCGACTCCGACGATGGGCAGGGCGGCGACGAAGTTGCCGACGGGCAGAAGCCCGCGCGCAAGGAAGGGCGAACGGTCGATCAGCACGGCGACCACCACGGCGGCGCCACAGCCCAGGACATAGCCGGTCAGCGCCCCCTTCACGAAGGTCTGGAGGAAATCGCCCCACAGCAGGTGGCCCGAGGCCGCGAACTTCGCGGCAATGGCAGTTGGTGCGGGCAGGATCACGGGATTGATTTCCAGACCGCGGACCATGCCTTCCCACAAGACCAGGAGCGTGACGCCAAAGACTGCCGCAACGGTAATGCGCCCGGCCCTGGTCTGGCCGAAGGCGGACCGCGCGAGCCAGACGTTGAAGGCCCAGGCCGCCAGCCAGAAAAGGGTCACGAAGACGATCCAGCTCATGTCATGCCCCTAGAATGTCCAGCGTGAGCCGAAGACGAAGGATTCGGAATCGCGGAAGGCGGTGCTTGTTCCGGTCAGCGCGTAGTGGCGGTAGCCGATGTAGAACTCGGTCGAGAGGCGGTCGAAGCGCTGGAGCGCCATGAGGCCCCAGGAGCGCCCAGAACCTTCGAAGCCGATGCCGCTTGAGCCGTAGTATTCGGCGGCAAGGGCGGTCTGGCCCGCGGGCACGAAGGTCGTGATCCAGCCCAGCTTCGCATAGATGTAGCTGCCGCCGTCGATCTGCCGGCCCGCCGCCAGCGCGGTGTTCAGCCCTGTCGGCCTGTCCAGCACGGCAATGGACCCCATGACGGCGCGGCTGTCGCTTTCGCCGGGCTTTTCGGTCAGGGCGTAGCCGATCCCGCCGCCCATATGAAAGCGGCCGTGGTCGTTCACATAGCGCAGGGCGGCGTCGTAGTAGGTGCCCGGCTTGTCATTCAGCTCGTCGTTGCCCGCTGCGGCCGAGAGGGTGAAGCCCGCCCTGTCGGGGCTGTCGTAGCGCAGGCGAAAGCGGCGGCTGCCTTCAAGGTTCACGAAGACATCGCTGATGACGATCTGGGACGGCGTGCCATCGGCCTGCACGAAGGCGAAACCCCCGGCGATGGCCTGGTAATCGGAATACCCCGCCACCACGGTGCCGGATTCGTCGAATTCGGCCACGGCATAGGTGGCCATGTCGCCCTGGCCTGCCCAGAAGGTGCCCGCGTCCGTTCTGGCGAAGAGTTCGAGCTTGCGGATGTCTTCGGTGCTCCAGTCGATCCAGGGTGTGCCGTCCAGCCCCTGCATGGTCAGCTGGTTGGACTGGAAGAAGCCGAGCGCGGTTTCGAAGTTGAAGGTCAGTCTTGCGTCATCGTCCAGGGACCAATCCAGCAGCACGCCGATCCGGCTGTTGGAATCGTTGTTGTCCACGATCTGGCCAATGCTTTGCGCGCCATCGTCGAAGGACAGCCAGACCGGGCTGAGCTGGCCGTAGACGTTGCCCTTGCCCGCATCCGGCAGGCCGAAGTCCAGCGCCTGCGCGGGGAAGGCGGCAAGCAGGACGAGGCCGGCACTGGCGGGATTTGGGGTCATGCGGCCACCTTTCCGAGCCGGCGGTTCATCATCCGCTCGACCGCGCCGACGACCAGGATCAGCATCCCGGCGAGGATCGCGGTGGCAAAGAGCGCGGCCCACATGATCATGGGTTCGCCGAACTGGCTGCCGACCAGCATCCGCGCGCCAAGCCCTTCGGTCGCGCCCGAGGGCAACTCGCCCACGATGGTGCCGACGAGGGCGGCGGCGACGGCGACCTTCAGCGAGGCGAAGAAATAGGGAAGCGAGGCGGGAAGGCGCAGCTTCCAGAACACCTGCGCCTGCGAGGCGGAATAGGTCTTGAGGAGGTCAAGCTGCATGGAATCGGGGCTGCGCAGGCCCTTCACCATGCTGACCAGCACGGGGAAATAGGACAGGTAGGCCGCGATGATCGCCTTGGGGACCAGCTTGCCCTCGATCCCCACCTTGTCTGACAGGACGATGATCATGGGCGCGAGCGCCACGATCGGGATGGTCTGGCTGATGATGGCCCAGGGCATGACCGACAGGTCCATCACCCGGCTTTGAACGATGGCGATGGCCATGCCGACGCCGATGACGATGCCAAGGGCAAAGCCCCACATCGTGGTCTTGAGCGTGAGGAAGCCGTGCCAGACAAGGCTGCGCTTCGAGGTGACGGATTGGCCGGCGATGCCCTTCCAGAGCTCGGCCGCGACCTGATGCGGCGCGGGCAGCACGGGGCGGTCCAGGCTCATGGTCTGGCGCACGAGATCGCCGAAGGGCACGGGGCCGGTGCCGGCGCGAACCGCCTGATCCTGCACCCAGGCGGCGTTCAGCCAGATCACGCCCAGGTACCACAGCACCAGGATGATCAGGAGGACGGCCAGGACCGGCAGAACGTTCTTCATGCGTCGTCCCTGTTCACTGCTTGCCTCCGCTGAACCCATAGGTGGGCATCAGGGTGAGCCGGGCGCCCGAGACGGTGTCTGTGATGTCGATCCGGACGCCGCTGGTGCCATCGGGGTCATCATCGGTGGGGCGGAAGACGGTGGTGACATCCAGAAGCAGCCATTCGCCCTTGGCCACATCGCGCTTGCCGTCGAAACAGGTGCCCTGCTTGACCGGGTCGGACAGGGTGCCATCGGCACCGACGAAGCGCAGGGTGCAGTCCAGTGCTACGGTTCCCGCCGGAAGGTCGGCCCCTGGCAAGAAGCCGGCTTCGAAGCGCAGGCGGTCTCCGGGCGCCGATGTCAGGGCAAGGTCTTCGCTGCTGTCCATCACCACGCGGGCACCGACGCGCAGGCCGTTCTTCATGAGGTTCAGATCCTCGGGCATGGGCGCGGCGGTGGGGCCAAGGTCTCTGCCCTGCCCGACAATGCCGGCTGCCGCCGCAAGGGGCAGCACCGCCACGAGACACGCCGCGATGATGTTCCTCATACCTCGCCTCCCTGCGGCCAGACGATCATCGTCACCGCGACCAGTCCAAGACCCATGCCGGCCAGTTGCAGCGCCGTGGGCCGTTCGCCGAACACCACCATCGCCATCAGGCTGATCGCGACCAGCTGGAAAACCGCCGAAAGCGATATGGCAAGGCCAAGCCCGCTGGTGCGCATCACCTGCACCATCAACGTATTGCCGATGCAGAACAGCGCCAGCGCCCCGGCCAGCACCCAGGGGCCGCCCTGCGTGGCGTAGGTCTTCAGCACGGCATTGGCCGCCACGAACACCACGGTGGAGGCCGCGAGCCAGGGAAGCGCGCCGCCCATCACCGCCCGCCCTGCCAGTTGTAGGTCGGCGCCAGCGCCACGCCGTCGCCGATCACCGTATCCTTCACGCGCACCACAACCGCGCTTGTGCCCTTCGGGTCGGAGGCGCGCGGCTTGAAGCGGAAGTTCAGGTCCAGCGGCTGGAACTGTTCCAGCCCGTCGTGCAGCCGGCCTTCATAGCAGGGCTCGTCGGTCAGAACCTCGTCCGATCCTTCGCCCCGCGCGTCGTAGAAGAAAACCGAGCAGGTCAGGCGAATGGGCCGGTCCTTGGCGCCCGGCTGGACGTAAAAGGCCAGGTCCAGCGTCAGCGTCTGGCCGGCCTGCACGACCGGGGCCAGCGAGCCCTTCTTGCCCTTCACGATGCGGGCGCGGATCGAAAGTTCCTCGTCTATCTTCGTCCATTCCTCGGGCACCGGCTTGTGGTTGCCCAGGCCATAGGCATCCACCAGCGTCTCGGACGCGACCGGCGTTGTCAGCATCAGGGCCGCCAGGGCGGCAAGGGCGAAGCGCATGGTCATTCGTAGCTGTGCCCCGCCCGAAGCCCCTCGCGCACGCGGTGGGCAATCTCGATGAACTCGCGGCTGTCACGGATGTCGAGCGGCCGTTCGCGCGGAAGCGGGCTGTCGATCACATCGGTGATCCGGCCAGGCCGCGGCGACATGACCACGATCTTGGTGGAAAGATAGACCGCTTCGGGAATGGAATGGGTGACGAAGCCGATGGTCTTTTCGGTGCGGGCCCAGAGCTTGAGCACCTCTTCGTTCAGGCGGTCGCGCACGATCTCGTCCAGCGCCCCGAAGGGTTCGTCCATCAACAGGATATCGGCATCGAAGGCCAGCGCCCGGGCGATGGAGGCGCGCTGCTGCATCCCGCCTGAAAGCTGCCAGGGGTACTTGTTGCCAAAGCCCGACAGTTCCACCAGGTCCAGGACCCGTTCAACCCGCGCGGCCTGGTCCTGCGCGGAAAATCCCATGATCTCAAGCGGAAGCGAGATGTTCTTCGCAATCGTGCGCCAGGGGTAAAGCCCGGCCGCCTGGAAGACATAGCCATAGGCGCGCTTGCGACGCGCCTCGTCCGGCGTCAGGCCATTTACCGTGAGCGTACCCCCGGTCGGGTGTTCCAAGGCCGCCACGCAACGCAGGAAGGTGGTCTTGCCGCAACCCGAAGGGCCGATGAAGCTGACGAAATCCCCCTTCGAGATCGTCAGGTTCACGTCCCTCAGCGCCTGGACCGGGCCGTCATTCGTCTGGAACACCAGGTTCAGGCCGCGTGCCTCGATCACCGGGGTGGTTTGGGTAAGGGTGTCCTTCATCGCCGGCTGTTCCCGTCTGTCGTCATGCTGTTTCCGGCTGCTTCGGGTTGAGTTTGCGCCCGGACGTCGATGGCCGGGATGATGGCGCCTTCACATTCCCGTTGCCGGCGGCTGGCAAGATTGCGGTGACCCGCCGGATTTCCCATGTCACCAGCAAAAGGAGACGACCGATGCAAAGCACTCTCGCCTTCGCACCCGAGCCCGAGGACATGGAAGACCTGGATCTCGACAGCGCCATCCTGACCTTCGCGCCGCCGCCCCGGACCGCGTATTGCGATGCGCGGGTCGAGGCGGCCCTGGCCAGTGAGTTGCCGACCACGTTGCAGGCAGAAGCCCACTGAACGCCCCCCGCAAGCGCGGGACACGGATCCGTCGTGCCGCGCGTCCAGGCTGCGGACATGCTGGCGCAAGGGCCGGAGGCATTGGTTCCGGGCTGGGCTCATACCGACCGTGTCAGCCCCCCGTCCACGCGCAGGTTCTGCCCGGTGATGTAGCCCGCCCCGTCCGAGGCGAGGAAGACCACGGTCTTCGCGATCTCGTCCGACGTGCCATATCGCTTCATCGGCACCGAGGCCGCGCGCTCGTCGGTCTTGGGCAGGCTGTCGATCCAGCCGGGCAGAATGTTGTTCATGCGGATGTTCTTCGCGGCATAGGTATCGGCGAAGATCTTGGTGAAGGCCGCCAGCCCCGCCCGCGCCACCGCAGAGGTCGGGAACATCGCCGCCGGTTCAAAGGCCCAGGCGGTTGAGATGTTGATGATCGCGCCGCCACCCTGCGCCTCCATCAGCGGCACGACCAACCGCGTCGCACGCACCACGTTCAGGAAATAGACCTCCATCCCCTTGTGCCAGTCGGCATCGCTGATCTCCAGCAAAGGCCCACGCGGCCCGTGGCCGGCGGAGTTCACCAGCACGTCCACCCGGCCCCACCGATCCTTGGCCGCCTGCACCAGACGGGCGATGTCCGCCTCTTCCTGGTTCGACCCGGTCACGCCGATCCCGCCCAGTTCCGCCGCCAGCGCCTCGCCCTTGCCGGATGAGGACAGAATACCGACCCGATACCCCTCCCCCGCCAGCGCGCGGGCGGCGGCGGCCCCCATGCCGGACCCGCCGGCGGTGATGAGTGCGACTTTCACCCTCACACCCCCGTCGCCGGCACGCCCGTCCGCACCACAGGCCGCGGCGCGGTCAGGTCTTTCCATTGGCTCAGCGCACGGTTCACTGCGGGGCGCGGCTCGCGGGCGACGAACTGGCCATGGCCTTCGCGGGTGCGCACCTCGCCGTCGTGGATCGCCACATGGCCGCGGGTCAGGGTAAAGCGCGGCAGGCCTTTCACCTTCTGCCCCTCGAACACGTTGTAGTCGATCTTCGATTGCTGGCTGGCGGCGCCGATGGTCTTTTCCTTCGCCGGGTCCCAGACCACCAGGTCGGCATCGGCGCCCACCAGAATAGCGCCCTTTTTCGGGTAACAATTCAGGATCTTGGCGATGTTTGTTGAGGTCACAGCAACAAACTCGTTCGGGGTCAGCCGGCCCGTGTTCACGCCATGCGTCCAGAGCATCGGCATCCGGTCCTCCAGCCCCCCGGTGCCGTTCGGAATCTTGGCGAAGTTGCCGAGGCCAAAGCGCTTCTGTTCGGTGGTGAAGCTGCAATGGTCGGTCGCCACCACCGAGAGCGAGCCCGATTGCAGCCCGGCCCAGAGGCTGTCCTGGTGCTTCTTGTCGCGGAAGGGCGGCGACATCACGCGGCGGGCGGCGTGGTCCCAATCGGGGTGGAAGTATTCGCTTTCATCCAGCGTCAGGTGCTGGATCAGGGGCTCGCCCCAGACGCGCTTGCCCAGCATGCGCGCGCGACGGATCGCCTCGTGCGCCTCCTCGCAGGAGGTGTGCACGACATAAAGCGGCACGCCCGCCATGTCGGCGATCATGATGGCGCGGTTGGTCGCCTCGCCTTCCACCTGCGGCGGGCGCGAATAGGCGTGGGCCTCGGGGCCGGTATTGCCCTCGGCCAGCAGTTTCGCGGTCAGTTCCGCCACCACATCGCCGTTCTCGGCATGGACCATGGCGAGGCCGCCCAACTCGCCCACGCGGCGGAACGAGGCGAACAACTCGTCATCGTTCACCATCAGAGCGCCCTTGTAGGCCATGAAATGCTTGAAGCTGGTGATGCCGGCATCGACCGAGGCCGACATGTCCTCCCACACCTTCTGGCCCCACCAGGTGATGGCCATGTGATAGGAGTAATCGGCGCAGGCCCGCCCGGACTTGTTGTGCCACATCTGGGCCGCATCCATCAGGCCCTGGCCCTGGCCGGGCAGCACGAAATCCACCACCATGGTGGTGCCGCCCGCCAGCCCCGCCCGCGTGCCGGATTCGAAATCGTCGGCCGAATAGGTGCCCATAAAGGGCATCTCCAGATGCGTATGCGGGTCGATGCCGCCGGGCATCACATAGCAGCCGGTGGCGTCGAGTTCCGTGCCGCCCTTGAGGTTCGGCCCGATCTCGGCGATCACGCCGTTCTCGATGCGCACGTCGGCCTTGTAGGTGAGGTCGGCGGTGACGATGGTGCCGTTACGGATGATAGTGGTCATTCGGCTCGCTCCCTGAAGGCCCTGCCTTCTTTCGTTCCCCAATATCCTCGGGGGGTCCGGGGGGCAGACGGCCCCCCGGCTTCTCCATCAGTCGACGACCCCCGCCACCTCAAGCACGGCATGCAGCAGCACGTCCGTCCCGGCCGCGGCCCATTCCGGGGAAATCTCCTCGGCCTCGTTGTGGCTGAGGCCATCCACGCAGGGGCACATGATCATCACCGTGGGCGCCACGCGGTTGACCCAGCAGGCGTCGTGGCCGGCGCCCGACACGATGTTCATGTGGGAATAGCCCAGCTTCTCGGCCGCCCCCCGCACCACCTTGACCAGCGCCGGATCGAAGGCCACCGGGTCGAAATGGCCGACCTCCTCGATGGAACAACCCAGGCCCAGTTCCGCCGCCACGGCATGGGCGTGGCGGATGACCTCGGCCTTCATCGTGTCCAGCTTCGCCTGGTGCGGCGAGCGAATATCCACCGTGAAGACCACCTTGCCGGGGATCACGTTGCGCGAGTTGGGGAATACCTTCACCTGCCCCACCGCCCCCACCGCATCGGGCAGGTGGCTCATGGCGATCTGGTGCACCCGCTCGGTGATGCGCGCCATGCCGAGGCCCGCGTTCACCCGCATGTGCATCGGCGTCGAACCGGTATGGGCGTCCTTGCCGGTGAGCGTGATTTCCAGCCACCACAGGCCCTGGCCATGGGTGACGACGCCGATCTCCTTGCCCTCGGCCTCCAGAATCGGGCCCTGCTCGATGTGCAGTTCGAACATCGCATGCATCTTGCGGGCGCCGACCTCTTCGCTGCCCACCCAGCCGATGCGCTCCAACTCCTCGCCGAAACTCTTGCCCTCCAGGTCGGTGCGGCCATAGGCGTAATCCATGGTGTGGATGCCGGCGAAGACGCCCGAGGCCAGCATGGCCGGCGCAAAGCGGGCGCCTTCCTCGTTGGTCCAGTTCGTCACAACGATCGGGTGCCTGGTACGGATGCCAAGATCGTTCATCGTGCGCACCACTTCCAGAGCGCCGAGAACCCCCAGCACCCCGTCATACCGCCCGCCAGTGGGCTGGGTGTCGAGGTGGCTGCCCATGTAGACCGGCAACGCCGCCGGGTCTGTGCCGGGGCGAGTGGCGAACATCGTGCCCATCTTGTCCACGCCCATGGTCATGCCCGCCGCCTCGCACCAGCGCTGGAACAGCGCCCGGCCCTCGGCATCGGCATCGGTCAGGGTCTGGCGGTTGTTGCCGCCCGCCACGCCGGGGCCGACCTTGGCCATGTCCATCAGGCTGTCCCACAGGCGCGCGGGATTGATGCGCAGGTTTTCCCCGGGTGCAGACATGGTGGCTCTCCCTGACCGGGTCTCTTCGGGACCCTTGCGGCGACTCGCTTCCTGACCATATGGTCAGGTCATACGGCATCACAACCTGACCAACCGGTCAACGAAAATCACAGGACCATCCGTCGCGCCCGCATGACCGAAACTGCCCGTTTTTCCCGCACCAAGCAGGCCAGGCGCACGGATATCCGGCGCGAGAATGAGCGTTTGATCCTGGAAGCTGCGGAGAAGGTCTTTGCAGAGGCGGGGTTTGGCGGTGCCACGATCCAGCTGATCGCCGACATGGCGGGCCTGCCCAAGGCCAACCTCCTGTACTACTTCCCCACCAAGGAAGACCTCTACCGCCGGGTGGTGGGCAACATCTTCGAGATCTGGCTGCAGGCGGCCGAGGCGATGGACAATGCCCCCGGTCCGGTGGAAGGGATCGGCGCCTATATCGACGCCAAGATGGAGATCTCGCGCCGCCACCCGCACGGATCCAAGGTCTGGGCATCGGAAGTGATGCACGGCGCGCCGGTGATCCAGGACTATCTGGAAACCACGCTGCGCGACTGGACCGAGGGCCGCGTCACGGTGATCCGCCGCTGGATCGACGAAGGACAGATGGCCCCGGTGGACCCGCGACACCTGTTGTACATGCTCTGGGCCACCACCCAGCACTACGCCGATTTCGGCCACCAGATCGAGACGCTGAACGCCGGCAAGCCCTTGAGCGCCCGGCAATGGGCCGAGGCGAAGGAAAGCGTCAAGCGCATCATCCTGACCGGGATCGGCGCACTGAAGGGCTGAGGGGAAGCTGGCGCACCCGACACGATTCGAACGTGTGGCCTTTGCCTTCGGAGGGCAACGCTCTATCCAGCTGAGCTACGGGTGCGTGGCGCGGTCTATAGCGGCTTGGGGGCGCAACCGCAACGGGGGAAACGCCGATCAGACATCGGGCCGCGCGCCCTGCGCCCAGGCTTTCAGGCACAGCATCTCGATGGCGATCATCGCGGCGGCGTTCGAGGTCATCTCGGCGTGGTCGTAGGGCGGCGAAACCTCGACGACGTCCATACCGGTGAAATCCACGCCCTTCAGCGCGCGCAGGATCGCCAGCGCCTGATAGCTGGTTAGCCCCCCGGGCACCGGCGTGCCGGTTCCCGGCGCCGTCGCCGGATCAAGGCAGTCGATGTCGAAGGTCAGATAGGACGGGCCGTCCCCAAGCGTCTCGCGGATGACCTGCGCCACCGCTTCGGCGCCCATCTCATGCACGCGGTCGGCGTGCAGGATGGTGATGCCGTGGCTTTGCTCGCCGCGGAAACAGGTGCGGATGCCGACCTGCACCGACCGACTGGGGTCGATGAGCCCCTCGCGAACGGCATAGGCAAACATGCTGCCATGATCGAGCCGGCCGTCATCGCCCTCTTCCACATCGCGGTGCGCATCGAACTGTACGATGCCCAAGGGTCCGTACTTCGCGGCATACGCGCGCAAGGTGGGATAGGTGGTGAAATGGTCGCCGCCCAGGTTCAACGTGGTAGCCCCGGCGGAAAGCACGCTCGCCACATGTGCGGTGATCGCATCGGGAATGGTCTGGGGGCTGCCCCAGTCCCACTCACAATCGCCGTAATCCACACAGGCCAGCGTATCGAACGGGTCAAACCGCCAGGGCCAGACCGGCCCCCAGGCGTGCTGCGCCGTGGCCCGGCGAATCGCCTCCGGGCCAAAGCGCGTGCCGGGACGGTTCGACACGGTGATGTCCAGCGGGATGCCCGTTACCGCCACATCCACGCCGGTCAGGTCACGGGTGTACTTGCGCCGCATGAAGGACAGCGTCCCGGCATAGCTGGCCTCGAAGGTCGAACCCTTCAGGTCATTCCGCCGGAACGCCGCATCGGTCAGCGGCTGGCCCACATCCTTGCCCATGCCCGCCCCCTACAGCGCCGCGTCCAGCGCTCGGGTCAGCCTCGCCACGGTGCCTGGCACGTCCTTCAGCTTGTCCAGCCCGAACAGACCCAGGCGGAAGGTTCGGAATTCGGCCCCCTCGCCCACCTGCAAGGGCACGCCCGCCGCGATCTGCACACCCTGAGCGCGGAACTTCGCTCCGTTCTGGACATCGGGATCCTCGGTGTAGCTGACCACCACGCCGGGCGCCTGAAAGCCCTCCGCCGCAACCGAGGGGATACCACGGCGGCCAAGCTCGGCCCGTACCGCCCGGCCCAGTTCCCATTGCGCGGCCTTCGCCGCCTCGAAGCCCATGGCCTTCGTCTCCATCATCGCGTCGCGGAAACCCAGGATGGCATCGGTCGGCATGGTGGCGTGATAGGCGTGGCCGCCGCCCTCGTAGGCCGCCATGATCGCCCGCCACTTCTTCAGGTCCAGCGCGAAGCTGTTCGACGTGGTCGCGGCCAGTCGCTCCTCGGCCCGGGGCGACATCACCACAACGCCGGCCGAGGGCGAGGCAGACCAGCCCTTCTGCGGGGCCGAAACCAGCACATCCACGCCGGTCTTGCCCATGTCCACCCAGATGCAACCCGAAGCGATGCAGTCCAGCACCATCAGCGCGCCGACCTCATGGGCAGTAGCGGCCAGGGCGGCGATATAGTCGTCGGGCAGGATGATGCCGGATGAGGTTTCCACATGCGGCGCAAAGACCGCCTCCGGCTTCACCTCGCGAATCTTCGCCACGACCTCTTCGATGGGCGGCGGCGCATAGGGCGCACGCGCCGTGTTGCCGGCCGGGCGGGCCATGACGACATGGGTTTCGGCGGCAAAGCCGCCGGCCTCGAAAATTTGTGTCCAGCGATAGCTGAACCAGCCGTTCCGCACGATCAGTGCGGTCCCGCGCCCGAACTGGCGCGCGACGGCCTCCATTGCATAGGTGCCGCCGCCGGGAACCAGGGCCACGGCAGAACCGCCGTAGACCTCTTTCAGGGTGGCCGAGACGTCGCGCATCACCTGCTGAAAGCGGGCGGACATGTGGTTCAGCGAGCGGTCGGTGAAGACGACCGAGAATTCTTCAAGGCCATCTGGGTCGATATGGGCGTGCAGTCCGGGCATGGGTTCCTCCCTTGTTGGGCGAAGCCTAGTGCGCCGGCGCGCCGGCGTCAGCCCCTCTCACGCCCCGAGCTGTTTCGCCAATTTGCCCAGGTATCGCGCCAAGAGTGCTTCGGCCCGGTCGGCGGTGTCGGCTTCGGCATAGCAGCGGAACTCTGGTGCATTGCCGGAGGGGCGCAGGTGCAGCACGTCTCCGCCGGCGAAGGTCACGCGCAGGCCGTCGGTCAGGTCGATGCCCGTCTCCGGCCCCATGTCATCGAAGAAATCCGCGCGGGCGGCGCCATCGGCGATCAGGGATTTCAGGAAAGGGGCAGAGGCTTCGGTCGGGATGCCCACCACCCGGTCGGCGGCGGTAAAGCGCGGGGGCAGCGTGGCCACAAGATCGGCCAGCGTCTTGCCGGCCGCCTTGGCCGCAGCCAGCGGCGCAAGGATCGGCAGCAGGCAATCGCGCGTCATCAGCGGCGCAAGCGGCCCGGCGGGCAACTGTGCCGTAAAGCCCAGAAGGAAGCCGCCATTCGCCTCGTAACCCACGACCTTCGCCGCCGGATCGGCGGCGAGGATCGCCTCCATCCCCGCGATGACGAAGGGCGAGCCGATCTTCGTGCGGCTGACGGTGAACCCCATCTGGTCCACCAGCGTGTTCGACGACACCGGCGTGACGATGCGGGTCGCGCCCAGATATCGCGCCGTCAGCGGGCCCAGCACGTCGCCTGGCACCACGCGGCCCGCGGCATCGGCCACCAGCGGCCGGTCGGCATCGCCATCGGTCGAGACCACCGCATCCAGCCCATGCGCCTTCGCCCATACCGGCAGTGCCGCGCGCACCTCGGGCTCCACCGCCTCGGTATCCACCGGGATGAAGGTCTCCGACCTCTCGATTGCCACCGTATCGGCACCCAAGGCGCGCAGCACCTGGTGCATCACGTCGCGGGCAACGGTGGAATGTTCATAGACCCCGATCCGCAGACCCTTCAGCGCCTCTGGCCCGAAGGCATCGGCATAGCGGCGCGCATAGGTAGCCAGAACGCCGGCATCCGAGCCAGGGTCGAAGGCCGTGCCCTGCCCCGCACCCTTGCCCAGATTTGCGAGGATCGCAGCCTCGTCGGTCTTGGCGATCTCGCCCGTGGGCACATAGAACTTCAGCCCGTTCCGGTCGGCCGGGATATGGCTGCCGGTGACCATCACCGCGGCATGGCCCGCCGACATCGAACTCAGCGCCAGCGCCGGCGTCGGCACCAGACCGGCGCCGATGGGCGTCATCCCCGCAGCCTTCACCGCCCCCGCCACAACGGCGGCAATGTCCGGCGACGAGGGGCGCAGGTCCCAGCCGATATGCACGGCACCGCCGTTCGGGCAGGCGGCGATGAAGGCCTGCACATGGTCGGCCACCAGGTCGGGGGTCAGTTCCGTGACCAGGCCGCGAAGACCGCTCGTGCCGAACTTGGGTGCCATATGCCGCTCCTTCAAATGCCGGGATGAACCGGGGCGCATATGGGCAAAGAAGCCGGCCGGATGCAACGCCCTCCGGCCGGCCCTGCCTCAGGCGAAGGCAGCGGCCATCAGTCGGCGGGTATAGGCCTCGCGCGGGGCGTCCATCACCTCGTCGGGGCTGCCCTCCTCGACCAGCTTGCCGTCCTTCATCACCAGGATGTGGTCGGCCATGGCCCGCACCACCGCCAGGTCATGGCTGATGAACAGATAGCTCAAGCCATGGGTCCGCTGCAGGTCGCGCAGCAGTTCCACGATCTGCTTCTGCACCTGCCGGTCCAGCGCCGAGGTCGGCTCGTCCAGCACCACGACCTTCGGCTTTAGGATGATGGCCCGCGCAATGGCGATGCGCTGGCGCTGCCCGCCGGAAAACTCGTGCGGATAGCGGTTGCGCAAGCTCGGGTCCAACCCAACCTCCACCATCGCCTGCGCGGCGCGCCGCTCCCGCTCGGCCGAGGTGATCGAGGGTTCATGAACCAGCAGCCCCTCGGTGATGATCTGGCCCACGTTCATGCGGGGGCTGAGCGAGCCGAAGGGGTCCTGCATCACGATCTGCACCTCTCGGCGCAGCGGGCGCATCTGGGCCACGTCAAACCCTGTGATGTCACGCCCTTCCAGCCGGATCGCCCCGGTCGAGGGCAGAAGCCGCAACAGCGCCCGCGCCAGGGTGGACTTGCCCGAACCCGACTCGCCCACGATGCCGATGGTCTGGCCCTGCTGCAGCGTCACCGACACCTGGTCCACGGCCCGGAACATGCGCCCGCCAAAGCCCAGGAACCCGCCGCCCAGGTCGAAATCCACCACGATGCGCTGACCCGAAAGCACCACCGGCGCCGAAGGCGCCACCGGCGCCTTGCGACCCTCGGGCTCGGCGTGGATCAGTTCGCGCGTGTAGGCGGCCTTGGGGTTGGCGAAAAGCTCCGCCGTCGGCGCCTCTTCCACCACCTCGCCATGGCGCATCACCGCCACGCGCGTGGCAATGCGGCGCACCACGTTCAGGTCATGGGTGATGAAGATCATCGCCATGCCAAGCCGCTTCTGCAGGCCCGCCATGAGCTCCAGGATTTCCGCCTGGATCGTCACGTCCAGCGCGGTTGTCGGCTCGTCCGCGATCAGAATGTCCGGTTCGTTGGCCAGCGCCATGGCGATCATCACACGCTGGCGCTGCCCGCCCGACAGTTCGTGCGGATAGGCCTTCATGCGCCGTTCGGGTTCCGGCACCTTCACCAGCCCCAGCATCTCCACTGCCCGGGCGTGCGCTTCGGCCCGGCCGATGCCCTGGTGCTGCATGATCGGCTCGATCAGCTGGCTGCCGATCGGATACAAGGGGTCCAGCGAGGTCATGGGCTCCTGGAAGATCATGGTGATCTTGCGGCCGCGCACCTTGTTCAGTTGCGCCTTCGGCAGGCCGATCAGGTTGGTCCCGCGATAGCTGGCGGTGCCCGAGGCCCGGCCGTTCGCGGCCAGCAACCCCATCACCGCCATCATGGTCTGGCTCTTGCCCGAGCCCGACTCGCCCACCACCGCCAGCGTCTCGCCGGGGCGCACGTCCAGCGCGATGCCCTTCACCGCCTCGGACGGGCCGTCGATGGTGTCGAAGGTGACGCGCAGGTCGCGGATGGAAAGGATCGGTTCGCTCATCTCAGCGGTCCTTCGGATCAAGCGCGTCGCGCAACCCGTCGCCCAGGAAGTTCAGGGCGAAGAGCGTGGAAATCAGGAAGAAGGCCGGGAAGAACAGCAGCCAGTTCGCCGCCGGCATGTTCTTGGCGCCCTGCGAAATCAGCACGCCCCACGACGACATCGGCTCCTGCACACCAAGGCCCAGGTAGGACAGGAAGGATTCCAGGATGATCACCTGCGGCACCAGAAGCGTCATGTAGATCACCACGGGGCCAAGAAGGTTCGGCACGATGTGGCGGATCAATATGCCCCACCGGCCCACGCCCATCGCCTCGGCCGCCTGCACGAATTCCATCCGCTTCAGGGCCAGCGCCTGGCCGCGCACGATGCGCGCCATGTCCAGCCACATCACCGCCCCCACGGCCAGGAACATCAGGATGAAGTTCCGGCCGAAGAACACGACCAGCATGATGACGAAGAAGATGAAGGGCAGCGAATAAAGGATGTCTACCACCCGCATCATCGCCTCGTCGGTCTTGCCGCCGATGAAGCCCGCCGCCGCGCCATACAGCACGCCGATCACCACGGCGACGATCCCGGCCAGAAGCCCGATGGTCAACGACACCCGCCCCGCCACCAGCGTCCGGGTCAGAAGGTCGCGCCCGGTGTTGTCGGTGCCGAAGTAGAAGAACTTCTGCTGCACGCCCGTCGTCATGGTGGCCGACTTGCCGTCGGGCGCCATCTCGGTCACCGCCGTGCCCTCGAACATGTCCGACCGGTCGATGTAGCGGCTCACCCGCTCGTCAATCTCGCGCTTGGACGCCACGTTCAGCGTGATGAGCGAGCCGTCCTGCGACCAGTCCACCAGTTCCAGCCTGCCCTTCTTCACCGCATCTTCCAGCGAAGGCTCGATCATCTCGGGCGTGGGATAGGCCGATAGCCGCGGTGGCACGCGGGTGTAATCCTGGTTGATCGTGGTGAAATTGTTCGGCGTCACCATCGGCCCGAAGATGCACAGCACAGCCATCAGGATCAGGTAGGCCCCGCCGACCATGGCGGCCCGGTTGGCCTTCAGCCGCGCCCAGGCATCGGCCCAAAGCGAACGCCCGCCGGTCGCGGCGGGAAGGACGGTCATGTCAGTCATAGCGCACCCGCGGGTCGACCACGGCGTAAAGCACGTCGACGATCAGGTTGAAAAGGATGGTGAAGATGGCGACCACGATCACCGTGCCCATCACGATGGTGTAGTCGCGTGCCAGCGCCGCATCCACGAAATAGCGGCCGATGCCGGGAATGCCGAACACGGTCTCCACGATGATCGAGCCGGTCAGCAGCGCCGCGGCGGCCGGGCCGGCATAGCTCAGGATCGGCATCAGCGCACCGCGCATGGCATGGCGCACCACGATGGACCAGTCCGAAAGCCCCATCGCCCGCGCCGTCCGGATGTGGTGCGACCGCATCGCCTCGATCATAGAGCCGCGCATCAGGCGCGCCACGATGGCCAGCTGTGGCAGGGTCAGCACCAGGATCGGGCCGACCTTGTTCACCCAGGCCCCGTCACCCCAGCCGCCGACCGGAAACCACTTCAGCGACAGCGCAAAGACCAACTGGAACACCGGCGCCACCACGAAGTTCGGGATGGTGCTTCCGGCGGTGGCGAGAGTGATCACCGCGTAATCCGCAGGCTTGTTCTGCCGCAGCGCCGCCAGCACGCCCAGGGCCGATCCGACCACCAGCGCCAGCGCCAGCGCCGTGGCGCCCAGCTGGATTGAGATCGGCAGGCCGGTGGAGAACAATTCGGCCACGGTGAACTCGGGCCGCGTGAAGGACGGGCCGAAGTCCAGCCGCAAAAGGCCCTTCAGGTAATTCAGATATTGCTGCCAAAGCGGCAGGTCCAGTTGGTACAGCCGTTCCAGGTTTGCCTTGACCACGGGGTTCAGCGGTTTTTCCTGCGCGAAGGGGCCGCCGGGGGCGATGCGCATCAGGAAGAAGCTGATCGTCACGATCAGGAACAGGGTCGGGATCGCGGTCAGGAACCGCTTGAGAACGAAGCGCAGCATCGGCGGGCTCCGGGGGCGTTCGGGAAAAAGGGAAAGGCCGCCCCTGCCCTGCCGGGTCAGAGGCGGCCGAAGGTCAGACGCGCATCAGTCCTTGGACATGAAGCGGGTCGGGTGGATGTCCATCACGTTCGGCTCCCAGCCCTTGACCTTGTCGGACACGATGGAATGGAAGCTGTAGAACATCAGCGGCACGATGCACTGGTCACGGGCCACGCCGATGGCTTCGGCCTGTTCCAGCAGACGGAAGCGCGCGGCCTGGTCGGCGGTGCCGGCAGCCTCGGCCAGAAGCGCGTCATATTCAGCATTGGAATAGACGGCATAGTTGTTGCCCGCGCCGGTCTTGCACAGGGCCAGGAAATTCTCCGGGTCCTTGTAGTCGGCAATCCAGCCGGCCCGCGCGATGTCCATGTCGCCATGCTGTTCCAGATAGGCGTAATGGGTCGAGGCGTCGGTGTTCAGAAGCGAAACCTCGATCCCCAGGGGCTTCAGCTGCTCCTGGATCGCCACGGCGGTGTTGTTATGGTTTTCCGAGGTGTTGAAGCGGATTTCCATCTTCAGCGGATTGTCCGGGCCATAGCCCAGCTTGGCCAGAACCTCGGCCGCCTTGTCCTCGCGGTCGATCTGCGGCAGGGCGGCCCATTCCGGAGCCTGCGCGGTGAAGCCGTCGATGCCCGGCGGCACGAAGGAATAGCCGGGCAGCATGGTGTTCTGCCAGACTTCCTCGGCCAGGTAGTCGCGGTCGATCGCCATCGAAATGGCGTTGCGCAGTTCAACGTTGTCCCACGGCGCCTTGTCGGTCTTGAAGGCGTAGTAGTAGGTGCCCAGGTACGGGCCGATCTTCACCTGGTCGCCGAACTTGGCCTTCATGTCGGTCAGCTGTTCGGTGGGGAAGTCGTCGTTCATGTCCAGCTCGCCCGCCTCGAAGCGCTTGATGGCGGCGGACCGGTCCTCGGTCGGGATGTAGTTGATCGCATCCAGGCTGACATTCGCCGCATCATGGAACAGCGGGTTCTTCGTCAGCACGATCTTGTCGTTCGGCACGAACGAGGTCAGCGTGAACGCGCCATTCGAGACCAGGTTGCCCGGCTTGGTGAAGTCCGCGCCGAACTTTTCGACATTGGCCTTCGACACGGCATAGGTCGCCTGGTGCGTCAGCATTTCCAGGAAATAGGGCGTCACCGCATTCAGCGTGACTTCCAGCGTGGTGGCGTCGATGGCCTTCACGCCCAGCTCTTCGGGCTTCTTCTCGCCCGCGGTGATCGCCTCGGCGTTCACGATCGGGGCCAGCATGTAGGCATATTCTGCGGCGGTCTCGGGCGAGACCACGCGGCGCAGCGAAAACACGAAGTCATCGGCGGTAACCGGGGTGCCGTCCGACCATTTGCCATCGGCGCGCAGCTTGAAGGTATAGACCTTGCCGTCTTCCGAAACGGTCCAGCTTTCCGCGGCCCCCGGCATGATGTTGGCATTGGCGTCATGCGCCACCAGGCCCTCGAACAGATCGCGCAGGATGTTGGCTTCCTGCACCGTCGAGGTCTTGTGCGGGTCCAGCGATTCCGGATCGCCGGTGTTGCCGCGGTTCAGCGTGCCGGCGGCAAAGGCCTGCGTGCCGGCCAGCACCAGCGCGCTGCACAGAAGCAGCGACTTGAAGCTCAGGGTCATGGATCGTCTCCCTTGGTTCCGCCCCGCATCCTCGGCAGGGCCGTGATTCTTTGTCCCGCCCGAGGCGGCGTTGGACCGGGCCTCAGCCCAGGCCCGCATAGGCATCGGTCGTGCGCACCATCGCATCCTGGATGCCGGGTTCCATCCCCCAGTGCCCGGCATCAGGTATGATCAAAAGTTGGGCATCGGGCATCGCCTGCTTCAAAAGCAGCGCGGTGTCCAGAGGTGTCACTACGTCATACCGGCCGTGAATCATCGTGACCGGCAGGTGCGAAAGCTTGCGAGCCTCGTCAATCAGCCAGCCATCGCGCGGAAAGAAGCCACGGTTCACGAAGTAATGGCATTCGATTCGCGCCATGGCATCGGCGAACTCGTCCTCGCCGAAGGCCGCCTCGCGCTCGGGCACCGGCAGAAGCGACAGCGTCGCCCCCTCCCACACGCTCCAGGCACGGGCCGCGGCACGCCGCACCTCGGGGTCGTTCCCCGTCAGCCGCCGGTAGAAGGCCGCCACCAGGTCGCCCCGCTCGGCCTCGGGGATCGGCGCGATGTACTCCTGCCAGCGGTCGGGAAAGATCATGCTGGCGCCGTGCTGGTAGAACCAGTCGATCTCGGCCTTGCGGATGGTGAACAGCCCGCGCAGCACCATCTCGGTCACCCGCTCGGCGTGCGTCACCGCATAGGCCAGCGCCAGGGTCGATCCCCAGGACCCGCCCACCACCTGCCAGCGGTCAATCCCCAGGTGCTCCCGCAGTCGCTCGATATCGGCCACCAGGTCCCAGGTCGTGTTGCCCTCCAGCTCGGCATGGGGCGTCGACAGCCCGCAGCCCCGCTGGTCGAAGGTCACCACGCGATAGCGCGCCGGATCGTGCCCCTGCCGCAGGAAGGGCGATGATCCCCCGCCCGGCCCGCCATGCAGCACCACCACCGGCTTGCCGGCAGGGTTCCCGCTTTCCGCCCAGGCAATCTCGTGCAGGTCCGACACGCGCAGCCGCCCGGTGCGAAAAGGCTCGATCGGCGGATACAGGCTGCGGCGCTCGCTCATTCCGCCCGCGCCCCGGACAGACTGTCGGCGCAACGAGGAATCGGAACCATGGGCAACCTCCACAACCGTTACGGTCCTTGTGCCACGGCAACCGCCCGCCTGTCACCCGTGGGCTTGGTTCCGGCTGCGCCTTGTGGGGGTGCGGCCCTCTGCTATAAGCCCCGCGAATCGGGAACTCCGGGCGGGTGGGAATGGCCAAGCGGGACTCGTCGCTGCAGCTTGCGGTCGATTGGGTGTCGGATCGCATGATCCGCGCGCTGCTCTGGCTGCTCATGCGCGTGCCCTATGACCGCCGGGTCGTGCTGGCCGGCTGGCTTGCGGCGCATGTCCTGGCACCCATCGCCGGATACCGCCGCCGCATCCGCCACAACCTCGCACTCATCATGCCCGACCTGCCCGAGTCCGAGGTGCGCCGGATGCAGCGCAAGGTGCCCGAGAACCTGGGCCGAACCCTGATCGAGCTCTACTCCGGTCCCGAATTCGCGGCCCGCGCCGCGCGCGCCACCGTGACCGGCGAAGGCCTCCCCGCTCTGGACGCGGCCCATGCCGAAGGCCGGCCCGTGCTTCTCGTCACCGGCCATATCGGCAACTACGACGCCGTCCGCGCCGCCCTGCTGGCGCGCGGCTTCAAGGTCGGCGGGCTCTACCGCCCTATGAACAACCGCTATTTCAATGACCATTACGTCGAAGCGATCAGCCGCATCGGCAAGCCGCTTTTCCCGCGTGGCCGGCACGGGTTGTCCGACATGGTGCGCTTCCTGCGCTCGGGGGGCATGCTGGGCATCGTGATCGACCAGTACATGCGCGCCGGGGTCGAGCTGGATTTCATGGGGCACCCGGCGCTCACCGCGCTTTCTGCCGCGGAAATGGCGCTGCGTTACGACGCGCTCGTGGTGCCGACCTATGGCATCCGCCAGCCCAACGGGCTGGACTTCGACCTGGTCTTCGAAGCCCCGATCCCTTCGGGCACGCCCGAGGCGATGACCCAGGCCCTGAACGACAGTCTGGCCGCCCAGGTGCGCCTGCACCCGGACCAATGGCTCTGGACCCACCGCCGCTGGAAAAAGCCTCGGGTCTGAGGCCGCTCAGCCCGCCAGCGCCTTCGCCAGCCGCGGCAGCTTCGCGCGCTTCAACAGCGCCTTCATGGGCTGCTCCCGCCCCGAAATCCGCTCGGCCTTGGCCCGAACCGCCTCCACCGCCGCAGACACCGCCGCGGGCGAGCGCGCCCAGAGATCGCGCAGGAAGTTGTCGGGGTCCCAACGCGCCACGCCCTCTTCGGCCAAGAGCCCGCGCGGGAAGTCCGCCGCGTTGAAGGTCACGATGCCATCGGCATGGGCCGAAACCGCCAGCGCCAGCACATGCGCATCCGCCGGGTCCGGCAGCCACAGCCGCGCCTCCACCCCCGGCCCCGGCTCGGCCAGCGCCTGAGGCCAGTCCGCGCGCATCACGGCAATCTCGCCCCGAGCCACCACCTCGGCCCCCGGTCCCAGCTTCACAGTGGCCCGCGCCCATTCCTCCAGGATACGCGCCGACCACAGCGGCCGGTACAGCCCCGCCGCCGCCACACCCAGAAGGATCTCGCGCAGCACGGTTGGAAACAGCACGCAGGCGTCAAGCACCGCCTTGGGCGGGCCCGAGGTCAGCGGCGCGCTCACCCGTCCAGCCGAAAGAACAACGATTTCAGATAGGCGCTTTCCGCAAGCTGCGGCAGCATCGGATGATCCGAGCCGGCAAAGCCGGTGTGGATCAGTTGCGCCCGCCGCCCGCCCCGCCCGATGCCGCGCGCGCAGGCATTGCGAAAGGCCGACAGGTCGGCCGCATGGGAACACGAACACAAGACAAGGTATCCGCCCGGTGCGACCAGCGGAGCCGCGAGCCGCGCCACCCGCTCATAGGCGCGCAAGCCCGCCTCCAGCGCCTGCTTCGATGGCGCAAAGGCCGGCGGATCGCAGACCACCAGATCAAACCGCGCCCCTTCGGCCCCCAAGGCCTCCAGCGCGGCAAAGGCATCGCCCTGCCGTGTGGCAAAGCGGTCCGCCATACCCATCTTCGCCGCGCCCTGTCCCGCCAGATCAAGTGCCGCCGCGCTGGCATCCACCGCCAGCGCATGGTCCGCGCCCCCGGCCAGCGCCGCCAGGGCAAAGCCGCCGACATGGGAAAACACGTCCAGCACCCGCGCGCCGCGCGCCAGCCGTGCGGCAAAGGCATGGTTCGGCCGCTGGTCATAGAACAGGCCGGTCTTCTGCCCGCCTGTCAGGTCAGCCATGTAGATCGCGCCGTTCATCGGCACCGGCACCGGCCCTGCCACCCCGCCCGACAGGACAGTGGTTTCCTCAGCCAGCCCCTCCAGCCCCCGCGCCCGCCCCGATCCGTTCTTGATGATCGTCGTTACGCCCGTCACGGCACGCAGCGCTGCCGCCAGCGCCTCAAGATGCATCTCCGCCCAGGCCGCATTGGGCTGGATCACCGCCGCCCCGCCGAACCGGTCGATGATCACCCCCGGCAGGCCATCGGCCTCGGCATGGACCAGCCGATAGAACGGCTCATCGAACAGGCGTTCGCGCAGGGCCAGCGCGCGCGAAAGCCGCGCCGCGAGCCAGGCCTCGTCCACTTCGGCCGCCGGATCGCGGTCCAGAACCCGCGCCACGATCTTCGACGCCGGATTCACCGTCACCAGCGCCAGAGGCCGCCGCTCGGCATCCTCCAGCACCGCCAGCGCACCGGGCATCAGGCCCTGCGTGCGCCGGTCCAGCACCAGCTCGTCAGCATAGACCCAGGGAAAGCCGTGGCGGATCGCACGCGCCTCGGCCTTGGGCCGCAGGCGCACCACGGGCCGGCCGCGCGGCGCTTCGTCGGATTGGGAAAGGGAGGGCTCCATGCCCTCCCTTTATCCGCTCATCCGTCCGCGCGAAAGCCCGCGCAGTCCAGACCCGCTGGCCCGCGCTCAGTTCACCGGCGCCACGGTCAAGCGCAGGTCGCTGTCCGCCCGCGTCGTCTCCACAACCGCCATCGGCACCGCCACCGGCGCTGCCAGTTCGCGCTGCAGCACTTCGCTCAGCCGGTTCACCACCACCACGCGCTGCGTCAGCCCGCGCGCTTCTTCCTCGATGGCCTTCTGCCCGCCCGAAGCCTTCACATCGGCCACCACACGGCGCGGCCCGTCGATCGCCTCGCCCGTCGCGGCATTGGTCACCGTCAGCAGGAAGTGCAGCGAATGCGTGCCCCCCACGCTGTAGCGGGTCTTTTCCGTCAGGCAATGGAAGCGCGTCACCTCCACCGTCACCACCACGGGCACACCCTGTCCCATGCCGGACGTCGCTCGGTCGGCCGCTTCCCTCCAGATCGCCTCGACCTGCGCGAAACGATCCCCCCGCGGCTCGCCCCGCCAGACGATGTCGGCGACCGGGTAGTACTTGTTCGCCTCCGAGACCCTCAGGTTCTGCGGCACCACGATATCCACGCGCTGCACGTCATAGACGGCGGCGACCGGGCGCCCCTCTGTCGCGGTGGACAGCGTCGTCACATCGGAATCAAGCCGGCTCGCCACGCCGGTCGGCGCGCAGGCCGAGGTCAGCGCCAGAAGCCCAAGGGCAAGACCTGTACCAAGGACCGTCTTCGTCGCGATCATGTCAGTCTCTCCTCGCCGCGGATGCCGCCATCCGGCCGCTTTATGTGCGTTCCAACGACAAATGCCGTCAAAATGTGGCATGATTTCGCCAGACTGGCAGCAAATCAGAGGAATCCTGCCCACCTCGGCCCCTATTGTGTACGCTTGGGCACCAGTGGCCCGGTTGCGCCCGTGAAACTGCTCAGCCGCCCTTGCCGCCCCACCCGGAAAGCGCGATCAGTCTTAACCGGCAAGGCCAGTTGTTAGCGCTAACAATGCCTGCTATACTGCCACCCGATCAAGGGGAGCCCGCCATCATGGCCCTGAACGCCACCATCGCCCGTGTCACCGCCCGCATCCGCGCCCGTTCCGAAGCCAGCCGCGGCCTCTACCTCGACCGCATGGCCGCCGCCGCCCGCTCCGGCCCCGCCCGCGCACATCTCAGCTGCGGCAACCAGGCCCATGCCTACGCCGCGATGGGCCAGGACAAGGACACCCTCGCCCAGGCCCGGCTGCCCAACATCGGCATCGTCACCGCCTACAATGACATGCTCTCCGCCCACCAGCCCTACGAGGACTACCCCAGGATCATCCGCGAAGCCGCCCGCAAGGCCGGTGCCACGGCCCAGGTCGCCGGCGGCGTTCCCGCGATGTGCGACGGCGTCACGCAGGGCCAGGCGGGCATGGAGCTCTCGCTCTTCTCCCGCGACGTGATCGCGCTCGCCGCAGGCGTGGCCCTCAGCCACAACACCTTCGACTCCTCGCTCTACCTCGGCGTCTGCGACAAGATTGTGCCCGGCCTCGTCATGGCCGCCGCCACCTTCTCGCACATCCCCGCAGTTTTCGTCCCCGCGGGCCCCATGACCTCGGGCATCCCCAACGACGAGAAATCCCGCGTCCGCAATGCCTATGCCGAAGGCAAGGCCAGCCGCGAGGAGCTGATGGCCGCCGAAATGGCCAGCTACCACGGCCCCGGCACCTGCACCTTCTACGGCACCGCCAACACCAACCAGATGCTGATGGAGTTCATGGGACTCCACCTGCCCGGCGCCAGCTTCGTCAACCCGAACACGCCCTTGCGCGAGGCGCTGACCACCGCCGCGGTTGACCGCGCCGCCGCCATCACCGCGCTTGGCAACGATTACCGCCCGGCGGGCGAGATCCTCGACGAACGCGCCTTCGTCAACGGCATCGTGGGCCTCATGGCGACGGGTGGCTCCACCAATCTCGTGCTGCACCTGCCCGCCATGGCCCGCGCCGCCGGCATCCACCTCGACCTCGAAGACTTCGCCGAAATCTCCAACGTCGTGCCGCTGATGGCCAAGGTCTATCCCAACGGCCTCGCCGACGTGAACCACTTCCACGCCGCGGGCGGCCTGCAATACATGATCGGCCAGCTTCTCGACGCGGGCCTCCTGCACGACGACGCCCGCACCGTCGCGGGCGACGGCCTCACGCTCTACCGGCAGGAACCGAAGCTCAAGGCGGGCAAGCTCGCCTGGGAACCCGGCCCCGCCACCACGCTCAACGACAAGATCCTCCGCCCCGCGACCGAACCGTTCCAGCCCATCGGCGGGCTCAAGCGCCTGGCCGGCAACCTCGGCACCGGCGTCATCAAGGTCTCGGCCGTCGCCCCCGAACGCCATGTGATCGAAGCCCCCGCCCGCATCTTCCACGACCAGGAGGCGGTAAAGCGCGCCTTCAGGGCGGGAGAGTTCACCTCGGACTGCATCGTCGTCGTCCGCTTCCAGGGGCCGCAAGCCAACGGGATGCCGGAACTGCACTCCCTCACCCCCACGCTCAGCGTCCTGCAGGACCGCGGGCTCAAGGTGGCCCTCGTCACCGATGGGCGCATGTCCGGCGCCTCCGGCAAGGTGCCCGCCGCCATCCATGTCTCGCCCGAAGCTGCCTGCGGCGGCCCGCTGGCACGCTTGCGCGACGGCGACCTCATCCGGCTCGATGCCGATGCCGGCACGCTGACCGTCTTCGCCGAGGATTTCGATCACCGCCCCGCCGTCACCGCCGACCTCTCGGCCAATGGCCATGGGCTTGGCCGCGAGTTGTTCGAGGTCTTCCGCCGCTACGCCGGCCCCGCCACCACTGGCGGCGCGCTGGTGGTCTGAGAAACGCGCCTCCCTCCGGCGCTTCCCCTCACCCTCGTGGGGAGGGGTCAGGGGAGGGGGGCACCCGCAAAGGAAAATCACATGACCCCCGCCCAGCAATCCCTCGAAGCCATGCGCATCTGCCGCCTCGCCCCGGTCGTCCCGGTTCTGGTGCTGGATGACGTGGCCCATGCGCGACCCCTCGCTCAGGCGCTGGTCGCAGGCGGCCTGCCCGCGCTGGAAGTCACGCTCCGCACACCCGTGGCGCTCGACTGCATCCGCGCCATGGCCGAAGTCGAAGGCGGCGCCGTCGGTGCCGGCACCCTCCTCACCCCCGCCGACGTCAAGGCCGCCAAGGCCGCCGGCGCCACCTTCGGCGTCTCGCCCGGCGCCACGCAGCGCCTGATCGACGCCTGCTGCGAACATGACCTGCCGCTCCTCGCTGGCGCGGCCACGGCGTCCGAGATCATGTCACTTCTCGAAGCCGGTTACACCGCGATGAAGTTCTTCCCCGCCGAACAATCCGGCGGCTCGGCCTTCCTCAAATCCATCGGCTCGCCCATCCCCCAGGCGAAATTCTGCCCCACCGGCGGCATCTCGCTGAAAAATGCGAAGGATTACCTGTCGCTTTCCAACATCCTCTGCGTCGGTGGAAGCTGGGTCGCGCCCAAGGACGCCATGGCCCGCGGCGACTGGGCCGCGATCACCGCGCTTGCCGCCGAGGCCGCCGCGCTCAAGGCCTGAAGCCACACGCCTCCGCGCCCCGCGCCTCCCCTCCCCCTTGTGGGGAGGGGTCAGGGGAGGGGGGCAAGGGCATGAACAGCCGTTCCGCCCCGCAACGAATCCTCCCCCACCTTCCCCCGCTTGCGCTATCCTCGCCACACTAACCAGGACGAGGCCGCGCCATGTCTCCCACCGTGCAAACCTGCCTGTGGTTCGACCACCAGGCCCAGGACGCCGCCGAAACCTATGTCTCCCTCCTGCCCGACAGCCGGATCGTTGCCAGCTACCCGGCGCGCGGCAATCCCGGCAAGACCTTCCTCGTCCATGTCGAGCTCTTGGGTCAGCGCTACTCCTTCCTGAACGGCGGTCCCCATTACAAGCTTACCCCCGCCGCCTCGATCGAGGTTCATCTAGACACCCAGGCCGAGGTGGACCGCCTCTGGGACGCCCTGCTTGCCGGAGGCGAGCCCATGCGCTGCGGCTGGCTCACCGACCGTTTCGGCGTGTCGTGGCAGATCATTCCCCGCGTGCTCATCGACCTGATGCTGACCACCGACGACGCCGTTGCCGGGCGGGTGACGCAGGCGATGATGGGCATGGTCAAGCTCGACATGGCGGCGCTGGAGGCCGCGGCGCGGGCCTGACCGCGCCGGAGGTAACGCCCTTCAGCTTGCCCGCGCCGTCCGGATCGCCACCGCCACGCCCGCGCCGGCCACCAGCACGATGCCGACCAGCGTGACGGCATCCGGAACATGGCCAAAGACCAGCCAGCCCAGCCCCGCCGCCCAGACGAGATGCAGGTAGTTCACCGGCGCCAGAAGCGAGGCCGGCGCCTCGCGGTAGGCTGAGGTGAATAGGAAATGCCCGGTAGTCGCAAGCGCCCCGAGCGCCGCCATCATCGCAAGGTCGCCGGGCGGCAATACCAGGCCCGGCAGGTCCGGCAGGGCCAGCACACAGAAGACGACAGTGCCGACCAGAGCGACGTGGAACAGCATCGCCTGCACCGTTTCAGTACGCGACAGCTGCCGGGTCATCAGGTGATAGGCGGTGGCGAATAGCGTGTTGACCAACGCCATCACCACGCCCCATGGCGCAAGCCCCCCGCCCGGCCGCACGATCAGCAGCACTCCGGCAAAGCCGGCGGCGGCGCCGAGCCAGCCAGCCAATGGCACTCTTTCGCCCAGGAGCGGGATCGCCAGAAGCATCACCAGGAAAGGCGAGAGGTAGATGATGGCAACCGTCTCGGCCACCGGCATAAGCGTCAACGCGATGCCCATCGTCAGCGAGGCAAAGGCAAGGCAGAGCGCGCGCAGCATGACTAGAAGGGTCCGGTCGGTCCGCCACAACGCCCGCCCCTGGCGCGGCGCCAGCAGAACCACCAGCAGCGCAAGGTTCACCAGATAGCGCACGGCGATGACCACGGTGACCGGGTGCCGCTCCGCCTGCAGCTTCGTAAGCACATCGGCCAGCGCGAAGGCCAGCACCGCCAGCACCACCAAAGCCACCCCACGCAGCGGCCGTGCCGCGGGCATTGCCGGGGCCGCTGTCATCGTGGGTCGCCCTGCGGGGCGGCTTGACCGGATTGCCCCTGTCCTTCCAGGGCCGCCTCTGCGGGGATGCCATCGTGCCGGCGCCCAAGCGCCCGGCCAGAGCGGGCCGAGCCGGAACGCAGCAGGCAAATTCCTAACGCCGAGTTAATTCCCACATGCAACCCATTGATTCTAAATCATCAGGCCAAGCGTCCGAGCTCGGACGCCTTCAGGCCCCCACCCTCGCGGCCCGGCCGCCTCGGCGGCGGGGGGTGTCGGGTGGGGTCAGGCCCTCGGTCATGACCCCGGTCATCGGATGCTCCTCCGCCCCCGGCCCGTAATGGGCCAGCAGGGCCCGCAGGGCATCGGGGATATTGGTCCCGCCCGGCAGGCCCAGGGCCCAGTCCAGAAGGATCGACCGGCACTCGCCGGGGGTGATCCCCTCGATGGCATAGGCCTCCCGCACCAGCCCCTTGGGGTCCGCCTCTTCAACCTTCATCGCCCGTCTCCCCATCCTCGCCCCCGACCCTGGCCGAGATCACCGCCCCGGCCTCCGCGACCGCCCGGTCCAGCCGCGCCGACAGGGCCGCCGCATCGGCCTCCCCCGTCTCGCGCAGAAGGAACGCCCGCCCGCCCTCGCCCAACCGCTCCAGCTCCAGCGGCCGGTCGGTCAGCAGCCTCGCCCCGGCCTGCAGCTGCCACAGAAGCCTGTAGGCCTCCATCAAGGCCGTCTGGTCCGAAACCGACAGGATCGCGCCCTTCACGCCAGAGGCCAGCTGCGTCTCGACCCCGCGCGCCGCCGACCCCGACTGAAGGGCCGCCATCTGGGCCAGAAGCTCGATATCCAGAAGCCGCCCCGGCCCGTTCTTTGCCTCCCAGGCCCCCTTCGCGGGCTTGGCCTCGGCTAGCCGTGCCCGCATCGCAGCCACGTCGGCCCGCACCCCCGCGCCCTGTCCCTTGGCCTGGATCACCCTCCGCCGCACCGCCTCGACATCGGCCGCCAGAGTGGCCTCCCCCGCCAGCACCCGCGCCCGGGTCAACGCCAGATGCTCCCAGGTCCAGGCCTCGGTCTCCTGGTAGGCGGTGAACGAGGCCAGCGAGGTCGCCACCGGCCCCTGCCGCCCCGAAGGCCTGAGCCTCATGTCCACCTCGTAAAGCCGCCCCTCGGCCATGGGCGCAGTCAGTGCCGTGACGAAGGCCTGGGTCAGACGGGCGAAATAGGGCCGGGCGGCCAGCGGCCTGGGACCCTCTGACTGCTCCACCCCTTCGGCGTCATAGATCACGATCAGGTCCAGATCCGAGGCGGCGTTCAACCGCGCCGCGCCAAGCGAGCCCATGCCCAAAACCACTGCGCCCCGCCCCGGCGCGGGCCCATGCTTGCGGGCAAAGTCGGCACCCACCACGGGCCAAAGCCCGGCGATCACCGCCTCGGCCAGATCGGCATACTCCTTCGCCGACTCGAACCCGTCGATCAGGCCGCGCAGGTGATGGACCCCGACGCGGAAGTGCCATTCCTTCATCCATCGCCGGGCCGCATCCAGCTTCCTTTCGTAGTCCGGCACGGCCTCCAGCCTGTCCGCCAGTTCCTTCACCAGCGCCGCCTTCCCAGGCCAGGGCGCAAAGAAGCTGCCCCCGATCACCGCATCCAGCACCGAAGAGTTGCGCGAGAGATAGGCCGCCAGTTCGGGCGCGGTGCCGGCAATGTCCACGATCAGGTCGATCAGCGCCGGGTTCGCCTGGAAGAGAGAAAAGACCTGCACCCCAGCCGGCAGCCCCTTGAGGAAGCCGTCCAGCGCCATCAGTGCCTCGTCCGGATTGGCCGCGCGCGACAACCGCTTGAGGAAGGCCGGACGCAGACGCCGGAAGATCCCCTGCGCCCGGTCCGACCGCAGCGCCGGATAGCTGCCCCAGCCCTGTACGATGGCACGGGCGGTTTCGGAAAGCTCCGGCCCTTCCTCGGCCTCGGAGGGTGCGAAGAAGCCCTCGGTCAGCCGGTCGGTGCGGGCGAGGCGATCCAGGAACCCCGCGCGGAACGCTGTCTCGTCCTGCCCGCAGAAGGCGGCGATGCGGGCCACGCCCTCGGCCGTCGAAGGCATCTCATGGGTCCGGGCATCCTGCACCATCTGCAGCCGGTGTTCGACTTCGCGGTGCGCCCGGTAGAGCGCAGTCAGATCATCCGCCACATCCACCGGCACCCAACCGGCCGCCGCCAGCGCAGCCAGGCCGCCCACCGTGGTACGGTCGCGCAGGCTCGGGTCGCGCCCGCCGGCAATCAGCTGGCGGGTCTGGGTGAAGAACTCGATCTCGCGGATGCCGCCCTGCCCCAGCTTTATGTTGTGGCCTTCCACCTTCAGCGGGCCATGCAGATGGCGATGTTCACGGATGCGCAGGCGCATGTCATGGGCATCCTGGATGGCCGCGAAATCCAGATGCTTGCGCCAGACGAAGGGCGTCAGCGCCGCAAGGAACCGTTCGCCCGCCGCGATGTCGCCGCCGCAGGGCCGGGCCTTGATATAGGCCGCGCGTTCCCACGTGCGGCCCTCGGCCTCGTAGTAGGCATAGGCCGCCGACATCGACAGGCAGACTGGGGTCACACTGGCATCGGGGCGCAGCCGCAGATCGGTGCGGAAGACGTAGCCCTCGCCCGTCTGGTCGGACAAGAGCGCCGTCATCCGCCGCGTGACCCGGATGAACGCCGCCCGCGCCTCGACGGCCTCGGCCCCATATCGTGCATCGTCGAACAGGCAGATCAGGTCGATGTCGGAGGAATAGTTCAGCTCGCCCGCCCCGGTCTTGCCCATGGCGATGCTCACCATCCCGGCAGCCGTGGCTGCATCGTCCGGCCCCTGCCCCGGCAGCTTGCCGCGACGGATCTCTTCAGACACCAGCACCTGCATCGAAAGGTCCACCGCCCGGTCGGACAGCCGGGTCAGCCAACCCGTTACCTCTTCCAGCGGCCAGACGCCGCCCAGGTCGGCAAGGGCCGTCAGCAGGGCAATGCGTCGCTTGGCCTGCCGTAGCGCCGGGCCAAGCCGGTCGGGTGGCAGGGGTGCCAGACTGGCCAGAACCTGAGCAGCCGCAGTTTCGGGAGCGCCGGACAGGGCATGGCGCAACCAGTCGCCCTCTCGCGTCAAGAGGGTGTTGAGGTAGGGACTGCAACCGGCCGCACCGGCGATCAGCGGCTGCAATTCGGTGCCAAGGTCAAGGAACGCGCGGGCCGCATCGGTGCCCGCCTGTTCATCGAACGGGATCGGCGCACGGGTCAGGCGGGCGGCAAAGGGAAGAGGCTCTGTCATGCGCGGACCTTGCGACCAGCCCTGACCGCGGTCAATCCTGACGCGAAACGGAGGACCCATGAGCAAGAGCCTGAAAAGGGTTATCGCGGCACTCGAAGCGGCGGGGATTGCGACCGAGGTGCTGGAGACCGGAGCCGAAACGCGGACCGCCGAGCAGGCGGCGGCCGCGGCCGGCTGCGAACTGGACCAGATCGTGAAGTCGATCCTGTTCCGGGGAGAGACGACCGGTGGTCTGTTCCTGTTCCTGACGGCAGGCGGCAACCGCGTAGATGCAGAGGCCGCCGCCCACCTGACGGGCGAGCCGATGGGACGTGCCGATGGAATGCTGGTGCGGCAGGTCACGGGCTTTGCCATCGGCGGGGTAGCCCCGGTCGGGCACCTCAGTCCACTGCCCGCCTGGGCCGACCCGCGGCTGATGGATTTCAGCTGTGTCTGGGCCGCTGCCGGCACGCCGAGACACATCTTTCCGGTGGAACCAACGGTGCTTTTGCGGATCAGCGGTGCCCGGCTTGCCAGCTTTGCCATGCCAGCCCCGGCAGACATGTAAAATAGTTTCACATACCTCTTGAAGCAGCGTCTTGCCGGGAGCATCTTCGCTCATGTGAAAAGCATTCACATGTTCTTACCGGAGAGACCGCCCATGTACTCAACTTCGTACACCGCTGCCCCGGAGCGCCCCTCCGGCTGGTTCCGCCGGACGGAAGCCTGGCTGGACGATCGCGGCAAACCCGCCTGGATCGCCGCGATGATCCTGGGCTTCGTCCTGTTCTGGCCGCTCGGCCTTGCCATCCTTGCCTACATGATCTGGAGCAAACGCATGTTCAACCGTTCCGCCTGCCAGGGCCGCAATGCCCGCAACTGGGAAGAGATGTCGCGCCGGCGTCACCACATGTTCAGCGCGATGCGCCCCTCGGGCAACGTGGCATTCGATGCCTACAAGGCCGAAACGCTGCGTCGGCTGGAGGAAGAGCAGGAAGCGTTCGAGACTTTCCTGCAGCGCTTGCGCGAAGCCAAGGACAAGCAGGAATTCGACGCCTTCATGGACGACCGTGCCCGCGCCGCCCGCAGCACGCCTCCGGCTGCGCCGCAGGGTGACGCGCCTGCGCCTGGCGCCTATTGATCGCAGATGCTCCGGCTTCGGCCGGGGCATCATCTTCACCGATACATCAGCACGAGTGACCGATGACCTTCTATTCCGAAACGATGTTGCCCGATCCTGTGCGCCATTCCGAGTTCTATTCGGGTGTCGCGCTGAAGCGCGGGTTGGCCTGGATCGTGGATTTCGTCGTGATCTCGGCGCTGACCGCGGTGGTGGTGCTTTTCACGGCTTTCCTGGGTCTGTTCTTCCTGGGCGCCCTGTTCCTCGCGGTGGGGTTCCTCTACCGCTGGGTCACCATCTCGCGCGGGGCCGGAACCTGGGGGATGCGGCTCTTTGGCATCATGCTGCTTGACCGGTGGGGCCGTCCACTGGACGTGGCCACCGCGCTTGGCCACACGTTGGGCTATACAATCTCGATGGCCTTCGTCTTCCCTCAGTTGATTTCGGTCGCCTTCATGATCCTCAGCCCGCGCGGTCAGGGCTTGACCGACATGGTGCTGGGAACGGTTGCGATCAATCGGCCGTCTGATCGTTGAACTCGGCGCTTGGCGGCTGCATTGGGGCTTGCTAACGTGAGGGGGTTGTCCACCTCTCGCTCCCAAGATGCGCCACACCCTTCCCATTGCGCCGCAGTTCTATGTGACCGCTCCGCAGCCCTGTCCGTACCTTGACGGGCGGATGGAGCGGAAGCTGTTCACGGCGCTGCAGGGGGACCATGCGCAGCGTTTGAATGATACCCTGTCCAAGCAGGGGTTCCGGCGCAGCCAGAACGTGCTGTACCGGCCCTCTTGCGCGGAGTGTTCGGCCTGTCTTTCCGCCCGCATCCGGGTGGAGGATTTCGAGCCGAACCGGACACAGCGGCGGCTGATGGCGCGGAACGGGGCGCTGAGGCGGAATGCCACCAGTCCCTGGGCGACCGAGGACCAGTTCGCGCTGTTCCGGCGCTACCTGGACCACCGGCATGCCGATGGGGGCATGGCCGACATGGATATCTTCGAGTTCGCGGCCATGATCGAGGAGACGCCGATCCGCAGCCGGGTGATCGAGTATACCCGGCCGGCGGAGGCGGGGGAAAAGGGGCGGGCGCTGGCGGCGGTCTGCCTGACCGATGTCTTCGATGACGGGCTGTCCATGGTCTATTCATTCTATGACCCGGACCTGACCCGCATGAGCCTGGGGACCTATCTGATCCTCGACCACGTCGAGATCGCCCGGGAGGCCAAGCTGCCCTATGTCTACCTGGGCTACTGGGTGCCGGGGAGCCGGAAGATGGGCTACAAGGCCGGGTTTTCGGCCCTGGAGATCTATAAGGGGGGCCGCTGGCAGGAGATCGGCGACCCGGCGGACCATTCGGCCGAGCTGCACCCCCTGTCGGTGGACCCGATTGCCGAGCAGGTGGCCCGGATCAGCCTGCCCGAAGCCCGGGGGCCGCGGGACCACAAGAGCTGAGGCCCCAGGGCGTCCGAGGGGGCGTCCGAGCTCGGACGCTTTGCTGATCCATTTTTTATCAATGACTTACGCGCCCAAGTTAACTTGGACTTAACACTTCTCGTCACCATGCGAGAGGCGCCGCGCGCGCGCATTTCTGGATGAGTCACACCCGCCGTTTCGACTGGTGGCGGCCGAGACTCCGACGGCACGAGCCTCAGGGATTTCATTCACCGTGTCGTCATCCTGTCGGCCCGGAGCCTGCCTCTGACCGCAGGACCGATCCTTGCCGCAAACTCCGTTCCCGCAAACCGCTGGATTCACGGCACCTTGACCAAGGGGCCGGGTTCGGGCGCCCTATCCCAGCACCGCGCCGGGGTTCATGATGCCGAGAGGGTCCAGCGCCGTCTTGATGGCGCGCATCGCGGCCAGCCGGGCCGGGTCGCCGTAGCGGGTCAGGTCCCCCACCTTGAGCCGCCCCACCCCATGCTCGGCACTGACCGAGCCGCCCCGTGCATGGACCAGATCATGCACCAGCCGCTGGACGGCCTTTCCGTCATACTCTTCCCGGCCCCGCCCCACCGCCGGGAAGGCATTGTAGTGCAGGTTTCCGTCGCCAAGGTGCCCGAAGCAGTTGACCCGCAGGTCGCCGAAGGCCGCCAGTTCGCGGTCGGCCTCGGCGATGAAGCCCGCCACTTCGGACAGGGGCAGCGAGACATCGTGGCTGGAGACCGCCCCGATCTTGCGATTGGCCAGCGGGATCGACTCGCGCACCTGCCACAGCGCCTGGGCCTGTGCGCCCGAGGCGGCGACCACCCCGTCGCTGACCAGCCCCGCCTCCATCGCCTCGTCCAGAAGGCTTGCCATCGCGCCTTCCGGGTCCAGCCCTGCGGGCAGACCCAGTTCCACCAGCACCGACCAGTCGGGGGCCACGGCGAAGGGCTGGCGCACCTCGGGCATTGTCTCGGTCAGGAAGCGCAGCCCCTGCCCAGCGATCAGCTCGAAGGCCGAGACCAGCCCGGCGAAGCGCCCCTGCGCCAGGGCCAGCAGGTCCAGCGCCACAGCGGGGCTTTCGACCACCAGCATCGCCACGGCCACGCCCGAGGGCGGCGCCACCATCTTCAGGCTGGCGGCGGTCAGGATGCCCAAGGTCCCCTCTGCGCCAATGAGCAGGTGGCGCAGGTCGTAGCCGGTGTTGTCCTTCCGCAGCCGCTTCAGCCCATGCAGCACCGACCCGTCGGGAAGCACCGCCTCGATCCCAAGGCACAGGTCGCGGGCATTGCCATAGCGCAGCACCCCCGTGCCCCCGGCATTGGTGGACAGGCAGCCCCCGATCCGGGCCGAGCCTTCCGAGGCCAGCGACAGCGGGAAAAGCCGCCCCACCCGCTCTGACTGCGCCTGCACCTCGGCCAGCACCATGCCGGCCTCGACCACCAGCACGTTCTCCTCGGGCCAGACACCGCGGCAGGCCACCATCCGCTCCAGCGAGACGACCAGCGGCAATGGCCCCTCGGGCATCACCTGCCCGCCCACCAGACCCGTGCCGCCACCCAGGGGCACGATGCCCACCCGCGCCGCCGCACAGGCCCGCACGATGGCCGCCACCTCATCGGTGCTGCGCGGCAGGGCGACGGCGCCAGCCTGCCCCGTCCAGCGTCCGCGCGGCTCTTCCAGATCGCGCGGCTCGGGCGCGCGCAGTGTTCCGGGCGGCAGAAGGCCGGCCAGCGTTTCGACAAAGGCGGGGGAGCAATCCATCAGCATGGGCCCACAATCCGCCGCCGCCCCGCGGGGTGCAAGGGGTCAGGGCAGCCAGGCCGGGCGCAGAACCACGATGGTCGGCCGGTCGGGCAGGCTTTGCAGCGTGACCTCGACCTCTGGCCCTTCTGACCTCACCACCTCGAATTCGGCGGACATGCCGGTCAGAAAGGTCTCGAGCGAGGCGCCGGAAAACCAGTGCATCGGAATGACCATGCTGGCCCGCAATTCCTTGACCACCCCCATCATCGAGGAAAGGTCCATGGTGTAGCCACCGTCCACGGGCACCATCACCACGTCCAGCCGCCCGATGGCCGCATATTGCGCCGGGCTCGGGATCTGGTGCAGGTGGCCCAGATGGCCGATGCAGAGCCCCCCTGCCTCGAAGATGAAGATCGAATTGCCATCCGCCCGCGCGCCTTCGCCGAACGGTCCCCGCGTGTCGGTGGTGACGTTGCGCACCAGCATCTCGCCCAGATCCAGCTCGTACCAGGCCGGCTGGCCCTCTTGCGGCCAGCCGCGCAGCACATTCGGGATGCGTGGATCGGGGTTGTCGGTCCAGTGCGATGAATGGGCGTTGTTCATCGTCACCACGTCCGGCACCACATCGGGGTTGCCGATCCATCCGGTGTAGTCGGTCACGGCCAGCAGACCCCCCGCCTCGATGGCAAAGGAGGCGTGATCGAGATAGCGGATGCGCACCGCATCCTCGGCCAGCGGGTCGCCGAAGGCCGCCGTCATCACCCGCTCGGGCCCCGCATCGGCCAGGGCGATGCAATGCGAGGGGATGCGGGCATGGGCCGGCAGGGCAAGCGCAAGAAGGGCGGCCAGCGGGCCAAGCAGGCGAAGCATCGGTCAACCTCCGGATCAGGGAAGCCTGATCCTGACCTAGGGTCAGCCAAACCGGCGATCACGCTTGCGTCAGCCGGCCGCCATGGCGGCCAGTTTGGCCACGGTGTTCAGGTTGCGTGCCGTATGCGCAGGCAGTTGCCGCGCCAGGCGCTCGGCCAGCCTTGACCGGCCGATGCCAGCGGGCAGGAAGACCGTCACCCGACCGGGCGCCACCGCCCAGGCATCCCCCGGCGCAGCCGCCAGCCTGAGCGCCGCCTCGTCCAGCACCGGCGCTTCGCGCAGGAAGAAGACATGCACCGCCTTGCCCTCGGCCCCGGCAAAGGGGTGATCTGTGGCCGCCGCGGCCATTTCAGAGGCGGAGCGCAGGAAGACTTCGGGCGCAAAGCCATAGTGCCGGCCGATTGCGTCGCGGATCGCGGCTTCCAGTGCCGTCGCCTCTTCATCCGCCTGGAACACCGCGTTGCCGCTTTGGATCAGCGTTTCGACGCGTGCGAAGCCCAGGCCTTGCAGCAGCGCACGGAACCCGGCCATCGGCAGCTTGCCCGCCCCGCCCACGTTTACCCCGCGCAAGAGCGCCACGCGGCGGGTCATGCGCCGGCATCCGGCCGGCGCGCGGGACTAGCCCACATCGGTGCGGCCCCGGCGGTCGCTGCGCAGGTTGGCGTAGAGCACATGGTTGCGCCAGCGGCCGTTGATCTGCAGATAGCTTTGCGCCACGCCTTCGTACTTGAAGCCGCTCTTCTCCAGCACGCCGCGCGAGGGCGCGTTTTCGGGCAGGCAGGCGGCTTCGATGCGGCTGAGGTCCATCACGTTGAAAGCATGGTGCACGACGGCCTGGATCGCCTCGCGCATGAAGCCCTGGCGGGCATGGACCTGCCCCATCCAGTAGCCAAGCGTTCCGGCCTGGGCCGGGCCGCGGCGGATGTTGTCCAGCGTGATCGCGCCCAGAAGCGCCTGGTCCTCGCGGCGGATCAGGAGAAGCGGCAGCGCCGCGCCCGAGGCTTCGGCGCGCTGCGCCCAATAGACCCGGTTGGTGAATGCCTTGCGGCTCAGATGGTCGGGCGACCAGGTCGGCTCCCAGGGGGTCAGGAAGGCGGCCGAGCTTTCGCGCAGCTCGCTCCAGGCCCGCCAGTCGCCATGCTGGGGCAGCCGCAGCGTCAGGCGCTCGGACTCCAGCTTCGGGCGCCGGCGAAATCCCAGCATCAGGCGGCGAGCCTGCCGCGGATCGCCTCCAGCCCCGGCGCACCGGAGACCGGGCCGTAAAGCGCCAGCGCCGAACGGGCCGACAGCATGGCCCCCGCCCAGTCGCGCACCGCGCCCGTGCTGACCGCGTCGATCTTGGCCACGGCTTCGGCCACGTCGGGCACCCGGCCCCAGATCGACAGAAGCCGCGCGTTGCGTTCGGCCCGGTTCGACGGGCTTTCCAGCCCCATCAGCATCCCGGCCTTGAGCTGCGCGCGGGCGCGGGCCACCTCTGCCTCGCCCATGTCGTCGGCCGAGCGCTTCAGCTCGTCCAGCGTGAGCTGGGTCAGTTCGCCGATCTCGTCCTCGGAGGTGCCGGCGTAGATGGTGACCTGGCCGGTATCCTCATAGGCGCCGGACTGCGCGTAGATCGAATAGCAGAGCCCGCGTTCCTCGCGCACCTTCTGGAAGAGGCGGCTGGACATGCCGCCGCCGAGTGCGGTGGCATAGACCTGCGCGGTGTAGACCGTGTCGTCGCGGTAGCCGGGCGATTCGAAGGCCAGGGCGAAATGCACCTGCTCCAGGTCCTTCACCTCGCGCCGCTCGCCGCCGGCAAAGCGGGCCGGGGCCAGACCCAGATCGCCCACCGGCTTCAGCGCGCCGAAGATGGCCGTGGCCTGCGCCACGATGGACTCGTGGTCCACGCCGCCGGCAGCCGACAGGATCATCTGGTCGGGCCCGTAGTGTTCGCCCACGAAGCCCGTCAGATCCTCGCGCGAGAAGGCGCTGACGCGTTCCTCGGGGCCAAGGATGGTGCGGCCGAAGGGCTGGTCGGGATAGGCGACCTCGTGCAGCCAGTCGAAGATGATGTCGTCGGGCGTGTCCAGTGCCTGGCCGATTTCCTGCAGGATCACATGACGCTCGGTCTCGATGTCCTGGGCGTGGAAGGCCGGGTTCAGCACGATGTCGGAAATCACGTCCAGCGCCAGCGCCACGTCGCCCGCCAGGACCCGCGCGTAATAGGCCGTCATCTCGCGCGAGGTATAGGCGTTGATGTAACCGCCCACGTCCTCGATTTCTTCGGCGATCTTCAGGGCGGTGCGCCGGGCCGTGCCCTTGAAGGCCATGTGTTCCAGGAAATGCGCGATGCCGTTCTGCTCGGCCCGCTCGTGCCGGCCGCCCGCCGTCACCCACAGCCCGACCGAGGCCGACATGAGGCCCGGCATGGATTCGGTCACAATGCGAAAGCCGTTGGGCAGCGTCGTGGTCCGCAGCATCTCAGGCCCCCTTCCGCGCGCGCACCAGCGCCTCCAGCGCGGCCAGGTCGTTCGGCACCCGCGTCACCCGTTCGGGCCGCTGGAACAGGTCGGCCATGCGCGGTGGCAGGGCCGGGCGGATGCCGGTCGCGGTTTCGACCGCATCGGGGAACTTGGCCGGATGGGCGGTGGCCAGCGTGATCATCGGCACCTCTGACAGATGCTCGGACGCAACCTTCACCCCAACTGCGGAATGGGGGCACAGAAGTTCGCCCGTCGCGACAAGCGTTGCAGCGATGGTCGCGCGTGTATCGTCTTCCGACGCCCGGCCCGACCCGAACTCCTCGCGCAGGCGCTGCAACGCGCCCTGGCTGATGGCAAAGCGCCCGGCCTTCAGCTCGCCCATCAGCTGCGCCACGGCGGCGCCGTCGCGGCCATAGGCATCAAACAGCGCGCGTTCGAAGTTGGATGAGACCTGAATGTCCATCGACGGGCTGATCGAGGGCGCGACGCCCTTCGTCTCGTACACGCCCGACCGCATCGCCCGGTCCAGGATGTCGTTCTGGTTGGTGGCGATCACCAGCCGCTCGATGGGCAGGCCCATCGCACGGGCGATATGGCCGGCGTAGATGTCGCCGAAATTCCCCGTGGGCACGGTGAAGCTGACCGGACGGTGCGGCGCGCCAAGCGCCACGGCAGCGGTAAAGTAATAGACCACCTGCGCCAGGACCCGCGCCCAGTTGATGCTGTTCACCCCCGCCAGCCGCACGCCGTCGCGGAAGGCGAAGTCGTTGAACATGTCCTTCAGCCGGGCCTGGCAATCATCGAAATCGCCGTCCAGCGCCAGGGCATGCACGTTGGTCTCGGCGGGCGTGGTCATCTGTCGGCGCTGCACCTCGCTGACCCGGCCATGCGGGAAGAGGATGAACACATCCACATTGGCCAGCCCCCGGAACGCCTCGATGGCGGCCGAGCCGGTATCGCCAGAGGTCGCACCGACGATGGTGATGCGTTCCCCGGTCTTGGCCAGCTGCGCCTGCATCATCTGGCCGATGATCTGCATGGCAAAGTCCTTGAAGGCCAGCGTCGGCCCGTGGAACAGTTCCAGCAGGAAATGATTGGCGGCCAGTTCCACCAGCGGTGCCCGGGCGGCGTGACCGAAACCGGAATAGGCTTTCTCGATCAGCCCGTGGAACTCTTCATCGGTGAACGCGCCGCCGATGAAGGGGCGCATCACGCGGAAGGCCACCTCTTCGTAGGGCAGGCCCGCCAGCGCCGCGATCTCGGCCTTTGCCATCTGCGGCACCGTTTCGGGCACATAAAGCCCGCCGTCCCGCGCCAGGCCCGTCATCATCGCCTCGGCGAAACTCAAGGTCGGGGCCGCGCCGCGGGTAGAGATGTATCGCATCGTCAAACCTTCACACTGTCCGGCGTCTGATACGCCAGAGAAGATAGGCTGTCATCCCCAGCCACACGATTGCCATGCCGAACCACTGGATCGCATAGCCGAAATGGTCGTTGGGGATGCCGCTGGTATCGGCCGGCATCGGCTCGATCCCGTCGCCGGTGTCTGACTTCGCCACCACCAGCACCGGCTCGGCCTGCAGGGCCGCCGCCATGGCTGGCACGTCGCGGGCAAACCACAGCCCGGCCTTCGGGTCGGGCGGGGGCGTGAAGCCGTCCACCTCGGACGGCCAGTGCAGGTTGCCCGTCACAATGACCTCGCCCGCCGTCAGGACATCGTCCTTGCGCGCATCGGGCAGGAAGCCCCGGTCCACCATCACGCGGCGGCCGTCGGCCAGGGCCAGCACCTCGATCACGCGGACGCCTGGCCCCACTTCCTTGCGGCTGACCAGCACGCGCAGCGTCTCGCCCGTCAACCGGCCTGAGACCGTGACGGGCAGATAGCGCAGTGCCTCGGTTTCCGTGACAGGCGCGGGCGGCAGCGCCACCGGATCGGCCCCGATCTTCGCGGTGATCTCGGCCAGGATCGCCTCTTTCCAGGCCAGCCGCTGCATCTGCCAGATGCCCAGACCGATCAGCACGGCCGCGCCGGCCAGGCCGAAGATCAGGGCGACAAGGAAGCGGCGTGTCATGGCGGTCCTTCAAACGAAAGCACGGGCCCATGGGCCCGCGCTTCATGCCGTCAGGCAGGGGCGGTCAGCGGCCCCAGACGTAGATCGCGGCAAACAGGAACAGCCAGACCACGTCAACAAAGTGCCAGTACCAGGCGGCGGCTTCGAAGCCCACGTGCTTTTCCGGGGTGAAGTGGCCCTTGTAGACGCGGATCAGGCAGACGGTCAGGAAGATCGTCCCGATCACGACGTGGAAGCCGTGGAAACCGGTCGCCATGAAGAAGGACGCGCCATAGACGTTTCCGGCAAAGCCGAAGGCCGCGTGGCTGTATTCGTAGACCTGGAAGAAGGTGAACAGCACACCGAGCAGGATCGCGAGGATCAGGCCGTTCTTCATGTCCTTGCGGTTGTTCTCGTGCACCAGCGCATGGTGCGCCCAGGTGGCGGCCGCGCCCGAGCACAACAGGATCAGCGTGTTGATCAGCGGCAGGTGCCAGGGGTCGAAGGTCTCGATCCCGGCGGGCGGCCAGGGGCCGTCCACCATGGGATACTCCGGACCCAGGGGATACAGCGCGTTCTTGAAGAAGTTCCAGAACCATGCCGCGAAGAACATGACTTCCGACATGATGAACATGATGAAGCCATAGCGCAGGCCGATGACCACCACCGGCGTGTGATCGCCTGCCAGGCTTTCCTTGATGACATCCGACCACCAGGCGAACATCACGTAAAGAACCAGCGCCAGGCCGATCAGGAAGACCCAGGGCTGGCGATCCTCGATCTGCGGCGAGATCATGTGGACCGCGCCCCACAGCATGACGAAGGCGCCCACGGCACCCAGGAAGGGCCAGATCGACGGCGGCAGGATGTGGTAGTCGTGGTTCTTGGCATGCGCCATGTCGGTTCCCTCGTTGTTGCGTCCGGCCTCTGGCGGGCCGGAGCGGTCGGTCTCAGTTCACGGACTTGCCGTCGTCCCCGGCCAGGGCGGCCTGTTCCTCGGGCAGGGGCGTTTCGTGGAAAGTATAGGATAAGGTGATCTCCTTGACGAAGCGCCCTTCGGGATCGGTCACGATCGAGGGGTCCACGAAGAAGGTCACCGGCATCTCGACCCGCTCGCCGGGTTTCAGCACCTGTTCGGTGAAGCAGAAGCAGGCGATCTTGTCGAAATAGCCGCCGGCGGCATCGGGCGTGACGTTGAAGGTTGCCGTGCCCGCCACCACCCGGTCGGTGGGGTTGTAGGCTTCGTAGAAGGCCATGCCGGTTTCGCCGATGCGCAGATCCATCGAGATCTGCACGGGCTTGAACTCCCACGGCATCCCCCGTTCCAGCGAGGCGTCGAAGTTCACGCGGATCGTCTGGTCCAGGATCTCGCCGGGGGCGGCCAGCGCCTCGCCCGTGGTGCCGCCGTAGCCGGTCACCTTGCAGAACCAGGAATAGAACGGCACCGCCGCGAAGGAGGCGCCGACCATCACGGCGACGATGCCGCCCAGCATGAACCCGGTGCGAGCTTGCGGCGTCATGGCGTGCCCTCTGCCGGCGCCTCGGGAGCACCCGAAACCGCGCGCATGGGATCGCCCCCGGTGACCTTCACCACGGTCAGCGCAAAGACCAGCACGACGAAAGCCGCCAGCGCCACGCCCAGGCCGACGTTCCGACCGAACCGGCGGCGGTGCATTTCATGGGCGGGCTTGAATGCCATGTCACCAGCCTCCCAGGCCCTGCGTCTTCAGCGCCGCTTCCACCAGGAAGGCCACGAAGTGCAGGAACATGTAGTACAGCGAAAAGCGGAAGAACGCCTTTTCCACCGCATAGCTGTCGGCCTCGGCCATCGCCTCGTCGCGCCGCCAGATGCGGACGGCGCCCAGGATGAACCAGCCGTTCAGCGCCAGCGCCACCGCCAGATAGACCGGCCCGCCGATCGAGGTGAAAGCGGCGCCCACGGCGACCGGCGCGAGCGCCAGCGTGTAGGCCAGGATATGCGCCCGCGTCGCCTTGCGCCCGTGGGTCACGGTCAGCATCGGCACGCCGGCGTTGTGGTAATCGCCCTTCAGGAACAGCGCCAGCGCCCAGAAATGGGGGGGCGTCCACATGAAGATGATCAGGAACATCAGCACCGCCTCGACCGAGACGGAGCCCGTGGCGCAGACCCAGCCGATCATGGGCGGGAAGGCCCCGGCCGCGCCGCCGATCACGATGTTTTGCGGTGTCAGCCGCTTCAGCCACATCGAATAGACCACGGCGTAGAAGAAGATGGTGAAGGCCAGCAGGCCAGCTGCCAGCAGGTTCGCCGCCAGACCAAGCATCACCACCGCGATGCCCGACAGCGCCAGCCCCAGGCCAAGCGCCTCGCCCGGAGCCACGCGGCCTGCTGGAATGGGCCGGCTGCGGGTGCGCCGCATCTTCTGGTCGATGTCGGCATCCCACCACATGTTCAGCGCGCCCGAGGCCCCTGCCCCAAGCGCGATGAACAGGATCGAGGCCAGCGCCACCACGGGATGAACGTGGACCGGCGCCACCAGAAGGCCGACCAGGGCGGTGAACACCACCAGCGACATCACGCGCGGCTTCAGCAGGGCGACATAGTCGCCGAACTGCGCCTCGCCGGTGCCTTCGTAGGAGCTCAGGTCAGTCATCTTCTGCCGTCTGGTGGAAGGATGGGGCCGCCCCGCTGCCGGGCCGGCCCTGAAAAGGGGCGCCGTCTCAGTTCGACGCGACCTGCACCGTCGAGGGGGCCGCGCCGGCATCGGCCACGGTGCCGCCCATTTCGGTGACCCACTGGTCATAGGCTTCCGGGCTGACCGCCTTCACCATGATCGGCATGTAGGCATGGTCCTTGCCGCACAGTTCCGAGCACTGGCCGAAATAGATGCCTTCCTTGTCGACCTTGAACCAGGTCTGCGCCAGGCGTCCGGGCACCGCATCCTGCATCACGCCAAAGGCCGGCACTTTCCAGGAGTGGATCACATCCGCGCCGGTCACGGTGACAACCACGATCTTGCCCACCGGCACGACCACGGCGTTGTCGGTGGCCAGCAGGAACTGTTCCTTGCCCAGTCCCATCGCCTTCAGCTGTTCCTCGACCTCGGGCGTCAGGCGGTTCTCGCCGGCGCCGACCATCATGGCATCGAAGGACAGGCCTTCCTTCGGGTATTCATAGGACCAGTACCACTGGTTGCCGGTCGCCTTGATGCTGACCTCGGCCACCGGGATCTCTTCCTGCTTGAACAGGACGGGCAGCGAATAGGCGCCGATGAACACCAGGATCAGGATCGGCACGAGCGTCCAGGCGATCTCCAGCGGGCTGTTGTGGGTGAAGCTCGCGGGCTTGGGGTTGGCGCGCTGGTTGTAGCGCACGATCACCCAGATCAGCAGCCCGGTCACGAACACCACGATCACCGAAATGATGATCAGGATCATGTGCTCCAGCGCGAAGGTATGCTCGGCCACGATGGTCGAGGCCGGCTGGAACCCGATCCCCTTGTCCAGGGGCTGGCCGATGATCGGCAGATCCTCCGCTTGCACGGCGCCGGCCAGGGCCAGGACCATTGCAGCAGCGGTCGCTCCGAGTGACTTGCTCAGAAGACGCATGTTCATTTCCCGTTCTGATCGCGGCTTTTCACCGCTTGTCTGGTCTATGCCGCCCTTGCAGGCAGAATCCCGTTGTGGGCTGTGTTTTTGAAACCATATTACGGGTGCGACGACAAGCACCCCCGTTGCGGCAAACAGCCGCCAATTGACCCAGATCAAGGACTGCCCCATGGCCGAGGCCCCGTTCCGCCCCTTCGACACCCATCTGGACGAGGCCGCGGCGCTGAATGTCCTGCGCGCCGCCACTGCCGGCGCCGAGGATGGCGAGCTTTACCTCGAACGCCGCCGGTCCGAGGCCATCGTGCTGGACGACGGCCGCATCCGGCAGGCCAGTTATGACGCCTCGGAAGGCTTCGGCCTGCGGGCGGTAACGGGCGAGGTCGCTGGCTATGCCCATTCCACGGAGATCTCGGAACGCTCGCTTGCCCGCGCCGCCGAGACCGCGCGTCTTGCCGTGGGCCAGGGCGGCGGCGTGCTGGCCCCGCCCCCGAAGGGCACGAACGTGAAGCTCTATGGCGACATGGACCCGATGGAGGACGCCACCTTCGCCGTGAAGATCGACCTCCTGCGCGAGATCGACGCCTATGCCCGCGGCCTTGACCCCCGCGTGGTGCAGGTCTCGGCCACCCTGTCGGCCAGTTTCCAGGAGATCGAAATCCTGCGCCCCGAGGGCCTGCGCCTGACCGACATCCGCCCGATGGCGCGCATGAACGTTTCGGTCATCGTCGATCAGGGTGGCCGGCGCGAAAGCGGCGGCACCGGCGGCGGCGGCCGCTTTGGCCTGGCCCGGCTGATGGAGGCCGGCCACTGGCAGCCCCTGGTGCGCGAGGCGCTGCGCATCGCGCTGGTAAACCTGGACGCCGAACCCGCCCCCGCCGGTGTGATGGATGTGGTGCTTGGTCCCGGCTGGCCCGGCATCCTGCTGCACGAGGCCATCGGCCACGGGCTTGAAGGCGACTTCAACCGCAAGAAGACCTCGGCCTTCGCCGGCCTTCTGGGGAGCCAGATCGCGGCGAAGGGTGTCACCGTGCTGGACGACGGCACGCTGCCCGACCGGCGCGGATCGATCAGCGTGGATGACGAGGGCACGCCCTCGGGCAAGAACGTGCTGATCGAGGATGGCGTCCTGGTGGGCTACATGCAGGACCGCCAGAACGCCCGCCTGATGGGCGTGGCCCCCACCGGCAACGGCCGGCGCGAAAGCTTTGCCCATATCCCCATGCCGCGCATGACCAACACCTACATGCTGGCCGGGCAGGATGACCCGAAGGACATCCTCGCGGGGCTCAAGGACGGCATCTGGGCCGTGGGCTTCGGCGGCGGGCAGGTCGACATCACCAACGGCAAGTTCGTGTTTTCCTGCACCGAGGCCTACCGGGTGAAGGATGGCAAGGTCGGCCGCCCGGTGAAGGGCGCCACGCTCATCGGCGACGGCGCCACCGCGCTGAAACACATCCGCGCCATCGGCAACGACCTCGCACTCGATCCCGGCATCGGCAATTGCGGCAAGGCCGGTCAATGGGTGCCTGTCGGCGTGGGCCAGCCCACGCTGATGATCGGCGGCCTCACCGTGGGCGGCTCGGCGGCATGAGCCGCCACCTCCGCTCTGCCCCCGGCGGGCTTGCGCTGGTCGGGCGGGTGCGGCTGGTGCTGACGGCCACGGTATTGTGGCTTGCCCCCGGCGCCGTCGGTGCGGCCCTGTTCGCCCTGGCCGATCCGGGCGCGGGCGAGGGTGGTTACCGGCTCTGGCAGATCGCTTCGGCGCTCGGTGTGTCGCCGCTCTTCTCCTGGGCGGGCTGGCTGATGGCCCTGCCGCTCACCGCCCTTGCCCTGCACGTCGGCTGGTTCGGCTGGCTGCCCGCCGCCCTGATCGGCGCCTTTGCGGGCTGGCTCATCGGCCTTTATGCGGCGGCCGACTACGCCGGCGCCTTTGGCATGGTCATGCTGCTTGCCCTGCGCGCCATTCTCGGGGCCACCGCCCCCGCCGCCTTCGACCCCGGCAGCTGAGCCTGCGCCGTCAGGCGAAGAGGAAATCCGCAGCCGTCAGCTCGCCCACCCAGGAAAAGGCCACGATCATGTCGGTCCTTGCGTCGCCATCGCTGTCTATGCGCAGGAACTCACCGTCATAGAAGCACGATGCGAGCCCGTCGCGCCGATAGTCCAGATCCTCCAGCGACGCAACGCCGAGGGCGCTCAGGTCGATCTTGTCAGTGCCGCTGGCGAAGCCCTCGATCCGGTCGATCGTGGTTCGGGTCAGCCCGCTTTCGCCCGCGCGCAGCACCACGGTGTCGGCGGCCTGCGTCGTCTCCCAAAGCTGGATCAGGTCCGCGCCTCCGCCGCCGATCAGCAGGTCGGTGCCTTCACCGCCTGACAGGGTGTCATTGCCGGCCCCGCCGAACAGCCGATCTGCGCTGTCGCCGCCATAAAGCTTGTCAGTGCCCGTCCCACCGTCCAGCCGGTCGCGCCCGGCACCGCCGTGCAGGATGTCCAGCCCGTCCTCGCCCCACAACTCATCGTCGCCGTCATCGCCGTACAGAGTGTCGTCCCCTGTCCCGCCCTTCAGCGTGTCCAGCTCGGTGCCGCCGCCCAGCACGTCATTGCCCCCGGCCCCCAGAAGCAGGTCGTTGCCAGCCTCGCCATACAGCGTGTCATGCCCGCCTTCCCCCCACACACGGTCAGACCCCTCCCCGGCACCGACCCGGTCGTTCCCTGCCCCGCCATAGACCTTGTCCGCGCCAAGGCCGGACCAAACCTGGTCATCGCCGCCGCCGGCATAGAAGGTCTCGCTCCGGGCCGCCGCGAAATAGGCGTCATAATCCGAGGTTCCAAGCGACTCGGCCCCTTCCGTGCCGAACACCACGCTGCGCCCGTTCAGGAAGTAGTTCAGCCAACCCGCCACGTCACTCAGCGCGGCATTGGTGTTGCCGTCCTCGTTGAAATAGTTGCCGTCCTGAACCTGAAAGCCGAAGTGGTAGATGCTGTCGGCGATGGTGTCCGCAAAGTTGCGGCCGCGGAACTCCAGCTGCCCCCCGTCGTTCTGCAACAGGTGATAGCCGGTCTCCACCGTGCCGCTGTCATTTCCATGCGCCAGCCAGAACTCGCGCCAGGGCTGCGCATTGGCAGGCTTCCAGATTTCATCCGAGATCGCCTGCATGTCTTCGGGGGTGATCAGTCCGTCATTGTTCACCCCGGTCTGCGTGATCATCATCAGGAGGATGCGGTTCAGCTCCTCCGCAGCTTTCAGCCCATCGGCCAGCTGCTGTGCGGGAAGGGCCTGAAGCCCGGGATCATTGGCAAGGGCATCGGTCAGAGATTGCAGCGAAAGGGCCATGGCTGGGCTCCGGCTAGGGGGGCGGTGGCGAGACCTGGGTTAGGCGTCCTCCCGTTTCACGGCGCGCCAGCGTCGCAATCATGGCGGAATCATGGCACCCCGACCTGCCGGCGGTCCGCCGCCGATCCTCAGCCTGCCCGCGCCGTGAACAGGTTCACCCGCGCCGGCAGCCGCAGCCCCTCCGGCCCGTCATGCTCCGCCCAGGCATCGCGCAGCGCCGCCTGGATCGCCGCCATGTCCTCGGTCGTGCCGCCCCGTTCGCGCATCAGCCGCGACAGGCCGCCGATGCCGGTCAGCATCTCCAAGACCGGTTCGATCCCGCCCGGATGCACCAGCGCCAGATCCACCGCGCGGCCTTCGACCGCCTTGAGCCCCGCCGCCTGCAACAGCCCCGCCACCCGGTCGATGTCCCGAAAAGCCATCGGCCCCGGACCGTCCGGGTCAGTGGGCGGCAAGGCCCCAAGCCGCGCGACGCCGATCCGCCCCGGATCGCGGAAAAACGGATTGGCCTCCACCCCCGCCCAAGCGGCCAGCACCATCCGCCCGTCCGGAGCCAGCGCCCGGCCCAGGTTGCGGAAGGCCGCCACCGGATCGCTGAAGAACATCACGCCGAACCGCGACACCACCAGGTCGAAGCGCCCCGCCTCCAGCTCCGCCACCTGCGCATCGGCCTCGGCAAAGGCCAGCTGCGGCAGGCCCGCCGCCCGCTCGCGCGCCCGCGCCAGAAGCGGTGCCGACACGTCCAGCCCCAGAACCTGGCCGCCCGGACCGGCCGCTTCGGCAAAGGCCAGGGACGTGGCCCCCGCCCCGCAGCCCACGTCCAGCACCCGCCCGCCCGGCCTGGGCGCCGCCTCGTCCAGCAGAAGCCCGGTCACGCCGCCCAGAAACAGGTCCATGTCCGGCTGGAACCGCACCCACATCCGGCCGGGGTCGGCATTCCAGAACGCAGTCTGATCAGCGTTTTCCATGGCCCTCACCGCCCGAACTTGCCCTTCAGCGCATCGGCAAAGGCATTGCCCCCGCCCGCGCCGCCCTGCCCCTTGGGCCCCGCCTGCATCGGCCCCGGCTTGCCCTTGGCCACCGGTGCCCCCCGCTCGCGCGCCGCATCCCGCGCCTGATCGCGTGCGGGCGCGCTGTCCGACCGCATGGTCAGGCCGATGCGCTTCCTCGCCACATCGACCTCGACCACCCTGACCTTCACCACATCGCCCGCCTTCACCACCTCATGCGGGTCCTTCACGAAGCGGTCGGCCAGCTGGCTCACATGCACCAGCCCGTCCTGGTGCACGCCGATGTCCACAAAGGCGCCGAAGGCGGCAACGTTGGTGACGGTCCCCTCCAGCATCATCCCCGGCTTCAGGTCCTTGATATCCTCCACCCCATCGGCAAAAGCCGCTGTGCGGAACGAAGGCCGCGGGTCGCGCCCCGGCTTTTCCAGTTCTGCCAGGATGTCCTTCACCGTGGGCAGGCCGAAACGGTCGTCCACGAAAGCCCGCGGGTCAACCTTCTTCAACGCCGCCGCATCGCCCATCAGCGCGCGGATGTCGCGCCCGCAGGCCGCCACGATCCGCCGCGCAACGTCATAGGCCTCGGGGTGCACGGACGAGGCATCCAGCGGCTCCTTCCCCCCGGTGATGCGCAGGAAGCCCGCCGCCTGTTCAAAGGCCTTGGGCCCCAGCCGCGCCACCTTCAGCAACTCCCGCCGCGTGGCGAAGGGACCGTTTGCATCGCGATGGCTGACAATCGCCTCGGCCAGCGACGGCCCCACGCCCGAGACCCGCGCCAGCAGGGGCGCCGAGGCGGTGTTCAGGTCCACCCCGACCGCGTTCACCGCATCCTCGACCACGGCTTCCAGAGACTTGCCCAGCCGGTGCTGGTCCACGTCATGCTGGTACTGCCCCACGCCGATCGACTTCGGCTCGATCTTCACCAGTTCCGCCAGCGGATCCTGCAACCGCCGCGCGATGCTGACCGCGCCGCGCAACGACACGTCCAGGTCGGGAAACTCCTTCGCCGCCAGTTCGCTGGCCGAATAGACCGAAGCCCCAGCCTCGCTCACGATCACCTTCACCGGCTTCTCCGCGCCCGGAAGCACCGCCAGCAGGTCCGCCACCATCTTCTCGGTCTCGCGGCTCGCCGTGCCATTGCCGATGGCGATCAGCCGCACGCCATGCTTCGCGATCAGTTGCGCCAGCGTGACCTGTGCGCCGCGCAGGTCGTTCTTTGGCTGGAACGGATAGACCGTGTCGGTCGCCGTGACCTTGCCGGTCGCATCCACCACCGCCACCTTCACGCCTGTCCGGATGCCGGGGTCCAGCCCCATCGTGGCCTTGCCCCCCGCCGGCGCCGCCAGAAGCAGGTCCTTCAGGTTCCGCGCAAAGACGCGGATCGCCTCCTCCTCGGCCCGCTCGCGCAGGTCCGCCATCAGGTCCAGCACCAGCGATGTGCGAATCTTCACCCGCCAGGCCCAGGCCGCCGCCTCGCGCAGCCATTGGTCGCCCGGCCCCCGGCCAGTCGCCTCCAGCGCCGCCGCACAGGCCCGCTCCGCCGGGCTTTCACCTTTGGCCGCCTCGGCATCGACCTCCAGGTCCACGGTCAGCACGCCCTCGTTGCGCCCGCGCAGCATGGCCAGGACACGGTGCGAAGGCGCCGTGGCCCAGGGCTCGTTGTGGTCGAAATAGTCCGAAAACTTCGCCCCCTCCGCCGCCGCGCCCTCGGCGACCCTGGCCACGATGCGCCCCACATCCTTCATGTGCGACCGAAGCCGCCCCAGAAGCGTGGCGTTTTCCGCCAGACCCTCGGCCAGAATGTCCCGCGCGCCTTCCAGCGCCGCCTTCGCATCCGGCACCGCCTCGCTCACATAGCCCGCCGCCAGCGCCGCCGGGTCCGCGCCCCTGTCGGCCAGGATCGCCTCATACAGCGGCCCCAACCCGTTTTCCCGCGCGATCATGGCCCGGGTCCGGCGCTTGGGCTTGTAGGGCAGATAGATGTCCTCCAGCTCCGCCTTCGTCGCCGCCTTCGCCAGCGACAGCGCCAGCGCATCGGTCATTTTCCCCTGCTCGGTGATCGAGGCAACAATCGCCGCCCGCCGCGCCTCCATCTCGCGCAGGTAGGCCAGCCGCTCGGCCAGAGTGCGCAACTGGGAATCGTCAAGCCCGCCCGTCACTTCCTTGCGATAGCGCGCGACGAAGGGCACCGTCGCCCCCCCGTCCAGAAGCTCCACTGCCGCGTTCACCTGCCCCGGCGTGGCGCCGATCTCTGCGGCAATGGCATGGGCAATGCGGATCTGCGTGGCGTCAGTCATGGAATCCTCCGTTCGGGAGGCCGGACCATAGCCAGCCCCGCGCGCGACAGGCAAGCCCGGCGCGATGCTTGCCCCACCCGGCAAACCCCGCCCCGGCGAAGGCCGGGGCCTCGACGCCCCACACCCTCTGGCCCCCGCCCGCGCCTTCTGCCACCCTGCCGCCAAACCCGGAGTGACCCATGCCCGCGCGCGACCCTGCCTTCCCCTACCGTTTCACCCATGCCATCACCCGCGCCCCCGCGACCTCCATCATCCGCGGCCTGCGCGCGGTCGATACCGGCAACCCCGACCTCGCCACGCTCCGTGCCCATCACGACGCCTACATCGCCACGCTGCGCGAAACCGGCGCGACCGTGGTCGAGCTCGGCCCCCTGGAAGACTTCCCCGATTCCGTCTTCGTCGAGGATACCGCGCTTTGCCTGCCCGAAGGCGCCGTGGTCATGCGCCCCGGCGCGCCCTCGCGCCTGGGCGAGGCCGCCGAAATGGCCCCGCATCTCAAGGCGCTTTACACCGAGGTTCGCACGGTGGACGAAGGCCATATCGAAGGCGGCGACATCCTTGTCACCGGCCGCGAGATCCTCGTCGGCCGCTCTGCCCGCACCGATGCGACAGGAATCGCCAGCCTTGCCCGGCTCGTTGCCGACTGGGGCCACCGCTTGCGCGAAGTCCACACCCCGCCTGGCGTGCTGCATTTCAAGACCGACTGCTCGCTTCTCGATGCCGAGACGATCCTGTCCACCGACCGCCTCGCCGGCTCCGGCTGCTTTGCCGGCTACCGGGTGATCCCTGTGGCCGAGGGCGAGGAAGCCGCCGCCAACACCATCCGCTTCAATGATCTCGTGCTGATGCCGGAAGGCTTCCCCCACACCCGCGACGCGATCCTTACCGCCGGCTACACGGTCCGCGAGATCGGCAACAGCGAATGTGCCAAGCTCGACGGCGGCATGTCCTGCCTGTCCCTGCGGTTCAGCCCGCGCTGACATCAACCTTGGGAGGACGCATGAAGGTCAATCACTGGGACAGGCGTGGCACGGGCGGCATCGGTTTTACGCAGATGGGCCTGGGCACCGCGCCGCTTGGCAATCTGTACCGCGCCGTTTCGCCGCAAGACGCGCGCGCGGTGATGGATGCCGCCTGGGACGCGGGCGTGCGGCTGTTCGACACGGCGCCGCTCTACGGTCTCGGCCTGTCGGAAACCCGGCTGAACCCCTTCCTGCGCGACCATCCGCGCGACGAAATCGTGCTTTGCACCAAGATCGGGCGCGTCCTGCGTCCCGCCACGGCCGAAACCCGCGAGGGCATCGGCAAGTGGTTCGACGTGCCCGCCCGCATCGGCGAATACGACTATTCGCACGATGGCGTCCTGCGCAGCCTGGAGTTTTCGCTGGAGCGACTGGGGGTGGACCGCATCGACGTGGTCCATGCCCATGACCTCGACCTGTTCACCCACAAGCGGCAAGAGGTGCTGGATGACCACCGCGCCGCCTTCATGGCCGGCGCGTATCCTGCGCTGCTACGCCTGCGCGACGAAGGCGTGATCCGGGCCTTCGGCGCCGGCGTGAACGAGGCGGACTGCTGCACCTGGCTGGCCGAACGCGGCGACTTCGACCTGTTCCTGCTGGCGGGCCGCTACACGCTTCTGGAACAGGGCGCGCTGGACGGGTTCCTGCCGCTGGCCGAGGCGCGCGGCATCGGCGTGATGCTGGGCGGCGTGTTCAACTCTGGCATCCTGGCCACCGGTGCGCGACCCGGTGCCTTCTACAACTACGATCCCGCCCCGCCGGACGTGCTGTCCCGCGTCGCGCGGATCGAGGCCGTCTGTGCCGCCCATGGCGTCACGCTGGCCGAGGCCGCGCTGCACTTTCCGCTGGCCCATCCCGCCGTGGTCTCGGTGGTTCTGGGGGCGCAGCGCGCCGCAGAGGTTCAGGCCAATGCCCGCGCTCTGGCCAGGCCCCTTCCCGCCGGGCTCTGGTCGGATCTGAAGGATCAGGGTCTCTTGCGCCGCGATGCGCCCGTTCCGGGCTGACCGCCCGGCTCATCCAGCACCATCCACAGCGCCGCTTGCACGCATCACACGGGACGGCAAGCGTCCGAACGCTTGCCGGTCCGGGCTTCGGCCTCAGCCGAAGAAATGCGGGTTCGACCAGGCGCGGCGCCCCGAATGGTCGATGACCGAAACCCGCACGAAGGGCGAATTGCGGAACCGCTCCAGCGGAATGCTGGCCCCGTTCAGCGACATGCCGTGGACGGCCTTCGCCGCCGTGCCCGACCCCTGCACGATGATCGAGCGGACCGAGGAACATTCGACCTCGACCGCCTCGTCGGTGATGCGCACGTCATGCAGGTCAGGGCCCTGGCTGGAATAGAAATGCCCCGCCTTAAGCGCGGCCAACAGCGCCTCGGGCTCGTTCGCCTCGGCCTTCACCATGACCCAGCCCCCGAAATGGTCGGGCTCCGAGAAATGCGCGTCATCCGTCGCCACCAGCGTCAGCCGGCGCCCCTCGCTCAACAGAAGGTCGGCGATGGCAAAGCCGTCCGCACGGTCGCAGCCCTCGGCACAGCCGTGGTTGTAGATCTCCACCGCATGGGCCGCACCGATGCCGCGCGCATCGGCCAGCGTCAGCCCCGACCATTGCGGATGCGCGATGGCGACGAAGGCTCCCGCCGCCACGGCCCGCGCCGCGATCTCGGCCCCGCTCTCCTGATCCGGCACCGGGCGGAACGAGGGCGTGTTCGACGGCGCGAAGTCCGCCGGCAGGCCCACCGCCAGGATATGCCACAACTCGCCATTCGCCATGGCGCCCGAATGAAGCTCGGCCCCCAGAATGGTGGTGAAGCTGTTGGTGCGGAACGGAACGGTGTCCACGATGGGATAGCCGAACTGGCCCACGAAATGATCCGTCAGCGCCAGGAAATCATAGCCCTCGCGCCGATAGCGGCGGCAGACCTCCTCGGGGTCCAGCACGCCGTCCGACCGGGTCGAATGGGTGTGCAGGTTGCCGCGCCAGAAACGGCCGGGGGCGGTGAAGGCGGGAAGGCTGGTGGTCATGGCATCCTCATTCGTCAGATTTCAGGCAACACGGCGACCCGCAACCCAGGTGCCGCGCACCACCGCCGCGCCGCCGATGCGGGTCACGCGGATCACGTCGGCGCGCAGCCCCGGCTCCAGCCGACCGCGGTCGTCCAGCCCCGCCACGCGGGCGGGCGCTGCTGTCACGGTGGCAATGCCGCGGGCCAAATCGCCCCACAACTCGCCCAGGCGCAGCCCCGCCGTCAGCAGGGCCGCCGGCACATAGTCCGAGGACAGGATGTCCAGGCAATCCGCCTCGGCCAGTTCGCGCGCGGCGACATTGCCCGCATGGCTGCCCCCGCGGATCAGGTTCGGCGCCCCGCCCATCACCGCGATGCCTGCCGCGCGGCAGGCCCGCGCCGCCTCCAGCGTGGTGGGGAATTCGGCAAAGGCCACGCCATGTACCGCCGAGGCCGCGACATGGGCCGCCGTGCTGTCGTCGTGGCTGGCCAGCACCGCGCCGAACCGTCCTGCCGCCGCGACCGCGGCTGCCTCGTGCGCCGCCCCCTTGCGCGCCCATATGTCCTTGCGGTCCGCCACATGCGCCTCGAAATCCGCCTCGGTGAACCCGTGCTTGCCCATCAGATAGGCGCGCAACTGTGTCACATCGGTGAACTGCCGCTGCCCTGGCGTGTGGTCCATCAGGCTGATGATCCCCACCCCGTCCTCGGGGCCGAACCCTGCCAGTTCCTCGCTCAGCGTCTCCGAGCACAGTTCCGCCCGCAGGTGCAGAAGATGGCTGATCCGCAAGGCCCCCGCCGCCCGGAGCGCCAGGATCTCCGACGCCAGCGCGCGGGCGTATTCGAAATAGCTGCCCTTCGACCGGTCGGGGATCGAGCCCACCCGCAGCGCATCGAAAACCGTGGTGATTCCCACGCCCGCCAGTTCCGCATCATGCGCCACGATGGCCGGCGCATGGGGCCAGGCCACGCGCGGGCGCGGCTCGATGTGGCGCTCCAGATTGTCGGTGTGCAGTTCCACCAGCCCCGGCATCACCAGATCGCCCCCGCAATCCAGCGCGCCCTCGGGCACCCCCGTGCCAGGTTCCAGCGCCAGGATGCGCCCGTCCCCCATCGTCAGCCGCCCGAGCACCAGCTTGCCGGGCAGGACCATCAGTGCATTTGCAAGAACCGAAACCATGCGCCGCCCTCCGGCCCCATGCGTAGCGCGGCACGTGTGGAGGGGAAAGGCCGGCCATACGTTTCCATATCCCGCCCAATCCGGATGCGATCTGCCACATTGTCACCCAAATTCGAGAGCAGCCTGTGGATAACTGGCCTGGAATGGAGGAAGCGATGGCCGAGACAGCCCTGCTCTACCCTGCCTTGATCCTGACGGGCACCGCATCCGCGATGATTCTGGTCGCGGCTCTGAGGCGCGTTCTGGCCCATAGCGAGGCCCCGGAAGACTGACGAAGCCGTTACCGCAAACAGCCATGCGCGCAATGCATGGCGGACATGCTGCCACTGCGGCATCATGAGCCTTGCTAAGAATCTCCGGGACACCTAAATCCAGCGGCGAAGGCGTGATTGAGGTTTCTCTCACACCTTCATACCTCCCTGTTGGACTTGGGCCGAGCTTCTGCTCGGCCTTTTTTTTCGCCTCCGGCTGGTCAGCCGCGATTTGGCGCGGAAATCATCGCTGCATCGCGGCGTCTGCGCAGGAACAGGGCGTCGGCGGGATGCGGGGCCAGCGCGATCGCGCGGTCGAAATCGGCAATCGATTCGGCCGGGCGGCCCTGCCGCAGGCGCAGGTCGGCGCGGGCGGCGTGGAACGGCTGATAGCCGTCGAGTTCGGCCGCAAGCGCGTCGATGGACTGGGCGGCAGCCTCCAGCGCGCCGGACCCGGCCAGCGCCACGGCACGGTTCAGACGGACGACAGGGGTCGGCTCCCAGTCCAGCAGCCGCGTATACAGGGCGGCGATCTGCGGCCAGTCGGTCGGCAGCGGCGCCGCGTGCAGCGCGGCGATGGCAGCCTTGATCTGGAACGGCCCGGGCCTGCGCCGCGCCATGGCGCGGTCCAGCAATCCCAGCCCCTCGACGGCCAGGTCGGGCAGCCACAGCCCGCGGTCCTGATCCGATGGCGGAACGGTGGCGCCGTCCGGCCCCACCCGCGCCGGCCTTCGCGCCTCGGTCAGCAGCAGAAGCGCCAGCGCCCCCTCGGTCTCGGCCTCGCCGGGGCGCAACGCATCGACCAGCCGCGCGAGGTGGATCGCCTCGCCGCAAAGCTCCAGGCCGGCCTCCGGCCCCGCGGTGTAGCCGGCGGTGAAGATGAGGTAGATCACCGTCAGCACCGCATTCAGCCGCTCGGGCCAAAGCTCCGGCCCCGGCACCGCATAGGGGATGCGCGCAGCGGCGATCTTGGCCTTCGCGCGCGAAAGCCGCTGGCCCATGGCCGGTTCGGCATCAAGAAACACGGCGGCAATCTGTGCCGTGGTCAGGCCGCAGATGGTGCGCAGGGTCAGCGCGACCTGCGTCTTCGGCTCCAGCGCCGGGTGGCAGCAGGTGAAGATCAGCCGCAGGCGGTCGTCGGCAATGTCCTGCGGGTCGGGATCGGCCGCCTCTTCTTCCGCAAGAAGCTCCCTTGCGGCACGGTTCCGGGCGGCAGCCCCCTCCCGTCGCCAGCCGTCGATGGCCTTGCGCCAGGCCGCGCGCAGCAGCCATCCGGCAGGGTTATCCGGCACCCCGCTGCGCCCCCAGTGCACCAGCGCCGATGCGGCGGCCTCGTGCAGCGCATCCTCGGCACGCTGAATCTCGCCCGTCCGCGCGATGAGGGCGGCCAGAAGCCGCCCCCTGTCGGCGCGCAGGACATCCTCCAGCGCCTGGTGCGGCATCAGTACTCCATCACCGGCCGGATCTCGACCGAGCCGTAACGCGCCGCCGGAATCTCTGCAGCATAGCGCATCGCCGCATCCAGATCGGGCGCGTCGATCAGGTAGAACCCGCCCAGATGTTCGCGGGTCTCGGCAAAGGGCCCGTCGATCGTCTCGACCTTCGTGCCGCGCTTGCGCAGCGTGGTGGCGGTCGCCACGGGTTGCAGCCCCTCGCCCGCGATGAAGGTGGCCACGTCCTTCATCCGGTCGCTGTGCGTCATGTATTCGCCCATCATGGCGTCGAACTCGGGCGTGCCATAGGCCGGTTCGGCATCGGGGGCTGCATAGAGGAGAAGCAGGTACTTCATCTCGGATCCTTCCGGTTAAGGCCGCGCGGCACGATTGCCCGCGATCCTAAACCAAGGACGCGGGGTCGCGCAGGATTTCGACATTCACCGCACGGGACCCGCGAAATTTCTCACGGAAATCCGGTGCCGCGCGGGCAGAGCGGTTTGCCCTTCGTGCCCCTTTCCCTTAAGACGCCCGCAAGCTGCCGAAGGGGATGCCATGCAAGAGCCCGCCATCACGCCGGAACTGGTCGCCGCCCACGGGTTGAAGCCCGACGAATACGACCGCCTGCTGGGAATCATCGGGCGCGTCCCGACCTTCACGGAACTGGGCATCTTCTCGGCGATGTGGAACGAACATTGTTCCTACAAATCGTCGAAGAAATGGCTGCGCACCCTGCCCACCACCGGGCCGCAGGTGATCTGCGGGCCGGGCGAGAATGCGGGCGTGGTCGATATCGGCGATGGCCCCGATGGCAGAAAACTGGCGGTCATCTTCAAGATGGAAAGCCACAACCACCCCTCCTACATCGAACCGCATCAGGGCGCGGCCACCGGCGTGGGCGGCATCCTGCGTGACGTGTTCACCATGGGCGCGCGTCCCATCGCGGCGATGAATGCGCTGTCCTTCGGCGAGCCCTCGCATCCCAAGACCGCGCATCTGGTCAAAGGCGTGGTCGAAGGCATCGGTGCCTATGGCAATGCCTTCGGCGTTCCCACCGTGGGCGGCGAGGTCCGCTTCCACCGCAGCTACAACGGCAACTGCCTGGTCAATGCCTTCGCGGCCGGCCTCGCCGATGCCGACAAGATCTTCTACTCGGTCGCCTCGGGCGTGGGGATGCCCGTGGTCTATCTGGGCGCCAAGACCGGCCGCGACGGTGTGGGCGGCGCCACCATGGCCAGCGCCGAGTTTGACGACACGATCGAGGAAAAGCGCCCCACCGTGCAGGTGGGCGACCCCTTCACCGAGAAGTGCCTTCTGGAGGCCTGCCTTGAACTGATGACGACCGGCGCCGTCATCTCGATCCAGGACATGGGCGCCGCGGGCCTCACCTGCTCCGCCGTCGAAATGGGCGACAAGGGCAACCTCGGCATCAAGCTGCAGCTCGACGACGTGCCGCAGCGCGAGGCGAACATGACCGCCTACGAAATGATGCTCTCCGAAAGCCAGGAGCGGATGCTCATGGTCCTTCGCCCCGAAAAGGAAGACGTGGCGCGGGCGATCTTCGAAAAGTGGGATCTCGATTTCGCCATCGTGGGCGAAACCATTGCCGAAGACCGCTTCCTCATCCTGCATGGCAACGAGGTGAAGGCCGACCTGCCCTTGTCGAAGCTGTCATCCAGCGCGCCGGAATATGACCGCCCCTGGGTGGAAACTCCGCCCGCCGCCCCGCTTGGCACGGTCCCCGAGATTGCGCCCCTCGCCGGCCTGCGCGCACTGATCGGCGCGCCCAGCTATGCCCGCAAGTCCTGGGTCTGGGAACAATACGACTGCCAGGTCGGCGCCGATACCGTGGTCACGCCCGGCCTGCCCGCCGGCGTGGTGCGCGTGCACGGCACGAACAAGGCGCTCGCCTTCACTTCGGACGTGACGCCGCGCTATGTGAAGGCCAACCCGTTCGAGGGCGGCAAGCAGGCCGTGGCCGAAGCCTACCGCAACCTCTCCGCCGTGGGCGCCCTGCCGCTGGCCACCACCGACAACCTGAACTTCGGCAACCCCGAAAAGCCCGAGATCATGGGCCAGTTCGTCGGCGCCATCAAAGGCATCGGCGCGGCGGTCAAGGCGCTGGACATGCCCATCGTCTCGGGCAACGTCTCGCTTTACAACGAAACCGACGGCAAGGGCATCCTGCCCACGCCCACCATCGGCGCGGTCGGGCTGATCGCCTCGCTGGACCAGATCATCGCCGGCCGCCCCACGGCAGGCGACCTGGCGGTGGTCGTGGGCGAAACCGCAGGCCATCTCGGCCAGTCGGCGCTTCTGGCCGAAGCCTTCGGCATCGAAGAGGGCGATGCCCCGCCCGTTGACCTCGCCGCCGAAAAGCGCAACGGCGAATTCGTGCGTGCCTCGCACGACCTCATCCGCGCCTGCACCGACCTGTCGGATGGCGGCCTTGCGCTGGCCGCCTTTGAAATGGCCGAAGGCGCGGGCCTCGGTCTCTGGCTCGAAAGCGGCGAGATCGCCACCCTCTTCGGCGAGGATCAGGCGCGCTATCTTCTGTCCATCGCGCCCGAGAAGCTGCCCGCGCTGAAAACGGCCGCCGAAGCGGCCGGCGTTGCCCTGTCCGTGGCGGGACAATTCGGCGGCAACGACGTGACGCTTGGCACCGAATCCGCCCCGCTGGCCGAACTTTCCACCCTCTACCGCAGCGCCTTCGCCCTGGCCGTGGCATGAGCCTGCGCCGCGCGACGCCGGAGGATTTCGCCTTCATCCGGCGTCTCGCGCAGCGCCCCGAGAATGCGCCCTTCATCTCGGATGAAGACGAGGCGGGGCTGGCCGCCTATCTGGCCGACCCATCCGCGCACCTCCTCATCTGGCAGGAAGGCGGTCGCGCGGCGGGCTTCGCCCTCTTCTGCGAAATCGGCGATCCCTCCGGTCGGGTGGAACTGCGCCGCCTGGCACTGGACCAGACCGGCGGCGGCCGCGGCCGCGCCCTCATGTCCGCGCTGATTGCCTATGGTTTCGATGTGCTCGGCGCCCGGCGCATCTGGCTTGATGCCTCGGGCGAAAATCTCCGGGCGCAGCATCTCTACCAGGCGGTCGGCTTCACCCTCGAAGGCCGCCTGCGCAACCACTGGTTCCGCCCAAGTCTTGGTCGCTCGGTCGATCTCATGCTCTACGGCCTGAACCGCTCGGACCTGGCGCCCGCGGAAAAGTCTTAAGTCCAAGTTAAGACGCGCCCGCAAGCCCTTGATTTTTAAGGGCCGGGAAAGTGTCCGAGCTCGGACGCTCTCTCGCCCCGCCCCGCCCCCCTTGGCGGCGCCCCTTGCAGGCCCTTGCAGCCACCCGGCGGCGGCCCTAAGTCTTTGGCCTCAGGATAACCGGAAGGACTTGCCCATGGCGATGGAAGCCCACGACATCGAGGCCCTGATCCGCGCCAGCTTCCCGCAGGCGAAGATCACCATCACCGACCTCGCCGGCGACGGCAATCACTGGGCGGCCGAGGTCGTCGACGAAAGCTTCCGCGGCATGAACCGGGTCCAGCAGCAGCGGGCCGTCTATGCCTCGCTGAAGGGCAAGATGGATGGCGCGCATGGGGAACTCCATGCGCTGGCGCTGACCACCAAGGCGCCGGAGTGAAAGGAAACGCGATGAGCGCACAGGACCAGATCCGCGAGACGATCGAGAAGAACGACGTCGTCCTCTACATGAAGGGCACCAAGATGATGCCGCAGTGCGGGTTCTCCTCCCGCGTGGCCGGCGTCCTGAACTACATGGGCGTCGACTTCCTCGACGTGAACGTGCTGGCCGACCCGGACGTGCGGCAAGGCATCAAGGACTTCTCGGACTGGCCGACGATCCCGCAGCTCTATGTGAAGGGGGAATTCGTCGGCGGCTGCGACATCGTCACCGAGATGACCCTCTCGGGCGAGTTGGACGCGCTGTTCGACCAGAAGGGCGTGACATACGACAAGGACGCCGCCAACAAGATCCGCGAAGCCAACGCCTGACGCGGGCACTGCCGGGCCGTCAGGCCCGGCACCCCGCCAGCACCACATCCACCACGCCCCGCTCGCCATCCCGATAGCTGAGCGTGCCGGTTTTCCCGTCCGTGTCCCAGATGTGGTACGACCCATCAGAGGGCCAGGAATAGCGCAGCCCCGGCGTGTTCGGGTCCAAGAGCAAGGTCTCGGGCCCGTCCCGGTTGATCATCGCGGACGGCGGGTCGGCCCTGGTGTCGTACCGGACAACCAGCTGCTCGCCACCCGCACAGGTGTAGGTCACCGTGCCGTCAGGCACCATGATCTCGCCCGGAGGCGGAACGCACCCGGCCAGCAGCAGAAGCAGGACCACGGCACGGTTCATGCCTGCAGGCGCTCCTCCATAGCTGCGGCCAGAGCCTCGGTCCGCGCAGCAATTTCGGCCAGGGTCTCGCCCACCTGCGGCGGGATCACCGCCACTTCCACGCGCTGCGGCGCCGGTTCGGGCCGGGCCTCCAGCTCGGCGATCCTCGCGCGGGCCTGGCGAAGCTCGTCCTCCACTCCCGCGGCCTTGTCAGCCACCATCAGCCCCGCCATCAGCAGCATTCGCGCCTCGGGCAGGCGGCCAAGCTGCGACATCAGCGGCTGCGCCTCGGCATCCATCATGGCAGCGGCGGCGCGCAGGAAATGCTCTTCTCCGGGCTGACAGGCAACCTGAAAGCCCTTGCCGCCGATCGTGATCGTCACTTCAGGCATCTTCGCCGGTCTCCGGGATCAGGGGTTCCAACTCGTCGAGGATCTCGTCCAGAAGCGACAGCTCGGTCAGCCGCGTGGCACGCAGCGCCTCGGTTTCGGCGAGAAGCGCACGGTTGATCATGGCTGCATCCGGCATGCCGTCGGTCACCGCCTCGCGCAATGCACGCAGCGTCTCGCGCAGCTGCACCACGGTCTTGCGCATCCGCTGCAGTTCCAGGCCCTGCACGTCCAGCTGCTTGGTCATGCGCTCGACCTTGGCGGCCAGAAGCGCCTGGGTCTGGCCGGTCACCGCCTTTTCCCGCGCGGCCCGCAGCTTTTCGGTCAGCTGCGCATTGATGAACCGCTCTTCCTCCAGAGCTTCGCGCAACTGGGTCACTTCGGCCGGATCGGCAACGGGCTGAGCCGCCGGCGCCGCCGGCACCTCGGGCGCCAACCCTTCGATGCCGCGCCCGATCCGGTCCAAGGCTGCAGCGATGCGGCGTTCCAGTTCGACGAGTTCCTGCATCCCCGTTCCGTCCCCCCGCCGGCTTTTCCGGCGTCATTGCCCGGAGCGAATCGCGCCAGGGGCTTGTTGCATTCATATTAGCGCATCACCGGGGGGCCAATGCCAGCCTTTCCGCCCAAGGCCTTGCGAGCCGCGCTTGATCTTGCGTCCTCGCGCCGGTAAGGCCAGCCGGACCAGCCAGCCCGCGCGCAAAGGACCTCGCCTTGGATATCGAGACGCTCCGCTCCCGCCACCCCGATCACTGGAAACTTGCCTGTGCCATCCGCACCCTTACGCTGGATGCGGTTGCGGCGGCCAATTCGGGCCACTCCGGTATGCCCATGGGGATGGCCGATGTGGCCACGGTCCTGTTCGGGCGCCACCTGAAGTTCGACCCGACCGCGCCGAACTGGCCTGACCGCGACCGGTTCATCCTGTCGGCCGGCCACGGCTCGATGCTGTTGTACGCGCTGCTGCATCTGACCGGCTATGCCGACATGACGCTGGACCAGATCAAGGCCTTCCGCCAGTGGGGCGCCATCACCGCGGGCCATCCCGAATTCGGCCATGCGGGCGGGATCGAAACCACCACAGGGCCGCTTGGCCAGGGCATCGCCAACGCCGTGGGCTTTGCCATCGCCGAGGAAAGCCTGCGCGCCCGGTATGGCGCGAAGGTGATGAACCACCACACCTATGTGATTGCGGGCGACGGCTGCCTGATGGAGGGCGTCAGCCACGAGGCCATCGGCCTTGCCGGCAAGCTGGAACTGTCGCGCCTGATCGTGCTGTGGGACAACAACGGCATCACCATCGACGGCAAGGTTTCGATCTCGGACATGACAGACCAGAAGGCCCGCTTCCAGGCGGCCGGCTGGGACGTGTTCGAATGTGACGGCCATGACCCCGAAGACATCGACCGGGCGCTGGTCAAGGCGAAGAAATCGGCGCGTCCCTCGATGATCGCCTGCAAGACGCATATTGCGCTTGGCTCTTCGGCACAGGACACGTCCAAGGGTCACGGCGCCCTGACGGATGCCAAGCTGATCGCCGATACCAAGGCGGCTTACGGCTGGCCCTATGGCCCGTTTGAGGTGCCGGCCGATGTGCGCGAAGGCTGGGTCGCCATTGGCGCCCGCGGCGCTGCGGCGCGTGCCGAATGGGAAGCGCGCCTCGCTGCCGTGCCCGCCGCCCGCAAGACCGAGATCGAGCGCATGTTCTCGGGCGAGGTGCCCGCAAAGCTGGGCGCCGCCATCCGCAAGCTGAAGAAGGCCGCCGCGGACGAGGCGCCAAAGCTTGCGACCCGTTCGGCGAGCGAGAAGGTGCTGGCCGCGGTCAACCCGATCCTGCCGGAAACCATCGGCGGTTCGGCCGACCTGACCGGCTCGAACAACACCAAGACCGCCGACCTGGGCGTCTTCACGCCCGAAGACCGCAAGGGCCGCTATGTCTATTACGGCATCCGCGAACATGGCATGGCTGCCGCGATGAATGGCATGGCGCTCCATGGTGGTGTGCGGCCCTATGGCGGCACCTTCATGTGCTTCACGGACTATGCCCGCCCGGCCATGCGCCTGTCGGCACTGATGGGGATTCCGGTCGTCTATGTGATGACGCACGATTCCATCGGCCTTGGCGAAGATGGCCCGACGCACCAACCGGTCGAGCATCTGGCGATCAGCCGCGCCACGCCGAACACCTGGGTGTTCCGCCCCGCCGACCTGACCGAAGTGGCGGAAGCCTGGGAAATCGCGTTGACCTCGCAGCAAACGCCCTCGGTTCTGGCACTCAGCCGGCAGAACCTGGTGGCCGTGCGCAAGACCTATTCCAGCGCCAACCTCACCGCCCGCGGCGCCTATGTGCTGGCCGAGTCCGAGGCGCCGCGGAAGGCGATCCTGATCGCCACCGGGTCGGAGGTCGAAATCGCCATAAAGGCCAAGGCCGCACTGGAAGCGGATGGCATCGGCACCCGCGTCGTCTCGATGCCCTGCATGGAACTCTTCGCGGAGCAGGACGAGGCCTATCGCAAGCGCGTGCTGCCCGCCGGCCCTGTTCGGGTCGGCATCGAGGCCGGCGTCCGCCAGGGCTGGGACCGCTGGCTTCTGGGCGAGCGGGCGCGGCCCGGCAAGGCGGATTTTGTCGGCATGTCCACCTTCGGCGCCTCGGCGCCCTATGACCGGCTGTACAAGGAATTCGGCATCACCGCCGAAGCCACGGTCGAAAAGGTCAAGGCGCTTCTCTGATCCAGGGGCCGCCGGCCCCGCCCCGCCGCCCTCCTGCCGGGGGGCGGCTTCATTGGGAGAGCGTCCCATGCGGCGCGTCCTGCGCGGCCTTGCGCCCGCCCTTGCCGCACCACACGCGCTTGACACCGTTCGAGGTGCCTTGGGCGCAGGGGCGGGCCTTGGCCTGGTGGCCCTGGCGTCAATGCTGGCGCCGGGCTGGCTGCACCTGATCGCGCCCTTTGGCGCTTCGGCGGTGCTGATCTTTGCTGTGCCGAACTCGCCTCTGGCGCAGCCCTGGTCGGTCGTCGTGGGCAATGCCGTGTCGGTTCTGGCGGCACTGGCCGCTCTGGCGTTGCTGCCTGCCAGCCCTGTCGTGCCTGCCCTGGCCGTAAGCGCGGCCATTGCCGCCATGTTCCTGACGCGCAGCCTCCACCCTCCCGGTGGGGCCGTGGCGCTCTTGATGGCGCTGGACCCGGTGGCCGCCCTGGCAGAGCCAGCCCATTCCGTTCTGCCCGTCGTGCTGGGCAGTGCGGCGCTGGTTCTGGCAGGCATGGGCTGGCACCGGCTGACGGGCCGGGTCTATCCCTTCCGCCAACCGGCTTCTCCTGGCCCGCATGGAACCCGTGACCCTGCCCCGCCGGACCGGCTTGGCCTGCCTCCTTCGGATCTGGCGGCCATCCTCGACCGTTTCCGCCAGTCACCGAACCTGGGCGTGGCCGATCTGGCCCGACTGGTCGGCGCTGTCGAAGAGATGCTGGCAGCACGTCATCTGTCCTGGGCCGCCTGCGCCGAGATCATGTCCCGGGACCTGGTCACCGTAGGCCCGGATGCCCCCCGCGAGGAAATCGCCCGCACCTTCGCCATGCGCGGCTTCCACAGCCTGCCCGTGACGGAACGCGACGACCGGCTTGTGGGTGTCATTTTCCAGATCCATCTCATCGCTCGTCTCGCCGCCGGCTCCGCCGCCGAACTCATGGCAACTGGTTTGCCCTCGGTCGGACCGGGGACGCCGATCGGAACGCTTTTGCCCCTTCTCTCAGATGGCGGGATCGAGGCTGTGCCCGTGCTGGAAGACGGCAGACTGGTGGGGATCGTCACCCGCACAGATCTGATCGCCGCCCTTACGCGCGGGCTGGCGAGGACCTGACAGCTAGTGCGCCGCGCCCTTCCCGGTCAAGCGGCCCACCAGCGGCCCGATGACCCTTGTCGCCACGGGGATCAGCACCAGCCCCAGCGCCAGCCCCGCCAACCCGTCCAGTGCCGCCGTTACGCCCCACTGCACTGCACCGGCCGCCTGCGGCACGGCATGGGCGGCGGATTCGGCGATGTGATGGATCGTCTCGTAGGGCCAGGGCCACAGATGCGTGGCCTCCAGCCCGTGCAGCACGATGGACCCGCCGACCCAGAGCATCGCCGCGGTGCCCACGGCGGACAGCACGGCCATGAACTTCGGCATCCCCTTCACTAGGCCGCGCCCGAAGGCCCGCGTCAGCCCGAGCCGGCCGCGCCGGGCCATGAACAGCCCCAGGTCATCCATCTTCACGATCAGCCCGACCGCACCATAGACACCCACTGTGATGCCGATGCCGACGACTGCCAGCGTCACCGCCTCGGTGACCAGCGTGCTGTCGGGGATGGCGGCGAGCGCGATCGTCATGATCTCGGCCGAAAGGATGAAGTCGGTCTTGATCGCGCCGGCGATCTTCGCCTCTTCCAGGTGGCCCGGATCCTTGGTGTCGAAATCCTCTTCAACCCCGTGTTCAGCGTGGGGGAACAACAGATGGAACACCTTCTCGGCGCCCTCGAAGCAGAGGTAGGCCCCGCCCAGCATCAGAAGCGGCGTGATCGCCTGCGGCAGGAACTCGTTCAAGAGCAGGGCCGCGGGCAGAAGGATGACCAGCTTGTTGCGCACCGATCCAAGTGCGATGCGCCAGATGATCGGCAGTTCGCGCTCGGCCGAGAAGCCGTGGACGTATTTCGGCGTGACCGCCGCATCGTCGATCACCACGCCTGCGGCCTTGGCCCCGGCCTTGGCTGCCGCGCCGGCGATGTCGTCCACCGAGGCCGCCGCGACCTTGGAAATCGCCGCCACATCGTCCAGAAGCGCCAGAAGCCCGCTCATCCCGTCCTCGTCATCCTGCTCGGCGGACCCTAGCCGCCCTTCTGCCCCAGGCCAAGCAGATCGTTAGCGATAACGGCGCCCGTTTGCGTTAACATACGGAAATCATGTCGTTTTCCTCCTTTTCGCGCCCGCAGCATGAGGCTATCGGGATTGGGAACAGAGAGTCGGAGACGCGCATGACCATCACCGTCGGGATCAACGGCTTCGGCCGCATCGGCCGCTGCACCCTCGCCCATATCGCGGAATCGAACCGCAATGACGTGCAGGTGGTGGCCATCAACGCCACCGGCCCGGTGGAAACCAACGCCCACCTGCTGAAATACGACAGCGTGCACGGCCGCTTTCCCGGCACGGTCAAGGTGAAGGACGGCGCGCTGGACCTGGGACGCGGCCCGATCAGGGTCATGTCCACTTACAATCCCGAGGAACTGGACTGGGGCGGCGTGGACGTAGTGCTCGAATGCACCGGCAAGTTCAACGACCGGGCCAAGGCCGCCGTGCATCTTGGCCGCGGCGCCCGCCGCGTGCTGGTCTCGGCTCCGGCCAAGGCCGCCGACAAGACGGTGGTCTATGGCGTGAACCACCGCGCCCTGACCGCCGACCATCACGTCGTCTCGAACGGCTCCTGCACCACCAACTGCCTCGCACCGCTGGCCAAGGTGCTGAACGATGCCATCGGCATCGAGTCCGGCATCATGACCACGATCCATTCCTACACCGGCGACCAGTCCACCCTGGACCGCCGTCACGGCGACCTCTACCGCGCCCGCGCCGCCGCCATGGCCATGATCCCCACCACCACCGGCGCGGCCAAGGCCATCGGCGAGGTTCTGCCGGAATTGGCGGGAAAGCTCGACGGCTCGGCCATCCGCGTGCCCACGCCGAACGTGTCGGCCGTGGACCTGACCTTCGTCGCCGCCCGCAGCGTCACCGTGAAGGACGTGAACGAAGTCGTGCGCGAAGCTGCCGCGGGCTACATGGGCATGGTCCTGGCCTATGACCCGGAACACAAGGTCTCGATCGACTTCAACCACACCACTCATTCCTCGATCTTCGCCCCCGACCAGACCAAGGTGGTGAACGGCCGCACCGTGCGTGTGCTGGCCTGGTACGACAACGAATGGGCCTTCTCCTGCCGCATGGCCGACGTGGCCGGCGTGATGGGGCGCCTGCTGAACTAGCCCCGAGAGCCCCGTTGCAGGCGCGGGCCAGACCCGCGCCCATTTGTCCTCCTGAAATGCTGGCCTTTCCGGTGCCGTCGCGGCAAACTCTGGTTGCATTTTGGGCCGCACTGCGGCTGTTAGCGCTATCACACACGGCGCCGCGAGTCGCGGGCGCCCAGCTAAGGGAGTGGACATGACCGTCAAGGTAGCCATCAACGGCTTTGGCCGGATCGGACGGAACGTGCTGCGCGCCATCATCGAGTCGGGCCGCACCGACATCGAGGTTGTCGCCATCAACGACCTCGGCCCGGTCGAGACCAACGCGCATCTGCTGCGCTTCGATTCGGTTCACGGCCGCTTCCCCGTGACGGTCACCACCGGCCCCGACTGGATCGACGTTGGCCGTGGCCCCATGCAGGTGACCGCCATCAAGAACCCGGCCGACCTGCCCTGGGCCAATGTCGATGTCGTCATGGAATGCACCGGCATCTTCACCTCGAAGGAAAAGTGCCTGCCCCACCTGGAGAACGGCTCCAAGCGCGTGCTGATCTCGGCCCCCGGCGACGGCGCGGACAAGACCATCGTGTACGGCGTAAACCACACCACGCTGACCAAGGACGACATCGTGGTGTCCAACGCATCGTGCACCACCAACTGCCTTGCCCCGGTGGCTTCGGTGCTGAACTCGGTGATCGGGATCGAGAAGGGGATGATGACCACCATCCACTCCTACACCGGCGACCAGCCCACGCTCGACACCATGCACAAGGACCTGTACCGCGCCCGCGCCGCGGCGCTGTCCATGATCCCCACCTCGACCGGCGCCGCAAAGGCCGTGGGTCTGGTGCTGCCCGACCTGAAGGGCAAGCTCGACGGCTTCGCCATCCGCGTGCCCACGCCGAACGTCTCGGTCGTGGACCTGAAGTTCATCGCCAAGCGTGCCACCTCGGTCGACGAGATCAACGCCGCGATCAAGGAAGCCGCCGATGGCCCGCTGAAGGGCATCCTCGGCTACACCATGTTCAAGAACGTCTCGTCCGACTTCAACCACGACAGCCATTCCTCGGTCTTCCATATGGATCAGACCAAGGTCATGGACGGCACCTTCGTGTCGATCCTGTCCTGGTACGACAATGAATGGGGCTTCTCCAACCGGATGAGCGACACCGCCGTCGCCATGGGCAAGCTGATCTGACCCGGACTTTCCCGGCGATCTGAGCCTCTGTAACGGGCCGGTCATGAAACGTGACCGGCCCGCCTGTTTTTCTTGGGTACCAGTTGGTTATGGTGCGGCATGGATATTGCGCTGCTTCTTTCCGTCCTGTCGGGCCTCTTCGTCGTCATCGGCCTGGCCGAGCCGCTGGCGGCCCGGCTGCGCCTGCCCGTCTCGGTTGTGCTGGCCGCCATCGGCATCGCGCTCGGCCTTGGCGCTGGCTGGTTCTACTTCACCACCTATACCGACGCGCTGAACGAGGTTGCGCTGGCCATCCTCACCTTTCCGGTGGGCTCCCAGGTCTTCATCTATGTCTTCCTGCCAACCCTGATCTTCCAGGTTGCGCTGACGCTCAATCTGCGCCGCATCATGGACGACTGGGTGCCGATCCTGGTGCTGGCCGTTGTCGCCGTGGCCGTGGCCACCTGGGTCATCGGCTTCGCGCTCTACCCCTTCTCGGGCCTGCCTCTGATCGCCTGCCTGCTGATCGGTGCCATCGTCTCGACCACCGACCCCTCGGCCGTGGTCTCGATCTTCCGCGCCACACCCGCCCCGCAGCGGCTGGCGCGTATCGTCGAAGGTGAAAGCCTCCTGAACGACGCCGCCGCCATCGCGCTGTTCGGCGTGTTCCTGACCGATGTTCTCCTGCGCGAGACCGAGCCCGCCATCGGAACTGCGCTCCTGCGTTTTCCGGGCCTGATCCTTGGCGGCGCCGTCATCGGCTGGCTGGTCGCGCGGCTCGCCATGGCGCTGATCGGCCGCATTGGCGGCTGGCCGCTGGCGCAGATTTCCATTTCCATCGCCCTGCCCTACGCCGCTTTCCTGCTGGCAGATCAGTTGGACAGTTCGGGCGTGGTGGCCGTAGTCGCCGCGGGCATGACGCTGAACTTCCTGTCGGCCGGACGCATGTCGCCCCCCGCCGCCGAACGGATGCACGACACCTGGGACCTCCTGGCCTACTGGGCGGGGTCACTCATCTTCATCATGGCCGCGCTCCTCATCCCGCGGCTCATGCGGGACGTTCACCTTGCCGACCTGGGCCTGGTCCTGATCACCGCCGCCGCCGCCTTCGTCGCGCGCGCGCTGATCCTGTTTGGGATACTGCCGCTTCTGACCGCGCTCCGGCTGTCTCCAAAGGTGGAACGGCCCTACCGCATTGCCATCCTCTGGGGCGGGTTGCGCGGCGCCGTCACGCTCGCCCTTGCGCTTGCAGTGACCGAGGACTTTGGCGTCCCGGTCGAGGTCAAGCGTCAGGTCGGTATCATCGCCACCGGCTTCACCCTCTTCACCCTGCTGGTGCAGGGCACCACCCTGCGGTGGGTCATCTCCAGGCTCGGCCTCGACAAGCTGTCGCGGCTGGATCGCGCGCTTGGCGACCAGGTGGTCGCCGTGGCGCTGCAATCCGTGCGCGAGACGGTGGCCGACACCACGAAAAGCCTGTCGCTGACGCCCGCCATCGTCCGTGACGAGGCGGTGCGCTATGGCGACCGGCTGGCCAAGGCGGTGGAGCGGGCCGACGAGGCGCAGGACATCCTCGACCGCGACCGCGTGACCCTGGGCCTCATCGCGCTCGCGGGGCATGAGCGTGAAGTCATCCTTGCGGCCTTCCGAGACGAGATCCTGCCCGCCCATCTGGCCGAACGGATGCTGGCTGACGCCGACCGCCTGGTCGAGGCGACGCGGCTTTCCGGCCGGCACGGCTATCGCACCGCCGCCCGCGCCGCGCTGCGACCGGACCGGCTGATGCCGCTGGCCGGAACGCTGCACAACCGGCTTCGGTGGGGGCGGCTTCTGTCGCGACTCAGCGGCGACCGGTTCGAGATGCTGATCGCCCGCCTTCAAGTGTTGCGGCAGCTGCATGGCTTTGTCGAAGGCCGGATCGTGCGAATTCACGGCAAACGTGTTGCAGCCCTGCTACACGACCTTGTGGACCAGCGCGTCACAGACACTGACAAGGAGCTGGAGGGCCTGCGCCTGCAATTTCCCGGCCATGCCGAAGAACTGGAGCGCCGCCTGATCCGCCGCATCTCGCTGCAAGAAGAGGTGAAGGAATACGAAGACCTCACCGAAGACGGGCTCATCGGACCCGAGCTCAGAGCTTCGCTGTTCACCGACCTGAACCGGCGCCGCCGCGAACTGGCGCAGCGCCCCCGCCTGGACCTTGCCCTGCAGAAAACCGATATCGTGGCGGCCTTCCCATTGTTCGAAGACATGGAACCCGCCGACCGCGCCCGGCTTGCCAAGGCGCTGCGCACGGTCTACGCGCCGCCCGGCAAAGTCCTGTTCAGAAAAGAAGATATTCCAACCGAGGTCTATTTCATCGCTTCTGGCGCGGTCGAAGTGCTGCGCGCGGGATCGAAGTCCCTGGTCGGCCAGCGCGTGCTTCTGGGCCGCGGCGAGATGTTCGGCCAACTCTCGATCCTGACACGGACACCCCGCCGCGCACGCATCACGACCGTGACGCATTGCACCTTTCTCACCCTGGACGAGGCAAGGTTCATCGACCTTCTGGGCCGCCATCCTGCCCTGACCGAAGCGGTCGGCCGCAACGCCGCAAGCCGTGGCGTCAAGCTGGACCTCGCCAACCTTCCCCCGGCCCGTCCTCGGCGCCTTCGCCTGCTCGGCAAAGCCTGACCCCCGCACTAGCCATGCACTGAGCGCATGGCGGAGCGGCGCGCTTGGGCGTTGTTAGCGGTATCATTCCGTCCCAAATCTTGGTCACGCGGCGGGAAACACTGATGGAAGACAGCCGGGAAGGGTCCTGGCACCGCTGCGGATACGAAAGGACAGACCATGATGACCGTGATCGAAAAGCTGAAGGCCGCCGCGCGCAACCGGGCTCTTTATGTCCAGACGCGCGACGCGATTGCCCGGCTGCCGCACGACCTGGCGCTGGACCTCGGCCTTGACCCCGCCGACGCCAAGCGCATCGCGCGCGACGCCGTCTATGCCCGGGCCTGACGCCCGATCCCCATGATGGCGGGGCCCGGCCAAATGGCCGCCCCGCCCCCGAACCAAAGGACGAACGACATGTTGACCGTGATCCACAACCTGAAGGAAGCCGCCAGCCGCCGCAGCCGTTACTGGCAGATCCGCGACGAGATTGCCGGCATGACCCGCCGCGAGGCCGCCGACATCGGGATCTTTCCCGAAGACGCCGACCGCATCGCCTGGGAAGCCGTCTATGGCAAGGCCGCCTGAGGCCCCTTCAACCGCATCGTGACGGGCCGCCCCTCGAAGGGCGGCCCGTTCCGTTTCAGGCCGCCGGCATCCGCGCCTCGACCATGCCGGCATACCAGCTGGATCCGAAGGGAATGGCACTGTCGTCGAAATTGTAGGCCGGGTGGTGCACCATCGCGGTGTCGCCATTGCCCAGGAAGATATAGGCGCCGGGGCGCTCGTTCAGCATGAAGCTGAAATCCTCGGCCCCCATCAGCGGCGCGGTGTCCGTGTCCACATGACCCGACACCGCCTTGGCCACCCTGGCCGCGTAATCCGTGTTCTCGGGCGTATTCATCGTCACCGGATAGCCGCGCGCATAGGCCACTTCGCCGCGCGCCCCAAGCGCCATGGAGGTGCCCTGCACGATCTCGCCGATGCGGCGCTCCACAAAGTCCTGCACCGCCGGATCCATGGTCCGCACGGTGCCCTTCATCTTCACCACCTGGGGAATCACGTTGTGCGCGGGGCTGTCGGTTTCCACCACGCAGACCGAGACCACCACCTGCTTCAGCGGGTCCACGTTGCGACTGGCAATGGTCTGCAGCGCCACGATCACATGCGCCGCGACCACCGTGGTATCCACGCAGTCATGCGGCTTGGCCGCATGGCCGCCCTTCCCCGTGATGGTAATGTCGAACTGGTCCGCCGCGGCCATCATCGCGCCCGGCCGGATCGCGAAATGACCCACAGGGATGCCGGGCATGTTGTGCATCCCGTACACCTCCTGGATGCCCCACCGATCCAGCATCCCGTCCTTCACCATCTCGCGCCCGCCGCCGCCGCCCTCTTCCGCCGGCTGGAAGATCACCACCGCCGTGCCGTCGAAGTTCCGCGTCTCGGCCAGGTACTTCGCCGCTCCCAGAAGCATCGCCGTATGCCCGTCATGGCCGCAGGCATGCATCTTGCCCTTCGTCTTGCTGGCATAGGGCAGGCCCGTCTGCTCGATGATCGGCAGGGCGTCCATGTCGGCGCGCAGGCCGATGACGCGGCCCGCGGTATCGGTCTTGCCCTTGATCACGCCCACCACGCCGGTGCGCCCGATCCCTTCCACCACCTCGTCACAACCAAAGCCGCGCAGCAGCTCGGCCACCCGGCCCGCCGTCCGGTGAACCTCGAACAGAAGCTCGGGGTTCTCGTGGAAATCCCGCCGCCAGGCGGTGATCTCGGGCAGAAGCTCGGCGAAACGGTTCTTCACGGGCATGGGCGGGGTCCTTTCAGGATCGCAGGGGCAGGCGCTGTTCGACCAGCGTCACGAAATAGCTGCACCCGACCGGAATCGCGGAATCGTCGAATTCATAGGCCGGATGATGGCATTGGGCGCTGTCGCCATTGCCCAGAAAGACATAGGCGCCCGGCCGGGCCTCCAGCATATAGCTGAAATCCTCGGCCGGCATGATCGGTGGCGTGTTGCCGTCCACCCGGTCCGGCCCGACCACGGCGGCAGCCGCCGCAACGGCATGACCCGTGTTCTCGGCCGCATTGACCGTGACCGGATAGCCGCGCTCATAGATCACCTCGGCCTCCGCGCCAAAGGCCGCCGCGGTCGAAACCGCCACCGCCTTCACCCGTTCTTCCGCCAGATCGCGCATCCCGGCATCCAGGCAGCGCACCGTCCCCGCCATCTCGGCGCGGTGCGCGATGATGTTCGACGCGCCGCTGTCGGTGCGGAAGGTGCCCACCGTCACCACGACCGAATGCAGCGGATCGACATTCCGCGCCACGATCGACTGCAACGAAACGACAATCTGGCAGGCCGCCAGCGTGGTATCCACCGCCCGGTGCGGCTCGGCCGCATGACCGCCCCGCCCCGTCACGACGATACGGAACTCGTCGGCCGAGGCCTGCAAGGGCCCGGACCGCGTGGCGAAGGACCCGACAGGAAGGCCAGGCGCATTGTGCAGCCCATAGATCTCGTCGATGCCGAAGCGGTCCATCAGCCCGTCCTGGATCATCGCCAGAGCCCCGGCCTCGCCCTCCTCCGCCGGCTGGAACACCACCACGACACTGCCGTCGAAATTGCGCGTCTCGGCCAGGTGTTTCGCCGCACCCAGAAGAATGGCCGTATGTCCGTCATGGCCGCAGGCATGCATCTTGCCCGGCACGGTGCTGGCATGGGGCAGCCCGGTGATTTCCGTGATGGGCAGCGCGTCCATGTCGGCGCGCAGGCCGACGACCCGGCCCGATCCCAGCGCCCGTCCCCGGATCACGCCGACCACACCCGTCCGCCCGATGCCTTCAACCACCTCGTCGCAGCCGAAGTCGCGCAAAAGCCCGGCGACCTTGGCCGCCGTGCGATGGCAGTCGAACATCAGCTCCGGATGCGCATGAATGTCCCGCCGCCACTCGGTGATCTCGTGCAGCAACTCGGCAAAGCGGTTTCTTACAGGCATGTTTCGGCTCCTGGCCACGGCAGACGGGGGGCCGTCTTCCCCCCGAGGATACTTGAAGGCAGAAAATGGCGCAGTCTACCCGGCATGACCAGATCAGAGCGCGGGTCCCGGCGCGACCTTCGTGCCGTCGGAAAAGCGTGACAGGCGGAACCGGTGCAGATCGTGCCCTACCGGTCGGTCGGCCACCAGATCCGCCACCACGCGGCCAATCCCCGGCCCGATGCCGAAACCATGCCCGCTCATCCCCGTGGCGACCACCAGCCCCGGCAATGCGGCGGCGCGGTCGATGACCGGCACCACATCCGGCATGGTGTCGATCATTCCCGCCCAGGCCGCTTTCAGTCGCGGGCGGCCGATCTGGGGAAATGCCGCCGCAAAGCTGTCCTGCACCCGGTCCAGTGTCCCGCGGTTGGGGCGCGGGTTCAGCACCCGGATGCGCTCGAAGGGGCTGGTCTCGTCGGCCGACCAACGGCGCGGCGTGGTCCAGCCATCAGGATAGCCCGAAGGCGCGGCGGGACGGAAATGGGTAGACCGGAAATCCTCTTTCAGGACAGGCAGATAGAAGCCGAAGTTGCGAAAGGCATCCGGCCCGATGAAGAAGTCGTGCTCCGCCCCCGGCGCCAGAGTATAGCCGCCGTCTGCCCGTCGGCGGAAGGCGAAGTGGTTGTCGCAGGCCGCGCCTGCGAAGACTTCGGGCAGTGGCTCGCTTGCCGCGACCGAGGCCAGCACGGCCAGTTGCGGGATCTTCACGCCATGCGCGGCCAGAAACAGCGAGGACCAGGTCCCCCCCGCCACCACGACCTGTTCACAGCCGATGCGGCCCTGTTCCGTCACCACCCCGGTGATGCGCCCGGCCGAAATGTCTAGTGCCCGCACCGCGCAGTTCTCGATGATCACCGCGCCGCGCCGCACGGCCCCCATAGCCAGCACCGGCACCGCCGCCCAGGGCTCGGCACGGGCGTCCGAGGCGGTGAACATCGCCCCCGGCCAGTCGGCGCGGGCCTGCGGAATCATCCGCGCCACCTCGGCGCGCGACAGCATCCGCGTGTCCACGCCCTGCGCCTTGGCCTCGGGCAGCCAGGATTCGAACCCGGCCAGATCAGCCTCGGTATTGGCCAGATACATCACGCCGGTGCGCTGATAGCCGATGGCGTCGCCGAATTCCTGCGCAAGGCTCGCCCAGATGCGCTGCGCCTCGACCATGATGGGCAGTTCCGCCGGGTCGCGGCCCTGCTGGCGCACCCAGCCCCAGTTGCGGCTGGACTGTTCTCCCGCAATGCGGCCCTTTTCGCAAAGCACCACCTTCAAGCCGCGCTCGGCCAGGTGCCATGCGGTCATCACGCCGACCACGCCGCCTCCCAGAACCACGACCTCCGTGCGCGCCGGGGGCGGCCCCGGAAAGCGGATGGGGGTCGCCTCGGAAATCGGAAAGGTCATCTCAGCGCCTCCAGCAGCCGCTGCATGAAGCGGTGGCCCGCCTCGAATTCGGAAACCGCCAGCCATTCGTCGGGCTGGTGGGCCTGCGCGATGTCGCCCGGCCCGCAGACCACGGCAGAGTAGCCTCCGGCCTGAAAGTGCCCGGCTTCCGTTCCGTAGGGCACCGTTTCCACGGTGTTTTCCCCGGTCAGCCGGCAGGCCAGCGCCTCAGCCGCGCCCTCCGCTTCGGGCACCAGCGGCGGGGCCACGAAGAACCGCTCCACCGTGATTCCGGTCGTGGGCGCCACCTTCTGCATTGCCTGCGTCAAGCGTGCCGCCTCTGCGCGGAACGCGCCTTCCCAGTCCTCCAGCGTCTCGCCCGGGACCACGCGCATCTCGAAGGCAAAACGGCAGTCGGCTGCGGTGATGTTATGCGCCGTGCCACCCTCGATCATGCCGGTGTGAAGCGTGGTGAAAGGCGGATCGAACATCGCCGCCAGCGCCAAGGGCGGCCGTGCTTGCACCTCGGCATTGCGGTCGTTGATCCAGCCGATCAGCCGCGCCGCCTCCATGATCGCGCTGACGCCATAGGGCAGCAGCGAGGAATGGACCTCGTGGCCCTTCACCTTCACCCAATAGCCCGCGCCGCCCTTGTGGCCGGTGATGACCTTCATCCGCGACGGCTCGCCCACGATGACCTCGCGCGCCTTGGGCAGCGCCCCGGCCATCACCTCGATCAGTGGCGGCGCGCCCAGAAGCCCCAGTTCTTCGTCATAGCTCAGCGCCAGTTGCAGCGGCCGCGCCACGCCAAGCCGATGCGCCTCGACCAGGGCCCAGATCGCCAGTGCATCGAATCCCTTCATGTCGCAGGTGCCGCGCCCGTAAAGCCGCCCGTCCCGCTCCACCACCGTCCAGGGGTCCGTGGTCCAGGGCTGCCCGTCCACCGGCACCACGTCGGAATGGCCCGACAGCACCACGCCGCCGGGCTTCCAGGGGCCGGCATGGGCGAACAACCCGGCCTTGGTGCGCTCCTCGTTCCACTGCCGCCCGGTCACCAGGCCATGCCCGCGCAGGTAGTCCTCCAGCCAGTCCACCAGGTCCAGGTTCGACCCCCGGCTGACGGTGGGAAAGGCGACCAGGCGCGACAGCAATTCGCGGGGCGACAGGACTTCGGGCAAGGCACACTCCATCGGACCCGCCGAACGTGGCCGCGCCCGCCGGCAGGGTCAAGCCCCGCCCCTCCAGCGCCTTACGCAACGGGAGTCCCGCATCCCGCCTTGCGGCAACGCGAAAAATGCCCCAAGGTCCGCACAAGCGACCGGCGATGCCCCCGTCAGAGGGGTGCGACCGGCGAAAAAGACGTGAAAAACAAAGACCGCGGGGAGTACCATATGCCCGATGGGGCAGCGCCCGTCCTGGATGTCCGGGGCCTCAAAACCGTGTTCCGCACCCGGGGCGGCGAGGTTCATGCCGTCAACTCGGTCAGCTTCCACCTCCAGCGTGGCGAGCTTCTGGGCGTTGTCGGCGAAAGCGGTTCGGGCAAGTCCGTGACGATGATGTCGCTGATCCGGCTCCTGCCGGAACCGCCCGCCGAAATCCGCAGCGGCCAGGTGCTTCTGAACGGCACCGATGTGCTGAAGGTCTCGCCGGCCGAGTTGCGCAAGATCCGCGGCGCCAAGGTGGGCTTCGTCTTCCAGGACCCGATGACCTCGCTGAACCCGGTGTTCACCGTGGGCAACCAGCTCATGGAACCGCTGATCGAGCACATGGGCATGACCAAGGCCCAGGCCGAAACCCGCGCCGCCGAACTCCTGGCGCTGGTCGGCATCCCCGATGCCCGCAAGCGGCTGAAATCCTATCCCCACCAGTTCTCGGGCGGGATGCGCCAGCGCGTGATGATCGCCATCGCGCTGGCCTGCGACCCCGACGTGCTGATCGCCGACGAACCCACCACCGCGCTCGACGTCACGATCCAGGCGCAGATCCTCGAACTGGTCCGCGACCTGCGGCACAAGCTCGGCATGGCCATCGTCTGGATCACGCATGACCTGGGCGTGATCGCCGGCATCGCCGACCGGGTGATGGTGATGTACGGCGGCCAGGTCGTCGAACAGGCCCCGGTGAAGGAGCTTTTCGCCAACCCGCGCCACCCCTACACCCGCGCGCTTCTGCGCACGATCCCGAAACTCGGCGGCCAGCGCGAGGCGCGGCTCCAGGTGATCGAGGGCCAGCCGCCCATCCTGTCGGGCGAACCCGCCGCCTGCCCCTTCCGCGGCCGCTGCACCCATGCCTTCGACCGCTGCGAAAAGGAAAACCCCGCCCGCCGCGCCATCGACGGCAAGCCGGTCGGCCAAGGCCACGACGTCGCCTGCCACTGGACCCCGGAGGGCGCCGATGCCTGAACCCCGTCCACTGGTCCAGGTCCGCGACCTGAAGATGTATTTCCCCATCTACACCGGCCTCTTCCGCCGCCACACCGGCAACGTGAAGGCGGTGGACGGCATCTCCTTCGACATCATGGAAGGCGAAACCCTGGGCCTCGTGGGCGAATCGGGCTGCGGCAAGTCCACCGTGGGCCGCGCGCTCCTCAGGCTCTACGAAGTCACCGGCGGCTCGGTCACCATCGACGGGGAAGACGTGGCCCACCTCGCCCCCGAGGCGCTGCGCAAGAAGCGCCCCGCCATGCAAATGGTGTTCCAGGACCCGCAGGCCAGCCTCAACCCCCGCATGACCCTGGCCGACATCATCGGCGAGCCGCTGAACGAACACACCAACCTGACCGCCGACCAGAAACTTGCCCGCATCTACGAACTGATGGATGCCGTCGGCCTGAACCGCCGCTTCGCCAACCGCTATCCGCATGAATTCTCGGGCGGCCAGCGCCAGCGCATCGGCATCGCCCGCGCCTTGGCCCTGAACCCGAAATTCATCGTCTGCGACGAACCCATCGCCGCGCTCGATGTGTCCATCCAGGCCCAGGTGGTCAACCTTCTGGAAGACCTGCAGGACAAGCTGGGCCTGACCTATCTCTTCATCAGCCATGACCTCAGCATGGTCCGCCACATCGCCGACCGCGTGGCCGTCATGTACCTCGGCCAGATCGCCGAGCTTTCCCCCCGCGACGCGCTCTACGACGATCCGCTGCACCCCTATGCCCAGGCGCTTCTCTCCGCCGTGCCGGAACCCGACCCCAATGCCGAGGCGACGCGCAGCCGCATCATCCTCAAGGGCGACGTGCCCTCGCCCGCCAACCCGCCGCAGGGCTGCAACTTCTGCACCCGCTGCCCCAAGGTCTTCGACCGCTGCCGCAGCGAGGAACCGAAGCTGACCGAGGTTCGCCCCGGCCGCTTCGTCGCCTGCCATCTCGTCACACAAGAGCCGACCGCCGGACACCAACCGGCGGCACCGAGGCACAAGAGCACCAACCAACAAGGAGTGACCCCATGAACATGAGAACCGCCCTGATGGGCGCCGCCGCCTTCGTGGCGATGGCCCCCGCGGCCTGGGCCGAACGCGGCGCCGACGGCAACGTCAACGTGCTTTACTGGCAGGCGCCGTCGATCCTGAACCCCTACCTGTCCTCGGGCACAAAGGATGTGGAAGCCTCCTCGCTGATCCTCGAAGGCATGGCCGGCTTCAACGAAAAGGGCGAGGTCATCGCGCGCCTCGCCGAGTCGGTCCCGACCGTCGAAAACGGCGGCGTCTCGGCCGACCTGACCCAGGTCACCTGGAAGCTGAAGCCCGGCCTCGTCTGGTCGGACGGCACGCCGGTCACCTCGGCCGACGCCAAGTTCACCTATGAATACTGCACCCATCCCGAGGGCGGCTGCGCCCAGGCGGCGCGCTACGAAGGCATCAAGTCCATCGACACGCCCGATGCGCAGACCGTGGTGATCACCTTTGAATCGCCCAAGCCCAATCCCTACCAGGCTTTCGTCGGCGGCACCTCGCCCATCCTGCAGGCGGCGCAATTCGCCAACTGCCTCGGCGCTGCGGCCTCGTCCTGCAACGAGCAGAACTTCAAGCCCATCGGCACCGGCCCGTTCATGGTCACCGACTTCAAGGTGAACGACGTGGTCACCCTGGCGGCCAACCCGAACTACCGCGATCCGGCCAAGCCCGCCTTCGCCACCATGACGCTCAAGGGCGGCGGCGACGCTTCGGCCGCGGCCCGTGCCGTGATGGAAACCGGCGAATTCGACTATGCCTGGAACACCCAGATCAACCCGGAAGAGCAAGCCCGCCTTGCCGCTGCCGGCAAGGGCGTGTTCCTGAACGGCTTCGGCACACTGGTCGAACGGATCGAAATGAACATGACCGATCCCTCGCCCTCGCTGCCCGAAGGCGAGCGTTCGACCGTGAAGCACCCGCACCCGATCCTCAGCGACATCAAGGTGCGCCAGGCGCTGTCTATGGCCATCGACCGCAATCTGCTGGTCGAGGTTGGCTACGGCCAGGCCGGCCGTGCCACCTGCAACCTGGTCCCGGCGCCGGAGCTCTATGCCTCCGACAACACCGGCTGCCTGACGCAGGACATGGAAGGCGCCAAGAAGCTCCTGGACGAAGCCGGCTGGACCGTGGGCGCCGACGGCATCCGCGAAAAGGATGGCAAGAAGCTGTCGCTGGTCTACCAGACCTCGACCAACCCGGTGCGCCAGGACTTCCAGGCGCTCGTCAAGGGCTGGTGGAACGAGCTTGGCGTGCAGGTGGAACTGAAGAACATCGACGCCTCGGTGTTCTTCGGCGGTGATGCGGGCTCGCCCGACACCTTCCAGAAGTTCTATGCCGATGTCGAAATGTACGCCAACAACTTCGACGGCACCGATCCCGAGCCCTATCTGGCGCAGTATCTCTGCGACAAGATCCCGGGCCCGGACAACCAGTGGCAGGGCGAGAACATCAACCGCTTCTGCGACCCGGCCTATGACGAGCTGGTCAAGAAGATGGCCGCCACCGCCGACATGAACGAACGCGGCGCGCTGGCCAAGCAGATGAACGACATGCTCACGAAGGACAGCTTCGTCGTGGTTCCGCTGGTGGACCGCGGTCGCCTGTCCGCCGCCTCGACCACCCTCGGCGGCGTCGTGCTGAACACCTGGGACACCGAACTGTGGAATGCCCAGGACTGGTACCGCATGAAGTGATCTGAAACCGGGGCGGGGCTGGCGGGTTTTCTGCGAGAATCCGGCGGCCCCGCCCCTCCCCTTTCTTCCGACCCGTTTCCGGGGGGCCGATGCTCACCTTCATCCTTCGACGATTGCTGCTGGCGATCCCGACGCTGCTCATCATCAGCTTCGTCATCTTCCTTGTCGTCGACCTCGCCCCCGGCTCGCCGGCATCCGAGATTCCTCTGACCGTTCCGCCCGAGGTCCGCGCCAAGATCCTCGAATCCATGGGCGTCAACCAGCCGCTCTGGACGCGCTATATCCTGTGGCTGAAACAGTTCTTCTGGGTTGAGCCGCTTTACGCCATCGACGCCCTCTTCGGCACCGATCTGGCCCAGGGCGCGCAGCGCATCATCAGCTACCAGACCCGCGGCCCGGTCTTCGACGTCATCATGCAGCGCATCCCGCAGACCCTCACCGTGGTCGGCATGGCCTACCTCGTGGGCATCCTGATCGCGCTGCCCATCGGCATCTACTCGGCCTACCGCCAGTATTCCTGGTTCGACCAGCTTGGCACATTCGTGTCGATGGTGGGCTATTCCGTGCCCACCTTCTTCACCGGCGTGCTGTTCATCGTGATCTTCTCAGTCAAACTCGGCTGGTTCCCCTCGATCTACGACACCACACTGAAGGTCACCGACTGGGCCAGCTTCGTGAAGCAGGTCATGCAGATGACCCTCCCCGTCGCCGTCCTTGCCCTGTTCAACGCGGCCGAGATCAGCCGCTACACCCGCTCGTCCATGCTGGAAAACCTGGGCCAGGACTATGTGCGCACCGCCCGCGCCAAGGGCATGGGCGAAGGCAAGGTCGTGATGAAGCACGTCCTGCGCAATTCCCTGATCCCCGTCGTGACCATCATCGCGCTCGGGATGCCCTCGGTCTTCGGCGGCGCCATCATCACCGAGAACGTGTTCAAGGTGAACGGCATCGGCTCTGCCCTCATCGGCGCCATCCACGGCAACGATCTGCCCATGGTGCAGACCATCACCTTCATCTTCGCCGTGCTGATCGTGCTCTTCAACCTGATCGCCGACATCCTCTACGGCATCCTGGACCCGAGGATCCGCTATGACTGACAGCACCTCCCTCGAACGCCCCCGCAGCCAGTGGGCCGATGTCTGGGACCAGTTCAAGCACCACCGCGGCGCCATGACCGCGCTCGTCGTGCTGATTCTCCTGGTGCTTTTCGTCGTGGTCGGCCCGCTGATCTGGCGCATCGACCCGGCCTATGTGAACCCCGACGCCGCCGCGATGATCAAGTCGCGCAACAAGCCACCCTCGTGGAGCAACCCGCTCGGCACCGACCAGCTCGGCCGCGACATGCTGGCCCGCATGATGGCGGGCGGCAAGGTCAGCCTCGCCGTGGGCTTCGTCGCCATGGCGATCTCCATGGTCATCGGCTCGACCGTCGGCGTGCTGGCCGGCTATTTCAAGCGGCTCGACAACCCGCTGATGCGGCTGACCGACCTCTTCCTCGCCCTGCCGCTCCTGCCGCTGCTCCTTGTTCTCGTCATGCTCTTCCGCGACACGCTGGCCGGCATGTTCGGCCCCGAGGCCGGGACGTTCCTGCTCATCGTCTTCGCCATCGGCGTGACCTCCTGGATGCACTCGGCCCGCATCGTCCGCGGCCAGGTGCTGACCATCAAGGAACGCGAGTTCGTGCTGGCCTCCCGCTCCATCGGCACGCCCCCCCGCCGCATCATCCTGCGCCACATCCTGCCGAACGTGGTCTCATCCGTCATGGTCGCCGCGACCCTCGGCATCGCCGGCGCCATCATCACCGAATCCGTGCTGTCCTTCCTGGGCCTCGGCTTCCCGCCCGACTTTCCCACCTGGGGCCGGCTGCTCTATGACGGCGTCGATTACCTCCAGCTCTACCCCGAACGGGTGATCTGGCCCGGCCTCGCCATCTCGCTGACCGTGCTGTCGGTGAACTACATCGGCGACGGCCTGCGCGACGCGCTCGACCCGCGCATCCGGGGGCGGTAACGCCGCCCCCAGGCGCTGCGCTCAGTGCAGCCGCTTGCGGATGCGGCGCACCATGTACCACACCCCGGCCACCACCACCGGAACCAGCACCGCCATCAGCGCGCCGTGCGACAGGTGCACCATGTGCGCCAGCGGCTCCAGCGCATAGGTGGCCAGGTTCACGCCGTAATAGCTGATCGCCACCACCGACAGCCCTTCCACCGTGTGCTGCAACCGCAGTTGCAGGTCGGCCCGCCGGTCCATGCTTTCCAAGAGCGCCTGGTTCTGCGCCGACCGGTCCACATCGACCCGCGTACGCAACAACTCGGCCGCGCGCTGCGCCCGTTCCGCCATCGCCTCCAGCCGCTTCTCGGCCGATTTCACCGTGCGCATCGCCGGGTCATAGCGGCGCATCATGAACTCGCCGAAACTCTGCCGCCCCTCGATCCGGCTTTCGCGCAAGACCGCCACCCGCTCGTTCACGATGGCCTCATAGGCCGAGGTCGCGCCAAAGCGGAACGAATAATGCACCGACAGGCTTTCCAGCTCCGACGCGATGGCCAGCAGGTCATGCAACGCCACTTCCGGCGGCCGCGACTGCGCATCCAGATCCGCCACCAGGGCCGAAAGCCGAGGGTCCAGTTCGTTCAGCCGGCTCGTCAGCGCACGCGACCGGATCAGCCCCAGCATCGAGGCCGCGCGATAGGTCTCGATCTCGCAGATCCGCTGCACGATCCGCCCCACGCGCCGCGCCCCGGTGCCGGGCCGCACGAAAACGGCAAACCGCATCTGCCCCGCCGGATCAATCCGGAAATCGCCCGCCACCACCGCCGCCCCGTCCACCACGCGGCTGACCGTCAGGCTTTCAGGCACGAACCACTCCTCCAGCCGCGCCAGCATCTCGGCCTCGGTCTCCGGCATCGGCTCCACCCGGATCATCGCCGCCGTCAGCCGCTTGCCGGGTGCCGCCGCCAGCCAGTCCTCGGGAAAGACCTGCGCATCCAGCGGATCGAAGGGCCGCGCGCCCAGGCCCGGCAGGAAGGCGGTATAGGTGACGAACTCGGTATGGCTCTCCCATTTCAACTCCGCGCGCCCGATCGGCCCGGTGAAATGCGTGGCCTCCGGCTGCGGATGGGCCGCGCCATTGCGGTCCAACAGGTCCAGAAGATGCGCCCGGTCGCGCGTCCGGTCGCGGTTGGCCGCGTTCACCGGCTCCTTCACCACCAGGAACACCGCGCGGCAAGGCACCTCCAGCACCGGGAAGGGCCGCGCATGAAGCTCGTTCACCACGGCATAGCGCAGGGGGTGGTCGGCCAGGGTGCTCATGCTCGGCAGTTCCGTGACGAAGGGGACATCTGCAGGACCTAGGGCCCTTCCCAAAGCTTTCCAAGCATCGGCGCGGAATGCCATGGCATGCAACACGGGTGTTGCATTTCCCCCGCAGCGCCCGCGCCCCGCCCGCACCCATTTCCTCCGGTCTGGCCCGTCCAGCCGCAAAGCCGTTACGCTCGATCCGACGAACAGCACCGCAGCGGAGGGCAAGGCATGGCCGGCGACATCACCGAAACCGCACATGCCGTGGCCGAGGCGGCGGGGCACGGCGGTGTGGACCTGACCTCCATCGTCGTGCTTCTGGCCGCCGCCGTCATCGCCGTGCCGCTGTTCCGGCGGGCCGGTCTCGGGTCGGTCCTGGGCTACCTCGCCGCCGGGCTTGCCATCGGACCCTACGGTCTTGGTTTCTTCCATGATGCCCAGTCCATCCTGCATGTTGCGGAACTGGGTGTCGTTCTCTTCCTCTTCATCATCGGGCTGGAGATGCAGCCCTCCCGGCTTTGGTCCATGCGGGGCGAGATCTTCGGGCTTGGCCTCTTCCAGGTCTGCGCCGCCATGGCCACGCTTGTCTGGGTCGGCATCACGCTCGGCTATCCGGCCACCGCCAGTTTCGTGGCCGGGACCGGCTTCGTGCTCACCTCGACCGCCATCGTCATGCAGATGCTGGAAGAGCGGCACGAAATCGGCCTGCCCCGCGGGCGGCGCATCATTGCCATCCTGCTTCTCGAAGACCTCGCCATCGTGCCGCTTCTCGCGCTCGTCGCCTTCCTTGCCCCCGGCGGGGCCGAGGCCACGACGACCGACCGCCTCATCTCGGTGGGCACTGGCCTGGGTGCCATTATGGTGCTGGTCCTTGCAGGCCGCTACCTTCTGGATCCGATGTTCCGCCTGCTCGCCCGTTTCGGCGCGCGCGAGGTGATGACCGCCGCAGCCCTTCTCGTGGTGCTTGGTGCCGCGGTGCTCATGCAGGCGGGCGGGCTCTCCATGGCCATGGGCGCCTTCCTTGCCGGTGTGCTCCTTTCGGAATCCTCGTTCCGCCACCAGTTGGAAGCCGATATCGAGCCGTTCCGCGGCCTCCTCCTCGGCCTCTTCTTCCTGTCGGTCGGCATGGCACTGGACCTTCAGGTCATCGCGCGCAACTGGCAGGTCATCGCCATTTCCGTTCCGGCCTTCATCATCCTGAAGATGGCGGTGATCTACCTGGTCGGGCGCCTGACCAAATCCTCCCACGCCGACTCGCTGGAACGCGCGGTGCTCATGGCGCAGGGCGGCGAGTTCGCTTTCGTGCTCTACGCCTCGGCCACGCAGTTCGGCATCCTCGAACCCGAATGGAACGCCAACCTGGCGGCCATCGTCATCATCTCCATGGTGCTGACCCCGCTGATGGTGATCCTGCATGACCGCCTCGCGCGCAAGCCCGTGTCCCTGGACGGGGTCGAGACGGCCGACAACCTGTCAGCGCCAGTGCTGCTCATCGGCTTCGGCCGCATGGGCCAGATCGTCAGCCAGCCGCTTCTCAGCCGCGGCCACCCCATCTCGATCATCGACACCGATGCCCAATCCATCCGCGATGCCGGCAGTTTCGGCTTCAAGGTCTGGTATGGCGATGGCTCCCGGCTCGACATCCTGCACGCCGCCGGTGCCGCCGAAGCCCGGCTCATCATCGTGACCATCAACAATGCCGAGGCGACCACGAAGATCGTCGAACTGGTCCGCCACCATTTCCCGCAGGTGCCCGTCCTCGCGCGGGCCTATGATCGCCAGCATGCCCTGGACCTCGTGAAGGAAGGCGTCGATTTCCAGATCCGCGAAACCTTCGAAAGCGCCCTCAGTCTGGGGGCCGAGGCGCTGAAACGCCTCGGCGACGACCCCGACCAGGTCGCCGAGATGGTGGGCTACATCCGCGGCCGCGACATGGACCGCTTCGCACTGGAATGCGTCGAAGGCATCCGCGCCGGCATCCCGCTTCTGGTAGGCAACATCGACCAGCCCCGCCGCAGCGGTTGATGCAATCCGGTCGGGTTTGACGCGACTCGGCCGTGGGCCTACCCTGCCCCAATCCGGCCGAAGGAGCCCATGATGCCCGAAGTCCGCAGCCTGGCCGCCGTCGCGGCCCTGATCGCCTCCGCCCTGCCCGCCCTCGCCGACCCGACCGTCATCGACGGCAAGGCGGCCTTTCCCGAAGGACCCTGGGTCGAAGGCGGCAAGCTCTACTATGTCCAGTATGGCGGAAACATCGTCTCGGTCTGGGACGGCAGCGCCACATCGACACTCTGGCAGCAAAAAGGCTGCGGCCCCTCCGCCATCGCGCCGCTTGGACCGGACCGTTTTGCCGTCACCTGCTACGACAACGGCACTCTGGCGCTGTTCAACCGGGATGGCAGCGGCACCACCGCCATTGGCACCGACAGTTCCGGCGCGGCGCTTCTCGGGCCGAACGATCTCGCACCCGATGGCAAGGGCGGGCTTTATGTCACCGCCTCCGGCCCCTGGGAAAGCGGCCCCATCGTCGGCAAGGTCTATCACCTCGCCCCCGATGGCACGCTTACGATGCTGGCCGACGACCTGCACTACGCAAATGGCGTGGCGCTCGCCCCTGCCGGCGACCGGCTCTTTGTCAATGAATCCGAAGCCGGGCGCGTGATCTCCTTCGCGGTCGGCAGCGATGGCACGCTCTCGGACCGCAGGCTGTTCCTGCGCGTCTCGCAGGCCGATCCGGGCTCGCCGGACAGCTACCCCGATGGCCTGAAATGGGGACCGGACGGCAACCTCTGGATCGGCCAGTATTCCCAGGGCCGGATCGTGGTGGTGAAGCCCGACGGCAGCTTCGTCGCCGCCCACGACCTACCCTCGCCCGCGACCCCGAACTTCGCCTTCTCGGCCGATGGCAAGCATCTCTATGTCATGGCCGTCGATGACAAGTCCGCCGCCCCCTACATGGGCAAGGTCTACGACCTGCCGCTGGACTGATCTTCGCCCGACCTGCGCGCCGGGGACAGGTCTGCCGTGCTGAACGCCACGCTGCGAACAGCCAGCCAGGCGGCAAAATGCGCCGTCTTCGCCTCCAGCGAGCAGGTGCCGGTCAGGCAGATCGGATCGCGCGCATAGTCCTCGCGCAGTTGCAACTGCCGGTTCGCATCAAGCTCCGCCCAGGGGATCATCGCCCGCCCTCCGCAAGGAATCCATCCCGATCTCGGCCCTTGCCGCTCCGGCCGCAACCCCACGCGACGGCGCGCCGCAGCCCGCCAAGGCAAAGGGCCCCGCCGGGGCCCTTTCTTAAGTCCAAGTTAATACGCGCGCGCAAGCCCTTGATATTGAAGGGCCAGGCCAGGCGTCCGAGCTCGGACGCCCCGTCCCGGCTCAGTCGATCATGGGCAGCAGGCCATCCAGGCTCTTCTTGGCATCGCCATAGAACATCCGGGTATTCTCCTTGTAGAAGAGCGGGTTCTCGATGCCCGAATAGCCGGTGCCCTGCCCCCGCTTCGAGACGAAGACCTGCTTGGCCTTCCAGACCTCCAGCACTGGCATCCCGGCAATGGGGCTGTTGGGGTCCTCCTGGGCAGCCGGGTTCACGATGTCATTGGACCCGATCACGATGGCCACGTCTGTCGAGGGGAAGTCCTCGTTGATCTCGTCCATCTCCAGCACGATGTCGTAGGGCACCTTGGCCTCGGCCAGAAGCACGTTCATGTGCCCCGGCAGACGCCCGGCCACCGGGTGGATCGCGAACCGCACCGTCTTGCCCTTGGCCCGGAGCTTCCGCGTCAGCTCGGAAACCGACTGCTGCGCCTGCGCCACCGCCATGCCATAGCCCGGCACGATGATGACCGAATCCGCGTCGTTCAGCGCCGCCGCCACACCCTCGGCGTCAATGGCGATCTGCTCACCCGTGACCTCCATCGCAGGTCCGGTGGTATTGCCGAACCCGCCCAGGATCACGCTCACAAACGACCGGTTCATCGCCTTGCACATGATGTAGGACAGGATCGCACCCGACGAACCCACCAGCGCACCGACCACGATCAGAAGGTCATTCGACAACGAGAAGCCGATCGCCGCGGCCGCCCAGCCAGAATAGCTGTTCAACATCGACACCACGACGGGCATGTCCGCCCCACCGATGCCCATGATCAGGTGATACCCGATGAACAGCGCGGCCAGTGTCATGCCCAGAAGCGCCAGCGTGGAGCCCGACTGCAGGTAGACCACCAAGAGCACCAGCGAAATCACCGCCGCCGCCGCGTTCAGCAGGTGCCCGCCCGGCAGCTTCTTCGCCTTGCCGTCGACCTTGCCCGCAAGCTTGCCGAAGGCGATGACCGAGCCGGTGAAGGTCACTGCCCCGATGAAGACGCCCAAGAAGGTTTCGACCCGAAGGATCGCCACCTCTGCACCAGTTTTGTGAGCGACCACGGCGGCAAAGCCCGTCAGAGCCTCCCGCGCCGCCTCGTCCATTCCGCCGACGCGGATCAACTCGACGTGGGTGTTGTAGCCGATCAGGACCGCAGCCAGACCCACCAGCGAATGCATGGCGGCCACAAGCTGCGGCATCTCGGTCATCTGCACGCGCTGTGCCACGACCCAGCCCGCCGCCCCGCCCGCGAGGATCAGCACGACCGACAGGACCCAAAGGCTCTGCCCGGGCCCAACGAGCGTGGCCGCCACGGCCAGCGCCATGCCGGCGATGCCGTACCACACGGCGCGCTTGGCGCTTTCCTGGCCCGAAAGCCCACCAAGCGACAGGATGAAGAGTATGGCGGCAACAACATAGGCCGCGGTGGTGAAACCGTATTCCATCGCGTTGGCCCCCTTACGACTTCTGGAACATGGCGAGCATCCGGCGCGTCACCATGAAGCCGCCGAAGATGTTCACTCCCGCCATCAGCACCGACAGCGCCGCGAGCACGATCACGAGCCAGCTGCCTGACCCGATCTGCAGGAGCGCGCCCACGATGATGATGGAGGAAATGGCATTGGTCACCGCCATCAGCGGCGTGTGAAGCGAGTGGCTGACGTTCCAGATCACCTGGAAGCCGACGAAACAGGACAGGACAAAGACGATGAAATGGCTGATGAAGCTGGCCGGGGCGACATAGCCCACCAGAAGCATCAGCGCCCCGCCGATCACCAGAAGCCCTACCTGGCTGCGGGTCTGCGCCTTGAAGGCGGCCATCTCCTGCGCCCGCTTCTCTTCGGGCGTCAGTTCCCTGGCCTTCTCCTTGGGTTTCGCCGCGGCAATTGCCTGCACCTTGGGAGGCGGCGGCGGCCAGGTGATGGAGCCGTCTTTTGTCACCGTCGCGCCGCGGATCACGTCATCTTCCATGTTGTGGTTGATGACGCCATCCTTCTTGGGCGTCAGATCCGTCAGCATGTGGCGGATGTTGGTGGAGTAAAGCGTCGAGGCCTGCGTGGCCATCCGGCTCGGGAAGTCGGTATAGCCGACGATGGTCACGCCGTTGTCGGTCACGATCTTCTGGTCTGGAACCGTCAGGTCGCAGTTGCCGCCCCGCTCGGCGGCCAGGTCGACGATGACGCTGCCACGCTTCATCATGCGGACCATGTCCTCGGTCCACAGCTTCGGCGCGGGCCGGCCCGGAATGAGGGCGGTGGTGATGACGATGTCGACCTCTGGAGCCAGCTCGCGGAACTTCTTCAGCTGCGCTTCGCGGAATTCGGGCGAGGAGGGCGCGGCATAGCCGCCGGTCGCGGCCCCGTCGGTCTGCTGTTCGGCGAAGTCCAGATAGACGAACTCTGCCCCCATAGATTCAATCTGTTCCGCCACCTCAGGGCGCACGTCGAAGGCCAGCGTGACGGCGCCGAGGCTGGTCGAGGTACCGATCGCGGCGAGGCCCGCCACGCCCGCGCCAACCACCAGGACCTTGGCCGGCGGCACCTTGCCCGCCGCCGTGACCTGACCGGTGAAGAAGCGACCGAAGTTGTTGCCGGCCTCGATCACCGCGCGATACCCCGCGATGTTCGCCATCGAGGACAGGGCATCCATCTTCTGCGCACGGGAAATGCGAGGCACCATGTCCATCGCGACGACGGTGGCGCCCCGCTCCTTGCAGATTTCCAGAAGTTCGGCGTTCTGGGCGGGCCAGAAGAAGCTGATCAACGTCTGTCCGTTCCGCAGTTGCTCGGCTTCGGCCTTCTCGGGGCCGCGCACCTTGACCAGAACGTCGGCGGCCGCGACCACCGCCGCCGCATCGGCCAAGACCTCGACCCCGGCAGAGCGATAGGCGTCATCGGTGAAGCCAGCTTTCTGCCCGGCGCCGCTTTCGATCACACAGACATGGCCAAGTTTCTGCAACTGAGTGGCAGAGTCGGGCGTCATCGCAACCCGGTTTTCGCCCTCGAAAATCTCTCGTAGTGCCCCGATCTTCACACTGCGTCCCCTTTCGCCTGCCGCCGCGTCAGCGCCCAAAGCGCAATATCATTGCGCAAGAATATTTCAATGACCGATTTCTGCACTGCGGTAAACCGAAACCCCCGCAGCTACAGCCAGCGCCGCACGCGCAGCGACCAGGCATCCCAGGCGGGGCCGAAGCCGCGGGCAAGCCGGTCTTCCTCGGCCTGGATGAAGCGATGCGAAATCAACCGCATGAACACTGGCACCAACAGCAAGGCGACCGCGGCATCCCACCAGAGGATGGCCCCTGAGAGGATCATCGCATCGGCCAGATAGATCGGATTCCGCGACAGCGAAAACGGCCCGGTCGTCACCAGCGCGACCGGCTCTCGGTGCGGAATCACCGTGGTTCGTGCCCGGCGCATCTCGACCACCGCCCAGGCCATCAGCAAGAGCCCGGCTCCAATCAGCCCGGCGCCCGCCACGGCGCCAACCTCGCCGAACAGGCGCAAAGGCAACAACCACCCGATCAGCCAGGCAAGGCACAGAAACAGCGCCAGCCAGACCGGTGGCAGGTCGATCCACTTCTTCATGACAGGTCCTCCCGCCGCCAGAGTTCCGTCAGGACAAGGCCGTGGCAAGGCCCTAGAAACATTTCAAGCTTGAAATTTCTTCTCCACGGCGTATTCCTCGGTCAGGAAAAGGGAGCCCTGCATGACCACCGATTTCGCCGCGACGCGCGCCCAGTTCCACTTGCCCGAGGGCGTGATCTACCTGGATGGCAACTCGCTTGGCCCTCTGCCAGTGGCTGCCAAGGCGCGGGTTGTTCAGGCGATCGAGGCCGAATGGGGCGAAATGCTGATCACCGGCTGGAACAAGGCCGGCTGGATGGAGATGCCGGCCCGCGTGGGCAACCGCATCGCCCGGCTGATCGGCGCCGAGGAAGGCCATGTGGTGATGGGCGACACGCTGTCGATCAAGGTCTATCAGGCGCTCGCCTCTGCATTGGAAATGAACCCCGGACGCAAGGTGATCCTGTCGGATACCGGCAACTTCCCGTCCGATCTGTACATGGCCGAGGGTTTGGCCCGCACCCTGGCGAACGGCACGGTGCTGAAGACCGTGGCGCCGGAAGAGGTGATGGGCGCGCTGGATGACTCCGTGGCGGTAATGATGGTCACCGAAGTGGACTATCGCACCGGCCGCCGGCACGACATGGCCGCGCTGACACGCCGGGCACATGAGGTGGGCGTGCTGGCGGTCTGGGACCTTGCCCATTCGGCTGGGGCCTTTCCGGTCGGTGTGGCAGCCGGCGGTGCCGATTTTGCAGTCGGGTGCAGCTACAAGTATCTGAACTCCGGTCCTGGCGGCCCGGCCTTCATCTATGTCGCTCCGCGCCATGCTGAGGCCGCGCGCCCTGCGCTTTCGGGCTGGCTGGGTCACGAGGCTCCCTTCGCCTTCGACCTGTCCTACCGCCCTGGCCGCGGGATCGAGCGGATGCGCGTGGGCACCCCGCCGATCCTTCAACTGGCCGCGCTGGATGCGGCGCTGGATGTGTGGGACGCGGTGGACCTTGATGACCTGCGCGCCCGATCGCTGTGGCTTACCGACCGCTTCATTGCGGGTGTCGAAGGCGCCTGCCCGATGCTGACGCTCGCTACCCCCCGCGCCAATGCGGAACGCGGCAGCCAGGTGTCGTTCCGGCACCCTGAGGGCTATGCCATCATGCAGGCCCTCATCGCCCGCGGCGTGATCGGCGATTTCCGCGCGCCGGACATCCTGCGGTTCGGCTTCACGCCGCTGTATATCGGCGCGGACGAGGTAGACCGCGCGGTGACGATCCTGGCCGAGATCATGGCCACCGGCGCCTGGGACCGGCCCCAATACAAGACCCGCGCCCGCGTCACCTGACATGGCCGAGGTCATCCGCCCCTTTCGCCTGATGGATGCGCAAGCCACACGCGACGTCTTCGTGCGGGCGGTGCGGGACGGGGCGGCACCGCTTTACAGCGCCGCGGAGATCGCAGTCTGGCTCGGCGACCCGGTCATGCCCGAGGGATGGGGCGACTGGCTGGCCGGCCACATCACCTTTGTCGCCGAAGATTGGGGCCGGATCACAGGCTTCATGATGCTGGAGCGCGACGGCTACTTGAACATGGCTTTCGTGCTGCCCGAGGTCATGGGCACTGGCACGGCCGACCGGCTTTACGCGGAAATCCTGGCCGCGGCCCGTGCGCTTGACCTGCCCCGCCTGACCGTCTTTGCCAGCCGCCATGCCAGACGCTTCTTTGCCCGGCACGGCTGGCGGCCTGACCGCATGCTTGCACTGCCCGAAGGCATGGAGCGCGCGCTGACGGAAGGTGACAACCCGATCACGATGGGGATGGTGCTGGAGGTCGAGCCATGATCCCCGCCCCGACCCTTCCGCCCCTGTGCCGGCCTTTTGCCTGGGCCTGCCTCTGGCGCGCGATCGGCGGCTTCTCGGTCCTTTCCCGAAGGAAGCGCCTCTGCCCCTGACACCCGCTATCCAGGAGACAGAGAAATGACCACTTACGACCCATCCCGTGACGGCGCCCAAATGTCTTTTGACGGTCGCATGTCCTATGGCGATTACCTCCAGATTGACCGCATCCTGACAGCGCAATCGCCGCTGAGCCCCGCGCACGACGAGATGCTGTTCATCATCCAGCACCAGACATCGGAACTGTGGATGAAGCTGGCCTTGCACGAATTGGATGCCGCCCGCCGCATGATCGCGGCTGACCGAGCGCAAGAAGCGTTCAAGATGCTGGCGCGCGTCGCCCGCATTTTCGAGCAGCTGAACTCGGCCTGGGACGTGCTGCGCACCATGACGCCGTCGGACTACACGACCTTTCGTGCCACGCTTGGCCAATCCTCGGGGTTTCAATCCTGGCAGTACCGGCTGATCGAATATGCCGTTGGCAACCGCAACCTTGCCATGCTGCGCCCCCATGCCCACCGCCCCGACCTGACCGAAAAGCTCGAAGCGGAACTGGCCAGGCCTAGCCTTTACGACGAGGCCCTGCGCCATCTTTCGCGCATGGGCCTGCCTGTTCCCGAAAACGTGATTGAGCGAGATCTGCGCCAGCCCTGGGAATGGAATCAGCAGGTGCAGGACGTGTGGGAAATCGTCTACCGCGACCCCGCATCTCACTGGCAAGCCTATGATTTGGCAGAGAAACTTGTGGATTTCGAAGATTACTTCCGCCGCTGGCGCTTCAACCATGTGACAACGGTGGAACGGGTGATCGGCATCAAGCGTGGCACGGGCGGCACCTCAGGCGTGTCTTATCTGCGTCGAATGCTGGAAGTGGAGCTCTTTCCCGAACTCTGGCGACTGCGCACCGCTTTGTGAGCCTTTGACGCGCGGCAAGCGCTCAATTACCCTTTGCGCAAGAAGGATTCTGTCGCACGGGCAAGCGGCAGCAGGAGAGACGGCATGGTTCTTGCGCGGTTTGGAATGGTGGCGGCGGCCACGGCGATGATGGCGCTTGGCGCCTGCGTGCCCGAAGGCATGATGATGGCGACCTCTGCCGCCCCGGCAGCGAGCGCCGCACCGGCGACGGCGGATGCCACCGAATATGCCGCTCGGGCCGACAACGGATTTAGCGTGCCGGCCATCCCCGTGGATCAGGTGCCGCCGCAATACCTGCGCCAGACCGTCGCCTATACCAGCGACTTCACGCCGGGAACCATCGTCATCGACCCGAGCCAGAAGGTCCTTTACTACGTCACCGGTCCGAAATCCGCCGTGCGCTACGGCATCGCCGTGGGCAAGGAAGGCTTCGGCTGGTCGGGCGAGGCAAATGTCGCCGAAAAGAAGCTCTGGCCGACTTGGACCCCCCCAAAGGAAATGATCGCGCGCAAGCCGGAACTGGCAAAGTGGGAAAAGGGCCAGCCTGGAGGGCCGACCAACCCGCTTGGCGCGCGGGCGATCTACCTCAACACCAACGGCGTGGACTATGGCTACCGCATCCACGGCACGCCGGAGTGGAAGTCGATCGGCTCTAACGCCTCGTCGGGCTGCATCCGCATGTTCAACCAGGATGTCATCGACCTCTATGGCCGCGTTCAGGGCGGAGAGCGGGTGATCGTGCTGACATCGACCGGCGAAATGCCCACCAAGCTCACCCTGCCGCCCAAGCCAAAGGCCGCGACGCCCAAACCCGCTGCGCCCGCCGCGGTGGAGGCTCCGGCCGCGACGCCGGAACTGCCGCCGCTGCCCGCCATGCTGCCGCCGCCAGTCTTCACGACGACGACGCTCTGACGTCAACGAAACTGAAAGGTAACGCCCCGGATCGAAACGCCGGGGCGTTCGCTTACCAGCCTGACAGGACGGCGGCCAGGTTGTCGCCCAGTTCGGGGCAGAGATACCCACCTTCCTGCACGATCACCGTGGGCAAGCCGGTGGAAGCGACGGCCCGGCCGATGCGGGCAAAGCCCGGCGTGGTGACCTTGAGACCAGCGAAGGGATCGCCCTCGAACGGGTCTAGCCCAAGCGCCAGAACCAGCGTATTCGCGCCCCAGGTGCCCACCCGCTCCAGCCCCTGCCCAAGCGCGGCGAGAAAGCCTTCATCGCCGGTCCCACGCTCGAGGCAAAGGTTCAGGTTCGCCCCCTCGCCCTCGCCCACCCCGGTCTCGCCGGGATAGCCCCAGAAGAACGGATAGTAGCGTTCGGGATGGGCATGGATCGACACGGTCAGCACGTCGCCGCGGTCGTAGAAGATGCCCTGCGTGCCATTGCCATGATGCAGATCCACGTCCAGCACCGCCACCTTGCGCCCCGCCGCGGTCAGGCGCTCAGCCGCGATGGCCGAGTTGTTCAGATAGCAGAACCCGCCCGCCATTTCGGCAAAGGCATGGTGCCCCGGCGGTCGGCAAAGCGCATAGACTGATCGCTCTCCTTCCAGCACAAGGTCGGCGGCATGGATAGCCGACTGCGCCGAGCGATAGGCGGCATCCCAGGTTTCGGCCGATATCGGACAGGACGTGTCCGTCATGTGATAACCCGCCTGCCCGACCGCCGACTTTGGATACCCGTCCGTGCGGGTCGCGGGGTGGATGTTGGGGATCACCTCGGCACTGGCGCCCTCGATCCGGCTCCATCGGGCATGGATGGTCTTCAGGAAGGTCAGATATCGGTCGGGGTGCACCGCCCTGATCGGCTCGATTCCCACGTCCGGGGGCGCCACCACCGGCCCCCCCAGGCGGCGGATGCCGGACAACAGCGCATCCACCCGCGCGGGCTGTTCCGGGCAAGGATACTGCGCGCCCGAGGACAGGAAGAACTTCGGGTCATGCGCCCGCTGCCCCTCGTCGAACACCGTGATCATGTCGCCTCCACTTCCGCCAGCCCCGCGCCATCGAGGATCAGAAATTCATAGCCTCGCGCCCGGAACCCCAGTCTGGCATAGACCGCGCGCGCCTGTGCATTGGCAGGATCGACGCCAAGCGTGACATAGGCCGAGCCCCAATCCGCACGCCCCACCCCTTGCGCCGCCGCCAGCAGCCGCTTGCCCAGGCCGAGGCCCCGCGCCGCCTCCTCCACCCAGATGTCCTGGACATAAAGCCCCGGTTCGCCCCGATGCGTGGAGTAGTCCGGGTAGAAGATCACCATGCCAAGCGCCTCGCCCTCCCGCTCGGCCAGGATCGCGCGGAACAGCGGCCGCCGCCCGAACCCATAACGCAGCAGCGTCTCCGGCGATCCGACCTTGGAACCTCCGTCATGCCGGGCCAGGGCCAGCAGCATGGCGTGCAGCACCGGCACGTCGGTCGCCACCGCCTCGCGCGTGGTGATCATCGACCCTTCAGCCCCAGCATGGACCGAACATCGTGAGGCGAGGCGACCTCGCGTCCCAGCCCCTCGACGATGCCGCGGATCAGGCGCACCTGCTCGGCATTGCTTTCGGCCAGTTTTCCCTTGGCGATGTAGAGATTGTCCTCCAACCCCACCCGGACATGCCCACCCATGGTGGCCGCCATCGTCGCCATGGGCACCTGCGCGCGGCCTGCGGCCAGCACCGAGAACAGGTAGTCGGCACCGAACAGCCGGTCAGCCGTGCGCTTCAAGAGCACCAGAGTATCTGGCTCGGGTGCCATGCCACCCAGGACGCCAAAGACGAACTGGATGTAGAACGGCGGCTTCACCGCGCCACGGTCCACGAAATGTTTCAGCATCGTCAGGTGGCCGATGTCATAGCACTCGAACTCGAAGCGCGCGCCACGCTCTTCGCCCATCACCTTCAGGACATGCGCGATGTCCTTGGGCGTGTTCTTGAAAACCAGATCCTCGCTGCCTTCAAGGAACGGTTTTTCCCAGTCGTGCTTCCAAGCCCTGATACGCCCGATCATCGGGTAGAGCGCAAAATTCATGCTGCCCATGTTCAGGCTGCACATCTCGGGCTGGAACCGCATCGGCGCCGCCAGCCGCTGGTCCAGCGTCATGATCGCCGATCCCCCCGTGGTCATGTTCACCACGGCCTCCGTGCTGTCCATGATCTCTGGCAGGAAGCCCGCCCAATGCGCGGGGTCGGCCGAGGGTCGGCCATTCTCAGGGTTCCTCGCGTGAAGGTGCAGGATACCCGCCCCTGCCTTCGCAGCGTCGATCGCCGATTTCGCGATCTCGGCCGCCGTCACCGGCAGATGCGGCGACATCGAGGGCGTGTGGATCGACCCCGTGATGGCACAGGAAATGATGATCTTCGACATGGCCTCCCCCCGGCCCTCCCGGCCGGAGGGCCCTATTTCTCCACCACGGTGAAAGGCGCTATGGCCACCACGCGATAGTGGTCGTCGAACATGAGCCGGGCCTCATACTCCCCCGGCTCCAGTTCCTCGTAAAGCTCCGAGGCCGGAAAGACCAGATCGCCGGAAATGCGCGCCCCGGTGTAGGCAAAGCCCAGGTAGTCATAGACCGAGGGCGCGCCCTTCCTGTAGATGCCCACCCAATCCAGCTTGAACCCCGGCGCCCCTTCGAACCGCAACGCGATGTCGCCGCCCGGCACCACCATGTCCTGCGCCAGCGCAAGAACGGCCTTTCCATCCGCAGGCACGACATGGAAGCGGGTCCGCGCCAGTTCGCGCGCCTCGTTTCCCAGCATCACCGCGTCCCAGGCGCCGGGGGCGAGACCTATCGTCGAAAGCCGGACAGTCGGGCGATCGGCCGGGTCCACCTCGGCGATGCCCGTCACCGCCCCTTCGGCTCCGTCGCCGCCCGCTGGCACGACGGCGACCGAATAGACGGCACCGCCGGGGCTGCTCACGCGGATCAGGAAATCCCCGCCCTCGCGCACCAGCCTGGACTCTACCGCGACCATGGCCGGCGCCTCGACCGGTACCACCTCCAGCGTGGACAGCACCGCGCGATGGTCCGAAGGCCAAGGGGCGACCGTGACCCCGGCATCGGCAAAGCCCGGCTCGCCCACCACGGTGCTGTCATTGACGGTTGCATTGGCCGTCCAGACAAAGTCGATGCGGTCCAGTGTTTCGCCCTCTGGGATGACCGGGAAAGGCCGCCCCGCCGTCCAGGTCATGCCGGGATTTGCCGCCGCATCTGGATGGGCGGCGCGGTAGCTGTCGGTGAAGCCCGCCGTCTCCATCACCTTCGACACCGGCCACTCCACCGCAAACGGCGCGCGACCCGTCCAGTCGCGCCAGGAGGGCGCGTTGAAATCGCCGGTCAGGATGACCGGTGCGCCCGAGGCGATCACCGGCCCCAGCCCGTCGATCAGCGCCTGCGCCTCTGGCAGTCGCGTGTCGGCCTCATTCTGCAGCACCTCCTCCAGGGTGGAGCCGTCCCGCACTAGTTCCGGCCCGTAGGGATCAGAGGTCAGGTGCGTGTTGGCCACCGCCACCACCTTGCCCGGCGCCACCAGCGCCCAGGCATGGACCGCGTCCGGATCCACTCCGGCAATAGAATAGGGTGGCGCCTCGGTTGATTGGGTCTCGCCCAGGCCGCTGTCGAACAGGGGATAGCGCGACAGGATGTGGCGCCGCGTGTCGGCATAGGGGTAGCCCGCGGCCGCCGCGAGCTCCAGCGTCTTGCCGTCGGGCTCCTGCAGGCCCACGATGTCGGCATCGGCGGCGCGGATCGCCTCGATCACCTTGGCAAAGTTCACCTGGTCGCCGCCGTACCAGATGTTGAAGCTCATCACCTTCAGCGTGACGGGGTCCTCGGCCCAGGCCGTCCCCGCCGCCATCATCACCCCGATCGCCAGTCCCAACCGCATGATCGTCCTCCCCCACTTGCCGCATGGAAGCAGAGGATGCCCGGCCATGGCAAAGGTTTTGCGTCGCCGGGGAGGTTTCAGGCGGTCGGCAGGTCGCATTCCTTGGCAAAGGCCGCCAGAGCGGGCTCCAGACGGTCCATGATCTCTCCCACCTGGGCGGGGGTGGTGATCATCGGCGGAGCGACCAACAGGTGGTCACCGGCATAGCCACCCCGCGACCGGCGCGGATAGATGATCAGCCCGCGGGAATAGGCTTGCTCGGTCAGCTTGTCGAAGGCCTTGAGCGCGGGGGGCAACGGTTCCTTTGTGTCGCGGTCGGCGACCAGTTCGAAGGCCAGCAGCATGCCCATTCCCCGAACGTCGCCGATGAAGGGAAAGCGGTCCATGAGCCTGGTCAGTTCCGCCTTCAGGAGCGCGCCGGTCGAGGAGGCGTTGGCCATCATGTCCTGCCGCTCGATCTCCTCGATCACGGCGAGGCCCGTGGCGCAGGCCAACGGGTTGCCTGCATAGGTGAAGCCGTGGGCAAAGCCGCCCTTGGCCAAAACGGCATCCACCAGGTCGCCTCGGGCCACCATGGCGCCAAGGGGGACGTAGCCGGCGCCGAAGCCCTTGGACACGGCCAGGATGTCGGGCGCGGCGGTCCAGTTCTGGGCGCCGAAGAACTTGCCGGTGCGCCCGCCGCCGGACATCACCTCGTCGTGGATCAGAAGGACGCCGTGGCGGTCGCAGACCTCGCGCACGGCTTCCATGTAGCCGGCGGGCGGGACCAGCGCGCCGGTGGAGGCGCCGCCGACGGGTTCCAGGATGAAGGCCAGCACCGTATCCGGCCCCTCGGCGCGGATCTTCTGGTCCAGGAGGTCGGCGTAGTAGCGGCCCGTGGCGGGGTCGTCGGGGTTGAAGCCGTCAAGCCAGGCGCGGGGGGCGGGAACCTTGGGCATGACCTGCATCATGGGCAGGAAGGGGTCGGCCAGGCTGTCGTAGCCGGTGATGGCGAGGGCCCCAAGGGTGCAGCCGTGGTAGGAGGGGAAGCGGGAGATAACCTTCCAGCGGCTGGCCTGGCCGATGGCGAGGGCGTATTGGCGGGCGAGCTTGACGGCGCTCTCCACCGCTTCGGACCCGCCCGAGACGAAGAAGACGCGGTCCATGCCGGGCCAGGCGAGGCTGGCGGTCTTGGCGGCCAGCGCCTCGGAGGCTTCGGTCACGAAGTGGAGGCGGTAGCCGAAGGTGGACTTGTCCATCTGGCGGCGCATGGCGTCGAGGACGTGGGGGTTGGAGTGGCCGATGTTGCAGACCATCGCCCCCGAGGAGCCGTCGATGAACCGGTTGCCGTCAGTGTCCCACATGTAGATGCCCTCGGCCCGGTCCAGCACCGGGCGGGGGTGGTCGGTCTGGTAGAAGAGATGGGAGCGGGCGTTGCGGCGGTCGGGGGTGGTCATGGGGTGCGTCCGGTTGGTGGGCCGCGACCTTCATGGCATGGGGGCGGCGGAGGGGTCCAGCCCCCGGCGAAGCCGGAAAAGGGCGTCCGAGCTCGGACGCTTTGTCCGGTCCTTTGTTTTCAATGGCTTGCGGAACCGGATTAACTTGGACTTAAGAATTGTCCGAGGCTGGCCCCAACCCGTCCGCGTTCAGGCGCGGGCGGGTTCGTCGAGCGCGAGTGTGCTGCCGAGGCCCTGGAACGACCAGTCCGCTCCGAGGCGCACCAGGTCGTCGAGCGGGCGGCCTTCCACCCGGGCCAGCGCCGGCTGGCCCATCAGACGTGCCGGGACCGTCACCGCCATGCGCAGCGCCGTCTCGGGCGCCACGCCAACGACCGAGATCAGGCGTTGCAGGGACTGGGCCATGGTGACATGGGCACCGGCCAGCGAGCCTTCGGCGTTCACCAGCCGGCCATCCTGCACGCGGATCGTGCGGCCATAGAGCGTAAAGCTGTCCGGCCCGCCCACCGTGGCCATGGCATCGGAGACGAGGAACATCCGGTCAGGAACCGGGCGGGCACGGATTGCCAGACCCACCATCTCGTCCGCCACATGGATGCCGTCGCAGATGATGCCGGCATAGGCGGTGGAGTTGATCGCCGCGCCGGTCACGCCGGGAGCGCGGTTCAGCATGGGCGACATGGCATTGAACAGATGGGTGAAGCAGGTTGCCCCCGCCTTCAGCGCGGTACGGATGGTTTCGGCATCGGTGTCGGTATGGCCAAGCGAGACCACGGCGCCGGTCGCGGCCAGCGCGGCGATCTGGTCGGGTGACACGGATTCCGGGGCGACGGTGATCATCACCGGGATTGCGGCGGCGCGCAGACGCTGGACATGGGCCAGCGTGGTCGGTTCGAACGGGCGCACAAAGGCCGGGTCATGGGTGCCGCGCCTGGGCAGAGACAGGTGCGGGCCTTCGATGTGCAGGCCGATCACGCCACGGGCGCCCCTTGCGGCAAGGCTTGCCTCTACCGCGCGGGCCAGAACCTCGGCCCGGTCGGTGATGACCGTGGGCAGGAGCGCCACGGTGCCAAGCGGGCGGTGCGCGGCGGCGATGGCCACCAGCGCCTCGGGCGTGGGGGTGTTGTTCAGAAGGATGCCGCCGCCGCCATTGACCTGAAGGTCGATGAAGCCGGTCGAGAGCGTGCCTGCCACGCGCTGCACGGCATCGCGGGGCGCAAGATCGGCCTGCGGCACCACAACCTCGACCACGCCGTCGCGCAAGCCGAGCGCGTGGGCCGCAAGCAGCCGTTCCCCGTCGAACAGGTGATCGGGGCAGAGCCAGAGAAGATCGGCCTTCGGCATCCTTCAGCTCCGCGTTGAGGGGACAGGTTGCGAGGGGAAGAAATAGGGTGCGAGCGCCTGTTGCACGGCGGCCTGCGCGAGGGCAAGGGGGCGCGGGCCGGGTAGTGCCTCGGCCAGGGCCAGAAGTTCGGGCGCGAAGCCCTGAAGCAGCAACGGGTCGGGGATGCGGCGACCTTCGAAGGCGGCGAAGGTGCGGGCGACGGCGTCCTGCGCCTGGGGCAGCGGCCAGTAGTAGCGGATGCGGTCGGCAAGGCCGAAATGGCGTTCGACACGGAGGTCGGCATCGTCGCCCCGGTAATGGCCGGTCCAGGAGCCGGGATCGGCCAGCATCAGCCGTTCCATCGTGTCGGGCAGGGTTTCGCCATCGAGCCAGCCCGCCATGTGCGCGAGGTTGTCGAGCGCATAGACGGCCTGCCGCCAGGCGAAGGTGAGCGCAGGACCGACCTTCTGGAAGGCGAAGCCCAGTTCGGCAAGGCGCGGAAACACCTCGGGGTGCTGGTAATCGGTGGAATGGGCTTCGAGGCAAAGGCCGGGCCAGGACGCGACCGCCTGCTTGAGGCCGGGGTCACGCGCCATGGGCAGGCGGTGCACCGACATGGGCGAGAATTCCACACCGGGCTGCACGACAAGGCCCACGACGCGGGGCAGCACGTCCGCCAGCCCGGCCTCGCCAAAGGCGGCTTCGTGGGCATCAAGCGTGGCCTTGGCGGCTTCGGGACGGGTGGGGGTGATGTGGCCATCTTCGCCGGCGCGGGCGCCACCGGGCGGCGGCACTTCGGTGCCGACGACATAGAGCGGCGGGGTGGGTGCGGCGCGTTCGCAGGCGGCGGCGAGGTCGGCGGCACGAGCGGCGGTGACTTCATCGGGCAGTTGCGCGACTTCGCCCTTGCAGCCTTCGGAACAGTCGAGGTGGATCTTGGTGAAACCGGCCTTCACATAATCGGCCACCATGACGCGGGCCTTGGCCATGGCGATTTCGGCTTCGCCCTTGCGCCAGGCCTGGGGACCGAGGTGATCGCCGCCGAAGAGGACGCGTTCGCGCGATACCTTCGCTTCATCGGCCAGTATATTGACGAACTTGATGAAATCGGCTGGCTTCACGCCTGTGTAGCCGCCGTCCTGGTTCACCTGGTTCGAGGTGGCCTCGATCACCACGGCGCGGTCGAGGCGTTCGGCCAGCATCAGCGAGGCGGTGATGACCTGGGGATGGGCGGTGCAGACCGAGGGGATGGCGGCGGTTTCCCCGGCGCGGTTGCGGGCGATCACGTCGCGGAGGATATCGGTCATGTCAGCTCTCCTGCAGGGCGGCATAGGCCGCGCCGCGTGCGCCGCTGGCATCGCCGCCCTGGGCGAGCGCAAGGCGGGGAATGGCGAAGCCCGGCAGTTGCGTGGCGTTAAGCGCGGCGTCGAGCGCGGGGATGAGCCCCGCGATCTGGGACAGGCCGCCGCCAAGCACGATGCAGGCCGGGTCGATGACGAGGGTGATGGTCTTCAGAAGCTCGGCCAGAAGCTCGACCCAGACGGCGAAAACGCGGGCGATGGCGGGTTCGTTTCGGCGGGCGGCGATTTCGGGCGGGGTAAGGGGTTGGCCGGTGAGGTGCAGGGCGATGCGGGTCAGGCCCGGCCCGGCGATGAGGGTTTCGGTGCAGCCCACCCGGCCGCAGCCGCAGGCGGGGACGGGCAGGCCGTGGACGGCGATTGGGCCGGCGGGAAGGGCGAAATGGCCGAACTCGCCCCCCGTGCCCGAGGGGCCGGGGACGAGGCGGCCGTCGATGGCGACACCGCCGCCGATGCCGGTGCCGAGGATGAGGCCGACCGCCGGGCTTTGGCCTTTGGCGGCGCCGAACACGGCTTCGGAGAGCGTGAGCGCGCGGCAGTCGTTGATGTAGGTGACGGGGCGGCGCGCGGCCTTTGCGATATCGGCGGGGAAGGGCTTGCCGGTGGCGGCGAGGTTGGCGGTTAGCGCAAGGCCGGTGGCCGGGTTGACGAGGCCCGCGGCAGAGATGCCCACGGGCAGGCGGGGGCCGTGGGTTTCGATCCAGGCGATCTGGTCGGCCATGGCGGCGACCAGTGCGGGATAGTCGCCGGGCGTGGCGATGCGGCGGCGGTCCACCAGCGCCCAGTCGGCATCGAAAAGCTGCGCCTCGATCTTGGTGCCGCCGAGGTCGATGCCGGCGGCGATCATCGCGTCACCGGGTGCAGGCGGACGCCCGAGACCACGCGGGTGAGCGTGCCCTTGCCGGCGAAGGGATCGTCCACGTTCTGGTTGAGCGCGGCGGACCAGAGCACGGCCTGGACCTGCGCTGTGGCGACGGCCAGCACGGCGCCCCAACCTTCGGGTTCGAAGGCGGCGATGGCTTCGGCCTGGATGCGCGCCTGGGGGAACTGGGCGCGCAGCTCCTCGGCCAGGTCGTCGTCATAGGCGCGGGCGTGGGGATCGGGCGAGAGGAACAGGGTGATGGCGGTGTCGCCGATCACGAAGCTCTTCGGGCCGTGGCGGAAGCCGAGGGTGGAGTCCCACAGCGCGGGAATCTGGCCGGCGGCAAGCTCCATCACCTTGAGCCCGGCTTCGCGGGCGGCGAAGGCCAGGGGGCCGGCGCCCAGGAAGACGGCGCGTTCGGGGACGGGGGTGGATTGCAGGCGCGGCAGGGCGGCGTCCAACTGCCGCCCCAGCCGCGCCATCAGCGCCGGGACGTCCCCCGCCGGCACCGAGAGGTCGAAGACCGCCAGCGCGGTCAGCAGCATGGTGGTGAAGGAAGAGGTCATGGCGAAGCCGGCATCGTGGGTGGCTTCGGGCAGGATCACGGCGCGGCCATGGGTGCCGGGGCGGGCGGCGAGGGCGGAATTGGCGTTGCAGGTGATGTTCAGGCGGGGGGCGTCGGGGGCGAGCACGTCCAGCGCGTCGAGGACGCCGATGGATTCGGTGGAGTTGCCGGAGCGGCCGAAGCTGACGACCAGCGGCTTGCGGTTGGCGAGGTAGGCGCGGGGGCGGCTGACGAGGTCGGTGGTGGGGACGGCGCGGAAGGCGCCCTGCCCTTCCAGGGCGGCGGTCACGATTTCTCCGACATAGGCCGAGGAGCCGGCGCCGCAGAACCAGACCTCGGTCGCGCCGGTGGCGGCGACCCAGGCGCGCAGGCCCTGGACATCCAGCGTCGCGCCCCAGGCGGTCCAGATGGCGGGTTGGGCGTGGATTTCGGCCCAGGTGGCGGAGGCTTGGTAGGTCATGTGGTCTGCGTCACCTTGGAGAGCGTCTCGGGCCGGTCGGGGTCGTGCCCGAGGGCGCGGGCGGTGGCGAGGACGAGGGGATAGGCGAGGTAGAGGAGCGCGGCGGCGGCGGCGGCGGGGGTGAGGCCGGTGGCGCCGGCTTCGGAGGGGCGCAGGCGGAAGACCGGGGCGCCCACGGCGCGGAAGCGGGCCTCGGCGGTGTTCAGGCTGTCCTGGACCTCGGGGGACTCGGTGTCGAGGATGAGTACGAGAAGCGGGTTGGTGGCGAGTTGCAGGGGGCCGTGCAGCACCTCGGAGGAGGAATAGGCCTCGGCATGGAGCGCGCAGGTTTCCTTCAGCTTCAGCGCAAGTTCCTGCGCCGCGCCGTAGCCCGTATCGCGACCGATGACATAGACGTGGCTGGCGCGCAGGAGGGCGGCGACCAGCGCGCGGGTCTGGGGATGGTCGCGCCCGGCGAGGGCCGCCACCACGGCGGCAGAGGCGGCGGCCCGGGGGGCGTAGGCGGGCACGAGGTGCGACAGGAGCGCCATGCCGGCGGCGATGGAGCCGATCACCGTCTTGGTGGCGGGCACGGCCAGTTCGGGGCCGGCGCCGATGGGCAGGGTCATGTCGGCCTCGGCCTGGACCTTCGATCCGGCCGCATTGACGATGGCGGCCACCCGCGCGCCCTTTTCCCTTGCCCCTTTGGCGGACCGCACCAGGTCATCGGAGGCGCCGGACTGCGAGATCACCAGCGCAAGCGCGCCGGCCATTGCAACGCCCTTGCCCACCGAGAAGACGGAAGGCGGCAGCGAGGTCATGGGCAGGCCGGTTTCGCGCATCACCTCGTAGGACAGGATATTGGCGGCGGCATCGGAGGAGCCGCGGGCGATGGTGTAGATCGCGCGGATGCCTTCCAGCGTGATCCCGGTCACGGGTTGCGTGGCGGCGCGGGCAAAGACGGCCGGCGCCTCGGCGATTTCATCGGCCATGTGGCGGCCGGCATCGGGCGAGACGTTCATCGCGTGAGCCCGTAGGAATCGAGCTTCACCCAGGTGTCGGTCAGGTCCACGACACGGCCCGTCACCCGCGCCTCGTCCAGCGCCAGGGCGGCGAGGCCCGCCTCCATCGCATCGAGGATCGACACGGGCAGGCTGTCGGCTTCACCGCGCAGGTATTCCGTGATGTCGGCGCACATCATGGCATCGGCGCCGTAGTGCGCGCCCTTGGCGGCGGCGCCCTTGGAATAGTCCTGATCCATCAGCCGACGGCCATCGCGCGCCGTTACCTTGAGATAGCCGCGCACGAAATCGCCTTCGGCCATGCCATGCGTGCCGACCACCAGGAAATGGCGCTCTTCATCCGGCACGTTCAGGTTGGTGTGGAAGGCGAGGCTGGCGCCGGTTTCGTATTCCAGGATCGCGGTCTGGAAGTCGATGATGTCGCCGTCGGAGCGGAAGGGATCGTCGGTCTGTTCCCAGACCGATTTCTTGACGTGGAATATCTCGGCTTCCTCGTTCGAGGCGGGCGCATTTTCCGGGAGGAAGGACTTGCGACCACCGAAGCTTGCCACCCGGCGGGGCCGCGAGCCTGTGACCATGTTGTAGATGTCGAGGTCGTGGCAGCATTTCTCCAGCATGAAGCCACCGGCATAGGCGTCGCGCCGCCGCCAGTCGCGCATGAAGAAGGCGCCGTGATAGGGGCCGATATGTTCGTTGGCCTCCAGCGAGGCCACCTGCCCCAGCCAGCCCTGGGCCATGGCCGCGCGCAGATCGACCATGTGCTGCGAGTAGCGCAGGACAAGCCCGACCATCGCCCGCCTGGCCCCGCCGTGGATCGACAGGAGCCGGGCGAGTTCCAGCGTTTCCTCGGTCGAGATCACGACCGGCTTTTCGGTGAAGACCTGAACGCCCGCTTCCAGGCCCAGGCGGATCTGGTCGAGGTGGAAGACGTTGGGCGAGAAGACGCAGTAGAGGTCGGGCCTGGCATCCGACAGCATGGCCTCGACCGACGGGAAGCGGGGCACGTCACCCAGCATGTCCAGATGGGTGGGCTGGGGGTCGTAGAAGCCCACGACCTCGGCCTCGGGCATCGCTTCCTTCAGCGTGCGCAGGACATGACCAGCCCGCAGGCCCATGCCTGCCGTAACGATCCGCATCTTCTTCCTCCAGCTGTCAGGCGGCGAGCGCCGGGGCCTTCAGCCGCCGCATCACGGCGCCCGAGGCATCGAAAACATGGGCATCGGCAGGGTTGAAGCCGAGCCGGACCTCTTCCCCCTCGCGCACCGTGGCGTCGCCCGGCAGTGCCGCGCAGAGCCGGTGGCCATCGGGCATCTTGCCATAGGTGATGGAGACGCCGCCGAGCCGTTCCAGGATGTTGACGCGCATCGGCAGGTCCTGTCCGAGGGTCAGGTTTTCAGGGCGGATTCCGACATCGACCTTGTCGCCGGGACGGGCACGGCCGGCCTCGACCGGAAGCACGGCGCGGTGGCCGGCGGCAAATTCCACGGCCAGGCCAGCGGCATCGGTGCCGACCACGGTGGCCTGGATCAGGTTCATGTTGGGCTGGCCGATGAAGGTGGCCACGAAACGGGTCGCCGGGTGGTGATACAGTTCCATCGGAGAGCCGAACTGCTCGATCCGGCCGGCGTTCAGCACGACGATGCGGTCGGCCATGGTCATCGCCTCGACCTGGTCGTGGGTGACGTAGATCATGGTCGCGTCAAGCTCGCGCTGGAGCTGGCTGAGTTCCACGCGCATGTCGCCGCGCAGGGCGGCGTCGAGGTTGGACAGCGGTTCGTCGAAGAGGAAGACCTTGGGGTTGCGCACGATCGAGCGGCCGATGGCGACGCGCTGGCGCTGTCCGCCCGAAAGCTGGCCGGGCTTGAGCATCAGCTTGTCGGTGAGCTTCAGGATTTCGGCGGCGCGGCCGACCTTCTGCTTGACCTCGGGCTCTGGCAGCTTTGCCACGCGCAGCGGGAAGGCGATGTTCTCGAACACCGTGAGATGCGGGTAGAGCGCATAGGACTGGAACACCATGGCAATGCCGCGCTGCACCGGCGGCAGGTCGCTGACGTTCTGGCCGTCGATGAGGATCTGGCCCGAGGTGGCGGCTTCCAGACCCGCGATGATGCGCAGGAGCGTGGACTTGCCGCAGCCCGAGGGGCCGACGAAGACCACGAATTCGCGGTCCTTCACCGCAAGGTCGATGCCGTGCAGCACCTTGGCCGTGCCGAAGGATTTGGTGATGTTGCGAAGATCGAGCGTGGCCATGGACGGGCTCCTGCGGCGGCGGCAAGGGATGGCTTGGGCGGGTAGCGCCGGATTCTTCGCGGAAAAACCCGGCGCCCCCTTGGTCTGTCAAATCACTTCACGTCGTTCAGTTCGACGCCGGCCTGGGTGACCAATTCGTCCACCGAGCCTTCGCCCAGCATGATGCCCTGCACCATGTTGGTGAACACGCTTTGCAGTTCCTTGAAGTTTTCCACCATCGGCTCGGGTCCGCCGGTGGAGATGCCGGCCACGAAGACGGGCCAGGGATCCTGCTTGTAGTACACGTCGGTCATGCCGACCTTTTCGTAGTCCAGGATCGGGGTCAGGCCCCAGGACGAGTCGAGGTCGTACTGCGCTTCGCCGCTGGTCAGCGCCTTGGCGAGCTTGGTCGCCAGTTCCTCGTTGCCGGTGCCCTTGAACACGGCGAGCGAGTCGGTGATCAGGATGGTGCCCGAGGGACCCGAGGGGCCGTGCGGGATGGGAACGATCAGCTGGTTCGGCACCTTCTCGGCATGCTGGCCCTTGCCCCAGGGGCCGGTGACATACATGGCGATCTGGCCGTCGTTGAACAGGTCCTTCATCTGGTCCCGTTCCCATTCGGTCGGGCCGGACTGCATGTAGGGCAGAAGGTCGGCGTAAAGCTGCAGCGTCTCGCGCGTCTGCTGGCTGTCGAGCGCGGGCTTGCCGTCGGCGTCGAAGACCACGCCGCCGTTCGAGTAGAGGAAATCGAGGAACATGTGCATCGTGTTGTCGAAATCCTTGCCGGCAATGCCGATGCCCGCAGCATCGGTGTTGTCGGTGACCTGCTTGGACAGCGCCACGAGGTCAGCCCAGGTTTCCGGCGCCTTGCACTCGGCGCCCGCGGCTTCGACCACCGCGCAGTTGATGTAGAGCGCCTTGGTCGAGAAGGCGTGCGGGATGCCCCAGTACTGGCCGCCGTTGGTGACGGTCTTCAGCACGCCGGGCTGGAACACGGCTTCTTCTTCCGGCGTGAAGGTCACGGGGACGATCAGGTCGTTGTTGGCGAGCTGGCGCAGGGTGCGCGAGCCCATGTAGGCCACGTCGGGCGGATCGCCGGCCGAGGCGAGCTGCATGGACTTGTCCTGGCAGGTGCCCCATTCCACGGCTTCCATCTTCACCGTGACGCCGGGATTGTCGGCCTGGAACTTGTCGATGACCTTCTGGTCGGCCGGGCGGACTTCGCCGCCGCACATGATGAAGTGCAGCTCCTGCGCCTGGCCGGCGAGGGCCGAGCCGCCCAGAAGGGCCGCCGCGACCGTCAGGGTCTTGAAGTGGTTCATCGAGGTAGTCTCCCTTTGTTGGACTTGGGTTTCGTTGTGGTTGGTCGTCACTCTTTCACCGCGCCCGCCGTGAGGCCGGCGACGAGGTATTTCTGCAAGACGAGGAAGAAGAGCATCACGGGCAGCACGCCGGTGAGCGCGGCGGCCATCATCTCGTTCCAGGTGGTGTCCTGGTAGCCGATGAATTCGAACAGGCCGGCGGGCAGCGGTTGCAGCTCGCGGACGTTGTTGAAGGTGATGGCGAAGAGGAATTGCTGGGCATAGGCGCCAATGAAGACCGAGGTGGCGACCACGATCAGGCCGGGCACGGCGAGCGGCACGACGACGCGGCGCAGGGTGTACATGCGGCTGGCGCCATCGACGAAGGCGGCCTCTTCCAGCTCCTTCGGGATCTTTTCCAGGTACGATCGCAGCAGCCAGATGCCGGTGGGGATCAGGAAGGCCACGCCGGGGATGATCATCGCCCAGTAGGTGTTGAGCATCCCAAGAGAGCGCAGCACGCGGTAGAGCGGGATCAGGAGCACGGCGCCGGTGAACATGTTCACGGCCAGGAAGCCGCCGAGCGAGAGCGCGCGGTAGGGGAAGTCGAGCCGGGCGTAGGCATAGGCCGAGGGGATCACCACGACCATGGTGATCGCGGTCACGGCGGTCGAGATGAAGATCGAGTTCAGGATGTAGCGGCCGAGAAGCGGCACGGTCTTCCACATGTCGCGGTAGGCCTGCCAGCTGAAATCGTCGGACCACCATGTGAAGTCGGCGGTCATCAGATGGCTCATCGGGCGGAGAGAGACGCGGAACATCTCGATGAAGGGCATCAGGATGAACAGCAGGAAGAAGAAGGTGGCGATGTAGAGGCCGATCTTCTGCAGGAGGCTGAGGCGATCCATCATCATGGTCATTTCGCTCCGTAATGGCGGTTCACGCGGTTCAGCAGGAACAGGTAGGCCAGCGAGAAGACGGCAAGCAGCACCACGATCACCACCGCCCGCGCCGCGCCTTCGCCGAAACGCTGGCTGGAGATGGCGACCTTGTAGGTGTCGATGATGAGCGTGGTGGTGGCGCCCCGCGGGCCGCCTTCGGTGAGGATCCAGATGATTTCGAAACTGTTGAAGGTCCAGATCGCCGAAAGCAGCGCCATGGAAACGATCACCGGCATGATCTGGGGAATGGTGATGCGGCGGAAACGATACCAGCGCCCTGCCCCATCGACCCAGGCGGCCTCGTACAGGTCGCGGCTGACACCCTGCATGGCGGCCAGGAAGAACAGCGTCACCATCGGCGTGCCGACCCAGACATCGGTGACGACGGCGGAGTAAAAGGCCGAGGTCTTGGTGGCCAGAAGGGCGACGCGGTCCTCGACCAGGCCGAATTCCTGCAACAGGCCCGAGATCAGGCCGAAATAGCCGTTGTACATCCACTTCCAGCCGATCACGCCGATGGCCACCGGGATCACCCAGGGCGGCATGACGAGGACGCGGAACAGCGCCTTGCCGGGGATGGCCGCGTTCAGGAGCGAGGCACCGATCAGCCCGACGATCAGCTTCAGGCTGACGGCCAGGGCCATCCAGTAGAAGGTGCGCCCGACCGTGTCATAGAACTTCGGGTCGGCGAAGAGTTTGGCATAGTTCGCCACGCCGACATATTCCTCGCCACCGAGCGTGGCATTGGTGAAGGACAGGCGGATCGTCTCGACCAGCGGCCAGGCGACGATGAAGCCGATGAATACAAGCGCCGGCGAGATGAGAAGCCAGGCGAACCAGCTTTCGGGAAGCGGCTTGCGAAGGGCACGCGCCCCGGCGCCGGCAAGAGGTTCTGCGGTGTCGGCCATCTGTGTCCACCCTGTCGTCCGGCCTTCGAAGGGGCCGAATCTGTCTGTGGGGCCGACCATACCAAAGATTCGTGACGATGCTACCAAGATAATACCAATCCACAGGAAAATCTTCATTGGACCGATTTTGGTCTTGCGAAAGGTCCGAATCGGGGCCTTACTTATGCCAAAGCGCCGGGATTGGTATCATCCGGCAATACCAAAGAAGGCGAGTGGTCATGGGAGGAGAGGATACGGCGATCTTCGCGCCCGCGGTCTGGTTCCGCGAAGGCCGCGGGCCGCGCTATGCGCAGCTTTATCGCCACATCGTCTCGGCCATCCAGTCGGGCGAACTGGCGCCCGACAGCCAGCTTCCGCCCGAGCGTGACCTTGCCGAAATTGCCGAGGTGAGCCGCGTCACCGTGCGCAAGGCGGTGGCGCAACTGGTGGACGAGGGGCTGGTGGACCAGCGGCGCGGCGCGGGTTCGTTCGTGCGCGGCCAGGGACCCAAGCTGGAGCAGTCGCTGTCCTCGCTGATCTCGTTCACCGAGAACATGCTGGCGCGGGGGCGCGCCTCTTCCTCGGAAGTGCTGTCGCGCGGGCTGTTTCCGCCGACACCGGATGAAAGCATGACGCTTGGCCTGCGCACCATCGACCGGGTCAGCCGGCTGGAGCGACTGCGGTCGGCCGATGGCGTGCCGATGGCGCTGGAAATGTCGTCGCTGCCGGAGGACATCCTGCCCGACCCCGAAGTGGTGGGAACCTCGCTGTACCAGTATCTGCGGGGCGAGGGTCGGGCGCCGACACGGGCGATCCAGCGCGTGGGGGCGATCAACCTGTCGGCCCGCGAGGCGCAGCTTCTGGCCATGCCCGTGGGCGCGGCGGTGCTGCGCATCGACCGCACCGCCTATCTGCCCTCGGGCCGGCCGATAGAGTTCACCAAGGGCATCTACCGGTCGGACCTGTACGACTTCATCGCCGAGCTTCGGCTGGGAGACTGACATGACGCTGAGCTTCGATGCGGCCATCGAGGGCCGCACCATCCGCTGCCGCATCGGCACCGACCGGGCGCTGAAGGCGCCGGTCTTCTGCTATTCGCTGATGGCGGCCAACCGGCCGATGTCAGGCGGGGTGCTGGTGCGGTCGGTCGCGGGTTATTCCGAGGTGGCCTTGCCCGATCTTTCCGCGGGCGCCCTGCACGAGGTGGTGCTGGAGCATGTCGATCCCGAATACCGGCCGCGCAACCGGGCCTGGCTGCCGCTTGGCCCCTATCTGCGCCATGCGGGCGGCGTCGATCCGTTGCCGCCCTTGCCTTCAGGCGTGATTTCGGGCGAGGCCCCCGAGCCGCCCCCCTGCCCCGGCCTGCGACTGGTGCCGCCGCCGCAATCCTGGGCGGCTGCGACGGGCGTGGCCGATGCGCGGGGCGGCTTCTCGACCCGGTCCCATCTGCTGGACGGTGTGGAGGCGCTGGCGGGGCGGCTGAACCTGGGGCCCTTCCTTCGGGGCAGCCTGGCCCTGCGGCTGCACCACGACCCGACACTGGTGGCCGAGGGCTACCGGCTGGAGATCGGCGCGGCGGGCGTTGACCTGACACATGGCGATGCGACGGGGGCCTTCTACGGCGGCGTCACGCTGTTGCAGCTGAAGGCCACGCATGAGGGCATGATCCCTTGCGGTGCGATCGAGGATGCGCCGCGCTTCGGCTGGCGCGGGCAGCATCTGGACTGCGCGCGGCACTTCTACCGGCCCGAGACCATCCTGCGGCTGATGGACCTGATGGCTCTGTTCAAGCTGAACCGCCTGCACTGGCATTTCGCCGATGACGAGGCGTTCCGGCTGGAGGTGGACTGCCTGCCCGACCTGTGGCGCAAGACCGCCTATCGCGGCGAGGGCGAGCTGGTGCCCGGCGTCTTTGGCGGCGGCATCCGGTCGGGCGGCAGCTATTCGAAGGGCGATGTGGCAACCGTGCTGGAACGCTCGGCCGCGCTGCACATCGGCGTGCTGCCCGAGATCGAGGTGCCGGCCCATGCCTTTGCCTTCAACCAGGCGGTGCCGGGCCTGCGCGACCCCGGCGACAACGGGGCAGAGATCAGCATCCAGGGCTATGCGCAGAACGTGCTGAATCCGGCGCTGGAGGCGACCTGGGACACCCTGATCCCGCTGGCCGAGGAAGTGGCGGGGCTGTTCCCGATGAGGATGTTGCACCTGGGCTGCGACGAGCTGCCGCCCGGCGCCTGGGAGGGCTCTCCGCTTGTGACGGCGCTGAAGGCGCGCGAGGGACTGGCGGGCCGCGACGAAGTGCAGGGCTGGATGATGGAGCGTCTGGCGGGCCATCTGGCGGCAAGGGGCATCCGCCCTGCCGCCTGGGAAGAGGCGGCGAAGGGCGCACAGGGCGGCATCGGGCATGAGGCGCTGATGTTCAGCTGGACCGGGCAGGGGCCGGGCATCGCCGCCGCGCGCATGGGGCATGACGTGGTGATGTGCCCGGCGCAGAAGGTCTATTTCGACATGGCCCATACCGGCGATGCCGATGACTGGGGCGCGGCCTGGGCCGCCTTCGTGAACCTGGAAGAGACGGTGAACTGGTCGCCGGTGCCGAAGGGCGCCGAGGATGTGGCCCATCGCATCGTGGGCGTGCAGGGCTGTTTCTGGTCGGAGTTCACCACCGCCGATGCCGAGATCGAACCGATGATCGCGCCGCGCATCCTGGGCCTGGCCTGCAAGGCCTGGGAACCCGATGGCTTGACCAGCGGCCCGCGCCTGCGCGAGTTGGCGGGGGCGCTTGGTCCGGTCTTCGACACGGCCGGCTGGACACGGCACCGCACCCCCTGACCGGCGCTTGCCTCGCCCTGACGGGGCGCTAGTGTGAGGCGAGGCAGGGGGACGCATGGCCGCAACATCGAAGGCATGGCTGGGGCGGGGCGTGGCGATGGCGCTGATGCTGGCGCCTGCCACGGCGAAGGCCCAGGATGTGCGCGACCAGATCCGGGCGCAGGCGGCGGGCGCTCTGGCACTTCTGGGCGCGGCGACGGTGCCGAACGAGGCGGCCAGTACGCTGTCGTTCAGCGGCGGGACCGAAACCGGCGGCGCGCGCTTTCGCGGGTCGCAATTCGGCGGCGGGTTCAACCCGGACGGCAGCCCGCTGTATCTGGAGGGGTTCCTCGGCTGGAACTCCTATGACCCGGTGCTGTTGTTCGACAAGGACATGGTCCAGGGCGAGGCGCCGACGAACTGGCGCAGTGCCGCCCTGACGGCCGGGGTGGGCTGGGATTTCCCCATCGGCGCAGGCATGGTGTTCCGCCCGATCCTGGATGTGGCCGTGGGCAACATCACCGTGGACACGCCGGGGGACGGGCCGCTGGAGGATGTGACCTCGTTCCTGGACGACGGCGTGATGGCCACGGGCCTGGGCGGGGCGCTGATGATCGAGGGCAACTGGATGCTGCGCAACGACTGGGAAGTCGATGCCACGCTGCGTCATTCGCACATGTGGCTGCAGACCACGAACGGACCGCTGAGCGCGTTCGGCAGCGCCGAGGCGATCACCTCGTCGGCCTGGGCGCGGCTGCGCGTGCCCACGCCCTGGCAGGCGCTGCGCCGGCCGATGCGCGCGGTGACCGAGGTGGCATTCGCGAGCTACACCGGCGATCAGGCCGAAATCCTGGATACGACCTGGTTGGCGCAGATCGGTATCGGGGCCGAAATCGACCTGCGCGAAGCGAAACTGCCCTGGATCGACGCGGGCCGCCTGATGCTGCGCTATACCCGCGGCGACCAGGTGGACGGGGTGTCGTTCGGCATTTCTGCCGATTTCTGACACCAGGCGCACCGCAGGCGCCAAAGCCATGCGACCTGGGCCAGGTGACGGGTTGCCTGCACCGCGCTGCCCGGACATCATCGTGCCAGCCACCGCAAGAGCGAACCGATGCCGCATTTCCCCCTGACCGCCTGCCCCCCGGCACCCATCTGCCGCGAGGCCATGCCTTGCGCCCGGTGATCGAGACGCTGCGCGCCACCCTGATCGGCGGCATCCTGTTCCTTCTGCCGGTCGGAATCGTGATCGTGGTGTTGGGCAAGCTGGTGAACGGCGCGTCGGTCGTGGGCCGAAAGGTGCACGAGACCGTGCTGCCCGGCCTCGACGCGGACGCCACGGCCTTTGCGGTCGCCGTCCTGTTCCTGTTCCTCATCGCGCTGGCAGCGGGGCTGTTCGCCCGCACGCAGGCCGGCTTGCGGACCTTCACGCTCATGGAACGGCTGCTGCTCACGCGGCTTCCCTTCTATTCGGTCTTCCGCCATGCCATCGGCGATTTTGCGGAAGGCGCGGATTCGCTGATCGGCACCGGCGAGACACGGGTGGTGCTGGTGCGTCTGGACGACATGCAGGTGATCGGCTTCGTGGTGGACACGCGCGAGGACGGGTCCTGCATCGTCTATCTGCCGGGCGCGCCATCGGCGCTTTCGGGATCGGTCGCGCTGATCGAGCCCGACCGGATCACCGAAACCTCGATCAAGCCGACCGAGGTGATTTCCGGGATGCGCCGGCTCGGCCAGGGGCTGGTCGCGCTGAACCAGCGTGCGCGGCGGGGAGGCTGACCATGCAGGCGATCCGGGTCCTTGTTGCCGCGCTGATCCTTGGGCTGATGGGCCCATCGGCATTTGCCGAAGAGACGCCGAAGCCAGTGGGTTCGGAAGCCTGCGCCGGTTGCCATTCCGAGGCAACGGCAGCCTGGGAGATGTCCCACCATGCCCACGCCTGGACGCTGCCTACGGCGGAAACCGTGCTTGGGGATTTCAGCGATATCAGCGTGTCCCACGGTGGCTTTACCGCACGGTTCTTCATGGACGGCGACAGCTACATGATCGAGACAGAGGGGCCAGACGGACAACGGCGCCCCTACGAGGTGGTGGGCGTGGCGGGCATAACGCCGCTGCAGCAATACCTCCTGTCGCCGGAACCGGGCCGCACCCAGGTGTTCGACATCGCCTGGGACGTGAACGAGAAGCGCTGGTATCCGGTCTTTCCGACCCAGATGGTCGGCCCCGGCGACGGCTTTCACTGGACCGGCCCTTACAAGAGCTGGGAGGCGCGTTGCGCCGAGTGTCACGCCACCAACTACACCCGCAACTATGACCCGCGGACGCGGACCTATGCGCCACAGATGACCGAGATCTCGGTGGGTTGCGAGAGCTGCCACGGGCCGGGCTCGGCGCATCTTTCCTGGGCGAAGGACCCTCACGGCTTCACGGTGCCCGCGGGCCTGACGGCGCATGGCCTGACAGTGGCGCTGGAAGGCAAGCAGGCGGGCGAGATCGCGGTCTGCCTGACCTGCCATTCCCGGCGCGAGAGCCTGGCCGATGGCACGCCGGTGCCGGGGACCTCCTATGCCGAGACCTATGCCATCTCGCTGCTGCGTCCGGGGGTGTACCACGCGGACGGGCAGATCCTGGACGAGGTGTTCGAGGGCGGCTCCTTCCTGCAGTCGAAGATGTTCGCCAAGGGCGTGACCTGTTCCAACTGCCACGAGCCCCACAGCGGGGCGCTGAAGGCCGAGGGCAATGCTGTCTGCACCCAATGCCATTCGCCGGCGGGAAACCCGGACTTCCCCTCGCTGCCTCTGAAGGTGTTCGACGGGCCGGAGCATACCTTCCATCCCGAGGGATCGGAGGGGGCGCGCTGCGTGAACTGCCACATGACGGGGCGGACCTATATGGGGGTGGACTTCCGGCGGGACCATTCGTTCCGCATTCCCCGGCCTGACCTGGATGCCGCGACCGGGGCGCCGGATGCCTGTACCGGGTGCCATGCGGACAAGGGTGCCGACTGGGCCGCGGCCGAGATTGCCCGGCGCTTCCCCGACAGCACCCATCGGGGGCCGCATTACGGGGCGGTGCTGGCCGCCGGGCGGGCGGATCCGGTGGCTCAGACCGGGGCGCTGATCGCGCTGGCGGAATGGCCGGGGCCGGGGATCGTGCGGGCCACCGCGTTGGAGATGATCCCTGCCCTGCCAGCGGGACCGGAGCTGGACCGGCTGGCCGGGCTGAGGACCGACCCCGATCCGCTGGTGCGGGCGGCGCTGCCGGGGGCCTTCATGGGCCTGCCACCGGAGCAGAGGCTTCAGGTCCTGCGGCCGCTTCTGACCGATCCGGTGGCCACGGTGCGGGCGGCGGCGGGCAAGGCCCTGGTGGCGGTGCCGGTCGAGGACCCCGATCTGGCGGCGGCGCTGGCGGTCTGGCAGGGGGGGCTGGGCAGCCGGCTGGACATGCCCGAGACCCACCTTCAGATCGGGGGGGCGGCGTTGCAGCGGCGGGACCTGGGGCTGGCGGCCCAGGCCTTTGGCGAGGCGGTGCGCCAGGACCCCCAGCTTCCGGCGGCCTGGTCCATGCTGGTCCAGATCCATGCCGCGGCGGGGGACATGGAGGGGGCGCGGGCGCTGTTGGCCGAGGGGATCCGGCTGAACCCCGGCGATCCAGAGCTCTTTGGCCTTCAGACCCAGTTCGGGGGCGGGGCCGAGGGGCTGTTGCCCGACCTGCCCTGAGGCGTCCGAGCTCGGACGCCTTGACAGACCCAGCAATATCAATGAGTTGCACGGACGAATTAACTTGGACTTAACCTTTGAGCGCCGCCGGCTTCGGCAAGGAAGCCGGCCAATTTCGTTCGAACGAAACTGCAACTCCCCTTGAAGGAATTTGCTTGCGACAGCTTCAGATCGTGCGCCACAGGAGGTCGGCGGCGGCCACGACGACGAGCGCGCCAAGCGCGATCTGTGCCAGCGGCAGGGCGCGGGCGAGGCTGGCGCCGGGGAGGCTCGCCACCGCGCCTTCGCGTGCCCAGACCGAAAGGCCAGCGACCGCCAGCGTCACCGTGGCGGTGCCAAGGCCCATGGCGAAGGTGCCCGCCACGCCCCAGGGGAAGACGCGCATCTGCCAGGTGAGAACCAGAAGGAACAGCGCCCCGGTGCAGGGCCGCATCGCGATGCCGGCGATCAGCACGAGCGCATCGCGGAGCGTCGAGACCTGCGCCACTTCGTCCAGCGTCGGGCCGTGGCGATGGCCGCAATGTTCGTCGTGGACGTGGTGCGGGTCGTGATCGTGGTGCGGGTCGTGATCGTGGGCGTGGTGGTCGTGGTGATGGTGGTCGTGATGGTGATGCCCCTGCCCTTCGGCCCGTGGCAGGGCGCGAAAGCCGCGCAGGACGAGCCAGAGGCCGATGCCGGCCAGCGCGGCATAGCTGAGCGGCTCCAGCAGGCGGTCGGCCACTTCGGTCATGTGCTCGCGCGTCCAGCCAAGCGCCAGAATGCCGGCCCCCACCAGCGCCACGGCGGCGGCTGATTGCGCCAGAGAGGAAGCCAGCGCGATGCCCGCCAGCGTCAGGGGCCGGACCCGGCTGCCCAGGCCATAGGCGCCGATCAACAGCTTGCCGTGCCCCGGACCGGCCGCATGGACAAAGCCATAGGCGAAGCAGAGCGCCAGCAGCGCCGAGACGGCGGCCGGATCGCCGGCGCGCAGGCGGCGCAGCGCCCCGGCCATGGCGTTCTGCACCTCGCGCTGTGCCAGGGCCGCGCGCGCGGCCAGCGCATCCATGCCGCCAAACGCCCAGAAGAGCGCGATCAGCACGGCGAGGACCAGCCCCAGGATCAGGAGGGCGCGGCGCATGTCACGCGGACCTCGTCGGCATAGGCGGCGCCCACGGCGGGAAAGCCGCCGGATTCGACATCGCTGCCGTCATATTCCTTCAGCGCCGCATCCAGTATGGCATCCGCCTTGCTGCGATCCGGCTCCCAGATGCCGGCGGTGCAGCCGTCGCGGCCGGTGACCACGGGTTCGGCGTCGATGGTGTAGGCGGTATAATAGCCGGGGTCATAGCTTTGCACGACCAGCGGCACCTCGGCCACCGGGACAGGCGCATCGAAATCGCGGACATGGGTCGAGGTGAGCGAGGCGCCGTCGTAGTTCATCGTCCAGTCGCGCGGGCGGCTGAGCGCCAGCGGCCTGTCACCGAGAAGCGCATAGGTATCACCGGGAAATTCCGGGTCCCATTCCATGTCGGCGCCATTGAGCGAGGCGAGTTCGTCCGCCGTCAGCACGTTGTCGCCATCGGGATCAAGGCCGTTTTCCTGCACCATCATCAGCGAGAACATCTCGTCATAGGTCCAGCTGATGCGCAGCGCGGTGGCTCGGCCCTGATCATCGAAGATCACCTCGACCCCGGTGGAGACGAAGATATGCGGATGCGCCTCGGCCAGGGCCGGGGCGAAGAGAAACGGGGCGGCAAGGAGGAGGGCGCGGCACATGGGGGCCTGTCTGGTGCGTCGGACGGCAGAGTGCCAAGGGCCGCGACCGGGCGCAAGCGGCTCGCGAAGAGGTGAGAAGTGACCCAGCGTCAGGGGTGGGCAGGCCGGTTTCCCGGCACTAGGCTTTCGCGAAACGAGGGAGTGAAAGATGACCGACAGCGACGCATCCCATCCGTCCACCTTTGCGGGCCTGGCCGAGCCGGGGCGGGTCGATCCGGTCCGGCTGGACCGGCTGGCGGAAGTGGCCGTGAAGGTGGGGCTGAACATCCAGCCGGGGCAGGATCTGATCCTGACCGCGCCGGTCGCGGCGCTGCCGCTGGTGCGGCGGGTGGCGGTTCATGCCTATCGCGCCGGGGCGGGCCTGGTGACGCCGATCCTGTCGGACGAACAGGTGGTGCTGGCGCGCTATTCCGAAGCGCGGCCAGAGAGTTTCGACCATGCGGCGGGCTGGCTGTTTTCCGGCATGGCGGCGGCCTTCGGCGAGGGCGCGGCACGCATGGCGATTGCCGGGGACAACCCGATGATGCTGTCGGGCCAGGATTCCGAGGCAGTGGCGCGGGCGAACAAGGCCAATTCCCATGCCTATCGCCCGGCGATGGAGCGGATCACCGGCTTTGACATCAACTGGTCGATCTGCGCCTATCCGACCGCTGCCTGGGCGCGGCTGGTCTTCCCCGACCTGCCCGAGCCCGAGGCGGTGGCGCGGCTGGCCAATGCGGTGTTCCGCGCCTCGCGGCTGGACGGGCCGGACCCGGTGGCGGCCTGGGCCGAGCACAATGCGAACCTGATGGCGCGGCGGCGCTGGCTGAACGGGCACGACTTCCAGGCGCTGCATTTCCGCGGCCCCGGCACCGACCTGACGGTGGGCCTGGCCGAGGGACATGAGTGGATGGGCGGGGCCTCGACCGCAAAGAACGGCGTGACCTGCAACCCCAATATCCCCACGGAAGAGGTCTTCACCACGCCGCACGCGCTGCGCTGCGAGGGGTATGTGCGGGCGACCAAGCCCCTGTCCTACATGGGCACGCTGATCGAGAACATCGAGGTGCAGTTCAGCCAGGGAGTCATCGTCGAGGCGAAGGCCACAAAGGGCGAGGCGGTGTTGCAGAAGATGATTTCCTCGGACGAGGGCGCGCGGCGCCTGGGCGAGGTGGCGCTGGTGCCGCATTCCTCGCCCATCTCGCAATCGGGCATCCTGTTCTATAACACGCTCTTTGACGAGAACGCGGCATGCCACATCGCGCTTGGCCAGTGCTATGCCAAGTGTTTCCGGGGCGGCACCTCGATGGGTGCCGAGGAGATCCGCCAGCGGGGCGGCAATTCCTCGATCATCCATGTGGACTGGATGATCGGCGGGCCGGAGACCGACATCGACGGCATCACGGCGAGCGGGGGGCGGGTGCCGGTGTTCCGCGGGGGCGAATGGGCGTAAGGGGGATGGGCAGATTGCCCATCCTACGGGACCGGGTGGGCTGGCGGCGCTAATCCAGCGTCTGGCGATAGCGCAGGAGCGCGGCGGTCACGATCACCGCCATGATGAGCGCGAGCGCGCCCATGTCGGGGGCGATGTCGGGCATGGCGCCGGCCTTCAGCATGACCTTTCGCGTGAGCCGCAGGAAATGTGTGGCGGGGATCGCCGTGCCCAAGACCTGCGCCCAGTGCGGCATGCCGGCGAAGGGGAACATGAAGCCGGACAGGAGGATCGAGGGCAGGATGGTGAAGAAGGAGATCTGCATCGCCTGCATCTGGGTGCGGGCGAGTGTCGAGATCAGGAAGCCGAGCGCCAGGTTCACCACGACATAGAGGTTGAAGCCCAGGAAGAAGGCCAGGGGCGAGCCGAGGAAAGGCACGTCGAAGAGGTATTTCGAGGCGGCGAGGAAGATCAGCGTCTGGATATAGCCCACGAAGACGTAAGGGATGATCTTGCCCAGCATGACCTCGACGGAGCGGACCGGGGTGGCGATCAGCGTCTCCATCGTGCCGCGTTCGCTTTCGCGGACGATGGCGACCGAGGTGATGAGCGTCAGCGTCATCGACAGGATGATGGCGAGGAGACCCGGCACGATGTTGGTGGCGGTGCGGCCCTCGGCGTTGAACTGGCGGTGCACGGAGACGCCGAAGGGCGCGGGACCGGGGGCGGCATAGGCGAGCGGGCCTTGCAACACATCGCGCATGGCGGTGTCGGCGATGGACTGAATGGCGCCGACCGGGCCGCCGACGGCCGCCGGGTCGGAGGCATCGGCGGCGAGCAGGAGGTCGGGCGAGAGGCCGCGCACCACGTCGCGTTCGAAGCCCTCGGGGATGACCAGCACGAAATTGGCGCGGCCGTCGCGCAGGAGCCGGTCGCCTTCGGCCGGGCCAGTGACGATGCCCTGGACATCGAAATAGTCGCTTTGGCGCATCCCCTCGACGATGGCGCGGCTGACCGGGCCGGTGTCGGCCATCTCGACATAGGTGATCAGGTGCCGTGGGTCGGTGTTGATGGCATAGCCGAACAGCAGAAGCTGCATCACCGGCACGCCGATCATCATGCCGAAGGTGACGCGGTCGCGGCGCATCTGGATGAATTCCTTCACCAGCACGGCGCCGAAGCGGGAGGGCGAGAACCAGGTCATGGCGGGGCGGGCGCGAAATTGTCGGTGGAGCCGGCCATGAGGTAGATGAACGCCTCTTCCAGGCCCGCCGGGACCTCTTGCACCGTCAGGCCGCGGGCGCGTTCGGGGGCGGTGGCGGCCTCGAGCATGGCGCGGTCGGTGCCCGAGATGCGCAGGACGGCGCCGAAGCGGGCGACCTGCAGGCCGGGGATGGCGCGCAGGCGGGCTTCGGCCTCGGGCAGGTCCGCGCCGGACAGGCGGAAGGTCAGAAGGCCGATCCGGCCGGGAATGTCCTGGGCGCGGCCGTCGATGAGTTTGCGGCCATAGGCGATGTAGGCGATGAAGTCGCACTGGATCGCCTCGTCCATGTAGTGGGTCGAGACCAGGACGGTGACGCCGGTGGCGGCGAGGCGGCGGATCTCGTCCCAGAATTCGCGCCGGGCCTTCGGGTCCACGCCGGCGGTGGGTTCGTCCAGCAGCAGGAGCTTCGGGTCGTGGATCATGCAGGCCGCCAGCGCCAGGCGCTGCTTCCAGCCGCCCGAGAGCGAGCCGGCCAATTGGCTGGCGCGATCGGTCAGGCCGAGGTCGGCCAATGCCTGCGCCACCCGGGAGCGGCGGCCCGGCAGGCGGTACATGCGGGCGATGAAATCGAGGTTCTCGCGGATCGTCAGGTCTTCGTAGAGCGAGAAGCGTTGGGTCATGTAACCCACCTCCTCCTTGATGCGCCGGGACTGGGTGAGGATGTCGTGGCCGAGGCAGGCGCCCGTGCCGCCATCCGGCGTAAGGAGGCCGCACATCATGCGGATGGTGGTGGTCTTGCCCGAGCCGTTGGGGCCGAGAAAGCCGTAGATCGCGCCGGTGGGCACATCCATGTCGAAGCCGTCCACCACCTTTCGGCCGGAGAAGACCTTGGTCAGCCCGCGCACGGTGATGGCGAGCGGGGCGGTCATGGCGCGGACTCTTGCACCAGCGGCTCCAGCGTGACCGGCTGGCCGGGCAACAGCGACAGGGGCTGGTCCGAGATCGCTTCGGCCCGGAAGACGAGGCGGTTTCGTTCCTCGCGGCTGTAGATGATCGGCGGGGTGAATTGCGGGTCGGCCGACAGCCGGGTGACGCGGGCCGACAGGCCCGGCGGGCAACTGTCGCAGGTGAGCGCGAGGGTCTGGCCCACCGCCACGGTCGCGCGTTCGCGTTCGGGAATGAAGAAGATCGCCTTCATCACATCGGGGGCGTAGATGGCGATGGAGGGCGCGCCGGTGGCGGCGACATCGCCTTCCTGGAAATAGATATCGTCGATGAGGCCGGTGATCGGCGCGCGGACCTGGCGTTCGTCCAGCGCGATGCGCGCGGAGTCTTGCGCAGCCTGTGCCGCCTTCAGCGCCTGTTCGGCGGCTTCGCGTTCGGCGCCGCGAGCAGGCAGTTCGGCCACGCGCAACTGCGCCTGAAGTTCGGCCACCGCGGCATCCGCGGCATCCAGCGCGGCGCGGTCGGATTGCCATTGCGAGAGCGAAATCACGTTGCGCGCCAGCAATGTCTCGGACCGGTCGAAGTTGATCTTCTGCTGCGCCTGCACGGCTTTGGCCTTGTCGAGACTGGCGCGGATGACGTCGATCTCGTCCTTGCGCTTGCCGGTCTGAAGGTCCTGGAGGTTGGCGGCGGCCTGGGCCACGCGCGCCTCTGCCTCGGCCAGGGTGGCACGTTCGGCGCGGTCGTCCAGCAGCATCAGCACCTCGCCCGCCTCGACCTTCTGGCCTTCCTGCACCGGGATCGCGGTGATGCGGCCGGGTGAGAGCGGCGCAGCATAGTGGTAGTCGGCCTCGATATAGCCATTCCAGAGCCGGCCGGGGTCGTCTCCGTAACCCGGAATGACCGCGGCCAGCACCGATGCGAACCAGCCGGGAAGGTCGGTCATGGCGTCCCCCCGCCGGGATCGAGCCCGGCCAACAGGATGGAAAGATGGTTTTCGATCAGGGCGTCCAGCCCTTTCTCCGGGCCGGGACGGATGCCGAATACCTCATCGAGCAGGACGTGGAGGATCACCGGGCCCATGATCGTGCGCAGCGTCAGTTCGGGATCGACCGGTCGGAACCGACCCTCGGCCACCCCGCGGCGGACGACACCGATCACCACGGGCATCACCCGGTCCATCACGGCCTGGCGGTAGAAGGCCGCGACTTCCGGCACCGCCGGCGCCTCGCGCAGGATGAGCTTGGGCACGGCCAGCGCACCGGGGCGGCTGAGCGCGGCGGCGACGGCGCGCAAGAGCGCGGCCAGCGCCTCTGCCGGATCTTCGGCATGTTCGGCGATGCCGGTCAGCGCGCCTTCGGTCAGGGGCTGGACCGCGCGGCGGATCAGCGCCTGAAACAGCGCCTGCTTGGAGGGGAAGTACAGATAGACCGCCCCTTTGGACAGGCCGGCGCGGGCCGCGATATCCTCCATCCGCGCCCCGGCAAAGCCCTTTTCGGTAAAGACGGCAAGGGCCGCGTCCAGCACCTCGTCGGGGCGGGCCTCGGCGCGGCGGCGGAACTTGGGGGCGGGCGCTCCGGTCATGAGTCGTTAATAACTGACCGGTCAGTTATTTTCAAGTCAATTGACGGGGATTGGCCGGTTGCCTCCTAAAGGAGGGCGCGGACCAGGCCCATTGTGGCAAGAAGCGCTAGCAAGCCTATGGCAAAGCGGCGGAAATCCTTGGGATCGGTGTTGAAGAAATGCCGCGAGCCGATCCAGTTTCCGACCAGCACAGGCGGCAGAAGCCAGGCGGTGGCGACCAGCGTTTCCCAGGTGAAGAGGCCGTGATACCAGTAAAGGGGCGCGGAATAGATATCGAGCAGGGGGAAATAGGCCACCAGCGTGGCGCGGAAGGCCGCGGCCGGAATGGGCTGCGCGGCGAAGAAGGCCGCCACCGGCAGGCCCCCCATGCCCGGCGCATTGGCCAGGCCCGAGACGACACCGATGCCGAGGGTTGCCCCCTGCCCGGCGGGGCGCGACATGCGCCAGCCGGCCATCAGCACACCGCACATCACCAGCACGTAACCCGAGATCACCGCGCGGGCGGCATCTTCCGGGATCGAGGTCAGCGCCCAGAGACCGATGGGAAGGCCCACCGCCGCACCGGCCAGAAGGGGCAGGACGCGGCGCCAGTCCACATGATGCGCCAGCCCCTTCCAGGCCTGGAGCGACATGAGGGTTTCCAGGATCACCACCACCGCCACGAAATGCAGCGGGTTGGTGACGACCCCGGAGGCCGCAATCAGCAGCGCAGAAAAGCCGAAGCCGGAATAACCGCGCACGAAGGCCGAGACCAGCGCGGCCAGGCCGATCCAGGTGGCGGCGAAGGGCGTCAGCTCGAAGGGCAGCGTCACGAGACGGCGGCCATCACACCGCCTGCTCGCGCATGTCGGAGGCCAAGATGCCCGCCACCTCGACCGGCTTCTTCATCGCGTCGCGGCGGAAGGGCTCGCCCAGTTCCTGGTTGATCATCGCCTCGATGAGGGTGGTCTTTCCGTGGTTCATCTGGTCGTCGATCGCCTGGCGCAGGGCCGCGGTCAGTTCGTCCATGGTGCGGGCGACCACGCCCTGCAAGCCGCAGGCCTTGGCGATGCCGGCATAGGAGACCTGTTCGTTCAGCTCGGTGCCGACGAAGTTGTCGTCATACCAGAGCGTCGAATTGCGCTTTTCCGCGCCCCACTGGTAGTTGCGGAACACGACCTGGGTGATGGCGGGCCATTCGCCCCGGCCGATGGCGGTGAGTTCGGTCACCGCGATGCCGAAGGCGCCGTCGCCCGAGAAGCCCACGACCGGCGTGTCCGGGCAGGCGATCTTGGCACCCACCACCGAGGGCAGGCCATAGCCGCAGGGGCCGAAGAGGCCGGGGGCCAGGTATTTGCGGCCCGCCTCGAAGGTGGGATAGGCGTTGCCGATGGCGCAGTTGTTGCCGATGTCGGAGGAGATGATCGCCTCTTTCGGCAGCGCGGACTGGATGGCGCGCCAGGCCATGCGGGGGCTCATCCACTGAGGCTTCGCGGCGCGGGCGCGCGCGTTCCAGGTGGTGCCGGGATCGTCGTCTTCGTGGTCCATCGAGGCGAGCTGCTGCGCCCAGGCGGATTTCTTCTGGGCGATCAACGCCTTTCGATCCGATCTTCCGGCATCGCCCGCGGTCCTGGACAGACGCGCGAGGATGCCTTCGGCCACCTTGCCGGCATCGCCCACGATGCCCACCGCGACCGGTTTGGTCAGGCCGATGCGGGCGGGATTGAGGTCGACCTGGATGATCTTTGCGTCCTTCGGCCAGTAGTCGAGGCCGTAGCCCGGCAGGGTGGAGAACGGGTTGAGCCGGGTGCCGAGCGCCAGAACCACGTCAGCCTGGGCGATCAGTTCCATCGCGGCCTTGGACCCGTTGTAGCCGAGCGGTCCGGCGAAGAGGGGATGCGAGCCGGGGAAGGCGTCGTTGTGCTGGTAGCCGACGCAGACCGGGGCATCCAGCCGTTCGGCCAGTTTCATCGAGGCCGGTATGGCACCCGACAGCACCACGCCCGCACCGTTCAGGATGACCGGGAACCTGGCCGAGGAGAGGAGCGCCGCCGCCTCGTCCAGTGCGGCGGAACCGCCCGAGGGGCGCTCGAATTCGACGATGGCGGGAAGCGCCACGTCGATCACTTGCGTGAACATGTCGCGCGGCACGTTCATCTGGGCGGGGGCCGAGGCGCGTTTGGCGTTCAGGATCACCCGGTTCAGCACTTCGGGGATGCGGGCGGGGTCGCGCACTTCTTCCTGGTAGGCGACCATGTCCTTGAACAGCGCCATCTGCTCGACTTCCTGGAAGCCGCCCTGGCCGATGGTCTTGTTGGCAGCCTGGGGCGTGACCAAGAGAAGCGGCGTGTGGTTCCAGTAGGCGGTCTTCACGGCGGTGACGAAGTTGGTGATGCCCGGCCCGTTCTGGGCGATCATCATGCTCATCTTGCCGGAGGCGCGGGTGTAGCCGTCGGCCATCATGCCGCCCGAACCTTCGTGGGCGCAGTCCCAGAACCGGATGCCGGCCTTGGGGAAAAGGTCGGAAATCGGCATGAAGGCAGAGCCGATGATGCCGAAGACATCGCGGATGCCGTGGCGTTGCAGCACCTTCACAAAGGCTTCTTCGGTGGTCATGCGCATGGGGAGGCTCCGGTCGGATGGCTTCGATTGGCCGCAGGAATAGGGCCGCACCGAGAGCCGTCTTAGGGCCAGATTCGGGATCGTGGTAAGTCCAGAGCGGGAAGGTCCTGCCCCGCAACGGATTGCCTCATGGGACTCTCGCGGAAAATTCGTCGTCCTGCAGGGCGCGGGCGATCAGGGCGATGCCTTCGGGGATGCGGCTGACCGCAATCGAGGAATAGGCCAGGCGGTAATGCCGCCGGTCGGGCCGGTCGGGGGCGAAGAAGGCGCCACCGGGCTCGATCAGCACGCCTTGCCCTCGCAGCACCTCGGCCAGGCGCGCGGTGTCCACGCTCTCGGGCGCGCGCATCCAGAAGGAGGAGCCGCCAAAGCCGCCCTGCCCTGCGATGTCCAGCCCGTTCGCGCGGATCGCCTCGTCCATCACGGTGCGGCGCCGCTTGAAGGCGGCGCGCATCCGGTTCACCAGCGCATCGTAGTGACCAAGCGACAGGAAATAGGCCGCCGTGCGCTGGATGTGGCCCGGCGGATGGCGCAGCACCTGGGCGCGCAGCGCCCGCGCCTCGCGGATGAAGCTTTCGGGCGCCACCATGTAGCCAAGCCGGAGGCCGGGAAACAGCGACTTGGAAAAGCTGCCGATGTGGACGACACGGCCCTCGGTATCCAGCGATTTCAATGAGGGCGAGACGGGCTTGAGGAAACTCATCTCGAACTCGTAGTCGTCTTCGACCACCACGAAATCGCGCTCACCCGCCAGCCGCAGCAGGTCCAGCCGGCGGTCCAGCGGCAGGGTGGCGTTGGTCGGGCTTTGATGGCTGGCGGTGGTGAAGACGACATCGGCATCGTGCGGCAGGGCATCGGGCGGCAGGCCGTCCTGATCCACATCCACCGCCGCCACCCGACAGCCGAGTTGCGCGAGGATGGGGCGCAGGCCGGGATAGCCGGGGTTTTCCATCACCGCCACGCGGTCGGGCGCCAGCAGCACCTGCCCCGCCAGCCAAAGCGCGTTCTGCGCCCCCATCGTCACCAGCACCTCGCCAGCGCGCGCGTCGATGCCGCGGCGCGGCAGGATGTGGCGCAGGATGTATTCGATCAGCATCGGATCGTCGCGTTCGTAATAGTCCGAGGTCAGCGCCTCGAAATCTCGCCGCCCCAGGGCGGACAGGGCGCAGAGCCGCCAGTTCTGGTGGTCGAACAGCGTGGCATCGGCCTGGCCGTAGATGAAGGGATAGGCAAAGCGCGACCAGTCCTCGGGGCGGGCCACCCGCGCGGTGCGGCTGAAGCGCTCGCCCGTCAGCCGGGCATAGTCATACTGCGGTCCGGACGCGGCGCGGGAGTGGAAATCCGGCGGCACGGGCGCATTGCCCGAGACGTAGTAGCCCGACCGACCGCGCGCCGTCAGGTAATCGGAGGCGACGAGTTCGGTATAGGCCAGCGTCACGGTGATGCGGCTGATGCCCAGATGCGCCGCCAACGCCCGCGACGACGGCAGCCGGTCGCCGGGACGGAAGCGTCCCGACAGGATGCCCTCGGCCACCATTTGCCGGATGCGCTGCTGCAGCGTGCCGCCGGCGCCGGTGGACAGGAAGAAGGATTCAGGCGGGATCGCCAAGTCTGGACCTATCGGGCGCAGAAGTTGGACCTAAGCTGGCCCTGTGGGCCGGGCAGGTCAAGGGCGCATGCCTGCCGAGCGGACTTCGCTGTCAGGGCAGGTTCAGCCAAGCGGCGACGGACGGCAAGAGCGGGCGGAAATAGGCGATGATCCGCCCCTCGGGCGGGGCGGTGGCATCATCGGCCCAGGGCGTCACGCCATGCAGCGTCAGGCGGTGCAGGAGGATCGCCTCGCCGGGCCGGGCGGGAACGTCGACGCGGCGGCAGGTCTGGAAGACCCGCGCGCGGGCGGCGGTATAGGCTTCGGTCACGTCGATATCGTGCCAGGTTTCCGGTGGGTGGTCGGCAAAGGCCGCGACCAGCGCGTCGCGAAGGATCGGGGCGCTGCCCTCCCAGACCGTCAATGGCGAGGCATCTGCCGAGCAGTCCGTCAAAGGCAGGCCGAGGATCCAGCCGTGCGGCTCTTTCACCATGCGACGGCGGTCTGGGCCAATTGCCAGCAGCCCGTCCAGATGCGCGGCGGCCCGGGTCTGGCGAAAACGGAAGCCGGCCGGGCTGTCCTCCGGGTCGGGCCGGGGATAACCGGGATAGATCGTGGAGATCTGGGCGCGATGCAGGGCCAGGGGCGCCAGCGGCAGGACGTCCCAGGGAAAGGGCGTGCCGCCAATGCGACCATCCGCTTCGTTCGGCAGAAGGTCGAGCCCCACGGCCCAGGTGCCGCCTGACCTGCGAGGGGCCGGATCCTCGGCAAGTGCCTGACGGGCAAGGGGCAAGGCCGCCTCTGCCCAAGCGTGTACCAATGGATCGGGGCCGATGCGCTGCCAGCCAGGGACCGCAGAGGCCATCAGCCGCCGGTGCGGATCACCCGCACCTCGCTGCCCTTGGCGGTCAGCGCAATCTCGCCCCGGCAGAGGCGCAGCGCGTCTTCGCCGAAAGCCTCGGCCCGCCAGCCCTTCAGCGCATCGAGATTGCGCTCGCCCGCGGCAATGGCATCGAGGTCCGAGGCCGAGGCGATGAGCTTGGGCGCCACGCCAAGGCTTTCGGACTTGGCTTTCAGAAGAACGCGCAACAGGTCGGCCAGGGCCGGGTTCACCTGCAGTTGTTCGCGGGCGGTGTCGGGCTTGGGCATGTCGTCGGGGCGCATCTCGAGCCCCGACTTCACGGCGGCGAGGATGCCTTCGGCGATCTCGGCCTTGCGGCCCTCGCGCTGGAGAAGGCGCGAGCGGCCCAGTTCCTCCATGTTGGTGGGCCGGGTCGATGCGACCTCCAGCAGGGCGTCGTCCTTCATCACGCGGGAGCGGGGGACGTTCATCTTCTGGGCGTAGTCTTCGCGGAAGCGGGCGAGTTCCTTGACGATGGCCAGGAAGCGGCCCGAGGAGGTGCGGGTCTTGATGCGCTCCCAGGCCTCGTCGGGGCGGACGGTGTAGGTTTCGGGATCGGTGAGGATCGCCAGTTCCTCGGCCACCCAGCGGTGGCGGTCGTTCTTTTCAAGCTGGGCGGCCAGCCATTCATAGATGACCCGAAGATGGGTCACGTCGGCCAGGGCGTATTCCTTCTGGGCGTCGGACAGCGGGCGGCGCGACCAGTCGGTGAAGCGGGAGGTCTTGTCCAGATTCTCGCGGGCGATCTTCTTGACCAGGGTTTCATAGCCGGCCTGTTCGCCGAAGCCGCAGACCATGGCGGCGACCTGGGTGTCGAACAGTGGGTCGGGGAAGACCCCGCCCTCGACAAAGAAGATCTCCAGATCCTGGCGGGCGGCGTGGAAGACCTTGACCGTCGCCTTGTGGCGGAAGAGATCGTAGAGCGGCTCGAGCGACATGCCCTCGCCCTCGATCGGGTCCACCAGCACGGCATCGCCGGTCTTGCCGGGCAGGGCCATCTGGATGAGGCAGAGCTTGGACCAGTAGGTCCGTTCCCTGAGGAACTCGGTGTCGATGGTGACGTAGGGCTGACCCTTGGCTGCCTCGCAGAAGGCGGCGAGGTCTTCGGTCGTGGTGATCGTGCGCATGGGCCGTCCTTTCGGGAGCCGCGGGGTCGTCCCGCCCTGGATCAGACAGTCTTAAGACCCGGGGGCGGATTTGGGAAGGGGCAGGCGTCCGAGCTCGGACGCCACTGCGTACCTTTGCGTTTCAATGGGTTACAGGCGCGGATTAACCGGGCGGTAACTTCTGAGGGGGAGCGGGCCAAATTCCTTCGAAGGAATTTGCAATTTTCTTCGAAGAGAATTGCTTCAGGCGGCGGGCAGCAGCACCGGGGTCCGGTCGCCTTCGGCAAAGCGGCGCAGCACGGCAGGGTAGAGCCGGTGCTCCATCCCCAGCACCCGGGCAGACAGCGTGTCGGCGGTGTCGCCCGGCAGAACGGGCACGCGGGCCTGGCCGAGGATGGGGCCGGCGTCGAGATCGGCGGTGACTTCGTGGACGGTGCAGCCGGCCTCGGCATCGCCTGCGTCCAGTGCGCGCTGGTGGGTGTGCAAGCCGGGGTATTTCGGCAGGAGCGAGGGGTGGATGTTCAGCATCCGGCCCGCGAAGCGCGCGACGAAACCGGGGGTCAGCACGCGCATGAAGCCCGCGAGGCAGACCACATCCGGCTGCGCCGCAAGGAGAGGGGCGAGCAGCGCCGTCTCGAACATGGCGCGGTCCTTGCCGAAGGGGCGATGGTCCACCGATGCCACCGGCACCCCCAAGGCGCGGGCGCGGTCGAGCCCGGCGGCGGCGGGGTCGTTCGACAGCACCAGCACGGGCTTCGCCGGATGGTCGGCGCTCATGCTTTCCACCAGCTTCACCATGTTGGAGCCGCCGCCCGAGATCAGGATGGCGACGCGGACCTTTTCGGTCACAGCAGGCGGCCCTTGTAGATGACCCCCTGCCCTTCGACCACGTGGCCCAAGGCCACCACCGTCTCGCCCGCGTCGCGCAGGACCCGCGCCACGGATTCGGCGCTGTCGGGGGCGACGGCCAGGATCATGCCGATGCCGCAGTTGAAGGTCTTCAGAAGCTCGGGTTCCGACATGTTGGCCGTGGTGGCGAGCCAGCGGAACACCGGCGGCAGTGTCCAGGCGCCCAGGTCGATTTCGCAGGCCAGCCCTTCGGGCAGGATGCGGGGCGGGTTTTCCGTCAACCCGCCGCCGGTGATATGGGCAAGCCCATGCACCCCGCCGGCGCGGATCGCGGCCAGCGCCTGCTTCACATAAAGCCGGGTCGGCGCGAGCAGGGCCGCGCCCAGCGTGCCCTCGCTGAACGGCGAAGCGTCGGCCCAGGCCAGGCCCGAAAGCTCCACCACCTTGCGCACGAAGGAATAGCCGTTGGAATGGACACCGTTCGAGGCGAGGCCCAGAAGCACGTCGCCCGCCGCCACATCGCGCGGCAGGTCCGCCCCGCGCTCCATCGCGCCCACGGCAAAGCCGGCCAGGTCGAAATCACCCTTGTGGTACATGCCCGGCATTTCCGCCGTCTCGCCGCCGATGAGCGCACAGCCCGATGCCTCGCAGCCCGCGGCGATGCCTTCGATGATGCGGGTGGCCTGGTCCACGTCCAGCTTGCCGGTGGCGAAATAGTCCAGGAACAAGAGCGGCTCGGCGCCCTGGCAGACGAGGTCGTTCACGCACATGGCCACGAGGTCGATGCCGATGGTGTCCACGTTGCCGGTGTCGATGGCGATGCGCAGCTTGGTGCCCACGCCGTCGGTGGCGGCCACCAGGATCGGATCGTTGTAGCCCGCGGCCTTGAGGTCGAAGAGCGCGCCGAAGCCGCCAAGGCCGCCCATGGTGCCCGCGCGGTTGGTGCGCTTGGCTGCCGGCTTGATGCGATCCACCAGCGCGTTGCCGGCGTCGATGTCCACCCCGGCATCGGCATAGGTCAGCCCGTTGTGCCCCGTTGTCTTGCCCGTGCTCATCTGCCGCTCCGCCAACCGATCCGCCTGCGATTCCGGCTTTCCCCTAGACCATCCGCCCCCACTTCGCAACGCAGGCGCCATCTTCGCGGCGCGGGCCGACGGGTGACAGGTTCTGCCATGGCCGGGCGCGATACGGGAACTGCGGTCGCCGGATCCATGCCCCCGAGTCGTGTGTGGTGTCCTTCTTGGGCAGTCTTGGCTTGGTCAGTGATGGCTTGGTCAGTGCGGGGGTCCGGTGGCCGCACCCCGCGCCGCATCGACAAGTCGCGCCCCGCGCGCCAGACTGGCGCCAGTGGCAGGGAGGCGGCGATGGACGGGAACGATACGGAAATCCGGCCGGGGGAAGCGACGGTGGCGTTGCCCGAGGGCGCGGATGCCGCGCTGTGGTTCATTGGCCGCATCCGCACCCCCTGGACCGACCGGAGCGATTGCCCGAAGCGCGGCGATACGGAGGCCGGGCCCGAGTGCAGGATCGAACTGGACCCGCGCTGGCAGGCGGCGCTGGCGGGGCTGGAGCCGGGGGCGCGGTTGCAGGTGCTGTACTGGATGCACCGGGCGCGGCGTGATCTGGTGGTGCAGACGCCGGGGCGCAGGACCGAGGGCACAGGCACATTCTCGATCCGCTCGCCCAACCGGCCCAATCCCATCGCCTCGTCCCTGGTGCGGCTTTTGCGGATCGAGGGGACGGTGCTTGTGGTGCGGGGGCTCGATTGCCTGGACGGCACGCCGCTTGTGGACCTGAAGCCTGATGCCTGTCGCCATGATGGCGGCGGAGCGATTGCGGACGGGCGCGACTGAAACGATCGTTACGTTCGTTTCTGTTCGCTTCGTTTCGTAACAGCGCTGAAACAGATGTTACAGTGCGGCGGCGCTGTAATGAAACATTCAGGGCGCATTCCCTTCTCCATCGAAACCACCGGGCCTGACCCGGACCGATTGGAGAAGAGATTATGGCACAGACGCAGATTATCCTTCAGGGCAGCGTGACGGACTGGACCGCGCCCGATGGCGACGATTACTGGGTGGTCGGCACGACCGCCGACAACAGCATCACCACCGGCAGCGGCGACGACCTTCTGGATGGCGGCGACGGAAATGACAGCCTGACCTCGGGCGACGGCACCGACGTAGTCTACGGCGGCAACGGCAACGACACCATCTATGCCGGCGACGGCGGCGCGCTGTCGGATACCGGCGACGCCACGGTCTATGGCGGCGCCGGCCGCGACTACATCATCTTCGAGGGCGATTCCGCGCTGGTCTATGCCGGCACGGACAACGACGTGATCTCGCTGCGCGGCACGAACGTCACCGCCTATGGCGAGGACGGCAACGACTCGTTCCAGGTGACAGCCAACGGCACGGTCTATGGCGGCGCCGGCAATGACAGCTTCGACCTGATCGAAGAGAACTTCGACCTGGACGTGACGGTCTATGGCGGCAGCGGCAACGACACGATGAACGCCGATGTCGACAACTCGTGGTTCCCGGATTCCTACTTCTACCTGCGCGGTGGCGCCGACAACGACCTGTACACCGGCGTCGGCAGCAAGACCCCGATGCATGTCGACATCGTAGAGAATGCCGATGAAGGCATCGACACGGTCGAGGTGCTTCTGGGCAACGACTACGCGCTGGGCGCCAACCTGGAGAACATCACCGTATCTTCCGAAGTGATCGACGGCTGGTTCTACGACACCCCCTCCAGTGGCAGCCACCTTGCCGGCAACAGCCTGAACAACGTGATCTCGGCCTCGTGGCGGGCCGACACGGTCTGGGGCAATGCGGGCCATGACACGATCTATGGCAACGGCGGCAACGACTCGCTTTATGGCGGCGATGGCAACGACGTGATGGATGGCGGGTCGGGCAATGACCTCGTTTATGGCGAAGCGGGCAACGACTCGCTGACCGGCAGCTCGGGCGACACGCTGAAGGGCGGCACGGGCGACGACACTTATACCGTGGGCGCCGGCTCCACCGTGACCGAGTACTACGAAGAGGGCATCGACACGATCCGCACCATGTCGTCCTGGACCCTGGGGGCAAGCCTCGAAAACCTGGTACTGCTGAACGATGGCGCTGCCACCAACGGCACCGGCAACAGCCTGGCCAATCTGATCACCGGCTCGGCCGCGGCCAACACCCTGTCGGGGCTGGACGGGCGCGACACGATCTGGGGCATGGGTGGCAACGACAGCATCCTGGGCGGCAACGACATCGACGTGCTGAACGGCGGCGATGGCAACGATACCGTGATGGGCGATGCCGGCGACGACTGGCTGTCGGGCGGGAACGGCAACGACTCGGTCCGCGGCGGCACGGGCATTGACATCATCAGCGGCAATGACGGCAACGACTATCTGAACGGCGAAGGCGATGGCGACGGCCTGAACGGCGGCAACGGCCTGGATACGCTGGTGGGCATGGACGGCAACGACCAGCTGTATGGCGGCAATGACAACGACCAGCTCTACGGTGGGGCGGGAGTGGACAGCCTGCGCGGCGATGCGGGCAACGACTATCTGGATGGCGGCACCGAGGCCGACAACCTGCAGGGCGGCGCGGGCGACGACATCTACATCGTCGATCACGGGCTGGACGTGGTGGTGGAAGGCGCGGGCGGCGGCACGGACGAGGTGCGTACCTGGACGACCACCTACACCCTGGGCAGCGATGTCGAGAACCTGATGAAGCTGGGCAGTTCGGGGTTCATCGCGAACGGCAACAGCCTGGCCAATGTCATCACCGGCAACATGGGCAACGACACGGTCTATGGTGGCTGGGGTGGCGACACGGTCTATGGCGGGTCGGGCAATGACGCGATCTACGCCGGGTTCGACAACGACTTCGTGCAGGGCGGCGCCGGGGCGGACACCATGTTCGGCGGCACGGCGGTGGATACGCTGAGCTATGCCGACAGCACGGGGGCGGTTTACATCAACCTTGCCACCAACCTGGCCGCCGGCGGCTACGCCACGGGCGACGTGATCGCCGATTTCGAGAATGTCACCGGATCGGCGCATGGCGACCAGCTGTTCGGCAGCGCGGCGGACAACGTCCTGAACGGCGGCGGCGGGCATGACTGGCTGATCGGCGGGGCGGGGGCGGACCGGATGGACGGCTCGTCGGGCTTTGACGGCGTGTCCTATGTCGACTCGGCCGCCGGCATCACCCTGGCGCTGGACAGCCTGTGGGATGGCGTCCTGTTCCGCTACTTCGGCTTGGGTGTGGGCGGCGATGCCCAGGGTGACAGCGTCTATGGGGTGGAGCGCGTTCAGGGCTCGATGTTCGACGACGTTATCACCGGGGCCTTCGAATCCTCGGACCTGATCGGCATGGATGGCAACGACAAGCTGTTCGGCCGCAACGGCGACGACACGATCCGCGGCGGCGTAGGCAATGACAGCGTGTACGGCAGCTTCGGCAACGACGTGATCGAGGGCAACGACGGCGCCGACCGGCTGACGGGCAACGAAGGCAACGACAAGCTGACGGGCGGTGCAGGCGCGGACGTCTTCCTGTTCGCCACCGGCACCCGTGCCGGCGAGATGGATACGATCACCGACTTCGAGGATGGCCTGGACCGCGTCCGTTTTGCTGCCGCCGACAAGGACCATGTCACGGCGGTGGACGTGGCCGGCGGCACCGAGCTGCACCTGGCCCTGACGGATGGCGACTTCATCGTCTTCATCCAGAACGCCACCGGCGCGCAGGTGATGGATCAGCTGGTCTTTGCCTGACCTTCCCAGACGATGGACGGGGCCCGCAGGCGCGGGCCCCCTTCCCCGCCTTCCGCGCCCCGGCGCGGCCTTCCCTTTAACGGCGGCGGCGCAGCATCCCCCGCCCATCCCCAGAGGATCCCCGACATGACCCCCGAGACCATCGCCCTGATCCGCCGCCAGTTCGCCGCGACCCGCGGCATGGAGGCGGCCTTCGCCGCGGCCTTCTATGCCAGGCTGTTCGAGATCGACCCTGGCCTGCGCCCGCTGTTCCCCCACGACCTGTCGGACCAGGGCGCCAAGCTGATGAAGACGCTGTCTTTCGCCGTGGCCGCGCTGGACCGGCCCGAGGCGCTGCAACCGGCGGTCTTTGCCCTGGGCCAGCGCCACGCCGCCTATGGCGTGACAGCCGAGATGGCCGCGCCGGTGGGGGCAGCCCTTCTGGACACGCTGGCCGTGGCCCTGGGCGAAGGCTTCACGCCCGAGGCCCGCGACGCCTGGACGTCGGCCTATACCGCGCTGGTGGGCATGATGGCCGAAGGGCTGGCCAGCGCCGCCATCGCGGCGGAATAAGGTCAGTCCTGCCAGGGCGGCTCGTAGCGGTAGCCCTGGCCGCGCACGGTGACCAGCCGGTCGGTCCGAAGCTTCTTGCGCAGACGGGCCACGCGGCTGTCGATCGCCCGGTCCAGCGCCTCGGCGCTTTCGGCCGGGGCCAGGGCGATCAGGTCGTCGCGCGAAAGAACCCGGTGCGGATGGGCGATGAAGGCGCGGATCAGCGCCACTTCGCCCGGCGACAGGGGCTCGGTCTGGCCGGCGTCCAGCAGCACCCGCGCCGCGCCAAGGTCGGCACTGGTGGTCTCGAAGGGCACCAGAAGGCTGGACCTTCCCCGCCGCCGAGACAGCACCGCCCGCGCCCGCGCCGCAAGTTCGCGCGGGTCCACAGGTTTCAGAACGTAATCGTCTGCCCCCATTTCCAGCCCGATGATGCGGTCCAGCGCATCGGCATTGCCGGTCAGGATGATGACCCCGGCGCCCTGCAACAGGTCGGTTTCGCCCAGAAGGTCGAACCCGCCCTGCCCCGGCAGGTTCAGGTCCAGGATCACCAGATCCGCCGGCCCGGCCCGCAGATGCGCCTGAAGCTCGATCCCGTCGCGGGCGATTTCTGCCTGTGCCCCGAGATCGACGAAATATTCGGCAAGCGCCGAGGCCAGGTCGGGCTCGTCATCCACGAAGATGATCCTTGCCCCTCTTGGCACCCTGCCCTGCCCCTGCCCGGCCGACCGGGCGCTTGACGCACCTGAACGGCCCATGTGTATAACCGCCCGAAGGGCACTGTCGACAAGAAGGAACGGGCTGTGCCCTACACCATCGCCATCGCCGACGACGAAGAGCACCTTGCCGAAGCCGTTGCCGAATATCTGGCCGGTCACGGCTATGACGTGCTGACCGCCCCGAACGCCGCAGCCTTCCGTGCGCTGGTGGCCGAACGGCAGATCGACGTGGCGATTCTCGACATTGCCATGCCGGGCGAGGACGGGTTGTCGCTGGCGCGCTGGCTGCGCCGGCAGGGGCGCGCGGGGATCATCTTCGCTTCGGCCTCGGGCTCGCCCATGGACCGCATTGTCGGGCTGGAAATCGGCGGCGACGACTACCTCTCCAAGCCCTATGACCTGCGCGAACTTCTGGCGCGGGTGCGCAGCCTGATCCGCCGGCTGGATGCTGCGGCGCCCGCCACGGCCGCCCCGGCCCCGGCTGCGCCGCCGGCGCGACTGGTGCGGTTCGGGCTGTTCACACTGGACCCGGCCTCGCGCCGGCTGACCCACCGTGACGAGGGGCCGGTGGATCTGACCGCGGCCGAGTTCGACCTGCTGGAGGCCCTGGCCTCGCGCCCGAACCGCATCCTGTCGCGCGGGCTGATCGCCGAGCTTCTGGGCGACGAAAGCGCGGGCGCCGAGGGCGACCGGCGCATCGACGTGCGCATCACGCGGCTGCGCCGCAAGATCGAGCCCGATCCCGACAGCCCCCGCTTCATCCGCACGGTGCGCGGCGAGGGCTATGTCCTGTCCACAGAGGAAAGCGCATGAGCGAAGCCGACCCCGCCGCAGGCCTGCGCCGGCGCGGCACGCTTCTGGGCCTGGCGGCTCTGGTGCCCCTGCTGGCGCTGGTGGCGATGCTGGCCTGGCGCGAATACGGCGTGGCGCGCGACGATATCCTGCAAGACCTGCGCGACGCCGAACAGGTGCGCCGCGCCGGGCTGGAGCAACTGGCCATCGGGGTGGACACGCATATTGCCGTGATGCGCAGCTTTGCCGAACAGCGCCTGGCGGAGGATGTGCGACTGCCGCCCTGGGACGGCACGGTGGACTGGCCGCCCGATGGCAGCGCAGACCCGGGCGCGTCGCGTGGCCTGATCCTGGCCGACCCCGCCTCGCTGACCGAGGCAGACCGGCGCGAGATCACCGCCGTCTCGTCGATCTTCGCGCTGGCGCGGGCGACCCATGCGACGCGGCCCTATCTGCGATGGAGCTATTTCTTCGCCGAAAGCCGCCACTTCGTTGCGATTTACCCTTGGGCGACATTCGACCAGATGCTGGACCCGGCGAACCCGGCGGGATCGCTGGCCAGCTATTTTACCTATGATCTATACACCCAGGGCGAACCCGCCGCGAACCCGGATCGGACCGCCTATTGGACGCCGGTCTATGTGGATGCCGGGGGCGCGGGGCTGATGGTCACCCATGCCGCCCCGGTCTGGACCGGCGACCGTTTTCGTGGCGTGGTGGGGACCGATGTTCTGCTGGCCTTCGTGGGGGATTATCTTGCCAGCTTTCCCGCCGCACCTGGCCAGGTCGTGGTGGTGGACCAGGCCGGCAACCTGATTGCCACGTCAGAAGGCTCTGCGGTGTCTGACGCGGGGCCGGTGCCGGCGGCCAAGGTGCTGGGCGATCTTGACATCTCGGACACAGGGGGCGCCTTCGTTTCTCGCGGGGCGATGCTGGTGTCTTCGGCCCCCATCGCCGGCACGCCCTTCCATCTGGTGATGACCCTGCCCGAAGCGCGCGTGCGCGACCAGGCGGCGGGGCGGCTGCAGCCCTTCGCGCTGGTGGTGCTGGGCATCGTCGCGCTGTTCGCCGCCGTCGCCGCCATCTTCAACCGCCAGTTCGTCACCCCCGCCATCGCCCTGTCGCGGTTGGCCACGCGGCCGGCCGACCTGCCCGCCGACCTGCCCGCCCCGTTCCGGCCTCTGGCCAACGGGATCGTCGCCGCAGCCGAGGCCCGCGCCGCCCAGACCGCGCATCTGCGCGCCATGGTCGATGGTGTGCCGCTGCGCGTTGTCTATCTGGACGCCGGGCTGATCTATCGCGATGCCAACCGCGAATTCCTGGAGTTCATCGGCCGCAGCCGCGACGAGGTGATCGGCGCCCATGTGCGCGACGTGCTGGGGCCCGAGGTCGAGGCGCAGTACCAGAGCATCGCGCCGATGATCCGCAGGGGACAGATCGGGCGCTTCGAGGGCTGGATCGCCTACAAGGACCAGGGGCGGCGCTTCCTGCAGGTGTCGATCCTGCCCTTCCGCGCCCCGGGCGAGGCCGAGCCCGGATACCTGACCTTCACCCGCGATCTGACCGACCTGAAGGAGGCCGAACAGGAGGCAGAGGCCAATCTGGCCGCCCTGGCCGAACGCGAGGACCGCTACCGGTCGGTTGTGGTTTCGGCGCTGGACGGCATCATCGTGATGAACGACGCGGGCGTGACGACCGAGTTCAATCCGGCGGCCGAGGCGATGTTCGGCTATCCCGCCTCGGAGGCGATCGGGCAGAAGGTCGGAGACCTGATCGTGCCGACCGAGGCGCGCCATGCCCACAACCATGGCATGGACCGCTACCTCGTTTCCGGCGTGCCGCATGTGATCGGCAAGCGCATCGAGGTGGAAGCCATGCGCCGCGACGGGTCGCGCCTGCCGGTGGAGCTGACGGTGACCGAGATGCAGTCCGAAGGTCGGCGCATCTTCGTTTCGCACCTGCGCGACCTGACCGAGCCCAAGCGGCTGGAGCGCGAGATGCAGGAGGGCCGCGAACGTCTGCACCAGGTTGAAAAGCTCTCGGCCATGGGTTCGCTTCTGGCGGGTGTGGCGCACGAGCTGAACAACCCGCTGGCCATTGCGGTGGCGCAATCCACGCTGCTGGTGGACAAGGCGCCCGACGATGCCACCCGCCAGCGCGCCGAACGCATCCGCGCGGCGGCGGAACGCTGCGGGCGCATCGTCAAGAGCTTCCTCGCCATGGCCCGCCAGAAGCCGCCGCAGCGCGAACGGCTGGACCTGCCCGATGTGATCCATGCCGCGCTGGATGTGGTGGGCTATTCGCTGCGGTCGGCCGGGGTCGAGGTGGAAACCCGTCTGCCCGCAGGCCTGCCCGCCGTCAGCGCCGACCGCGACCTGTTGGGGCAGGTGTTCTCGAACATTCTTGTCAACGCACAGCAGGCGCTGACCAGCCGCCCGATGCCGCGTCTTCTACGCATCACCGCCCGCGCCGAGGGGGCCGAAGTGCTGGTGCGGATCGAAGACAACGGCCCCGGCGTGTCGGACGCCGTGCGCCATCGCATCTTCGACCCCTATTTCACCACCAAGGCGGTCGAGGTCGGCACCGGCATCGGCCTGTCGATCTCGCGCAATGTGATCGAAACGCATGGCGGCACCATCGGTCTTGGAACGGGCGATCTGCCCGGCGCCTGCTTCGACATCCGCCTACCCGCTCTGCCGCCCGAACCGGCGGCAGAGGCGGCCGGAGCCCAGGCACCCGCCCTGGGGCAGGCGCGGCGCATCCTGATTGTGGACGACGAGCCCGATGTCGCCGCCTCGCTGGCCGAGATGCTGGAGGGGCGCGGCCATGCCGTCACAACCGTCGCCACTTCGGCCACGGCGCTGGATCTGTTGCGCTCCATGCCTTTCGACGCCTTGTTTACCGATCTGCGGATGCCCGGCATGGACGGCGCCGAACTGGCGCTGCGCGCCACCGAGCTTCGCCCCGGCCTTCTGGGCCACGTGGTGCTGATGACCGGCGACACCGTGGCCGGCCCCGCCCGCACCGCGGAACTTGGCCTTTCCGATATCGTGGTGCTGGAAAAGCCCTTCCTGCCCGATGACGTGACCACCGCCCTTGCTGCCGTGCTGGGCTGACCCAGAAGGACCGACATGACCTCGCCCACCAGCGCCGAACTTGCCACCGAAGCCGCCGCACTGACCCTGCCCCGTTTTGCCGAGGCCGAGGCGCTGGCGCTTGGCCGCATCCTGACCGACTTCGGGTTGAAGGACCGGCTGCCCATCGTCATCGACATCCGTACGGCGGACAGAACGTTGTTCCACGCGGCCCTGCCCGGCGCCGCGCCGCTGAACGACCTTTGGGCGCGGCGGAAGTCCACCACGGCGCTGATCTTTCAGGAACCCTCGTTCCTGGTGGGCACGCGCAACCGCGAAAAGGGCGAGACGCTGACCAAGCACGGGCTGGCCGAGGCCGATTGCGCCGATCATGGCGGCGCCGTGCCGGTGCGAGTGAAGGGCGTGGGCGTGGTGGCGGTCGCCACCGTTTCGGGCCTGCCCCAAGCCGAGGATCACGCGCTGGTGGTGCGCGCGCTGCGCGCTCTGGCAGATACGCTCTAGGCGGGCACGGCCGCGCGGCGCCATTCGCTTGGGCTTTTCCCGGTCCAGCGCCGGAAGGCGTGGGCAAGGCTGGATGGTTCGGCATAGCCCAGAAGAAAGGCCACCTGCGTCACCTCCATGCCGCCGGCCAGATGCGCCTGCGCCAGATCGCAGCGCAGATCGTCCAGCAACCGGGCAAAGCTCGTCCCCTCGCTCGCTAGCCGGCGCGACAGGCTGCGCGGGCTCATGCCCAGTTCGGCCGCTACCACCTCTTGCCGGGCGCCGCCCTGCGACAGCCCGTCCAGCAGAAGGCGCGTTACCCGTTCGGCCAGGCTCTCGCGGCGCGGCGCCAGCCGGGCCAGCACCTCTTGCGCATGGGTCTGCAAGATCGGCAGCAGCCGCAAGTCCGCCGTCAGCAGAGGAAGGTGCATATCCTCGGGCGCAAGGGAAAGCCGCACCCAAGCGCCCTCCTGCACCACCGGGCAGCCCAGAAGTCGCGCCACCTCTTCGGTCTCGGCCCCCGCGGCATGAGGAAGCGTCACCCCGCGCAGCGCCAGCCGCCGCCCGGTTGCCCGGCGCAGGAAGGCAAGGATGTTGCCTGCGGAAAACTCCTGCATCTGCCGCCGCGGCCGACCCGGATCGCCGCGGAAGGCCCAGGCCATCTCGCCTTCGGACAGGCGAGAGATGTCGATCTCGACCGCGTCGGAGAACACACGGTGGAACCGCGCCAGCCCCTTCAGCGCGCCGCGCAGATCGGGCGCAGACAGGCCGACATAGCCGATCAGCCCGGCGTCGCGCGCATCCCGCGTCAGCCCGAAGCGCAGGCCCAGGCAGGCGTCGCCGGTTGCCTCGGCGGCCGCCTCGAAGAAGGCCGCCATCCGGTTGAAGGGCACGCGTGCGCTGTCGCCTGCCATCGCCGCGCGGCCCAGGCCCGCCCGCGACATGAGGGGCGCCGCCGCCACGCCGCGCCGTGCCAGTTCTTCGGCCAGTTGCCTGGCCCAGACGGCGCCATGGAGGGGCGACAGATCTTCCATGAGAGAACTCCCGGTTTGGCAGGGATTCTGGCAAGTCTGGCCGTGCCTCACAAGCCAGTGCAAGCCGCGCGCGCCATATCCGTGTCGCGGGGCCGAAGCGCGGAGCCGCCGGCGGGGGACCGCATGGACCGGCCGGGTGCGCCCGGGATCGGGCCTGCGCGCCGGCGGCACGTGCTGGGGGACTTCGGCCCGCGCTTCCCCGGGTCCGGCGCAGCGGCCCGGGGAGGCGCTGCGCCCACACTGCGGCTTTGCCTGGCGGGCCGGCTGAAGGGCGGTTCTTCATCAAACGATTGGGGCAGCAAACTGCCGCGGCGGCGCGTTCGCCCTGCACTAGGTCTCAAAGAGGACCCGCGCGAGGCAACGGTCCTTGTGAGACGGCGGCGGCGGCGCCTGGCCCGGCGAGTGCTTCCGCCCTTGCCTTCGGCCCCGCCGGTTGGCTAGGGACGGGCCAACGGAACGGGCGCGGGGGCGGCGGATGCTGGATGCGGTGATCTGGGGGGGGGCGGCGCTGACCCTTCTGGGAGTGGCGGGGCTTCTGGCCTGCGTATGGATGGCCTGGCGCGCCAAGACCTCGGGCCTGACGGACGAGGCGATCCGCCAGAAGCTTCAGCGGGTGGTGGTGCTGAACCTGGGCGCACTGGCGGTGTCTGCGCTTGGGCTGATGGCCGTGGTCCTGGGCGTCATGCTGTCGTGAGATCGGCAAAGCGGCGGCCTTCGGAGACCAGCCTGTCAATCAGCGCGGCGGGCGACCAGACCTGCGGCGAGAGTGCCGACCAGTTCTGCAGATCGGCCTGAAGACGGTCCAGTCCGCGGCGGTCGGCGCGCAGCATGGGGCCGCCGAGCCAGCGCGGATAGAGACGCGCCGCGACGGCCAGGGCGTCGACGACATCGGGAGACCGCGCCGCGCCGGATTGCACGAGCCGCGCCCCGGCATTGGCGAGGGCGGCTTCGCAGCGGGTGAGGATCTCGTGATCCTGCGGCGAGGTCTTGTGGCTGCGCGGCACGGCTCGGCCGCCGATCAGGCCGCGCGCGGCCAGCGTCGCCGCGACGGCCGCGCGCGGATGACCTTCGGATTCGAGTTGCGCGATGGCGGCCGCCAGTGCTGCGCGCAGGCGAAGCGCCACCGGACCGCCCTGCCCTGTTTCCACCGGAACAAGGCCAAGCCGCGCGACCAGCGCGCCGGCCGCGGCACGGTGCCGCTGCTGGCTGGCGGTTACGGTCATCTCGCACAGCGCGCCAGGAGCGATGGAGCCTTCGCCGGGCAGCGGAAACCCGAGCGAGATGAGTTGGCCGCCGGATGCGCCCCCGGCATCCACGGCGGCGACCGAAAGGCGCAGGGCGCGGGGCACCCATTCCTCGGCACCGGGGCAGAGGAGGACAGCATCCTCGGTCACCGGGTCGAGCCAGGGGGTCAGGCGCGCCCAGTCGGAATCGCGCATCTCTGGCGTCAGGGAGCCGCGCGCCACTTCGGCCTCTTGCGCCTGAGCGATGGCGGAAAGCTCGGCTTCCAGCACGGCGGCATCGGCAGCGCAAAGTGCAACGCGAAGGCCGGAGGACAGGGCGCGACGGACGAGCGCGCGGGACTGCCCTCCCGTGCCCCAGATCGCCACGCCGTGCGGGGCGGCATGGCCAAGGCCCGGCGCATCGCGGCGGAGGACGCCGTCGATCCGGGCGGCATGGGCAAGGCCCGCGGCTTCGTCGGTTTCATCGAGATCGCCGCGTGCGGCGGCTTCGAAGGCCAGCCCCTGATCGGGCGGAAGAAGGAGCGCGGCTTCGACGCAATCCACGATGCGAGCGGGAGCGGGGAGCGGTTCGCTGGAAAGGGCCGTGCGGGCGGCGGTCACAGCGGCCTGGAAGGCGACGGGGTCACGCAGGCCAGGCGCAGCGGACCGGGACGCCTGGTGCTGCGCCAGGTCGGCGGCGCGGGCGATGGCGGCGTCGGCCAGATCGCCCTCGATGACGCGGTCCACCAGGCCGATCGCGATGGCTTCGCCTGCGTTCACCGGCTGGCCGGTGAGCAGGAGCCGCAATGCCGCGGCGGCGCCCACGCGGCGCGGCAAGGCCTGGGTGGTGCCGAAGATAGGGACAAGGCCCTGCCGCACCTCGGGCGTGACGATGGCGGTGGAGGGGACGCAGAGGATCTCGTCGCAGGCGAGCGCGAGGGCAAGGACGGGGCCCGCGACATTGCCCGAAAGGCCGGCGACCGTGGCCTTGCCGCATTGGGCCAGCGCCTCGACCACGGGGGCGGCGGCGGTTTCGTCGCCCTCGCCCGACAGGAAAAGCGCGATGGCCTTCACCTCGGGATCGGCCGCCGCCTGATGCAGAGCGCGCGCCAGCGGGGCGGCGGGCGCGACTGCGGACAGGATTGCGCGCACGGGGCCGACATCGGCCTCGATCACCGAGTCGTCCGGCACAACCCGCTCGGCCATGGTCATGTCAGGTATTCTCTCCCCGTTTCTGGGCATTAAGCGGAAGGCCGGGGCGCTTGGCAATGGTGGATGGGGTCTTCACACCAGCCTTGGCGGGCGGGACGGGTCCATGCCGGGGCCTTTTGGCGCGGGATCGGGCGTTGGCTTTGGCGGCGGGGCTGTAGCGAAGGTCACGGCGACGGCGGCCATGGCGGCGCGCAGCGGATCGTCAGGGGCCAGGAAGGCGGCGTCCAGCGCCTCTCCCTCGGGCGCGCAGAAGGCGGCCGCCTCGGCCACGGCGCGGGCAAGAGCGGCTTCGACCTCGGGCGGGGCGGCAGGCAGGACGACGAGATGGGCCGTGCGGCCGGAGGCATAGCGGGCGCGGACCACGAGCGTTCCGCCAATGGCGGCTCCGGCGGGCGCGAGGCGGTTGCCCAGTTCGGAGAGCGCAGCTTCGGACAGCGTGGGGGGCAGGAACGCCTGGGGCCGTTCGGCGGCGGCTTCGGGGGCCACCGCGAGGCGGTTCACCAGCCAGCCCAGCGCATCGGGCGGCAGGATCAGCGAGGGCGCCTCGGCACCGAGGTTGAGGCCAAGGCCCACCCCCTGCCCCACAAGGCCCTGAGCGATGATGCGGCCGGGCAGCGCGGCATAGGCAGCTTCGGCGCCAGCCATCTCGGCCAGCCTTTCCTCGCCCTCGTAGGCGAGCGCGACGGGGCCATCCTCCAGCGGGAAGATGCGGGGGATGACAGCGCCCGCTTCGGCCTCTCGCTCCAGCAGGAGGACCAGCTCGGTGTCGGCGAGGCGGGCGTAGAAGCGCAGGCGCAGCGCCTCGTCGGCGGGGTCGGCCTGCATGGCGGCAAGGGCGCGGTCGAGCTCGGTCATGGCGGTCCCCTAGCGGGCGCGGGTCTTTCGCGCAAGGGTGGGATGACTGGGGGTCAGGAGAGCGCTGCGGCGACCTCGACGCGGAGTGTGGGGAGCACCTCTTCGGCGAACCAGGGGTTGCGCTTTAGCCAGCCGGTGTTGCGCCACGACGGGTGCGGCAGGGGGAAGATGCGGCGTTCGGCAAGGTGGCGGCGCCAGTCGCGCACCTGCGCCTCGACCGGGCCAGGACCGAGGTGCCAGCGGAGCGCGGCGCCGCCGATGGCCAGGGTAAGGCAGATGGCGGGGAGCGTGGCGAGAACCTCTGCGCGCCAGGTGCGGGCGCAGAGGGGCGGCGGCGGCAGGTCGGCGCCCTTGGCATCGTAGCCGGGGAAGCAGAAGGCCATGGGGACGATGGCGATGCGGTCCCGGTCGTAGAAGGTGGCGCGGTCGATCCCCAGCCAGTCGCGCAGGCGGTCGCCGCTGGCATCGTCGAACGGGCGGCCCGAGGCGTGGACGCGGGCGCCGGGGGCCTGGCCGGCGATGAGAAGGCGCGCGGAAGGGCGGAACCAGGCCACCGGGCGGGGATCATGCGAGGTGGCCGTGGCGGCGAAGCGTGGGGCGCAGAGACGGCAGGCGCGGATGTTTTCGGCCAGCGCCTCGGCTGTCAGGTCCGGCATCAGATGTGCAGCGGATCGGCCTTGGCGAGGCGGTCGAAGGCCATCAGGCTTTCGATCAGCCGGGGCATGTCGGCCAGGTGGATCATGTTCGGCCCGTCCGAGGGGGCGCGGTCGGGGTCTTCGTGGGTTTCGAGGAAGACCCCGGCGATGCCGATCGCCACGGCGGCGCGGGCGAGGACGGGCGCAAATTCGCGCTGGCCGCCCGAACTGTCACCCAGGCCGCCGGGGAAGGCGACGGCGTGGGTCGCGTCCATCACCACGGGATAGCCGGTGCGGGCCATGATCGGCAGGCTGCGCATGTCGGCGACCAGACCGTTGTAGCCAAAGGTGGTACCGCGTTCCGTAAGAAGGATACGCTCGTTCCCGGTGGAGGCGATCTTCTGGGCAACATTGGCCATGCCATAGGGATCGAGGAACTGGCCCTTCTTGACGTTCACCACGGCCCCGGTGCGGCCGGCGGCGAGCAGAAGGTCGGTCTGGCGGCAGAGAAGTGCAGGGATTTGCAGCACGTCCACCACGGAGGCGACCTCGGCCGCCTGGTCCGGTTCGTGGAAATCGGTCAACACGGGCATGCCCATGGCCTTGACCGCCTGCAGCACCTGCAGGCCCTTTTCCATGCCGAGGCCACGCTTGCCCTTGAGGCTGGTACGGTTGGCCTTGTCGTAGCTGGCCTTGAACACGTATTGCGCCCCTGCCATGGCGCAGGCTTCGGCCAGGGTGCCGGCGATCATCTGGGCATGGTCCAGGCTTTCCAGTTGGCAAGGCCCGGCGATCACCAGAAGCGGCAGGTCGTTTCCGGCGGTCAGGCCGCCGATTGAGACATGGGTCATTTTCATTCCGCGGCTCGTCCTCAGGCAGTGACCTGTTCGCGCAGGATGGCGACGGTCATGGAGATCATGAGGTAGATGCCAGCAAAGATCAGGAATGCAACAGCCGTGTTCTGCCAGGCGCGCGGATAGGTGGGCGTATCCGGTGCGATCGGGCTGACCGAGAGCGAAAGGTAGCGCACTTGGCGGTTGGCCTCGACCCGGGCGGCCTCCATCGCCTGGACGGCCTGGGCCAGAAGAAGCTGGCGCGTCTGCACATCGGCCTGGGCAACCAGAAGCTCACCCTGAACCTCGGCCAGGGATTGGCCCTGGTCGCCCGATTGTGTCATGCGGTCGCGCAGGTCCTGGATTTGCTGTTCCAACGTGGCGATCCGGCGCTTGACCGGCTCCATCCGGGCGACGTTGGGATTGGCGTTGGATTCCATCTGGGCGAGCGACAGCTTTTCCTGCGCGAGCAGGGTCGAAAGCTCGGTGATCTGAGCCGAAAGCAGTTGCACCTCGACCTCGGAGGACAGGACCTTGGTCTTCTGTTGCAGGTCCACGACGCGCTGCTGTGCCTCAAGCATCTTCTGTTCGGCATCGGCAAGAGATTCGCGGGCGCCCTGCATCTGGTCTTCGCGCAGGCGCTTGGTCATCGCATCCACCTGCTCCTCGGCATAGCCGATGAGCGCGCGCGAGAATGCTTCGGATTCCGCAGGCGTGGGGGCGATCACCTCCATCTTGATGATGCCTTCCGTCGGGTCGTAGGCGATCTGCACGTTGCGCTGATAGAGACTGTACGCCTCGTCCGCCGAGGCGTTGGCGGGCAGGCGCTGGAGGAAGTCGATCTTGTCGCCCTCGAACGCCCCGGTGAAGCCCTTGTCGGCGTTGAGCCGCGTCATGGCGTCTCGCGATTGCAGGTAGCCCTGCACCGACATGCTGTCCTGCGCGGTGGCGAACTGGGTTCCCGCGAGCAGGCTGCCCAAGCCGGGAGCCACGGGTTCGGCCTGCTGAATGACGAATTCGCTGTGCGTGCCGTAAAGCGGCGTGGCGACAAAGAAATAGTACCAGGCCACCACCAGCGTGGGCAGAGTGACAAAGAAGAACAGCCGCAGCGCGAGGCTACCAAGGCGGCGGCGGCGGCGGCGCACGATGTCGCGCTGAATACGCAGGATGTCCGCGGCATGGCTTTCCTCTGCGCGGACCTCTGTCGAGGGGAGCTGGATCGGCGAAATCGTCGCCGGCAAGCGTTGCGCGCCCCCGCCGTCAGTCACCGCAAGCGCGCGCGATGGCTGCTGTGCGCCATCGGTGTTGACCAGCTCCAGAAGCGGGGTGCGCTGGAACGGGTCGACCCCGGCCTTGCGCAGAAGGCGAACAGCGTCGAAATCGGAGGTGGCGGGCAGGTTGTGCGCCTGGGCCAGACGTCGCGCCATGCGCAACTGGCGGCCGGTCAGCCCCTCGCGACGGATGGCGTCGATCTCTGCCGCAGCGTTGTCGGAAGGCACGTTGGGCGGCACATCCGGTAGCCCGTCATCTTCGGCCGCAAAGGGCAGGTCTGCACCGGACGGCGCCATCGACGCGGCAAGGCGCGCGGCCGTGCCTCCGGGCGCACGCCCGGCGACCGATACGACTTCGGCCCGGTGGGGAACATTCGGCGCGGCCGGGGCGGAAACCGGATCGGGACGCCGCGTCCGGAACCGCCTAACCTTGAGCTTCGTAGTCATAAAGCTGCTTCGCCTCTTCCAGAGTGTCGAACATGTAGAGTTGGCCGTTGCGCAGGACGGCGGCCTGGTGACAGAACTTTTCCACCGTGCGCGGCTGGTGCGAGACGATCACCACGGTCGATTTGCGCAGTCTTTCGCGCAGGATGCCACCGGCCTTGCGGTTGAACTCCACATCGGTGGTGGCGGGCATGCCTTCGTCGATCAGGTAGATGTCGAATTCCAGCGCCAGCATCAGCGAAAAGGAAAAGCGCGACCGCATCCCCGCCGAGTAAGTGCCGACCGGCATGTCGAAGTACTCGCCGATGCCGCAGAGCCAGCGGCTGAAGCTTTCGACATAGTCGGCATCCAGCCCGTAGAGACGCGCGATGTAGCGCGCGTTTTCCGTTCCCGAATGCTTGTTGATGACGCCGCCCATGAAGCCGAGCGGAAAGGAGACCCGGCTGGTGCGCAGGACCTTGCCTTCGTCGGGCTTTTCCAGCCCGGCCATCATGTTGATGATGGTGGTCTTGCCGGTGCCGTTGGGGGCAAGGATGCCGAGGGAACGCCCGAGTTCAACCCGGAACGAGGCCTGGTCGAGGATCACCTTTCGGGTCTTGCCCGTCCAGAATGACTTCGACACTTGCTGGAATTCGATCATTCCGTCCTGGCCCTGCCCGATGCCCGGTTCTTTCCGGCCCCTCCCCTTGTCTCAGCAAGGGGTTAATGACCGGTTCGCAACCGAATACCCGCGCCTCTGTGCGAGCCTGCCTTCAATGACAGGCCTTTCGGGCGACATTATGTCTGGAACTCGCCCCGACTGTCCATGCCCGGCCGATCACGGCGCCGTGGCGCGCCGCAAAGGCAGGGCGGCGGCCGCGGCGAAGAGACCGATGGCAAGGCCGAGGCGCGCCGCCGCGTCCGGCAGGCCGCCGGGCATGAGCTCTCCGATGGCCAGAAGCGGTACGGTGAAGGAGAGCGCCGCAAGCGCCGCAAGCACTGGCCAGTCGCCGGGGCGCAGGCCGGGCGGCATGGGCAGGTGCGCGAACCGGGCGCCGGCCCAGACCGCCGCCAGAAGGCCAAGTGGCTTGCCGGCCCAGATGGCGGCGAGGATGGCCAGCGTGGGCGTGCCCGCAGCCGACAGAACGACACCGCCGCAGGTCAGGCCGAAGAGAAAAAGCGTGACGGCCACAGGGCGGACCAAGAGCTGAGCCAGACGGTTGAGGGGGTCGTGCAGGAAGCCCTCGGCTTCTGCGAAGAGGCCGAAGTTGCGCCGCGCATGGGGCATGGCGGGGATCACCGGCAGGAGGCCAAGCGCACCGGGCAATCCTGCGGCGAGCACGCCGATCCAGGACAGAAGACCAGCCACCGCCCAGGGCCAGAGCTGCAGGACATGAGCGCGCGCCACCTCGCTGCGCTGCCGGTCGCGGTACACAAAGGCGCGGGCGGCCAGCGGCGCGGCAAGGGGCAGGATCAGCCAGAGCGGGCGGAACACCTCGGGCGGCCGGCTGAGGCCCATGGCAAGCAGTCCCGCCATCTCGAGCCCGATGGTAACGGCCAGGAGGACGTGCAGCGCGGGATGGCCGGGGCCGAAGACGAGGCGGCCAAGGGCATAGGCCAGCACCACGTCAGAGCCGATCGGAATGGCCCAGGCGCCTGCCGGCACCTCGGGCAGGAGGGCGGCTGCCAGAAGCCATGCGACAACCGAGCCCGCAAGGCCGCCTGCAATGGCGAGGGCGGGCAGGGCCGCCCGCCGGCCGGCCAGCGCGCCATGAGGCAGCGTCAGCGCCTCCCACAGCTCCTTTCCGATGAAAGCGAGGAAGAGGGCCATCAGCCCCTCGGTCACCAGGGCCAACGGGGTCAGGGCCATCGGGCGGGGCAGGATCAGGCCGGGCAGGTCGGTCAGGCGAAACTCGATGGCGTCGTAGTAGGTCTCGGGAGAGAGGTTGACCCAGAGCGTGGCCACCAGCGCGCCGGAAAGGAGCGCGCGGGCGAAGTGGCGGACGAAGGGCGAGACGCGGTACATCGGGACCTCGGGCTGTGGAGGGCCAGCATTAGGCCAAGTCGCGCAGAGGCGACAGGGGGCGGGTTCAGGCCACCTGCCCCGCCGCCCAGCCCGAAGACCAGGCCCATTGGAAGTTGTAACCGCCAAGCCAGCCGGTGACATCAACCACTTCGCCCACAAAGTAGAGGCCGGGCACGCCCTTCGCCTCCATCGTCCGGCTGTCGAGCGCCTTTGTGTCCACGCCGCCCACCGTAACCTCGGCAGTGCGGTAACCTTCGGTCCCCACAGGGCGGATGCGCCAGCGGTGGAGACGATCCGCCAGCCGAGCCATGTCGGCCCTCGACAGCCCTGCCACAGGCTTGTCGAGCCGCAGTTCGGCTTCGACCTGGCGGGCGAGGCGCTCGGGCACGATGCGCGCAAGAAGCGTGCGCAGTGCCATTCGGCCGCCTTCCGCGCGACCATGGGCGACCAGGGCATCAAGGTCGGCTTGCGGGCAGAGGTCCAGTTCCACCGGCTCGCCCTCCCGCCAGTAGCTGGACAGCTGCAGGATGGCGGGGCCGGAGAGACCGCGGTGGGTGAAGAGGATGGCCTCGTCAAACCGCGTGCGCCCGGCGCGGGCGGTGCCGGATACTGCCACGCCCGCGAGGTCGCTGATTGGGGCGAGGTCCTGTTCGGCCATTGTCATGGGCACGAGGCCGGGGCGGGTTTCTGTCACAGGCAGGCTGAAACTTTCGGCGATGCGGTAGCCCATGCCGGTTGCGCCCATCTTCGGGATCGACTTTCCTCCGGTTGCCACGACCACCGCCTCGGCCCTTGCCGGGCCACGTGCCGTTTCCACGGTGAAGCCCGCGCCCTCGCGCCGCACGGCGCCCAGGCTGCAACCAAGCCACAATGCGCCGCCGGCGCGGGCCAGGTCATCGGTCAAGAGGCTCACGACCTGGGTGGCGGAACCCTCGCAGAAAAGCTGGCCAGCCGCCTTTTCCGTCCAGGCGATGCCCGCACCTTCGATCCGGCGCAGGAAATCGCGGGGCGTGAAGCGGCTGAGCGCCGAGATGGCGAAGCGCGGGTTGGCCGAGATGAACCGGTCGGGCGTTGTGGCAAGGTTAGTGAAGTTGCACCGGCCCCCGCCCGAGATGCGAATCTTCTCGGCGGGCTTTGCGGCATGGTCGGCAACGATGACGCGCCGTCCGCGCCGCGCCGCCTCGATCCCGGCCATGAGACCGGCCGCACCTGCCCCGAGGACCATGACATCGCAGCTTTCCATGACCTCCCCTAGCGCGCCGGACCGGGCCGCGACAAGGCCAATGAAAGGCCAAGCTTCCGTTCGGGTTTTCCACCGGACCCCCTTGCACCCGTCGGGAGGCTTCGCTAGAAGGCCGCGCAGTTGGGGCGTCGCCAAGCGGTAAGGCAGCGGTTTTTGGTACCGCCATACCTAGGTTCGAATCCTAGCGCCCCAGCCAACACCTTCCGAGCAACGAAGCGTCAGGTCCGACCCGAGGGGGCGTATTGCCGCCATCGCGCGCTCTGCGCGCGGCCCCTTTCCGACCTTGGGACGGGCTCATCGGCCGACCCTTGATGCTGCGATGCAGCGTCCGAATCCGTGGTGCCGGCGGGTCGGGAGCGCGAGGGGGCGGGAGATCGCGCCCTGCTGCCAGATGGCACGTCAATTGCGCATTTTTCCTTGTACTTGCTGCAGATCGTCGCAGGCCGGAGCGACTCGGTATACAATTGTGCACATTTGTCGCAGCCTGCGGCCGCCCCTGCGACCATTCTGCATATGCGAGATGCGTGACCTGCCCCGGATACTGGCGCGGCCGGTACGAAAGAGGACGTGCCGGCCAAGCTGGGACCGGGTCTTGCGGCCCGAGTCGGGGAGTGAGGAGGTGACGGCCATGCCCGCACGCTGCACCGCGGGGATGCGTCCGGTCACTGTTCGGGGCCTGTCGGCCGGTCGTCTGACCGGCTCGCACGCCCCGAAACCTGGGCCTGCCGGGCGCTGCCGCCCGGCCGTCCGAACCCGCCGGCAGGACCTGGACAACCTCTGCGTTGAACAAGGGGACTGACATGGACACCAAACTTGCAGAGCGCATCGCCGCCCTGCCCGCTTACAAGGAACTGAAGGAACGGCGATCACGCCTGGGCTGGTGGCTGACCATCGCCATGCTGATCGTCTATTACGGCTTTATCCTGCTGATCGCCTTCGACAAGGAACTGCTGGCCACGCGCATCGGCGACGGTGTGATGACCCTCGGGATTCCGCTTGGCTTCGGCGTCATCGTCTTCACCGTGATCATCACGGCCTTCTATGTGATGCGCGCCAACAGCGAGTTCGACGAACTTTCTGAAAAGGTCCGTCGGGAGGCGCTGAAATGATGCGGCTCACCACATTCACGGGCGCAGCCCGGATACTTGCTGCAGCGATCCTGGGCCTTGCCCCCACGCTCGCGCTGGCCGCCGGCACGCTGGAAGGCGATGTCCACAAGCAGGCGACCAACTGGACCGCGATCATCATGTTCGCCGTCTTTGTGACAGGGACACTGTTCATCACCAAATGGGCGGCGGCAAAGACAAAGTCGGCGGCCGACTTTTACACGGGCGGCGGCGGGATCACCGGCTTCCAGAACGGCCTTGCCATCGCCGGCGACTACATGTCGGCGGCCTCTTTCCTGGGGATTTCGGCCGCTGTTATGGCCTCGGGCTTCGACGGCCTGATCTACTCGATCGGCTTCCTGGTCGGCTGGCCGATCCTGACCTTCCTGATGGCAGAACGGCTGCGCAACCTGGGCAAGTTCACCTTTGCCGATGTGGCGGCCTTCCGCTTTGCCCAAACCCCGGTGCGCATGTTCGCCGCGATCTCGACGCTGGTCGTCGTGGCCTTCTACCTGATCGCGCAGATGGTGGGTGCGGGCCAGCTGATCCAGCTGCTCTTCGGCCTGGATTACTGGATGGCCGTGATCATCGTCGGCGGGCTGATGATGGTCTATGTTCTGTTCGGCGGCATGACGGCAACGACCTGGGTGCAGATCATCAAGGCCTGCCTGCTTCTGGGCGGCGCGACCTTCATGGCCGTCATGGTGATGGCACACTACGGCTTTTCGGTGGGGGCCTTCTTCTCGGATGCGGTGAACGTCAAGGCGGCCATCGCGGCCAAGACGCCAGACACCACGCCCGAGGCCGCCGCCGCTGCGGGCCAGTCGATCATGGCGCCGGGCAAGTTCATCACCGACCCGATCTCGGCCATCTCGTTCGGCATGGCGCTGATGTTCGGCACCGCCGGCCTGCCGCACATCCTGATGCGCTTCTTCACCGTTCCCTCGGCCAAGGAAGCGCGCAAGTCGGTGATGTGGGCGACCACCTGGATCGGCTACTTCTACCTTCTGACCTTCATCATCGGCTTCGGCGCCATCACCCTGGTTCTGACCAACCCGGACTTCCTGGATGCGGAAGGCAAGCTGGTGGGCGGCAACAACATGGCGGCCGTGCACCTGGCCAACGCGGTGGGCGGCAACGTCTTCCTCGGCTTCATCTCGGCCGTGGCCTTCGCCACGATCCTGGCCGTGGTGGCCGGTCTGACGCTGGCCGGCGCCTCGGCGGTCAGCCACGACCTCTACGCGACCATCGTGAAGAAGGGCAACGCCGATAGCGCCGCCGAACTGCGGATGTCGCGCTATACCGTGTTGGCGCTTGGCGTGATTGCCGTGCTGCTTGGCATCGCCTTCGAGAAGCAGAACATCGCCTTCATGGTGTCTCTTGCCTTCGCCATCGCGGCTTCGGCAAACTTCCCGGTGCTGTTCCTGTCGCTTCTGTGGAAGGGCATGACCACCCGAGGCGCCGTCATCGGCGGGTTCATCGGCCTGATCCTGTCGGTGGGCCTGACCATCCTGTCGCCGTCGGTCTGGGAAGCCACGCTTGGCTTCGAGAAGGGCACCGCGCCCTTCCCGTACACCTCGCCGGCGCTCTTCTCGATGGTTGCGGCCTTCGTCGGCATCTGGCTGTTCTCGGTGCTCGACAACAGCGCCCGGGCGAAGAAGGATCGTGACGGGTTCCTGGCCCAGCAGGTCCGGTCTGAAACCGGCATCGGCGCGTCCCAGGCCTCGTCGCACTGAACCTGCCGGAGGACTGCCCGATGCCGAATACCAGCATGCCTGATCCGGCATCGGTGCCTGTTCTCGAAACCACTGGCCTCCCCCCCGCGGGGGAGGCCGCAGCGCTTCGTCACGAACGGCGTGAATTCGTGTCGCTGATGAAGCACAAGGTGCGCGACGCACATCTGCACAAGCCCCATGTCGTCGATGGAACGACCGACCTGGTGACCCTGTGCGCCCAGATGGCGAAGATCGGGGCCAACGATGCGCTGGTGCGCGATGGCGACCGGCTTGGCATATTCACCACCACCGACCTGCGCGATGCCCTGGCCGACGGCACGCCGCCGCGCGACCGGCAGGTACGCGAGATCGCCCATTTCAAGCCCCATGCCGTCCAGGCCGATGACGAGCTGTTCGACGCGCTGATCCTGATGCTGCGTCAGCGCATCCACCGGGTTCTGGTGCGCGAGGGCGACCGGACCCTGGGCCTGCTCCACCAGATGGACCTGATGGCCTTCGTGGCGGGCCATTCGCAACTGATCGCCCTGCAGGCGGCCAATGCCCCCGACATCGCGGCGCTTGGTCTGGCCGCCCGGCAGATCGACGGGCTGATCACCGACCTTTACGGCGACGGCGTCCGGATCGAGGTCATCGCGGGTCTGGTCGGCGGATTGAACCGTCAGGTGTTCCAACGGCTGTGGGAGATTCTGGCCCCGCCCGAACTGCGCGCGAACAGCTGCCTCATCGTTATGGGCAGCGAGGGCCGCAACGAGCAGATCTTCAAGACCGACCAGGACAACGCGCTGCTGCTGCGGGACGGCTTCCAGCTGCCGGGTCTGGATGACATCACCGCCGCTTTCACCGCGGCGCTGCTCGACTTCGGCTATCCGCCCTGCAAGGGCGGCGTGATGCTGAGCCGCCCGCTGTGGTGCCAACCCGTGGCGCAGTTCCGTGAGACGATTTCCGACTGGATCCATGGCAGCTCGCCCGATGGGCCGATGAACCTGGCGATCTTTCTCGATGCGGTCGCGGTCACGGGCGACGCGGCCCTCCTGGCCGAGGCACGCGATCATGTGGACCGCGCTCTGTCCGGATCGGATGCCTATTTCGCCCGCTTTGCCGCGGCGGTAGACCAGTTCGGCGCCGAGGAGGGCGGCTGGTGGCGGCGCCTGCCCGGCCTGCGCGGTCGCGAGGCAGCCGAGATCGACCTGAAGAAGCTGGGCATCTTCCCGCTGGTCCATGGCGTGCGGACGCTGGCCCTGCAATATTGCCTGCGCGAGATCGGCACGGCCGATCGCCTGGCCGCGCTGGTCGCGGCAGGGCGGATGGATGCGGCGCTGGCCCGAGACCTGACCGACGCGCTGCGGTTCCTGATGTCGCTGAAGCTGGCCAACAACCTGCGCCAGATCGAAGGTGGCCGCGCCACGGACAATACGAACCGACTGTCCGAGCTTGGCACGCTGGAACGCCAGTCACTGCGCGACTCGCTAGGCATCGTGCGCGACTTCCGCCGATGGCTGGGCACGCATTTCCGGCTGGAAGCGCTGTAGCCGGCGCCAGGCTTCGCCCGGCGCCGGGGCTGTCAGCGCTGCGTCCGCGCCCAGTGGTAGAGGCAGATCAGTTCATAGGCGACATGGGCGCCCGCGATGGCGGTGGCGCCGGTGGTGTCGTAGGGCGGGCTGACCTCGACGATGTCGCCACCGACCATGTTGATGCCGGCCAGGTCGCGCAGGGCGGCGGCGGCCTGCCAGGAGTGCAGGCCCCCCCAGACCGGCGTGCCGGTGCCGGGCGCATAGGCCGGGTCGAGGCAATCGATGTCGAAGGTCACATAGGTGGGGCGGTCGCCGACGATGGCCTTGGCCTTCTCGACCACGGCCGCCACGCCGGTCTCGTGGACCTCGCGGGCGTCGATCACATGGACGCCGAGGTAGTCCTCGGTCGTGGTCCGGATACCGATCTGGACCGAACGCGTCGGGTTCACGAGGCCGGTCTTTACCGCCTTGTACATCATGGTGCCGTGGTCGATGCGGGTCAGGTCGTCGTCGGGCCAGAGGTCGGAATGGGCGTCGAAGTGGATGACGGCGAGGGGGCCGAACTTTTCGGCATAGGCCTTCAGGATGGGGAAGGTGATGTAGTGGTCGCCGCCGAGCGTGATGGTCCCTGCCCCGGCCGCGAGGATGGTGCGGATGTGGGCGGTCAGGGCCTCGGGGAAATCGGCCACGCGGGCATAGTCGAACGCGAGGTCGCCGTAGTCGACGATGGACAGCTCGTCCAGGGGATTGGTCGGCCAGCCGTAGGGCGGGTCATAGGGTTGCAGGCTGGAGGCCTCGCGGATGGCGCGGGGGCCGAAGCGGGTGCCGGTGCGGTGGGTCACCGCCTGGTCGAAGGGCACGCCGGTGATGGCGAGGTCCACGCCGGTGAGGTCTTTGGTATAGGTCCGGCGCAGGAAAGAGGTCGCGCCGCCGAAGGCATTTTCGAAGGCATAGCCGCGCAGACCCTTGCGGGTGAAGGCGGTATCGACCTGGGACTTGGCGTCTTCTAGGGCCATGGGAATCTCGGGGGTTCAGGCGCGGTATCGTTCGGGCCCGAGACGCCGCGGATCGGGTGGCGGAGGACTAACCGATGGGGGGCACAAGTCAAGCCCCTGCGAAGCGTCCGAGCTCGGACGCCCCATCCGTGATAAGGATTTCAATGTGTTGCGGGCGCGTCTTAACTTGGACTTTACACTTGTCGGACCTGACCCAACTCACCGCCGGCGCGCGAGGATGGCAAGGACCGGCAGCAACACCATCTCGATCAGCGTAATGACGAGCAGGATGCCGAAGTTGTTGGCGGAATAGTTCCCGGCCTCGACCACCTGCCGCACATGGCCGATGGCGACGCCCAGGTTGAACAGCGCGATGTACCAGACCACGGCGGCGCGGAAGCCGGGGCCGCTCCAGAACGCCACGACGGCGGTGATGCCGATCGCCGTGTCGGCCACGCCGATCTCGAACTGGAAGGGGCTGACCTGCCAGCCAATCGAGGCGGCGGCAACCTCGGGGAAGAAGATATGGAAAACGCCCGCCCAGATCCCCCCGAGCCCGACCGAGAGAAGGAGGAGCCAGGCCAGATAGCGCTCGGCCGCGGCCGGGCGGCGGCGCAGCGTGGCGATGACCAGCGCCAGCACGAACAGGATCAGCGGCATGTTGCTGAGGATCAGGCGGATGGCATCGGCAATCATCGGGGGGCTCCGGCTTCAGGTCGGCGCATCTGGCACGGGCGGGCCGGGGGTGACAAGGGCGAGGGACCGTTTCGCCCTTGGCGCGAAGGGGTTATGCTGGCCTTGCCAGCGCAGGGGGCGGAACGGGAGAGACCGGGATGACGGAAGAACTTTCGGCTTCGGCCCGGATCGACGGGCGGATCGCTGAACTGGGCGACTGGCGGGGCGAGCGGCTGGCAGAGGTGCGGGCGCTGATCCGGCAGGCGGTGCCGGCGGTCGAGGAGACCTGGAAATGGCGTGGCGTGCCCGTGTGGGAAAGCCACGGCATCCTCTGCTCGGGCGAGACCTACAAGGACAAGGTGAAGCTGACTTTCCACAAGGGCGCCGCGCTGGCTGACCCTGCAGGGCTGTTCAACGCGCAGGACACAGGAAGCACGCGGCGGGCCATCGACCTGGCGCCGGGGGACCGGCTGGACCCCGTGGCCTTCGTGGCGCTGGTGCGGGCAGCGGCGGGGCTGAACCGCACGCTGGCGGCGGGGCGGGCGCGCAAGGCCGCCGGGGCGACCAGAGCGCCGTCGACTGGCCCCTGAACGGGCGGCTTGCTCTTTGCGGAAATGCCCTGAAAGGGGGTCGGGGGGCATTCTGCCCCCCGGTTCCTTCCGGTTCAGCCGATGCGGTAGCCTTCGCGCACCAGATCGTCGGTGACACGGCGGATGGCCTTTTCCAGCACTTCGGCGGCGAAGTCGATTTCGCTTTCGGTGATGACCAGCGGCGGCGACATGACGTTCAGGTGGCCAAGCGGGCGGACGAGCAGGCCCATGTCCTCGCAGATGTCGGAGATGCGCTTGGATTCGTTCGCCTCGTCGGGCAGCACCGCCTTGGTTTCGCGGTTGGCGACGCTTTCGACGCAGAGCATCAGCTTGCGGCCGCGCACGTCGCCGACCAGCGGCAGGGCGGACAACTCGCCCATGCGGCTTTGGAAATAGTCACCGACCTTGCGGGTGTGCTCCAGAAGCCCTTCGGATTCGATGATCTCGATGTTCTTCAGGCCGGCGGCGCAGGCGACCGGGTGGCCGGAATAGGTGAGGCCGGAGGTGAACCAGCGGTGGCCGCCCTTGGCCATCACGTCCCAGATGCGGTCGGAGAAGATCAGCGCGCCCAGGGGGACATAGCCCGAGGTCAGGCCCTTGGCCGAGGTGATGATGTCGGGCTGGACGCCGAATTCATCGAGGCTGGCGAACCAGTGGCCGAGGCGGCCGAAGGCGGTGACGACCTCATCGGCGATGAAAAGGATGTCGTGCTTCTGGCAAACCTGCCACATGCGGCGCAGATAGTCTTTCGGCGGGATGACGATGCCGCCCGAGGCCTGGATCGGTTCGGCGATGAAGCCGCCGATGCGGTCGGCACCTTCGCGCGCGATCAGCGCCTCGAATTCCGCGACGAGGTCGTCGCAGAACTGCTCTTCCGTCATGTGGGACGGGCGGCGGTAGCAGTTCGGGCTGGCGAGGTGCCAGATGCCTTCGGACTTGTAGTCGAATTCGTCGATCCGGTCGCCGTTGCGCTTGCCGACCGACTGGGTGAGGTAGGTCGAGCCGTGATAGCTGGCTTCGCGCGCGACGATGCCGGTCTTGGTGGGGTTGCCCTTGGCGCGGTGGTAGAAGCTGACCATGCGCACGGCGGTGTCCACGGCGGTGGAGCCGCCGGTGGTGAAGTGGACGCGGTTCAAGTCACCCGGCGCGAGTTCGGCAATCTTCGCGGCCAGACGCGCGGCGGGGTCGTTCGTGACGTCGACAAAGTAATTGGCATAGGCCAGCCGTTCGGCCTGGTCGGCGATGGCCTGGGCCATGTCCTTGCGGCCGAGGCCCACGTTGGTGCACCACATGCCGCCCACGGCATCGAGGTAGCGTCGCCCCGAGGCATCCCAGAGGTAACACCCCTGCCCTTTGGTGATGACCAGCGAGCCCTTGTCCTCGAAGGGTCCGAAGTTCGTCCAGGGGTGCAGCGAGTGCGCCCGATCCATCTCCCACAGCGCCTCGTTCGGGAGGATCGCCTGAGCCACGGCCGTCATTTTGAATCTCCAGTCAATACCCAGAAGCGGACCATAGCCGATCCCGGGAAAAAGGCCAGAGGCTTTTGATCAAATTGACCGCGGGTCGGGGGGCGGATGGCGGGTTGAAAATCCGGGGTGGCGCGGCAAGGGTGGGGATGGCTTGGCGAAGGGACCGCAGATGACGCGCAGGACTATGGTTCGGATATCGGCGCTGGCGGTTCTTCTGGTGGTGGCGGTGACGGCGTTCTTCGTCTTCTACCACCCGCCGATGCGGCTGATGCCACCGCCCCTGTTGTTCCAGGGCCAGCGCGATGCGGTGACGGGGCGGATCGAGGAACTGGGCGAAGGCAGCCGGCTGAGCGTGTTCTATGCGACGAGCCGCCTGCCGGTGGGGCCGCGCGACAACCGGCTGTACACGGTGGCGCCGGACACGCGGCTGCATCTGGGCACGGCGGATCTGCGCATTGGCGGGGAAGAGACCACGCTGGCGGACCTGGTGGAATGGACTGCGGGTTATGCGGGGGGCGACCGGCCCTTCGTGCATCTGGATGCGATGCGCGAGGCGGCGACGGTCGGGGAGCCCGAGGTTGCCGCCTGGCTGGACGGGGTGCGCGCGGCGCTGGCGGCATCGGGGCGCAAGGATCTGCTGGTCTATGTGCATGGTGCCAACACCACGGTGGAGCGCGCGGCGGGACAGGCGGCGATGCTGCAGCATTTCGGCGGGGGCAACCTGGTGGTGGTGGCCTTCGTCTGGCCCACGGCAGAGAATTTCCTGCGCTATGGCAGGGATGTGAGGAACGCCTTTGCCGCTGGGCCGCATCTGGCAGAGCTGATCGCGATGCTGGCGCGCGAGACCGGGGCGGAGGGGATTGACGTGATGACCTATTCCGCCGGGGGCACGGTGGGCAGCACCGGGCTGGCCGTTCTGGCGCGGGATTATCCGGATCAGGCGGGGATGCTGGGGCAGGTCTACCATGCGGCGCCGGATGCGGATTTCCGGGGGTTCGTGGAGGACCTGGCCGCCTATTCGCCGGTGGCGGCGGAAGTGACGGTGGCGGCGAACATGGGCGATTCGGCGCTGCGGCTGGCGCAGACGGTCAACCGCGCCTCGCGCGCGGGGCGGCCCGACCTGCGGGAGCTTTCGCCCGAGGCGGGGGCCATGCTTCTGGGGGCGACGGAGGACGGCATGGTGGACCTGTTGCAGGTGCTGCCCGACGAGATGCCGGATCTGCCGGCAAGCTCTCATACCTTCTGGTATGACGACCCCTGGGTCAGCAACGACCTGTTCCTGATGTACCTGTTCGGGCTGGACCCGGCTGCGCGGGGGCTGGAGCGGCGGGTGACGGCGGCGGGGGCGCCGGTCTGGACCTTCGGGGCGGATTATGTGGAGCGGATGCGGGCGCTGGCGCCGGGGCTTGGGCTGCCCCCACCAGGCTGAACCCTAGCGGTGGGTGATGCGGCGCATCAGTTCGGCCCAGGTCAGGCTCTGGTCGAAGGCGCCGGTCCGCAGGAAGGTGATGGTCTGCGCGATCACCAGCGGGTTGTTCATCATGAAGGTATGGGTGACTGGCAGAGCGATATGATCGCTCATGCCCTCGACCTTGGTGGAGGCGACGGAGACCTTGCCGTCGTTCGGCCCGTCGAACAGGAAGGGCGAGAGCACGTTGGTGCTGATCGTGCCGGCGATGATGCCAAGGGGGAAATCCACCGGGGGCAGCGCGGCAGCGATGCCGTCCTTGCCGGTGCCGAGCTGCATTCCGGCCGGGCCGGTGAAATAGGCGAATAGCTGGAGGTCGCCGAAGGCATCCACCAGTTCCGAGCCCTGGTTGGGCGGCCCCAGCATGACGACGCGGCCCAGGTTTTCGGGGCGTTTGGACGAGGCGAGCCAGAAACGGGTGAGGATGCCGCCCATGGAATGAGTGACGATGTTCATCGTGGCTGGCCCACAGGCCTCGGCCGCGGCCTCGGCGTGGCCGACCAGCATGTCGATGGTGCCGTCGGTCGAGGGATAGCCGAAGTTCACCACCCTGTAGCCGGCGGCTTCCAGCATTTCCTCCATCACGATGAGCGAGGCTTCGCTGCGGCCGAGGCCGTGAAGGAGCACGACACATTCGGGTTCGGCCGCCCTGGCCGGCGCCGTCAGCGACAGGAGGGCGGCGAGGCCGAGCGCGAGGGAGTGGGCCTGGGTCTGGGTCATGCCCGACGCTAGCCTCTGGCCGCGCCGGGGCCAAGCCCCGGCACTGCTGCGCCATCAGGCGAAGGTGACAGACTTCGACAGCGGCAGGTCGCGCAGGCGCTGGCCGGTGAGCGCGAAGATCGCGTTGGCAAGCGCGGGCGCGGCGGGCGGAGTGCCGGGCTCGCCGATGCCGCGGATACGGGGCATGTTTTCCAGGACAGCGACCGTCACCGGCGGCATCTGCGGCAGGCGGAGCGGTTCGAAATCCCAGAAAGTCTGCTGTTCCACCGCGCCCTCGGCCACCGTGATCTCGCCCCGGATTGCCGCCGACAGGCCATAGACCATGCCGCCGAAAACCTGCGCCTCGATGTTGCGCGGATCGAGCGCCACGCCGACATCGACCACTGCCCATGCCCCGGTGAGGCGCAGGCCGCGGTCGGTGTCTTCCACCTCGATCACCTGGGCGGAGGGCACGCCGAAGGACAGGCCGAAGGCCAGGCCCTTGGCGCGGCCGGGCGCATTGGCGCCCCAGTTGGAGATTTCCGCGAGCTTTTCCAGCACTTTGCGGGAAGCATCGTGGGAGAGGATCGAGAGGCGGAAGTCGAGCGGATCGACTCCGGCCTGATGCGCCAGTTCGTCCAACGCGCTTTCGAGGAAGAAGGCGTTCTGCGAATTGCCCACCGAACGCCAGGAGCCGACCGGCAGCATGACCGGGGCGCGGTAGCCGCGCACGCGGAAGTTCGGCAGGGCATAGGGCTGGTCTGCGGCGCCCTGGACGATGGTGCTGTCGGGGCCGGGCACGGAATAGCCGAGCCGTCCGACCTGGCTTTCGATCACTGAGGAGGATGCGGTTTGCACATCCAGCGCGACAAGGCTTTGTCCGTCGAGCCGGGCGCGGATGCGGCCCATCGCGGCGGGGCGATAGGCATCGTGGGTCATGTCTTCCTCGCGGGTCCAGGTCAGAAGGACCGGCGTGCCCTCCATCGCCTTGGCCACCGTGATGGCCTGGGCGATGATGTCCATCTCGGCCCGGCGGCCGAAGCCGCCGCCCATGAAGGGTGTTTCCACGCTGACGGACTCTTCTGGCAAGCCCGTGAGTTGCGCGCCGACCTTCAGAATCTGGGTGGGAAGCTGGTTGCCAGCCCAGACCTGGAGTTTGCCCTCCTTGAGCCAGGCTCCCGCGGTCATCGGCTCCATCGTGGCATGGGCGAGATAGGGGACGGAATAGCCGGCCTCGAAGGAGGCGGATTCACCAAGGGCGGTTTCGGCATCGCCATCGTTGCGGTTCGTGCTATCGAGGCGGTCCGGGGTGAAGGAGGCGGCAAGGTCGGCAAGGATCGCCGCGCTGTCAGCGGCATAGGGCGCGGGGCCCCAGTCGAAGGCGATGGCGGCGGCGGCGTTCATCGCCTCCCAGGTGCTGCGGGCGACCACGGCGGCACCGTTCGGCAGGGGCACGACCTTGACAACGCCGGGCATCCCTTCGGCCACGCTGGCATCGAAGCCGCGCATGTCGCCGCCCAGGCCGGGATTGGTGCGGGCCGTGGCGTAAAGCATCCCCGGCAGGCGAATGTCGGCGGTGAAGGTGGCGGTGCCGGTGACCTTTGCCAGCATGTCGGTGCGGGGCAGCGAGGTGCCGAGCAGTTTCCACTGGTCGCGGGGTTTCAGGGGCGGGTCCTGCGTGACCGCGACCTTGGCCGCGTCCGCCGCAAGTTCGGTATAGGCCAGCCGCCTGCCATCAGGGGCGATGACGGCACCGCCTTCGGTCTTCAACTGGTCGGCGGGAAGGCCCAGCCGGGTGGCGGCGGCCTGCACCAAAGCGATGCGGGCGGCGGCGCCGGCGAGGCGCATCTTTTCATAGGCGTCGGGGACCGAGGAGGAACCGCCGGTGATCTGGAAGCCCAGGAATTTGGCGGGCACGCGCATGGCCCCGCGCATGGTCTGCGCAAGCGAGCTTTCGTCGATGGGGGCGAAGGGAACGCCCTCTTCCAGCACCGCGGCGTTGTAATAGGCGGCGGAGGCGGGGCCGTGGATCACCTTCACCGTGGACCAGTCGAGGTCCATCTCTTCGGCCACGAGGGCCGCGAGGGTGGTGTGGACCCCCTGCCCCATCTCGGCCCGCGGCGCGATGAGGGTGACGCCGCTGGCGTCGATCAGGACATAGGGGTTGAGCGTGGCGCCGCCGTCCGGCAGTTCGGAGAGAAGCGGGTTGGCATAGGGCGTGCGGTACTTCCACCAGCCGAAGGCCACGCCGCCGGCGATGGCGAGCGAGCCGAGGAGGAAGCTGCGCCGCGCGATGGTTCCGACCTTGCCCATGGTTCAGGCCTCCGACAGGCGGCGGGCAGCGTCGTGGATCGCGGCCCGGATGCGGGGATAGGTGCCGCAGCGGCAGAGGTTGCCCTCCATCGCGGCGTCGATCTCTTCTTCGGTGGGATTGGGCGTCACGGCCAGAAGCGAGGCCGCTTGCATGATCTGGCCGGACTGGCAATAGCCGCATTGCGCCACCTGGGCATCGGCCCAGGCGGCCTGCACGGCATGAAGCGCCTGCGGCGATCCCAGCCCCTCGATCGTGGTGACGCTGGTTCCGGCGGCATCCGACAGCGGAACCTGGCAGGAGCGCACGGCCTGGCCGTCGATGTGCACGGTGCAGGCGCCGCAGGAGGCGATGCCGCAGCCGAACTTGGTGCCGGTGAGGTTCAGCCCCTCGCGCAGGGCCCACAGAAGCGGCATGTCGGGCGGAAGGTCGAGCGTGACGGACTGGCCGTTCACGGTGAGGCTGGTGGTCATGGCGTCTCTCTCCGGTTCGCTTTGACAGATTGAGCGCGAAATGTCAGGATGTCAATTGACATTCTGAAATCGTTTTGTCAGTCTGTCGGCATGATGGACGATGCCTCACCTTCCGACCGTCAGGACACGATCCTGGACGCAGCGTTTCACGCCTTTGCCACCTATGGCTTTCGCCGCACCTCGATGGATGACATCGCGCGCGGGGCGGGCCTGTCGCGCACGGCGCTGTACCTGCATTTCCGCAACAAGGAAGACATCTTCCGGTCGCTGGCGGTGCGCTATTTCGACGAGGCGCTGCGCGACATGGAGGCGGCGCTGAACCGGCCCGGTCTGGATGCCGAAGCGGCGCTGATGGCGGCTTTCGTGGCGAAGGACGGCAAGTTCATGGAGGCGGTGCTGAGCACGCCGCATGGCGACGAGTTGATGGATGCGGGGTTCGCGATCACCGGCGACCTGGCGGCGGAGGGCGAGGCGCGCATCGAGGCTTGCCTGGCGGAATGGCTGGGCCAGCGCGGCGTGCCCGAGGATCTGGGCGGGCCGGATGAGCTGGCGCACGACATCCTGGTGGCGCTTAAGGGGCAGAAGCTGGCGGCGCGGGATTTTCCGATGTATCGGGCCGGACAGGCGCGGATTGCCCGGATTTTCGCCCGCGTGCTGGATGCGCCGCCGGTTGCGGGCTTGGGCGGGCGGGACAAAGCCGCGGTGCAGCGATAGCCTGCCGATTGGCTCTGGTAAGTGACGCTGCGTTGCGAGATGATCCGCCGCGACGAACTGACGCTGCCAGGCGATCCTTCGCACATCTGTCCCCGCCTGCGCCGCAGTCTTGCCAAAGCGGCGCCTTCGGTGTCGGCGATCTCTGCGGCGTCAGCAGACAGTACAGGAATTGACCATGAGTTCGTTTTTCAGACCCCACCGGCTTCTGGCGTTCGCCGTGCTGATCGGCGCCGGCGCCTGGGTTCTGACCGGGGAGTTCGCCTCGGTCGGCGGCGGGCACGGCGGCGAGCCGGCCTCGGCCGAAGCCGCGACGACGCCCGAGCCTGTGCCGGCCGAGGCGACGCCGCTGACCCGGACGGTGGGCGTGGTGACGCCGCAGTTCCGCGACCATTCGCGCGCGATCCGTCTGTCGGGCATCACCGCCCCGGACAAGAGCACGATGCTGGCCGCGCGGACCGAGGGCATCGTGAAATCGCTGGATCTGGAAAAGGGCCAGATGGTCCCCGAGGGCGCGGTGGTGATGACGCTGGAAGGGCCGGAGGTCCATGCCCAGGTCAAGATGGCCGAGATCACGCTGGAACAGGCCAAGCGCGACCTGGACGTGGCAGAGCGGCTGTTCAAGGGCGGCAACAAGGCCGAGACGGCCTATAACGCAGCGGTGACGGCCAAGGAATCGGCCGAGGCCGCGCTGGCGCTGGCCAACGCCGCGGTGGACCGGCTGACGCTGCGCACGCCCTTTGCCGGGATGATCGACACGGTCGAGATCGAGCCGGGCGAATGGGTGCAGGGCGGCGCGCCGGTGGCGAGCCTTCTGGCGCTGGACCCGATCATCGTGAAGATCGAGGTGGGCGAGCAGGACGTGGGCTATTTCGCGCCCGGCGGCGCGGCCAAGGTGACGCTGGTCACCGGGCAAAGCCGCGAGGGCACGATCAGCTATATCGCGCGCGAGGCCTCGGCCCAGACGCGGACCTTCCCGGTGGAAGTCACGCTGGCCAACCCCGATTACAAGCTGCCCGCGGGCATGACGGCTCAGGTCGAGCTGCTGGCGCCGCCGGTGCGGTCGGTCACGGTGCCGCGGTCGGTGATCACGCTGTCGGAAGACGGCGATCTTGGGCTGCGCGTGGTGGGTGACGACGACATCGCCAGCTTTGCGCCGGTCGGCATCATCGACGACACGCCGGACGGTCTGGTGGTGACGGGCGTGCCTTCGGGCAGCCGGATCGTGGTGGCGGGTCAGGATCTGATCCGGGACGGCGACAAGGTGAACACGGTCGAAGACGCGCAGGTCACGGAATGAGACTGGTCGAGACCGCCATTGACAATGCCCGGCTGACGATCTCGGTCCTGATGTTCCTGATCCTGGCCGGGGCGCTGGCCTATGTGAACATTCCCAAGGAAGCCGAGCCGGACATCCAGATCCCCATCATCTATGTCTCGATGAGCTATCAGGGGATTTCGCCCGAGGATGCGGAGCGGCTGCTGCTGCGGCCGATGGAAACCTCGCTGAAGACCATCGCCGGCATCAAGAAGATGACCTCCACCGCCTATCAGGGCGGGGCCAACGTGCTGATGGAGTTCCAGGCCGGGGCGAACCTGGACAAGGCGCTGGACGATGTGCGCAACAAGGTCGCCCAGGCGCGGCCGGAGCTGCCGCAAGGCACGGACGAGCCCACGGTGAACGAGGTCAACATCTCGGAATTCCCGGTGCTGGTGATCACGCTGGCGGGCGACGTGCCCGAACGGGTGCTGACGAAGGCCGGGCGTGAATTGCGCGACCGGATCAAGGAGTTGCCGGGCGTTCTGGATGCCGACCTGAAGGGCGTGCGCGACGATCTGGTCGAGGTGGTGGTGGAACCCACCAAGCTGCCGGGCTATGGCCTGCGGCCCGACGTGCTGTTGCAGGGTTTCCTCTCCGGCAACCAGCTGGTGGCCGCCGGCGCGCTGGAAGGCTCGCAGGGGCGCTATGCCATCAAGGTGCCCTCGCTTCTGGAAACCGCCGAGGACGTGGCGAACCTGCCGCTGATCGCCACCGATACCGCCACGGTGCGGGTGCGCGACGTGGCGACGATCCGGCCCACCTACAAGGACCCCGAAACCGTGACCCGGTTGAACGGCGCGCCCGCCGTGGCGATCGAGGTGTCCAAGCGCACGGGGGCAAACCTGATCGCCACGGTGGACTCGGTGAAGGAAATCGCCGCCGAGTTCCAGAAGACCCTGCCCGAAGGCACGGAAATCTCGTTCAGCCAGGACAAGTCGAAGGACATCCGCCAGCTGCTGGCCGACCTGCAGAATTCGGTGCTGACGGCGGTGATCCTGGTGTTCATCGTCATCCTGTACGCCCTGTCGGTGCGCGCCTCGCTGCTGATCGGCCTGGCCATTCCCGCCTCGTTCCTGATGGGGATGCTGGCGCTGTCGATGGCGGGCTATACCGTCAACATCGTGGTGCTGTTCTCGCTGATCCTGGCGGTGGGGATGCTGGTGGACGATGCGATCATCGTCACCGAATATGCCGAACGCCAGATGTCGATGGGCGTGCACCGGCGCGATGCCTTCGCCGCCGCCTCGCATCGCATGGCGGGGCCCGTGATCGCGGCCACCATGACACGGGTTGCCGCCTTTTCGCCCCTTCTGTTCTGGCCGGGCATCGTGGGCGAGTTCATGAAATACATGCCGATCACGCTGATCGTCACGCTTTCAGCCTCGATGCTCTATGCGCTGATCTTCGTGCCGACGCTGGGTGCGCTGATCGGCAAGGCCGAGCCGCACCCGGAAAACCACAAGGACGGCGCCTATATGTGGGTCGTGGGCAAGGCGGTGCGGCACCCCTGGACAGTCCTGGTGCTGGCCATCGCCCTCCTGGCGGCGGTTCCCTACGCCTATGGCAAGTATGGCAAGGGGGTGGAATTCTTCCCGAACGTCGAGCCGGATTACGGCCTTCTCTACGTGAAGGCGCGCGGCAACCTGTCCATCGAAGAGAAGGACAAGCTGGTGCGCATGGCTGAAGAGCGCATCCTGGGCTGGCCGGGCGTGGAAACCGTCTATGCCCGCACGGGCGAAGGCGGCGGCGCGGGCAACGATGCCGGGCCGGACGTGATTGGCGTGATCCAGTACGAATTCGTGGACTGGCGCGCGCGCAAGAACGCCAATGCCATCCTGGCCGACCTGCGCACGGCGATGACCGGCCTGCCCGGCGTGGACATCGAGGTTTCGGTGCCCCAGGCCGGGCCGCCCACCGGCAAGGCGATCCAGATCCAGCTTTCGGCGCAGGATCCGACCTACCTGAACGAGGTGGCGGTGGCGGTGGCCGACCGGCTGGCGCAGGTGCCCGACGTGATCGACGTGTCGAACGGCCTGCCCCCGCCCGGCGTGGACTGGGAGCTTGTCGTGGACCGGGCCGCCGCGGCGCGTTATGGCATCTCGCCCGCGACCGTGGGGGCGATGGTGCAGCTCGTCACCACCGGGCTGAAACTGTCGGACTATCGCCCCGCCGGGTCGGATGACGCGGTGGACATCGTGCTGCGCTTGCCGCCCGAGATGCGGACGATCTCGCAGCTGGACCAGCTGCGCATCCAGACCGCCGAAGGCGCGGTGCCGCTGGCCAATTTCGTGAGCCGTTCGGCCGCGGCCACCACGGGTACGCTGACCCGGATCGACAGCCGCCGGACGGTGACGGTGCAGGCCGGCATCCGCGAAGGTGTGCAGGCCGACAAGGTGCGCCAGCTGGTCACCGACCAGCTGGAGGCGGCCAACCTGGACCAGTACGGCATCCGCTGGAAGCTGGCGGGCGAGGACGAGGAACAGGCCGAAGCCGGGGCCTTCCTGGCCAAGGCCTTCGGCGCGGCGATGTTCCTGATCTTCATCGTGCTGCTGGCGCAGTTCAACAGCTTCATCTCGGTCGGGCTGGTGCTGTCGGCGGTGGTGATGTCCACCATCGGCGTGCTTCTGGGCCTTCTGATCACCGGCCAGCCCTTCGGCGTGGTCATGACCGGGATCGGCATCATCGCCCTGGCGGGCGTGGTGGTGAACAACAACATCGTTCTGATCGACACCTACGACAAGCTGCGCCACGAAGGCATGACCAAGATCGACGCCATCCTGGAAACCTGCCGCGAACGGTCGCGCCCCGTGGTGCTGACCGCGCTGACGGCCATTCTGGGGGTGCTGCCCATCGCCTTCGGGCTGAACCTGGAGCTCCTGAACCACGAGACGACGATCGGCGCACCCTCCACGCAATGGTGGATTTCGCTGTCCTCGGCCATCGTCTTCGGCCTGGCCTTCGCCACCGTTCTGACGCTGGTGGTGATCCCTTCGATGCTGATGATCGTAACCCGTGGGGATGGTCCGCGCCGGTCTTTCTGGCAAAGGCTGAAATTCTGGGGTCGGCGGTCGGGCAGCGCGTCGCGGGGCCAACCGGCGGAGTAAGACCGGGTGGCACGAAGATGGGCATCATGACGGCGCAGACAGCATTCACCGACGACCCGACGCCCGGCGATTTTCGCCATGCGATGCGGGCGATGGTAGGCAATTGCAGCCTGATCACCGCGGGCGCGGGCGACCGCGCCTCGGGCCTCGTGGTGACATCGGCCATCTCGCTTTCGGCCGAACCGCCCCTGCTTCTGGCCTGCGTGAACCGGTCTTCGTCCAGCCTGCCGTTGCTGTCGGAGTTCGGTTGCTTCGGCCTGTCCTCGCTAGGCGCCGCACATCAGGCGGTGGCCGAGCGATTTTCGGGCTTTGCCGGGGTGAAGGGCGCGGCGCGCTATGAGGGCGCCGAATGGGAGACTGCCGTGACCGGCGCGCGGCTTCTGAAAGGCGCGCCGGCGGCCTTTGACTGCACCGTGGACGAGATGATCGAGCGCGCCACGCATTGCATCCTCATCGGCCGGGTGCGCGCCATCCGCACCGCGCCAGAGGCCGGGGCGCTCATGTACTGGCACGGCACCTATCGCCCGATGCCGGGCTGACGGCTCAGGCCGGGTCCGCCGGGCGGCAGGGGTGGCCGTCAGCGGTTCCCTGCCCGTTGCCTGCGCAAAGGCTACATCACGATACGGGTACCGCTGAAGGCGGGTGGCATCCTCACCCGCCCGGCCCATGGCCCCCGGGTGTCGGCGGCGAGTATGATGGTGCAGGATACCGCTCAGCCCGCCATCAGCAGGTAAAGCCCGCTCGCCGCGATGCCCAGGCCCATGCCGCCCTGCAGGACACGGGCTGCGGTGCGGTTGGCGATACTGCGGGCGATGCCGATGCCGGCCAGGTGCAGCGCCAGGGTCGAGATCAGGAAGCCGGAGAGGTAGGCGGCGATGGTCCCTGTCGCCTCGGTGGCATGGGCATGGCCATGGGCCGAGGCGAACAGCGCGATGGCCCCCAGCGAGGCCGCGGTCTGCCATTGCGGCTGGCCGGGGCGTGACAGCAGCACCAGAAGGCCGAACACGATGACCGAGGCGAGGATCACCGTCTCGACCGCCGGATAGGCGATACCGGCCCAGGACAGCCCGGCCCCCAGGGCCATCGCCCCCATGAAGGTGGCTGCGCCCATCCAGAACCGGTTGGGCAGCACGAAACCCGACCACAAGCCCACCGCCAGCATGGCCAGCAGGTGATCGGGCCCGGTCAGCGGGTGCAGCACGCCATGCAGGAACCCATGCGCATCGCCCTGTCCGGTATGGGCCAGCGCCGGGCCGGCGGCCAGGGCGACGACGGCGGTAACGGCAAGCTTCTTCATGGTGTTCCCCTTGGCAGGCTTTGACGCGGGCCGGTCCGGCCCTGTCCGGTGACATGACATGGCCGGACAATGCCAGACAGGGATCGAAGCTGTGAAGTGCGCGAAGGTTCACGACCGGCCGTTCGGGGGGGACCACGGGCCTGTTCATCACGCAAGGCCCGAAAAGCGCCCATTTTTCCGGCAGTAGGGCACAGGAATCGGTCGCCGGGCCTTGTCCCGGACCCGCCGCCCGCGCGGCCAATCCCGCGCGGCCAATCCCGTCAGGCCAATTCCATCAGGCCCGCCCCAGAAGCCGCAGGGCGTTTTCCTTCAGGATCAGGGGGCGCACCTCTTCGCGGAATGGCGCCTTGTCGAAGGCATCGAGCCACTTTTCCGGAGCGATCATCGGCCAGTCCGACCCGAACAGCATCTTCTTCTTCAGGATCGTGTTGGCATAGCGCACGAGGATCTCGGGGAAATACTTCGGCGACCAGCCCGACAGGTCGATGAAGACATTTGGCTTGTGCTGCGCCACCGCTAGCGCCTCGTCCTGCCAGGGAAAGGACGGATGTGCCAGGATGATCGGCATGTCGGGGAAATCCACCGCCAGATCGTCGATGTACATCGGGTTGGAGTATTTCAGCCGCATCCCGTTGCCGCCCCGCATCCCCGACCCCACGCCGGTCTGGCCGGTGTGGAACAGCGCCGGCTTGCCCGTCTCGGCAATCGCCTCATAAAGCGGCCAGGCCATGCGGTCGTTGGGGTAGAAGCTCTGCATCGTCGGGTGGAACTTGAACCCCTGCACCCCGTGGTTGGCCACCAGGTCCCGCGCCTCGCGCGCGCCCAGCCTGCCCTTGGCCGGGTCGATCGAGACGAAGGGAATCAGGATGTCCGCCTCCCGCGCGCAGGCATCGGCCACCTCGTAATTGTCGTATCGGCGATGGCCCGTCTCGCGCTCGGCATCGACGGGAAAGATCACCGCGGCGATGTTCATCGCCCGGTAATGCGCGGCCGTCTCGGCAATTGTTGGAGGATGGCTCCAGGGCGCGCCAAAGTACTTTGCCATCGTGGACTGCAGGTCGTCATAGCCGTCGTCGGCATGGCAACCGCAGGGCTCCTCGGCATGGGTGTGGAAGTCGATCGCCCGCACCGTGCTGAAATCGACCATCCCCGCCCCCCGGCCCTGCCCCGCCCCGACCGGCGGCAGGCCGCATGGTTAGGCACGCCCCCTGCGGCTGTCAAACACCGCCGCCCTCACTCGGGGAAGACGGTCTTCCAGTCCTTGGCCATGTCGATCAGCACCCAACCCTGCTTGGGTGCATCGTCCATTGCCTTGTCCAGCCGGCCAATATGGGTATCGCGGTCATAGGCGTATTCCCGCGCCGCATCGGTATGATGCACGATCATCCCCAGGCGCGCGCCCTCGGCCCCCAGCGTCGTATATTCCAGCATCTGATAATCGCCGTCCGAATTGCCAAAGGCCGCGATGGGCCGCTTGCCGATATGGCTCAGGATGCCCACCGGCTTGCCCGCCTTGTCGTCCACGAAATTGATCTCGGGCAGGCGCATCAGCACGCCCTTGCCATCGACCACCTTGTATTCGGTCTTGATCGACGATCCGACGACATTCTGCGGCGGCACGCCATAGACCGCTTGGGTCCAGGGCCGCATGAACTCGATCCCGCCGCCCGAGACGATATAGGTCTCGAACCCGTTGGCCCGAAGGTAATCCATCAGCTCCAGCATCGGCTGATAGACCAGCCCGGTATAGGGCTTGTTCCAGCGCGGGTCGCGCGCGGTGGCGATCCAGTCGGTCACCTCGGCTTCGAAGGCCTCGGTCGTCATGCCGCCATGGGTGGCCCCGATGATTTCCATCAACCCCTTCTCGCCCGCCTCGGCCAGCGCCTTCACATCCTGTTCCAGCACAGCCTGAAACGGTTGCGTCGTCGCCCATTCGGGATGCTCGGGTGCAAGCTGCTTCACGCGGTCCAGCGCAAAGACGAGTTGCGTATAGATCGGGTGTTCCACCCACAGCGTCCCGTCATTGTCGAAGGTGGCGATGCGGTCCTCGGGGGCAACATAGGTCGGCGCACCCTCGGCGGTCACCTTGTCCACGAACTCCAGGATCGCGGTCTTTGCCGCGCCCTCGTTCCATGAAGGCAAGGGGTCCTCCTGTGCCAGAACCGGCAGGGCAAGCGCCAGCGCGGCAAGACTGGCGGCGAAGGAACGGATCGCGGAAAGACGCATGTGTCAAGGCTCCCTGAAACAGGACCGGCGCGGGTCGCGCCGGCTCATCGAAGGACAGGGCGGCGTGCCCCGTGAAAACAGAAAGGCCGGGCCCGCAGCGCACCTCCTGCAGGCCCGGCCAGACCCTCACAGGCAATGCGGGCAGGTCAAACCTGCCCGCAAGCCCCTTGGGGTATCAGTTGCCGACACCTGCGCGAAGCTGCTCTTCGATCTTGCTCAGGTTGAACGAACCCGGCGTCTGGCTCGGCGGATAGTCCTGCATGGTCTTCAGGAACTGGGCCGCAAGCGCCTGGATCGGGACGACGACGAAGGGGCGCTCCAGGAACCAGTCGTTGTAGGTGTTCGAATTGTGCTGCGCCTTCTCGAACGGATCGCGGCGCAGGTTGAACAAGAGCGGCACGCGCAGCTCTGTGAAGGGCTCGCGCCACACGCCAAAGGCCTCGCCGCGGTTTTCCAGGAAGACCACCTTCCAGTCGTCGTAACGGGCAGCGACCACCTGGCCATCGTCGTTCACGTACCAGAAGTTGTGGCGCGGAGCGTCGCCCGTGCCGGACAGATAGGCGTTCTGGTCGAAGCCGTCGATGTAGTTGCGGTAGGTCCGCCCGTTCAGCTCGACCCCCTCGCGCAGCTGCTCCTTGATGTCAGGATTGCCGGCGACGGCGGCAAAGGTCGGAAGCCAGTCCTCGTGGCTGACAATGCCGTTCAGCGTCACGCCCGCCTGGTAATGGCCCGGCCAGCGGACAAAGGCCGGAACGCGATAGGCGCCTTCCCAGTTCGAGTTCTTCTCGGACCGGAAGGGCGTGGTGCCCGCGTCGGGCCAGGTGTTGTAATGCGGGCCGTTGTCGGTGGAATAGAAGACGATCGTGTTGTCGGCGATGCCCAACTCGTCCACCAGCGCCAGAAGTTCGCCGACCTGCATGTCATGCTCGACCATGCCGTCGGAATATTCGTCGCCATTCGGGCCGGACAGGCCGGTGTGCTCTTCGCTCACATGGGTGCGGAAGTGCATCCGCGTAGCATTCCACCACACGAAGAAGGGCTCCTTCTTTTCCACCGCGTTGCGGATGAAGCCTTCGGCGGCGTCGACCGTTTCCTGGTCAATCGTTTCCATCCGCTTCTTGGTCAGCGGGCCGGTGTTCTCGATCTTCTGGGTGCCGTCGGGCTGCGCCCAGGAATGGATCACGCCGCGGGGACCGAACTGCTCCAGGAAGGTCTTGCCGTTGGCCAGAACCATGTCGCGCGGATAGTCGCGGTTCTCCGGCTCTTCCTCGGCATTCAGGTGGTAGAGGTTGCCGAAGAACTCGTCGAACCCGTTGTTCGTGGGCAGATGGGCATCCTGATCGCCCTGGTGGTTCTTGCCGAACTGGCCCGTCACATAGCCCTGCGCCTTCAGCACCGTGGCAATGGTGACATCGGTGGTCTGCCAGCCTTCGGGGGCGCCCGGCAACCCGACCTTGGTCATGCCGGTGCGCACCGGCACGTTGCCGCCCAGAAACGCCGCGCGGCCTGCCGTGCAGCTTTGCTGCCCGTAATAGTCGGTGAAGCTCACGCCTTCCGCGGCGATCCGGTCGATATTGGGCGTCATGTAGCCCATCATCCCGCGGTTGTTGTGGCTGATGTTCCAGGTTCCGATATCATCGCCCCAGATCACAAGGATATTGGGCTTCTCAGCCTCCTGCGCCGCGGCGGCCCCGGCCGCCAGCACCGCGAGCGCAAGCCCGCAAAGCAATCTTTTCATATGGTAGCCTCCGGTCCTGAAGTTGGCGGAAGTCAAACAACCACAGGCACCGGAAAATCCAGTTTGCCATAGCCGCATGCCCGCGCCTCGGTTAGCATGAGCTATCGCAGAGGGAGAATTGGCTCATTCGACTCACTTGGACGCGGAAATCCGTCGATCTCGCCCCGCTGGACCGCTATGGCTGGCTGGCAGATCAGCCCCAGGACCTGCAAGACTGGTTCGCGCAGGTGGGGCGCTGGCACAGGTTTTCTCCGGGGCAGCTCCTCTACCAGGCAGGAGACAAGCCCGACGGCATGTATGGCCTTGCCGAAGGCGCGCTTGAAATCACATTCCCCCTCGTCGCCGACGAACCCGTCACCATCTACCGCGCCGAGCCGGGGTTCTGGATCGGCGACGCCGCGCAGTTCTCGCGGCGCCAGCGCATGATCGGCATTGCCGCCGCCACGCCTGTCCGCATCTTGCGCGTCTCGGGCACAGAGCTTGAACGCCTGCTGGCGGAAAGCCCCCGCTTCTGGCCCTGCTTCTACGACCTCAGCAGCCGCAACGTCGAAACGGCGCTGACGCTCCTCAGCGAAAGCCTGGCGCTCACCGTCAAGGCCCGCGTCTGCCGCCGCCTTCTGACCCTGGCCGAACGCGACCGCGACGTGCAGATCACCCAGGACGATCTGGCAAAGCTCGTCGGCGTGGCCCGCGCCACCGTGCGCCGCGCCATCGCCGACCTTGCCGCAGCAGGCGGCGTGGAAACCGGCTACCGCTCGCTCCGCCTAAGGGATCTGGACGTGTTGCGCCGCCACAAGGACGAGCAGTAGCCTCAGCCCAGTTCGCTGCCCGGTTGTGCCGAATGGGTCAAAAGCCCCATCACATAGCCCGCCACCGACCGGAAGCAGACCAGCGTGAACCCGTCGCCCTCGCGCCAGAACGCCCCCGCCACCTGCGCAATCCGCGTGCGGCGCAACTCGTCGGGCTCCATCCTGTCGATGTCGGCCGGCGCCAGCTTGCGCAGCACCTGGTCGGCCTTGGACCCCTCGATGCGGAACACCGCCCGGGCATCCGAGACATTGACCGCCAGGTGATGCTGCCCCTTCAGCGCCGCCGAAACGGCCGCCACCACGGCCTCGGCCTCACCATGCGGCACCACCAGAAGCCATTCGTCCGGGCTCATCCAGCCCACCGCCCGCTCGCCGTTCCGCACGATCCTGCGCTGACCCGGCAGTTTGCATCCCGTGGCGGCCTTCACCGCCTCGGCCAGACCCGCCGCATCGGGCTTGGCCCGAAGCGTCACCATGCCCACCGGCCCGATCTCGCGCACCGTGGCAAAGCCGTCGAAGGACACGCCCCCCAGGGCCGAAACCGCCCCTGCAAAGACCGGATCAGACATTCTGCTTCTCTCCGTCCTTGTCATAGAACACCGGATCGACGATCCGCGCCTTCACCCTTTGCCCGCCGGGGTTGGTGAACTCGATGGTCTCGCCCATCCGCTCCGGCCCATGTTTCACCAGCCCCATCGCGATCCCCCGCTTCAAGGTCGGGCTGTAATAGGTCGAGGTGATGCGCCCCTCGGTATTCCCCTGCCCGTTCGCATTCACCCCCGGCGCCACCGCATAGGCGCCATCGGGCAGAACCGATCCGTCCAGGCTCTCCAGCCCCACCAGCCGCCAGCGGTCGGGCGAGGCGAGATAGGGCCGTTCCTGACCGCGCTTGCCCAGATAATCGGCCTTCTTCTTCGAAATCGCCCAGCCGAGGTTCAGATCCTGCGGAATGACGGTGCCGTCGGTTTCATCGCCGATCATGATGAAACCCTTCTCGGCCCGCATCACATGCAGCGCCTCGGTGCCATAGGGCATCAGGCCAAATTCCTGCCCCGCCTCGACCAGCCTTTCCCAGAAGGCCAGACCCATCGAGGCCGGCACCGCGATTTCATAGGACAATTCACCGCTGAACGAGATCCGGTACACCCGCACCGGGAAATTGCCCAGCGACCCATCCGCCCAGGTCATGAAGGGCAGCGCCTCTTTCGAGACATCCATGCCGCCCAGCTTTTCCAGCAGCTTGCGCGCATTGGGGCCCACCACGGCGACCTGCGCGTAATGCTCGGTGACATTGGCCACATAGACCTGCCAATCCCACCATTCGCACTGCAGCCAGTCCTCCATCCAGGCATGGATGCGATCCGCCCCGCCCGAGGTCGTGTGGCACAGCCAGGTGTCCTCGTCGATGCGCGCCACCACGCCGTCATCCGAAAGGAAACCCTGCTCGTTGCACATCAGCCCATAGCGGCACTTGCCCACCGGCAGGGTGGACATGACGCCGGTATAGAGCATGTCCAGGAACTTGCCGGCATCCGGCCCCTTCACGATCAGCTTGCCCAGCGTCGAGGCATCCAGAAGCCCCAGCGCCGAGCGGGTATTCGTCACCTCGCGGTGCACCGCCTGCTCATGCGTCTCGCCGGTGCGAGGATAGCAGTAGGGCCGGCGCCACAGACCCACCGGCTCCAGATAGGCGCCCTTTGCCTCGTGCCAGCCATGCATCGGCGTGCGGCGCAGCGGCTGGAAGATCTCGCCCCGCGCCTCGCCCGCCAGTGCGCCCAGCGTCACCGGCGCATAGGGCGGGCGGAATGTGGTGGTGCCCACCTGCGGAATCTCTTCGTTCAGCGCCTGAGAAAGCACCGCCAGACCGTTGATGTTGCTCAGCTTCCCCTGATCGGTCGCCATGCCCAGCGTGGTATAGCGCTTGGTGTGCTCGACCGATTCATAGCCCTCGCGCGCCGCCAGCTGCACATCGCTGACCTTCACGTCGTTCTGGTAGTCCAGCCACATCTTCATGCGCAGCGCGGGCGGTGCGCCCTGCGGCATCACCCAGCTCGGCTCCATCGCGGCTTCCGCCGGAATCTCCAGCGCGGGCACCGCCACCTTGCTGTGCTTCAGCCCGCTCGCCTTGGCGGCCCGCCGCCCGGCGGCATCGGCCGCTTCCAGAAGGCCCGCATCCGCCAGAAGCCCATCCGCCGACCCCGCGGCAATCACCATCTCGCTGCCATCGAAGGTCCGCGGCGGCGCATCGGGGTTGGGCCGGAAATGCGCCTGCGCATCGTCCCACACCAGCTTGCCGCCGCAATGGCTCCACAGATGCACCACCGGCGACCAGCCGCCCGACATGGCGATGGCATCGCAGGCGATCTCTTCCAGAACCGACCCCTCGCCCGCCTGCAGGCAGACGGCCACGCCGGTCACGCGCTTGGCGCCCTTCACCTTGGCAATGCCCTTGCCCGCCTCAACGCGAATGCCCATGGCCCGCGCCATTTCCGGCAGCGCGCCCGTCACCCTGGCCCGCGCGTCCAGGATGACCGGCACTTCCAGCCCCGCCTCCTTCAGCGCGATGGCGGTGCGATAGGCGTCGTCGTTGTTCGTCACCACCACCGTGCGGTCGCCCGGCGACACCGCCCAGTTCACCACATAGTCGCGCACCGCCGAGGCCAGCATGACCCCCGGAATGTCATTGCCGGCAAAGGCCAGCGGCCGCTCGATCGCGCCCGTCGCGCTGATGATGCGCGTGGCGCGGATGCGCCACAGCCGGTGCTTCGGCCGCCCGTCGCCGGGCGTATGATCGGCCACCCGCTCGTCGGCCAGCACATAGCCATGGTCATAGACCCCGGCCACCATGCAGCGCGCGCGCAGCGTCACATTCTCCATCTTCGCCAACTGGGTCAGCGTGGCCTCGACCCAGTCCGCCGCCGGCTTGCCCCCGATGGTTACGCCATCCACAACGGCCCGCCCGCCCCAATGCGGCGTCTGCTCCATCACGATCACGCGCGCCCCGGCGCGGCCCGCCGCCAGCGCCGCCTGCAGCCCGGCAATGCCGCCGCCCGCCACCAGCACGTCGCAATAGGCATAGGCCTGCTCATAGCGGTCCGCGTCGCGGTCCTTGGGTGCGCGGCCCAGACCCGCCGACTGGCGGATGATCGGCTCGAACAGGTGCTTCCAGGCCGCGCGCGGATGGATGAAGGTCTTGTAGTAGAAGCCCGCCGGAAGGAAGCGGCTGACATAATTGTTCAGCACGCCCACGTCGAAATCCAGACTCGGCCAGTGGTTCTGGCTCGTGGCTTCCAGCCCGTCGAACAACTCGGTCGTCGTGGTGCGCTGGTTGGGTTCCAGCCGCGGCCCGGACCCAAGGTTCACCAGCGCATTGGGTTCTTCCACGCCGCTCGCCACCACGCCACGCGGGCGGTGATACTTGAAGCTGCGTCCCACCAGCATCTGGTCATTGGCCAGAAGCGCCGCCGCCAGCGTATCGCCGACAAAGCCCTTCATGCGGCGGCCGTCGAAGGTGAATTCGGCCTGGGCGCTGCGGTCGATCAACCGGCCGCCCTTCGCGAGTCTCGTGCTCATTTCCAGCCCTTCCAGTCCGGCCGCTTCGCCTTGATCTTCGCCTGCAGTTCCTCGGGCGGTTCGTTGGACTGCGCCGGATAGGTGCCGAACACCTCCAGCGTCGCGGTATCGCGCGCCGCCAGGAACCACTTGCCGCAGCCATAGGAATGCCGCCAGCGTTCGAAATGCACGCCCTTGGGGTTTTTCCGGGCGAACATGTAATTCTCGAAATCCTCGTCCGAGGACCCCGGCCCGAACCGCTTCAGATGCGCCTCATAGCCGGGCGAAAGCTCGGTCTCCTCGGCTTTGACGCCGCAATAGGGGCATTCAAGGATCAGCATGGCAGATGTCCCGTCTGGCGGAGAGGCCGGGGGGCCGTCTGCCCCCCGGACCCCCCGAGGATATTTGTGAACAGAAGAAGGGCAATCAATGCGCCACCCCGGCCGCCACCGACTCGTCGATGAACTGCCCCTCGCGGAAGCGCCACAGGTTGAAGTCGGCCGCCAGCGGCCCCGGCTCGCCCTTGGCCATCAGCTCCGCCATGGCCCAGCCCGAGCCCGGAATCGCCTTGAACCCGCCGGTGCCCCAGCCGCAGTTGATGAAGCAGTTGCCAAGCGGCGTCTTCGAGATGATGGGCGAGCGGTCGCCGGTCATGTCCACGATGCCGCCCCATTGCCGCAGCATCTTCAGCCGGCTGATCATCGGGAAGGTCTCGACCAGCGCGCGCAGCGTCTCCTCGATGTGGTGGAACGAGCCGCGCTGCGTGAAGTTGTTGAACCCGTCGGTGCCGCCGCCGATCACCATCTCGCCCTTGTCGGATTGCGACATGTAGCCGTGCACCGTGTTGGCCATCACCACCACGTCCATGCAGGGCTTGATGGGTTCGGACACCAGCGCCTGCAGCGCCACCGCCTCGACCGGCAGGCGGAACCCCGCCATGTCCGCGACCTGACCCGAATGGCCGGCCACGACGATGCCCAGCTTCTTGCACCCGATGAAGCCCTTGGTCGTCTCCACCCCGGTAACGGCGCCGTTCTCCGACCGGACGCCCTTCACCTCGCATTGCTGGATGATGTCCATGCCCATGGCCGAACAGGCCCGCGCATAGCCCCAGGCCACCGCATCGTGCCGCGCCGTGCCGCCGCGCGCCTGATAGAGCGCCCCCAGAACCGGATAGCGCGGCCCGGCGATGTTGATGATCGGCACCAGCTCCTTCACCCGCTCGGGCCCGATCCATTCGGTCTGCACGTTCTGAAGCGAATTCGCATGAACCGTGCGCAGATAGCCGCGCACCTCGTGATGCGTCTGTGCCAGCATCAAGAGGCCACGCGGAGAGAACATCACGTTGTAGTTCAGGTCCTGGCTCAGGTCCTCATACAGCGCCCGCGCCTTCTCGTAGATCGCGGCGGACGGGTCCTGCAGATAGTTCGACCGGATGATCGTGGTGTTGCGGCCGGTGTTGCCACCGCCCAGCCAGCCCTTCTCGATCACCGCGACATTGGTGATGCCGTAGTTCTTGCCCAGGTAATAGGCCGTGGCCAGGCCATGCCCCCCGGCGCCCACGATCACGACATCGTAAGACGATTTCGGCGCGGGCGAGGCCCAGGCCCGATCCCACCCCTGGTGGTAGCGCAGGGCTTCCCGCGCGATGGCGAAGACGGAATAACGTTTCATGAAGGCCCCTTCGACCGGCACCAGCTTGCGCCCGTATTGGAACGCCCTCGGGTCTAGCCCCCTGCCGCCAGCGGCACAATCGGGAAAAATGCGACATCGCCCTGCGGCATCCCGACCTCTGCCCGCCCTGCCCCCTTTCAACGCGGGGCCGCGAAAGCTACATGGACCGCAGCGCGAAACGGCGGCAGGCAGCGAAAAGAGGCTGGGGCGGATGGACGAGACTACCCTGTTCTGGGCGCTGGCGCTCGCCATGGCCGTAGGCACCGCCGCCGCGCTCGCCCGCCCGCTCTTGCGCGCGGGCCGGACGTTCGAGGTTGCCCCCGACCTGCAGATCTACCGCGACCAGCTGGCCGAGGTCGAGCGCGACCTTGCGCGCGGCCTGATCCCGCCCGACGAAGCCGCCCGGCTGAAAACAGAAGTCTCGCGCCGCCTGCTCGAGGCCGACCGCGCCGCCCAGGCCGCCGCACCCGCCCCGCAGGCCCGCCGCCTCCTCCTGCCCGCCGCCTGCATCGGCCTCGCGCTGGCCGGCTCGTTCTTCGCCTATGACCGGCTTGGCGCGCCGGGATACCCCGACCTGCCCCTGAAGCTGCGCTTCGCCATGTCGGAAGACCTGCGCCAGACCCGCCCCACCCAGGCCGAGGCCGTGGCGAACCTGCCCCCCGCCACGCCCGCCCCCGCCGACCCCGCCTTCCTCGACCTGATGGAAAAGCTCCGCGCCGCGATGAAGGACAGGCCGGGCGATGTGCGCGGCCAGGAGCTTCTGGCCCAGAACGAGATGCTTCTGGGCAATTTCGCCGCCGCCGAGGCTGCGCAACGCGCCCTCATCGCCGCAAAGGGTGATGCCGCCACCGGCGCCGACTATGCCGCACTGGCCGAAATCCTCATCCGCCAGGTGAACGGCTATGTCTCGCCCGAAGCCGAGGCGATCCTCGTGCAATCCCTCCAGCGCGCCCCGATGAACGAGGCCGCGCGCTTCTATTCGGGCCTGCTCTTCGCCCAGATCGGCCGCCCCGACCAGACCTTCCGCCTCTGGCGCCCGCTTCTGGAACAGGGCAGCCCCGATGCGCCCTGGGCGCCCGTCATCCGCGCCGAAATCCCCGGCATCGCCGCCGCGGCCGGCGTCGATTACACCCCGCCCGACGCGGCGCCGGGCCCTTCGGCCGAAGACATCGCAGCCGCCCAGGACATGAGCCCCGAAGACCGCCAGCAGATGATCCGCGGCATGGTCGACCAGCTCTCCGACCGGCTCGCCACCCAGGGCGGCACCGCCACCGAATGGGCCCGCCTTATCTCGTCGCTTGGCGTCCTGGGCGAGTTGGACCGCGCCGAAGCGATCTGGGCCGAGGCGCAGAACCGCTTCGCCGACCGGCCAGAGGATCTGGCCACGGTCACCGAGGCCGCCCGGCAGACGGGGCTGATCCAATGATCCATGACACGATCGAAGCCTTCGCCGCCAGCCTGCCCCGCGACGGCGCCATCGCCGGGCTGGATCTCGGCGACAAGACCATCGGCGTCGCCCTCTCGGACCGCCGCCGCGTCGCGGCCACTCCCATCGAGGTGATCCGCCGCGTGAAGTTCACCGAAGATGCCACCCGTCTTCTCGCGCTTCTCAAGGAACGCGAGGCGGTGGCCATCCTTCTCGGCCTGCCCCTCAACATGGACGGCAGCGAAGGCCCCCGCGTGCAATCCACCCGCGCCTTCGCCCGCAACCTGACCCGGCTCACCGACCTGCCCATCGGCTTCTGGGACGAACGCCTCTCCACCGTCGCCGCAGAACGCGCGCTCCTGGAGGCGGATACGTCCAGAAAGCGTCGCAGTCAGGTCATCGACCAGGTCGCCGCCGGCTTTATCCTGCAAGGGGCGCTCGACCGCCTGGCCCATATCACCCGGGAAACACCGACCCATGAAGGATGACATCTGGATGCGCGACGAGGTGCAAAGCCCCTGCGTCAAGCTCTGCGTGGTGCATCCCGAGGAACGCATCTGCGTGGGCTGCTTCCGCACCATCGAGGAAATCTCGACCTGGTCGCGCCTGACCCCGGCCGAACGCACCGCCATCATGGCCGAGCTTCCCTCGCGCGCGCCCCGCCTGTCGAAACGCCGCGGCGGGCGGATGGGCCGACTGGACCACTGACCGCGCCGCAACAGGCCGCTTCATCCGATGAAACGGCAAAGTCCTTCGCAGGGATTTGGCCAGTGCTTGCACCGGCACAGGGCAGCAGCCGGCACGGTCCCTGCGGCTTGACCCGTCGCGTCCGGCCCATAGCTTTCCGCACAAGGCAACGGGAGGCGGCCCATGACATCACATCTCGAAGGCGGCTGCCTCTGCGGCCATATCCGCTTTCGCACCACGGGGGAGCCGGGATTCCCCCACACCTGTTCCTGCCGCATGTGCCAGCGGCATACAGGCGCGCTGACCGCCGCCTGGGTGGAGTTTCCCGCCGATGCCGTCACCTGGACCGGGCCGGGCGGCGCACCGGCGGTCTATCGCTCCTCCGACAGATCCTCGCGCGCCTTCTGCCCCCGCTGCGGCAGCTCCCTCGGCGCCGTGGACGACGCCCCGGTGATCGCGCTGCTGACGGGATGTTTCGACAAGCCGCAGCTCAAGGCGCTGAAACCCGCCAGCCACTCCAACCGCAACGCCCGCCCGCGCTGGTGGCACCCCGAGGTGGATGCCTGACCACCCGCCACCGCCTCATGGCCCAGGGTTCACCTCGACCGTGACCGTCGCAATCTTCCCGTCGAACCGGGTATCCGCGCCGCCACGGAACACCGCAGCCACCGGCGTCTGCAGGTCGATCCCCACATCCGCCGTCTCGTCGGCCGAAAACAGCAGCGGCTGCGTCCGCCCGATCCGGCCCTCGCCCACGGCCTTTCCGTTCACCGAAAGCCGCCCCAGCCCGCCGCGCCCCGGACCGCCGCCGTCATAGGCAAAGTCGAAGCGGATCGTCGCCGGTCCGGGCGGCAGCGCATCTTCCCCCGTCACGACAAAGCGCTCCAGCCCAAGGAAATTGTACTCATAGGCCGGCACGCCGTCCTTCATGTACAGCGCCCAGCCGCCGAAACGGCCGCCCTGCACCAGGATCGCACCGTTTCCGCCACCTTCGGGAACCACAACCTCGGCGGTGATCGACAGCGACCGGTTTTTCACGTCCAGAAAGACGTTCTCCCCCATTCCCGTCATGCCCTCGGCCAGCACCAGCGCGTTGCGCCCCGCCATCAGATCCGGCCGCCCGGCCAGCGCCGGGATGGCGCGCTCCAGCGTGCGATCATCCATCGGCAGGGCAAAGTTGCGGCTCGCCTCCTCCAGGAACAGCGCCCGCAGTTCGGCCAGCCGCTCGGGTTCGGCGGCGGCAAGGTCATTGTTCAGGCTGAAATCGCTGCGTGTGTCGTAAAGCTCCCACCGGCTGTCCTTCAGTGCCGAACGCGGCTGCGCCTCCCAGGGTGCCCGGTGGATGCTGCGCGCCAGCCAGCCCTCGTGATAGATCGCCTGGTTGCCGAACATCTCGAAATACTGCGTCACATGCCGCTCTGGCGCGGCCGCATCGCCGAAGGCATAGGCCAGACTGGTGCCATCCATTGGCCGTTGCGCCGTGCCGTTCACCGAAACCGGCTCGGGAAGGCCCGCCGCCTCCAGGATGGTAGGTGCCACATCGACGACATGGGTGAACTGGCCGCGCACCCCGCCGCCGGCCGGCACGCCGCCTTCGGGCCAGCGGATCGCCATGCCCACCTTGGTGCCGCCAAAATCCGAGGCCACCTGCTTGACGTATTCATAAGGCGTGTTGAACACCATGGCCCAGCCGCCGGCCCAGTTGGGCAGGGTCTCAGGCCCGCCCCAACGGTCCAGATAGGGCAGAAGCTCCTCCACCGTCGGCTCGACATTGTTGAAATAGGTGAACTCGTTCATCGTGCCGTTGCGCCCGCCCTCGGCGCCGCTGCCATTGTCGCCGGCGACAAAGATTACCAGGGTATTGTCCAGCTGCCCGGTCTCGCGGACCGCCTCGATCACCCGACCGATCTCGTGGTCGGTGTATTCCAGGAACCCCGCAAAGACCTCGGCTTGGCGTGTGTACAGCCGCTTCTCGTCGTCGGTCAGGCTGTTCCAGGCGGGAATCGCCTCGGGTCGCGGCGTGAGTTCCGTGCCCGCGGGCACGACGCCGGCCTCGATCTGGCGCGCCAGCGTCTCGCGCCGCATCTCGTCCCAGCCCTGATCGAACCTGCCCTTCCAGCGCGCGGCCCAGTCCTCTGGCACATGATGCGGCGCCCGCACCGCACCGGGGGCGAAATAGGCAAAGAACGGACGGTCCGGGGTGATCGCCTTCTGGAACCGGATCCAGTTCACCGCCTGGTCGGTCACGTCCTCCATGAAATTGTATCCAGGGCGGTCCGGCGCCGGCAGGCGCACCGTTCCGTCGATGATCGCGGGCGCCCATTCATTGGTGGAAAAGCCGATGAAGCCATAGAACTTGTCGAACCCCTGCCCGGTCGGCCAGCGGTCGAAGGGGCCCGAGACCGAGGTTTCCCAGGGCGGCGTCTGGTGCCACTTGCCGAAAGCAGCGGTGCTGTACCCGTTCAGCCTCAGGATCTCGGCGATCGAGGCGACTTCGTTCGGGATCTGCGTGGTGTTGCCGGGGAAGGCCGTCCCCGATTCCGCGATGCCGCCCATGTTGGCGACATGGTGGTTGCGGCCGCTCAACAGGGCCGCCCGCGTGGGTGAGCAGGTCGCCTGGGTGTGGAAGTTGGTGAACCGGACCCCCTCCTGCGCGATGGCATCGAACGAGGGCGTCGACACCGGTCCGCCAAAGGCGCTGGTGCCGCCGAAGCCCAGGTCGTCGATCAGGATCAGCAGAACGTTCGGCGCGCCCTCCGGCGCCGTCACCTCGAAGATCGGCGGCGCCACGGCATCGCGCACGTCCAGCACGGTCGATACCGGCCGCGGCGGCTCGGCCAGCGGCAGCACGGTGCGGTCGGGCTCGGCAAAGGCGGGAACGGCGGCGAGCACGGCGAGGGCAAGCACCGTGCCACCCCGAACCAGCGCACCAGCGCCGAATCGCGCTCTCGTCAGGGGCGCGCCGCCCCGCCCCCCGGTCATCCAGTGCGTTGTTGGCATGTGTCCTGCTCCCCGACCTGTCGCGTCCCGCGCCACGACACGGGCACGCGATCCGGTGCCCCTCGGGGGCGGCAGCAGGCCGCCCGCCACAGAACGATATGGCGCGCGGCCCATCGGTCAAAGGGGCATGATCGCGCCAACTGAATCATTTGGATCAATGCCGGCAGGTTGCGGCCGGCGCAGGCTCTCCTGGCCAGTCTGCCGTTGCAGTCTGTCAGTGCCTCATCCGCCAATGGCCCACGGGCTTCGGCCTGCACCCGGAACCGCCCGACCGAGCCTGACGCCCCGCGCGCGCGCTCAGCCTCCCACGCTTCGCGGCAGGGCAAGGCACAGCAGGCGCGGCCCGGACAAAAGTTAAGTCCAAGTTAATCAGCGCCCGTAACCCATTGATATTCCTGATAAGGAAGGGGCGTCCGAGCTCGGACGCCCCCCTTTCATCTCAGCCAAACACCCGGCCCAGCGCCCCGTCCACGGCATCGGTGATCTGGTCGATGTCCGAGGCGGTGGCGATCAGGGCCGGCGAGAAGGTCAGGGTATTGTTCAGCCCCGGCACCGACCGGTTGGTCATGCCGATGATGACCCCCTGGGCGTTGCAGTCGGCCACCACCGCGGCCACCTTCTTCTCGTCGGCGGGCTCCTTCGTGGCCCGGTCGGCCACCAGTTCCGCCCCGCAGAACAGCCCCTTGCCCCGGACATCGCCGATGACCCGGTGCTTCTCCATCAGGCCCTTGAGGTTGCCCATGAACCGCTCGCCCATGGCCACCGTATTGGCCAGAAGCCCCTCGTCCTCGATGATCCGCATATTCTCCAGCGCCGCGGCGGGACCGGAGGTGCAGCCCCCGAAGGTCGAGATGTCGCGGAAATAGGACATCGGGTCGTTGGGGTCGTCCTTGAACATCTCGAAGACCTTCTCGGTCGTCACCGTGCAGGAGATCGCCGCATAGCCCGAAGCCACGCCCTTCGCCATGGTCACGAAATCCGGCTCGATCCCGTAGTGCTGGTAGCCGAACCAGGTGCCGGTGCGCCCCACGCCGCAGACCACCTCGTCAATATGGAGGAGGATGTCATACTTCTTGCAGATCTGGCTGACCCGCTCCCAGTAGCCCTTCGGCGGCACGATCACGCCGCCGCCGGCGGTGATCGGCTCCAGCACCAGCGCGCCAACGGTATCGGGCCCCTCGCGCAGGATCACCTCCTCGATCGCATCCGCCGCCCGCTCGCCATAGTTCTCGACATCCCACTGCTTGCGGTACTCCAGGCAGTGCGGCACGCGGACGAAGCCGTCGGGGTAAGGCCCGTACTGCATGGCCCGCTGGTCCTGACCAGAGGTCGCAAGCGTCCCGATCGTGGTGCCGTGGTAGTCCCGCTCGCGGTAGAGGATCTTCCACTTCCGCCCGCCGTGATGCCGGTGCGCGATCTGGCGCACCATCTTGTAGACCTTCTCGTTCGCCTCGGAGCCCGAGTTGGAATAGTAGACCCGGCTCAGCCCCGGCATCTTTTCCAGAAGCCGCTGCGCGAACTGCGCGCCGGGGACCGATCCTGCAGCACCCGCGAAGTAGTTCATCTTCACCAGCTGCTCATAGACCACCCGCGCAATCGACTCGCGCCCGTAGCCCACGTTCACCGTCCAGACGCCGCCGGACACCGCGTCGAGGTGCTCCTTGCCCTTCGCGTCCCACACGCGCAGGCCCTTGCCCTCGACGATGACACGGGGATCGACGGTCTCGTACTGCTTGTGCTGGCTCAGGTGGTGCCACACATGCTTGCGGTCCGCCTCGACCACCTGCGAGATGTCGTTGATGTTGCCGTCCATGGCTTCCCTTTCCAATGACCCGCGGGGCGCCAGCCGGCACCCGATCGGGGCATCATCGGAGATGCGGCCAAAGATGCTTAGGACCAGATCGGACCGTCTGTTAGGGCCAGTTTACAGGCAACGCGCCCGCCATGTCGCCCAAGCCTGTCGTGGATTCGTGGCAACAGTCAGGATAAGCAGGTCAAGGCCGGGCGAGTCGAACCCGGCGCGATGCGGATCTGCTGGCGAGGATACATGTCTTCCATCCTGGAAAAGTTCGACTTCTGGCAGCTGGTGACCCTGGGGTTGCTGTTCTCGACCGTGGTGATCTTCCTGACGGTGGTCGTGGCCATCCTCACCCTGCCTGGCCGCATGGCGATAGCGCGGAAACATCCGGATGCCGAGGCCGTGCGGACCATGGGTCTTCTGGGCTTCCTTGCCGTGGTTCCCTGGATGCAGGCCTTCATCTGGGCACTGAAACCAACAGACAAGGTGGACATCCGGCGCCTGCCCCGCGAGGAGCGCGCGTTCACCGAGCGCGAGATCGAGCGGCTCAAGGCGCAGCGCGGCAATCTCTTGCCCGAGCCGCGCAAGCCGGAGTCCCCGGTGAAGCCGACGGTCGAGGGCTGACCGGATGCTCGCCGTATTCGTCATCACCGCCGTCTACATCGGCTTCATCTGGCTGTTCTTCGCCAAGCTGCGCTGGATGCGGTTCACGGCCGGTTGGGCGGCTGTCTCGGGCTTCTTCCTGATCCACCTGCTTCTGGTGCCGATTGTCGGCCTGCGCTTCACCGCGCCGCCCTCGGCCGACCTGCGCGTGGTGCAGCACACCATCCAGATCACCCCGCGGCTGACAGAGCCGACCCTTGTGACCGAGGTTCTGGTTCAGCCGAACCAGAAGGTGAAGAAGGGGGACGTGATGTTCCGCTTCGACAAGTCGATCTATCAGGCCCGGGTCGATCAGGCGGCGGCCCAGTTGGCAGCGGCGCAGAGCCAGGCACAGATCCTGGTGGCCGATGTCGAGATTGCCCAGCAGACGCTGGACCGCGCCAAGGCCAGCCTGTCCTACGCCCAGGCCGAGAATGACCGCTACAGCGGGCTGGCCAAACAGGGCGCCGCCTCGACTGAGGATGCGCAGAAGTGGCAGGCCAAGTTGGACGAGACGACCGCTGCCGTTGCCGAGGCACAGGCCAACCTGGAGCGGGCGCAACTTGCGCAGGCCTCGCAGATCGACGGGGTGAACACCTCTGTCGCCGAAGCCCAGGCCAATCTGGCGCAGGCGAAGTACTACCTCGATCAAACCGAGATCCGCGCGCCGGAAGATGGGCAGATCTTCAACCTTCAGGTCCGGCCCGGCATGGTGGCAGGTGACGTGCGCATCGGCGCCATCGCCAGTTTCGTGGTCGACAGCGACCGCTATCTGCTGGCGAGCTACACCCAGGAGTTCCTGCTGGATGTAGAGCCCGGCCAGCCTGTGGAATTCGCGCTGGACCTTTACCCCGGCCAGATTTTCACCGGCAAGGTGGAAGAGATCTGGTGGGCCAACGGAAACGGCCAGTTCCTGCCTTCGGGTCTTGTGCCGACATTCGTGAACCCCGATCCGCTGCAGACGCGCTTTGCGGTCAAGATCCGGCCTGACGCGGATGTGAAGGTGAACATGCCCATGGGGGCGATGGGGGCGGCGACGATCTACACCGGCGGCGGCGGCTTTGCCGACCTGGGCCGTATCGGCATCCGGACCTACAGCTTTGCCAACTGGCTTTATCCCCTGCCCTTCTGAGAGAGCCACGCGGCCGATGATGATCCGAACCCTGACCCGACCGCTGGCGCTGTGCCTTGTCCCTGCCCTGACGGGCTGCGTCGTGCCGCCGCCGCCCACGCAGCAGGACGTGCTGGCCCAGGCGGTTCCGGCCTCGGGCCAGCCACCGGGCAACTGGACCGCGCCGCATGACGGCGGATCGGTGGCGACAGGCTGGGTTTCGGCCTTTCGCGACAAGCGGCTGAATGCGCTGGTCAGCGAGGCGCTGGCCAACAACACCGACCTGAAGATCGCGGCCGCACAGGTCGAACTGGCGCAGGCGGCGCTTGCGCTCGCCGGCTCTCCGCTCTTCCCGGCGGTCAATGCCGATGCCGGCGCCAATGCGCGCCGCCAGGGCGGCAGCAGCACGACCGACACGGCGTCCGGTCTGGCTGTCGGCCTGGATTGGGAGCTGGACTTCTGGGGACGCATCCGCAGCTCGCAGGCGTCTTCTGCCGCCCGGCTTCGGGCGACCGAGAACGATCTGGTGGCGGCGCGGCTTTCCGTGGCGGGCCTGGTGACGAAAAGCTGGTTCACCCTGATCTCGCTGAACCAGTCCCTCAGCCTCGCGCGGCAGCAGGTGGACATCTACCAGGCCCAGCTTGGGCTTGTGGAAGACAAGTTCAACGCGGGCCAGGTGGATCAGGTCGACCCGTCCCTGGCCAATGCGAGCCTTTCCGGTGCCGAAGCCCTGGTGGCCGAGGTCGAGGGGAAGATCCAGGCCACGACCCGCGCCCTTGAGGTGCTGCTTGGCCGCTATCCGGCCAACGAGATCAAGGCGGCCGCAAGCTTCCCGCCGCTGCCATCGCGGGTGCCGGCCGGGGTTCCGGCCAATCTTCTGAACCGCCGGCCGGATGTGCTGGCGGCCCAGGCCAAGGTGGACGCGGCGTTCTTCGACGTGAAGGCGGCGGAACTTGCGCTTCTGCCTTCGTTCAGCCTGACCGGTTCTGCCGGATCGGCGGATGTCGAGTTGCTGAATGTGCTGAACCTGGCCCCTGATGTCCTGAGCATCGGGCTTGCCGTTCTGCAACCGATCTTCAACGGCGGCGCGCTGAACGCTGGAATCGCCGGCGCGACGGCCACCCAGAAGGCCGCCATCGCGGCTTATGGCACCGAGGTGCTGGACGCTTTCCGGCAGGTCGAGACCTCGCTTGGCAACGAGACCTACCTGCGCAAGCGCCTGGGCCTGATCGAAGCTCAAGCCGGCTATTACAAGGAGGCCGTCGCCTTGGCCGAGGACAAGTACAACGCCGGCACGATCTCGTTGCAGAACCTGCTGCAATTGCAGAACGACCTGCTGGCCAGTGACCAGGCCGTGATCGGCGCGACCTCGGGCCTGCTGATCAATCGCGTCGACCTCTATCTCGCCTTGGGTGGAACGCCCTGACCACGCCGCATGATTGACGTACCTCACCTTCGCCGCTAGGCCTGACGGCAGGAGGAGTCCATGCGCCCTACGGTGAACGACATCGCCCGGGAAGCAGGCGTAAGCCTTGCGACGGTTGACCGCGTGCTGAACGGGCGACCGGGCGTGCGCGACAAGACGATCCGCGCGGTGAACGAGGCGATCGACCGGCTTGGGTATGTGCGCGACATGGCCGCAGCCAACCTTGCGCGCCAACGCGACACACGGCTTGCCTTCTTCCTGCCCGACACCGGCAGCCAGTTCGTGGAAACACTGGTGTCCGCCCTGGAAGGTTCGGCCATGCTGGCGCGGGGTATGCGCGCCGAAACCTCGCTACACCGGTTTCCGGCCGAAGACCCCCACGCCCTCGCGGCGGCGCTGGCGCGTCTGCCCGGGGCCGGCGTTGAAGGCGTGGCGCTGATGGCGCCGGAAACGCCGATCCTGCGCGATGCGATCCGCGACCTTCGGCTGAAGGGAATTGCTGTTGTTGCAATGGTTTCCGACCTGCCCAACACCGCGCGCGACCATTTTGTCGGCATCGACAACCGCGCCGCCGGGCGGACGGCGGGCGTGCTGATGGGCCGTTTCCTTGGGCCCGGCGCGGCGCGGGTTCTCGTGCTGGGCCAGTCCATGCAACTGCGCGAGGCGGCCGAACGGCGACGCGGCTTCGACGAGGTGATGCTGGACCGCTTTCCCCGCATCGACGTGTTGCAGACTCTGGAAAACCACGGTCGGCCCGATCTGCTGCGCGCCGGCCTGATCCAGATGCTGGACCACTCGCACGGGGTGCGGGGCATCTATCTGCTGGGCAGCGGTCATCGGATGCTGACCCAGACGCTGGAGGAGTTGGGCCTTGCCGGGCAGGTCGTGGTGATCGGTCACGAGTTGACGCCGCACGCCCGCGCGTCACTGATCGCAGGGACAATGGATGCCGTCATCACCCAGAACGTGGGCCATGTGGTGCGGTCGGCCCTGCGGCTTCTGAAGGCACGGACGGACCGCCTGCCCATCGACCCGAGCCAGGAACAGGTGCGCATCGAGATCGCGCTGGCCGAAAACCTTCCGGAACCGGCCGGACTGACCCCCTCAGCAAGCCTGGAGCGCGGCGCGGCCTGAGCGCGGCCCAGCCAGCATGGCACAAATCTTATATTTTTCAATGATTTGCATCAGCCCAAAGGGCTTTGAATGTTTCTGAGGTACGTTCCTCATTTTTCCGTTTACAGACTCGGAAACCCGTGTCTAACCTTGGGGCAATGAAACGGGACGGCGGCGAGGAGGCCGCACGGACCTCAACTCGGGAGGAACCACATGAACCGGAAGACCCTCGCCGCGGGCACCGCGGCGGCGCTTGTCCTGGCCGCCGCAGGTGGCGCCAAGGCCGAAGACCTGACACTCTGCTGGGCCGCCTGGGACCCGGCGAATGCGCTGGTCGAACTGTCCAAGGACTTCACAGCACAGTCCGGCATCGGCATGAAATTCGAATTCGTGCCGTGGACCAACTTCGCCGACCGGATGCTGAACGAGCTGAACTCGGGCGGCAAGCTCTGCGACCTGATGATCGGCGACAGCCAGTGGATCGGCGCCGGGGCGGAAAGCGGCCACTATGTCAAGCTGAACGATTTCTTCGACGCCAACGGCATCAAGATGTCGGACTTCGTGGCGGCCACCGTGACAGGCTATTCCGAATGGCCCAAGGGCACGCCCAACTACTGGGCCCTGCCGGCCTTTGGCGATGTGGTGGGCTGGACCTACCGCAAGGACTGGTTCGAACGCCCTGATATCCAGGCCGCCTTCAAGGAAAAGACCGGCCGCGACCTGACCCCGCCGCAGACCTTCCCCGAACTCAAGGAAATCGCCGAGTTCTTCCAGGGCCGCGAGATCGACGGCAAGACCGTCTACGGCGCCTCGATCTACACCGAACGGGGCTCGGAAGGCATCACCATGGGCGTGATGGACGTGCTTTATTCCTACGGGTTCAAGTACGAGAACCCCGAAAAGCCGTATGACATGCAGGGCTATGTGAACTCGCCGGGGGCGGTTGAGGGGCTGGAATTCTACAAGTCACTGTACGACTGTTGCACCGCGCCGGGCGCATCGAACACCTACATGGGCGAAGGCATCGACGCCTACAAGTCGGGCCAGGTCGCGCTGCAGATGAACTTCGCCTTCACCTGGCCGGGCTTCGAATCCGACCCGAACGTGGGCGGCGGCAAGACGGGCTATCTGGTGAACCCGGCCGGCCCCACGGGCGAGCGCTTTGCCCAGCTTGGCGGCCAGGGCATCTCGGTCGTGTCCTATTCTGAAAAGCAGGACGCGGCGCTGCAATACATCAAGTGGTTCGCGCAGCCCGAAGTGCAGCAGAAGTGGTGGTCGATGGGCGGCTTCTCCTGCCTACGCTCGGTCGTGGAAGACCCTGCCTTTGCGGCCAGCCAGCCCTATGCGCAGACCTTCCTCGACTCGATGGCCATCGTGAAGGACTTCTGGGCCGAACCGGCCTATGCGACCCTGCTGCAGGACGCGCAGAAGCGGTTCCACGACTATGTGGTGGCCGGCAACGGTACGGCGCAAGAGGCGCTCGATGGCCTGGTCGAGGACTGGACCGTGACGTTCGAGGACGAAGGCAAGCTCTGACCTCGACGAACGGGGCGCGCCCGGGCCAAAATGGCGCGCCCCTCCCTGCCCCGGCCCGCAATGACCAGGACCCCCGACATGCCAGACACACCCATGGACCGCCTTGCGCGGGCCACGCCACAACAGTTGTCACGCCGTGTGCGCGGCCTGTCCGACCGGGCCATCGCCTGGGTCTTCGTGGCGCCGACGATCCTGCTTCTGCTGGCCATCAACATCTTCCCGCTGATCTGGACGATCCGGCTCAGCTTCACCAACTACGCGGCCAACAAGCCGAATGCCGAGGTCAAGTGGGTGGGCCTGCGCAATTACCAGCGCATCCTGACCGACCCGGATATCTGGGCCACGATGCAGGCCACCGCACATTTCCTGATCTGGACCATCGTGTTCCAGGTCATCCTCGGCTTCGGCCTCGCCTGGCTCATCAACCGCAAGTTCAAGGGCAACGACCTGCTGACCACGCTGATCGTGCTGCCCATGATGCTGTCGCCCGCCGTCGTGGGCAACTTCTGGACCTTCCTGTACGAACCGCAGATCGGGCTGTTCAACTATGCGGTCGAGGCGCTGACCGGCATCCCCGCCTCGTCGTTCACCATGCTGGGTTCGGTGCCGCTTGCGCCCTGGGCCATCGTGATCGTGGACACATGGATGTGGACGCCCTTCGTCATGCTGATCTGCCTCGCGGGGCTACGGTCGATCCCCGACTACATCTACGAGGCGGCCGAGGTGGACCGGGCCAGCAAGTGGCGCCAGTTCTGGACGATGACAGTGCCCATGGTGCTGCCCTTCCTGATGCTGGCCGTGCTGTTCCGCGGCATCGAGAATTTCAAGATGTTCGACCTGGTGGTGCAACTCACCGGCGGCGGCCCCGGTGACACGACCCTCCTGACCTCGATCGAGCTGAAGCGCGAGGCGTTCGAGAAGTGGCGGACGGGCTATTCCTCGGCCTATGCCATCATCCTTTTCGTGACGGTCTTCGGCCTCGCCTCGATCTACGTGAAGGCCCTGAACAAGGTGAAGGACAGATGAGCGCCGTTTCCATCACCGAACCGACCCGCCGGTCGAAATGGGTCGCCGGGATCCTGGTCGGACTCTACACGGTCATCACCCTGCTGCCGCTTCTGTGGATCATCTCCACCGGCTTCAAGACCGGGCCAGATTCGATCTCCTATCCGCCGAAGATCCTCTTCTCGCCCTCGCTGGAAGGCTATGTGAACCTGTTCACCACGCGAACCCGCGCCACGGCCGAACAACTGGCCACCATGCCCCCGCCCGAGAACTGGGTGGACGAGATCGTGCAACGCCGCGACGAGGTGATCATCGGGCCGTCCCGCTATGGCGAGCGGTTCATGAACTCGGTCATCATCGGCTTCGGCTCGACCTTCCTGTCGATCTTCCTGGGCACGCTGGCGGCCTATGCCTTCTCGCGCTTCCGGGTGCCGCTGAAGGACGACCTGATGTTCTTCATCCTGTCCACCCGCATGATGCCGCCCATTGCCGTGGCCATCCCGATCTTCCTGATGTTCCGACAGCTTGGCCTGTCGGACACGCATCTGGGCATGATCCTGCTTTACACGGGCGTGAACATCTCGCTGGCGGTCTGGCTGCTGAAGGGCTTCATCGACGAGATCCCGCGCGAATACGAGGAAGCGGCGCTGATCGACGGCTATACCCGGTTCCAGGCCTTCCGGAAGGTGGTTCTGCCCCAGGCGGCGACCGGCATCGCCAGTACCGCGATCTTCTGCCTGATCTTCGCCTGGAACGAATATGCCTTCGCGGTGCTTCTGACCTCGGGCAACGCCCAGACAGCGCCGCCCTTCATTCCGACGATCATCGGCGTCGGCGGCAAGGACTGGCCGGCGGTCGCCGCGGGCGCCACGCTGTTCCTGCTGCCGGTGATGATCTTCACCATCCTGCTGCGCAAGCACCTCTTGCGGGGCATCACCTTCGGAGCCGTCCGCAAATGACCGATTTCCTGTCCGGCCTTGCCCGTTTCCGCCGCGGCCCGTGGGAGATGCTGGCCTCATGCCTCATCGCGCTTGGCGTGGTCATGCTGATGCAGCCCTTCTTCCTTTGGGCCTTCACCTGGTCCTTCCTCGTCACGCTGACCGGCACAGTGATGTTCATCGTCACCAGCCATTTCCCCGAATGACCCCGATGCTGGAAAAGCTCTCCCCCATCCTGCCCTCGCGTGACATCGCCCGGACCGAAGCCTTCTGGCACGGCCTTGGCTTCGAGACCGAGTACATTGACGCGGACTACCTGCTGATGAAGCGCGAGGGGGCGGAAGTGCATTTCTTCGCCCACTCGACGCTGAACCCCGCGCAGAACGACCACGGTGCCTATCTGCGCCCCTCCGACATTCGCGCGCTCCATGCCGAATGGTCGGCGCTTGACCTGCCCGACCGCGGCATCCCGCGCTATGTCGCGCTGGAAGAGAAACCCTGGGGCATGGCGGAACTGGCCCTGATCGACCCGGACGGCAACCTTGTGCGCGCCGGGCAGGAGTTGCCCCTTGGCTGAGATCGTGATCCGCAACCTCCGCAAGGAATTCGGCAGCTTTACCGCCGTGAAGGGGTCCTCCTTCACCATCGGCGACGGCGAGTTCTTCATGCTGCTTGGCCCCTCGGGCTGCGGCAAGACCACCACGCTCCGCATGATCGCCGGGCTGGAACTGCCGACCTCGGGCGAAATCCTCATCGACGGCGAGGATGTCAGCCAGCGCCCCGCCAGCCAGCGCGACATCGCCTTCGTGTTCCAGATGTTCGCGCTCTACCCGCATCTGAACGTGCGCCGGAACATCGCCTATCCGCTTGTCTCGCAGGGCCTGCCCCGCGCGCAGGTCCAGGCCAAGGTGGCCGAGGTCTCGCGCATCCTCGGCATCGAGCATATCCTGGACAAGGGCGTGTCGGGCCTGTCGGGCGGCGACCGCCAGCGCGTGGCGCTTGGCCGGGCCATTGTGCGCAACCCCAAGGCCTTCATGATGGACGAACCGCTTGGCGCGCTGGATGCCGAGTTCCGCGAACACATGGCCGAGGAACTTCGCGCCCTCCATGACCGGATGCGTGCCACCACCGTCTACGTCACCCACGACCAGCTTGAGGCGATGCAGATGGGCGACAAGATCGTGGTGATGAACCACGGCGTCGTCGAACAGTTCGGCACCCCGCAGGAAATCTACGACCACCCCGCCACGCTCTTCGTGGCCGATTTCATCGGCTCGCCCTCGATGAACACGCTGCACTTCGAGGGCAGCTTCACGCGCGGCGATGCGCGCATCACCCTGGGCGGCATCGACATCGCCACGCCACAGCTGCGGGAAGAGGCGCTTGGCCGCAAGCTCGTCCTGGGGGTGCGGCCCGAACATGTGACGCTTTCCGACGACGGCGCCTATCGCGGCCGGATCGAGGCGGCGGAATACCTGGGCACCACGCAGATCATCACGCTGTCCACCCCGCACGGGGCGCTCAAGGCGCGTGTGCCCTCGGACCGGGTGGTGCGCACGGGCGATGCCGTCGGCCTGACCTTCCGCGCCGAGAGGCTGTCACTGTTCGATGCCGGCACAGGCCGCGCCTTCCGGACCAAGGCGAACGAGGGGGTGTTTCATGGCTGAAGTCGCCCTTTCGGGTCTGTCAAAGTCCTTCGGCGCAACACAGGCGCTGACGGATGTGACCATGACCATCCCCGACGGATCCTTCGTCGTGCTTCTGGGGCCCACCGGCGCCGGCAAGACCACGACGCTGCGCCTGATCGCCGGCCTCGACAGGCCCGATGCCGGCGACATCCGCATCGGCGGCGCCTCGGTGATGAACGACACACCGGCGCAGCGCGACGTGGCGATGGTGTTCCAGCAATACTCGCTTTACCCCCACCTCTCGGTTCGCGACAACCTCGCCTTCCCGCTGCGCTCGCCGGTCATCAACCTGCCGGAAACCCAGATCGCCGAACGCATCGCCCAGGTGGCCCAGGTCCTGCGCATCGCGCACAAGCTGGACAACAAGGCCACCCAGCTTTCCGGCGGAGAGATGCAGCGCGTCTCGATCGGCCGGGCGCTGGTGCGCAGCCCCCGCATCTACCTGATGGACGAGCCGCTGTCCTCGCTGGATGCGAAGCTCAGGGCCGAACTGCGGATCGAGCTGAAGCGCATCCACACCGACATGGGCGCCACGTTCCTTTATGTCACCCACGACCAGATCGAGGCGATGACCATGGCCAGCCATGTCGGCGTGCTGGATCACGGCCGCCTGGTGCAGTTCGGCACGCCGCGGCAAATCTACGAAGACCCGGTTTCCGCCCATGTCGCCACCCGGCTTGGCCAGCCGCGCATCAACCTTCTGCCCGCAGACCTTTTTCCGGGTGCGCCCGTTCGGGCCACCCAGATCGGCCTGCGCCCCGAGAACATCGAAGAGGGCGAGGGCCAGGAGGCCGAGGTGCTGCGCCTTGAACACCTGGGCGACCAGACCCGCCTGCACCTGCTGTTGAAGGGCCAGCCGCTTGTCACGCTTGCCGGGGCACACACCCGCCTCTCGCCCGGCGACCGCCTGTCCATCCGACCGCGCGCCCCCCTGTGGTTTGACGCCGAAGGTCAACGAATCCGCTGAAGGAGTCTCCCGATGAAACAGTTCATGAATGCCAAGGAAACCCTCGTCACCGAGGCGATCGACGGGCTTTTGCGGGTCTCGGGCGGTTCTCTCGCGCGGCTCGACGGCTATCCGCATATCCGGGTGGTGGTCCGCACCGACTGGGACAAGTCCAAGGTCGCCCTCGTCTCGGGCGGCGGATCGGGGCATGAACCCAGCCACGCTGGCTTTGTGGGGCGGGGGATGCTCACTGCCGCCGTCTGCGGCGATGTGTTTGCCTCGCCTTCCGTCGATGCCGTGCTGGCCGGGATCCTCGCCGTCACCGGCAAGGCGGGCTGCCTGCTGATCGTCAAGAACTACACCGGCGACCGGCTCAACTTCGGCCTTGCCGCCGAACGGGCGCGCGCCTTCGGGCTGAAGGTCAGCATGGTGATCGTCGATGACGACGTGGCCCTGCCCGACCTGCCACAGGCGCGCGGGGTGGCCGGCACGCTGTTCGTGCACAAGATCGCGGGCGCCCTGGCCGAACAGGGCGCCGACCTCGACACCATCACCGCCGCCGCCCGCCGGGTGATCAACGGGGCCATCTCCATCGGCATGAGCCTGGACACTTGCACCGTTCCCGGCAGCCCGAAAGAGGCGCGCATCGGCCCCGGCAAGGCCGAGCTTGGCCTTGGCATCCACGGCGAGGCCGGCGTGGAACAGGTAGAATTCGAAGGCGCCCGCGCTGCCATGGCCATGGTTGTGGAAAAGCTTTCGCCCCACACCGGTCCCGGCGCGCATGTGGCACTGCTGAACAACCTCGGCGGCGCCACGCCGCTGGAAATGAGCGTTCTGGCCGAGGAACTGGCGCGCTCCGCCCTGGCAGACCGGGTGCAATGGATCATCGGCCCCGCCGCCCTGATGACCTCGCTGGACATGCAGGGCTTCTCGGTCTCGCTCCTGCCCGTGACCGAAGCCGAAGTGGAACTGCTGGATGCGCCGGTCGGCCCCCATGCCTGGCCCGGCCTTGCCGCGCTGACCCCGGTGGCGGTGCGTCCCCTGCCAGATGGCCTTGCCCCCATCCAGCCCCTGCCATCGCCGCATCCCGCCCGCCGCGCCCTGATCGAAAGCTGCTGCGGAGCCCTGATCGCGGCGGAACGCGACCTGAACGCTCTGGACGCCAAATCCGGCGACGGCGACACCGGATCGACCCTGGCCGGCGCAGCCCGCGCCCTCAAAGCAGCGCTGGACCGGCTGCCGCTGGCCGACACCACCCAGCTTTATCGGGCAGTCGGCAACGAACTCAGCCAGACCATGGGCGGATCGTCGGGTGTGCTGCTGGCCATCTTCTTCGCCGCCGCCGGCGATGCCGCGGCCTCAGGCAAAAGCTGGATCGGCGCGCTTCAGGCCGGGCTGGACCGCGTCAGCCAGGTGGGCGGCGCCCATCCCGGCGACCGCACCATGATCGACGCGCTGGCCCCGGCACTCGCCGCCTTGCCCGACGGTCTGCCCAAGGCTGCCGCCGCTGCCCGTGCCGGCGCCGATGCCACCGCAAAGATGACCCGAGCCAAGGCCGGCCGTGCCAGCTATCTGTCGCGCGACAAGCTGGAAGGCCACAACGACCCCGGCGCCGAGGGCGTGGCGCGGCTCTTCGAACATCTGGCACAGGCATGAGGGGGATGGTACCGCCTCCCCGGCTCGAACGGGGGACCCCCAGATCCACAATCTGGTGCTCTAACCAACTGAGCTAAGGCGGCACTGGCGGCGATTTACCCACGCCCGCGCGGGATTGCAAGAGCCCTTCGGACCGCCCCTTGCCAGCGATGCGAGGGGAGGCTACCCGGTATGGGAATGTGGAGACGGGCCATGAGCATCAACAAGGAAAGCGACGTGGGCGGCGACCTGCAGATCGGGCCGACCGATCTGGGCATGGTGCGCATCTACCTCGCCGCCGACAACGGCAACGAGTTCGCGCTGGATTTCGACCCGGAAGAAGCCGAGGACATCGCCGAGGAACTTCGCGCCGCGGCCGAAGCGGCCCGCGCCATGGGCGCCAGGCCCGCGCCGAAGGGCAAGCCTAAACCCCGCTGATCCCGGCCGCCGGGTCGCGCAGGGCTTGCAAGCGCAGCGCCGCGTGGCGCGCGAACTTCTGCACCATCACCTTGCGCCGGGCCGGCGGCAGCGGCGTCTCGGGGCCCATGCGCATGATCTCGGCATCGTAGGAATCGGCCAGGATCAGGCCGGTATCTTCGGGCAGAAGCTCGGTCGGGAAGTCCTGGTCCACCGCCCAGAAGAACCGGTCGCACCAGTCCAGATAGCCGTGCCACTTGCGGTCGGACTGGAAATCCGCCCGGCCGGACTTGCACTCCACCACCCAAAGCTCGCCCTTGGGGCCAAGCGCCAGCACATCGACCCGAAGGCCAGTGGCCGGCACGAACTCTTCGATCACCGCGAAATCCAGGGCGCGCAGGTGCCGGCACACGCCGCGCGCCAGCCGCTGACCGGGCATTGTGGGCAGGCTGGCATCCGGGATGGGGTCAAGTGTCGTCTGCGTCATGCGGAAAATCATGATTCAAACGTGAACACCACGCAAGACCCATGCTTCCGGGCGCTTCCGCCCTTGGCGCCCTTCCCGTCAACGCCTATCTTGGAAGGTGGCGGGTGCTGCTCTTCGCGTGCGAGGCAACTTTTCCAGTGGCCGATAAGCAAGCGAACGGGGGCTGGCTCTGCCGGGATCCTGGTCCCGGTATCTGGTTCCCACCTGAGACCTCTGGCTCTCGGGAAAACCAAGCTCTCCACGGTCGCTGCGGGCCCGCCACCCTTTCCCGCAAATGAAAAGCGCCCCCGCAGGGGCGCCGATCCGACAGAGGCGCTTGGTGTCAGCGGCGGCGGGGGCCGACCAGACCCTTGCGCGCCACGGCTTCCTGCGCGACCGGCACCAGTTCGTCCGTCACGCGCACGCGGCGGCCACCGCGCGGCCCCTCGTCGCTTTCGGCCATGCGCATGATGGCGATGGCAAACTGGGCGCCCGAAAAGACGATGCCGTTGAACACGATGACCATCAGGGCGGCAAGCCAGCCCATGTTCGACCCAAGGATCAGATGCCGGAGCCCCGCCACATCCTGCCACATCATCATGGCCAGGAACACCGCCGAAAGGGCGAAGCCGATCAGGATGCTCTGGATGTAAAGGCGGATCAGCTTGGGCATGAGGTCTCTCCCGCGATTCCAAGAACCGGACAGACCGAACTTAGTGGTTCAGCAGCAAAGTGCCAGCCCAATCTTGCCGCAGTTGCGAAAAATGGCTCAGTTGCCCGCGGCAACGTAATGAAGTTTCACGCCGTTCACGGTCGACAGGTACAGATCCGGTCCGACCAGTTCGGCAGAAACAACGCCTTTCAGCACCGCAAAGTACTGGTGCTCCATCTCGAGCATCTGGCAGGTCATGCGGGTGGCGGCGACCTGGGTGACCTGGAAGGCCGGCAGAGCGCCCGCGGCTGTGCCGGAATACTGGTTGCAGGGCGCCTGGCCAGCAAAGGTGCCGGGGCCGGTCATGACCAGGGTCGCCCCCCCATAGAACGGCGCACGGTCAATGTCGGTCAGGGTCCAGGTGCCCTGATAGGCCGCCGGCACTTGCTGCGCCCATGCCGACCCCGCCAAAAGGACCGCTCCCGCCGCCAGACCCAGGTGCCGCATGACCGCCTCCCTCCCATCGCGTCGGGGCGCGCCCGACACGCCACGTTGTCCAGAACCGCAATCACGACCTTCGAAACCTTCCCCGCGGGGAAGGTGATCGCCGCAGACTCGACAGATCTCAGGATCGTTATCCTGCGGGGAGTCGTCAATGCGGTGCGTTCCGCCCCTATCATGCGGATCAGCGGGCGCGACACGGGGCCGTCCACCGCTGGCCGAACATGGTCCCGTTCACGATACGTGAAGGCACCGCACGGCCACCTCCGTCAGAACGCTTCCGGGCGCGCCTCCCGCGCCATGTGGTCGAGCACCGCGTTCACGAACTTGGATTCCTTCCCCGCGGGGAAGAAAGCCTTCGCAACCTCGACATATTCCACGATCGCCACCTTCGGAGGGGTCGGCAAGGCCACCAGTTCCGCCCCCGCCGCCCGGAACAGGGCACGCAGCACCGGGTCGATCCGGTCGATGGGCCATTTCGCCACCAGGGCACGGTCGGTCATCTGGTCGATCTTCGCCTGCCAGTTCACCGCGCCGTCCACCACCTGACGGAAGTGGTCCACGTCGCCGTCCAGAAACTCGCCTTCTTCGTAGGTCGCCCCGAACCGGTGCGACTCGAATTCCCGCGTCACGGCCTCGACGGTCTGGCCCGAGCTTTCCATCTGGAAAAGGGCCTGCACTGCATAGAGCCGCGAGGCCGATTTCCGTTGCTTCTTCTCGTCCGACTTCATGCGCGGAATCCGATCCCCTTGGTCTTTCCGGCCCATTTCCGCGACAAGGCAATCAGATGCAAGGCCGCCGCAGCGGCACCGCCGCCCTTGTCCTGCCCGGCAGGATCGGCCCGCACCACGGCCTGGTCCCGGTTTTCGACCGTGAGGATGCCGTTGCCGATGCAGGCGCCGCCCAGGCCCAGCATCATCAGCCCGCGCGAGCTGTCGTTGCAGACCGTGTCGTAATGCGTGGTTTCGCCCCGGATCACGCAGCCCAGGGCGACGTAGCCGTCAAAGTCGGCCATACGCCCGGCCAGGGCGATGGCCGGCGGGATTTCCAGAGCGCCCGGCACCTCGATCAACTCGACCTCGGCCCCTGCCTTTGCCGCCACCGCCCGCGCCCCGGCCACCAGGTCATCCGCGATGTCCTTGTAATAGGGCGCGACCACGATCAAGAGCTTGACCGGCTTGTCGAAGGACGGCAGGTCCAGCGTGTAGTGGGTCTCGGTTCCGGCCATGGTTCACTCCGCGATCGGGCGCGTGCCCGCGATGGTCAGGCCCCAGCCATCCAGCCCCACAGCGCGAGGGGCCTTCGAATTGGTGACAAGGGTAATCTCCGAAAGGCCGAGCGAGGCCAGGATTTCGGCCCCGAGGCCGTATTGGCGCAGCGTGTCGGGCGAATGCTCGCCGGGGGCGACCATCTTCATCGAGGTGTCGCGCAGCAGGACGACTACCCCCCGCCCCTCGGCCGCGATCAGCCGCATGGCCGCGGGCAGTTTGCCCCCTGCCCCGATGCCCAGGACGTCCTCCAGCGGGTTCAAGGCGTGCATTCGCACCAGCACCGGTCCCGGCGCGGTGAGGTCACCTTTCGTCAACACAACATGTTCATCGCCGCGCGCATCGTCGGCGAAGACGCGCATCAGCCAGTCGCCGCCATGGGTCGAGGTGACGTGGCTGACCGAGCGTTCCTTCACCAGCGCGTCGTGCCGGCGGCGATAGGCGATCAGGTCCGAGATCGTTCCGATCTTCAGCCCGTGCTTCTGGGCAAAGGCGATGAGGTCCGGCAGGCGGGCCATGGTCCCGTCGTCCTTCATCACTTCGCAGATCACGCCACTGGGGTTCAGGCCGGCAAGTCGGCTGACATCCACCGCGGCTTCGGTATGGCCGGCGCGGACCAGCACGCCGCCATCGCGAGCGCGCAGTGGGAAGATGTGGCCGGGCGAGGCGATGTCGGCTGCGCCCTTGGTCGGGTCGATCGCCACGCTGACGGTGCGCGCCCGGTCGGCGGCGGAGATTCCGGTGGCGATGCCTTCGACCGCTTCGATGGACAGGGTGAAGGCCGAGGAATGCCGCGAAGAGTTTTTGCGGTCCATCAGTTGCAGACCCAGTTGGTCCACCCGTGCCGCAGTCAGCGCAAGGCAGATCAGGCCACGTCCATGGGTGGCCATGAAATTGATCGCATTCGGCGTGCACATCTGGGCGGGAATGACCAGGTCACCCTCATTCTCGCGGTCCTCATGGTCCACCAGGATGAACATGCGCCCGTTGCGGGCATCCTCGATGATCTCCTCGACCGACGAGATCGCGTCGGCGAATTCGCTTTTCTCTGCGGTCATGGGCCCCTCCGCGCTGGTTGCCTTGCCCTTATCCCGTCAGGCCCGCGAAGGCCAGAGCCGAGGGAAACCCTCAACCGGCGAAGTAGCGCTCTGCCGGAAGCCAGCCGGCCAGCCGACCGGCCATCACCCAATCCCGTTCCAGCGAATGGTCGCCCACCAGGAGGACCCGGTCGCCGGGGATGCGGCCCAGGACATCGCGCAGGCGCGTGCGCGCCTCGGCAAAGCTGCCCAGAAGTGCCGGCGCGGGATGGGCGGCGTCCAACAGGCCATTGGCCGCCGCAAGAACCGCCTCAGGGCGCGCGGCTTGTGCAAGGGCGATGCGACCGCAGGCTGTCATGGCCGCCAGCCGTGCCGCGCGGTCGCCCGGCAAAGGCATGGGCGGGGCAAGCCGCAGGGCGTTCTGCGAAAAAAGGAAAGCCACGATGTCATGTCCGGTAGAGGCCCGGACCCCGGCATAGGTCTTGTAGTCAAGCCCAAGCTCGGCCGCCCGCTTCACGCGCAGGCGGACCACCTCGATGGGCAAGGTCGGCAGGAGCCGTTCGCGCGCCTGGGTCCAGCAATGGCGGCGCCAGCTGACGCCGGTCTCCATCGAGGGGCCGCCGTTGTGGCCGGGGCCGGCATGGGCCGGACCGGCGGTCATGCCCATTCCCTCAGCCGGGCGACATAACGCGCCATCGTGTCGACCTCGAGGTTCACGGCATCGCCCAGGGCCACCGCGCCCCAGGTCGTCACCTTGCGGGTATGCGGGATGAAGTTGATTCCGAAGTCGCAGCCTTCGACCTCGTTCACCGTAAGCGAAGTGCCGTTCAATGCCACCGAGCCCTTGGGCGCGATGAACTTTGCGAGCGCCTTTGGCGCGCGGAAGGTCACGCGCAGGCTGTCGCCTTCGGGCCGCAGCGCGACGACCTCTGCCACACCATCGACATGGCCCGAGACGATGTGGCCGCCCAGTTCATCCCCCACGCGCAAGGCGCGTTCCAGGTTGATGCGCTTGCCCAGGTGCCAGCCGTTGTGGCCAATGTTGGTCTTGGAGACCGTCTCCGCCGAAATCTGCACGTCGAACCAACCGCGCGGCGCGGTGCCGGTGTCCACCACCGTCAGGCAGACCCCGTCGCAAGCGATCGAGGCGCCGATGTCGATGCCGGACACGTCATAGGCGGTGGCGATGCGGGCGCGAAGGTCGCCTTGCTGGTCCAGCGCGCTGATCTCGCCCATGTCGGTCACGATCCCGGTGAACATCGCCGTCTCCTTCTTTGGTGGTTCCGAGGTAGCCCTGCCGGGCGTGTCAGGCAAGCCCCAGGCCTGTGCCGGTTCCGCCGCGCCTTGGTCAAAATTGCGCCCAGCAGCTCGGCAAGACTGGCCCCCGCGTGCCCCGCCGCGCTATCCGTTGCAGGAAGGAGGTCCGGCCAGGCCGGAACAGCATAACGATGCAGCCACTTTCCGGCACGGGCCGCCGCATGTTGTTCCTTCAGGGGCCGCATGGCCCCTTCTTCAAACGCCTGGCCCGCATGCTGCGCGCATCGGGGGCCGAGGTCTGGCGCGTTGGCTTCAACCATGGCGACGAGGTGCTTTGGGGCGACAAGGCAAGCTTCATTCCCTGGTCCGGGAGCGGCGAGGATTGGCCAGAACGATTTGCGCAGCTGATCGACGAGTACCGGCTGACCGACATCGTGCTTTACGGCGATACCCGGCCGGTCCATGCGCAGGCCGTCGCCGTGGCGCGCGCGCGGGGGCTGACGGTGCATGTCTTCGAGGAAGGCTATCTGCGGCCCCATTGGGTGACCTATGAACGCGGCGGATCGAACGGCCATTCGCGGCTGATGCAGCTGAGCGTACCGGAAATGCGGGCGGCGCTGGAAAAGTCCGACATGGACCTGCCCGATGCGCCGGCCCGGTGGGGCGACATGCGCCAGCACATGTTCTGGGGCGCCTTCTACCATTTCTGCGTGATGCTGGGCACGCGCCGCTATCCGGGTTTCCGGCCGCACCGGTCGCTGACCGTGGGCCAGGAGTTCCACCTGTACCTGCGGCGCCTGGCACTGCTGCCCTTTCATTCGCTTGAACGCCGTGCGGCGACGTTCCGTATCCGGCATGGCGGATTTCCCTATCATCTGGTGCTGTTACAGCTGGAACATGACGCGAGCTTCCAGAAGCATTCGCCCTTTCGCAGCCTGACCGATTTCATCGAAGTGACGATGGATGGCTTTGCCAGGGGAGCGCCGCCGCATCATCACCTGGTCTTCAAGGCGCATCCGCTGGAGGATGGCCGCTCGCCGGTGAAGGCCACGATCCGCCGGCTGGCAGAGCGTCACGGTGTGGCCGACCGGGTGCATTTCGTGCGGGGCGGCAAGCTCGCGGTGCTGTTGAACCATGCCCGGTCTGCCGTGACCGTCAATTCCACGGCAGCGCAGCAGGTGCTTTGGCGCGGACTTCCGTTGAAGACATTCGGGGCCGCCGTCTATGGCAAGCCCGAGTTCGTCTCGCCCCAGCCTCTGCCCGAATTCTTTGCCCATCCGTCCCGTCCGGACAGCCGCGCCTATCGCGACTACCGGCATTATCTGCTGGAAACGAGCCAGATCCCCGGCGGTTTCTATTCGCTGCGGGGGCGCCGCCAGTTGTTGCGGCAAGTGGTGGACATGATGCTGGCCCCCGAGGATCCCTATGATGCGCTGGTGTCGGGAAACGCGGCGCCGCGGCAACACTTGCGGGCAGTGAACTGACCATTCGGCCACGGTCTTGCACGAACGTCTTTCTTTTCAGGCCCTCGTTCATTAGTCTGACAAGCAAAACTTGAGGCATCTCCAGTCAAGGAGCCCGGGCAGTGACGATCGACAAAGGCAGAAGGGCCAGCTTGCTGGTCCTTGGAATGGGATTCGTATCGTTGGCGGGCTGTGGCCTGCCGCGATCGGGCCCGACCAAATCGGAAATCTTTGCGGGCTCCGTGCTCCAGGAAGGCGATGCCTTCGTGGTAAGCGTGAACAGCCGTGTGACGCGGGCAACGGCAGTGACGCCGGCTTTCGGCTTTTCCTCCGGCTTCCGCAATGCGGGTGTCATGGGGTCCGACACCATTGCCGCGGGCGACCGGCTGTCGATCACCGTGTTCGAGAACGTCAAGGACGACCCGCTGCTTGGCAACACCGGCCAGCGCGTGACCCCTCTGGAAGAGGTGCAGGTTGACGGCCAGGGGTTCATCTTCATTCCCTATGCGGGACGCATCAAGGCCGCGGGCCAGACGCCCGAAGGGCTGCGCGACGCCATCACCCGCAAGCTGGACACGCAGACCCCGGACCCTCAGGTCACGGTGACACGGCTGGCCGGGGACGGATCGACGGTGTCGGTGTCCGGTTCGGTCGCGGCGCAGGGGGTCTATCCCATCGAACGGCCGACGCGCACACTGACGGCGATGATCGCCAAGGCCGGCGGCGTGGCCATCGAGCCCGAGGCGGCGCTGGTCCGGGTGACGCGTGGCAATTCGTCGGGCCAGGTCTGGCTGACCGACCTTTATGCCAATCCGAAGAACGATATCCCGCTGCGGCCGGGCGACCAGATCGTCGTGGAACGGGACACCCGCGCCTTCACCGCGCTTGGCGCCACAGGGTCGCAGACCCGCGTGCCCTTCGAGACGCAGACGCTGTCGGCGGTAGAAGCCATCGCCTCGGTCGGCGGGCTGAATACCAACTGGGCCGACCCGACCGGCGTTTTCGTGCTGCGGAACGAGCCGGCAGAAATTGCCAACGAGGTCCTCGGCCGCAGCGACCTGCGCGGCGATCAGCGGATGATCTATGTGCTGGACCTGACGCAGCCGACAGGGATGTTCGAGGCGCGCGATTTCCTGGTGCGCGACGGCGATACGCTGCTGGTCACCGAGGCGCCTTACACGCAATGGACAAAGGCCCTGGCCGCCATCAACGGCACGGCCTCCGGTGCGGCCGCCATCGACACGCTTGCCGGCGGCTGAGCCGTCTTGGCGCCGCAGCCTGATCCGAAACCCGCCGCCGGAGAAGGAATTCCCCGGCGGCTTCGCTTTCTGAACCTGGGCTTCCTGCGCCAGGCACGGCTGCGCCGCATCCTGGAACTCGCGGGCCACGATCTGCGCCTGGGCCTGCCGGCGCCTGGCGATGGAGTGGTGGTCTGGGGGCGGTCGCCTTATGCCGCGCGCGGCGAGCGCGCGGCGGCGGCAAGGGATGCGCCGCTTGTGCGGATCGAAGATGCCTTCCTGCGGTCGGTCAAGCCGGGACGAAGCGGCGCGCCGCCGCTTGGGCTGATGCTGGACCCGGTGGGGGTGCATTTCGACAGCGCGGCGCCCTCGCGGCTGGAGCAGTTGCTGGCCAGGCATCCCCTTGACGAGACGCCACTTCTTGCGCGCGCGCGCGATGGCATCGCCCGCCTGCGCGCAGCGCAGTTGTCGAAGTACAACCTTCATGATCCGGCCCTGCCCCCGCCTGCGCCGGGCTATGTGCTGGTCGTGGACCAGACGCGCGGCGATGCCTCGATCCGGCATGGCGCGGCGTCGGAGGCCACCTTCCGCGAGATGTTGGCGCGCGCCCTGGATGACCATCCGGGCGCGCGCATCGTCATCCGGGCGCATCCCGAAACCACGGCAGGACATCGCCCTGGCCATTTCGGGCCGGCGGACGCCCAGGGGCGCGTCAGCCTGCTGACCGATCCCGTCTCGCCCTGGTCGCTGCTGGATGGCGCAATCGCGGTTTATACGGCGACCTCGCAGCTTGGGTTCGAGGCCATCCTGGCCGGCCACAGGCCAAGGGTCTTTGGCCAGCCCTTCTATGCCGGATGGGGCCTGACCGCAGATGAACAACCCCTGCCGCGCCGTGGCCGCCGGCTGACACCCGTGCAACTGTTTGCGGCGGCGATGATCCTGTCCCCGGTCTGGTACGACCCGTGCCGTGACCGGCTGTGCAACTTTGAAGAGGCGGTGGATCAGCTGGAGGCTGAGACTCGCGCTTTCCGCGAGGACCGGCACGGCCATGTCGCCATGGGAATGCGGCTTTGGAAGCGGTCCACGCTGCAGCAGGTCTTTGGGCGCGAGCGCAGGCTGGTGTTTGATGACAAGCCTTGGTCGGCCCTTGCCCGCGCGCAGAAGGATGGCCGGGGTCTGCTGGTCTGGGCCGGCAAGGAACCGCCGGGCCTGACGGGCCCCATGCCCATTCGCCGTGTCGAGGACGGGTTCCTGCGGTCCCGCGGGCTTGGGGCCGAGCTGGTGCCCCCCCTTTCGCTGGTCGCCGACGACCTTGGCATCTACTACGACCCCTCGCGCGAGAGCCGGCTGGAACGGCTTGTGGCGGTGCCCCTGCCCGAGCACGCGCGCCTGCGTGCGGCCCGGCTGAGGGCGCGGTTGGTTGGCGCGGGTGTGACGAAGTACAATCTTGGCCCCGGGCGGTTCGACCTGCCGGAAGGCCACCGCATTTTGGTGCCTGGTCAGGTGGAAGACGACGCTTCGATCCGGCTTGGAGCGGGAACGGTGCGCAGCAATCTGGACCTCTTGCGCGCGGTGCGGGCGGCCAATCCGGAGGCCGTCATTCTCTGGCGGCCGCATCCGGATGTGCTGGCGGGTCTGCGGCCCGGAACCGTGGCCGAGTCCGACCTTGCAGGACTTGCGGATGCGACGGTGGCGGGCGGCAGCCCCGCGGACTTGCTGGCACAGGTGCAGGAGGTCTGGACGATCACCTCGACCCTGGGCTTCGAGGCGCTGCTGCGCGGGGTGACGGTGACCTGTCTTGGCCTGCCCTTCTATGCGGGCTGGGGCCTGACCCGCGAAGTGATGCCGGCGCCGCTGCGGCGGCTGGCCGTGCGGGGCGTGGACCTCGACCGGATGACGCATGCGGCGCTGATCGCCTATCCGCGCTATACCGACCCCGTCAGCGGCTTGCCCTGCCCACCTGAGGTTGCGCTGGAACGGCTTGCCACGGGCGCGATTCCACGTCCCGGCGCGGGCCTGCGGATCCTGTCAAAGCTGCAGGGCGTGATGGCCAGCCGGGCGCAACTCTGGCGCTGAGACTGAACTGACGTTTCCTGAAAATGAAAAATGACTGGCGCGGTTGACGGGGCTCGAACCCGCGACCCCCGGCGTGACAGGCCGGTACTCTAACCGACTGAGCTACAACCGCGCTGGTCTTTCACGTTCGGAGCGGGCGGTGATGGCGCGGTTGACGGGGCTCGAACCCGCGACCCCCGGCGTGACAGGCCGGTACTCTAACCAACTGAGCTACAACCGCGTATCCACCATCCGGGCCCGCCCGAACGTGTGGGGGGTATTACGGGGGGCGGCGCGCGGCGTCAAGGGTGGAATGGCGTACATGTGGGGCCGCCAATCGGTTCCCTGAAGGCGCAGCGCCGCCTATGACCGGGGGCGACCGCTGGCGCCCACATCCACTGGGCCGAAACGGCCAGGCACGTCGCTCAACGCTCTGGTGCGGGGATGAACTCGCCGTCGTCACCAGGCGGCAGGCTGAACCGGCCATGCGCCCAATCGCCCGCGCGCCAGGCTTCCTTGGCGGCTTCGATGCGTTCCCTGGACGAGGCGACGAAGTTCCACCAGATGTAGCGCGGCCCGTCCATCGTGGCGCCACCCAGCAACATCACGCGGGCGCCCTCGGCACCGGCCTTCAACGAGATCCGGTCGCCAGGGCGGAAGACCAGCATATGCCCCGGCCCGAAGACCTGGCCCGACACAGTGATTTCGCCCTTCAGCACATAGGCGCCGCGGTCTTCGTGGTCATCCGGCAGGGGAATGGCCGCGCCCGGAGCCAGTTCGGCATCGGCATAGAACACCTCGACCGGCATGGGCATCGGCATGGCCTCGCCCCAGGCATTGCCGAGGATCAACCTAACGGTCTTGCCCTCGCCCTCGAGCACCGGCAGCTGCGACGCGCCGGCATGGACGAAGCCAGCCGGGTCATCCTCGCGGTCCTTCGGCAAGGCCAGCCAGGTCTGCAGGCCGAACATCGACTGCGGCGCGCGGCGCGCTTCGCCATCGGTGCGTTCGGAATGGGTGATGCCCTGGCCGGCCAGCATCCAGTTCACTGCGCCCGGTTCGATCCACTGGTCGGTGCCAAGGCTGTCGCGGTGATGCAGGCGGCCCTTCAGCAAATAGGTGACGGTTCCGAGGCCGATGTGCGGATGCGGACGCACGTCGATCCCTTCGCCTGTCAGGAACTCTGCCGGACCCATCTGGTCGAAGAAGATGAAGGGGCCGACCATCTGGCGCTGTGCCGAGGGCAGCGCGCGGCGCACCTCGAACCCACCCAGGTCGCGCGCCCGGGGGACGATGACCGCCTCGATGGCATCGACGGCATCACCGATCGGAATCGTGGGGTCCAGAATGGGGTTCCAGCTCATGGCGCTTGCTCCTGCTTTGGCTGCAAGATAGCGCAATGACCCGCCGATTGCGCCGGGCACGGGCGCAGAGACACCCTGCACCCGTGCACAGCCGGTGTCAGCCGTGGCGCAGGATCCGCGCCTCATGCCCCTTCAGCGAGCGGCGCGCGCTGGCATAGGCAGCGCGGCCGGCGCGTTCCCGCAGTTCGGGGAAGATGGAATAGATCTCCTGCCGCTGATCCTCGCCCATGCCGCTCATGGATTGGTCGCCGGGCTGGAAGCTTTCCGACCATGCCCCATCGGAAAGGACCACCTCGTGCCGGTCGCAGAGGAAGTGGACATAAGTGGTGCGAAGCGGGTTGATCTGCTGGATCGACGCGCCGTTCACCAGATGCTTGGCGGCGGCGAGCACTTCATGTTCGCCGAACCACAGTTCGGTGCGCATGCCCGACATCAGCATCCGGTGGTTGGGGCTGACCACCATGTCGCGTTCGGGCACATTCTCGCCGAAGGCGCCGCGGCGGATCAGTACCGGCCGCAGGTCGGGGTTCTGCGCCAGGTCCACCGCGCCAAGGCTGCGCCGACCGATCCAGCGGATTTCCTGGAAGCCGTTGTCGCGCGTCAGGACGCGGTCGCCTTCGGACAATTCCTCGACCGGCAGGCGGCCATGTTCGGTGGCGATCAGGGTGCCCGGCGTAAAGCAGGGCACCATCTCGATGTTCTGGAACTCGATCGTGCCGGTGACGTTCCCGTTCGAGTCGAGGATTTCGATCCGGCCGTCCCAGCCGTTGCCGTCGCTGTCGGGCACGCGGACGATGCGGTAGTTCGCGATGCCGGTCAGGTCGATGATGTCTTGGTCGCCATCGACATTGCCGCCGTAAATCGTGTCGCCGGCTTGGGCGTAGATCGTGTCGTTGCCGGCGCCGCCGGTGATGATCGAGTTGCCGCCGCTGTAGATGGCGTCGGCCCCTGCCCCGCCCAGGATTGTATCGCCCGAACCGCCATAGATGCTGTCGTTGTCGTCGCCCCCGTCCAGGAGGTCCGCGCCAGCGCCGCCGTGAAGGGAGTCGCTTCCCGCGCCGCCATAGACGCTGTCGAGGCCGTCGCCCCCGTAGAGCAGATCGTTGCCGGCATCGCCGGACAAAGTGTCGTTGCCGATCCCGCCGAGGATCGTGTCGGTGTCAGCCCCCCCGGACAGGCTGTCGTTGCCGTCGCCGCCGTCGATGCTGTCATTTCCGGCATCGCCCGACACGGTGTCGTTGCCGGTTCCGCCGGCGATGGAGTCGTTGCCCGAACCGCCCGAGATAAGGTCGGCATCGGTGCCACCGTCGATCGTGTCGTTTCCGGCATCGCCACCGATGGTGTCGGCACCCGAACCGCCAAGGATCTGGTCATTGTCGTCGCCGCCATAGAGCGAGTCGCCACCGGCAAGACCCGAGATCGTGTCATTGCCGCCGTCGCCGTAGAAGACGTTGGTGTAGATGTCGCCGCCAGTCGTCGCCTCGCCATCGAAGCCGGTCAGCGAATCGGCGAAGGCCGAGCCGATCACACCGTCGACACCGCCGCCATTCACGTCGCCCGCGGCTTCACCGCCAGAAAAGACGTTGGTGCTCAGGTTGACAGTGACTGCGCCCGTCGAGTTCGAGTAGTCGACCATGTCGAGCCCCGAACCACCATAGAAGGTGTCGTTGCCCAGGCCGCCGCGCATGGTGTCGTTGCCCGCGCCGGCATCAAGGTTGTCCGCACCGTCACCGCCATCCAGCGAGTCGTTCCCGTCCCCGGCGTAGAGCGAGTCGTTGCCGGCACCGCCGACCAGGGTGTCATCGCCCGCATCGCCCGTGATGAAATCAGCGTCTGCGCCGCCATCGATGCTGTCCGCGCCGTCGCCACCGTAGAGCGTGTCGAGACCGGCCCCGCCCAGCATCGTGTCATTGCCGGCGCCACCGCCGAGGAGGTCGTTCTCTGTGCCGCCGTCGAGGCTGTCGTTGCCGTCGCCCCCGTAAAGCGTGTCGACCCCGACGCCGCCAAGAAGCGTGTCATTGCCAAGGCCGCCGTCCAGGCTGTCTGCACCGTCGTCGCCCGTCAGGCTGTCGGCATCGTCGCCGCCGAAGAGCGAGTCGTTGCCAGTGCCGCCTGTCAGCGTGTCGAGGCCCGCTTCACCATACACCTGGTCATTCGCAGCGCCGCCGTCGAGAACGTCGTTGCCAGCGCCGCCAAGCAGCGTGTCGGCATCGTCCTCCCCGCGCAATGTGTCGTTGCCGGCCCCGCCCTCCAGCGAGTCGGTACCGGTTCCGCCCCCGATCGTATCGTTGCCATCGCCGCCATAGAGCCGGTCATTGCCGGATCCGCCGTACACGGAGTCATCGCCGCCACCGCCGTACAGACTGTCGGCGCCGCCATTGCCGGAAATGCTGTCAGCCGAGTCGCCCCCGAAGTAGGTGTTGTTGAAGTTGTTGCCGTTGTAGGTTGCCATACCGAAATGCCCTGGTCCTGCCGGCGGACAGACTGCCCCCGGAGTGTTTACCGACAGTGGATAGCGGTAAGACCGGTGCGGATTGCGGGCGGAACGACGGAGTAATTTCGATCAATTCCGACCGGAATCGGGCGCAACCGGCCCGCCGCCGCTGCGTTGCCGCATTTCGGCCTGCAACAGTTCCTTGACAACGGAGGCGCGAAAGGTCCCAATCTTGGTTGGGACAGTCGCAGACCGCCTGCGGTAGCCGAGATGAAGCCCAATAAAAACAGGGAGTTGAGAATGACTTTCGAAGCACGCCTGCGCCGCGCGGGCGCCGTTGGACTTGCCGCCCTTCTGCTGGGTACCGCGCCGGTCGCCCTGATGGCGGCGACGCCGGCCGACACGCTGGTCATCGCCGATGCCATCGACGACATCGTCTCGCTTGACCCGCACGAGGCCTATGAGTTTTCGGGGCTCGACGTGGTGAACAACACCTATGACGGGCTGATCGAGCTGGACCCGGTCTCAAAGGAGCTGGTGCCCGGCCTGGCGGAAAGCTGGTCGGTGGCCGATGACGGTGTGACCTACAGCTTCAAGATGAAGCCGGGCATCACCTTCGCGTCGGGCAACCCTGTCACCGCGGCGGATGCGGCCTTCTCGCTGCAACGCGCCGTCAAAATCAACAAGACCCCGGCCTTCATTCTGAACCAGTTCGGCTGGTCGGCCGAGAACGTTGACCAGATGATCACCGCAGACGGCGACACGCTGACCTTCAAGGTCGACAAGGCCTATGCGCCAACCTTCGTCTACAACATCCTGACCGCTGGCGTCGCCTCGATCGTCGACCAGAAGACCGTCATGGAGCATGACGCAAACGGCGACATGGGCAACGAATGGCTGAAGTCGAACTCGGCCGGTTCGGGCGCCTATGTCCTGAAGTCCTTCAAGCCGAACGAAGGCTATGTGCTGGAGGCCAACCCGACGCATTGGCGCGGGCCGGCGAAGATTTCGAAGGTCTTCATGCAGCACATTCCGGAAGCCGCGACTCAGCGCCTGCAGCTGGAAAAGGGCGACATCGACATCGCGCGGGAACTGACCCCCACCGACATCGAGGGCCTGGCCGGCAACGCGGCGGTGAAGGTGCAGCCGGATGTCGGCGGGCAGATCTTCTACCTCTCGTTCAACCAGAAGAACGAGATGTACAAGAACCAGAAGTTCCTGGATGCGATGCGCTATGCCATCGACTACCAGGGCATGGTGGACACCTTCCTGAAGGGCACCGAGGTGGTGCACCAGTCCTTCCTGCCCATCGGCTATTTGGGCGCGCTGGAGGACAACCCCTACTCGCTGGATATCGAGAAGGCCAAGGCGCTGGTGGCGGAGTCGGGCGTCCAGAACCCGAAGGTCGTGCTGGACGTACGCAACGCGTCGGACCGGATGGACATGGCGCAGTCGATCCAGAACACCTTCGGTCAGGCCGGCATCACGGTGGAACTGAACGTCGGCGAAGGGGCAGAGCAGCTGAAACGCTATCGCGCCCGCCAGCACGATGCCACGCTGCAAAGCTGGGGCCCGGACTATCCCGACCCCAACACCAACTCTTCGACCTTTGCCGAAAACCCCGACAACTCGGACGAGGCGCAGAACACGGGCTACCTTGCCTGGCGTAATGCCTATGATCCGGGCGAACTGACGGCGATGAGCCAGGCGGCCGTCATGGAAATGGACGCCGGCAAGCGCAAGGCGATGTACGAGGAACTGCAGAAGAAGCACCGCGAGACCTCGCCCTTCATCGTGATGTTCCAGATCGGCTACCAGACCGGGATGCAGGCGAACGTCGAGAACTTCTACACCGGCGGCGCGATCGACTCGGCCGCCTACTGGCTGGTCACCAAGTGATCCGGCGGCGCGCCGGAGCGATCCGGCGCGCCAGCCTTTCCCCCGCATGACCTCCCCCGCCCTTTCCTCGCCGCGCCGCAGCGCAACTGGCCGAGTCTTGCGCCAGACCGCCGGCATCGCGCTATCGCTGGCCGCAACCTTCCTCGGGCTGTTGCTCGTGACCTTCCTGATCGCCCGCGTGGTGCCGATCGATCCTGCGCACGCCATCCTGGGCGAGCGGGCCTCGGCCGAGCAGATCGCCGAGCTGCACCAGAAACTGGGCCTGGACCTGCCGCTGTGGCAGCAGTTCGGCATCTATGTGCGCGACGTGATGCAGGGCGATCTGGGTCTTTCGGTGCGAACCCGCGACCCGGTGCTGGAAGAGATCAAGCGCTACTTCCCCGCCACGCTGGAGCTTGCCACGCTGGCCACCATCCTGGGGGTTCTGGTGGGCGTGCCTGCGGGCGTTCTGGCCGCCACAAGGCCGGGTTCGTGGATCGACCAGCTGGTGCGGCTGGTGGGCCTGATGGGCTATTCCATGCCGGTGTTCTGGCTGGGCCTGATGGGGCTTCTGCTCTTCTACGGCCAGTTGGGTTGGGTCGGCGGGCCGGGGCGCCTGGATGTTGCCTACCAGATGACCTTCGACTTCGAGATGGAGCCGATGACCGGCATGATCCTGGTCGATACCGCCCTGGCCGGACAGTGGGACATGTTCTGGAACGCCTTCTCCCACATCATCCTGCCGGCCGGGATTCTGGGTTATATCTCAATGGCCTACATCAGCCGGATGACGCGCAGCTTCATGATGAACGAGTTGGGCCAGGAATACATCACCACCGCCCGGGTCAAGGGGATGCCGGAACGGCGGGTGATCTGGGTCCATGCCATGCGCAACGTGCTGGTGCCGCTGATCACCGTCATCGCGCTCAGCTATGCCTATCTGCTGGAGGGCGCGGTCCTGACCGAGACGATCTTCGCCTGGCCCGGCATCGGAAGTTACATAACCGACGCACTGATGGTCAGCGACATGCCGGCGGTCCTGGGCGGAACCATCGTGGTGGGCTTCTGCTTCGTCGGCCTGAACATGTTGTCCGACATCCTGTACCGCCTTGTCGATCCGAGGGCACGCGCATGACCCTGACCGAATGGCTGCGCGACCCCTCTCCCGCCTCGCGCTGGCAGGCCCGCCTGGGGCAGGCCTGGCTCAGCTGGCTGCGGCTGCGCCGCAACCCCCTGGCGATGATCGGCCTCTTCATCGTGCTGGCGCTGGTGCTGATGGCAGCTTTCGCGCCCGTGCTGGCGCCGCATGACCCGATCACGCAGGACTTGTCGCGCCGCCTCTTGCCGCCCGGCACGCCCGGCAACTGGCTGGGCACCGACGATTTCGGCCGCGATATCCTGTCGCGCATCATCTACGGCGCCCGCATCACCCTGACCATCGTGGTCATGGTGGCGCTGACTGCGCCGGTCTTCGGGCTGCTGGTCGGCACGGTCGCCGGCTATTTCGGCGGCTGGACGGACGAGATCCTGATGCGGATCACCGATATCTTCCTGGCCTTCCCGAAGCTGATCCTCGCCCTTGCCCTTGTCGCCGTGCTAGGTCCTGGGATGGAAAACGCGGTTCTGGCCATCGCCGTCACCTCCTGGCCGCCCTATGCCCGCGTGGCACGGGCAGAGACGCTGACGGTGCGCAAGTCCGACTACATCGCCGCCGTGCGCCTGCAAGGGGCCGGAGCGGCGCGCATCATCTGGGGCCACATCATGCCGATGTGCCTGCCTTCGGTCATCATCCGCGTCACACTGGACATGGCAGGGGTGATCCTGACGGCCGCGGGCTTGGGCTTCCTGGGCCTCGGGGTGCAGCCCCCCCTGCCGGAATGGGGCGTGATGATCAGCGCCGGCCGCAAGTTCCTGTTCGAACAATGGTGGGTTGCCACGATGCCCGGCCTTGCCATCTTCACCGTCTCGCTTGGCTTCAACCTTTTGGGCGATGGCCTGCGCGACGTGCTGGACCCAAGGAGCGCCGGGCGATGACGCTGCTTTCGGTGCGAAACCTGCGCGTGACCTTCGACACCGAGGCCGGCAAGGTCGAGGCGGTGCGCGGCGTCGATTTCAGCCTTGGCCGTGAACGGCTTGGCATTGTGGGCGAAAGCGGCTCGGGCAAGACCATGACCGGGCGATCCGTGCTGCGCCTGATCCGGCCGCCGGGGCGGATCGACGCTGACGAGATGACCTTCGACGGCATCGACCTGACCCGCGCCAGCGAGACAGAGATGAGGGGTCTGCGCGGGCACCGCATGGCCATGGTGATGCAGGACCCCAAGTTCTCGCTGAACCCGGTGATGCGGGTCGGCGCGCAACTGATGGAAGGCCTGCGTCGCCGCGACCATGTCAACAAGACCGAGGCGCACAAGCGCGCCGTGGCTGCGCTGGAAGCGGTGCAGATCCGCGATCCCGACCGGGTGATGGACAGCTATCCGCACGAGCTTTCGGGCGGCATGGGCCAGCGCGTGATGATCGCGATGATGCTGATCCCGAACCCCGATCTTTTGATCGCGGACGAGCCGACCTCGGCGCTGGACGTCACGGTTCAGGCCGAAGTGCTGTCGATCCTCGATGCCCTGGTGCGCGACCGGGGCATGGGGCTGATCTTCATCAGCCACGACCTTCGGCTGGTGGCGCGGTTCTGCGACCGGGTTCTGGTGATGTACAAGGGCAAGATCGTCGAGGAACTGGCGGCGCGCGACCTGTTGAACGCGAGACACCCCTATACGCGAGGGCTTCTGAACTGCCTGCCCCGCATCGGCGGCCCGCGCGAGCCGCTGCCGGTGCTGGACAGACAAGCGGATTGGGCGCGCTGATGGCCTTGCTGGAAATCGACACCCTTTCTGTCACCTTCGAGGTCAAGGGCCGTGACGTCCGCGCTGTGCAGGATGTGACCCTCAAGGTCGAGGCGAAGGAAAGCTATGGTCTGGTGGGTGAATCCGGATCGGGCAAATCCACCATCCTGCGCGCGATCTGCGGGCTGGCCCCGATCAGCGGCGGCACCATCCGGCTGGATGGCAAGCCCTTGCCTTCGCCGCGCGACGCGGGCTTCTCGCGGCGGGTGCAGATGGTGTTCCAGGATCCCTATTCCAGCCTGCACCCCCGCCACACCATCGACCGCACCCTGAGCGAGCCGCTGGCGATCCACGGAATCCGCGACACCGATGCCCGAGTGACCACGGCGCTGACCGATGTCGGTCTGCCTGCGAATTTCCGCTTCCGTTATCCGCACCAGTTGTCCGGCGGCCAGCGCCAGCGCGTCGCCATCGCCCGCGCGCTGATGCTGGAGCCGGAAATCCTGCTGCTGGACGAACCCACCTCGGCGCTGGACGCCTCGGTGCAGGCGGAGACTCTGAACCTCTTGAACCGCCTGCGCGCCGAGCGCGGCCTCACCTTCCTGATGGTCAGCCACGACCTTGCCGTGATCGACCACATGTGCGACCGCGTGCTGGTCATGCAGCATGGCCGCGCGGTCGAGGAATTACGCCACGCCGACCTCTCGGCCGGTCGCATGACCACCGATTATGCGCGTAGCCTGTTTGCCGCCTCGGCGGACAGGATGCTCGATCCGGTCTCTGGACCCTCCTGAGCCGCTGCTGCATCCTGTCTCCGAATCCCCGGCCGCCCGGAAAGGACACCTCATGACCGCCCCCCTGCCCGTGATCGACGGCCACAACGATTTTCTCCTGCGGCTGTTGCACGCCCCAGACGACCGGGTGTCGATCTGGCTTCAGGGCGACGGCAAGGGGCACCTTGACCTTCCGCGCATGAAGGCAGGCCATTTTGCGGGCGGTTTCTTCGCGATCTACATCTCCTCGCCCTCGACCGAGGATCTTGATGCCCATGACGCGCTCATGGACAACCCGCCCTATGACCTGCCGCTGCCCGACCTGATCCCGGCCGAGAAGGCGCAGCCGGTGGCGCTGGCCATGGCGGGCCATCTTCTGTGGATGGAACGTGCCGCGCCAGGGTCGTTCAAGATTGCCCGCTCGGTCGCCGATATCCGCGACTGCATGGCCAAGGGTACGATCTTCGGCATTATGCACATGGAAGGCGCCGAACCCATCGGCGAGGATCTGGACGCGCTGTACCTCTATCACCAGATGGGCCTGCGGTCGCTTGGCCCGGTCTGGTCGCGCCCCACGGTGTTTGGCCACGGCGTGCCCTTCCGTTTTCCCGGCCACCCCGACACGGGGCCGGGCCTGACCGAGGCGGGCAAGGACCTGATCCGGCTCTGCAACGAGCTTCGCATCATGGTGGATCTCAGCCACATCAACGAAAAGGGCTTCGACGACGTGGCCCGCATCTCAAATGCGCCCTTGGTCGCCACCCATTCCAACGCCCATGCCGTCACCCAGACCACCCGCAACCTGACGGACCGCCAGCTGGCGGTGATCCGCGATTCCGGGGGCATGGTGGGCCTCAACTTCGCCACCGTCTTCCTGCGCGACGATGGTCGCCAGTCGCCCGACATGACGCTGGACCCGATGCTGCGCCACCTGGACCACCTGATCCATCACGTGGGCGAGGACCATGTCGGGCTGGGGTCGGACTTCGACGGGGCGACGGTGCCCAAGGACATCGGCGATGTCACCGGCCTCGTGCGGCTGCAAGACGCGATGCGGGCCCATGGCTATGATGATCGGCTCATGCGCAGGCTCTGCCACGAGAACTGGATCGGCGTGCTGGAGCGCACCTGGGGCGGCTGACCGCTTTCCCCGCCGGCGGCGGGGAAAGCCCTCATTTGGTGGCGCGGGTCAGTACCACTTGCCCGAGGCGAAATCCGGCGGCGGTGCCATGTCCATCTGCGGCGTCAGCGGAACGCTCACGAACTGCGACTTGATCCCGGCATTCCACTTCTTCGCCCGGTCCAGAAGCTGCCGATCGGCCGACTGCATCCGCCCCCGCGTCATCAGGATCCCCAGGTCCGCGCCGTGATAGCAATAGTCGCCCTGGCCATAGACGCGCAGGTAGAAGGCCTCGCTCTCGTCGCCCAGGGACTGCACGTTCAGCGCGGGCCGCAGGAAATGCACCGACCCGTCCGGCGCCATCTTCCAGATGCCTGAGCGGGGCGCCTTGGTCAGAAGCTCCACCTTGTCCTCGGTCTGCTTCAGCACAAGCTGGGTCCAGTTGTCATAGTCGCTCCAGCGGTCCTGCACCTCTTTCAGGTCGATCTCCCAGTCGACATCCATGAATTCCAGCAGATGGAAGAGGAACAGGGGCACCCCTCCGTAGGTCGAGGTGATAAGGTTGGTCGGCGGCGAGGCGCCCGAGATGCGCGGGTTCAACTCGCCCAGGTAGACCTCGTGCGTGTCGGTATCCAGAAGGAAGTCCAGGCAGAACACGCCCTTGTAGCCCTCGGCATAGAGCCGGTCGCCGAACTTGCGCGCCATCTTTCGCACCTTGTGCGGCACGCCGTGGGGCAGGATGTCGGGCGCCATGTCGTTGCCGCACCAGCCGCCCTTGTAGGGCGTGATCTCCTCGAACCCGGTGATGTCGGTCATGACCGGCCCGACGAGCGTGCCGTGCCGCGTGGCGCAGCCTTCGATCGTGCCGGGCAGGTGGTTGATCCGCTTCATCACCTTCAGGTCCTGGCCGATGATCTTGGGCGCATAACGCTCCCAATCCTCGGCATCCTTGATGAAGAAGGTCGTCCGGCCGCTGTCGCCATAGGGCGTCTGCACCACAAGATCCTGGCCCAGCTTCGCCTTCTTGGCCAGCTTGCAAAGCTCTTCGTAACTGTCTGCCGTGCCAAGCACATTGGGCGCCGAGGCGACGCCGGCCTCGTTGCCAAGCCGCGTCGTCTCGATCTTGCTGTCCAGCCGGTTGCGCAAGCCGAAGGGCGGCAGCGCCAGGTCCACGCCGACCTCGTCGCACAGCGCCTCGGTCTCTTCGTCGAACATCACGAACAGCGCCTTGCCGCGCGGACGCGCCTTCACGTGGGCGCGAAAGTCGGGATGGTCCAGGAGGTAGTTGCCCACATCCTCCATCGACTTGAACTCGGGCTTTTCGCCGATGCGCGGAATGAAGCAGCGCGGATGCGCCCCTTCGAAGATGTCGAAGTAGTTGACGTACTCCAGGCCACCGACCCACTGGTCCAGGCCAAGAAGGCTGAAGGGCGTCGGCGTGATCATGTAGATCGGCGTCTCGTTCCGCCGGAAGAAGCGGTAGATTTCGCTGAGCGATTTCAGCTTTGGCCGATCCTTCGTCATCGTTCACTCCCCTGGGGCCGCCCCTGTGATCGGGGCCTGACCCGACCTTCGCGCGCCAAAGGCCGTCGCGTCAAGCGCGGCCTGCCGAGGCACCCCGGGCGCATCATGGAGCATGATGTTGTCTTCGAAGATGCGATGAGCGGCGCTATCCGGCTACGGCCGAGCGCCAAACGAAACATTCGCGGGGGAGAATTCCGTCCTTGACACCACCCGAGGCGCGGGTGGATCGTTCTCCGACATGACCCATGATGCCGAAAGACCAGCCCGCACGCCCCGCACCGATCCGGTAGCGGTCCGGCTGCGCTGGCTTGCCGAAGAGGCGCCGGGGGCAGCCTGGGCGCAGGTGTTCTGGAACGGCTGGCCGGGCTGGTCCGGCTGGCTGGGCGAGCGCGCTGGCGGCGAGGCCGACCTTGCGCGCGCCGAACGGGCGCTGCGCCGTCACATGCCAGAGTTCGTGCCCATCTGGGAGCGCCTGGTCGCCGTGGTGGGTGGGGATGTCCGGGCCGCCTGTTTCCTGACCTTCTGGTCGCCGCCCCGTTACCTGATGCATTGCGCGCAGGCGGTCGTGGTCGATGAGGACGGCCCCTGCCTGATCCGCAACTACGACCTCGATCCGCGCCTCCTTGAAGGCGTGCTTTTCCGCACCGCCTGGGGCAGCCGCCCGGTGATCGGCATGGTCGATGGCCTGGCCGGCCTGTCCGACGGCATGAACGCCGCCGGGCTGGCCGTTTCGCTGGCTTTTGGCGGGCGGGCAGCCCATGGCCAGGGCTTCGGCGTGCCGCTGATCCTGCGCTATGTGCTGCAGATGTGCCGCGACGTGCAGGACGGGGTCGAGGCGCTGCGGGCGCTGCCCTGCCACATGGCCTACAACCTGACCCTGGTCGATGCCTCGGGCGCCCATGCCACGGTGCTGATGTCGCCCGACCGCCCTGCCCTGGTGTTGGCCGACCGCTTTGCCACGAACCACCAACTGGGCGTCGAATGGCCCTGGCACGGGCGGCTGAGCCAGAGCGCCGAGCGGTTCTCGGCCCTCGCCGCCGCCATGGGTGACGGCCCGTTCACCGCGACCTCGCTCCTCCATCGCTTCCTGTCGCCGCCCCTGCACTCCACCCGCTATGGCGAGGGGTTCGGCACACTGTTCACCGCCCTCTATCGCCCGGCGCAAGGCCGCATGGAACTGCACTGGCCGGGCCTGCCAGCCACGCGCCAGTCCTTTGCCGATTTCCGCGAAGGTTCGCGCGAACTTGTCTTTACCCACGGACGCCTGGCCGAAGAGCCGCCGCGCCCGCACCATCCCAGCCACAGCTTCGGCGCGGCCCATTCCGCCGCCTGAAGGAAAGGAGCCCCATGACCCCCTTCGCGATCGCCGGCGTCCAGATGTATCTGGGCATGAACAACAACATCGAACACCTGCGCCAGCGGCTGGACGTGCTGATGCACATCTACCCCTGGGTGCAGATGGTGGTGTTCTCGGAACTCGCTGCCCATGGCCCCGCGCCGCATTCGGCCCAGCCCACCGGCGGCGAATACGAGCAGGATTTCTGCGACATGGCGCGCAAGCACAAGATCTGGCTGATCCCGGGCTCGCTGTTCGAACGGCGCAACGGCGCGATCTACAACATGTCGCCGGTCATCAACCCCGAGGGCGAGGTGATCGCCCGCTATCGCAAGATGTTCCCCTTCGCGCCCTATGAGCCTGCCACCACGCCGGGCGACGAGGTGGTGGTCTTCGACGTGCCGAACGTCGGGCGCTTCGGCATGGCGATCTGCTATGACATCTGGTTCCCGGAACTCCTGCGCCAGATGACCTCGATGGGCGCCGAGGTCATCATCAACCCGGTGCTGGCGCATTTCCTGGACCGGCCGGCAGACCTGGCCGTGGCGCAGGCGGCGGGCGCGATGTTCCAGTCCTACGTCTTCCACATCAACGGGCTTGGCGTGGGTGGCAACGGCCAGTCGCTGATCGTGGACCCGGCGGGCCGCATCATCCACCAGGCCCTGACCGCCGAGGTCTTCCTGCCGGTCGAGATCGACCTCGACGTGGTGCGCCGCCAGCGCGAACGCGGGCTGATGGGCCTGGGTCAGCCGATCAAGAGCTTCCGGGACAACACCCACCACTTCTCGGTCTATGACCGCAAGGGCTTTGACCGCAGCTATCTGGACTCGCTCGGGCCGCTGGAACGGCCGGGCCGGGCCGGCGAGGAGACTTCCCTGCCGGGCGTCGAAGCGGCAGAGTGACGGCAGACCGGCGAAGGGGAGGATGCAGATGACCAAGGGCCGCGTGACGATGTTCGGGCCGGATTTCCCCTTTGCCTATGACGACTGGATCACGCATCCGTCTGGCCTTGGCGCGATCCCGGCCGATCGGCACGGCGCCAAGGTCGCGATCATCGGCGCAGGGATTTCCGGGGTTCTTGCCGGCTATGAACTTATGCGCATGGGTGTGCGGCCCATCCTCTATGAAAGCGGGCAGTTCGGCGGGCGGCTGCGCAGCCAGGCTTTCGAGGGCGCGGAAGGAGTGATCGCCGAGCTTGGGGGGATGCGGTTCCCGGTTTCCTCCACCGGCTTCTACCACTATGTGGACAAGCTGGGCATCGACAGCCGGCCCTTCCCCAACCCGCTGACCCCGGCGGCGGGGTCCACCGTGATCGACCTCTTCGGCGAGACCTTCTATGCCGAAACGCTGGCCGACCTGCCGCCTTTGTTCCGCGAGGTAGCGCAGGCCTATGACGCGGCGCTGGAGGAGGGGGCGAACTTCTCGGCTCTGAAGCAGGCGATCCGCGACAGGGATGCCGCGCGGATCAAGGAGATCTGGAACCCGATCGTCCGGGATTGGGACGAGCGAACCTTCTATGACTTCGTGACCTCCTCCCGCGCCTTCCGGGGTCTCAGCTTCAAGCACCGCGAGGTCTTTGGCCAGGTGGGCTTTGGCACCGGGGGATGGGACAGCGACTTCCCGAACTCGATGCTGGAGATATTGCGGGTCAATGTCACGGAATGTGACGAGAACCAGCGGTTCATGGTGGGGGGCGTCGAACAGGTGCCGCAGGGGCTGTGGCGGCACGCGCCCGACAAGATGGTCCACTGGCCGGCCGGCACGACGCTGGCCAGCCTGAACGGCGGGGCGACGCGGCCGGGGGCGCGGAAGCTCTACCGCGGCGCAGACGGGCGGCTGACCATCACCGACCAATGGGGGCGGACCGACAGCTTCGACGCGGTGATCGCCACCTGCCAGACCTGGCTGCTGACCACGGCGGTGGAGACGGAGGAGAGCCTCTTCAGCCATGAGATGTGGATGGCTCTGGACCGGACGCGGTACATGCAGTCGTCCAAGACCTTTGTCATGGTGGATCGGCCGTTCTGGAAGGACCGCGATCCGGAGTCAGGGCGGCAGGTCATGTCGATGACGCTGACCGACCGGCTGACGCGGGGGACCTATCTGTTCGATCTGGGCGACGACAGGCCGGGAGTGATCTGCCTGACCTATTCCTGGATGTCGGATGCCCTGAAGATGCTGCCCCAGCCGATCGAGCGGCGGGTGGAATTGGCGCTGGCGGCGTTGGAGAAGGTCTACCCCAAGGCCCGCATCCGGGACCATATCATCGGGGACCCGATCACGGTCAGCTGGGAGAGCGATCCGAACTTCCTTGGGGCCTTCAAGGGGGCGCTGCCGGGGCACTACCGGTATAACCACCGGATGTTCGGGCACTTCGTTCAGGATGCCCTGCCCGACCACCAGAAGGGGCTGTTCCTTGCGGGGGACGATATCAGCTGGACGCCGGCCTGGGTGGAGGGGGCGGTGCAGACCGGGCTGAATGCGGTCTGGGGGGTGATGACCCATCTTGGGGGCAAGAGCCCGGCCGACAATCCCGGACCGGGGGACCGCTTTGCCGAATGGGGGCCTGTGGCCCTGCCGGGGTGAGGCGTCCGAGCTCGGACGCTCCGCCGGACCCTTTGTTATCAATAACTTGCGAGTCCATCTTAACTTGGACTTAACGATTGGCCACCCCGGTCAATCCCGCCCGGATTCGCTTTGGGGATAGCGGCGCCCTGCCCGGCCAATAGATTGATGCCACCAAGTCGCGGGTCCGCGGTGGGGCGGCGGCCCTGGGCGGCATCCAGATCCGGAGGGTCATTTGGTCATGACAGGTTTTCGTCCGCTTGCCGCATTGGCCCTTGCCCTGGCCCTTTCGACGGGCGCGCCTGTGCTGGCGCAGGAAGACCTCCGGCAAGTCGAAGTGCATTTCCCGGCCGGCAGCACCGGCACGACGCTGACAGGGAAGGTGACGGGGCGGGAGAGCATTTCCTATCTGATCGGTGCCGAGGCCGGTCAGCGGATGGACGTGAAGCTCTCTTCCCGCAGCACATCGCTGTACTTCAACCTTTACGCGCCGGGCCGGGGTCCGGGCGACGAGGCCCTGGCGTTGGGGGAGATGACGCCGGAAATGAACCATTTCATCGGCACACTGCCCGCCTCTGGCATCTATACGGTGAGCGTCTTCCTGTATCGGAATGCGGCGCGCGAGGGGAAATCGGCAGATTTCACGCTGGATGTCTCGATCACCGGCGCCACGGGGGCCGTGGTCGAGGGCGACTTCGCGGATGCACTGGCCGGCGGACCGGACTTCTTCGAGGTCAGGACGACCGGCGGCGGAACCTTGAACCTGCGCGCCTCGGCCTCGGCCGGAGCGGCCGTGGTGACGAAGCTGTCCGGGGGCACGACGGTGCGCAACCTTGGTTGTCGCATGGCCGAGGGCCGGCGCTGGTGCCATGTCGCCACCCTCGCCGATCCGGGCTTCGAGGGCTGGGCCGCCGGGGACTTCCTGGTGGAAGGCAGCGCACCGGGCGCGACCCCTCCGCAGCAGAAGCCCGCGGTGTCGACAGCAGCCTTGCCGGAAGACGCTTGCCGGGCCGCCGTGGCGGCACAGGTGGAGCCGGGTTATGCCGTGGTGGTGACCGGCTCCGAATTCTCTCAGGCCGGCACGATGGTACAGTTGGCCGTCGGTCCCTGCAGCGTGCCGTGGCAGTGCATCGCCTATTCCGACGGATCGACGGACGGCGGCATGTTCATGGGCAATGACGGTGACGGCCTCTGCGAAGCCGGAATGGCTGACCAACAGGCCGCGCAGCTTCCGGCGGTCACGCCCTCGGTGGAAGAGCAAGCCTGCCTTGCAGCCGTTTCGCAAGAGACCGGCAATGGCGATGTGGCGGTGCTGAGCTCCGAATTCTCGCAGGCCGGTACGCTGGTCATGGTGGGCGTGGGCGCGGACCGGGCGCCGTGGAAATGCATCGCCTATTCCGATGGCAGCACGGCAGGCGTGGAGTTTCAGGGCGAGGGTTGAGGCGGGGTCTGCATGGGCGTGTCTGTACAGGCGGAATTGCCCTGTGCGGCGGCGCGTCTCGAACTCTCTGCGCAGATCTGTTCCCTGCCCCTGCCTTCGGACGCGAAGCCCCGACCGCATAAAGGCAGATGGCCCAGGCGGCACGGTCTGAAGCAACCCAGGGCAGTGAGGTGAAAGTGCAGGCTTCTGTTGCCAGGTGCCTGCGAACCCCGCCTTACGCGGCTAAGCGCAAGGGCTTAGTTTTCGGTACTCGAACTGCTTACGCAGCCAGAGCCACCGGAGCACGGTTGTCGTTGGCAACTGTACTTTTGCACCGATAACGGTGGTAGCTCACCGAGCGAAAGCTGGCCTCTTTGAACGTCCGTCGATCCTGTTTCGGCCCCATGACCGCGCAACGCCGCGGGGTTTGGTGGAGCCGCCGGGTACCGCCCCCGGGTCCGAGCCGTCTATTGCAGGTGCGTTTATCGCCATAGTCCGGGTTGCCCCGGACAGGCCCAATATAGGGCGCGCCGCTCAGACCTGCAACGCCCCGCGCAACCGCGGGCGCTCGCGTTGCAGCCAGAGCGCGGTGATGATGAGGGGGGCGTTGGAGATCTCGCCCGAACCGACCAGTTCCATCAGACGGTCGAAGGGGATCACATGGGTGCGGATGTCCTCGCCCTCTTCCTCGACGCCATGCGTCCCGGCCAGACCGTCCGGCAGGTCGCAGGGGGCGACGAAGGAATAGAGGTATTCGGAGACCGCCCCGATCGACGTGTAATACTGCGCGACAGGGAGCAGGTCGCCGAGCGTGAGGCCCGCTTCCTCGACCGCCTCGCGGCGTGCCGTCGCCTCGGGCGTCTCGTCCGCGTCCACGCGGCCCGCCACGGCCTCGAGTTGCCAGCACTGGCGGTCGCCGCGCGCCAGCGCGCCGGTGCGGAACTGCTCGACCAGCAGCACCCGGTCGCGCACCGGATCGTAGGGCAGGACCGTCACTGCATCGCAGGCGATGAAGGCCGCCCGCAGGATGGGCTTGCCCTGATCGCCCTGGAACAGGCGGTGCGTCAGATCGTATTCCTCGACCGCGAAGAAGCGTGCATAGGGGGTGCGGCGCGACAGCACCTGCACGTCACCCGGCTGCGCCGCCAGCCGGAGCGCGGTAGGCGCGGCATCGGTCCTGGCGCGCAGGCGCGACGCCCCGCGCACCAGCATCTGCGGATAGCGCGCCAGAACGGCATCGGCGGGCATGGTGCCGTGCAGCGCCATCACGTCATGCGCCGTTTCGGTGACCACATCGCCCCACCGGGCCTGCCAGTCGGCCAGCACCCAGGGCGCCCCCGCCTGCCATTGGCCGGGCCGGGGCCGATAGACGCGCGCCATTTCCGGCTGCGTCGTCTGGACGGTCATCTCGACCGTGTCGAAGGCGAAGCCGCCTTCGTAGTGATCCAGCCGCGCGATTTCGGCCAGCCCGATGTCGCGCACCACGATGCCTTCGGCCCGCGCCCCCGGCTGTTCGACCAGCACGGGGAAGGCGCCCTCCATCGCCTGCCGCACGGCATGGCCGGGCAGCCAGGCGGCCTCGCCCGTGACCGGCCGCCCGAGCACCACCGACAACAGCGGCAGGTGCCGCAGCGTTCCGTAGAAGAAGAACTCTGCCATGTTACTTCCAGCGCTTCCCGGCCCATTCCGCGGCACAGCCGGCCAGCACGCCGCCCACCGCCAGGATGCCGAGGATTTCGACGGTCAGGATGCGCCGGCCATTGACCATCATGATGTTGAACACGTCCAGCACGGCCTCCATCGGGCCGTCATAGCGCAGCTTGGTGGACAGAAGCACCATGTCGTAGATCGCGAATCCCAGCAGCGCCCAGAACAGGATGGTGACCGAAACGCGCAGTCCCGAGGCCGCCGCCTCGCCATAGCCCCGGCCCACCAGCCCGCCCATGACGATCCAGCCGCACAGGAAGCCGATTGCGGCGGTGATTTCGGAAAACAGGCCGAACTGCGTGCCTTCGGGCATGACGCCGGGCGCCTTGACGCCCTGGGCCGCGAAATAGGCCACCAGTGCAAAGGCAAGGGCGGCAACGGCTTTTGCGGCTGTGGGCATCGGGCTCCTTCGCCGGCCTCAGTTGGGCCGGGTCACCGTGATCTGAGTCACGTCGCAGATTTCACCCCGGAAGGCGCCAGCGCAAGAGGTGAGGTAGAAGTTCCACATCCGGCGGAAGCGGTCGTCGAAGCCCATCTGCGCCACCTCGTCCCAGCGGGCGTTGAACACCTCGTGCCAGCGGCGCAGCGTGTCGGAATAGCTTTGACCGAATTCGAAGCTGTCGCGCAGCCTGAGGCCCGCGCGGTCGATCTCGCGCCGGAGCGCGGCGGGCGAGGGCAACATGCCGCCCGGGAAGATGTATTTCTGGATGAAGTCCACGCTCTTGCGGTAGGTCTCGAACCGGCGGTCGGGCACGGTGATGATCTGAAGCGTCGCGTGACGGCCGGGCTTCAGCCTTTCGCGCAGGGTTTCGAAATAGACCGGCCAGTATTTCTCGCCCACGGCCTCGAACATCTCGATGCTGGCGATGCCGTCGTATTGCCCGCGTTCGTCGCGGTAGTCCTGCAACTTGAAGGTCACGCGGTCCGACAGGCCGGCCTTCGCGATGCGTTCCACGGCGAAATCGTATTGCGCCTGGCTGATGGTGAGGCCCGTCACCTTCAGCCCGCGCTCGCGGGCGGCATATTCGGCGAAACCGCCCCAGCCACAGCCGATTTCCAGCACATGATCGCCGGGCTGGGCGCCCATGCGGTCCACCATGCTGGCGTATTTCTGCGTCTGGGCGCGTTCCAGGCTTTCCTGCCCGGTCTGGAACAGGGCCGAGGAATAGGTCATCGTGTCGTCCAGCCAGAGCCGGTAGAAATCGTTGCCCAGATCGTAGTGATAGGCGATGTTCTTGCGGGCCTGCCGTTTCGAGTTCGATTGCAGCCAGAAGCGCATCTTCTCGTAGGCGCGCACCAGGCCCATGCCGGGAAAGCCGTCGTAGACTCCGTCGTTGCCGCCCTGCACCAGATCCATGAAGGCCTGCAGATCCGGCGTGGACCACCAGCCTTCCAGATAGGCGTCGGAAAAACCGAGATCGCCTTCGCGGATCAGGCGGGCGATGCAATCGGGGTTGTGGATGACGATCTCGGCCACCGGGCCGGGCTGGTGCCCCTCGACGCGAAAGCGCCGGCCATCGGGCAGGACAAAGTCCAGCCGCCCGCGTTCCAGACGCCTTGCTACCTCCAGCGCCGCCGAGAAATACCGCGGCAGGCCGGATTGCCCCTTCGTCGTCGTCAGGACGTCCATCGTTCCCTGTTCCCCGTTCTTGTTTTTTGAAGGAAGGTTCCAGAAAAAGCCCTGCGGCTCAAGCCCCCCGCGCGGCCAGTGCCGCAAGGGCACGGGCGCGGCCTTCTGCCAGGTCGACCAGCGGGCGCGGCGGCGGCTGGCCGGGATCAAGCCGCCAGGATTTTGGTACAGCCGCGAAGTAGGACAACGCCTCTGGCGCGGGGTTGCGCCGCCCCTCGGCCAGCCAGCGCGCGCGATACCGGCCTTCGGGATCGAACTTTTCGGCCTGGGTGGCCGGGTTGAAGATACGGAAATAGGGCGCGGCGTCGGGGCCGGACCCTGCCACCCATTGCCAGCCCATCGCGTTCGAGGCCGGGTCCCAGTCAGTCAGGCAGTCGGCGAACCAGTCCAGGCCGATCTTCCAATGCGTCAGCAGGTGCTTGGTCAAGTAGCTTGCGACGATCATGCGTGCCCGGTTGTGCATGGTGCCGGTCACATACATCTCGCGCATGGCGGCATCGACGACCGGCTCGCCGGTCATGCCCTGCCGCCACCTCTCAGCCGCCTCGCTTTCGCCGGCCCAGGCAAAGCCGTCCCATTCGGGCCGCCAGTTGGCCGTGGCGATCTGGGGCGTGTGGTACATCAGATGCCAGGCGAAATCGCGCCAGGCGAGTTCCTTGCGGAAATGCTCCGCCCCGCGCGCACCCGCCCGCTCGGCCTCGGCCGCCGCGTGCCAGATCTCGCGCGGGCCGATCTCGCCCCAGGCGAGGTTTTCCGACAGGCCCGAGGTCGCGGGCAGGTCAAGCCTGTCGCGGTCGTCGCGGTAGCGGTCGATCTTGCGATCCAGAAAGCCCATCAGACGCGCCCGCGCCGCGGCCTCTCCCACCACGGCATGAGGCAGAAGCACCGACGCCCCCCGCCGCATCGCCGCGCCGAGATGCCAGTCTTCCAGCCGGTCCGAGGCGGGCCAGGCGTCCGGCACGCGAAGCCGCGCCGCCGGCACTGGGGCGGGCACGCCCCGCGCCGAAAGTGCTTTCCAGAACGGCGTGTAGACCTTGTAGAAACCGCCCTCGCCGGTCGTCACCTCCCAGGGTTCGGCCAGCGTGGCACCGGAATGGCTGTCTGCCACAAGGCCCCGCGCCTTCAGCGCCGCCTTGACCGCGGCGTCCCGCGTGATCGCGGCCGGCTCGTAGCTCCGCGTCCACATCATCCCGGCTGCGCCCGTTTCGGCGAGCAGCGATTCAAGCACCCCTAGCGCCGGCCCGCGCCGCAGCACCAGCCGGCTTCCCTCCGCCTCCAGCCGCGCGGCAAAGGTGGCCAGCGCGAGGCCAAGCCGCCACTTGGCCGCGGCACCGATTGCCTCGGTCTCGGGGTCCAGCACGAAGACCGGGATGACGGGGCGACCGGTCGCCCCGGCGGCAGCAAGCATCGGCAGGTCGGTCAGCCGCAGGTCGCGGCGGAACCACAGAAGCAGGGGCGCGGTCACGGAATTCCCTCGGGTTTCACAGGGATACGCGGCCCCTGCCCGGCCGGATCACCTTGCATCATGAACCGGATGGCCCCGAAGGGGGCCCCGGACCTGCCGGGGCCGTCGGGGGGCCTTGGGGGGCAGCGCCCCCCGTGGAGCGTCAAAGCTCTTCTTCCAGCGCCCGGATCAGCCGGGCCACGTCATCGGGGCCAGTGTAGTGCACAAGGCTCATGCGCAGCACACCCTTGTCCAGGTTCACCCCCATCGCCTCCAGCGGACGCACGGCATAGAAATCGCCGCCCCAACAGTTGATGCCATGCCGCGCCAGCCGTTCCGCCACCGTCTCTGCCGCGCCCTGAAGCGCCACCGCCACTGTCGGCGCCCGATCCTTCGCACCACGCGGCCCGATCAGCCGCAGGTCATTGCGGGCCGCCAGATAATCCAGGAGGGGCGCCACTGCCTCGATCTCCTGCACTCGCATCAGATCGTGCACCGCGCGGTTGCGCGCCGCGGCGTCCGCCTGGCCGCCCACATGCCGCGCGTAAAGCGCATCGACATAGTCCGCCATGCCCGCACAGGCGGCGATCTGCGCGTGGTCCGGCCCCGCCGGCGTGAAGCGCTTGTAAAGCGTGCCCGCGTTGAACCAGTGCCCCTGGGCGGGCAGCAGATCCCCGAAGCCCCGGCGGATGACCATGATGCCCTGGTGCGGCCCATAGGTCTTGTAGGCCGAGAATAGATAGACATCCGCGCCAAGCGCCGGAATGTCGGGGAAGCCGTGTGGCGCATAGCTGACGCCATCCACCACGGTGAAGGCGCCGGCGGCCTTGGCCATCGCGCAGATTTCTGCCACCGGGTTGATTTCGGCCACCACGTTGGAGCAATGCGGGAAGGCCACCACCTTCACCTGCCCATCCTCCAGAAGGCGCGCCAGGTCAGCCGGGTCCAGGTGCCCGGTTTCGGGGTCGATCCGCCATTCCCGCACCTCGACGCCGCTTTCGGCCAGACGCCGCCAGACGCCGGAATTGGCCTCGTGGTCCTGGTTCGTCACCACGACTGCACCTTTGCCGCCCATCCAGCCCCGCACCGCCTGGGCCAGCACATAGGTGTTGGCACTGGTCGAGGGGCCGAAGCTCACCTCGTCCCGCGCCACGCCCATCATCGCCGCCAGCCGGTCGCGCGCCTCGTCCATTTCCGCCCCGCCCAGTTGCGCGGCGGCATAGGGCGCATAGGGCTGGACCTTGCGGTCGGTGTAGAACCGGGTCAGCCGGTCCACCACCTGCCGGCAGGGATAGGACCCCCCGGCATTCTCGAAGAAGCTCTGTCCCGCCGTCACCGGCGAGGAAAACGCCGGGAACTGGGCGCGCACGAAGGTCAGGTCAAGCTGGGTCACGTCATCAAGCCTTTCGCATCCTCTGGGAAGGCTTCGGCACAGCCCGGCCAGGCCGGGACATCCCGAAACCTGACAGGTCTTCCTGCCGAGCCGGGGCATCCCCCGGCAGACCGCGTGAGGCATTCCTCGCGCCATCAGCCGCGGTTTTACCCGCAGCCACGACCGCCGGCAAGGGCACGCGCCTGCCGCGGAATTCGCCAGATCGCCGTTGAAACCGCCCAAATCCCGGGCAACCGCTTGACGCTGCGGCAACTTTCCTCACGAGGATATTATTCCTTGAGCATGACGACGCGCTATTCTAGCGTCACCCGGTCAAGAGTTGCAGGGCCCCACGCCCGAAGCCACCCCGACCACAACAGCCGAGGAGCACCATGACCCGACTTTCCCGCCTTCTTGCCGGCGCCGCGCTGGCCGGCGCCCTTGCCGCCCCCGCCCTTGCCGCCGACCAGGACCTGATCGTCTTCGACTGGGCCGGATTCGAGAATCAGGCCCTGATCGAGGATTACGTCGCCAAGTACGGCCAGATGCCGACCTATGCCTTCTTCGGCGACGATGACGAGGCATTCCAGAAGGTGTCTTCGGGCTTCAAGGCCGACGTGGCGCACCCCTGCTCGCAGATGGTGCAGAAGTATCGGGACGCCGGCCTGATCGAGCCCTGGGATGTCAGCCGCATTCCGGAGTTTGCCAACATCGCGCCGCGCTTCCTGAATTCGTCGATCTTCAAGGATGATACCGGCGTCTGGTACATCCCGACCGACTACGCCTACACCGCCATCGCCTTCAACACCGACCAGGTCCCGGCCGAAGACGTGGCCTCGCTTGCCGTGTTTACCGACCCGAAATACGCGGGCCGCATCTCGCTGCCCGACAACACCGATGACACCTGGTCGCTTGCGCTTCTGGCCACTGGCGTCACCGACTGGACCAACGTGACCGAGGAACAGTTCCAGGCCGCCGCCGCCTGGCTGCGCCAGGCCCATGCCAATGTGCGCACCTATTGGGCCGACCCGTCGGAACTGTCGCAGCTGATGAAGACCGGCGAGGTTGTCATCGCCTGGACCTGGAACGACGGCGTCGCCGCGATGAAGCGCGAAGGCGTCCCGGTCGAGTTCAACCGCACGCCGAAGGAAGGCGTGGCGTCGTGGTTCTGCGGCTATGTGAACTTCAAGGACCAGCCGGGCAGCGAAGACAAGGCCTATGACTTCATCAACGCCTGGCTCGCGCCGGGTTCGGCCAAGGGTCTTCTGGAAAACTTCGGCTATGCCCATGCCAACGACAAGGCGATGGCCACGATCACCGTGGAAGAGCTCAAGGCCGGCAATGTCGACCCGATCGACGGCATCGTGCTGAGCCAGACCCCGATCGACCCGGCCATGCGCGACCGCATGACCCAGGAGTTCGAGACTATCAAGGCCGGCTTCTGATATTGGCCTGACCGGAAAAGGAACCGCCCGGAAGTCACCTTCCGGGCGGTTTTTCATTTTGTGTGCAACAGGTTACAGGTTCAGCGCGACCCATGCGGCGTCACGCTTCGACGACCGCACGCAGGCGTCGACGAAGGCCACGCCCTCCAGGCCCTCCTTCAGGCCGGGGAAGGTGACGGCGGGGTCCAGCGGCGTGCCCTCGCGCCGGGCGATGATGGCGCGGGCGGCTTCGGCGTAGATGTTGGCGAAGCCTTCGAGATAGCCTTCCGGATGGCCCGAGGGCACGCGCGTCACCCGTGCCGCCGCGGCCCCCGTGCCCGGCCCGCCCCGCGTGAGCCGGTAGCGCGGCGCACCAAGCGGCGTGACCCAGAGGTAGTTCGGGTTCTCCTGTTCCCATTCGATCCCGGCCTTGGTGCCATAGACCCGCAGCCGCAGGCCGTTCTCGCAGCCGCTCGCCACCTGCGAACACCAGAGCATCCCCCGCGCGCCGCCCTTGAAGCGCATCAGCACATGGCCGTTGTCATCGACCCGCCGGCCGGGAACAAAGCTCTGCAGGTCGGCCGACAGCGCCTCCAGCTCCAGCCCGGTGACAAAATTCGCCAGGTTGAAGGCGTGGGTGCCGATGTCGCCGGTGGCGCCGCCTGCGCCCGAGCGCGCCGGGTCGGTGCGCCAGTCGGCCTGCTTCTGGCCCGAGGCCTCCAGCGGCTCGGCCAGCCAGTCCTGCGCATATTCCACCTGCACCAGCCGGATCTCGCCCAGCTCGCCTGCCGCCACCATGGCCTGCGCCTGCCGGATCATCGGATAGCCGGTGTAGTTATGCGTCAGCGCGAAGACCACGCCCGAGGCCTCTGCCGCCTTGGCCAGCTTCTTCGCCTCGGGCAGGGTTGCCGTCAGCGGCTTGTCGCAGATCACATGGATGCCGCGCTTGAGGAACTGCAGCGCCACGGGGGCGTGCATGTGGTTCGGCGTCACGATCGCCACCGCCTCGATGCCGTCCTTCTTGCGCGCCTCGCGCATCGCCATCTCGGCGAAACTCTCGTAGGTGCGGCCGGGGTCGATCCCCAGGTCGGCGCCCGAAGCCTTCGACTTCTCGGGGTTCGACGAGAAGCAGCCAGCGACCAGTTCGTACTGGTCGTCGATGCGGCTGGCGATGCGGTGCACCGCCCCGATGAAGGCATCGCGCCCGCCCCCCACCATGCCCAGCCGGATGCGCGGGCTTCGCGCCACATGCGCCGCAGTGATCGCCATGTCCTCTTCCTTTCCTCTCGCGGGCGGACGGGCGCAAGGCGCCCCCTCCCCCCTTCATCCTGGCTCTATCATCCCCATGGGGATGCGGGGCTGTGTCCCCGCTTCCGCCCTGTCAGCCGATGCCCAGCATCTTGCGGTTCGCGGCCATGTCTGCCCCCGAATCGGCGAAATCGTCGAAGGCCTTCTCGGTCACGCGGATGATGTGGTGCTTCACGAATTCTGCGCCTTCCCGCGCCCCGTCCTCGGGATGCTTCAGGCAACATTCCCACTCCACCACGGCCCAGCCATCAAAGCCGTATTGCGTCAGCTTGGAAAACACCTGGCCGAAATCCACCTGGCCGTCGCCCAGCGACCGGAACCGACCGGCGCGGTTCACCCAGGACTGATAACCGCCATAGACGCCCTGCCGCCCGGTCGGATTCAGCTCAGCATCCTTGACGTGGAACATGCGGATGCGGTCGTGGTAGATGTCGATGTTCTCAAGGTAATCAAGGTGTTGCAGGATGTAGTGGCTGGGGTCGTACAACATGCAGGCCCGCGCATGGTTGCCCGTGCGTTCCAGGAACATCTCATAGCTGATACCGTCGTGCAGGTCCTCGCCGGGGTGAATCTCGTAACAGACATCCACGCCCATCTCCTCGGCATGGTCGAGGATCGGCCGCCAGCGCGCCGCCAATTCGTCGAAGGCGGTCTCCACCAGCCCTGCGGGCCGTTGCGGCCAGGGATAGAGATAGGGCCAGGCCAGCGCGCCCGAGAAGGTGGCATGGGCCGAAAGCCCCAGGTTGCGGCTCGCCGTCAGCGCCTTCTTCACCTGATCCACCGCCCAGGCCTGGCGTGCCTTGGGGTTGCCGCGCACTTCCGGCGCGGCAAAGCCGTCGAAGGCCGTATCATAGGCGGGATGAACCGCCACAAGCTGGCCTTGCAGGTGGGTGGACAGTTCCGTGATGGCGATGCCGCTTTCCGCAGCCACCCCCTTCAGCTCGTCGCAATAGTCCTTGGACGACGCCGCCTTGTCCAGATCGAACAACCGCCCGTCCCAGGACGGGATCTGAACGCCCACATAACCGCAATCCGCCGCCCAGGCCGTGATCGACTTCCACGAATCGAACGGCGCCGCATCCCCCGCAAACTGCGCCAGAAACAGCCCGGGGCCCTTCAAGGTCCGCATCAAACATCCTCCCGCGGGGCCGCGCCCCTGTCCTTCTCCGGTGCCGCCACCTCGGCCGGTACCTCAAGCTCCTGACTCTGGTCTGGCGCCCGCCGTTCGATGGCGGCTACCACGGCGCGGGCCAGGAAATCCCCCGCTCGCCCCACATCCTCGGGCACGACGATCATTTCGCGCCGGAACCGGCGCAGGAACTGGATCGCCTCCTTGGCGACCACATCCACGTCGCGCCCAAGCTCCAGCCCCGACAACTCGATCGCGCTGACGGCCCCCATCGCGGCCGTGGTCGAGCCCAGCACCATCCCATCCGGCACGGGCGCCCGGCCAAGCCGCCGCATGAGCGCGCCTTCCGTCAGCGAGGCACCGGAATCCGAAGTCACATCCTCCACCACCTCGGCCGAAAGGCCAAGCCGGGCCGCCTCGTCGCGGAACCCCGTAACCATGTGTTGCGCATAGTTGTGCGACAGCGGCGGCGCCACCATCAGAATCCGCCTGCGCCCCCGCGCCGCCAGCGCCCGCACCGCCACCCGGCCATAGGCTTCGTTGTCGAAATCGAAATAGGGATGGTCGATCCCCATCTCCGTCCGCCCATGCGTGGCAAAGGGGAAGTGACGTTCGGCCATGTAGCGCACCCGCGGATCGTCGGCCCGCGTCTGGTTCAGGATGACCCCGTCCGCGCTTTCGGTTTCCACGATGTAGCGGATCGGCTCCATCGGATCCTGATCGGGAAAGAACGGCATGACCACCAGGTGATAGGCCGTGCCCCGAAGCCTGTTGGCGATGGAATAGATCAACCGCGAGGTGTGGTTCATCATGTCGGCCTCGGTCGACAGGACCAGCGCGATCACATTGGTCTTGCCGGTCCTGAGGCGCACCCCCGCCCGATTCGGGCGATAGCCCAGGCGCTCTGCCGTCTCACGCACCCGCCGCTTCGTCTCTTCGCCGATGTCGGGCGCATCCTTCAGCGCGCGGCTGACGGTGGCCACGGCAAGCCCGGTTTCGGCCGCGATGGTCTTGAGCGTCGGGCGTTCGTGGTGGTCCTCTGCCAGGAGAATCGGCGCCGCCCCTGTCATGGCCTCCGCCTCCCGCAGAGCGCCGGCATCGCATCCCCCGCTGGGCCGGGCGCGCCGCTTCGAATCACCGCCCCGCGCCAACCATGCACAGTGGCCGGCGCCCCCCCGATCCCTTTGGACTCAAGGCTTTGGCAAGTCACGGCCTGGCAGGATGCTACGGCGGACGGCATGGGCAAAAGGCACTTTCAAAGCCAAGGAATCGCGCATATTCAAAACCGCCCAAAAGCCCGGCATCAAGCGAAAAGATTGCTTGCTTCACAAAACTACAACGTTATAGAAATCGCCTATAACGATTTAGAAACCGGGAGGACTGCATGAAACTCACGAAACTGGCGGCCGCGCTTTGCGCGACGGCGGCCCTGCCTTTGGCTGCCCACGCGACCGAGCTTGAGGTCACCCACTGGTGGACCTCGGGCGGCGAAGCGGCCGCCGTGGCAGAGCTTGCCAAGGCCTTCAACGCCTCGGGCGATGTCTGGGTTGACGGCGCCATCGCCGGCGGCGGCGACACCGCCCGCCCGGTGATGATCAGCCGCATCACCGGCGGCGACCCGATGGGTGCCACCCAGTTCAACCACGGCCAGCAGGCCCTGGAATTGGTGGAAGCCGGCCTGATGCTGGACCTGACCGACGTGGCCGAGGCGAACAACTGGAAAGAGATCGTCTATCCGCCGTCGCTCTTGGATGCCTGCACCGTCGACGGCAAGATCTACTGCGCCCCGGTGAACATCCACTCGCCCGAATGGCTGTGGCTGTCCAACAAGGTCTATGAAGACCTGGGCCTTCCGGTCCCGACCACCTGGACCGAATTCGTGGCCTCGGCGCCGCAGGTCGAAGCCGCCGGCAAGATCCCGCTCGCGCTCGGCAACCAGAACTGGCAGTCGAACCTCGCCTTCGGCGCCATCACCATCGGCGTCGGCGGTCTTGACCTGTGGAAGCAGGTGAACGTCGACAAGAACATGGATGCCGCCGCGGGCCCGGAAATGCTCGCCGTCTTCCAGGCCGCAGCCGATGCGCGCAAGCTCGCCGCCAAGTCCACCGTTCAGGACTGGAACCAGGCCACCAACCTCGTCATCACCGACCAGGCCGCCGGCCAGATCATGGGTGACTGGGCGCAGGGCGAATTCCAGGTCGCGGGCGAAGTGGCCGGCAAGGACTATACCTGCCTTCCGGGTCTTGGCCTGAACGAGTACATCTCGACCGGCGGCGACGCCTTCTACTTCCCGAAGAACAGCGATCCGGAAATCGAGGCCGCGCAGAAGCGCCTTGCCGCCCTGCTCGTCTCGCCGGAAGTCCAGGTCGCCTTCAACCTCAAGAAGGGCTCGCTGCCGATCCGCGGCGACGTCGACCTCGCCGCCGCCAACGACTGCATGAAGAAGGGCCTCGAAATCCTCGCCGGCGGCAACATCGTTCCGGCCGGTGACATGATCTGGTCGCCCGACGTCCAGACCCAGCTGGGCGACCTGCAGGCCGAATTCTGGAAGGGTCAGGAAATGACCCCCGAAGAAGCTCAGGCCCGCTATGTCGAGATCCTGAAGTCCGGTCTCTGAGACCTCACCACTCCAGTCGAGCCGCCCCTCACCGGGCGGCTCGCGTCACTCTGGACGACTTGGGAGGATGCTCCGTGGCCGACCGAAAGGCACTTCCGTTCCGCAACCTGAACGCCAAGATCGCCGCCATTCCCATGGTGGCCACCACGCTTGTGGTGTTCGTGGGCGGCACGCTGTGGACCGTGCTTTATTCCTTCACCAGTTCGAAGCTTCTGCCCAAGCTCAGCTTCGTGGGCTTCGACCAGTACGAACGCCTCTGGTCTTCCAGCCGCTGGCTGACCTCGATCCAGAACCTGATGATCTACGGCGTGCTCGCGCTGGTCTTCACCATCGCCGTGGGCTTCCTGCTGGCCGTGCTGATGGATCAGAAGATCCGGTTCGAGGACACGTTCCGCACCATCATGCTTTACCCCTTCGCCCTGTCCTTCATCGTGACGGGCCTGGTCTGGCAATGGATCCTGAACCCCGAGCTGGGCATCCAGCACATCGTCCGCTCAATGGGATGGGAAAGCTTTGCCTTCGATCCGCTGAACAACCCCGATGTCGTGCTGTACGGCCTTCTCATCGCCGGGCTCTGGCAGGGCACAGGATTCGTGATGTGCCTTATGCTCGCCGGCCTGCGCGGCATCGACGAAGACATCTGGAAGGCCGCGCGCGTGGACGGCATCCCCCGGTGGAAGACCTATCTGTTCGTCGTCATCCCGATGATGCGTCCGGTCTTCATCACCACGCTGGTCATCGTCGCCTCCGGCATCATCAAGCTTTACGATCTGGTCGTGGCCCAAACCTCGGGTGGCCCCGGCACGGCCAGCCAGGTGCCCGCGATGTATGTCTATGCCTACATGTTCCAGGCGCAGAACCTGGGCCAGGGCTTCGCTGCCTCGACGATGATGCTCCTGTCCGTGCTCATCGTCCTCATTCCTTGGGCCTATCTCGAATTCGGGGGCAAGAAGCATGGCTGACGTCTCGACCGATTTCCGCCAGACGACACAGGCCATGACTGGCCCCATGACGGGCCCCCGCGGCGCGCGTCCCCGGCGCACGCTCTCGCCCGGCAACATCATGCTTTACGGCACGCTGATCGTCGTGTGCCTGTACTACATCCTTCCGCTGTGGGTCATGGTTATGACCTCGCTGAAGGGGATGCCCGAAATCCGCATGGGCAACATCTTCTCGCCCCCGGTCGAAGTGACCTTCCAGCCCTGGGTCAAGGCCTGGGCCGAGGCCTGCACCGGGCTGAACTGCGACGGGCTCAGCCGCGGCTTCTGGAATTCGGTGCGCATCCTGGTGCCCTCGGTGATCCTGTCGATCGCGGTGGCCAGCGTGAACGGCTATGCGCTGGTGAACTGGCGCTTCCGCGGATCGGACGTGTTCTTCACCATCCTGATCTTCGGGTCCTTCATCCCCTATCAGGTGATGCTGTACCCCATCGTGATCCTGCTGCGCGAAATCGGACTGTACGGCTCGCTCTGGGGCCTGATCATCGTGCACACCATCTTCGGGATGCCGATCCTGACGCTTCTCTTCCGCAACTACTTCTCTTCCATACCGGAAGAGCTGTTCAAGGCGGCGCGGGTCGATGGCGCCGGGTTCTGGGGCATCTACTTCCGCATCATGCTGCCGATGTCGCTGCCGATCTTCGTGGTGGCCATCATCCTGCAGGTGACGGGCATCTGGAACGACTTCCTCTTCGGTGTCGTCTACACCAAGCCCGAGGTCTATCCGATGACCGTCCAACTGAACAACATCGTCAACTCCGTGCAGGGGGTGAAGGAATACAACGTCAACATGGCGGCCACGCTGCTCACCGGCCTGGTGCCCCTGTTGGTGTACTTCATCTCTGGCAAGCTCTTCGTCCGCGGCATCGCCGCCGGTGCCGTGAAAGGCTGATCGACCCATGGCTCAAAGCATTTCCGTCAAGAACCTGAAGCTGAATTTCGGCGCCACTTCGGTGCTGAAGGACCTGAACCTCGATGTGCAGGAGGGCGAGTTCATCGTGCTTCTCGGCCCGTCGGGCTGCGGCAAGTCCACGCTTCTGAACTGCCTTGCCGGGCTTCTGGACATCACCGACGGCCAGATCTGGATCAAGGGCAAGAACGTGACCTGGTCCGAGCCGTCGGACCGCGGCATCGGCATGGTGTTCCAGTCCTATGCGCTGTACCCGCAGATGTCGGTGCGCGGAAACCTGTCTTTCGGCTTGAAGAACGCCAGGGTTCCCGCGGCAGAGATCGAAAAGCGCGTGGCCCGCGCGGCCGAAATCCTGCAGATCGGCCCGCTTCTAGACCGCAAGCCGGCGGCCCTCTCGGGCGGCCAGCGCCAGCGCGTCGCCATCGGTCGCGCCCTGGTGCGCGATGTGGACGTGTTCCTGTTTGACGAACCGCTCTCGAACCTCGATGCCAAGCTGCGGTCGGAGCTGCGGGTGGAAATTAAGCGGCTGCACAACCGCCTGAACAACACCATGGTCTATGTGACTCACGACCAGATCGAGGCGCTGACGCTCGCCGACCGCATCGCGGTGATGAAGGGCGGCGTGATCCAGCAGCTGGATGCGCCGCAAACCATCTACAACCGCCCTTCCAACCTGTTCGTTGCCGGCTTCATCGGCTCGCCTTCGATGAACTTCCTGCCGGGCAAGACGGTGGACGGCGGCAAGGCGTTCGACTTCGCCGGCACCCGCATCGCGCTGGATGGCTATGACGGCGGCGCCGTGCTGGACCGCCCCGAGGCAATCCTGGGCCTGCGCCCCGAGCACCTGGTCATCACCGACACCGCCGAACCCGGCCGCAGCATCCCAGCCGTGGTCGAGATCGACGAGCCGATGGGCGCCGACAGCCTGGTCTGGCTCAAATCCGGCAGCTCGAACATCTCGGTCCGCGTGCCGGTCGAGAAGCGCCCCGCCCATGGCACCCAGGTCCACCTGAAGGTGGACATCCGCCACGCCTCGATCTTCGACGCCAAGACCGAAATGCGCATCTGACCCTTCCGGCCGCCGCGACCGCGGAGACCGGGTGAGGGGGGCCGTCCGCCCCCCTCGGCGCCGGGGGCGCCTCTCCCCCCCGAGGATACCTGACGACAGACAACGGCAGGGCCTCCCCTGCCCCGAGGAAACCATGGCCCTGGACCTGACCGGACGCTGGACGCTCACCGACGAGACCGCCGCCCACACCGTCCCCTTCGATCTTCCCGGCGACGCCATCACCGCCCTGCACAAGGCCGGCGCCATCCCCGACCCCTACTGGGGCCGCAACGAATACGACTGTCGCTGGATCGCAGAACGCGACTGGACCGCCACCCGCCGCTTCGACTGGCCCGGCGGCCCGGGCGAACTGGTGATCGAGGAGCTGGACTGCGTGGCCGAGATCACCCTCAACGGCCAGCCCGTCCTGCAAGCCGCCAACGCCTTCCGCCGCTGGCGCACCGATGTGACCCCCGCCTTGCGCGAGGGCGCGAACGAGATCGCCATCACCTTCCGCTCCTCCGTCCGCGAAGGCGCCGCCCGCCAGGCCGCCCAGCCGTTCTTCGTGCCCTATGCCGCACAGAACTGCCCGATCCCCGATGGCAACATGCTGCGCAAACCCGCTTGCGACTTCGGCTGGGACTGGAACATCGCGCTGGCCCCCTTCGGCCTCTACGGCCGCATCGCCCTGGAAAAACCCGCCCCCCGCATCCATGACATCGTGGTCACCCAGGTCCACGAACCCGGCCGCGCCCATGTCACCCTCGCCGTTCATGCCGACGGCACGGAAGCCACCGCCAGCCTCTGCGGCACCACCGCCACCGCGCCCATCCGCAACGGCGTGGCCCGCCTGACGCTGACCATCGACACCCCCGATCTCTGGTGGCCCGCCGGCCTCGGCCCCCAGACTCTCCACACCCTCACCGTCACCGCCGGCCCCGCCACCGCCACCCGCCGCATCGGCCTGCGCGAAATGGTGCTGCGGTCCGAACCCGACGCCGCCGGCCGTTCGTTCGGCATGGTGGTCAACGGCCACCCCACCTTCGCCCGCGGCGCCAACTGGATTCCCGCCGACGCGCTCGCCGGCCGCATCACGCCCGAAGCCACGCGCGACCTCCTGCAATCCGCGGTCGATGCGAACATGAACATGATCCGCGTCTGGGGCGGCGGGCGGTATGAACCCACCTGGTTCTACGACCTCTGCGACGAGCTGGGCCTCATGGTCTGGCAGGACTTCATGTTCGCCTGCAACCTCTACTCCTGCACCCCCGACTTCCTCGCCGAAGTGGCCGAAGAGGTGCGCGACGTCACCCGCCGCATCAACCACCACGCTTGCCTGGCCGTCTGGTGTGGCGACAATGAACTCATCGGCGCACTCACCTGGTTCCCCGAATCCCGCAAGGACCGCGACCGCTATCTCGTGGCCTACGACCGCCTTAACCGCACCGTGGAATCCGCCCTGGCCGAGGTGCTGCCCGGCGCCAACTGGTGGCCTTCGTCCCCCAGCCCCGGCCCGCTCGCCTTCGGCGACGCCTGGCACGACGACAGCTCGGGCGACATGCACTTCTGGTCGGTCTGGCACGAGGGAAAGGACTTCGACCACTACCGCGACGTGAAGCCCCGCTTCTGTTCGGAATTCGGCTTCCAGTCCTACCCCTCGATGGAGGTCATCCGCCGCTTCGCCGACAGGTCAGATTTCAACATCGCCGCCCCGGTGATGGAAAGCCACCAGAAGAACGCCGGCGGCAACGCGCGGATCGCGGAAACCATGTTCCGCTACTTCCGCTTTCCGAACAGCTTTGAAAACTTCGTCTATCTCAGCCAGATCCAGCAGGGCCTCGCCATCAAGACCGCCGTCACCCAGTGGCGCTCGCTGAAGCCGCATTGCCAGGGCACGCTCTACTGGCAGCTGAACGATACCTGGCCGGTCTGCTCCTGGTCCTCGCTCGATCACGGCGGCGGCTGGAAGCTCATGCACCACATGGCGAAACACTTCTTCCAGCCGCTGCATGTCTCGGCCGTTCCGGTCGAGGGCGCCATCGAACTGCGCACCATCAACGACACGCGCGACACCGTCACCCTGACCGTCGGCGCCGCAGCGGTGAAGATGGACGGCACAACCCGGCCCCTCACCCGCGCCACCGTCACCGTCGCCCCCGATGCCGCGACGCTCGCCCTCACCCTGCCAAAGGACGCGCTGGCCGAAGGTGAAATCCTCGCCTTCACCTGGACCCACCAGGACGGCACCCGCATCTCGGGCGACATCTTCGCGCCCAAACCCTGGAAGGCCTTTGCCCTGCAAGACGCGGGCCTGACCCACAGTGCCACCCGCAAGGGCGATGCCTGGGAAATCACGATCAGCGCGAAAGCCCTCGCCCTTTTCGTCGCCGTCGAATCCGACCAGCCGGGCCGGTTCTCGGGGAACGCCATGGCGCTCTTCCCCGGCCATGACGCGACCATCACCTTCACCCCCGCCGATCCCTCGGTGGAGCCGACCTTCACCCTCCGCGACCTCGCCTCGGCGACCGCAGCCTGACAGGAGTCCGCATGTTCAGCTACCAGCTCTATTCCTCGCGCAACTTCCCGCCTCTGTCCGAGACGCTGAAGATGGTCGCCGCCGCCGGCTACACCGGCACCGAAGGCTATGGCGCGCTTTATGCCGACGATGCCGCCGTGGCCCAGTTGACCGCCGCGCTGAAAGAGACCGGCCTTTCCATGAAGACCGGGCATTTCAGCCTGCAGATGCTGGAAGACGAACCCGAAAAGGTGCTGGCCATCGCCCGCGCCGTGGGCATCGAAGACATCTACTGCCCCTACATCATGCCCGATGATCGTCCCACCGATGCCGCAGGCTGGCGAGCCTTTGGCGCCCGGCTGGAAAAAGCCGGCAAGCCCTACCGCGACGCCGGCCTCGGCTTCGGCTGGCACAACCACGATTTTGAATTCAAGGCGCTGCCCGACGGGTCCATCCCCCAGGCCGCGATCTTCGAGGGCGGCCCCAACCTGCAATGGGAAATGGACGTGGCCTGGGTCATCCGCGGCGGCGCCGACCCGCTGCCCTGGATCGAAAAGCACAAGGGCCGCATCACCGCCGCTCATGTGAAGGACATCGCGCCTGCGGGCGAGAACAAGGCCGAGGATGGCTGGGCCGATGTCGGCCACGGCACGGTCAACTGGCCGCAGCTTTACGCGGCGCTCAGGGCAGCGGGCTGCAAGCATTTCGTGATGGAACATGACAACCCGGCCGATCACGCGCGCTTCGCCGCGCGCTCGATCGCCTCGGCCAAGAAGTGGTAAGCAGATGGAAAAGCTCGGTCTCGGCATCATCGGATGCGGCAATATCTCGACCTCGTACCTGCGCCTCGCGCCCTTGTTCAAAGGGCTGGAGGTGCGCGCGGTCGCGGACATCAACATGGACGCGGCGATTGCCCGCGCCGCCGAATTCAACACGAAGGCACAGTCGGTCGATGACCTTCTCGCCAACCCGGAGGTTGATGTCGTCATCAACCTGACCATCCCGGAAGCGCACTTCCCGATCACGAAGCGCGTCCTTCAGGCCGGCAAGCACGCCTATTCGGAAAAGCCCTTCGTCCTTACTCTCGACCAGGGCGTCGAGCTGCGTGAACTGGCGAAATCCAAGGGCCTCGCCGTGGGTTCGGCGCCGGACACCTTCCTCGGCGGCGCGCACCAGCAGGCCCGCGCCCTGATCGACGAAGGCAAGATCGGCACCATCACCGCCGGCGGCGCCGCCGTGCTCAATCACGGCATGGAACACTGGCACCCGAACCCCGACTTCTTCTTCCTGCCGGGCGCCGGTCCGATGCTGGACCTCGGGCCCTACTATGTCACCAACCTGATCCACCTGATCGGCCCGGTCCGTCGCGTGGGCGCGCTCACCTCCTCGGCGCAGTCCGAACGCACCATCTCCAACGGCCCGCGCAACGGCGAAAAGGTCCCGGTCAAGACCCCGACCAACATCCACGCGCTTCTCGAATTCCACAACGGCGCCACGGTCACGCTCTCGACCTCCTGGGATGTCTGGCACCACAAGCGCAACCACTTCGAGCTCTACGGCACCGAAGGCACGCTCTACGTCCCCGACCCCAACTTCTTCGGCGGCAAGCTGGAAATCGCGGGCCGCGACGGCGCGCTCAGCGAAGTCGCGCCCTGGGATCATCCCTTCGGCAAGGCAAACCAGGACAGCCCGCGCGGCCCGCTCGCCAACTACCGCACCGCAGGTCTCGCCGACATGGTGGCCAGCCTGCGCGAGGGCCGCGACGCGCGCTGCTCGCTCGACCGGGCGCTGCACGCGGTCGAGGTGATGCAGGCCTGTCTCACCTCGGGTGAAACCGGCCAGTTCGTGACCCTGACCACGACCTGCACCCAGCCCGCCCCGCTGCCGCCCGCCGCGGCGGCTGCGCTGCTGGCCTGACAGACCCGAAGCCCCGGCCTTCGTCGGGGCTTCGCCCAAAGGGACAGGGCGTGCGCGCCAAGCCCCTTCTTCCGTTCCAAAATATCCCACGGGGGGTGCCACCGGTTTCGCCACCGGTTCAAGAAACCGGTGGCACGGGGTGTGACCCCCCCCGCTCCGACACCAGCCGCAAGTGTTAAGTCCAAGTTGAAGCGGCTTCATAACCCGTTGTTTTCAAATAACCCGACCAGGCGTCCGAGCTCGAACGCCCCCGGACAGGAGGCCCAGATGATCCGCAACCCCGTGCTCAAGGGCTTCAACCCCGACCCCTCGATCTGCCGGGTGGGGGCCGATTACTACATCGCCACCTCCACCTTCGAATGGTACCCCGGCGTCCAGATCCACCACTCCACCGACCTCGTGAACTGGCGCCTGGTCTCGCGCCCCCTGAACCGCAAGGCCCTTCTGGACATGCGGGGCAACCCCGACAGCTGTGGCGTCTGGGCCCCCTGCCTGTCCCACGCCGACGGCCGGTTCTGGCTGGTCTACACCGACGTCAAACGCTTCGACGGCGCCTTCAAGGACGCCCACAACTACATCACCACCTGCGAGACCATCGACGGAGAATGGACCGACCCCTGGTACATCAACTCCTCCGGCTTCGACCCCTCGCTCTTCCACGACGAGGGGGGCAAGAAATGGTTCCTCAACATGCGGTGGAACCACCGCGGCCCCGGCACCGGCCTGAACCCGGCTCACGACCGTTTCGACGGGATCGAGCTGCAGGAATGGTCACCAAAGACTGGACTGACCGGCCCGGTCCACACCATCTACACAGGCTCGCCCCTCGGCCTGACCGAAGCCCCCCATCTCTTCAAGCGGGGCGGCTGGTACTACCTGACCGTGGCCGAGGGCGGCACCGGCTATGACCATGCCGTGACCATGGCCCGATCCCGCAGCATCACCGGCCCCTACGAGACCCATCCGAACCAGCACCTGATGACCGCCCGCTTCGACCCTGCCTCGCCCCTGCAGCGCGTGGGTCACGGCCAGTATGTCGAGGCGCCGGACGGCACGCCCTGGCATACCTTCCTGTGCGGTCGCCCCCTGCCCGGCACCCGCGCCTGCCCGCTTGGCCGCGAGACCGGCCTCGCCCGCTGCGAATGGCGCGACGACGACTGGCTCTACCTGACCGGCAACGCCATGGTCCCGTCTGACACCCTACCCGCCAATGCCGAACCGCAGCCCCAGGTGCCAAGCGAGACCCGCTTCGACGGTCCCGCGCTGCCGCCCGAGTTCCAGTGGCTGCGCACACCGGAGCCTGACCGCATCTTCCGGCTCACCGGCAGTGCCCTGCGGATGATCGGCCGCGAGAGCCTTGGTTCCTGGTTCGAGCAAAGCCTGGTTGCCCGCCGCCAGGAACACCACGCCTACCGCGCCGAGGCCAGCTTTCTGGCCGACCCGCCCGGCTGGCAACATGCGATCGGCCTGACCACCTATTACAACCGCCACAAGTTCCACGCCGCCCTGATCACCCGCGAGAAGGGCCAGCGCTGCCTGACCCTTGTTTCCTGCCTGGGCGACTGGCCCGGCGAAAAGCTGACCTATCACGGAGCCCCGATCCCGCTTGCCGAGGGCGAAGTGCGGCTGGCCGTCGAGGTGAACGGCGCCGCGCAGCGCTTCCATCTTTACGGCGCCGGGGGCTGGGCGCCGGTGGGTCCGGTCCTCGACGCCTCGATCATCTCGGACGAGGGCGGGCGGGGAGAACATGCGAGCTTCACCGGGGCCTTTGTCGGCCTGGTGGCGCATGACCTGACCGGCCAGGGCTGGGCCGCCGATGTTACCTACTTCCGCTATGAGCCGCGGAGTTAGCATCATATGATCAAATCGGCTTGACACCGGGCCGCAAGGAACGATGTAAGCGCCAGTCCGAGGGATCAGACGCAGGGCCGAGCGATGGACGACCTGACGCGCAAGATACCGACCCATGAGGTCACCTATGCGCAGCTGCGCGACATGATCCTGTTCGGGGTTCTCGAACCGGGCCAGCCTGTCACCATCCAGGGCCTGATCCAGGACCTCGGTGCCGGCATGACGCCGGTGCGCGAGGCGATCCGGCGGTTGACGGCGGAAGGCGCGCTGCTACCCCAGGGCAACCGCCGCGTCGCGGTGCCCAAGCTGACCGCCGGCACGCTGGACGAAGTGGCCCTTGTGCGCCTTTCGGTCGAGCCGCGCATGGCCGAGCTGGCCTGCGCCCAGGCCACACCCGAATTCGTCGCCCGCCTGGAAGCGCTGGACAACGAGGTAACGGAAGCGATCCGCAAAGGTGACATTCCGGCCTATCTGGAAAGCAACCACGCCTTCCACTTCGCGCTTTACGAGGCTTCGGGCGCGCCGATCCTGCTGGACATCGCGCGAGGGCTGTGGCTGCGGTTCGGCCCCTCGCTGCGCGCGGTTTGCGCGCGTGTGGGCTCGGCCGAACTGCCCGACCGGCATCTGGAGGCTCTGGCCGCCCTGCGCGCCGGGGATGCCGCGAGCGTGGCCAGCGCCATCGAGCGCGACATTGCCCAGGGCGTGGACCAGATCCGGGCGGCGCTGGCGGCCGGGGAGATCTGACGCGGGCTGGTCTTTGGTTGGTCTTCGCGGCGAATGGCGGCGCTGGAGTCATCGGCATGTCGCAGATGCCCGCTACTTTGGTGGCCGCGCTGCTGCCGCTTGACCAGACGGTGCCGACCTGCTGCCCTTTGGCTCCCCCGTTCTGACCTGCGGACGCAATGACCCAGAGCCTGCCCGAGATCACGCGCATGTTCCTCCGCATCGGCTGCCTGTCCTTTGGCGGGCCGGCCGCTCAGATCGCAATGATGCACCGCGAACTGGTGGACGAGCGGAAGTGGGTGGACGAGAAGGAATATCTCTCGGCCCTGTCGTTCTGCATGTTGCTGCCGGGGCCGGAGGCGATGCAGTTGGCGACATGGATGGGCTGGCGTCAGCACGGCACCTTGGGCGGCCTGATTGCGGGCGGGCTGTTCGTGCTGCCGGGCGCTTTGGTCGTTTTGGCCCTTTCGGCGATCTATGCGGCCTTCGGGGACCTGCCCCTTGTGAGCGCCGCCTTTGCCGGAGTGCAGGCCGCAGTCGTGGCCATCGTCGTCGAGGCACTGCTGCGCGTCTCGAAACGGGCGCTGAAGGGCCGGGCGCAGTGGATCATCGCCGTGCTGGCTTTCCTCGGCCTGTTCCTGCTGAACCTGCCCTTTCCGGTGATCATCCTTGCCGCCGGACTTTGGGGCTGGCTGGCGACCGACCGCCAGGCGAGCGGACCTCTGCCGCCCGCGCCGCGCCACGCCCATACCCTGACCACCATCGCGATCTGGGGCGCGGTCTGGCTGGTGCCGCTTGGCCTGCTGATGCTGGTCGAGCGCGGGCTTCTGGCCGAGATCGGGCTTTTCTTCTCGAAACTTGCGCTGCTGACCTTTGGCGGGGCATATGCGGTGCTGGCCTGGATGGCGCAGGAGGTGGTCGAAGCGCGGCAGTGGCTGACCCTGCCAGAGATGATGGCCGGGCTGGGCCTCGCGGAAACGACGCCCGGCCCGCTTATCCTGGTGACGCAGTTCGTGGGTTTCATGGCGGGATGGCACGCGGGCGGGCTGCCGCTGGCCCTGGCCGGGGCGGCGGTCGCGCTGTGGATGACCTTTGCGCCGTGCTTCCTGTGGATCTTCGCGGGTGCCCCCTGGATCGCGCGCCTGACCGCCCTGCCCCGCCTGTCTGGCGCACTTTCCGCGATCACCGCCGCGGTGGTGGGGGTCATCGCCAATCTGTCGCTGTGGTTCGCGGTGCATGTGCTGTTTTCCGGGGTCGAGACGCTTACCCTCGGGCCGCTCCGCGTGATCCGTCCCGACGTCGCAACGCTCAATCCCCTGGCGCTGGCCATCGGCCTCTTTGCAGCCTGGGCGCTTTTGCGGCGCCACTGGGGGATGATCCCGGTGCTGGGTCTTTCGGCTGCGGCGGGTCTTGGGCAAGCGCTGATGTGAGGCCGCGGATTTTGGCGCACCCCGCCCCTTTCTTTCGGAAGCGAATCCCCTATGCTGCCGGAGAAGGCAGGGAAAGGCGCGCATGGCTCGGTCGATCGACTACGGAACCCTGATGCACCGCGCGATGCGGGGCCTGATCCAGACCGTTCTGCGCGATGTCGCCGACAACGGTTTGCCCGGCGCGCATCATTTCTTCATCACCTTCGACACCACTCATCCCGGCGTGGCAATCGCGGATTGGCTGAAGGCGCGCTATCCGTCGGAAATGACCGTTGTGATCCAGCATTGGTACGAAAACCTGAACGTCGACGATGACGGTTTCTCGATCACGCTGAACTTCGGCAACCAGCCCGAGCCGCTGGTCATTCCCTTCGATGCTGTCCGCACCTTTGTTGACCCCTCTGTCGAATTTGGCCTGCGCTTCGAATCTCACGAGGACGATGGCGAAGACGAGGATGAAGACGACGGGGACGACGATCCCGATCCGCCGCGCGAGGCCGAGGTCGTGCGTCTGGACAAGTTCCGCAAGTAGCGCCGATGTCCACGGGTCTGCCCCTCTTCTTCCGCCAGTTGCTGCGCGGGCCCCAGGCGATTTCGGCCGTTGCGCCCTCGTCGCCGGCCTTGGCGCGGGCGATGGCGGCCCCATTGGTGCGCGGCATGAAGGTGGCCGAGTTCGGCCCCGGCACGGGCGCGCTGACCGCAGGGATTCTGGCGCGCATTCCGGCGCAGGATGTCACGCTGTTCGAGATGAACGTGGAGTTTGCTGCCCACCTGGCGGCAACCCTGCCTGGCGTGACCGTCCACAACGCCCCGGCGCAGGAGATCGGACGCCTGGGCGGGCATGACTTCGATGCCGTGGTTTCGGGCCTGCCGCTTCTGTCGATGCCCGAACGCCTCCGGGAAGAAATCTATGCCGCCGCCTTCGACGCGCTGAAGCCGGGTGGATTCGTGGTGCAGTTCACCTATGGTCCCCGTGCGCCGATGCCGACCGACCTGTGCGAGCGGTTGGGGCTGGTCGTGGCCACTGGCCCGCGAATCTGGCTGAACCTGCCGCCGGCCCGTGTCTACATTTATTCGCGCCGCGCCGACGGTATGCGACGGTATGCCAATTGATTTCACTGCTGCTGCGTCCTAGGACGGGCGCGCCGCATCAAGGACGCATCAGGAGGCCCACCCGTGACCGCGACCAAATCCACCGCAACCCGCACCGAGACCGACAGTTTCGGCCCGCTGGAAGTGCCCGCCGAAAAGTACTGGGGCGCGCAGACGCAGCGTTCCATCATCAACTTCCCCATCGGCTGGGAACGCCAACCCGTGCCGATCATCCGCGCGCTTGGCGTCATCAAGCAGGCCTGTGCCCGGGTGAACATGGCGCAGGGCGACCTTGACCCGGTGCTGGGCCAAGCCATCGTCGCAGCGGCGCAGGAGGTGATCGACGGCAAGTTCGACGACAACTTCCCGCTGGTGGTCTGGCAGACCGGCTCGGGCACGCAGTCGAACATGAACGCGAACGAGGTGATCTCGAACCGCGCGATCGAGATGCTGGGCGGCGTAATGGGCTCGAAGAAGCCGGTCCACCCGAACGACCATGTGAACATGGGCCAATCCTCGAACGACACCTATCCGACCGCCATGCACGTGGCCATCGGGATGCAGACGCGCGACGGGCTGATTCCGGGGCTGGAAAAGCTGTCAAAGGCGCTGTGGGCCAAGTCGGCCGAGTTCAAGGACATCATCAAGATCGGCCGCACCCATACCCAGGATGCGACGCCCCTGACGCTTGGCCAGGAATTCTCGGGCTATGCCACGCAGGTGGACAAGGGCATCGCCCGCATCAAGTCTTGCCTGCCCGACATCTATGAACTGGCGCAGGGCGGCACGGCCGTGGGCACCGGGCTGAACACCAAGAAGGGCTTCGACGTCCGTGTCGCGACCGAAATCGCGGCCATCACCGACCTGCCCTTCATCACCGCACCGAACAAGTTCGAGGCGCTGGCGGCCCATGACGCGATGGTCATGTTCTCGGGCGCGCTGAAGACTGTGGCGGCGGCATTGTTCAAGATTGCCAACGACATCCGGCTTCTCGGCTCCGGCCCGCGCTCGGGCCTGGGCGAGTTGATCCTGCCGGAGAACGAACCTGGCTCCTCGATCATGCCGGGCAAGGTGAACCCGACCCAGGCCGAGGCGCTGACCATGGTCTGCGCCCATGTCATGGGCAACGACGCGGCCGTGGGCTTTGCCGGCAGCCAGGGCCATTTCGAGCTGAACGTCTACAACCCGATGATGGCCTATAACGTGCTGCAGGCCATGCGGCTTCTGGGAGATGCGGCTTCGTCCTTCACCGACAACATGGTGGTTGGAATCCAGGCCAACACCGTGCGGATCGAGAAGCTGATGAAGGAAAGCCTGATGCTGGTGACGGCGCTGGCGCCGACCATCGGCTATGACGCGGCCACCAAAGTGGCCAAGACGGCGCACAAGAACGGCACAACGCTGCGCGAGGAGGCCATCGCGCTTGGCTATGTCGATGGCGAGACCTTCGACCGCATCGTGCGGCCTGAAGATATGGTAGGCCCCAAGGACTGATGGCCGAAATCGTCAACCTTCGGCAGGCGAAGAAGCAGGCGGCCCGCAAGGCCGCCCGCGTGAAGGGCGACGAGAATGCGGCGAAGTTCGGCCGCAGCAAGGCCGAGCGCGTCCTGCAAGAAGCGCGGGCGGAGAAAGCCGCCCGCGATCTGGACGGGCATCGGCGCGACGGGGATTAGGCTCTCGTTAGCCTTGGTCGGCGAAGATGTCGCCATGACCATGTTGCCCGCCCCCATCACGCCTGACCGCTGGCTCGTCCAGTTGTTTACGGCACGAACCGTGGCCCGGGGCGGGATTGTCAGGCGGCAAGTGAAGGATGTCGAGCGGCTGGTTGGGCGCGACAACTTCCTGCGCGAAGTTCACCGCCGCGGCTTTCGCGTGGTTGAAAACGCTGGCCATTTCGTGATTTTCTGCAATACGGATCCGGTCCTGTTGTTGCGCTGACATCCTGAGAGGCAAATTTCTTCCAAGAAATTTGCAAATTCCTTCGAAGGAATTTGCCTTGATGACCACCCGCCCCGAAAAACACTCGCTCACCCTTTCCGGCCATCGCACCTCGGTCTCGCTGGAGCCGGAATTCTGGGAGGCCCTGGTGGCGCTGGCAGCCGCGCGCGGGATGACCGTCAACGCGCTGGCGGCAGAGATCGACGCGCAGCGCGCGGGGGCCGAGGGACTTGCCTCTGCCATCCGCGTGCATCTTCTGGCCGAGGCGCGGGCCGGGCGGCTCTGACGCCGGAACTCGGACCTACAATCAGGCCGGCAGGCGATCCTTCAGAAAGCTGCGCGCGACCGACAGCCCGTCCGGCGCGATGCCGTGGCCGGTGCCCTTCATGACATGGCCGTAGGTTTCGAACCCCGCGCCGACCAGCGCGTTGCCGGCCTTGCCCATGTCCTCGAACGGCACCACCGGATCGGCGTCGCCATGGACAAGCAGCACCGGCGGCTTGACCACCGCCTCGGTTGCCAGAAGCTCGGGGCGCAACAGACGACCCGAGATCGCGACGATGCCCGCGATGGCCACGGACCGGCGCGGGGCGACGTGCAGGCTCATCATCGCGCCCTGGCTGAAGCCCACAAGAGCCAGCGACCGGGGCGAGAGGCCCGCCTCTTCCAGACGTGCATCAAGAAAAGCGTTCAGGTCGGACGACGACGACTCCAGCCCCGCCGCTGCTGCGGCTTCGCTGGACCCGTCCAGCCACGGGATCGGGAACCATTGACGGCCGAAAGGATTGCCCACGCAGGGCTCGGGCGCATCGGGGGCAAGGAATTCGGTATCTGGCAGGTGCGGTGCCAAGGGATCGGCGAGGCCCAGAAGGTCGGCACCATCGGCGCCATAGCCGTGCAGGAAGACGACGATGCTTTTCGTCACGCCCGAGGCCGGGCCCTTCCGTCCATAGTCCAGCGCGCGCGTCATGATACCCCTTCCCGGCCCTTGGCCACGCGGTAATAGGCCCACAGCCCCCGCGCCGCAACCGCGCGCCAGGGCGACCAGGCCAGCGCCATCTCGCGCAGTGCGCGTTCGGAGGGCCGGTCGTCCAGGGCAAACAGCAGCCGAGCGCCTTCTTGCAAGGCCAGGTCGCCGGCCGCCAGAACATCCGCCCGGCCAAGCGCGAACATTGCATAGATTTCAGCTGTCCAGCGGCCGATCCCCGGCAAGGCGACGAGTTCGGCGATGACCTCCTCATCTGGCCTGATGCGCAGACCGGCGAAATCCACACCAGACCGCGAAAGGGCAAGCGCATAGCGCACCTTGGGACGGCTGAGCCCCACCGCGCGCAGATCATCCTCGCAGGCCGCGGCCACGGCGGCGGCGTCCAGGTATCCTGCCGCCTCGACCCGCGCCCGGATTGCCCGCGCCGAGGCGACGCTGACCTGCTGGCCGATGATCGCATCCATCAGTGCGGCAAATCCGTCGTCCTGCCGGCGCAGCGGCCAGGGGCCGGTCTCTGTCAGCGCACGGGCAAAGGCCGGCTCGCGCGCGCAAAGCCAGGCCGTTCCCTCGGCCACGCAATCCGGGCCTTCGATGATGCGTCCGACGGTCACCCCCGCTTCCCCTTGCTCCTGCCCGTCCCCTCGCCTAACGCTTGGAGCATGACCGCCGCAAGCCTTGATCATCCTGCCGACGACCGCCTGGCCAAACGCAATGTGGCCGTGCTGGTGGCGGCACAGGCGGTCATGGGCGCGCAGATGCCGGCGATCTTCACCATTGCCGGGCTTGCAGGGCAAAGCCTGGCCCCCAATGCCTGCTGGGCCACCCTGCCGATTTCCTGTGCTGTGATCGGCTCGATGCTGACCGCGACGCCGATCTCGGCCTTCATGCAGCGGTTCGGCCGGCGCGCGGGCTTTGTGGCAGGCACGCTGGGCGGCGCACTTGGCGCGGCGCTCGGTGCCCTTGGCCTGATGACCGGGTCGTTCCTGCTGTTCTGCCTCGGCGGCCTGTTCACCGGCAGCTACATGAGCGCGCAGGGCTTCTACCGCTTTGCCGCTGCCGACACCGCCTCGGACGCGTTCCGCCCCCGCGCCATCTCCTGGGTCATGGCGGGCGGACTTCTGTCGGCCGTGCTGGGACCAGAGATCGTGAAACTGACCGCCGATGCCATGGTGATCCCCTTCCTTGGCAGCTATCTGGCGGTGATCGCGCTGAACCTTGTGGGCATGTGGCTTTTCGTGCTGCTGAAGATTCCCCGGCCCCGGCCGCCGGTGGCAGGCGCGGCCACGGGACGCAGCCGCATGGAGCTGTTGCAGACCCCGCGCATCGCGGTGGCCATGATCTGCGCCACGGTATCCTATGCGCTGATGAACCTTGTCATGACCTCCACGCCGCTGGCTGTGGTCGGCTGCGGCTTCGACAAGGCGGATGCGGCCAATATCGTCTCGGCCCATGTCGTCGCGATGTTCGCGCCTTCGTTCTTCACCGGAGCGGTCATCGCCCGCATCGGGGTCGAGAAGACCATGGCCATCGGGCTTGTCATCCTCGCCCTGTCCGGCGCCGTGGCGATGACCGGCGTGGAACTGGAGAACTTCTTTGCTGCGCTGATCCTTCTGGGCATCGGCTGGAACTTCGGTTTCATCGGTGCGACAGCCATGCTGACCGCCGAACAGACACCCGAGGAAAAGGGCCGGCTACAGGGCCTGAACGACATGATCGTCTTTGGCGGTGTCACGCTGGCATCCTTCTCGTCCGGCGGGCTGATGAACTGCTCGGGCGGCACGGTCGAGGCCGGCTGGCAGGCCGTGAACCTTGCCATGCTGCCCTTCCTCGTGCTGGCCGGCGGGGCTCTGATCTGGCTGGCGCTGCGCCCGAAGGATCGCCTGATCTGACGCCGGCGCGGGGATTGCGCGGGCGGGTCAGAGGACCTAGCCTAAGCGCAAAACCTTTGGGACAGCGATGCAATCCACCCTTCTGACCCTTGCCCTGTGGAACGTCTGGGCGTTCACAGGCGTCCTTTTCGTGATCGGCGGCACGCTGTTTGTGGCGGGCTATTTCAGCGGACGCCGCCGGATGAGCGCCGGCAATGAACCGACCGAGGGCGCGAAACTCGTCTCGGGTGCCATCCTCGCGCTCACGGCCTTCGTGCTGGCGCTGACACTGTCCTTCGCCACCAACCGGATGCAGGAGCGGAGGGACGAAGGCAAGGAAGAGGCCAACGCCATCGGCACAGCCTGGCTCCAGGCCAAGGCCATCGGTGGACCGGAAGCAGAGCGGATCGCGGTCTTGTTCGAAGATTACATCGTCCTGCGGCGCGACTCGCTGCTGCTGGATGCCGACAGTCCGGAGATTGCGGTGGTCGCGGCAAAGGTCGGCGATCTGCAGACCCGCATCTGGGCCGAACAGACCACCCTCATCCGGACGCGGCCCGACCCATCCGTGGTGTCGCTGATGAATGCGGTCAACCACGCCTTCGACATGACCACGGCGCAGCGGCTGGCGGTGAACAACCAGATGCCCCCGCAGTTGACTTACCTTCTGCTTGGCCTCGTCTTCGCGGGGATTTTCGTCGTCGGCCTGCAACTTGGCTTCGTCGGTCGCTCGCACATCGTCCTGTCGGTCGTGCTCATCGCGCTTTGGACCTATGTCGTGGTGCTGATCCTCGACTTCGGCAATTCCCGCGCCGGCGTGTTCCGCACCTCGACCGCGGCCTATGACATGACCATAGCCGGCTTCGGCCCCCCGCAGAACTAGGCGAAAGGTCTTGACCCGCCATCCGCCACATGGCACCCAAAGCGCATGATCCGCATCGCCACCCTGGCTTCGGCCGCCCGCTGGTACTTTACCGCCTACACCTGACGGGCGGCCTTGGATCATGTGACCCGAAAAGCCGCCGCGAGGCGGCTTTTTCGTTCGGCTCCCTCGCGGCCCAAATCCTGAAAGCGAGCTGAAATGACCCGCCCCACCATCCGACCAGCCCGACCCGAGGACCTGCCTGCGCTTCTGTCCATGGTCCGCGCGCTGGCCCTGCATCACGGCGACACGCCCGAAGTCACCGAGGCCGACCTGAAGCGCGATGTCTTCTCGTCCGCTCCCTGGCTGGCCGTCCTTGTGGCCGACGGCCCGCAAGGCCTGTTGGGCTATGCCGCCCTCATGCCACTGGCACAGTTGCAGAACGGCCTGCGCGGCATGGAACTGCACCACCTCTACGTCCGCGACAATGAACGCAATCTCGGCACCGGCAGCCTGTTGATCGAGGCTGCGGTGGCCCACGCCCGCCGCCAGGGCTGCGCCTGGGTCACCGTGGGCACCGCCGAGAACAACGAAGCCGCGCGCGCCTTCTACGAACGCCGCGGCTTCCTCGTGCGGCCCGCAATCGGGCCGCGCCTGTCTCGCCGGCTTGCGGCCTGAGACCCGCGACGCGGGGCCCGCTCATGCGGGCCTCGCGTCGGGCCATCAATCGCCCTGCCCGAACAGGATCGTGGGATCGCCCGTCACGGGCGGCACATAGAACGTCAGCCGGATCGCCTCCAGGATCAGAAGCGGCGGCGCCATCTGCGTGGCAAGCTCGGTCACGCGCGCCTGCAACCGCTTGACCACATCCGGGTTCTGCGCCGACTGGTCGGTCGTCTCGGACGGGTCGGCCAGCAGGTCGAACAGTTCGATCTTGGGCGGCAGTGCAGCCTTCCAGACAAGTTTCCAGTTGCCATCGCGCAAGGCACCCGCCAGCGGGTCGACGTTGTAGACGATCTCGCTGCGCGGAGACGCCGCGCCTTCCGCAATGGTCGGCCAGACGTTGCGCCCGTCCAGCGGCTTTCCCGCGGGCTTGGCCCCGGCCAGTGACGCCAGCGTCGGCAGCATGTCGACCACATGGATCAGCCCGTCCACCGGTTCCGCCTTTACATGGCCCGGCCAGTTGGCAATGGCCGCCACCTTCGTGCCACCCTCGTACAGCGTGCCCTTGCCATCGCGCAGCGGGGCGTTCGAGGCGGGAAGCCCGCCCTCGACCTTGCTGTCGCCGGCGAACAGCGAATTGGTCACGCCGCCATTGTCGGAATGGAACAGGATCAGCGTGTCGTCGCGCATCCCCTTATCTTCCAGAGCCTTGACGACCCGCGCCACCCCGTCGTCAACGATCGAGACCATGGCGGCATAGGCCTTCGCATTCGGGTCCTCGATGCCGGGGTACCTGGCCAGCCAGTCCTCGGGCGCCTGATAGGGCGTGTGCGGCGCCGTGAAGGCAAGGTACAGGAACAAGGGCTTCGAAGGGTCGTGCCCCTCGATCACCTTCACCGCCTCGTCCGCGAACAGGATGTTGTCATAGCCCTCGTCGGTCGCCGGCTCGTTGCCCCGGTACCAGTCCGGCACACCGTGCGAGGAATGAGTGAAATGGTCGATCTCGCCCACCAGAGCGCCATAGAAGCTGTCGAATCCGCGCTGCATCGGCCAATAGTCGGCCGAGCCATGGCCCAGATGCCACTTGCCCACCATCGCGGTCTGGTAGCCCGCCTCCTGCAGCACCTGGGGCAGAAGCTGTTCATCGAGGGGGATGCCGTACAGGCCTGCTCCGGGGATCACCCCCGTCTGCAGGCCATAGCGCAGCGGATAGCGCCCGGTCATCAGCGCGGCGCGCGTCGGCGTGCACATCGGCTGGACATAGAAATCCGTCAGCCTCGCCCCCGTCGCCGCCAGCGCATCAAGCGCCGGCGTCTCGATCGTCTTCGATCCCGTGTAGCCTGTATCGGCATATCCCAGGTCATCGGCCACGATGTAGATGATGTTCGGCGGTGTCTGGCCGCTGGCGGCGGCGGCAAGGCCCAGGGTGGCGGCGAAGCCCAGCAGAAGAGAGGCAAGGCGGGATCGGGTTATCATTTTTGGTCCGTGTCTGCTCTGGCGTGACACCCGGTCTCTTGCCGGGACCCGTCCTGTCTATCGCCGTGCCGGCTTGTGCGAAAGGCTTGGCGCGAGGATGTGAAGCGGGTAATCGGGGCCATGCTTTCCTATCAGCACGCCTTCCACGCCGGAAACCTGGCCGATGTCCAGAAACACGCGCTTCTGGCCGTGGCGCTGGATTACATGACCGCCAAGGACAAGCCGATGTCCTATATCGAAACCCATGCCGGGCGGGGCATGTATGACCTGGGCGGGTCAGAGGCGCTCAAGACCGGCGAGGCCGCAGCCGGCATTGCGCGGATCGAGGACCGCTTTCCGGTGGGCCACCCCTACCGGCGCCGCCTGGCCGAGGAGCGCGGGCGGTTCGGGCCGATGGCCTATCCCGGCTCCCCCCTCATCGCGGCCCCGGCGTTGCGCGACGACGATGTGATGCACTTGTGCGAGTTGCACCCCCAGGAACATGCCGCGCTGGTCAAGGTCATGGCGCCCTGGGGCGCGCATGTCCGGCGCGAGGACGGGCTGAAAGCGGCGCTTGCCCTGACCCCGCCCACGCCCCGCCGCGGGCTCATGCTGATCGACCCGTCCTGGGAGGTGAAAGCCGACTACGAGACGGTGCCCAAGGTCATCGGGCAGGTGGCACGCAAATGGAACGTGGGCGTCATCATGCTGTGGTATCCGCTGCTGACGGGATCGCCCCATGCCCGGATGCTGAAGGCTCTGGAGGCCGCCCATCCCGGCAGCCTGCGCCATGAGGTCCGCTTTCCACCCGCCCGCGAAGGCCACGGGATGATCGGGTCCGGCATGTTCGTCATCAACCCGCCCTGGGGGCTGGAGGACGAGGCAAACCGCCTGACCGCGATCTTCAAGGCGCTCTGACCGGGGGAAAACCGATGCTGCCCTTCCACACGCTCGACGTCTTCACCGACCGCGCCTTCACCGGCAATCCTCTGGCGGTGGTGCTGGAGGCTGGCGGTCTGAGCACGGGCCAGATGCAGACCCTCGCGCGGGAATTCAACCTGTCCGAGACGATCTTCGTGCAGCCGCCCCGCGACCCGGCGCACCGGGCGCGCGTGCGCATCTTCTTCCCCACGGCCGAGATTCCCTTCGCCGGCCATCCCACCATCGGCTGTGCCATCCTGCTGGCAGAAACCGACCACGGCCCTAGCGATTTCGAAACCACCTTGGTGCTGGAGGAAGAGGCCGGCCTGGTCCCGGTGCGCGTTCGCCGCCTGGCCGGCCGGACCACCGCCGAATTCACCGCGCCGGTCCTGCCCCATGCGGCGCGCGGCAACGCCGAGCCCGCCCTGATCGCCCGCGCATTGGACCTTCCGCCCGGCGACATCGGCTTTGGCCGTCACCGCCCCGCAATCTGGCAAGGCGGGCCTCGCTTCCTCTATGTGCCCGTGGCCAGCCTGTCGGCCCTTGGTCGCGCCCGCCCCATTGAACCGCACTGGTCTGCGCTGATGGCCGCCGCCGGTGTGGACAGCGCCTATCTCTATACGCCGGGCGAGACGGAAGACTACCGCGCCCGCATGTTCTCGCCCACCGCCGGCATTCCGGAAGACCCCGCCACGGGATCGGCCAGCGCCATCCTCGCGGCCCAACTCCTGGCTGCCGGCACGATACATCCTGGCGAAACCCGGTTCCGCCTCCGCCAGGGGGTCGAGATGGGCCGCCCCTCCGACATCGGCCTGTCCGTTATCGCCAATGCCGCAGGCCTAACCGAAGTGCGCATAGCCGGTACCGCCCTCCGCATCTCGGAAGGACGGGTCACCATTCCCCCCGGCTGAATCTTCCGGCTCTCGCCACCTCACGCTGGCATCAGCACGGCGCGAGGCGCATTGGCATGACCGTTGAGCCGCCTTATGGTCTGCCCATGTTCGACCATATCCTGCGCCGCCTCCTGGCCCCCGCCCCCGACCGCCTGCCCGAACCCGATGCGCGCCTGGCGCTTGCGGCCCTTCTCGTGCGCGCGGCCCGCACCGATGGCACCTATGACTCAGCCGAGATGGAGCGGATCGACCGCATCCTGATCGAGCGCCACAAACTCTCGCCCTTTCAGGCCGCCGCCCTGCGGGCCGAGGCCGAGGATCTGGAGGCGCAGGCGCCCGACACCGTGCGCTTCACCCGCGCGCTGAAGGCCGCCACCGCACCCGAAGACCGCGGCGCCCTGATGGAGGCGCTCTGGTCGGTGACGCTGGCCGATGGCGGCCGCGATGCCGAGGAAGACCGGCTGATGCGTCTGGTGGCCAACCTTCTGGGCCTGACAGATGTCGAATCGGCCCTGGCCCGCCAGCGGGCCGAAAAGGCATGATCGCCGCCCTGGGCATGTATGACCGCGCCGAAACCGCAGGCGCGAACGACCGTCTGTGGGGGCTGGTCCGCGACGGCCTGCGCGACCGCGGCATCGAAGCGCCCGACGCGCTGACGCGCGGAGACCTTGCCTACATGCCGGGCTGGACCTCGCCAGACCTTCTAGTGTCGCAGACCTGTGGCCTGCCCTTCCGCGCCCGTCTTCACGACCAGGTCACCCTTATCGGCACGCCCGACTACGGTGTCGAAGGCTGCCCCCCCGGCTTCTACCGCTCGGTCCTGGTGGCGCGCGCCGACGATCCGCGCGGCGACCTCATCCGGTTCGCCGGCGCTCGGCTCGCCTACAACGACAGCCTGTCGCAATCCGGCTGGGCCGCCCCCCTCGCTCGCGCCGCAACGCTGGACCTTCGCTTTGGCGAAACGTTGGAAACCGGCGGGCACCGCCTGTCGATGCTGGCCGTGGCCGAAGGCAGCGCGGACATCGCCGCGCTGGATGCCGTGACCTGGCGCCTCTTGCAGCGATGGGAACCCGCCGCGGCGCGGGTCAAGGTCGTGGGCCTGACCGACCCCACACCCGGCCTTCCGCTGATCTCTCGCGCCGGGGCCGATGCCCCCCCCCTGTTCGCCGCCATCAGCGCCGCCATCGCCGCGCTTTCCCCGGCAGACCGCGACACGCTCTGCCTCAAGGGCCTTGTCGCGATTCCGGCTGCGGACTACCTCGCGCTGCCCCTTCCGCCCTCGCCTGCGCAGTATGCGCAAGGTCATTGAGCAGTTTGCGCAGCGTCGCTGCCTTTTCCGCTGAAATTGCGTTGCAAAGCGGCGGCACTTGCAGAGTATGAGGCGACCGACAGGGACAACAGGCGGAACGCCGTGAACGCATCAGCAATGACCAAGGGCGGGGATGTCCCCGTCATCGAAATCCGCAACCTCCACAAGAGCTATGGCCAGCTCGAAGTGCTGAAGGGCGTGGACATGGTGGCCCCCAAGGGCCACGTCGTTTCGCTGATCGGGTCATCGGGCTCGGGGAAATCCACCCTCCTGCGCTGCTGCAATCTGCTGGAAGACAGCCAGGACGGCGAAATCCTGTTCGAGGGCGAGGCTGTGCACTGGCGCGGCCAGGGCCTGGGCCGTCATCCCGCCGACAAGGCCCAGGTCACGCGCATCCGTACCAACCTGTCCATGGTGTTCCAGCAGTTCAATCTCTGGTCCCACATGACCATCCTTCAGAACGTGATGGAGGCTCCGGTCACGGTGCTGAAACGCAACCCGGCCGAGGTCGAGAAAACCGCGCGCGAATACCTGGCCAAGGTCGGCATCGGCGACAAGGCCGATGCCTGGCCCGCACAGCTATCGGGTGGCCAGCAGCAGCGCGCCGCCATCGCGCGCGCCCTGTGCATGGAACCCCGCGCGCTTCTGTTCGACGAGCCCACCTCGGCGCTGGACCCCGAACTGGAACAGGAAGTCGTGAAGGTCATCAAGGCGCTGGCCGAGGAAGGCCGCACCATGATCCTCGTCACTCATGACATGCGGCTGGCGGCGGATGTTTCCGACCATGTCGTCTTCCTGCACAAGGGCAAGATCGAAGAGGAAGGCCCGCCCGAACGGCTGTTCGGCAATCCCCAGACCGAACGCCTTCGCGGCTTCCTTTCCGCCACGGCCTGACCTTAGACTGACAACCACAACAAACCACCAGGGAGTAACCCGATGAAGAAACTGCTTCTTGCCACCGCGCTGGCCGGTCTTTCGGCCGGCGCCGCCTTTGCCCAGGATGTCGTGCGTCTTGGCACCGAAGGCGCCTACCCTCCCTACAACTTCATCAACGACGCCGGCGAAGTCGCTGGCTTCGAACGTGAATTCGGCGACGAGCTTTGCAAGCGCGCGGGCCTGAACTGCACCTGGACGACGAATGAATGGGATTCGATCATCCCGAACCTGCAGTCGGGCAACTACGACGTCATCATCGCCGGCATGTCGATCACGCCGGAACGGGCAGAGATCGTCGATTTCAGCCAGGGCTACCTGCAGCCCACACCCTCGGCCTACCTGGCGGCGTCCAAGGATGCCGACCTGAAATCCGGCCCGGTCGCGGCGCAGACCTCGACCATCCAGGCGGCCTTCGTGGCCGAAAACGGCATGACGCTGGTCGAATACGCGACGCCGGAAGAAACCGTCGCCGCCGTCAAGAACGGCGAAGCGGTCGCCGTGCTGGCCGACAGCGACTACCTCAAGCCCATCGCCGACGAATCGGGCGGCGCGCTGGTGCTGCTTGACCAGACCGAGATGATCGGCGGCGGGGTCGGCATGGCCTTCCGCAAGTCCGATGCCGAACTGCGCGCAAAGTTCGATGCCGCGATCAAGTCGATGAAATGCGACGGCACGCTGGATGCGATGATCACCAAGCCCGAATACTTCGGCCCGGATTCGCCGCTCGTCTGGGGCGACGCTGGCAAGGAAGGCTGCTGAGCCTTCCCGGGGCGGGGCCCGAAAGGCCCCGCCCTTCCTCTATCCGCTGACCGCCGCCCGGGATTTTGCCGATGTTCACTTCCTGCGCCGAGCCAAAGACGCTCGAGGGCCTGCACTGGTTCTACTGCTACCTGACCTCAGGCAAGCATGTGGATTTCTACTGGTCCTTCGGCACCGTCCTCGTGCTTCTGGCCATCACCGCACCGATCGCCATCGCCTTCGGCTTCGTGGGCGCCACCGCCGCGCGGTCGCACAATCCCATCCTGCACTGGGCCGGTCGCATCTACATCGCCATGGTCCGAGGCGTGCCGGACATCGTCTATTTCATGTTCTTCGTGATCGTGCTGGACCAGGTGATCGAATACCTGAAATTCGTCGCGGTCTGCCCCTCGGGCACGCCCTGGCCCTGGCAGGGTCTGGAATTCCGGGTCTGCCCCGCTGCCAAGGTGCCCGCCGCCACGGCCTCGCCCTTCATCCACCAGGCCTACGGCTTCTCGCTGGCCGTGGTGACCTTCGCCATCGTCTTCGGCGCCTTCACCGCCAACGTACTTTATGGCGCGATGAACTCGGTGCCCCGCGCCCAGCTTGAAACCGCCGAAGCCTATGGCATGAGCCACCGGCAGGTCTTCCGCCGCATCCTCGTGCCGCAGATGTGGGTCTATGCCCTTCCCGGCCTGTCGAACCTCTGGATGATCCTCATCAAGGCAACGCCGCTCTTGTTCCTGCTTGGGGTCAAGGACATCGTTTATTATGCGAAGGAGCTTGGCGGGTCCAAGACCCAGGCCTACGAGTTCCCGCACGGCGACTGGCGGCTCTACTACTTCCTCGTGCTTCTGGTGTTCTACCTCGCGATGACGCGCGTCAGTGAAATCGCGCTCGGCCGGTTGTCGGCGCGCCTGTCCAGGGGTCAGGCCACCGCTGCGGGTGAACGGATGCGGAGGGCCGCGGCATGACCTGCTGGGACATCATTCAGGCTTACGGCCTGCGCTCCATCGGCATCGGCGAGCAGCTTCTGCCCAAGAACGAATTCACGCTGTGCAAGCAGTTCACGCTCATCGGCTCGGGCCTGATCTGGAACTTCTACTACGGCTTCCTCGCGCTGTTCTTCGGCTTCTTCCTCGCCAATGCCGTGGCGCTCGCCAAGGCCGCGCACAACCCCTTCCTGCGCAAGCCTGCGGAATGGTTCATCTTCATCTTCCGCGGCTCACCCCTCTTCATCCAGTTCTTCCTCGCCTACGAAGCACTGGTGATGCTGCCAAAGGCCGGCATCGACGTATTCGGCATCACCGTCCAGACCTCCTGGACAACGAAGGCCTGGGCCGGGGCGCTGTTCGTGATGTTCCTCAACACCGGCGCCTATGCCGCCGAGATCTTCTACGGCGCGCTGCAATCCATCCCCAAGGGAGATCTGGAGGCAGCCGAAGCCTACGGCATCACCGGCTGGCAGAAGTTCCGCCGCATCCAGTGGCCCACCATGCTGAGGCTTGGCTGGCCCGCCTATACCAACGAGGCGATCTTCCTCTTCCACGCCACGACGCTGGTGTTCTTCTCCAGCTTCCCGGCGTTCCGGCAGATGGGCGACGCGCTCTATTACGCCAACTACTTCGCCGACAAGACCTTCAACCCCTTCATCCCCTACCCGATCATCGGGCTCTACTTCGTGCTGATCACGCTGTTCATCACCTGGCTTTTCGGCCGCGTGAACGCCCGGCTCAACCGGCACCTGCCCTCGAACCAGCGCAGCAGAATCCGCTTGCGTCCAAGGGCGCTCCGGTAGTAGGCTATTTTTGATCAAATTATCCGGGCACCCGCCCGGACCTGCCGATCAACGCTTCGAGCAACAGGGGCGCGGCGGGAGGGAGATCGAAAAGGGGAATGGACCAAGGGCATGGTCCGGTTCGGCGAAGGCGCCGTTCTGCCCGTGCCCCGGCCTGATTTGACATGATGAAGGACTGGCTGAGAAAGCATCCCGATGTGCGGACGATCCGCGTCGCGGCTGCCGATCTGAACGGACAGGCGCGCGGCAAGCGCATTCCGGCACGTTTCGCGGACAAGGTGGTGAAGGATGGAACCCGCTTCCCCTTCTCTGTCCTCAACCTCGACATCTGGGGCGAAGACATCGACGACAGCCCGCTGGTGTTCGAACAGGGCGATGCCGACGGCATCCTGAAGCCCACCGAACGCGGCTTCATGCCGATGCCCTGGCTCGAAGCCCCGACCGCGCTTCTGCCGATCTGGATGTTCCGCGAAAACGGCCTGCCCTATGAAGGCGATCCGCGCCACGCGCTGCGCGCCGTGGTCGACAGGTTCAAGGCCCGCGGCCTGACCCCCGTCTGCGCGATGGAGCTCGAATTCTTCCTCATCGACGACAGCGGCAAGACGCTACAGGTCCCGCCCTCGCCCCGCTCGGGAAAGCGCCGCAAGGCGGCCGAAACGCTGTCGATCCGCGCGCTCGACGCTTTCGACACCTTCTTCACCGACCTCTACGACGCCTGCGAGGCCATGGACATCCCGGCCGACACCTCCACCTCGGAAACCGGCCTCGGCCAGTTCGAGGTGAACCTGATGCATTGCGACGACGCGCTGCGCGCTGCCGACGATGCCTGGCTGTTCAAGATGCTGGTGAAGGGCCTCGCCCGCCGCCACGGCTTTGCCGCAAGCTTCATGGCCAAGCCCTACCCCGAATACTCGGGCTCTGGCCTGCACACCCACTTCAGCCTGCTCGACAACGACGGTCGCAACGTGTTCGACAGCGGCGGCCCAAAGGGCACCGCGATCATGCGCAATGCCGTAGCCGGCTGCCTTGGCGCGATGCACGATTCCACGCTGATCTTCGCGCCGCACCAGAACAGCTACGAACGTCTGGTCCCCGGCAAGCATGCGCCCACCGCCATCGCCTGGGGCTATGAGAACCGCACGACCGCCATTCGCATCCCGGCCGGCAACCCCTCGGCCCGCCGGATCGAACACCGCGTGGCCGGCGGCGACGTGAACCCCTACCTCATGCTCGCCACCATTCTGGGCGCCGCCCTGGACGGGATCGAGCGCGAGCTGGACCCGCCGCCCCCGATCGCCGGCAACGCCTATGCCTTCGCCGATCTGGACCAGATCCCCGACAGCTGGGAACATGCGATCGACGCCTTCGAGAATTCCGAAGTCGTGCCGAACTTCCTGCATCCGGAACTGATCCGGAACCTCGTGCAGACCAAGCGCCAGGAACTGCACTACATCGGCGAGCTTTCGGAAAGCGAACAGGTCGAACTCTACCTCGACACGGTGTAACGACAGATGCCCGGTCCTTGCGCAAAGGGCCGGGTACGCCGCCGCGTTTGATCAAATGCCGCGGCGTTCCTCTTGCCGGAATCCGGCAAGGACATTACCTTCAGCGAAAACCAAGTGACATCATGCTGATCGGCATCCTCCAGACCGGCCTTGCCCCCGAAGCGCTCCAGGACGCCAACGGCGACTACCCGGACATGTTCCAGCGCCTGCTGGATGGCCACGGCTTCACCTTCCGCACCTGGAAGGTGGTCGAGGGTGAGTTTCCCGCCTCGGTGCACGATGCCGATGGCTGGCTCATCACCGGCTCGCGCCACGGCGTCTATGAAGACCACCCCTGGATCCCGCCGCTCGAGGATTTCATCCGCCAGGCCTTCGCCGAACATGTGCCCATGGTCGGCGTCTGCTTCGGCCACCAGATCATCGCCCAAGCCATGGGCGGCAAGGTGGAACGCTTTGCCGATGGCTGGGCCGTGGGGGCCACCGATTACGACTTCGACGGTGAAAAGATCACCCTGAACGCCTGGCACCGCGATCAGGTCACCCAGGTGCCTCCGGGGGCGAAGGTTATCGCCACCAACGATTTCTGCGCCAACGCCGCGCTCCTGTATGACGACCGCGCGCTGACAGTGCAGGCGCACCCCGAATTCCGCCCCGAATTCGTGGATGGGCTGATGAAGACCCGGGGCAAAGGTCTGGTCCCCGAAGCTGTCATGGCGGCCGCCTCGCAGAGGCTGGCCGAACCGCTGCAAGACCGGACAATGGCGGGCAGGATCGCCGCCTTCTTCAAGGAACCCCGGGCGTGACGTCCGGGGGCAACCCCACAAATCATAGTGTGACACATGTCCAAATGGACTGAACAGCTGCCCGAGGCGGCGCGCGACTACATTGGCAACCGCCGTGTGGACGAGGTGGAATGCATCATCGGCGACATCGCCGGCGTGGCGCGCGGAAAGGCCATGCCCGCCGCGAAATTCGCCAAGCAGACCAACTACTTCCTGCCGAACTCGATCTTCCTCCAGACGATCACCGGCGAATGGGCCGACAACCCCTTCGACGCCTTCACCGAACCCGACATGATCCTGGAACCGGACTGGACCACCGCCACCGCGGCGCCCTGGACGGCCGACGTGACCCTTCAGGTCATCCACGACGCCAAGGACCAGGAGGGCAACCCGGTGCCCTATGCACCGCGCAATGTGCTGCGCCGCATCGTGAAACTCTACAACGATCAGGGCTGGACCCCGGTGGTCGCGCCCGAAATGGAGTTTTTCCTCACCGCGCGCAACATCGACCCCAACCTGCCCGTCATCCCGCCGATGGGCCGTTCCGGACGCCGCGCGGCCGGCAAGCAGGCCTACTCGCTCTCGGCCGTGGACGAATACGGCAAGGTCATCGACGACATCTATGACTTCGCCGAAGCGCAGGGACTGGAAATCGACGGTATCCTGCAAGAGGGCGGCGCGGGCCAGGTCGAACTGAACCTCGCCCATGGCGATCCGGTCCGCCTGGCCGATGACGTGTTCTTCTTCAAGCGCCTCATCCGCGAGGCCGCGCTGCGCCACGACTGCTTCGCCACCTTCATGGCCAAGCCCATCGCGGGCGAGCCGGGCTCGGCCATGCACATCCACACCTCGGTCGTGGATACCAAGACCGGAAAGAACATCTTCTCGGGGCCCAAGGGCGTGGAAACCCCCGCCTTCTTCGACTTCATCGGCGGTTTGCAGAACCACCTCTCCGCCGGCATCGCGCTGCTGGCGCCTTACGTGAACAGCTACCGCCGTTACGTCCCCGACTTCGCCGCCCCCATCAACCTAGAATGGGGCCGCGACAACCGCACCACCGGCCTGCGCGTGCCGATCTCGGGCCCCTCGGCGCGGCGCGTGGAAAACCGCCTGCCGGGCATGGACTGCAACCCCTATCTCGGCATCGCCGCCACGCTGGCCTGCGGCTACCTCGGCCTCATGGAAAAGAAGGGCGCCCGCCCCGAATTCACCGGTTCGGCCTATATCGACAACGAGGACATCCCGGTGAACCTCGGCGACGCGCTCGACATCCTGGACGAGGACGAGGCGCTGAAAGAGGTGATGGGCGTCGAGTTCGTCAAGGTCTACGACTCGGTCAAGCGGAACGAATACAAGGAGTTCCTTCAGGTCATCAGCCCGTGGGAGCGCGAGCACCTTCTGCTGAACGTGTGAGGCGGCGATGAACCTCCTTCATGTGAACGACCGGGCCGGGGAATACCCCGGCTCGTACTACGCCGCCACGCGCGCCGACCTGGCCCCCTTCCCCGCGCTGAAGGGCGCGGCAAAGGCCAATGTCTGCATCGTCGGCGCCGGCTACACCGGCCTCTCCGCCGCACTTCATCTCGCGCAGCGCGGCTATGACGTGGTGGTGCTCGAAGCCCACCGCGTGGGCTTCGGCGCCTCGGGCCGCAACGGCGGCCAGGTGGGCTCGGGCCAGCGGCAGGATCAGGTCTGGCTGGAAAAGGTCGCAGGTCGCGAGGCCGCAAAGGCGCTCTGGTCGCTGGCCGAGGAGTCAAAGGCTCTCGTCCGCGACCTGATCCGCGATCATGCCATGCCTGTGACCTTCCACCCCGGCGTGGCCCATGCCTGCTGGTCCGATGCCGAAGTCCGCGATACCCATGCCTATGCCGAGAAACTCCACCGCGACTACGGCTATGACCAGCTGGAGCCGCTGGACCGTGACGGCATCCGTGCCCTCATCGGATCGCCCGTCTACAAGGGCGGCGAGATCGACTGGGGCGCAGGCCATGTCCACCCGCTGAACTACGCCATCGGCCTCGCCGCCGCCGCGTCCAAGGCCGGCGCGCGCCTGCACGAAGGCTCGGAAGTTCTGAACATCCGGCACGGCGCGCATCCGGTGGTGGAAACCGCGCATGGGCATGTGACCTGCGACCACGTCATCCTCGCCGCGAACGGCTATCTCGGCCACCTGGAGGAAGAGGTCGCCGCCCGGGTCATGCCGATCAACAACTTCATCGTCGCGACCGAACCCTTGGGCGATCGCGCGAAGGACGTGCTGTCGAAACCCGTAGCCGTGGCCGACACCAAGTTCGTGGTGAACTACTGGCGCCTCTCCGAGGACAACCGCCTCCTGTTCGGCGGCGGCGAAAGCTATGGCTGGCACTTCCCTGACATCATCAAGACGGTGTCGAAACCCATGCTGGAGGTCTATCCCCAAATGAAGGGGGTCAAGATCGACTATGCCTGGGGCGGCACGCTGGCCATCACCATGAACCGGATGCCCTGCTTCATCCGGCCCCACCGCAACGTGCTTTCGGCCTCCGGCTATTCTGGCCACGGCGTCGCGATGGCGACGCTCGCCGGCAAGATCCTCGCCGAAGCGGTGGCCGGCCAGGCCGAACGCTTCGACCTCATGGCCTCGCTTCCCCGCCCCCGCTTTCCCGGCGGCGTGGCGCTGCGCTGGCCCATGCTGGTGCTGGCGATGACCTGGTTCTCCATGCGCGACCGTCTCGGTCTCTGACCCCTCGCCCCGGCAAAGGCCGGGGCCTCGGTCCCCGCGCCCCCTTGCCCTTCCCGGCGCCGGGGCCTAAGCCGCACATGACAGTTTCATGACAGGCGCATCACGTGAGCCTCGGCGTCCTCCTCGCGGTCCTCGCCGCGGCCTTTCTCCACGCGCTGTGGAACGCGCTGATCAAGACCGGAACCTCAAAGATCGGGGCAATGGTCATCCTCTCGGTGGCCGAAGTCCCCATCGGCCTCGCCGTCGCCCTCACCCGCCCCTGGCCCGAAGCGCAGGTCTGGCTCTGGATCGCGGCCTCCGCCACCACGCATTTCTTCTACAAGACCTTCCTCACGCTGGCCTATGACCGCGGCGACCTTTCCCGCGTCTATCCCATCGCGCGCGGCGCGGCGCCCCTCGTGGTCACGCTCGTCGGGCTCGTGACCCTGCCCGACACCGTGACGCTCCCGCAATATGCGGGCATCGTGATGCTGGGTCTCGGCATCCTGATGATGGCCCGCGGCGTCTTTTCCAGGGGCGAGAACCGCCGCCTCCTGCCCTTCGCGCTCGGCTCGGCCGCCGCCACCGCCTGCTACACCCTGATCGACGGCATGGGCGCCCGCGTCTCGGGCGACGCCATCGCCTATGTCGCCTGGGTCTTCGTGGCCGATGGCGCCGCCTTCGCCATCGGCTCCATCCTGATCCGCGGCATCGACGTGCTGCCGCGCGACCGGCGGTCCTGGGGCATGGGCTTCATCGCCGGCGCGGCCAGCTACGGCGCCTATGCCGTCTCGGTCTGGGCCATGACCATTGCCCCCATCGCCCTGGTCGCCGCCCTGCGCGAAACCTCGATCCTCTTCGCCGTGCTGATCGGCTGGCTGGCCTTCGGCGAAAGGATGACGCGCGACAAGGCCATGGCCGCGCTGACCATCGTGGCCGGGGTCATGCTCACCCGGCTCTGACCCGTCAGCCCAGGCGCTGCACCCGGCTTTCCGGCACGATCTGCTGCACGATCCCCGCCAGCGCCAGATAGACCGAGGTCGCCACCAACCCCCAATGCGCCCAGGTCTGGGGATCGAAATCCACCATCGCCGCCCATCCGGCAAAGAAGACCCAGGCCAGCGCCACCGGCAGCGACACCTCGCGCCACCGCTTCGTGCGCACCGGATGGATGAACTTCAGGTTGGTGAACATCGCCACCGTCAACAGGATAACGATGGCCAGGATCACCCCGGTCGAAGGCTTCAGCGCGAACATCACCAGGATCACCATGTTCCAGCAGGCCGGAAAGCCCGCGAAACTCTTGTCCTTGGTCTTCATCCGCGTGTCGGCGAAATAGATCACCGAGCCATAAACGATCACGATGATCGCAATCCACCCGGTCCAGCCCGGCAACAGCCCCGACTTGAACAGCGCATAGGCCGGGATGAACACATAGGTCAGGTAATCCACGATCAGGTCCATCAGGACGCCGTCGTAGGTCGGCCAGTTCACCGTCACGTCATAGCGCCGCGCCAGCGGGCCATCCAGCCCGTCCACCAGGAAGGCGCAGACCAGCCACAGGAACATCAGGCTCCATTGGCCCTCCACGGCGGCCAGCATCGCCAGCATCGACAACACCGCACCGGTCGCGGTCAGCAGGTGAACACCCAAGGCCTTGTAGCGAAGCTTCATCTCTCTCCCCGCCCCGGTCCGGCCCGTCTCAGGCCCTGGGATGCGCCTGCTCATAGACTTCCATCAACCGGGCGGCGTCAACTGCCGTATAGCCCTGCGTGGTGGAAAGCGAGGCATGGCCCAGCAGTTCCTGAATCGCCCGCAGATCACCCCCCGCCGCCAGAAGATGCGTCGCAAAGCTGTGGCGCAGCGCATGGGGCGTGGCGCTGGCCGGCAGGCCAAGCCGCGCCCGCGCCTTCTCCATCGCCAGGGCCACCAGCCGCGGGTTCAGCGCCCCTCCCCGCACACCGCGAAACAGCGGCTCGCCAGCCGTCATCTCATGCGGGCAGGCTGCGACATAGGCCGTCACCGCCGCCCGTGCGGCGGGCAGAACGGGCACCAGCCGTTCCTTGCCACCCTTGCCGCGGATGCGCAGCACCTCGGGCAAGGGATGATCGGCCCCGGTCAGCGACAGCGCTTCCGAAATCCGCAGGCCCGAACCATAAAGCAGCGTCACCACCGCCGTATCGCGCGCCGCCACCCAGGGCAGCCGCGCCCCCTCGCCCACGTCGTCCAGCATGGCGCGCGCCCCGTCCTCCGACAGGGGCCGCGGCAGGCGCCGCTTCAGCTTCGGCCCGCGCGCCGACAGCACCGCAGTGGCATCCGCGCCCGACCGGTCCGCAGCCCAGGCTGTAAAGGTCTTTACCGCCGACAACGCCCGCGCCAGCGACCGCGCTCCCAGGCCCCGGTCCCGCTCATGCGCCATCCAGGCCCGCAGGTCGGCCACCGGCAGCGCCGCCAGCGGCGCCACCCCCTCGGTGCCGCCGCGATGGCGCGCCATGAACCCCAGATACCGCGCCACATCGGCGCCATAGGCGCGGATCGTGTTCTCTGACGCCCCGTCCAGCGCGCGCAGATGCGCAAGCCAGTCCGCCAGCGCCGCCGAGACCTCGGGCGACAGAAGCACAGGCGTCGTCAGCCCAGCCAACGCCGCATCATCCGTTCAAAGACCCCGCCGAAAAAGGCCAGAAGGTCAGAGCCTTGCGTCGGCCGGAACAGATGCGGATCCTCCGCCCCCAGAACCAGAAGCCCCGGCAGCCGGCCCTTGCCCAGGTCCAGCCGCAGCAAGGCCTCCGACCGCACCCATGCCGCCCGCTCGCCATACAGCCCGTCGCCTTCGGGCAGGGTCTGGCGCAGCGTCACCGCCCGGAACGGCGTGTTGCGCCCGGCCGCGATATAGCCTTCGATGAAGCCGGGCTCCATGATGCGCAGCGCCGGCCCCAGCCGGCTCAGCGCCGGATCGTCCCCGCCGCCGGCCGATTCCAGCACCAGCCGCACGCAATCCACCCTCAGGATGCCTGCCACCTCCGCGCCAAGCGCAGTCAGGAACCCCTCAAAGCTCGTCTGGTCCAGAAGCGTCAGCACCGCCCGGTGAATCTGGTTCGTGCCCGCCAGGTTCTCGTAGGCCGCCGCGATGACGGACCGGTGGGTATCCTCCAGCCGGTCCAGCCGCGCGCCCATCCGCTCCATGGCGATGCCGCGCAGGTCAATGACATTGGCCCCCATCGCGCGCTCGTTGGCGGCAATCAGCGCCTCCATCACGTCGCGGTCGTCCAGCAATACTTCAGGTTCCGCAATGATGCGGTCGCGCATGTCCTGGTCGATCATACCGTCCTGCTCGTTTCCTTAGGGGTCTCTTGCCGGACCCCATCCGGTGATTTGCAGGCAACCATAACAGGCCACCAAGACGGATTCCGCATTTTTCTTCGCACCAGCACGGGCTTGCACGGCGTTGTTGCAGCAAAGCACGAGTGCCCCCGCCCCATGCCTTTCCGATGTGCCCACGCGCGCTTCACGCAGGGTTCACGCGGGGCTGGTTTCGTAAGCCATGCCCGGCCCGAGAAGGTCCCAGCCGGTCATGCCCGGTTCGGGCCTTTGCCCCAAACGGCAAAGGTCCGAACCGGACTGCCAGGTTGCCCCGATCCCTCTCAGCACGAGCGCATTTCATGACCGACACAGTTCATTCCCTGCCCCGCCCCATTGCCGCGATCATGGCCCTCGCCGGGCTCTGCCTTGGCGGCGCGCCCTCCGCCTCGGCCGCCTGCATCGACCTGCGGCTGATCCTGGCCATCGACAGTTCCGGCAGCATCGACGCCGCCGAATATGCGCTTCAGATCGAAGGCTACGCCCTGGCGCTGCGCGACCCGCGCGTTCTGCGCGCCATCGACGGCGCCGGGCAGGTCGAAATCGGCGTGATCCTCTGGGCCGACAATGACACGCCCCTCGTCGTGTTGCCGCCGCGCCGCGTGGATGAAGGCGACGGACTGGAAACCCTGGTGCAGGACCTTGCCACGTCCGGCCGGGCTGCGCAGGGCAGCACCGGGATCGGTCGCGCCATCGACGCTGCGGCCACCCTCGCCGATCAGGGCGCCTGCGCCCGGCGACGGGTGATCGACGTGTCGGGCGACGGCCGAGAATCCCGCCGCCCCCGCCCCGTCAGCTTCCTGCCCCTGTGGCTGGCGCGGCAACGGGTCCAGGCGCTCGGCATCACCGTGAACGGCCTCAGCATCGGCGGCGAAGACCGAATGATCCGCGACTACTACCTGAACGAGGTGATCACCGGCCCCGATGCCTTCGCCATGCATGTCGATGACTGGACCGGCTTCGCCGTCGCCATCCGCGACAAGCTCATGCGGGAAATCCGGCTGCCGCAGATGGCAAGCGCCGACTGACGGCAGCCGGAAAGCGGGGTCAGACGATTTTCTGACCGGTCTTCGCCCAGTCCTTCAGGAACTGGTCCAGACCCTTGTCGGTCAGCGGGTGGCTCGCCAGCGACTTGATGACATTCGGCGGCGCGGTGATCACATCCGCGCCGATCAGCGCGCATTGGGTGACATGGTTCACCGTGCGGATCGAGGCGGCCAGGATCTCGGTCTTGAAATCGTAGTTGTCATAGACGGTGCGGATGTCGCCGATCAGCTCCATACCGTCCATGTTGATGTCGTCCAGCCGGCCCACGAAGGGCGAGATGAAGGTGGCCCCCGCCTTGGCGGCGATCAGCGCCTGGTTGACGCTGAAGCACAGGGTCACGTTCACCATGAAACCCTCGCCCGACAGCACCTTGCAGGTCTTCAGCCCGTCCCAGGTCAAGGGCACCTTCACCGCGATGTTCGGCGCGATGGCGGCCAGCTTGCGGCCCTCGGCGATCATGTCCTCGGACTTGGTGGCGACCACTTCCGCCGACACGGGGCCGGGAACGATCGAACAGATTTCCTTGGTGACTTCCAGGATGTCGCGGCCCGATTTCAGGATCAGCGACGGATTGGTGGTCACGCCATCCACCATGCCCAGGGCGTGAAGCTCGGCAATCGCCTCGACTTCGGCGGTATCGACAAAGAATTTCATGGATGCTGTTCCTCTAGGCGGTTGCGGCCGGACGCCCCCGCGTTTACCCCAAAGGTTCCCCGAACGAAAGGCGGATGCGAGCGCTCACATGGCCGACCGGACCTATGCCACGGGCGATCTGGTCGGCGTGCTGACCACCGAGCCGCTTGGCCGGATCCTGGATTACCGCGCCCCCGATGGCGGCTGCGGCGACGGCGATTTCGTCGAGGTGCCGCTTGGCCCGCGCAAGGTGCTGGGTGTGGTCTGGGGCCCCGGCCGCGGCGATTTCGACCCTGCGAAGGTCCGCCCGGTCTCGCGCCTCCTCGACGCCCGGCCCATGCGCGCCGAACTCCGCGCCTTCCTCACCCGCGCCGCCGACTACACGCTGACGCCGCTCCCCGCCATGCTGCGGCTCGCCACCCGCGCCCCCGGCCTCTTCGACCCGCCCGCCATGCGCCGCATCCTGCGCCCTGGTGCGGGCGACCCCACCCGCATGACAGAGGCCCGCGCCCGCGTGCTGGATGCGCTGGCGGCCTTCGGCGGCGCCCCGGTCACGCAAGCGGAGCTTTGCGCCGAAGCCGGCGTCACCCCCGGCGTCATCAAGGGCCTCGTGGCGCAGGGCGCCATCCGCGAGGAAGAAGCCCCCCGCGACCTGCCCTACCCGCCCCTCGACCCCGCCGGCGGCCGCCTCGTCGGCGCGCAAATCCCCGCCGCCGACCACCTGGTCGCCGCCGTGGCCCAGGCCGGCTTTTCCGCCACGCTCCTGAAGGGCGTCACCGGCTCCGGCAAGACCGAGGTCTATCTGGAAGCCGTGGCCGAAGCGATCCGCGCCGGCCGCCAGGCCCTTGTCCTCTTGCCCGAAATCGCGCTCACCGCCGATTTCCTCACCCGCGTCCAGGCCCGCTTCGGCGCCCGCCCCGGCGAATGGCACTCGGGCGTCACCTCCACCGAACGCCGCCGCCTGTGGAAGATGGCGGCCGAGGGCGGCGTGCAGATGGTCGTCGGCGCCCGCTCCGCCCTGTTCCTGCCCTTCCAGGACCTCGCCCTGATCGTCGTCGACGAAGAACATGACACCTCCTACAAGCAGGAGGAAGGCGTTCTCTACAACGCCCGCGACATGGCCGTCCTGCGCGCCTCCATCACCGGCTGCCCCGTCGTCCTCGCTTCAGCTACCCCCTCGCTGGAGACCTGGGTCAATGCCGACCAGGGCCGCTACCACCGCATCGACCTGCCCGCCCGCTTCGGCGAGGCGGTGCTGCCCGACCTGCGCACCATCGACATGCGCGCAGAAAAACTGGACGCCAACCGCTGGATCTCCGCCCCCCTCGCCCAGGCCATCCAGGACCGCATGGCAAAGGGCGAACAGTCGCTCCTCTTCCTCAACCGCCGCGGCTACGCCCCGGTCACGCTCTGCCGCGCCTGCGGCAACCAGGTCGGCTGCGACCACTGCGATGCCCGCATGGTCGAACACCGCTTTCTCAAACGCCTCGTCTGCCACCAGTGCGGCGCCACGAAACCCATCCCCCAGGCCTGCCCCTCCTGCGGCGCCGAAGGCCGAATGGCCGCCGTCGGCCCCGGCGTCGAACGCCTGGCCGAGGAAGTGGCCGCCCGCTTCCCCGAGGCGCGCACCGCCATCCTCTCCTCCGACCTCTTCGGCTCGGCCCGCGCGCTGAAAGAGCAGATCGAGACGATTGCCGAAGGCGGCGCCGATATCGTTATCGGCACCCAGATCGTCGCCAAGGGCCACAACTTCCCGCTTCTCACCCTCGTCGGCGTCATCGACGCCGATCTCGGCCTGCAAGGCTCCGACCTGCGCGCCGCCGAACGCACCTTCCAGCTCATGCGCCAGGTCTCGGGCCGCGCCGGCCGCGCCGAAAAGCCCGGCCTCGCGCTTCTGCAGACCCACCAGCCAGAACATCCCGTGATCCGCGCCATCCTGGGCGGCGAGGAAGATGCCTTCTGGCGTGCTGAGGCCGCAGGCCGCCGCGCCGCCGGCACCCCGCCCTTCGGCCGGCTCGCCGGCATCATCCTGTCCTCGCCCGACCTCGCCCAGGTCTTCGACACGGCAAACGACCTCGCCCGCCGCTCAGAACCGCTCACCCGCATCGGCGCCCAGGTCTTCGGCCCCGCCCCGGCCCCCATCGCCCGCGTCCGCGGCCGCCACCGCGTGCGGCTCCTGGTCAAGGCCGAACGCACCACCGCCCTGCAATCCGCCCTGGCCGAATGGGTGGGCCAGATCCGCCTGCCCGCCAACCTGCGGCTCGCCATCGACATCGACCCGCAAAGTTTCCTGTGAACACCCCGCCCGTGGCTTAGGAAACGCCTAACCCACGATACCGCTTTCCCTGCTTTATCCTTCGCCCTGACCGATGCAGGATCGGGCAGCGAACAGGAATGTCCGGCCAGACCCAGCCCCGCTGCGCTCAGGATGCGCCTTCGGTGCAGACAAGGCCCGGCATTTCCGCCAGCATGACACGGCCAATGTCACAGCCGAGGGAACCATGACCCGCCACGACACCGCCCTGACCCCGCTGGACGAGCTGCGCGCCAATGTCGCCCAGCCTTTCGAACGTGCCCGCGCCATGCCGAAATCGGTCTACACATCGCCCGAATTCGAACAGGCCGAACAGCGCCACATCTTCGCGCGCGAATGGCTCTGCGCCGGCCGCGCCGATGCGCTGAAAGAGCCGGGCGATTACATGACGATGGAAATCGCGGGCGAACCCGTCATCATCCTGCGCGACCGCGACGGCGCCCTGCGCGGCCTGTCCAACGTCTGCCGCCACCGCATGTCCACCCTGCTCGAAGGCCGCGGCTCGGTGCGCAGCATCGTCTGCCCCTACCACGCCTGGACCTACAACCTCGACGGCAGCCTCCGCGGCGCCCCGGCCATGTCGCTCAACGAAGGCTTCTGCAAGACCGACGTGGCCCTGCCGCAGGTCCGCGTCGCCGACTGGCTGGGCTGGATCATGGTCACGCTGAACCCCGATGCCCCCGACCCGGCCCTCGCCCTGAAGGATGTCGAAAACCTGGTGGGCTACCTCGACATGGCCAACTACCAGGAACACTTCCGGCAAGAGTTCCGCTGGCACACCAACTGGAAGGTGCTGGCCGAGAATTTCATGGAAAGCTACCACCTGCCGGTCTGCCATGCCGAAACCATCGGCGGCACGGTGGACCTCATGAAAATGACCTGCCCCGAAGGCTTTCCCACCTTCAACTACCACTGGATCGTCAAGAACGACAGCCTGCCCCTGACGCTAGCCCATCCCTCGAACACTCGGCTCCAGGGCGACGAACGCCGCATCACCTGGCTCTTGTCGATCTATCCGGGCCTCTTCATCACGCTCACGCCCGGCTATTTCTGGTATCTCAGCCTCACACCCGACGGGCCGGGCCATGTGAAGGTGCTCTACGGCGGCGGCATGAGCGCCGACTGGTGCGCCGACCCCGAGGCCAGCCGCCATCTCGACCAGCTTCGCCTGCTGCTGGATGACGTCAATCTCGAAGACAAGGGCTGCGTCGAACGGGTCTATCGCGGCCTCTGCGCCGGCCTGTCCGAACCCGGCGCGCTCAGCCACCTCGAACGCCCGAACTTCGAATTCGCGCAATACATCGCCAGCCGGATGCCCTGATCCGGCACCCCTTTCTGACAAGACCGAAGGACGTCATGGCCCATACCCGCCACCGCAAGTTCAACACCCGCGACACCTACCCCGAACAGAAGCTCGACAACGACCTCTGCCAGGCCGTGGTGGCGCGCGGCACCACGATCTTCCTGCGCGGCCAGTGCCCGCAGGATCTGGATACCGCGAAGAACATCAACAGCCACGACCCGGTGGAACAGACCCACAAGGTCATGCAGAACATCCGCCAGCTGATCGAGGAATGCGGTGGCCAGATGGAGCATCTGTGCAAGGTGGTGGTCTATCTGACCGATGTGCGCCACCGCGAGGCGGTCTATCGCACCATGGGCGAATACATCCGCGGCGTGCATCCGGTCTCGACGGGCGTGGTCGTCACCGCACTCGCCCGCCCCGACTGGCTTGTGGAGATCGACGCCACCGCCGTCATCCCCGACTGACCCGCCCTGCCCTGAACCTGCACTGAACCAGCACCGGCCGCCCGAGGTTCACACCCCAGGCGGCAGGGCAATCCAAGAGCCACCATGACCTTCTCGCTTCTCGCCCGTTGCCCTGAGACCGGCCGCTTCGGCATGGTGATCTCGTCCTCCTCGCCCGCCGTGGCCGCGCGTTGCGCCCATGCGCGGGCCGGGGTGGGCGTTGCGGCCAGCCAGAACATCACCGATCCCGCGCTTGGTCCGGCGCTGCTGGATGCGCTGGCGCGCGGACGGTCAGCGCCCGAAGCCATGGCCGAGGTGACGGCCATCGCGCCGCATATCCAGTATCGCCAGCTTCTCTGCGTCGATGCCGCCGGGCGCACCGCCCATTGGTCGGGGGAACGGATCCTCGGCACCTGGGGCGTGGCCGAAGGCGATGGCGCCGTGGCCGGCGGCAATCTTCTGGCCCATGACGGCGTTCCTGCCGCGATGGTCGCGGGCTTTGCCGCCGCGCGGGGCGACCTCGGCGACCGGCTGGTCGCGGCGCTGCGCGCCGGGCGTGATGCCGGGGGCGAGGCCGGGCCGGTCCATTCCGCCGGCCTCCTGATGGTCGATGCGGCAAGCTGGCCCGTGGCCAGCCTGCGCTGTGACTGGCTGGACCAAGGCTGCCCGATCGAAGCCGTCGCCCGCGCCTGGGATGTCTATGCCCCGCAGATGGCGGCCTATGTCCAGCGCGCGATGGACCCACGCGAGGCGCCCTCCTACGGTGTGCCCGGCGACGAATAGCGCCGCTTCCGTCCGCGCTCCGGCGCGGCTAGTCTCGCCCCCCATGCCCCTGCGCTTCACGCTTCGCCAGCTGGAATACCTGATCGCCGTCGCCGACACCGGCTCGGTCACGCTTGCCGCCGAGCGGGTGAATGTCTCCGCCCCCTCCGTTTCCGCCGCCATCGCGCAGCTGGAAGAAGGCTTCGGCCTGCAGCTCTTCGTGCGCCGCCATGCCCAGGGCCTGTCGCTGACCGAGGCCGGCCGCCAGTTCGTCGCCGCCGCGCGCCCGGTCCTGGGGGCCGCCGCCGGCCTCACCGACCGCGCGGCCGACATCGCTGGCCGGGTGGCCGGCCCCCTGGGCGTGGGCTGCCTCGTCACCTTCGCCCAGGTCGTGCTGCCGCGCCTGCGCGCCGAATTCCGCGACCGCTTCCCCGAGGTGGAGTTCCGCCAGGCCGAACACGATCAGGCCGCCCTGTTCGAGGAACTGCGCGCCGGCCGGCTCGACCTCGCCCTGACCTACGACCTCGGCCTTCCGCCCGAGCTCACCTTCCTGCCGCTCCTGTCGCTGCCGCCCCACGCGCTCCTGCCCCCCGGCCACCCGCTGACCGGCCGGCAAGCCGTCACCATGGCCGACCTCGCCCCCGAACCCATGGTGCTGCTCGACCTGCCCTTCTCGACCGACTATTTCCTCGGCCTCTTCACCGCCCACAAGCTCCGCCCCCGCGTGACCGAGCGCACCACCGACATGGGCGTGATGCGATCCATGGTCGCGCGCGGCTTCGGCTATTCCATCGCCAACATCCGCCTCGCCACCGACCTTGCCCCGGACGGCGGCCGCATTACATGCCGACCCATCGCCGATGCCGCGTCCATCCGCCTTGGCCTCCTGGTCGCCGGCGGAGCAGAGGCGCGCCGCACCGTGCGCGCCTTCATCGACCACTGCCGCGCCACCGTCACCCCCGCCTCCCTGCCGCCCTTCACCCCATGACCGCCCTTCTCGTCGCCCACGGCCAGCCCTCCGACCCCGGACCCGCCGCCCGCGCGCTGGATGCGCTGGCGGCCAAGGTCGCGTCCCACCTGCCCGGCCGCGAGGTCCGCGCCGCCACCCTGGCCGAACCCGGCGCGCTGGCCCGCGCCGTGGCAGGCCCGCCCGGCACCGTCCTGCCGCTCTTCATGGCCTGCGGCTGGTTCTCCGAAACCCACCTGCCCACCCGCCTGGCCCAGGCCGGCGGCGCCGCCTGGCACATCCTGCCCCCCTTGGGCTGCACGCCAGAGGTCCAGGACCTCACCGTCACCCTCGCCGCCGAGGCCGCGGCCGAAGGCGCCACCGCCCTCATACTCGCCGCCCACGGCTCGGGCCGCAGCCCGATGCCCGCCGCCGTCACCCGCCTTGTCGCCAGCCGCGTGTCCCGCGAAACCGCCATCGCCCGCGCCGAGGCCGCTTTCCTCGAACAGGCGCCCCGCCTGTCAGACATAGCGGGCAGCTTCCCTGAAACCACCGTCTGCCTGCCCTGGTTCGCGGCCGAGGGCGGCCATGTCGCCGAAGACCTGCCGGAGCTTCTGGCAGAAGGCGGATTCCGCGGCCGCATCCTTCCGCCCGTCGGGCTCGATCCCCGCCTGCCCGCGCTCATCGCCCGGTTGCTCGCCCGCCAAATGTAAAGCCTGCCAGGTGTAAAGCCTGCCAGGTGTAAAGCCTGCCCTAGGCCGCCGCCTTCAGCGCCGCCAGGCCGTCGCGCCACATCTCGGGCAGGCCCTCGGCCAGCGCCGCTGCCGCCGGCTCGTTGCCGCCCCGCAGCGCAGTCTCCAGCCGCCGCAGCCGGTCCGCCAGCCGCAACAGGCCAAAGCCCGCGCTGCTGCCCGCCAGCCGGTGACAGGCCGCGATGCGTGCCGCCGGCGGCCCCTCGGCCAGCACGGCCAAAGCGGCCATCCCTTCGGATTCCAGCGCCGCCACCAGTTCGGCCAGGCGTGACGGCCCCAGCTGCCGCGACAGCGCCGCCAGAGTCGGCGCATCGGCCTTGGCCGGCAGCGCCGCCGCCGCCCGCGCCACGGCCCGCGCCATCATCGTCTCGGTCACCGGCTTGATCAGGCAATCGTCGATGCCCGCGGCGCGGAACCGCTGCCGATCCTGCGGCAGCGCATGGGCGGTCAGCGCCACGATCCGCGCTCCGCCCGACGGTCCATCGCCCGACCGGATACGCCGCGCCACCTCCACCCCGTCAATGCCCGGCATCGAGATGTCGGTCAGGATCAGGTCGAACGCCCGCGTCTCAGACAGGGCCAGACCCGCCCGTCCGTCCTCCGCCTCCACGACGCGGTGCCCCGCCCCTTCCAGAAGCCGCACGGCAAGCACCCGGTTGATCCGGTTGTCCTCGATCACCAGGACCGACAGCGCCGCAGGCGCCGCCACCGCCGGCATCGCGGGCACTTCCGCCGCGCCGCCTGCTCGTGGCATCGGCACGCGCAGCCAGAACAGGCTCCCCTCCCCCGGCTCGCTTTCAACACCCACGGTGCCGCCCATCGCCCCCGCCAGCCGGCGCGAGATCGCAAGCCCCAACCCCGTGCCCCCCGCGCGGCGGCCATAGCTCGTGTCCAGCGTCACGAAATCCTCGAACACCCGTTCCAGATCCGCCTCGGCAATGCCGTCGCCGGTGTCGATGACGCGAAATTCCACCAGCCCCTCGGCCTCGCCCGGCCCCGGCGGATGCCGTTCCGCCTCCAGCGTGATCGCCCCGTCGCGTGTGAACTTCACCGCATTGCTCAGAAAGTTCAGCAGCACCTGCCGCAACCGCTGCGCATCGCCCCGCACCCGGCCGATCCGCCCCGCGGGATGCGAAAGCGACATGCGGTTGCCCGCCGCCGTTGCCAGCGCCGCCTGGCTCAAGAGGCAATCCTCCATCAACAGGTCGGCATCGAAGGTCTCCGTGGCCGGCACCACGGGCAGCGCCTCCACGCGCGACAGATCCAGCACCGAATTGACGTGGTCCAGCAGTATCTTGCCGGACACCCGCATCATCGACACCAGGTCGCGCTGGTCCGGTCGCAGCGGCGCATCGTCCAGAAGCGCCAGAGAGCCGAGCAGCCCGTTCAGCGGCGTGCGCATCTCGTGGCTCATCACCGCAATGAAATCGGCCTTCGCGCGCTCGCCGGCAAGCGCCCGGTCCCGTGCCTCGCGCAGCGCGTCCTCGTTCTGCCGCCGGTCCGAAATGTCGCGCACAAAGGCCACCGCCACCGAGCCCGACACCAGCCCCGTTGCCGCCAGCGCCACCTCGACCGGCAGGCGCGCGCCATCCTTGCGCGTCACGTCCAGTTCGATACGGAACGGCTCGATCTGGCCGTCCGCCGTCTCGATGGCCCGCCGCGCCAGCGCCAGCCGCTGCAATTCGTCCAGTTCCGGCGGAAAGAACATCGTCATGGCATTTCGCCCGACGACCTCTTCGCGCGCATAGCCGAAGATCCGCTCTGCCGCCGGGTTGAACTCCACGATCCAGCCGCCCCGGTTGGTCACCACGATCGCATCGGCCGAGGTCTTGATGATCGTCTCCAGCCGCAGGTTCGCGGCCTCCACCTCCCGCGCCTGGCGCTGGCCCATACGGTACTGGCGCAGCATCCCCACCAGCAGGGCCGCCATCGCCAGGATCAGAAGGCCGGTCAACACCGCCAGGCTCACAAGCGTGGCCTGTATCCCGGTGCGCCGCTCCTCGGATTGCGCAGCAAATTCCGCCAGCGCCACCAGCGTCATGCGCCGCGTCGCATCGCGCACCCTGGGCAGGTTCTCGGCCAGCGGCGGCAAGGCATCGCGCAGATTGCCGCCTGGACCGTCGATCGCCTTTGCCGTCTCGATCAGAAAGGTCTCGACCATGCTGTAGGGCCGCGAAAACTCGGGGATCTCCAGCAGCGGCCCATAGGTCTCGCTCGACCGGATCAGGTCCATCCGGCTGTACAGGATGTCGAACCACTGGCGCACGGGCGCCAGGTCGGCCTCCGGCCCTGCTTCCTGCGCGGCGGCCACGGCCAGCATCAGCTTCAGCGTCTCGACCTCGCTTTGCAGAACCACCCATTGCGCATTGTCCGAAGCCGAATCCTGCAAGGCGCGCAGCCTGTCGCTCACCTGCAGTGCCAGCAGCACCATGCCCAGCAACAGGGCGGGGATCAGCACCCCCACGATCACCAGCCGCGGCACCCACCGGCTCAGCCGACTGTCCGTCGCCATCCCGCTCCCCACCGCTGCGCCCTGACGGCCAATCCTGCCACGGCGGGCTTAACTTGGCCGGAAATGATGCTAGGGTCGCCGCCGAACAACGGATGCGCCCCCGAATGAAACTGCTGATCGCCGACGACCACGACCTTGTCCGCGAAACCCTGGCAGCCTTTCTTGTTGCCGAAGGCATGTCGATTGTCGACACCGTGGCTTCGCTGGACGATGCGCTGAAGGCCATGGGCGCATCAGCCTATGATCTGGTGCTTCTCGACTATGCCATGCCGGGGATGCGCGGCCTGGCCGGCCTGGCCGAGGCGGTGGACCTTTCGGCCGGGCGCCCGGTCGCGCTCATTTCCGGCACGACCTCGCGCGACCTGGCCGAAGCCGCGCTGAAATCCGGCGCTGCCGGCTTCGTGCCCAAGACGCTCGGGTCCCGCGCCATCGCCGCCGCGATCCGCCACATGGTCTCGGGCGAGGTCTTCGCTCCCATCGGCCTCCTCTCGGACGAGGCCCCGGTGACAGGCGACCTGTCCGCCCTCACCCGGCGCGAGGTCGATGTGTTGCGCGGCCTCTGCCGCGGCCTGTCGAACAAGGAAATCGCCCGCGACCTCGACCTGCAGGAGGTCACGGTGAAGCTCCACGTCAAGACGCTCAGCCGCAAGCTGGACGCCCGCAACCGCACCCACGCCGCCATGATCGCGCGCAGCGCGGGGCTCAGCTGAGGGCTCGGCAAGAGTTAAGTCCAAGTTAAGACGCCCGCGCAACCCTTTGAAATCGTTGCACCGGGAAAGGCGTCCGAGCTCGGACGCCCTCAGACCGTATACAGATACAGGTCGTAGTCCACCTCGGACACCGTCCGCATCACCCGGGCATATTCCGCGGCCTTGATGGCCGTGAAGGTCCGGTGCATGTCCTCGCCCAGGGCCTCCTTCAGGAAGGCCGAATTCTTCGCGGCCTCGATCGCCATCCGCCAATCCACCGGGATCGCCGGCGCATCCTCGCCGCCCTCATAGCCGTTGCCCGTGGTCTCCGGGCCGGGGTCGATCTTGTTCTTCAGCCCGTGCCGGATACCCGCCAGAACCGTGGCGGCCACCAGGTAGGGGTTCGCATCCACCCCAGCTGGGCGATGCTCGATCCGCCGCGCCTTGATATCCCCGGCCGGAATCCGCAGCGCGACCGACCGGTTGTTCACCCCCCAGGTCGGGCTGACCGGCGCATAAGACTGGCTCGCAAACCGCCGCCAGCTGTTGGCATGGGGCGCAAAGACCAGCATCGACTCGCCCATCGTGGCCCGCAGTCCGCCTAAAGCGTGAAGGATGGTCTCGTTCCACTTCCCCTCTGCCGCCTCGACAAAGACGTTCCGCCCCGAAGCGTCCCGCATCGAGACGTGGAAATGCATCCCCGACCCGGCATAGACCTCGTTGGGCTTGGCCATGAAGCAGGCCGTCACCCCATGCAGCCGCGCCTGCATCCGGACGATCCGCTTCAGCCGGATCAGGTCATCCGCCGCCTGCATGACGTCTTCCCGGTAATGCAGGGTCAACTCGTACTGGCCGGGGGCGTATTCCGAGATCATGGTCTCCGCCTTGATCCCCGCCTTCGCTGCCCCGGCATAGATGTCGTTGAAGAGCGGCAGCATCCCGTGCAGGTGGTCCACCGAATAGACCTCGGTCTTGTGGCTCGCCCGCCCGTCCAGCACGTCGGCCGCCGGCTGCACCTTGCCATCCGCCCCGCGCTGGTTCGACAGCAGGAAGAACTCCAGCTCGAACGCCCCCGCCGGATACAGCCCCTCCGCCGCCAGCGCATCCACCTGGGCCTGCAGGGCATGGCGCGGGTCCGAGGTCATCTTGGCGCCCTCCAGGTCGTACATCGACATGAAAAGCTCGCCACGCGGAGGCACGGTGCCGTGCAGCGGCACCAGCGTGCCGGGGATCGGCCAGGCGCGCAGGTCGCCGTCGCCCTGATCCCAGATCAGCCCGGTCTCGTGAACATCCTCGCCGCAGATGTCGAGCCCGAGGATCGAGATCGGAAGATGCCGGCCCGACTTGTACAGAGACAGCAGCTCATGCCGGCGGATGATCTTCCCCCGGCCGATGCCGTTCGAATCGTGCAGCACGATGTCGAAGGCCTCGATCTCGGGGTGGGCGGCAAGGAAGGCCTCGGCTTCGGCAACGGTCGAGCCGGAGGGGCTGGCGGTCAGGGTCATGTCGTTCATCTTCTGCAAAGGGCAGGCATCTCAGCCGAAAAGCTCGGCCATCACATCGTCGAAGGCGGCCACAAGCCGGTCGACCTGCCGTTTTCGCGTGGCTGGGCTGATCAGCATCATGTTGTGGAACGGTGCGATCAGGCAGCCGCGGTTCAACAGCGCCACATGCACCGCCAGCTCCACCTGCGGCACATGGGCGCCCGCCGCCTCGGCCCCATTCTTCAAGGGTCCCGGCGCACAGATGAATTCGACCCGCGCGCCCACGCGCACCACATGCCAGGGCGCCTTGTGCCGCTCGATGGACTTGCGCAGCCCGCGGCTCAGCCGCTCGGCCAGCTTTTCCATGTGCTCATAAGCCTTGGGCGTCATCACCTCGCCCAAGGTCGCCTTCAGGCAGGCGAACTGCATCGGGTTGGCCGAAAGCGTTGTGCCCATGCCGGAATGGCCGCTTTCGCGGTCGGCATTGACCACGCGGTAGCGTTCGGCCACCTCTTCCGTCATGCCCCAGACAGAGGTCGGCATCCCCCCCGCCACGCATTTGCCCACAACGAACATGTCGGGCGACAGCGAATGGACACGGGTGTAACCGCCAAGCCCCGACGAGATCGTATGCGTCTCGTCGATGATGAGAAGCGCCCCGTAGCGCCGCGAGAGCGTCCGCAGTCCGTCATGGAAACCCGCATCCGGCAGCACCATGCAGGAATTGGTCATCACCGGCTCGGTCAGGATCGCGGCCACGTCGCCCTTGGCCAGCGCCGCTTCAACCCCTGCAAGGTCGTTGAACTCCACGCAGACCGCGCCCCCGGTCAGGTCGTTGAACTGGCCCAGAAGGCCGGGGCGGTTGATGGTGTGGCCGGCCTCGTCCAACGTCACCATCGCGTCGTCCACGGTGCCATGATAGCAGCCGTTGAACACCAGGATCTTCGGCCGCCCGGTCACGGCGCGGGCAACGCGGATGGCAAAGCGGTTGGCATCGGTCGCGGTGGTGGCGATCTGCCAGCGGAAATCCCCGAACCGCTCCACCAGAAGCCGCCCGGCCTCCAGCGCCTCTTCGGTTGGCAGCATGTAGGTCAGGCCCCGCCCCGCCTGCCGGCGGATCGCGCGCGCCACCGGCTTCGGGGAATGGCCGAACATGCTGCCGGTATCGCCCAGGCAGAAATCCTCGACCCGGTTGCCGTCGATGTCCACCAGTACCGCGCCCTCGGCCTTGGCGACCAGCGGCAGATGCGGCATCGGCCAGTCCTTCATCCAGTGCAGCGGCACGCCATCCAGATAGACGCCCGCGCCACTGGCCAGCGCGGCCTGGGCCTTGGGATGCGCCTCGGCAAACCGCTTCGCCTCGCGGTCGGCAAGGGCTTCAAGACGGTCGCGGGATACACCGGCAATCAGATCGGTCGGCATGGGGCACTCCTTCGTCTCGCCCTCTATGCCTCGCGATTTGATCAAATTCAAGCGCGACAGAACGGCCCAAGCGCCCTTGCAGTTTCTGTTCCAAGGCGTCCTATGGGGGCTTCACACCCCCGCCGCCACGCCAGCCGCAGGCGCTCCGGCCTGCTCAGCCCTTCACATCCGCCGCGGCCGCGATCACGGCCTCGGCGATGAAATCCAGCTCGTCCCGCGTCAGGCGCACCGGCAGGCGCACGTCGCAGGCCCGCATCAGCATGGCGCGGGTCTTGGGCAGTTCGGGCAGATCACCCAGGAACTGCCAGTTCCAGTAGGCCCGCGCATTGCCCTCCGACAGACCGAAGACCTGGACCGAGACGCCGCGCGCCTTGGCCGCCGCCTGGAAGCCAAGCGCCTGCGCATCGGTCCAGTCGCCCGCCAGGTTGAACTGGATCGAATCGGGCGCGCGCTCTTCCGGCGCCAGGGGTTCGGGCACGCTCAGCCAGGGGCATTCGTTCAGCCGCGCCGCCACGTGATCATGGTTCGCCCGGCCCTTTTCCACCCGTTCCGCCACCAGGGGCAGCTGCGGCCGGATCACCGCCGCCGACAGGTTCTGAAGCCGCTGGTTGTACAAGGGCAGCTTGTTCTGCCAGTGGCCAAAGCTGTTCTGCAGGCCTGGATGCTTCTTCCAGTTCTGCTCATAGGCGCCCGACATGATGACCGCCCGCGCGGCAATCTCGGGATCGTCGGTGATCAGCATCCCGCCTTCGCCCGCATTCACCAGCTTGTAGGACTGGAAGCTGAAGCAGCCGACGCGGCCCAGGGTGCCGATCTTCTTGCCATGCCACAGCGTCCCAAGCGAATGGGCCGCATCCTCGATCACCGGCACGCCGGCCGCGTCGCACAGCGCCATGATCGCATCCATGTCGCTGGTATGCCCGCGCATGTGACTGATCATCACCGCATCCGCACCGGGCAGCTTGGCGGCGAAATCCGCCATGTCCACACGGTAGTTGTCGCCCACCTCCACCAGCACCGGCACACATTCGGCATGGACGATCGAGGACGGCACGGCGGCAAAGGTAAAGGCCGGGATCAGCACCTTCGCCCCCTTGGGCAGATCCAGCGCCTTCAAGGACAGGAACAGTGCGGCCGAACACGAGGCCACCGCCAGCGCGTAGCGCACACCCATCAACTCGGCGAATTCGGCCTCCAGCAGGGCCACCGGCGCCCCTTCCGGCGCGGTGTAACGGAACAGATCGCCCGACATCAGCAGCCGGTCGATCTCGGCCCGGGCGGCCTCCGGGATCGGTTCGGCATCATGGACATTGGGGGCAAGGGTCTGTCCGTCGGGGGCCATGTGCAGCCTTCCTTAATCTGTCTTTTCGGAATGCTGTAAATCACCCCTGCGCGACTCGCCAGTGGCAATCGCATGACGGGCGGATGACGCAACGTCTGCCAGCCGCCCCCCGCTCAGATCAGAAGCCCTGCCGCCCCCTCGCGCCGCAGAAGAAACACCTTCGTCTCGACCCCACCCGCGGCGGAAAATCCGCCCAGGCCCGTGGCTCCCAGCACCCGATGGCAGGGCACGATCACCGGCAGCGGATTGGCCCCGCAGGCCTGACCGACCGCCTGCGCCGGCACGCCAAGCCGCCGGGCAATCGCGCCATAGGTCGTGGTCTCGCCGAAGGGAATGGCCAGCATCGCGCGCTGCACCTCGCCCGTCAGCCCGGCAGACAACGCCAGCGGCAGGTCGAACACCTGCCGCACCCCCGCGAAATACTCGGCCAGTTGCGCCGCCGCCCGGTCCAGCAGGTCCGACCCGCCCTCCGGCTCCGCCCGAGACCAGGTCAGCCGCACCAGCCGCCCCCCGGCCTCTTCCACCAACAGCGGCCCCACCGGCGAGGCGACCGAAATCCTCATGCCCCCCGCCCCTCCGCCAGGGGCCGGAACGCCTCGCGCAACATGTCGGCCAACCCCTCCACCGCGGGCGAGGTCCCCAGAGGGTTGCGCCGCAATATCACCCGGGCCGAGTCGATCATCGGAAATCCGTCCGCAGCCGTCAGCTCGCGGCACCCCGGCGGGATGGTCGAACGCGAGATGGCGACAATGGCCAACCCGTTCGTCACCGCCACCCGCAGGGCGCCGGCATCGTTGCACTCGAAGGCCACGCGCCAGTCGAAACCCTGCATGTCCAGCGACCGCGCCGCAAAGTCGCGCCACCACTCCGACCCGATATAGGTCGCCACCGGCACCGGGCGACGCAGATGCTGGTCATGCGCCGTGGCGGTGGCCCAGATCGTGGGATCCACGCACAAAACCTCGCCTTCGGCGGTATAGGTCCAGTCGTAGATCACCGCGATGTCGATCTCGTCGCGCGCCAGCGCCTCCAGAAGCCGCTCGGTATGGTCGCAGCGCACCGAAACCGCCACATCGGCGTGGCGCTCGTCAAAAGCCGCCAACGCGCGGGGCAGCACCGTGCCGGAATACTCGTCCGGTATGCCCACCCGCACCGGGCCTGACAGCGGCTTTTCCCGCACCGCCTGCGCCGCCTCGTCCAGAAGCGCCACCACGCGACGCGCATAGGGCTCCAGCTGCCGCCCGCGCGGCGTCAGCTCCACCCCGCGCGGCAGCCGGTCAAACAGCGGCTGGCCCAGGCTTTCCTCCAGCCGCTTGATCTGCAGGCTGACGGCCGATTGCGTGCGCGACAACAGATGCGCCGCCGCCGTGACAGACCCGCTGTCCGCCACGGCCAGGAAAGACCGCATCAGGTCGCTTTCAAGCGGCGCTTGCATGAGCCGAACCATAAGTCGAATTCATGTCACCCATCAACTCTATTCGTTTGTCAAATGCCGCTCCCGCACCCATATGCAGGTGGCAAGAAGGAGTACCGCCATGTTGACCCGCCTGATTTCGCTGATGCAGCTGCGCCGCTCGACCGCGTTCCTGCTGGAGCGCGGGGATGACCGGCTTCTGGACGATATCGGTCTCAACCGCGCCGACCTCGAGGCCATGCACCTCGGCCTCGACCCGATGGCCGACCGCGCCAGCCTCCTGCGCCTGCATTCCCTTCCCTCGCGCCGCGCTCTCCCTGTGGCGGCGTAAGGTCTCATCGCGGGGGTCGCCCCCCGGCGCCCCCGCGAGTTTTTCCGTCAAACACACCCAGGCCCCGGCACCTGCCGGGGCCTCGGCGTTTGCGGCTCCCGTCTCGACAGATGCCGCCCCCGGCCTGCGCCGGGGCGGCACCGGTTCAGCCCAGAACCTCGTTGCAGCGTGCGCAGGTGCCGGCGTGCTTGTGGCTGCCCACATCCGGCAGCACCTTCCAGCAGCGCTCGCATTTCTGACCCTCGGCAAGCCTAAACTCGACATACCGAGCATGTGGCAGACTGCCTTGGTGCGAGGGACCTCCGGGTGGTACGCCCTGCTCGATCGTGATCCCTGACGTTATGCAGAAGTCCGCGAAGTCCTTCCCGAACTCTGCTGAGCCGCCGAAATGGTCGAGCATCGCTGCATCGGCGGCGAAATAGACTATCGGATGTGCCTCCAAGCTCGAACCGATGACCTTTTCCTGCCTCTTCGCTTCAAGCTGTTCAGTGACTTCCTTGCGAACTTGACGCTTGTACGCAACGCTGTGCCCCAGCGTCGGATCGAGCCATTCCGCCGGCGTGTCAGGCATATCCACCAGATGCACCGATGAATCTTCTCCCGGGAAGCGGCACAACCAGACTTCCTCCATTGTGAACACCAGAACCGGCGCCAGCCAGGTCACCAGGCGGTGGAACAAGAGGTCCATTACCGTGCGGCAGGACCGCCGCCGCAGCGACGCGGGCGCGTCGCAGTAAAGCGCGTCTTTGCGGACATCGAAGTATAGCGCCGACAGGTCGCTCGTGCAGAAGGTGAACAGCTTCTGGAACACGCCCTGGAAGTCATAGGCCGCATAGCCCGCGCGTACCTCGGCATCCAGTTCCGCCAACCGGTGCAGCACCCAGCGTTCCAGTTCCGGCATCTCGCTCGGGTCCACGCGCTCTGCCTCGGTAAAGCCCGCCAGCGCCCCCAGCATGTAGCGCAGCGTGTTGCGCAGGCGCCGATAGCTGTCGGCCACGCCTTTCAGGATCTCTTTCCCGATGCGCAGGTCGATGGTGTAGTCCGACTGGGCCACCCAAAGCCGCAGGATATCGGCGCCGTATTCGTCGATCACCTGTTGCGGCGCCACGGTGTTGCCAAGCGACTTGGACATCTTCATGCCCTTCTCGTCCAGCGTGAAGCCGTGGGTCAGCACGCCGCGATAGGGCGCACGGCCCTTGGTGCCGCAGGCCTGCAACATCGAGGAATGGAACCATCCCCGATGCTGGTCGGTGCCTTCCAGATACAGGTCGGCCAGCCCGTCCTCGGTCCCGTCCACCCGGTCGCGCAGCACGAAGGCATGGGTGGAGCCCGAGTCGAACCAGACGTCCAGCACGTCGAAGACCTGTTCATAATCGGACGGATCGACGATGCCTTTCAGCACCTCTTCCTTGAATCCTTGCACATACCAGACATCTGCGCCCTTCTCCTCGAAGGCGGCGGCGATGCGGGCGTTCACCTCGGCGTTCCTCAGCAGGAAATCCGCGTCGGTAGGCCTTGCCCCCTTCTTCACGAAACAGGTCAGGGGCACGCCCCAGGCCCGTTGCCGCGACAGCACCCAATCCGGGCGCGCCTCGATCATCGAATGCAGCCGGTTGCGGCCCGTGGCCGGGGTCCAGGTCACAAGCTGGTTGATCGAGTTCAGCGCCCGCTTGCGGATCGTGTCGCCATAGGTGCTCATGCCGTCATCCAGCGACTTGTCGATGGCGACGAACCACTGCGGCGTGTTGCGATAGATCAGCGGCGCCTTCGACCGCCAGCTATGCGGATAGCTGTGCTTCAGCTTGCCCTTGGCCAGCAGCGCGCCGGCATAGGCCAGCTGCTTGATGACGCTGACATTCGCCGGACCTTCCTTGCCATCGGGCTGGATGATCGCCTGCCCGCCGAACAGCGGCAGGTCCGCGCGATAGCTGCCGTCGGGTTCGACGTTGTAGGTCATCGGCAGACCGAACTTCAGCCCCAGCTGATAGTCGTCATCGCCGTGCGAGGGCGCGGTATGCACGAACCCCGTGCCCGCATCCTCGGTCACATGCTCGCCCGGCAGCATGGGCACGTCATAATCCCACTCGCCGTTGCCGCCTTCCACGCCACGGAAGGGGTGGTCAAGAACAAGTCCCCGGAATAGGGAGCCATCGATCCCGCGAACGCGCGTCCACTGCTCGACCTTTGCTGCGGTCTTAACGCTATCCGCAAGCGCGTCGGCGACAAAGATTCGTTCACCGATGAGCGCCGTTGAGTTTTCTCCAACGGAGTCAACGCGGTAAAGGCCATAGGTCACGCCGTCATTGTAGGCTACTGCTCGGTTTTGTGGGATTGTCCACGGGGTCGTTGTCCAGATAACGATCGATGCGTCAGCGAAGTCAGGCGCAAACCTGTTCATCTCGTCAAGTGAAAGCAGGTCATTGACGTGTCTGTCTCCTGGCCAAGTCAGGCCATTCGAGACGGGCACAAGGGCGTCCGGCCGGAAACCCTTGACCTTGAACCGCACCCAGACCTGATGGCTCGTATGGTCGTGGTACTCCACCTCCGCCTCGGCCAAGGCAGTCTTCTCCACCGGCGACCACATCACCGGCTTCGAGCCCTGGTAAAGCGTGCCATTCATCAGGAACTTCATGAACTCCTGCGCGATCACCGCCTCGGCGTGGTAATCCATCGTCAGATAAGGATCGGCCCAGTTGCCTGTCACGCCCAGGCGCTTGAATTCCTCGCGCTGGATGTCGATCCAGCCTTCCGCAAAGCGGCGGCATTCCTGGCGGAAGGCCACCACGTCCACGTCGTCCTTGTTCAACCCCTTGGCGCGATACTGCTCCTCGATCTTCCATTCGATCGGCAGCCCGTGGCAGTCCCAGCCCGGCACATAGCGGGCATCGCGGCCCATCATCTGCTGGCTGCGCACCACCATGTCCTTCAGCACCTTGTTCAGCGCATGGCCGATGTGCAGGTGCCCGTTGGCGTAGGGAGGGCCATCGTGCAGCGTGAAGGGCGCGCGGGCCTGACCCTGCGGCCCCTTCTTCTCGCGCAGGCGGTCATAGACCCCGATGCGCTCCCACCGCGCCAGCCATTCAGGCTCGCGCTGCGGCAGGCCCGCACGCATGGGAAATTCGGTTTCAGGCAGGAAGACGGTCGAACGATAGTCGGGCATGTCGGCGCACATGAGGGCCAGTCCTTCGGAAACAAGGGGATCGGGTCGGGCCGCGGAGCCATCCGCAGGCCAAGGCTCCCGGCGTCCGCGTCAGGACGCCGGGCCGATAATTCGGAAGCTGATCGCAATCATGCGTCGCATGGGCGGCCTTATAAGGGCGCGCCGCCACAGGGTAAAGCCCGCCCCTTATCGCACGCCCTGCCCTTCGCTCTGCCGCCCCGCCCAGCGGTTCAGCCAGGCCAGCCCCGCCAGCGCCAGCCCCAGCCCCAGGAAGCTCGCCACCCGCGTCAGCCCCGACAGGCCCGAGGCATCCACCAGGAACACCTTGGCAATCGCCAGCGCGATCACCCCGGTCGCCACGCGCCGCAATCCGGGCGACCGCGCCGCGACCGACTGGTACAGAAGCCCCGCCCCCACCAGGATCAGCGCCACGGAATAGCTGTACAGCTCGCCCTGCCCCGTGGGCCGCCCCAGGCTGATCCCCGCCCCCTGCCAGACGTGGCGGATCTCGGTCCCCGCCCACAGCGCCAGAAGCCCTACCCCCGCCAGCCCCAGGCCCATCCGCACCGGTCCCGCCAGCCGCGGCATCTTCCAGGCCGCCACCGCCAGCACCAGCCCCGGCAGGCCATAGCCCACGAACAGGCTGCTCAGCACCGGCCAGCCCAGCACCCGCTCCTGATCCGACCCGACAAAGCCGTAAAGCGGGTTGCCCAAAGTGACCCCCAGGCCCAGCAACAGCGCCGCCCAGGCCCCGATCACCCCGGCCAGCGTGCGGTGGAACATGGCCAGCCAGCCCCCGACCGATCCCTTGTGCAAAAGCCCAAGCGCGATGCCAATCCACGGCAGCGCCGCCAGCGTGAACCGCCAGTGCGAGGTGAAGGCCCCCTCGCCCCAGACCGACAGCAGCCACCGCTCCACCAGCACATTGACCAGAAGCCCCGCCAGCACCAGCCCCGAAGCCTCCAGCGCCGCGCGCGCCACACGCCGCTCCAGCGGCGCGATCTGCCACAAAGCCACGCCAATCGCCGTCAGCACCCCGCCAAAGGTCACAAGGATCGACGACAGCGGCGCGTCGATCAGCCAGCCCTCCGACACAGGCCCCCAGAAGCGCCAGCCCACAAGCGCCAGCCCCGCGACAACCGCCACGCCCATCTCGGGCAGGCGGAACCGCCGGTCGAGCGCCGCCGCCGCCGCCACCATCGCGGCCAGGGCCAGCGTCAGCGGCGTGTCGGCCAGCATCAGCACCAGCGCCAGCGCGATCATCGCCATCGCCGCCAGCACCGCCCAGGCGGTGCGCCGGTGATCCGCGCCATCCGCCCGCGCAAAGGCCAGCGCCAGCCCGGCGCACAGCACCGCCACCGCCATCACATGAAAGGCCCAAGCCCCCGCGCCCAGAACCGCCACCGGTCCCCAGACCCGGTGCAGCACCAGAACCGCTATGGGCGCCAGCACCACCGCCCCCGCGCTGTGCCCCAGCACCGCCCAGGACTCGTCCTCTGCCGCCGGCCGCAGTGCCCGCCAACCTGCGGCCAGCGCCATCGCCACCGCCAGCCCCAGAAGCCAGGTCGCCGTCAGGGGCGGCGCCGTCTCGGGCGCGCGCAGCAGGATCGCTCCGGCCCGGAACTGCTCGGCCAGGGGCATCCCCGGCACGCCGGCCAGCGCAAGCCCGACCAGCCACATGCCGGCCGGCATCACAGCCAGCCCGGTCAGGCCCGGCGCACGGTCGGCCCACAGCAGCATCAGCACGGCCAGCCCCCCCAGCACGGCAAAGGCCAGCATCGCCTCGCCCGCCGGCCCGCCCACCTGCAGCACCACGCCAAGCGAGGCCACCAGCAAGGCCCCCGCCGCCAGCCGCACCGGGAACACCGGCCATCTCCCCTGCGACGCACCAAACAGCGCCGGCCCCTCGTGCCGCGGCACGACCTGCATCACCGGCACCACCACCGCCAGCAGCACCAGCCCCACCATCATCGCCAGGAACCAGACCGTGCCACCCCCGGCAAGCAGCACCAGCCAGCCGCCGCCAAAGCCGATGGCCAAGGCAAGCACCGAGATCCAGGCCCACCGCCGCACCGCATCCACCGCCAGCCCGGTCGCCGCGATCACCGCGAAATATCCGTAAAGCCAGGCCCCCGCCTGCCCGCTGCCCGAAACGATGAAGGGCGCAGCCCCCGCACCCAACAGCCCCATCGCCGCCATCAAGGGACCGTGCCGCCAGCCCAGCCCGATGGCCAAGGCGGACACCGCCACCAGCCCGGCCAACGCCGCTTCCGGCCCGATCAGCCCGTACAATTGCCGCGCCGCCAGCACGGCGGCAAACAGCGTCACCACACCCGCCGCGGAAAACACCGAAGGCAGATAGGCCGTGCTCGCCTCGGGCGCATCGCCCCACCGCCGACGGATCCACTCGCCCGCCGCGATCAGCACCGCACCCAGACCAAGCGCCGCCAGAACCCGCAGCCCCGGCGGCACCAGCCCGCGTTCAATGCCGTATTGCACCAGGAAAATCCCGGCCAGGGCCAGCGAGGCGGCAGACACCGCATAGAACCAGTTCATCCGCAGCCAGCCCATCAAGGCCGAAGCCCGGTCGGCGCGGAACACGATGGCCCGGTCCGGTCCCAGTTCCGGCTCCGGCAGCGAATCCGGCGGCTCCACAGGCGGCTTTACAGGCGGCGGGCGCATCCCCGACCAGGGCCCCGCGACCACCTCCGCCGCAAGCGCGGCCTCCTCGCGCGGCGGCGCCTCCGCCTTTGCCGGCTCATCCACCGCAATGGTGGCGGGCGGCGGCACCGACGGGACCAAAGGCGCAGCGGTGTCCGGTTTAACCACGACCCTGCGCCGCGTCTCGGCCAGATCCCGCTCGGCCTCCGACAACCGCCGTTCCAGCCCCTCGACGCGCCGCTTCACCCGCGACAGGCCGACGACCAGCGCAATCACGGTGATCGGAAGCCCCAGCACCACAGCCAGGGCAAGGATCACGCCCATGATCTCCAGCATCGCGGCACTCCCCCTGCGTCGGCGTCATGAGGCGCCCGCATCACCGCCGCGTCAAGGCCGACGCCCCGTCACGCCAAAACGCCGCGGAAGCACCGGGCTGGATCACCGGGCCTGACTACCAGGCCTGATCACCGGGGCTTGCACACGCAGCCCCGCAGGCGGATGCTGGCCATGAACCCGAACACAGGCGAGGCGCATCATGGACCCTTCGATCAACGTGCTCGGCGGCCCGCTCGAACCCTGCTCCACCTCGCCCATGACGGGTTTCTACCGCAACGGCTGTTGCGATACGGGCGCCGCCGACATGGGCCGCCACACCGTCTGCGCCCTGATGACGGCCGAGTTTCTTGCCCTGTCCAAGTACCTCGGCAACGATCTCTCCTCCCCTCGCCCGGAATACGGCTTCGCGGGGCTGAAGCCGGGCGACCGCTGGTGCCTGTGCGCCACCCGCTTCCTTCAGGCGGCCGAGGAAGGTGCCGCCCCCCATGTGCGCCTCAAGGCCACCCATCTCGCCACGCTGGACATCGTGCCGCTCGAACTGCTGAAGGCCCACGCCGTCGATGCCTGAGCCTGCGACAACGGAGCCGGTTTCCTCGCCCGATCAAGGGGCAGAAAATGGCCCTATGAGATCGCTTGAAAACGCCACCCCCGTCCCGCCCCGCTTCGACATCACCGCCGACCAGATCGACGCCGTGGTGGCCGAATTCTACGCGGTTGTGCGAAGCCATCCCGGCATGGGTCCGGTGTTTGCCGCGCATGTCACCGACTGGCCCGCGCACGAAGCAAAGATCGCCCGCTTCTGGCGCAATGCGATCCTTTTCGAACGCAGCTACGACGGCAATCCGATGGTGGTCCACCGCGCCGCGGGCAATGTCCGCAGCCCGATGTTCGATGTCTGGCTCGGCCTGTTCGATTCCGTCCTGCGGCGCGAACTTGCCCCAGAGACGGCCGCCGCCTGGTCAGCCCTGGCGCACCGCATCGGTCGCGGCCTGCGCATGGGCGTGGAAGACCGCGACCATCCGGTGCCGAGCCTTCGCTGAGAAGCCAAAGGTAAAGTCCAAGTTAATCCGGGCTCGCAAGCCATTGATTTTCCTTGGTCTGACCAGGCGTCCGAGCTCGGACGCTCAGTCCTGGACGCAGACCTGCCGCTGGTTGCCCAGCCCCTCGATCCCCAGTTCCACCACATCCCCCGCCTTCAGGAAGGTCGGTGGCTTCATCCCCAGCCCCACACCCGGAGGCGTCCCGGTCGAGATGATATCGCCCGGATGCAGCGTGAAGAACTGGCTGAGGTAGGACACCAGATGCGCCACCCCATAGACCATGGTCTTGGTGGACCCGTCCTGCATGGTCTTCCCGTTCACGGTCAGCCACATCTTCAGGTCCTGCGGATCGGCCACTTCGTCGGTCGTCACCAGCCAGGGCCCGGTCTGGCCAAAGTTGTCGCAGCTCTTGCCCTTGGTCCACTGCCCCGAGCGCTCGGTCTGGAACGCCCGCTCCGACACGTCATTAATGACGCAATAGCCGGCCACATGGTTCAGGGCGTCGGCCTCGGTCACATACTTGGCCGCCTTGCCGATCACCACGCCCAGCTCGACCTCCCAGTCGGTCTTGACCGACCCGCGCGGGATCAGGATCGGGTCATGCGGCCCACAGATGGCCGAGGTCGCCTTCATGAAGATGATCGGCTCCGGCGGCACCTTCGCCCCGGTCTCGGCCGCATGGTCCGAATAGTTCAACCCGATGCAGATGAACTTGCCCGTCCCGCCCACGCAGGCGCCCAACCGCGGATTGCCCTCCACCAGCGGCAAGCCTTCGACGTCCAGATGCTTCAGGTCGCCAAGCCGCGTCAGCACCTCGCCCGAGATGTCGCCCACGATCCCCGAAAGATCGCGGATCTGGCCCGCAGCATCCAGCACACCCGGCTTCTCGGCCCCGCGCGGCCCATAACGCAGCAGTTTCATCGACATTCTCCCGTCACGATTCGGGCGGCAGACTAGCCGCCCTCTCCCGCGGCTGCACCCCCCTAACGTCAGGGCAAGGGCGGCAGACCCGCCGCTGCGCGCAGCCCGGCATCGCGCACGTCCAGCTCCTGCCCGGCCAGTGCCGCCGCCGCCGGTCCGCACAGCCAGGCAATCGCCCGGGCGGGTTCTTCCGCCGGAGCCAGCGCCGCCCGCGGGATCTGCGACACTTCATTGATGCCCGAGGCGCGGATTTCGCCCTGCATCCCCGTATCCACCACGCCCGGCGCAAAGCCGAAGATGCGGATACCCGCCGCGCCATATTCCAGATGGACCGAGCGGGTCAGCATGGCCAGCCCCGCCTTGCCCGCGCAATAGGCGCTCCAGCCTTCCAGCGGCCGCCGGGCCGCACCCGAGGACAGGTTGACGATCACCCCGCCGCCGCGCGGCTCCATCATCCGCACCGCCGCGCGCACCACGGCATAGGCGCCCACCAGGTTCACCGCGATGTTGCCGGCCCAGTCGTCCACCGCGACGTCGGCAATGCGCCCGATGGGTCCGATCACCCCGGCATTGTTCACGACGATGTCAAAGCCCTCGGCCACCAGCGCCTCGATTCCGACCGTGTCGGTCGCTTCGCAGACCACGCCCCGCGCGGCAGGGCCGGCCGCGGTGGTGCCCGCGGCGCGGCGGCAGGTGAAGGTCACTTCGGCCCCGCGCGCCGCCAGTTCCTGCGCCACCGCCAGCCCGATGCCGCGGTTGCCGCCCGTCACCAGTGCGCACTTGCCTGCCAGATCGCCCATCCCAGCCTCCGGTTCCATTGCGGCGGTCACCAAAGCCGCGGCGCCGGGGGCTGTCAACCGCGCGGCTCTCCCGCCGGATGGCCCCGCCCCCAGGTGCCCGCCGCATCGCGTCGCAGCATCGCCGCCTCGGTCCCCTCCAGTCGCGCGATGGCAGCCTCGACCGACCCGCTTTCCGCCAGCGCCCGCTGCCAGATGCGCAGCGCCGATTGCGGGCTCCAGGGCAGGGCCGCGCCAGCCAGCCAGCGACGCAGGTCGAGCGGCAATCCGTCAAAGCTGCGCATCGCGTCGGGTCGCGGGCGGCCCTTCAGCCCCGTGCGCAGATTGCGCCGCATCGGCTCAGACCACCGCCCGCCCCCAGGCCGGGAAGGGATCGTCCAGCCGCGACCAGCGTTCGGGCCGCATTCTTTCGTCATCGACCAGCGCCCCGTCCAACGCCACCGTGATCGCCGCCCGGTCCAACCCCGCGCCGATGAACACCAGCTCTTGCCGCCGGTCGCCCCAGGGCTCTTGCAAGTTCCGGGCAATCTCCGCCTGCGCCTCGGGATGGTCCGGCCGCCGCGCCTCGGGCACCGCCGCCCACCAGCGACCAAGCGGCGAGACCGAAGACATTGCCCCGGCCAGCGAGAACTCTGCCGCCCAGTCGGGCCGCGTGGCGATCCAGAAATGCCCCTTCGCGCGGATCACCCCCGGCAGAGGCCCGTTCAGAACCCGGTGCAACCGCGCGGGATGGAACGGCCGCCGGGCCCGGTACACGAAGGAGGCGATGCCGTATTCCTCGGTCTCGGGCACATGGTCGCCAAAGCCGTACAATTCCTTCGCCCACATCGGATGCATATGCGCCCGGTCAAAGTCGAAGAGCCCCGTCCCCAGGATCGCCCCCGGCGGCACCCGGCCGAAATCCGTCTCGATCACCCGCGCCTCGGGGTTCAGCGCGCGCAGGATCGTCCGCGCCGCCGCCGCGCGCTCAAAGCCTGCCGCGCCCACCTTGTTCAGCACGATCACATCGGCGAACTCGATCTGGTAGGTCAGCAGGTTCACAAGGCTGCGCTCGTCGCCCTCGCCCGCTACCTCGCCGCGGTCTGCCAGGAAATCGTGGCTGGAATAATCGGCCAGCAGGTTCACCGCATCCACCACCGTCACCATCGTGTCCAGCCGCGCCACATCGGCCAGGCTCTGCCCCTCGGCATCGCGGAAGTCGAAGGTCGCGGCCACTGGCAGGGGCTCGGCGATCCCGGTCGATTCGATCAGGAGGTGCTCGAACCGCCCCGCCTCGGCCAGCCGCCGCACCTCGACCAAGAGGTCGTCGCGCAGCGTGCAGCAGATGCAGCCGTTGGTCATTTCCACCAGCTTCTCCTCGGTGCGGCTCAACCCCGCCCCCTCGCGCACCAGATCGGCGTCGATGTTCACCTCGGACATGTCGTTCACGATCACGGCCACCCGCAGGCCGTCGCGGTTGTTCAGCACATGGTTCAGAAGCGTGGTCTTGCCGGCCCCCAGAAAGCCGGACAGCACGGTGACGGGAAGGCGTTGGTCGGTCATGGCGCACCTGTAATGTTATACAATAACAATACAGGCCCCGGCAGCAGGGGCAACCCCCCGGCCCGACCGCTTCAGCCGATGATCTCGAAGCGGTCCACGTCCACCAGCCCCCGGTCGGTGATCTTCAGATGCGGAATCACCGGCAGCGCCAGGAAGGCCAGTTGCAGGAAGGGCTCCTCCAGCACTACGCCCATGCTCTTTGCCGCCGCGCGCAGGTCGACCAGCCGGTCATGCACCACCTCGAACGGCTCAAGGCTCATCAGCCCCGCCACCGGCAGCGCCAGTTCCGCCAGCACGCGGCCCCCCAGCACCACGACGAACCCGCCCTCGATCTCGCGCAGGCGGTTCGCCGCCAGTGCCATGTCGGCATAATCCGCCCCCACCACCGCGATGTTGTGATGGTCGTGGCACACGGTCGAGCCGATCGCCCCGCGCTGCAACCCGAAGCCCTTCACGAAACCCGTCGCCCGGTTGCCGTTCTTCCCGTGCCGCTCGATCACCGCGATCTTCACAAGGTCGCGCGCCACGTCCGGCCGCTTGTCGCCATCCACCGGCGCGATGTCGAAACTCAGGTGCTCGGTGATGATCTTGCCCGGCAGGATGCCGATCACCGGCGTCTCGGCCCGGTTGCCGCCGGTGCGGAAATCCTCCGCCACGACCTGCCCGGCCTTCACCGACCCCCGCGCCACCGGCTCCACCCACCCGCGCGCCGCAAAGGCCGCGGCATCGGCCACCACGCCGCCCGCCAGCACAAGGCTCGCATGGCACCCCTCCAGCGAGTCGATCACCGCAATGTCGGCCCGCTTGCCCGGCGCGATCAGCCCGCGGTCCTTCAGGCCGAAGGCTTCCGCCGCCGAAAGCGAGGCCGCGCGATAGACCGCCAGCGCAGGCTGTCCCATGGCAATCGCCGTGCGGATCATATGGTCCAGATGCCCGTGCTCGGCGATGTCCAGCGGGTTGCGGTCATCGGTGCACAGGCACAGATAGGGCGAGAACCGCTCGGTCAAAAGCGGCGCCAGCGCGTGCAGGTCCTTCGACACCGACCCCTCGCGGATCAGCACCCGCATCCCCTTGCGCAGCTTCTCCAGCCCCTCTTCGTAAGTCGTGGCCTCATGCTCGGTGCGGATGCCCGCCGCCAGATAGCCGTTCAGGTCATTGCCCCGCAAAAGCGGCGCATGGCCGTCGATGTGCCGGCCCCGGAACGTCTCCAGCTTGGCCAGACAGCCCTCGTCCTTCATCAGCACGCCGGGAAAGTTCATGAACTCGGCAAGGCCAATGACCTTGGGGTGATCCATCAGCCCCACCAGATCCGCCGCCTCCAGCCGCGCGCCGGCCGTCTCCATATGTGTCGAGGGCACGCAGGACGACAGCTGCACCCGCAAATCCATCACCAGATGCGCCGAGGCTTCCAGGAAGTACCGAATCCCCGCCAGGCCGCAGACATTGGCAATCTCGTGCGGATCGCAGATCGCCGTGGTCACGCCGCGCGGACAGACGCAGCGGTCGAACTCGAAGGGCGTCACGGCCGAGCTCTCCACATGCAGATGCGTGTCGATGAATCCCGGCACCAGCACGCGGCCCGCCAAGTCGATCTCGCGCCGCCCCTGATAGGTTCCAAGGACCCCGACGATGGTATCGCCGCAGATCGCCACGTCGGTCTCGACCAGATCGCCCGACACCAGGTCGAAGACGCGCCCGCCCTTCAGCACAAGATCGGCGGGCGCGACCCCGCGCCCCTGGTCGATAAGGTCGGCAAGTGCGGGACGGGTCATGGCTGGCTCCTTTTGCGGCAGCAAACCCCAAGCCCCGCCCGCCGTCCAGCCCTCGCCCCGGCGCAGGCCCCTCGCTCCGTCAGAACGCCCGCCTGGGCGCCGCCCAAGCCAGGCGCCCTCTTGCATCCCCCCGCCCGGAATGAGACGTCTCGGCCAAGGAATCCCCCATGTCTCCCCTGCGCGGCATCGCCTTCAAACTGGCCTCGGTCCTGGTCTTCATCGTGATGTCCGCGATGATCAAGGCCACCGCCCCCCATGTGCCAGGGGGCGAGGCGGTGTTCTTCCGGTCCTTCTTCGCCATTCCGGTCATCGTGATCTGGCTCGCCTACCGGCGCGAGCTGCGCACCGGCTTCAACACCGTCAACCCGATGGGCCATGTCTGGCGCGGCTTTGCCGGCACGGTCGCCATGGGGCTCGGCTTCTCGGCGCTCGGCTTTCTGCCGCTGCCCGAGGTCACGGCACTCGGCTACGCCGCGCCGCTCCTGACCGTGATCTTCGCCGCCATGTTCCTGGGCGAGGATGTGCGCTTCTTCCGCATGGCCTCTGTGGCGCTTGGCCTGGTCGGCGTGATGATCGTCCTCTCGCCCCGCCTCACCCTTGTCAGCGGTGACACCGCCGGCCAGCGCGAGGCTTTCGGCGCCATGCTCGTCCTGGGCAGCGCGGTCTTCGCCGCGCTCGCACAGGTCTTCGTGCGCAAGCTCGTCCACACCGAACAGACCGCCGCCATCGTGTTCTGGTTCTCGCTGACCGCCACCTGCCTGTCGCTCATCACCCTTCCCTTCGGCTGGGTCGTGCCCACGCCTTGGGAAGCGGCGCTACTGGTGGGGGCCGGGCTTCTGGGTGGGGTCGGGCAGATCCTTCTCACCTCCAGCTACCGCCACGCCGATGCCTCGCTGGTCGCGCCCTTCGACTATGCCTCGATGCTCTTCGCCCTTGCCTTCGGCTATTTCTTCTTCGCCGAAACGCCGACCTGGACCATGCTCGGCGGTGCCGCGTTGATCGTGACGGCGGGCATCCTCATCATCTGGCGCGAACGCAGGCTTGGCCTCGAACGTGCCCGCCAGCGCAAATCGATGACCCCGCACGGCTAGGGCCCGCCCCGACCGCCGCGCCGCAGTCAAGCGTGGCAATCCGCACCAGACACCCGCGGCCTTCGCACCCAGGCATGACGCGCAGCAAGACCCCGGTCAGGTGGCGCGCCTCCTGGCGCCGCCCCGCCCAGGAACCCTGCTGCTGCCCTGGCCAAGGGCGCTCCGCCCTCCCCGATTCTTGCCCGCCGGCAGAAAAGTCCAGCATCCGCGCGTCTGGCAGGCTCGGCAATTCTTACCGCCGAGTTAATGCGTGACTGCAAGCCATTGAAATCATTACATCCAACCAAGCGTCCGAGCTCGGACGCCTCCCCGCCGCATGGCCACGGCCCCGCGGCCCTGCCATGATGCCCCTATGGCCCAGCCCCATGCCCAAGCCTCGGCCGAGGACCGCGACCTCCTCCTGACCGCCCTCACCGTCGCGGGCCTCTTCCTGGGCTTTCTCGCCCGCACCGCCGGCGACCTCCCCTTCCAGTGGGCGGGCTTCACCCTCGCCTACCTAGCAGGCGGCGTCCCCCCCGGCCTCTCCGCCCTGCGCTCCCTCACTCGGGACCGGGTCCTCGACATCGACCTCCTCATGGTCGTGGCCGCCCTCGCCGCCGCCTGGGTCGGCGCCCCGCTGGAAGGCGCCGTCCTCCTCACCCTCTTCAGCCTCTCCGAGACCCTCGAACACCGCGCCATGGGCCGCGCCCGCCGCGCCGTCGAGGCCCTCATGGCGCTGCGCCCCGACACCGCCCTGAAGAAGACCCCCACCGGCGTGACCGAGATCCCGACCGCCAGCCTCCTGCCCGGCGACCTGGTGATCCTCCGCCCCGGCGCCCGCGTCCCCGTGGACGGGGTCATCCGGTCCGGCGAGGGCGGCTTCGACGAGGCCACCATCACGGGCGAATCCATGCCCGTCCACCACGCCCCCGGCCAGCCGGTGCTGGAGGCCACGGTGAACCTGTCGGCCGTGATCGAAATGGAGGTCACCCGGCCCACCGCCGAAAGCACCGTGGCCCGGATGATCCGCCTGGTCACCGAGGCGCAGGCCGCCCGCTCCCCCTCGGAACGCTTCTCCGACTGGTTCGGCCAGCGCTACACCGTGGGCGTCCTCGCGGGTTCAGTCGCGGCCTGGGCTCTGTTCCGCTGGACAGGCACTCCTCCCGACCAGGCGCTCTATCGTGCCGCCACCCTGCTGGTCGCCGCCAGCCCCTGCGCCGTGGTGATCTCGGTCCCATCCGCGATCCTCTCCGCCCTCTCCGCCGCCGCCCGCGGCGGGGTGCTGTTCAAGGGCGGCACCGCGCTGGAGACCCTGGCTGCGGTCAAGTCCTTCGCCTTCGACAAGACCGGCACCCTGACCACGGGCAAGGCCGAGGTCACGGGCCTCGCTGCTCCGGGTATGGAGGAGGGCGCGTTCCTTGCCCTCTTCGCGGGGCTCGAAGCCCAGTCCGAGCATCCCATCGCCGGCGCGATCCGGCGGGCGGCCGAGGCGCGGGGCGTGACCGTCGTGCCGGCCGAGGCGGTGCGGGCCTTGCCGAGCGAGGGGATCGTGGCGGGCGATGGCGCGGCGCCGCTGTGGGCCGGCAACCGGCGGATGCTGGCGCGGATGGGGGTGGAGGCGGTGCCGGACGGGATCGAGGCGCTGGCCGACGGGGCCGAGACGGTGGTCTGGCTGGGACGCGGACACCGGGTGCTGGGGGCGGTGACGGTGGCCGACCGCCCGCGGGAAAGCTCGGCCGCTGGGCTGGCGGCGCTGCGCACGGGGGGCGTCAGCCGGATCGCCATGATGACCGGGGACCGGCGGGCGGTGGCCGAGCGGATCGGGCGCGACCTGGGGCTGGCGCCGGAGGAGATTCACGCCGACCTCTTGCCGGGAGGGAAGGTGGATCTGGTGGCGGGGCTCGCTTCGGCGGGGCGGGTGGCCTTCGTGGGGGACGGGGTCAACGATGCCGCCGCGCTGGCCCGGGCGGATGTTGGGATCGCCATGGGGGTGGGGGGCAGCGAGGTGGCGCTCCAGACCGCCGATGTGGCCCTTCTGTCCGAGGACATGACCCGGCTGGCCGAGGCGCACCGGCTGGCCCGGCGCACGGCCGGCGTGATCCGGCAGAACCTGGCCTTTGCCCTGGGGGCCATGGTCCTGCTGGTCACGGGGGCCCTGTTCCTTGACCTGCCCCTGCCCCTGGCGGTCGTTGGGCATGAGGGGGGCACGGTCCTGGTGGTGCTGAACGGGCTGCGGCTGCTGGCCGACCCGATCCGGGGCAAGGGCTAGGCGTCCGAGCTCGGACGCCTAGCCGGACTCAATTTTTTCAATAGGTTGCAAGTCCGAATTAACTTGGACTTCACACTTTTCGCTGCCAAACTCGCTCGAACGAACTTGCGGGTTTCTTCCAGAAAACCTGCCTCCCCCTCTACCGTTCGGCCCGTGATCGGAGCCGCGTCTCGATGTGACGCAGGGCGAGGCTGAGGGTGATGGTGATCGTCAGGTAGATCAGCGCCACCACGTTGTAGGTCTCGAAGTAGCGGAAGTTGCCCGCCGCCGTGACCTTGCCCAACTGGGTCACGTCTGTGACGCCCAGAACGGAGACCAGCGAGGAGTCCTTCACCATGGCCACGAAATCGTTGCCCAGGGGCGGCAGGACCATGCGGAAGGCCTGGGGAAAGACGATGAAGCGGAAGCGCTGCCAGCCGTTCAGGCCAAGCGCCTCGGCGGCCTCGATCTGGCCCTTGTCCACCGCCTGCAACCCGGCACGGAAGATCTCGGCCAGGAAGGCGGAATAGGCGAGCGCCAGCGCCGCCACGGCGCGCCACAGAAGCGGCACGTCGCGCGCCCGTGCCGTGGGCAGGCCGAACCAGTTCCACGCCCATACGAGCGCGGGCACGGCGACGAAGGCCACATAAAGCAGAAGCACGATGATCGGGACGCCGCGCATCACCTCGATGTACAGCCGGCAGGCCTGGCGCAGGACGATCCAGCGCGACAGGCCGCCGAGCGCGAGCAGAAGCCCCAGGATGCAGGCGGTGACATAGGCGATCAGGGTGACAAGGATCGTGATCCGGATCCCCTTGGACAGCGTGGCCAGCGCCTGGGCATAGACCTCGTCGGAGAGGACCTCCCAGAACAGGTAAAGGCCCGTCACCACGACGATGACGAGCCACCAGGGAAAATCCTTGTCCGGTTGGGAATTGGGAGTCATGAGAAGAGGCCCCGGCCTACGCCGGGGCGGGGGTCTCACTCACCCATCTTGTAGTCGAGGAACCACTTCTTGTTCAGCGCCTCGAAGGTGCCGTCGGCCTTGAGTTCGGCGATGGCGGCGTTCATCGGGGCCACCAGGTCGGAGCCTTTGGGGAAGATGAAACCGAAATCTTCCGAGGCGAGCGGCTCGCCGATGATCTTCAGTCCGCCGTTCGAGGCGGCGACATAGCCGTTCGCGGCGGTGGAATCCGACAGCGTGAGATCCACGTCACCGGTCTTCAGCGCCTCAAGCCCCGCGCCGAAGGTTTCGAACTTGATGACGCGGGGGTTTTCCTCGTTGCCGTCGAGGATGTTGTAGATCGCGGCATAGAAGGGCGAGGTGCCCGGCTGGGCCGAAACCAGCAGTTCGGGGTTGGCCGCGAAGCTGGCCGCGTCGGTGAAGCGGGCTTCATCGCCACGCACGATCATCAGCATTTCCGACCGCATGTAGGGCTCGGAGAAATCGACCTTTTCCTTGCGGTCTTCCTTGATGGTGATGCCGGTCATGCCCATGTCGTACTGGCCTTCGGCCACCGCCGGGATCATCGCATCCCAAGACGTGTTTTCGTACTTCACGGTGATGTTGAGCTTCTTCGCGATGGCGTCCATCGCGTCGTACTCCCAGCCGATCGGCTTGCCCGCCTTGTCGAGGAATTGCAGCGGCGGATAGGCGTTTTCGGTCACCACGGTCACTTCGCGGCCGCCGAGGTCGGGCACTTCGGCGAAGGCGGGGGCGAAGGCGGCGGTCAGGGCCAGCGTCAGGCCGGCGAGGGCAAGTTTCATCGGGGACTCCCTGTGGTTCTTGAAGGCGTCTTTTCTGGCGGCAGACTATGGCAGCAGGCCGGGGGAAAGGGCAAGTGACCGCGCAAGCAGGATGGCGGGACCGTTCAGTATCGCGCGTCCTCCAGCCCGCAGAACGGATCGTGCGGCGGCGTGCCGGCAAAGGGCGCGCGGCCCAGAAGGCAATCGACCACCGCCGCCTGCATCGAGGGCATCGAGGCATAGGCGTTGACGTAAGCGGGCACGCGTGGGGCATCGTAGAGGTAGTAGGGGAAGCCGAACGAGACCATCAGCGTGGGGATCTCGTGCCAGTGCCGTTCCATCGCCGGGCCGAAGCCGCCCATGACCTTGGCCCAATCCAGGAAGATGCGCCCACGGGTCAGCAACGTTTCTTCGGCGAAGGCAAAGACCATCAGGTCCCAGTCGGCAGGGTGCATGTGCTGGCCGGGCTGGAACAGCGTGATCTCGAACCCTTCGGCGCGCATCAGGTCGGGCAGGTCGAGCGGGATGGGATGCGGGAAGAAGGGTTGCACCACCCCACCGGAGACCATCAGCACGCGGCGGTGTCTCGCGGGGGACAACGGCAGAAGGCCCTTCACATCCTTCACCAGCGTCGGCGCACGCGCGGTGACGGCGCGGGCGGTGGCGCGGTCCTGCGGCTGGCCGAGTTTCGCGAGGTTCGAGACGGGGCGGGCCTTGTGCAGGCCAAGAGCGGCCTTCAGGCCAAGCGTGCGCGTCAGCGCCTCGGTGAGCCTTTGTTGCGGGATGCGTCCATCGGCGATGGCGGCTTCGATGAGCGCGAGGTCGCCCTCGGGATCGTCGGAGAAGAGGATCAGGTCGCAGCCGGCGGTGATGACCTGCGGCAACATCTCGCTGCGCGCGGCCCAGGCGCAGAAGCCGGCCATGGGCGTGGCATCTGACACGATGACGCCGTTGAAGCCGAGCCTGTCGCGCAGAAGCGTGGTGGTCAGGGTGTGGCTTACGGTGGCGGGGCGGAAGGCCTCGATCCCCGCCTGGGGGTCGATGGAGCGCACGAAGGCCGGAAAGGCAATATGCGCCGACATGACCGATTTCACGCCCGCCGCGATGGCGGCGCGGTAGAGGCGGCCATGCGTCGCCTCCCACGCCTCGACCGAAAGGGGGTTGATGGTGGTGACAAGGTGCTGGTCGCGGTCGTCATGCCCCTCGCCCGGCCAGTGCTTGACGGTGGCGGCGACGCCGGCCGCCTGGAACTCGGCGATCTGGGCCAGCGCCTGCGCCTCGATCTTGTCGACCTCGGCGCCGAAACCGCGGGTGGCGACGATGGCCGAGCGGAAGGCGGCGTTGATGTCGATGACGGGCGTGAAGGTCCAGTTCACGCCGATGGCGCGGGCTTCCTCGGCCATGATGCGGGCGATCTGGCGGCTGGCCTGGATGTCGTTCACCGCGGCCAGCGCCAGCGGGTTCGGCACTTCGGTGCCGAAGGGCAGGCTCATGCGCGAGCCTTCGAGATCGGAGGAGACGAGGAGCGGCAGCTTCGCCTGGGCCTGGGCGGCGGTGAGGAAGGCAGCCTCGCCGGGGCCGTCGGGGCTGAAGAAGCGGGTGATGCCGGCGGGGGCGAGTGCGCCCAGGCGGGGCAGTTCCGCCGGGTCGAAGCCGCGCGAGAGATGGACGAAGAGATGCCCCGCCTTTTCGCGCGGGGTCATGGCGGCGAGGGTGGATTGCACCCAGGCGATGCCCTCTGCATCCAGCCCGAAGGGCGCGGCGGTGAGGTCGATGGTCATGTCTTTCCTCCATGCAGGTGGCCGCAGACCGGGCAATCCGGGTTCCGCGAGGTGCGGATCACCCGGGCCTCGGCGTAGAGCCCGTCGTAGATCATCATCCGGCCCGCCAGCGTCTCGCCCGCGCCGGTCAGGTGCTTCACCGCCTCCATCGCCATCATCGAGCCGAGGATCCCCGGCAGGGGCGCGGCCACGCCGACCTCGGCGCAGGTGGGGACCATGCCGGGGGCGGGGCGGTCTGGGAAGACGCAGGCATAGCAGGGCGTGCCGCGGGCGGGATCGTAGAGCGCGATCTGGCCTTCCCACTGCGTGAGGGCGGCGGCGATCAGCGGCTTGCCGGCGGCCACGGCGGCGGCGTTCACGGCGTAGCGGGTGTCGAAGTTGTCGGAGCCGTCCAGGATCAGGTCGCAGGCCGGGAACAGCTCGGCGGCGGCGGAGGCGTCCAGCCGGCGGCGATGGGGCACCACGGTGACATGGGGGTTCAGCGCGCGCATCGCCTCGGACGCCGAGGCGACCTTGGGCTGGCCGATGCGGTCGCCCGAATGAATGATCTGGCGCTGGAGGTTCGAGGCATCTACCACGTCGTCGTCGATGACATGGATCGTGCCCACCCCGGCCGCGGCCAGGTACAGAAGCGCGGGCGAGCCAAGGCCCCCTGCCCCGACCACCAGCACGGTCGCGTCCTTCATGCGGCGCTGGCCGGGGCCGCCGATCTCACGCAAGAGGATATGGCGGGCGTAGCGGTCAAGCTCGGCGGGGCTGAACGGGCCGGGAGCTGCCGGCGCGGCAGGCATGGCGGCGGGCTTTGCCCGCGCGCGAAGGTGCAGAAGCAGGGCGCGGTAGCCGATCACCAGCGCCGCCAAGCCGCCGAGGACCGCCCAGGGTTCGACCTGGCCGCCGGTGGCAACCCGCAAGGGATGGCCGGCGGGCAGCAGCAGCTGCACCAGCACCACCCCGGCCCAGATCAGCGCAAGCCCGGCAATCCGCAGGCGGGTGGGCAGGCCGATCAGCCAGCCCAGGCCCCAGACCGCCGCCATCAGGATCAGGACCGGCAGCATCCGCGCCTCACGACCGCCCGGTCGAGCCGAAGCCGCCCTCGCCGCGCCCGGTATCGGACAGGCGGTCCACCACGCGGAAGCCCGTCTGCACAACCGGGGCCACGATCATCTGCGCGATGCGGTCGCCGTGGTGGATGGTGTAGGGCGCAGGTCCAAGGTTCACCAAGGCCACGCCAAGCGGCCCGCGATAATCGCTGTCGATGGTGCCGGGCGTGTTGGGCAGGGTGATCCCGTGCTTGGTGGCCAGGCCGGAGCGCGGGCGGATTTGCATTTCGAAGCCCGGCGGGATTTCCACCCGGATGCCGGTCGCCACGATGCGCCGTTCCATCGGCGCCAGCGTCACGCCTTCGGCGCGCTCGTTGGGCGGCAGGTTGGCGCGGATGTCGGCCCCGGCGGCGCCAGGGGTTTCATAGGCGGGCAAGGGCAGGCCGCGGTCGGCCCAGTCCTCGAACAGGATCAGCACTTCGGGAATCATCACGCCCCTGCCCGTTTCTTCTGTGCCCAAATACTCATTCGGTCCGCGGGACTTGTGCGGCGCTGGACCGACAGGAGCCAGGATTCTTCGAAGGATTTTGCAGCCCGCCCTGCCGTCACGCCAGCGCCCCGGCGATGCGCTGTGCCAGGCGGCGGGCGACCTCGTCCTTGCCCATGCGGGGCCAGCTTTCCGCGCCCGCGCCGTCGATGACTGTCACCGCATTCTCGGCCCCGCCCATCACGCCGCTTTCGGGCGAGACGTCATTGGCCACGATCCAGTCGCAACCCTTGCGCAACCGCTTGGCACCGGCATGGGCCACGACAGACTCGGTCTCGGCGGCGAAGCCCACCACCAGCCGGGGCCGGCCCTCGCCCATCTGCGCCACGGTCGCAAGAATGTCCGGGTTCTCGGCAAATTCCAGCGCGGGGGCCTTGCCCGAGCCATCCTTCTTCATCTTCTGCCCGGCGGCATTGGCCACGCGCCAGTCGGCCACGGCAGCGGCAAAGACCGCCGCATCGGTGGGCAGCGCCGCCTGAACCGCCGCCAGCATCTCGCGCGCGGTTTCCACCTTCACCACGGTCACGCCCGGCGGCGGCGGTACGGAGGCCGGGCCGGTCACGAAGGTCACGCGCGCGCCAAGGTCGCGCAGCGCGGCAGCCAGCGCCGTGCCCTGCGCCCCAGAGGACCGGTTGGCGATATAGCGCACCGGATCGATGGGTTCATGCGTGGGACCAGAGGTCACCAGCACATGCCGGCCCTTCAGCGGCCCGTCCGCCAGCGCGGCCTCGATGGCCGCGACGATCTCCAGCGGTTCCGCCATGCGGCCCGGCCCATATTCGCCGCAGGCCATCTCGCCCGCGTTCGGCCCGACCGACAGCACGCCGTCGGCGGCCAGATGTGCGACATTGCGACGGGTCGCCGGATGATCCCACATGCGGACATTCATCGCGGGCGCCACCAGCACGCGCGTGTCGGTGGCCAGGAGCAGGGTCGAGGCCAGGTCATCGGCCCGCCCGGTCGCCATCTTGGCCATCAGGTCGGCGGTGGCGGGGGCGACCACGATCAGGTCGGCCACGCGCGACAGCTGGATATGGCCCATCTCGGCTTCGGACGTCAGGTCGAAGAGTTCGGAATGCACCTTCTCGCCGGCCAGCGCCGCCACGGACAGGGGTGTGACAAACTCGGCCCCCGCCCTGGTGAGAACCGGCGTGACCGCTGCCCCGCGTTCCTTGAGTCGGCGGATCAGGTCCAGCGCCTTGTAGGCCGCTATGCCGCCGCCGATCACCAGAAGGATGCGCTTGCCCGCCAGCATCTTGTCTCTCCCTGCCGCGCCCCCAAGCTGTAGGGGCGCGGACAGGTAAACTCAATCTGGCAAACTCACGTGGTGAGGAACAGCCGCGCCTCGCCCGACTGGGATTCGATGCTGCGGCGCAGCTTGGCAAAGGCCGCAGCCTCGAGCTGGCGCACCCGCTCTTTCGACAGGCCCAGTTCCTCGCCAAGCGATTCCAGCGTGCGGCCCTCGCCCTTGAGGCGGCGTTCCGTCACGATCAGACGTTCACGCGGGTTCAGTGCGGCCAGCGCCTTGGCCAGCCAGCTGCGCAGGCGCCCGGCGTCGTGGGCGGCGGCCACCTGTTCGGCGCTGTGAGGACCTTCGTCCTCCAGCGCATCCACCCAGGCGCGGCCCTCTTCGTCGCTGCCCTGCGGCGCGTCCAGCGACAGGTCCGAGCCAGCAAGCCGGCCGTCCATCATCTCGACCTCGGCTTCGGTGACGCCCAGTTCCTCGGCGATGCGCTGGCGCAGGGCATGGCCTTCCAGGGTTTCGCCCCGGTCGCGGGCCTCGCGCTGAAGCCGGGCCTGCACACGGCGCAAGTTGAAGAACAGCGATTTCTGCCCGGTGGTCGAGCCTGTTCGCACCAGCGACCAGTTGCGCATCACATGATCCTGGATGGCGGCACGAATCCACCAGGCAGCATAGGTGGAAAACCGCACGCCGCGGTCGGGATCGAAGCGTTCCGCCGCCCGCATCAGGCCCAGCGAAGCCTCCTGGATCAGGTCTTCCATCGGCGCGCCATAGCGGCGGAACTTGGCCGCCATCGAGATCGCCAGCCGCATATGGGCCGTGACCAGCCGGTGCAGCGCGGCTTCGTCGGCCCGGTCTCGCCAGGCGCGGGCGAGGCGTTCCTCGGTCTCCGCGTCCAGCAGTTCTGCTCGGGCGGCTTGGCGGGACATGCCCCGCCCGGTATATCCGTCAAATGCCATGTCCGTTCCCCCTGTCGTGGGCGCGCCTGGCCTTCGCGCAACTGACCCTTCTACGGACGCAACCCTTGACCGGATCAATCCTTCCGAAACTATCCCTTGTGATCGGAGGCGCCCGGTCGGGAAAGTCATCCGTGGCCGAACGGCTGGTGCGCCTGACCGCCCGGCCGCGCCGCTACATCGCCACCGCCGAGGCCTGGGATGACGAGATGCGCGACCGTATCGCCCGCCACCGGGCCGACCGCGGCGGCGACTGGATCACCGCCGAGGCGCCGCTGGATCTGTGCGGCGCGCTGGCTGCGGCAGGGGCGGAGGAGGTGGTGCTGGTCGATTGCGCGACCCTTTGGCTGACGAACCACCTTCTTGCCGAACATGACCTGGAGGCCGAGGCGGCGGCGCTGCTGGCGGCGCTGGCCGCCTGCGCCGCGCCGGTCGTCGTGGTGTCGAACGAGGTGGGCTGGTCCATCGTGCCGGAAAACGCGCTGGCGCGGGCGTTCCGCGATGCCCAGGGCCGGCTGAACCAGCGCCTCGCCGGATCGGCAGAGCTGGTGGTGGCGGTGATGGCGGGGCTGCCGCTGGCGCTGAAGGGCGGCCTGCCCCAGGGGCTGGCATGAGCCGGTTCTTCTGGGTGCGCCACGGCCCCACCCATTCGCGTGCCCTGATCGGGCGCACCGACCTGCCCGCCGACCTGTCGGACCGCGCCGCGCTGGACCGGCTGTCGGCCTTCCTGCCCGAGGGGGCGCTGGTCGTCTCGTCCGACCTCCGCCGCGCCGTGGCCACCGCCGATGCGATCCAGGCAACGCGCCAGCGCCTGCCGCACGAGCCCTCGTTCCGCGAGTTCGATTTCGGCGCCTGGGAGGGTCTGCCCGCCGCCGAGGTGGCCGAACGCTGGCCCGAAGACTCCCGCGCCTATTGGGATCGCCCGGGCGATACCGCCCCGCCCGGCGGCGAAAGCTGGAACGCCGCCGCCGCCCGCGTCAGCGCCGCCGCGGCCCGGCTGCGGGCCGCCCATCCCGGCCGCGACATCGTGGCGGTCGCGCATTTCGGCGTGATCCTGACGCAGCTGCAGCGCGCCCGTGGATGCACGGCCTACGAAGTGCTGGCACAACGGATCGAGCCGCTCTCGGTCACCTGCCTGACCCTTGGCCGTGAGGGCTGGACCGTGGCCGAGATAAATCACCGTCCGTGATGGATGCGGCCACAATTCATCGCTTTTTCCCCGGCTCGCGCCCCCCTAGCCTGCCGCGAAACCGGAGTGTGACATGACCTACGACCTTGTGATCGGCGACCGCGGCTATTCGTCCTGGAGCCTGCGCGGCTGGCTTCTGTTCGATGCCTTCGGGATCCCGGTGAAGACCCATTCCGCGCGGCTTTACACGGACGAGTTGCCGAAGATGCTGGCCGATGGCTTCTTCCCCGGCCGAACCGCGCCCACCATGCGCACGCCCGACGGCGTGGTGGTGCCCGAGACCATCGCCATCGCCGAGGAACTGGCCTCGCGCCACCCCGAGGCCGGGCTCTGGCCCGCCGACCCCAAGGCCCGCGCCGTGGCGCGCGTGCTGGCGGCCGAGATGCACGCGGGCTTCACTGCCCTGCGCAACCATTGCCCGATGAACCTGCGCGTCAGCTATACCACCTGCGAGCCGCCCGAGGCGGTGCTCGCCGACCTGGAGCGGCTGGAAACCATTTGGGCCTGGGCGCGCAGCCAGACCGGATCGCCCGGCCCCTGGCTTTGCGGCGCCTATTCGGCGGCGGATGCCTTCTTCGCCCCCGTGGCCACGCGCATCGCCACCTACAACCTGCCGGTCCGGCCGGAAGCCATGGCCTATGTGCAGGCGCATCTGGCGCATCCCTCCTTCCGCAAATGGCGGGCGATGGGTCTGGTCGACGGCGCCGACCAGGAGTTCTACCGCCGCGACTGGCAGCGGCGCGACTGGCCGGGGCCACGACCGCTTCCTGCCCGCGCCGTGGACGGCACCGAGGCCGAAAACGCCGCCTGTCCCTATTCGGGCAAGCCCGTCACCCATGTTCTGGAACTCGAAGGCCGCCGCTTCGGCTTCTGCAACGCCTTCTGTCGCGACAAGACCGTGGCCGACCCGGAAGCCTGGCCGGCCTTTATCAAGATTTACAAAGCGTAAACCATTTGGAGCCTATCCCTGAACCGGGGCGTCAGGGGTAGTTCGATGGTGGCACGGGCCTTCACGGTGGCCTTCGAAGGGGTCGAGGCCCGGCCGGTCGAAGTGCAATGCGCCGTCGCCCCCGGCCTGCCGGCCTTTTCCATCGTCGGCCTGCCCGACAAGGCGGTCAGCGAGGCGCGCGAACGGGTGCGCGCCGCGCTGGCCGCCATGTCCATCGCGCTGCCGTCAAAGCGCATCACCGTGAACCTCTCGCCCGCCGACCTGCCCAAGGAAGGCTCGCATTTCGACCTGCCCATCGCGCTGTCGCTGCTGGCCGCGCTGGAGATCCTGCCGCGCGACGAGGTCGAGGCGACGGTGGCGCTTGGCGAATTGTCGCTAGACGGGCGGCTCATTCCGGTGGTGGGCGCGCTGCCCGCCGCGATGGCCGCCGCTGAACAGGACCGCGCGCTTCTTTGCCCGCGCGCCTGCGGCGCCGAGGCGGCCTGGGTCGGCGCGGCCCAGGTGCTGGCCGCCGCCTCGCTGGACGAGGTGGTGCGCCACTACACCGGGCAAAGCGCCCTGACCCCGGCCGAGGCCGGCGAGGTCAGCGCCGGCCCCGCCGCCCGCGACCTGCGCGAGGTGAAGGGCCAGGAACGCGCCAAGCGTGCGCTGGAAATCGCGGCCGCGGGGCGGCACCACCTGCTGATGGTCGGCTCTCCCGGATCGGGCAAATCCATGCTGGCGGCCCGCCTGCCCGGCATCCTGCCGCCGCTCACCGCCGTCGAGGCGCTGGAAACCTCGATGATCCATTCGCTCGCCGGGCTTCTGGACGAAGGCGGCATCAGCCGGGTGCGTCCCTTCCGCGAGCCGCATCACACCGCCTCGATGGCGGCGATCGCCGGCGGCGGCAAGGGGGCGAAGCCGGGCGAGGTGAGCCTTGCCCACAATGGCGTGCTGTTCCTGGATGAATTGCCCGAGTTTCCAAGGCAGGTGCTCGACACGCTGCGCCAGCCCATCGAAACGGGCGAGATCATGGTGGCGCGTGCCAATGCCCATGTGCGCTATCCCTGCCGGTTCCTTCTGGTGGCGGCGGCCAATCCCTGCCGCTGCGGCCATCTGGCCGACCCGGCCCGCGCCTGCGGCAAGGCACCCCTTTGCGGCGACGACTACCTGGGCCGCATCTCCGGCCCGCTGATGGACCGGTTCGACCTGCGCATCGAGGTGCCGCCGGTCGCCTTCAGCGACCTGGATCTGCCCGCCACGGGCGACACCTCGGCCACGGTCGCCGCCCGTGTTCGGGCGGCGCGCGACACCCAGGCGGCGCGCTTCGCCGGGCGGCCGGAGCTGCGGGTGAATGCCGACCTGTCCGGCGCGCTGCTGGAAGAGGCGGCAAGCCCCGATGCCGAGGGCCGCGCGTTCCTGACGCGCGCGGCCGAACGTTTTGGCCTGTCGGCCCGAGGCTACCACCGCATCCTGCGCGTGGCGCGCACCATCGCCGACCTGGCCGAAAGTGCCGAAGTGCGCCAGCCGCATGTGGCCGAGGCGCTGAGCTACCGCATCGCCATCGGCACCGCGCGGTGACGCGGCACCCGCGGATGTGGCGCGGCCATGGCCCGCGCGCGGGCCGCATGATGTTGAAGGAACGGGTTCACACCGCCCTTCACTCAAGGTCGGAAACCGCAGCGGTTTCCGGCGCTCGGCCTCAGCCCCGCCGCTTCGCCTCGATCGCTTCCCAGATCTTCGCGGCGGCATTGGTGCCGTCGAACCGCTCCAGTTCCTGGATGCCGGTCGGCGAGGTCACGTTGATCTCGGTCAGCCAGGTGCCGATCACGTCGATGCCGACAAAGACCTGGCCCTTTTCGCGCAGCACCGGGCCGATGCGGGCGCAGATTTCCAGGTCGCGCTCGGTCAGGCCGATCTTTTCGGGCCGCCCGCCCACATGCATGTTCGACCGCGTCTCGCCCGCCTGGGGCACGCGGTTGATCGCCCCCACCGGCTCGCCATCGACCAGGATCACGCGCTTGTCGCCCTTGGCGACATCGGGCAGGAACTTCTGCACGATCATCGGCTCGCGGCTCATCGAGGTGAAGAGCTCGTGCAGCGAGGCAAGGTTGCGGTCGTTCGGATCCAGCCGGAACACCCCCGCCCCGCCATTGCCGTAGAGCGGCTTCAGGATGATGTCGCCGTGCCGCGCCTTGAAGGCGCGGATCGTGGCCAGGTCGCGGGCGATGGCGGTGGGGGGCGTCAGGTCAGGAAAGCTGAGGACCAGGAGCTTCTCGGGCGAGTTGCGCACCCAGAAGGGATCGTTCACCACCAGTGTCCTGGGGTGGATCATCTCCAGCAGATGCGTGGTGGTGATGTACCCCATGTCGAAGGGCGGATCCTGCCGCAGCCAGACCACGTCGAACTCGGCCAGGTCCACTTCGGTCTCTGGCCCATAGCTGACGTGATTGCCCTGCTCGCGGCGCAGCTCGATCGGCCAGCCGCGCGCGATCACGCGGCCCTCGACAAAGGCCAGCCGGTCGGGGGTGTAGTAGAACAGCGAATGCCCGCGCGCCTGAGCCTCTAGCCCGATGCGGAACGTGCTGTCCCCGTTGATGTTCACCGACCCGATCGGGTCCATCTGCAGGGCGACCTTCAGCGCCATGGCCAACTCCATCCGTTGCCGTCATCCGGGGCTTCCTGAATGGCGCAAGCGGAGGGCGGGCGCAATCCGCCGTCAGGCGGCGAAGGCGTTCTCGATCACCTCGATCCGGCCCTGGCCATCGACCAGCGCCACGTCAAAGCGCGAGGGCGTGGCCTGGCCAAGGGGTTCGCCGGCCAGGAACTCCGAGGCCGCCGACCAGATGCGGCGCATCTGCCGTTCGCCCAGATGCAGCGCGGCCTCGGCATGGCTATGGCTTTGCTTCACTTCGATGAACACCGTGTTGCCGTCGCGGTCGCGGACCACAAGGTCAATCTCGCCCGAGCGGCCGCGCCAGCGCCGCGCGGCCAGGCTGGCCCCTTCGCCGGCGTAGCGCCGCGCCACCGCCTCTTCGGCTGCCAGTCCTGCCCAATAGGAAACCGCACCGCCCATGTCGCCCTCACGCCTCGCCTTCTCCGAGTCGTAAGGCCATTTGATAAAGCATTCGTTTATTCAGTCCGGTTTTCGCCGCCACTTCCGCCGCCGCATCCTTCACCGAAAGCCGCTCCAGCGCCTGCCGCAGCGCCGTCTCGGCCTCTTCGGCGCTGGCTTCCGCGGCCTCGGGCTTGCCAAGCAGGACCACGACCTCGCCCTTCACCTCGCGCTCTGCAAAGGCATCGGCCAACGCGCCCAGGGGGCCGCGCACCACCTCTTCGAAGCGCTTGGTCAGTTCGCGGCACAGCACCGCGGGGCGGGCCGGTCCGTAAAGCACCGCCATCTCGGCCAGCAGCCGGCCGACCCGGCGCGGCGATTCGTAGAGCACGAGCGTCGCGGGCACCGCGCCCACCTCCTGCAGGAAGCGCAGCCGCGCGCCCTCGGCCGGGGGCGGGAAGCCCGCGAAGAAGAACCGGTCGGTCGGCAGGCCCGAGACGGTCAGCGCGCAGAGCACCGCCGAAGCCCCCGGCGCGGCATGGACGGGCAGGCCCGCCTCTATCGCCGCACGGCCCAGCTGGAAGCCGGGGTCGGCCACGAGGGGCGTGCCCGCCTCCGAGGCATAGGCCACCGACTTGCCCTCCTGAAGCGCGCGGATCAGCCGGGGGCGGGCCTGTTCGCCATTGTGGTCGTGATAGGCGACCAGCGGCCGGTCGCCCAGCCGCACCCCGTGGATCTCCATCAGCCGGCGCAGCGTGCGCGTGTCCTCGGCCGCCAGCACATCGGCCCCGGCCAGAATATCCAGCGCGCGCAGCGTGATGTCGCGCGCGGCACCTATGGGCGTCGCCACGAAATGCAGCCCCGGCGCCACCCCGGCCCCGGCAAAGCGCCCCTCTTCCGCCTCCGGTCCGGCTGTCACGCCCGCCTCCCGCAATTTACTTCCGCAGCGGAACCGCATAGGCTCCGCGCCATTGCCTGCCTTTTGCCCCTGCTTCGAGGAACATCCCATGTTGTCGGTTCTGGCCCGTGCCCGCAAGTCGATCGGACGCGCTGCCCTGGCGCTTGCCGCCCTTGCGCTGGCGGCCTGCCAGCCCACCGGCGGCGGTGGTCCCACCGTCAGCCAGGGCGAGGCCGTGCCGGTCGCGCTCCTCGTTCCCGGCGGGTCGGGGCAAAGCTCGGACGACGTGCTGGCACAAAGCCTGCAGAACGCCGCCCGCCTGGCCGCGGCCGATCTGGGCGGCGTGAAGATCGACCTGCGCGTCTACAACACCAAGGGCAGCCCGGCCGAGGCGCAGGCCATGGCCACCCAGGCCATAGCCGAGGGCGCGGTCGTCATCCTTGGCCCGGTCTATGCGCAGGAGGCCAATGCCGTGGGCGCCGTGGCCGCGGCCAGCGGCGTGAACGTCTTGTCCTTTTCGAACAACCCCGCCGTCGCCGGCGGCAATGTCTTCGTGCTGGGCAACACCTTCCTCAACACCGCGCAGCGGCTGGCCGGCTATGCCGTGCGCAACGGGATGCCGCGCATCATGGTCGTGTCCGACCAGAATGCCGCGGGCGAGGCCGGCAAGGCCGCGATCACGGCGGCCATCCCGCAGGCCGGTGGCACGGTCGCGGGGTCGGCCTCGTATGAATTCTCGCAAAACGGCATCGTGCAGGCCGCCCCGACCATCGCTGCCACCGCGCAATCCTCGGCCGCGAACGCGATCTTCCTGACCGCCGAAACCGCGGGCGCGCTGCCACTTCTGACCCAGCTTCTGCGCGAAAACGGGCTGGCGGCCGACCAGGTGCGCTTCCTTGGCCTTACCCGCTGGGACATCCCGGCCGAGGCGGTGGCGCTGCCCGGCGTGCAGGGCGGCTATTTCGCGCTGCCCGACCCCGCGCTGTATGGCCAGTTCCAGCAGCGCTACCAGGCGGCCTATGGCACGGCGGCCCATCCGATCGCGAGCCTCGGCTATGACGGCGTGGCCGCCATCGGCGCGCTGGCCAAGCGCGGCAAGGGCTTCTCGGCTTCGGCGCTGACCCAGGGGTCGGGCTTTGCCGGCGTTACCGGCATCTTCCGCTTCCTGCCCGATGGCACCAACCAGCGCGGCCTGGCCGTGGCGCAAATCCAGAACCGCCAGGTCGTGGTCGTGGATGCGGCGCCCCGCAGCTTCGGCGGCTTCGGGTTCTGATCGCCGCCATGGGCTCCGCCGTTCCGTCCTCTCCGGCCGCGGTTCCGGCCGGCTCCGGCGCTGAGGCCGGCGAAATCGGCCTGCCCCGCACCATCGACACCGCGGCGCTTTTCGCCGCCATCGCCGGCGAAATCGCCACCGCGCCCGCCGGCGCCACGCCGCGCGCCATCACCGTGCGCCACCTTGCCGCCGCCAAGGCCGAGGCCAATGCCGCGCTGGAAGCGGCCTTTGCCACGCATCCCCGCACCGCCGGCGTCCAGGTCCGCGCCCAAGCCGCGCTGACCGATGCGCTGGTCATCACCGCCTTCGCCGTTGCGACCCGCCTGATCCATTCCGTTCCCAATCCGACCCAGGCCGAACGCCTGACCGTGCTGGCGGTCGGCGGCTATGGCCGGGCCGAGATGGCGCCCTTCTCGGATGTGGACCTTCTGTTCCTGACACCGTGGAAAATCACGCCCTGGGCCGAAAGCGTGATCGAATCCATGCTGTACATCCTGTGGGATCTGAAGCTGAAGGTCGGCCATTCCAGCCGCACCGTGCGCGACTGCGTCCGCCTGGGCAAATCCGACATCACCATCCGAACCGCGCTTCTGGAACACCGCTACATCGCCGGGCACGAACCGCTGGCGACCGAACTGGGCGAACGGCTCTGGCAAGACCTGTTCCGCACGACGGGACCGGAGTTTCTGGAGGCAAAGCTCGCCGAACGGGCCGAACGGCACAAACGGCAGGGTGGCCAGCGCTATGTGCTGGAGCCCAACGTGAAAGAGGGCAAGGGCGGCCTGCGCGACCTGCAGACGCTGTACTGGATCGGCAAATATCTCAATCGCGTGGCCAGCCCGCAGGGCCTTGTCTCCGTCGGGCTGTTCACTGCCGAGGAATATGCCACCTTCGCCGCCGCCGAAGATTTCCTCTGGGCCGTGCGCTGCCACATGCATTACATCGCCGGCCGCGCCTCGGACACGCTCACCTTCGATGCGCAGGTCGAGGTCGCGCGCCGCATGGGCTATGCCGATGCCGAAGGGCGGCGCGGCGTAGAACTCTTCATGCAGGACTACTTCCGCCACGCCACCCGCGTGGGCGAACTGACCCGCATCTTCCTGACCGAGCTGGAGGCGCGGCACGTCAAGTCCGACGCCTCGCTGTCCGGCTTCTTCCGCCACCGCCGCAAGACGGTCGCAGGCTACCAGATCGTCCAGGGCCGGCTCGATGTGCCCGACCATGCGGCCTTCCTGCAGGACCCGCTGAACATCCTGCGCGTCTTTGAAGAGGCTTTGCGGTCAGGCTATCTGCTTCACCCCAACATCATGCGCGTGATCGCGGCCAATCTGGACCTGATCGACGATGACGTGCGCGACAACCCCGAGGCCGCGCGCATCTTCCTGCGGCTGATGCTGGATCATGGCAACCCCGAACGCGCGCTGCGCCGCATGAACGAGTTGGGGGTTCTGGGGGCCTATATCCCGGAATTCGAACGCATCGTCGCCATGATGCAGTTCAACGTCTACCACCACTACACGGTGGACGAGCACATCATCCAGTGCATCTCGGTCCTGGCCCAGATCGAAAGGGGCGAACTGGTCGAGGATCTGCCGCTCTCCTCCTCGATCCTTCAGGCCGGGGTGAACCGCCGGGTTCTGTATGTGGCGCTTCTGCTGCACGACATCGGCAAGGGCCGGCCCGAGGACCATTCGATCATCGGCGCACAGATTTCCCGGCGCGTTGCGCCACGCCTCGGGCTGGACCCCGAGGAATGCGAGACGGTGGAATGGCTGGTGCGCTATCACCTCCTGATGTCCGACACCGCGCAAAAGCGCGATATCGGCGATCCCCGCACGGTGCGCGATTTCGCCAAGGCGGTGAAATCGAAAAAGCGGCTGGACCTGCTGACGGTGCTGACCGTCTGCGACATCCGCGGCGTCGGCCCCGGCACCTGGAACAACTGGAAGGCCATGCTCCTGCGCTCGCTTTACGGCGAGACGGCGAAGGCGCTGGAAGGCGGGCTTGAAGTCCTGAACCGCGAGAACCGCGAAGACGAGGCGCGCGAGGCGCTGCGCGCCCGTCTGACCGGCTGGACCGCACCCGCCATAGAGGCCGAACTCGCCCGCCACTACGCCCCCTACTGGCAGGGTCTGCCCACCGTCACGCACGAGGTCTTCGCCCGGCTGCTGGTGGACCTGCCCGATGACGTGATCCGCATCGACCTGCACCCCGATCCCGACCGCGACGCCACCCGCGCCTGCTTCGCCCTGGTGGACCACCCCGGCATCTTCTCGCGCCTGGCCGGCTCGCTGGCGCTGGTGGGGGCCAATGTGGTGGACGCGCGCACCTATACCTCGAAGGACGGCTACGCCACCGCCGTGTTCTGGGTGCAGGACGGCGAGGGCAAGCCCTACGAGGTCTCGCGCCTGCCGCGCTTGCAGAAGATCATCGAACGCACCCTGAAGGGCGAGGTCGTGGCGCGCGAGGCGCTGAAGGACCGCGACAAGGTGAAGAAGCGCGAGCGGGAATTCCGCTTCCCCACCCATGTCACCTTCGACAACGAAGGGTCCGAGATCTACACGATCATCGAGGTCGATACCCGCGACAGGCCGGGCCTTCTGTATGACTTGACCCGCACGCTGGCCAACAACAACATCTACATCGCCTCTGCCGTGATCGCGACCTATGGCGCGCAGGTGGTGGACAGCTTCTATGTCAAGGACATGTTCGGCCTGAAACTCCATTCCAAGACCAAGCGCGACGCGCTGGAGAAGAAGCTGCGCCAGGCCATCGCCGAAGGTGCGGAACGGGCGCAGGGCTGATGCAACCCATCCGCCTTGTCCGCGGCTTCCTGACGGTCGGCGGCTGGACGCTGATGTCGCGCGGCGCGGGCTTCGTGCGCGACGTGATGATGGCGGCCTACCTGGGCGCGGGCCCGGTGGCCGAGGCCTTCCTGGTGGCCTTCTCGCTGCCCAACATGTTCCGCCGCTTCTTCGCGGAAGGCGCCTTCAACTTCGCCTTCGTGCCGCTCTACTCGAAGAAGCTCGAGGCGGGCGAGGATGCCAATGCCTTCGCCAACGATGCCTTCAACGGCCTGGGCGGCGTGCTGGTTGTCGTCACGCTGATCGGCACGCTGGCCATGCCCTGGCTGGTCTGGGCCATGGCCTCGGGCTTCGTGGGCGACGAACGCTTCGACCTCGCCGTGCTCTACGGTCGCATCGGGTTTTCCTACCTGCTCTTCATCTCGCTGGTCGCGCTCCTCTCCGGCGTGCTGAACGCCTGGGGCCGGTTTACCGAGGCCAGCTTCGTGCCCGTGCTAATGAACCTGATGTTCATCGCCGCCATGCTGCTGGGCGACCGGCTCGGCTGGGACATGGGCCTCACGCTCGCCTGGACCGTGCCGCTCACCGGCATCGCACAGCTGGCCTTCACCTGGGTCTCTGCGGCCCGGGCGGGCTTCTCCCCCCGCCTGCGCCTGCCCCGCTGGACACCGGAACTCAAGCGCCTGCTCATCATCGCCGGCCCCGCCGTCCTGTCGGGCGGCGTGGTGCAGGTCAACCTGCTCGTCGGCCGCCAGGTCGCCTCCTTCACCGAAGGCGCCGTCGCCTGGCTCTCCTACGCCGACCGGCTCTACCAGCTGCCCCTCGGCGTCGTGGGCATTGCCATCGGCACCGTGCTCCTGCCCGACCTCTCGCGCCGCCTGCGCGCGGGCGATGCCGAAGGCGGCCGCGCCTCCTTCAACCGCGGGGCCGAATTCGCCCTTGCGCTGACTTTCCCCGCCGCCGTCGCCCTCGTCGTCATCGCGCTGCCGCTCTGCGAAGTGCTGTTCCAGCGCGGCGCCTTCGGCCCCGACGACACCGCCGCCACGGCGCTGGCGCTGGCCGCCTATGGCATCGGCCTGCCCGCCTTCGTGCTGCACAAGGTCCTGCAACCCCTGTTCTACGCCCGCGAGGACACGCGCTCGCCCTTCCGCTATGCCGTGATCTCGATGGTGGTGAACGCCGCCTTCGCCGTGGGCTTCCTCCCCGTGATGGGCTTCATGGCCGCGGCGCTGGCCACCACCGTCTCGGGCTGGGTCATGGTCGCCCAGCTCTGGTGGGGCTCGCGCCGCATGGGGGCCGAGGCGCGCTTCGACGACCGCTTCCGCGCGCGCGCCCCCCGCATCGTCCTCGCCGCGCTCCTCATGGGCGCCGTGCTCTGGGGCAGCGCCATCCTCCTTGGCCCGATGATCGGCACGCCCGGCTGGCGCTACCTCGCGCTCCTGATCCTCGTCACCCTTGGCAGCCTCGCCTATTTCGCCTTCGGCACCCTGACCGGCGCCTTCCGCCTGTCGGAATGGCGCGCCGCCCTCACCCGCCGCCGCCCATGATCCGGCCCGCCCCCGTCGTCCTCGCCACGCGCGGCTGGCTGGCCGAACAGGACGAAGACCTGCGCCAGTCCATCCTCGCCGCCGCCCGCTGGAAGACCCTCGCCCGCGGCGAAAGCCTCTATGCCGTGGGCGACGAGCCGAACGGCCTCTTCGGCCTGGAAGAGGGCTTCCTCGACATCGCCATCCCCATCTCCGAAGACGAGGAAGTGGTGATCCACCGCGCGCCCCCCGGCTTGTGGATCGGCGATTCCGCCCTGCTGGCCGGCACCACGCGCAGCCTGACCCTCACCGCCGCCACCCCCGCGCAGGTCGTGGCCCTGCCCGCCGCCACCCTGCGCCGGCTTCTGGCCGAGAGGCCCCACCACTGGCCCGCCTTCGCCGCGCTCGCCCACCGCAACGGCACGCTGGCCATCCAGGTGCTGGCCGAGGCGCTGGCCCTGCCGCCCCGCGCCCGCTTCGCCCGGCTTCTCCTGCGCATCGCCGATACCGATGGCAATGTCCGCGCCACGCAGGAAGACCTGGGCCGCCTTGCGGGCATGAGCCGCGCCGCCTTCCGCCGGGCCTTTGGCGACCTGATCGCCAATGGCGTCGTCCAGCTTGAATATGCAGGGCTCCGCATCGTCGATGCCACCGCCCTCCAGGCCGAGGCGGATCGCCGCTGATCACCAGGAGTTCACCGGCCGACTGCGACATCCGTGGCAGACTTTGGCCCTGATCCGGTATCATCCTCGCACCGCTTCCACGCCCGAGCGTGTCGAGGCCCGAATCTGTCAGTTTCCGACGAAGGAGCCTTACCATGACCACCCGCCGCCAATTCCTCGGCGCCCTGCCCGTCACCGGCGCGGCCTTCGCCATCGGCAGCCAGGTGATCTTCGACGAAAGTCAGGCCCGCGCGCAGGAAACCGCGCCCCATCCGGGCCACTTCCATCCCAAGGGCAAGGCGCCGTCCGAGTTCACCCTGAAGGTGCTGCAAGAGGCCAAGGCCACCCTGCCCTTCGCCGACACCCGCGATTTCGACGAACTGAAGAAGGGCTTCATCGCCCCCATGCCAGACCTGAAGATCATGGCCGATTCCGGCCATGTCGCCTGGGACATGGAACGCTTCCAGTTCCTCAACGAAGACCGCGACTTCGATTCGATCCACCCGTCGCTGGTCCGTATCTCGCGGCTGAACAACAACTACGGTCTCTACGAGGTCGTCCCCGGCATCTACCAGGTGCGCGGCGTCGACCTCTCGGACATCACCTTCATCCGCGGCAAGACCGGCTGGATCGTCTTCGACCCGCTGGTCTCGGCCGAACCGGTGCGCGCGGCGACCAAGCTCTTCCGCGAAAAGGTCGGCGGCGATCTGCCGATCGTGGCGGTGATCTATTCCCACACCCACGGCGACCATTTCGGCGGCGTGCGCGGCCTGGACCTGAAGGAAGAAGACATCGCCTCGGGCAAGGTGCAGATCATCGCGCCCGGCGATTTCATGGACTTCACCGTTTCGGAAAACGTCTATGCCGGCAACGCCATGAACCGCCGGCTGTTCTATCAGTATGGCCTGCTGCTGCCCGCCTCGCCCTATGGCTATGTCGGCCAGGGTCTGGGCCAGGGGGTTTCCGCCGGCGCCACCGGCCTGATCGCGCCCACGCGCTCGGTGCGCGAACCGATCGAGACCTTCGAGGTCGACGGTCTGGAAATGGTGTTCCAGAACACGCCCAACACCGAAGCCCCGCGCGAGATGAACACCTACATCCCGTCACTGAAGGCACTGTGGATGGCGGAAAACGTGACCGCCACGCTGCACAACATCTACACCCTGCGCGGTGCCCAGGTGCGCGACCCGCTGCGCTGGTCCAAATACATCGCCGAGGCGCTCTATCTCTTCGGGCAGGAAGCCGAGGTGATGTTCGCCTCGCACCACTGGCCACGCTGGGGCAACGAGCGGATTCAGGAAGTGCTGCGCGACCAGCGCGACCTTTACGCCCATTTCAACAACCAGGTGCTGAACCTTGCCAACCAGGGCGTGACGATCAACCAGATCCACAACGTCTATGTGCAGCCCGAGTCGATCCTGCAGAAGTGGCATTGCCGGGGCTACCACGGCTCGGCGCAGCACAATGCCCGCGGCGTGGTGCAGCGCTATCTCGGCTACTGGGACGGCAACCCCGCCACCCTCGTGCCGCTCTCGCCGGAAGACTCCGCGCCGCTCTATGTCGAGATGATGGGCGCGGACAGGATCATGTCGCGCGGGCAGGAACTGCATGACGAGGGCAAGTATCTGTTGGCGATGGAGATCGTGAACAAGCTGGTGCAGGCCCAGCCCGACAACCAGCCCGCCAAGGACCTTCTGGCCGACATCTTCGAACAGCTCGGCTACCAGAACGAAAATCCAGGCCTGCGCAACAGCTATCTCGCTGCGGCTTACGAACTGCGTACCGGGATTCCCCAAGGCGCCACGGCCGACAGCTCCTCGCCCGACATCATCCGGGCGATGTCGACCGAACTGTTCCTGAACTTCCTCGGCATCCGCATGGACAGCCGCAAGGCGGAAGGCATGGCCTTCACCATGAACCTCGTCACGCCCGACAATGGCGAGAAATTCCTGGTGGAACTGTCGAACGCGACGCTCACGAACATCGCGGGCTTCCAGTCCGACGAGGCCGATCTCACGCTCACCATCAACCGCGCCGATCTGGAGCTTGTGATGATGGGGGTGCGGCAACTGGAAGAGGTGATCGCCGATGGCACGGCGCAGATCCAGGGCGACCCCACCATCCTGGGCAAGCTCGCCGCCACGATGGTCACCTTCGACCCGCGCTTCCAGATCATGCCGGGCACCAAGTCCCCGTCCGTGGCCGAGGAACCCGCCTTCGAGGCCACCGTGGGCCTCATCTCGCCCGAGTGACGCCAGAACCGGCCAACGCACACCGCGCTTCCCCTCCCCCTCGTGGGGAGGGATGGGGAGGGGGGGCATCGGGGCGGAACATCGTCGGCGGCTGGCATCTGTGCCCGGCAGGGCCAGCGGGCCAGCCCCCATCGTGCTCGGGCAAGTGTTAAGTCCAAGTTAAGATGGTCACACAACCCATTGATTTCATTGCGACCGGCAAAGCGTCCGAGCTCGGACGCTCACCTTGCCCGGATGCGGTCCCGCACCCGTGCCCAGCCTCCGGGCACGAGCACGAAGGACAGAAGGAACCCGGTCGCGAACCCGCCCAGGTCCGAAACCCAGTACCATCCCCCCCCGAACAACAGCCCGAACAGAAGCTGAACCCCCAGAAGCATCCCGATCAGCGTGAAGGCCCGCGCCGCATTGGCCCCCACCGCCGTCAGCCGGACCCACAGCAGAAAGGTGAAGGCCCCGATCAGCCCATAGTCGGGCGGATAGGCCCCGAACACCGGATCATCCAGCCCCACCAGGGTATGCAGCACCACCCCCCCGATGGCCGACCCGAAGAACACCGCCAGCACCGCCCAGGGTCGGAACACCTCGGCCACCATCTTGCCCAGGGCCAGGAGGAACACCACGGCAAAGACCGTATGGGTCACGCTGCCATGGACGAAGGGATAGGTCACGAACCGCGCCACCCCCTCCAGCGGAAACTGCCGGTTCTCGACCATCCAGCGCACCAGTTCGGGCGAGAAGGCAAAGCGGTTCACGGCCTCCAGCCGCCAGCCGATCGCTGCCGGCCCCCCCACCAGCCCGGATGCCCCGGCACTGACCACCACCTCCATCGCGATCATCGGCAGCGCCAGCAGCCAGATCACCCAGGGGATCGGGTTCAGGAATGGCGCCTTGTGGTCCGTCTGCATCCGTCTCTCCTGCGGCAATTGACGCCTTCCGGCCCATGGATTACGCGGTTGGGCCAGCCTTTTCCAGATGGAGCATCCCATGGCCGAGCCGGTCCAAACGCCTCAGGCTTCCTTCCCGCCGCGCATTTTCTCGGGCATCCAGCCCTCCGGCGGCCTCACCCTCGGCAACTACCTCGGCGCCCTTAAGCGTTTTGTCGAGAAGCAGGACGAGGGCATCGAGACGATCTACTGCCTCGTGGACATGCACGCCATCACCGTCTGGCAGGACCCCGCCAAGCTGCGCCACGCCACGCGCGAGGCGGCGGCCGGCTTCCTCGCCGCCGGCATCGACCCGTCGCGCTCGATCCTGTTCAACCAGAGCCAGGTCTCGGCCCATGCCGAACTGGGCTGGATCTTCAACTGCGTCGCCCGCATGGGCTGGATGAGCCGCATGACGCAGTTCAAGGACAAAGCCGGCAAGAACAGCGAGAACGTCTCGCTTGGCCTCTTCGCCTATCCCTCGCTCATGGCGGCCGACATCCTGGTCTACAAGGCGACGATGGTACCGGTGGGCGAGGACCAGAAGCAGCACTTGGAACTGACCCGCGACATCGCCATCAAGTTCAACAACGACTATGGCGTCGACTTCTTCCCGGTGGTGGAACCGCTGATCGAGGGCGCCGCAACCCGGGTCATGTCCCTGCGGGACGGCACGAAGAAGATGTCGAAGTCCGATCCCTCGGACCAGAGCCGCATCAACCTGACCGACGATGCCGACACGATCTCGAAGAAGATCCGCAAGGCCAAGACCGACCCGGAACCGCTGCCCGATCATCTGGACGGCCTGAAGGACCGGCCCGAGGCCAAGAACCTTGTGAACATCTACGCGGCCCTTTCCGGCCACAGCCCTGCGAAAGTGGTCCACGACTTCGCCGGGGCGCAGTTCGGGACGTTCAAACCGGCGCTGGCGGACCTGGCCGTGGCGAAGCTTGAGCCGATCACCACCGAGATGAACCGGCTGATGCAGGACCCGGCCGAGATCGACCGCATCCTCGCGCAGGGGGCCGAGCGGGCCGATGCCATTGCCCGGCCCATCCTGGAGCAGGTCTACGACATCACCGGCATGATCCGGTCGCGCTGGCGCTGAGGCCTCGTTCACGGGGCTGTCACGGCCCCGATTCAATACGCGGCCACTCTGCCTCGAGCGGCGAACGCGCCGAATCGGGGCGGACCCTTCCCAGATCCCTTGCGGCTTCCCCTCCGCAACACCGCCCCCACTGCCCCCGGACCCTCCCCGGTCCGGGGGCGCCTTGCGCGCGACGACCTTGGTCTCCTGCGCCACGCGGTGCCATGGACAGGTGACGAGGCTTCGGACAATATCCCGAGCGCGGAGGTCGATTATGCGAAAGTTTCTGGTCGTTCTGGACGACACGAGGGAGTGCCTCAATGCCATGCGGTTCGCGGCGATGCGGGCGGCGCATACGGGTGGGGGGGTGACGATCCTTTCGGTGATCCCGCCCGAGGAGTTCCAGCAGTGGTTCGGCGTGGCCGATGTCATGCGGGCGGAGGCGAGGGAGAGGATCGAGGCCCATTTCGAGGTCTTTGCCAAATGGATGCGCGACCGGCAGGGGGTGAACCCGGAGCTGGTGATCCGCGAGGGCGACCCGGTGGCCGAGATCCTGAGCCTGATCAAGGACAGCCCGGAGATCGGGGTTCTGGTCCTGGGGGCCGGGACCGAGAAGAATGGGCCCGGGCCCCTGGTCACGGCGATGAGCCGCGCCTCGGGCAGCCTGCCGGTGCCCATCACCATCGTGCCGGGGGACATGTCCAAGGAGCGGCTGGAGAGCATCACCTGAGCGTCCGAGCTCGGACGCTTCATCCAGATCAATGATTTCAATGACTTGCGAGCGCGGCTTAACGAATCGTTCATATATGCGCGCAAGGGGCGCGGGTCTGGGGCGCGGATTGGCCCTGGCGCTTGCGCTGAGCCTGCCGCTGGTTGCCATGGAGGCCGGGCCGGTGGCGGCTGAAGTCGGCGGGGCTGCAGTCACGCTGGACCTGTTCGATCCCTCGGACCTGGCCGCCGAAGAACGGCTGTTTCTTCAGGCGGCGCTGGCCCTGAGCGGCGACTATACCGGGGTGCTGGACGGCGACTGGGGCGAGGACAGCCGCGCCGCGCTGAACGACTGGACCCGGCGCGAGGCGGGGCGCATCCTGCCACGGTTGGCCGATCTTGGACCGCTGGTGGCGGCGCTGGAGACGGAGATCGGGGCGAACGGCTGGCAGATCGTCCAGTCAGACGAGCGCGGGGTTTCCTATCTTTTCCCCTTTGCGCTGCTGGCGCCCGATCCCGAAGGCGGGGAGCAGGGCGCCAGCTGGATTTCGCAGGATGGCGGGTTCGGCCTGATGTTGTCTTCTGCACCGCCGGATGAGGCGGACGCCCTGCATGACTACCTGCTGGGCGAGGCGGCCGAAGGGTCTGACCCGTTCCATGCGGAGGATACGGACTGGCGGTCCACGGCCGTTGACCTGGACGATGGCACACGGGTCATGGCGATGAGCGAGCGCATCGGGCCGGTGTTTGAAACCATGGTCGTTCTGGCGACAGAGCCCTATCTGCCGCAGATGTCGCTTTTGGCGGCGAGCTTCGTGCCGGGGCGGTTGGACGGGTTGGCCCTGCCGGCGGGCGGCGCTTTGGCCGGCCTGCCGGGGGTTCAGGGTCCGGGCGCGGAGGGCGCGATGACCGTGCCGCGGCTGGAGCCCGAGGACGACGGGATGGCCCGGCCCGAAACGGACACTGAGGGGAGCATCGGGGAAGGCGCGACCGGATCGGGAACGGCTTTCCATGTGGCGCCCGACATCCTGGTGACGGCGGCGCATGTGGTGCGGGGTTGCCGCGAGATGCGGCGGATCGACGGGTTGCCGCTGACCGTCCTGGCGGCGGATGAGACGCTTGACCTGGCGGTGATGCAAGCGCCCGAACCTTCGCAGGATTGGCTGGACATGGGCACGGCCGAGCGGCCGAGGCTGGGTGAGCCGGTCACGGCGCTTGGCTTTCCCTATCTGGGCAACCTTGGGCAGGGCCTGACGGTCACGGGCGGCAATGTGAGCGCCTTGAAGGGAATCGACGGCGGCGAGGGCGAGATCATGATTTCGGCCCCGGTGCAGCCGGGCAATTCGGGCGGGCCCCTACTGAATGCCTCGGGCGCGGTGATCGGGGTGGTGGTGGCACGGGTGGATGACCTGGCGATCCTGGAAGAAACCGGCACCCTGCCGCAGAACATGAACTTTGCCGTGCCAAGCCCCGTGCTTTCGGCTTGGTTGAGCGAGGTAGGCGTGGCCTTGCCAGAAGGGCGCGGCACCGCCGACGACCTGCGCGCCGGGATCAGCGACCGCATTGCGCGATCTGTCGTGGCAGTGCTGTGCTATGGGGAGTGACGCAAGTTGCGCGTGATCGGCATTCTGGGAGGCATGTCGGCGGCCTCGACCCAGATCTACTATCGGCTGCTGTGCGAGCTGACGCGCGACAGGCTGGGGCCGAAGCATTCGCCCGAACTGCTGATCCGGTCATTGGACTTTGCCCCGATTGCTGCCGCTCAGGCCGCCGGTGACTGGGACGGGCTGGGGCGGCTTCTGAACCGTGAGGCGAAGGCGTTGCAGGCGGGTGGGGCCGAGGTTCTGCTCTTGGCCACCAACACCATGCATAAGCTGGCTGACGAGATGACGGCCGGGGTTGGCCTGCCGATGGTGCATATCGCCGATGCCACGGCACGGGCGATCCGTGCGGCAGGATTGTCGCGGCCGGGGCTGATGGCCACGGCCTTTACCATGGAACAGGATTTCTACACCGGGCGTCTGCGGGCGGCGGGGCTGGCGCCCGTTGTGCCGGGGGCAGAGGATCGGGCGGAGACACACCGGATCATCTATGAGGAATTGGTGCAGGACGTGGTGAGCGAGCCGTCGCGCCAGAGCTATGAGGCGATAGCCGGTCGGCTGGCGGCGGCGGGGGCGGATTGTCTGATTCTGGGATGTACCGAGGTGGGCATGCTGCTGAATCAGGGCAATGTGCCGGTGCCGGTGTTCGATACGGTCAAGATCCATTGCGAGACGGCGCTTGAGGCGGCGCTGACCTGAACGAAGCGAGCCATGCGCCGATTGCATGGCGGTGCTTCCGGGCTGCGCGTGGTGCGGCGTGGCTGCAAGGTCTATCTGGGGGGCGAGGGAAGGACAGTGGAGAGACCAGATGTCTGCCTTGCGTGCCCCGAAATCCCAGCCCCAGCCGACGGCCCCGAGCGTCGAGGTTCCGGGGCTGTCTTACTATGCCCCAGAGCCGGCCAACCGCCCTGCCCCGCCGGCAAGTCCGCTGACGGCACTGGAGCAGATGTACGGCTACTGGAGCGCAGAGGGCTGAGGCGACTTCTGTTCGGTGGGGCAGCATTGACGCCACCCATGGGCCCGGAACAGCATGGGCTCGGACCAGATTGCGTCAGCCTGACGGGAGCCCCCATGCCGCGCCCCTTCCCTGAGTGCATCGCCGGAGTGGTCGGGTGACGGGCGTCTTGCGCCGCCTTGCGGCTTGGGGCGGGCATCGCCTGCGCGAGGTGGCTGTGCTGCCGCGCGCGCTGGATCGGCGGGACGGGCCGCGCATCGCCTTTTTCCCCAGCTCCAGCCGCGAGGGGGCAAGCCTTTTGCGCGCCTGGAACATGGCAGGGGCGCTGCGCCCCCTGGGCTGGCGCACGCTGGTGGTGCCGATGCAGTTGGAAGAGGTCCAGCGGCGGCGGCTGATGCGGGTCTTCGCGCCGGACCTCATCCTGTTCCAGCAATGCCGTCATCCCTTGAACGATGCGAATCACGCGATGGGACTTCCCTTTGTGCTGGATTGCGACGATGCCGATTTCCTGGACCCGGCCATCGCGCCCCGGCTGGAAGCGACGGCACGGGGGGCGATGGGGGTGGTCTGCGGCAGCCGGTTCATCCGCGACTGGGCGGCGGGGCTGAATGCGCGGGCCGAAGTGATCTGGACCGGCACGCCTGTGAGCCCGGTTCCGCCGCCTGACCAGCGGACACGCGGCGCGGTGGTGGCCTGGGCGCAGGCCTCTCCCGCGGGATACCCAATGGAATTGGCCTTCGTGCAGGAACTGACGCGGCGGCTGTGGGCGCGTGGGCTGCGGTTCCGGCTGCGCCTCTACGGCGTGGGCACGGCGGAGGAGGCGGCGATCCGCGCGGGCTTCGGGCCGGGAGCCGACCTGGAGCTGATGCCGCTGATGGGCTATGACGCCTTCCTGGCCTCGCTGCGCGACGTGGCGGTGGGGCTGTCGCCGATCATCGCGGCTTCGCCGTTCAGTCGCGGCAAGAGTTTTGGCAAGATCCTCGGCTATCTGGATGCGGGGGTGCCGGTGATCGCCAGCGACGAGGCGGATCACGCGCTGTTCTTCACGCCCGAGAGCGGTGTGGTGAGCAACGACCCCGCCGTGTGGGAAGCGGCGGTGGCGCGGCTTCTGGGGGATGGCGACGCGCGGGCGGCGATGGCGGGGGCGGCGCGGGCCGAGATGGAACGGCGGCTGTCGGTGACGGCGGCGGCGGCGCGGCTGGATGCCTTCCTGCGCGGGCTGCGGTTGCCGAAATAGAATCGTTCCAAGGTTGACGTCGCGCCGGGCGAGGCGCATATCCGAGTGGAACAGTCGGAGACTAAAGATGTTCATCCAGACCGAATCCACGCCGAACCCGGCGACGCTGAAGTTCCTGCCCGGCCAGGCCGTTCTGGAGATGGGGACGGCGGATTTCCCGAATGCCGAGGCGGCGGCAGCCTCGCCTTTGGCGCGGCGCATCTTTGCGGCCGGCGGCGTGACAGGGGTGTTCTTCGGCACCGATTTCGTGACTGTCACCAAGGCGGACGAGGTGCGGTGGGAGCATGTGAAGCCCGCGATCCTGGGCGCGATCATGGAGCATTACCAATCGGGCGCGCCGGTGATGGAGGGCGCGCAGGCCGGGGGCCATGCCGCGCATGAGGGGCCGGACGGGGATATCGTGCGGCAGATCAAGGAGTTGCTGGATACGCGCGTACGGCCGGCGGTGGCGCAGGATGGCGGCGACATAACCTTCCACGGCTTTGATCGCGGCGTGGTCTATCTGCACATGCAGGGCGCCTGCGCGGGTTGCCCGTCCTCGACGCTCACGCTGAAGATGGGGATCGAGAACCTGCTGCGGCACTATATCCCGGAGGTGCTTGAGGTGCGGCCCGTTGCCGCCTGATCCGGTCACCCTGGCCTTCGACACATCGGCCGCGCATTGCGCGGCCGCTTTGCTTGTGCGGGGGCGGATCGTCGCGGCGCGGGACGAGGCCATGGCGACGGGCCAGGCCGAGCGGCTGGTGGCGATGCTGGAGGAGGTGCTGGCCGAGGCGGGGCTGGGCTGGGGCCAGGTGGAGCGGATCGGCGTGGGTACGGGGCCGGGCAACTTTACCGGCGTGCGCATTGCCGTGGCGGCGGCGCGGGGGCTGTCGCTTGGGCTGGCTGTGCCGGCAGTGGGCGTGACGCGGCTGGCGGCTCTGGCCGAAGGGCTGCCCCGGCCGCTGGCGGTGGTGGAAGATGCGCGGCGGGGCGAGATCTATCTGCAAGAGATGCCAGGCAGCGCGGCGCGGCTGACGACGGTGGAGGGCTGCGGTCTGGGACCGGTGGCTTTGGTGGGTTCGGCGGCAGAGGCGATGGCGGCTGTCACCGGGGGCGCGGTGATCCAACCTGCGATGCCGCTTTGCGAGGCCATCGCGCGCATTGCCGCGCGGTCGGAGCCGGGCGCGCGCCCTGCCCCGTTCTACCTGCGTGGCGCGGATGCGGCGCCCCCGTCGGACCCGCCGCCGGTGATCCTGCCCGACCCGGCCCTCCCATGACACCCGAAGCTCTGGCCGTCCTTCATGCCGAGAGTTTCGTCATGCCGCGGCCCTGGTCGGCGGCGGAGTTCGTGGCGCTGATGGCGTCGCCCGGCGTCTTCCTTCTGACCGAGGGCAGCGCGGGCTTCCTGATGGGCAGGGCGCTGGCGGGCGAGGCCGAGCTTCTGACCGTGGCGGTCGCGCCTGCGGCGCGGCGGCAGGGCATCGGCGCGCGGCTGATGGTGCGATTCCTAGACGAAGCGCGGCAGCGGGGCGCCGAACGCGCATTCCTTGAGGTCGCGGCCGGAAATGACGCGGCCCGCACGCTGTATGCGGCGGCGGGATTCGCCGAGGCCGGGCGGCGCCGCGGCTACTACCGCAACCCGCAGGGCGGCGCCGAGGATGCAGTGGTGATGGCCCGGCCCCTTGGCTGAGCGGCCCGGCGCAAGTTTGATCGAAAAGTAAAATCCCGTCGGGGCGGCGACCAAATCGCTCTTGACCGGTCGCCACGGCTGCGCGCTAATCCCAGCCGATCCTCCGCGAACGGCACCTTAGGGGCCGGGGACAGGGGGGTAATGGTCCGACTGACCCAAACGACAACGGGAGAGATTCCATGACCCTGATGAAGACGCTGGCCGGAGCGACGGCTGCGCTGGCCCTGATGTCCGGCATCGCCGCGGCCGACCCCGCGATCATCTATGACTTGGGCGGCAAGTTCGACAAATCCTTCAACGAAGCCGCGTTCAATGGCGCCGAGCGTTGGGCGAAGGAAACCGGCGGCACCTTCAAGGAACTGGAGATGCAGTCCGAGGCGCAGCGCGAGCAGGCGCTTCGCCGTCTGGCCGAATCCGGCGCCAACCCGGTTGTTATGACCGGCTTTGCCTTTGGCGACGTGCTGGACAAGGTCGCCCGGGACTTCCCCGACACCAAGTTCGCCATCATCGACATGGTGGTGGAACAGCCGAATGTGAAATCGGTCGTGTTCAACGAGCATGAGGGCAGTTACCTGGTTGGCATGATGGCCGCCATGGCCTCGAAGACCGGCACGGTCGGCTTCATCGGGGGCATGGACATCCCGCTGATCCGCAAGTTCGGCTGCGGCTACGCCGAAGGCGTGAAGGCGGTGAACCCCGATGCGAAGATCGTGGTCAACTTCACCGGCACCACGCCGGCGGCGTGGAACGACCCGGTGAAGGGCGCGGAACTGGCCAAGGGGCAGAAGGCCCAGGGCGCCGACGTGATCTATGCCGCCGCTGGCGGCACGGGCGTGGGCGTGCTGCAAGCGGCGGCCGACGAGGGCATCCTGTCGATCGGCGTGGACAGCAACCAGAACTACATGCATCCGGGCAAGGTCTTGACCTCGATGCTGAAGCGCGTGGACAACGCGGTCTACGAAGCCTTCAAGGAAGGCCCCGAGCTGAAGCCCGGCATCACTGTGATGGGTCTGGCCAACGATGGCGTGGGCTATGCGCTGGACGACAACAACAAGCCGCTGGTGACCCAGGAAATGCTGGACGCGGTGAATGCAGCCGCCGGCAAGATCAAGGCGGGCGAACTGACAGTGCACGACTACATGTCGGACAACGCCTGCCCGGCCGTCGCGTTCTGATGGCGGGCACTCGGATTGGTGCGGAGGGGCGGCCGGCAACGGCCGCCCCCTTTGCGATCGAGTTGAAGGGCATTTCAAAGGCCTTCGGCCCGGTTCAGGCGAACAAGGACATTTCCATCGCCGTGCCGAAGGGCACCATTCACGGCATCATCGGCGAAAACGGCGCGGGCAAGTCCACGCTCATGTCGATTCTATACGGCTTTTACCGCGCGGATTCCGGGTCCATCTGGATCGACGGGCGCGAGACCGCCATTCCCGACAGCCAGAGCGCGATCCGCGCCGGCATCGGCATGGTGTTCCAGCATTTCAAGCTGGTGCAGAACTTCACGGTGCTGGAGAACGTGATCCTGGGCGCCGAAGACGGCCCCATGCTACGCGGGTCCATCGCCAAGGCGCGGCAGGAACTGGAACGGCTGGCGCGCGACTATGAGCTCGACGTGGACCCCGACGCGCTGATCGAGGATCTGAGCGTGGGCCACCAGCAGCGGGTGGAAATCCTGAAGGCGCTGTACCGGCAGGCCGAAATCCTGATCCTGGACGAGCCGACGGGTGTACTGACCCCGGCCGAGGCCGACCACCTGTTCCGCATCCTGAAAGGGCTGAAGGACCAGGGCAAGACCGTGATCCTGATCACCCACAAGCTGCGCGAGATCATGGAGGCCACCGACAACGTGAGCGTCATGCGGCGCGGGACGATGGTGGGCACGGTCAAGACCGCCGAGACCAGCCCTGAGGAACTGGCCGAACTGATGGTGGGGCGCAAGGTTCTGCTGGAGGTGGAGAAGACGCCCGCAGTGCCAGGCAAGGTTGTTCTGGCGGTCGAGAACCTGCGTGTGAAGGACGAGCACGGGGTCGAGCGCCTGAAAGGCGTGAGTTTCGAGATTCGTGCAGGCGAAATCCTTGGCATTGCCGGTGTGGCGGGCAACGGGCAGTCGGAACTGCTGGAGGCGCTTGGCGGCATTGCTGCGGCGACCGGACGCATCGTGCTGAACGGGACGGAGCTGGCGCTGGCGGGACATGGCGCAGACGGGCAAAGCCGCCGCGCCGCGGGCATTGCCCATGTGCCCGAGGACCGGCAGCACCTTGGCCTGATCATGGATTTCGCGGCCTGGGAGAACGTGGCCTTCGGCTATCACAATGCCCCGGAATACCGGAAGGGCCTGTTGGCCGACAATGCGGCGCTGCGGGCCGATTGCGCGAAGAAGATGGAAACCTTCGACGTGCGACCGCCCATCCCGACGCTGGCCGCCAAGAACTTCTCGGGCGGCAACCAGCAGAAGATCGTGGTGGCGCGCGAGATCGAACGGAACCCCGACCTTCTGCTGGTGGGTCAGCCGACGCGGGGGGTGGACATCGGGGCCATCGAATTCATCCACAAGCAGATCGTTGCGCTTCGCGATGCGGGCAAGGCGATCCTTCTGGTCAGCGTGGAGCTTGACGAGATCATGTCGCTTTCCGACCGTATCGCGGTGATGTTCGATGGCCGCCTTATGGGCTTCCGCGACCCGGACAAGACCGACGAGCGGGAGCTGGGCCTTCTGATGGCCGGCATGAGCGGGGAGGCGGCGTGATGGACCGTCTTCCGCGTTGGGCCGATGTTGTTCTTGTCCCCCTGGTCAGCCTGTTGTTTGCGGCGATTCTGTCGGCGCTGGTCATCCTCGCCATCGGGCAGGACCCGTGGGAGGCGCTGAAGGTCATGGTCGAGGGCGCGCTGCTTTCGGCCTACGGCTGGGGCTACACGCTATATTACACCACGAGCTTCATCTTCACCGCGCTGGCGGTGGTGGTGGCCTTCCATGCCGGGCTTTTCAACATCGGCGGCGAGGGGCAGGCGCAACTGGGTGGCCTGGGCGTGGCGCTGGTCTGCCTGGCGCTGCCCTGGCCGCACTGGACCATCGCTCTGCTGGCGGCGGTCACGGGCGCGGCGCTGTTCGGCGCGGCCTGGGCCGCCATTCCGGCCTGGCTGCAGGCGAAACGCGGCAGCCACATCGTGATCACAACGATCATGTTCAACTACATCGCTTCGGCGCTGATCGTCTATCTTCTGGTGGATGTGCTGCGGCCCACGGGCCAGATGGACCCGGCGACAGCGCGCTTTCCTGAAACCACGCATCTGCCGACGCTGAACGACATTCCGGGTCTGAACCTGTTCTTCGAGAAAAAGGTTCCAGCGAACGTGTCGCTGTTCGTGGCTCTGGCGGCCTGCTGGCTGGTCTGGCTCTTGTTGTGGCGCACACCGCTTGGCTATCAGATCCGAGCCTTTGGCAAGTCGCAGGCGGCGGCGCGCTATGCCGGGATCAACCCGGTGAAGATCACCATGATTGCCATGCTGATCTCGGGCGGGCTGGCCGGCATGATGGCCATCAACAACGTGATGGGCGAGGCCGGGCGTCTGGTGCAGAACTCGTCTGAGGGGGCGGGCTTCATCGGCATCGCGGTGGCGCTGATGGGGCGCAACCACCCGTTCGGGGTGCTGCTTGCGGCGGTGCTGTTCGGGTTCCTGTATCAGGGTGGCGCGGAACTGGGCCTGTGGACCTCGATCCCGATCGAGCTGCGGATCGTGGTGCAGGGGCTGGTGATCCTGTTCACCGGGGCGCTGGACATGATGGTGCGGATGATGCTGGTCTGGGTCTTCGGGCTGTTCCGGCCGCGGCGCGTAGGGGTGGCGTGATGGATTACGCGACGCTTCTGCAGCTTCTGGACTCCACGCTGCGTCTTGGCACGCCGCTGATCTTCGCCTGCATCGCCGGGCTATACTCGGAGCGTTCGGGCATCTTCGACATCGGGCTGGAAGGCAAGATGCTGGTGGCGGCGATGTGTTCCGGCACATTCGCCTTCTATTCCGGCTCGGCCTGGATCGGGCTGATGGCGGGGATCGCCGGGTCGCTGGTCTTTGCGCTGATCCACGGCGTGACCTCGATCACCTTCCGCGGCAACCAGCTGATTTCCGGCGTGGCGCTGAACTTCGTGGCCTCGGGGATCACCGTGCTGACGGCGCAGTCGCTGTTCGGCCAGGGGGGGCGCACTCCACCGCTGACCGGCGCGGCGCGGTTCAACGAGATTACGCTGCCCTTCGTCGAGGCGCTGCGGCCTGTGCCGGTGATCGGGCCACTTTATGCCGAGGTGATCTCGGGCCATTCGATCCTGGTCTATGCCGCCTTCGCGGTGGTGGCGCTGACCTGGTGGGTGCTGTTCCGCACCCGCTATGGCCTGCGGCTGCGCGCGGTGGGCGAGAACCCCGCGGCGGTGGATACGGCCGGGGTCTCGGTGAAGGGGCTGCGCTTTTCGGCAGTGCTGATCACCGGGGTGCTGTGCGGCTTTGCCGGTGCCTACATGGCCACCGCGCTGCAGGCGGGATTTGGCAAGGAAATGACGGCGGGGCGCGGCTACATCGCGCTGGCGGCACTGATCTTTGCCAAGTGGCGGCCGTGGCCTGCGCTGTGGGCATGCCTTCTGTTCGGCTTCTTCCAGGCGCTGGCGCTTAGGCCGGACATCGTGGAGGCGGTGGTGCGCGTGAAGGTGCCGGTGCCGGCGCTGGACGCCCTGCCCTATATCCTGACCGTGCTGGTTCTTGCGGGCTTTGTCGGCAAGGCCATTCCGCCGCGCGCGGGCGGCGAGCCCTATGTGAAAGAGCGGTGAGGGCCCCCGGCCCTTACTCCCATTTTTCGCCTGAGGCATCCCAGCGGGGTCCGGGGTATCCCACTCCCGATGCCTGCCAACGAACGAAAGGCCAGCCATGCGCGCCGAAGACCTCGCCCAACTCATCCGCTCCCGCGCCGGCGATGCGCCGGTCACGCTTGGCCTGATCCTGGGCTCGGGCCTGGGCCATCTGGCGCAGTCGGTCGATGGCGTGGCGGTGCCCTATGGCGAGTTGCCGGGCTTTCCCCATGCCGGCGTCTCGGGGCACAATCCGAACCTCGTGGTGGGCAGTCTGGAGGGCGTCCGCGTCGCGGTGCTCGGCGGTCGGGCGCATTACTATGAGAGCGGCAATCCGGCGGCGATGCGCCTGCCGCTGGAGGTGCTGAAGGCGCTTGGCGCGAAGGCGCTGATCGCCACCAATGCCGCCGGTTCCCTGCGCGCCGATATCCGGCCGGGCGACCTGATGCTGCTGTCGGACCATATCAACTTTTCCGGTCTGAACCCGTTGATCGGAGAAAAGACCGACGCGCGTTTCGTGCCGATGGGGGACGCGCACGATCCCGGTCTGCGGGCGGGTTTGACGGCCGCCGCCGCGGCGGAGGGCGTGGCACTGCCCGAAGGCGTCTATGCCTGGTATTCCGGCCCCTCCTTCGAGACCCCGGCCGAGATCCGTGCCATCCGTACGCTTGGCGGGGATGCGGTGGGCATGTCCACGGTGCCCGAGGTGATCCTTGCACGGTTCCTGGGGCTGAAGGTGGCGGCGGTTTCGACCATCACCAACATGGCGGCGGGCCTCTCAGACGAGAAGATCAGCCACGAACACACCAAGGCGATGGCGCCGCTTGGTGCGGCAAAACTGGACCGGGTGTTGCGAAACTTCCTGCGTTCCATGGCCGCAGGGACTGCAACCATTTGACCCCTGTCCTCGGTCGGGCCTAAGACTGGTTCAAGTGAGGATTTCCGTACCCGGGCACCCATGCAGCTTTACCTCCCCGTGGCCGAGGTATCGGTAGACGCCTTCCTTCTTCTGGGAATTGGAGGGGTTGTCGGTTTCCTGTCTGGCCTGTTCGGGGTGGGCGGTGGCTTCCTTATCACGCCGCTTCTGTTCTTCATCGGTGTGCCGCCCCCGGTGGCGGTGGCAACCGGGGCGAACCAGGTGGTTGCCTCGTCCATTTCCGGCGTGCTGACGCAACTGCGGCGCAAGGCGGTGGACATCCGCATGGGCACGGTGCTGACGCTCGCGGGCTTTGTCGGGTCGACGATCGGCGTTTGGGTTTTCAAGCGCATGACGGCGCTTGGCCAGATCGACCTGTTCGTGCAGCTGTCCTATGTCGTGCTTCTGGGCGGCGTCGGCGGCATGATGTTGCAGGAAAGCCTGCGCGCCCGGGCACGGGCAAAGCGCGGAGGCCCCCCGCCGCGGCGGGGCCAGACGCACGGGATGCTGCACAAGCTGCCTTTCAAGATGAAGTTCCGGGCGAGCGGACTTTACATCTCTGTCATCCCGCCGGCGCTGATCGGCGCCGCCGTTGGCTTTCTGGCAGCGATCATGGGCGTCGGGGGCGGCTTCGTCATGGTGCCGGCAATGATCTACCTGCTGGGGATGCCCGGTAAGGTGGTGGTGGGCACCTCTCTGTTCCAGATCATCTTCGTGTCGGCCTACACCACGCTGGCCCATGCGGTGCAGTTCCAGACGGTGGACATGCTTCTGGCGCTGGTGCTGATCGTGGGCGGGGTGATCGGGGCGCAGATTGGCACGCGGATGCAGATGAAGCTGAAGGCCGAGGACATGCGGATCCTCCTTTCGCTTCTGGTGCTGGCGGTCGCGGTGAAGATTGCGCTGGACCTGCTGCTGACGCCGACCGAGCTGTATACGATCACCCCGGTGCGGACATGAGGGTGCGGGCATTCCTTGTGGCCCTGGGGGTTGCGCTGATGGGCGCCGGCGTCCCGGCGCAGGATGTGCCGCAGGAAACCATCGTGGCAGGGCTGAGCCAGAGCCGGATTGCCATTACCGCGAATTTCGACGGATCGCAGATCATCGTCTATGGTGCGGTGAAGCGCGATGCGCCGCCGCCTTCCGGCCCCCTGGGCGTGATTGTCACGGTCGAGGGTCCGAGCGGCAAGGTGATCGTGCGGCGCAAGGATCGGGTCTGGGGCATCTGGATCAACGATGCCTCGGTGACCATCGATTCCGCGCCAAGCTTCTATGAGGTGGCGACCAACGCGCCCATCGACGAGATCCTGAGCGGGACCGAGGATCTGCGCCACAGGATCACCGTACCGCGCGCGATCCGGGCCGTGGGGGCGACATCGGAATCCGAGGATGCCGCAGCCTTTTCCGATGCGCTGCTGCGTGTCCGCAAGGAGGATGGCACCTATCGGCTGGCGACCGATGCGGTGGACCTGTCGGAAGAGACACTGTTCCGGGCCGATGTGGACCTGCCTGCGAACCTGACCGAGGGCGATTACCGGGTGCGCATGTTCCTGACGCGCGAGGGCAAGATCGTGGATTGGCAGGAGCAGTTGATCGACGTGCGCAAGGCCGGTCTGGAGCGGTTCCTGTTCAACCTGTCGCAGGAGCAGCCGCTTGTCTATGGCGTGCTGGCCCTGGCGCTGGCGGCCCTTGCGGGATGGGCGGCATCCGAGGCGTTCCGGCGGTTCCGGGCCTGAGGCTCAGGCGGCCTTGGCTTCGGCCGCGCGATAGCGCAGCGCCATGGTGACGCCGCGGGCGATGTTCAGCACCATCAGCGCGGCCCAGAGGCCGTGGTTGCCGAAGGCGGGCAGGAGCGTGATGACGGCCAGGATATAGATCGCGACCGAAATGGTCATGGCCTTCAGCATCTCGCGCGTGAGGGTGGCTCCGATGAAGATGCCGTCGAACATCCAGCTTGCAATGCCCACCAGCGGCGCGGCGGCGGCCCAGGGCAGGAAGGCTCGGGCGGCCTCCCGGACCTCGGGTGCGGTGGTCATCAGGTCGATGAGGGAGGGGCCAGCGAGGGCGAAGGTGAGCGAGAGGACAGCGGCGCCGCCGACGCCCCAGTGCGAGGCGACGATGCTGGAGCGGCGGACGGCAAAGGGATCGCGAGCGCCGACGGCCTGGCCGACCAGGGTTTCGGCGGCGAAGGCGAAGCCGTCCAGCGCATAGGCCGTGATTTCCAGGAATTGCAGCAGCACCTGGTTGGCGGCCAGCGTCACGTCGCCCTGATGCGCGCCGAGGAAAACGAAGGCCGTGAACGACAGTTGCAGCATGACCGAGCGGATCATGATGTCGCGGTTGACCGAGACCATGCGTCCAAGCGCGGCGCGGTCCATGAACCGAGCGCGGGCTGCGGCGAAGGCGCGGCCAAAGGCGGCGCGGCAGAGCCAGAGGCCGAGGGCGAGCCCGGTCCATTCGGCGATGAGCGTGGCGAAGGCCACGCCGGGCACGCCCCAGCCGAGGCCGAGCACGAACCACAGATCCAGCACGATGTTCAGCCCGTTCATCCAGAGTTGCAGCACGAGGACGCCCCGCGTACGTTCCAGCGCGATGAGCCAGCCGGTGACGGCGTACAGCGAGATGGTGGCGGGCGCGCCCCAGATGCGGATGGAGAGATACTGGCGGGACAGCGCCTCGACCTCGGGGCTGGCGGGCGCGATGGCGAAGGCGGCGCCGAAGAGGAGCCATTGCAGCAGCACCAGCACCGCCCCGGCACCAAGGCCGATGGCAAGTGCGCGCAGGAAGACGGCGTTGCGTTCGGGCAGGTCGCCTGCGCCCTGCGCCTGGGCGGCGAGGCCGGTGGTGCCCATGCGAAGGAACCCGAAGATCCAGTAAAGCGAAGCGAGGATCACTGCTCCCACACCCACGGCTCCGATCGGCGCGGCCTCGCCCAGGCGACCCACGACCGCCGTGTCCACCGCGCCAAGAAGCGGCACCGTGGCGTTCGACAGCACGATGGGTGCCGCAATGCGGAAGACGCGGGCGTGGGTGATGGCCGGCAGGACGCGGTCGGGCGCGCTCACAGAGCGACCGGGGTCACAAGGAAATGGCCGGTCGCCTGCGCGAAGGGCCGGTCACGGTTGTCCTGCCAGGCCTCGACATGGACCGAGGCATAGCGCCGGCCCGAGCGGTTTACCCGCGCGCGGGCATAGGCATCGCGCGGCAGGCCGGTGCGCAGGTAATCCACCGTGAAGTCGATGGTCTTGGGCAGGGCCGGCAGGCCGCCCGAGGCCAGGCTTTGCGGGTCGAGCCGGCCCTGCTCCATCTCGTCCCAGATCAGCGACCAGCTGAGCCCGATGATCGCCGTCATCTCCAGAAAGCCGGCGGTGACGCCGCCGTGCAGGGCCGGCAGCACCGGGTTGCCGATCAGATCGTCCCGGTAGGGCAGCGTGGCGGTCAGCTCGTCGCCGCGCCGGTCGAACTGGATGCCAAGAAAGCGGATGTAGGGCACGCCGCCCACCAGCGCCTTCAGCGCACCGTCACGGCGTTCCTTGATGACCTGCACCGGTTCAGGCGGCTGGCGGCTCATCCCCCGGCCTCCCGGTCGAAGGTGAAGGCCCCTGTCGCGGTGGCGACCGGGCGGTCCGCATCTTCGTCGGTGGCGGTGACGCGCACGAAAGCCACGGAGCGGGTGACGTGGTAACACTCGGCGGCAGCCGTGATGCGCTGGCCGGGTGTCGCCGGCCGCATGTAATCCATCCGCAAGTCAAGCGTCGCGGTTGATACGGGGCCGACCGGATGGCACATCACAGCCGCGCCCGAGGCGGTGTCCATCAGGGCGCTGACCGCCCCGCCCGCGATGACACCCGTCAATGGGTCGCCGATCAGGCGAGGGTCATAGGGCATCGAGATTCTCGCCCTGCCCTCTCCGATGTCCTCCAGCTGAAAGCCAAGCGCGGCGGCATGGGGCAAGGCCTCGATAAACTGGCGGGCAAAGGTCTTCGATGCAGGGTCCAAGAGCGGGATCCGAAAAGGGACAGCAGGCGCAAGTTATTGGCCCTTGCCAAGTGCAGCGCAAGACCCACCTAATGCAATTGCGAAGCATTCTCACGAGAGGACGACAACGCGATGACCTTGCGAACCGACACCCCTGCCCTTTCCATACCCGCCCCCGGCTTGCGTCCAGGCCGCCTGCTGCTGGTCGCGGCACTATTGGCGCTGGCAGTTGCGCCGGGAGAGCTTGGGGCACTGACGCGCGAGATGATGGCAGGCGCCTTCGTGGATGTGGCGGTCTTCGTGGCGGCCACCCTTCTGATTTTCTACGGCGCCGAGAAGATTTTCGGGATCGACCTCGGCCGGGCGATGGAGCGGGCCAGGGGATGGCAAGTCCCGATTGCGGCCTTCCTTGGGGCGACGCCCGGATGCGGCGGAGCGGTCGTCGTGGTGGCGGCCTACACGTCGGGAAAGGTATCGTTCGGGGCAGTGGTTGCCACACTGACCGCAACCATGGGCGATGCGGCCTTCCTTCTAATCGCAACCAAACCAGAGGCGGCGGCCGTGCTGATCCCGGTGCAGTTCGCAGCGGGCATTGTTACGGGTTGGCTGGTCGACCGCTTCGTGACTTCGGACTATCGTCCGAAGGGCGGCAGCTGCGTGGCCGCCCCGCTGATTGGCAGCATACGGGCGCGTGATTGGGCCTATCTGGCCTGCCTTGCGCCCGGCCTGGTCGTGGGCGCGGCGGGCTTCGCCGATATCGAGATGACCCGAATCCTGGGCCTGCCGGTGAACGCGGTCGCTTTGGTCGGCGTGGCCGTCGGTCTGGCGATCTGGGCCTTCTCCCCCGTTCAGGCGATGACAAACCCGGACGATCCGGCGCTGCCGCGCATGGCCGAAGAGACAGCGTTCATCTCGACCTGGGTGATCCTGGCCTACCTTGGGTACAACTACATCGAGACCTTCGGCGGCCTGGACCTGACGGCCGCGTTCGCGGCGGTCGGGCCTTTGCTGCCGCTGATCGGGGCAGCAATCGGCCTCATCCCGGGCTGCGGCCCGCAGGTGGTGGTGGCAACGCTCTACATCAACGGGGCCGTGCCTTTTTCGACGCTGGTGGCCAACGCGGTGTCGAACGACGGCGATGCGCTCTTGCCCGCCATCGCCCTTGCGCCACGGGCAGCGGTGATGGCGACCCTGTTCACGACGCTGCCGGCGCTGGTGCTGGCCTACGGGTTCCAGATCCTTGCGCCCGGCTTTCTGAACTAGTTGCCCCTTTCCCGGTGCCCGCGTAGCGTGGGTGCGTCCGGCCATCCCGATCCGGGGCCGGACGGGCGGCTGGAAGGGAGACGGTTGCATGGCGGATGACGTCATCAGCTTCAAGGAGATGTGCGCGCGGTTCGACGTGACGGCGCGCACCCTGCGCTACTACGAATACATCGAACTTCTCGCCCCGCTGAAGGAGGGCCGCGCCCGGTTCTACGGCCCGCGCGAGGTTGCGCGGATGACACTGATCCTGCGCGGGCGCCGATTCGGTTTCAGTCTGGAAGAGATTCGCCAGTGGCTTCTGATCTACGAGGAACAGGGGACGCGGCCGCAGCTTGAGACGTTCCTCACCCTGGCCGACCGTCAGATTGGCGAACTGACACGTCAGCGCGACGAGATCGAGGCCACGATTGCCGACCTGCAGGCCCTGCGGGGGACCGCCGAGGCCGAACTTGCGCGCCTGCCCAAGGCGGACTGAGGCCGGCTTCCGCGGCGGCATGACCTTGCGGAAGGGGCCGTGACGGGGCGTCACCGCCGGGCTGACGTCACGTCACGATGACGTGCACGTCAACTGGTCTGGTAATCGGGGTTCAAGCTTCACATCTGCGCCTCGCCCGAAAGCGAGAGAGTGGAGAAAGAAGCATGACAAACGACCTGATGACGATCCGAACCATGTGCGACGCCTTTGACGTGACCCCGCGGACGCTGCGCTTCTATGAGGCCAAGGAACTGCTGTTCCCGGTCCGTGAAGGCACGAAGCGGCTGTTCACCAAGCGCGACCGTGCCCGCCTGACGCTGATCCTGCGCGGCAAGCGCTTTGGCTTCAGCCTGGAGGACATCCGCCAGCTTCTGGATCTGTATGACCGCGACGGAAACGATCTGGCCCAGAAGCGCGCCGCCTATGATCTGGCGATGAAGCGGCTGGCCGAGATGGAAACCGAGCGCGCCGCCCTGGACACTGCCATCGCCGAGTTGAAGGGCGAACTGGCAGAGAATGCCGCCGTTGTCGCCGAACCGGCACGCAACGCGGCCTGACCCACAGAAGACGAGGAAGAGGAGCCCCGGATGACCTATACCGCCCCCGTGACCGACATGCAGTTCCTGCTGCACGACGTGCTGAAGGTGAGCGAGTCCGGGATTCCGGGCTATGCCGACCTGGACCGCGACTTCACCGCCGCGGTGCTGGACGGCGCGGGGCGGCTGGCCAGCGAGGTGCTGGCACCCTTGAACGCGGTCGGCGACAAGGAAGGTTGCCGGCTTGAAAACGGCGTGGTGCGCACGCCCCAAGGTTTCAAGGCGGGCTATGACGCGATCCGCGAAGGCGGTTGGGCCAGCCTCGACTGTGACGTGGATCACGGCGGACAGGGCCTGCCTTACCTGGTGAACACCGCCGTGGGCGAATTGTTCGTCAGCGCCAACATGGCGCTGCAGATGTACTACGGCCTGACGCACGGCGCCTATTCGGCGATCCGGGCGCATGGCACGGAAGACCAGAAGGCCAAATGGCTGCCGAAGATGGTGTCGGGCGACTGGACCGGCACCATGAACCTGACCGAGCCGCATTGCGGCACCGACCTCGGCCAGATGCGCACCCGGGCAGAGCCGCAGGCGGATGGCAGCTACAGGATCACCGGCACCAAGATCTTCATTTCGGCCGGCGAACACGACATGGCCGAGAACATCGTCCATCTGGTGCTGGCCAAGGCGCCAGGCGGCGGCGAGGGAACGAAGGGCATCAGCCTCTTCATAGTGCCGAAGTTCCTGGTGAACGAGGATGGCTCGCCTGGCGCCCGCAATGCGCTGTCCGCCGGCAAGGTGGAAGAGAAGATGGGCATCCACGGCAATGCCACCTGCGTGATGAACTATGACAGCGCGACCGGATGGCTTCTGGGTGACCTGCACAAGGGCATGCGCGCCATGTTCACAATGATGAACGAGGCGCGGCTTGGCGTGGGCCTGCAGGGCTATGCCGTGGCTGTTGCGGCCTACCAGCAGGCGGTGACCTACGCGAAGGAACGGCTGCAGGGCCGCGCCATCACTGGTGCGGCCAATCCCGCTGGTCCTGCCGATCCGCTGATCGTGCATCCCGACATCCGTCGTGCACTGATGGACCAGAAGAGCTTCATCGAAGGCGCGCGCGCACTGGCACTGTGGGGCGCGAGCCTCATCGACCGGGCGCATCGGATGCAGGATGCGCAGGCCGACGGGTTGGTCAGCCTGCTGACGCCGGTGATCAAAGGCTTCCTGACCGACAAGGGCTTCGAGGCCACGGTGCAGGCCCAGCAGATCTGGGGCGGCCACGGCTATATCGAAGACAATGCGATGAGCCAGTTCGCCCGCGATGCCCGCATCACCATGATCTACGAGGGCGCGAATGGCGTGCAGGCGCTGGACCTTGTGGGGCGCAAGTTGGCCTCGGACGGCGGCAAGCACGTCATGGCCTTCTTCGAGATGGTGAAAGCCGAGTGCCGCGCCCATGATGCCGACCCGCGCATGGCCGCTTTCACCGGCCCCCTGAAGACGGCGTCCAAGCAGCTTCAGGCTGCGGCGATGTTCTTCATGGAAAAGGGCATGAAGGATCCGAACGCGGCACTGGCCGGATCGACCGATTTCCTGCACCTGACCGGGCATGTCTGCCTGGGGCTGATGTGGACGAAGATGGCAGCCGCTGCGCTGGCCGCGCTGGATGCGGGCCAGGGCGACCGGGACTTCCTGGAAACCAAGCTCGCCACCGGGCGCTACTACATGGCGCGCCAGCTGCCGGCCTGCGCGATGCACCTGGCCCGGATCGAAAGCGGGGCCGAACCTGTTATGGCCTTGTCGGCCGAGGCGTTCTAGGCTGGGGGCGAATTTCCGCGACCATTCCGCGCCAAGACCAGCCGGAGGATGCAATGCCCAAACGCTTTCGCCTGACCCGCCGCTTCCCCGTCGCCATGACGGAAGACGGCTACCGCCGCCTGCGCCGCTTTGCGCAGGAGGCGGGGCTGGACGAGGGCGAGGCGCTGTCCTTCCTGTTCGAGCATTTCGACAGCGTGACGGACAAGGACAACCTCACCCACCGGCTGCGGCTGTTCAATTCCGAGCTGGAGGCTCGGAAGTCCTGACAAGAGAGGAAGGCGGGCCGGGCGGCCTGGCTTCTTCTGTTCTCAAATATCCCACGGGGGTCGCCGATGGTTCGCCATCGGTTCAAGAACCGGAGGCGACGGGGTGTGAAACCCCCGCTGCCGACGACAGGTCTGGGAGGGCCGGCGGGAATGATGGAGCTTCACTGCTTCGGCGAAAGCGGCAATGCCTACAAGGTGGCGTTGATGCTGAACCTGACCGGCCAGGACTGGCGGCCGGTCTACGTCGATTTCTTCAACGGCGCCACGCGCACACCCGAGTTCCGCAAGCTGAACGAGATGGGCGAGGTGCCGGTGCTGGTGGACGAGGGCGAGGTGCTGACCCAGTCGGGCAACATCCTCTATCACCTCGTCGGCAAGACCGGGCAGATGGGCGGCGCGACGCCCGCCGAGCAGAAGGAGGTCTGGCGGTGGGTGCTGTGGGACAACCACAAGCTCTCCGGCCAGGCCGGGACCTGCCGGTTCCTGGCCAATTTCCTGGCCCCCGAGAAGCGGCCGGAAGGGGTGATCCCCTTTCTGCAAGGCCGCCTCAAGGCCGCCTACATGGTGCTGGACCAACATCTGAAGGGGCGTGACTGGATCGTAGGAACCAGCCCCACCGTCGCCGATCTCTCCTGCTGCGGCTATCTCTTCTATCCCGAACCCTTCGGCTTTTCCCGCGCCGACTGGCCCCACATCGACGCCTGGCTGAACCGCATCGCGGCGCTGCCCGGCTGGAAACATCCCTATGACCTGATGCCCGGCAATCCTTCGGACCGGGCCTGAGGAGGAACCATGCAAGACGCCTTCATCTATGACGCCATCCGCAGCCCGCGGGGCAAGGGCCGCCCGGACGGGTCGCTGCACGAAGTGACCTCGGTGGCGCTTTCGGCGCAGATGCTGGACCGGATCGCGGCGCGCAACGGGCTGACCGGCCATGCGGTCGAGGATGTGATCTGGGGCAATGTCACCCAGGTGGGCGAACAGGGCGCCTGCCTCGCGCGCTCGGCTGTCCTGATGTCGGGGCTGGACCGGCGCATTCCGGGCCTGGCGATCAACCGCTTCTGCGCAAGCGGCATGGAGGCGGTGAACCTCGCCGCGAACCAGGTCAGGGGCGGCGCGGGCGAGGGCTATATCGCGGGCGGCGTCGAGATGATGAGCCGCGTGGCGATGGGCTCTGACGGGGCGGCCATCGCGGTTGACCCGCGGCTCGCCATGGGCACCCATTTCGTGCCGCAGGGCATTTCGGCCGATCTGATCGCCACGCTGCACGGCTTTTCGCGCGAGGATGCCGACGGGCTGGCGGTCGAAAGCCAGCGGCGTGCCGCCATGGCGCAGGCCGAGGGCCGGTTCGCGAAATCGGTGGTGCCTGTGACCGACCGCAACGGGCTGACCATCCTGGACCGCGATGAATACCTGCGGCCCGGCACTGACATGGCGGCGCTGGCCGCGCTGAAGCCTGCCTTCAAGGACATGGGCGAGACCATGCCCGGCTTCGACAAGGTGGCGCTGCAGCAATATCCTCAGATCGAGCGCATCAACCACATCCACCATGCCGGCAATTCCAGCGGCATCGTCGATGGCGCCGCCGCCCTGCTGATCGGCTCGGCGGAGTTCGGCCGCGCCCATGGCCTGAAGCCGCGCGCCCGCATCCGGGCGACGGCGAAGATCGGCACCGAGCCCACCATCATGCTGACCGGCCCGGTTCCGGTGACCGAACGCGTGCTTGCCCAGGCTGGCATGGCGATTTCGGACATCGACCTGTTCGAGGTGAATGAGGCCTTCGCCTCGGTCGTGCTCCTGTTCATGAAGCATTTCGGCGTGGACCCCGCGCTGGTGAACGTCAACGGCGGCGCCATCGCGCTTGGCCACCCGCTGGGCGCGACCGGCGCCATGATCATCGGCACGCTTCTGGACGAACTGGAACGCACCGGCAAATCCACCGGCCTTGCCACGCTGTGCGTGGCCTCGGGCATGGGGGCCGCCACCATCATCGAAAGGCTCTGACGATGCCGAAGCTCGATCTGTCGCAGGTGCCGGTGAAGACCGGCTCGATCTATCCCGAACCCTATGCCTCGATGGTGAAGGGCCGCTCGTCCCTTCGGCTCGGCGATGCCGGGGGCCTCACGCAGTTCGGTGTGAACCTGGTGATGCTGGAGCCGGGCGCGATGTCCTCCTTGCGCCACTGGCACATGGCCGAGGACGAGTTCGTCATGGTCACCGAAGGCGAATGCGTCATGGTGCAGGACGGGGGCGAGACCGTCATGCGCCCGGGCGATTGCGCGGCCTTCCCGGCGGGGTCCACCGACGGGCACCACTTCCTGAATCGCACCGAGAAGGTGGCGAAGTTCCTGGTGGTGGGCACCAAGGCAAAACGCGAGGTGGCGACCTATTCCGACGTCGACCTGAAGGTGGAGATCGAGGCCGGAAAGGCCCGCTTCACCTACAAGGACGGCACCGACTGGACGGGACCCAGATGATCGTCGATCCGACCCGCGCCATCACCCACCCGGAAGTCGAAGGGGTGACGACCTGCCACCTGTCCGACGCCGGGGGGCTGACGCAGTTCGGCGCCTATCTGCAGGTGCTGGCGCCCGGCGGTGTCACCTCGCGCCGGCATTGGCACGAGAGTGAAGACGAGTTCCTGTATGTGCTGGAAGGCACCGTTGTGGCTGTGGACGAAGAGGGTGAGCACCCGCTTCATCCCGGCGATGCCGCCTGCTGGCGGCACGGCGAGCCGAACGGCCACCATGTGAAGAACCTGTCGGACGCCCCCGCGCGGTTCCTGATCGTCGGTTCGCGCGCGGCGCGGGACGTCTGCCACTACCCGGACGGGGGCTGGAAGCTCGTGAACAGCGATACCGCCTGGGAGCTTCTGGACAGCGCAGGCGTCAGGCAGCGCGGCGGCGACCTGCCGGCCGAGCTTCTGGGTCTGCGGCCCGCCTGGGGCAAGCCTTGGGATGGCACGCGCAAGCCACGCTACTTCGCCAGAGGCTCGGTCCCCGGCGAGACCGGATCGGCAGGGGGCGAACATGGCCTGCCCGCGCTTGGCGCCTATGTGGCCCACCCGATCTCGGATGCTGGCGGGCTGACCCAGTTCGGTGCCTTCACCGAAACGCTCATGCCGGGGGCGCAATCCAGCCACCGGCATTGGCACGCAGAGGAGGACGAGTTCCTCTATGTTCTGGAGGGCGAGGTCACGCTGGTCGAAAATGATGGCCCGCATATCCTCCGCCCCGGCGGCTGCGCCTGCTGGCCGGCAGGCGTGGCCAATGGCCATTGCCTGCGCAATGACGGCACGGCCCCTGTCACCTATTTCGTCGCGGGCGCGCGCCTGCCCGAGGACGAAGTCACTTATCCCGACGTAGACCTGCATTACCGCCGTGCCGCAGGCTGGCGCCATGTCACCCGCAAGGATGGCACCCCCCTGCCCGGCTGGCCCAAGGAGACGAACCGATGAAAGACTTCACCCTTGCCAAGGACGCCGATGGCGTCGCCGTCATCACCTGGGACGTGCCGGGCCGGTCGATGAACGTCATGTCGCGTGACGGCTTTGCCGAACTGGACGCGCTGGTGGCCGGTGCACTGGCCGATCCGGAGGTGAAGGGCATCGTCATCACCTCGGGCAAGCCGGACTTTGCCGGGGGTATGGATCTGAACACCATCGCGCAGATGAAATCCGAAGGCGGTGAAAGCCCGGCGGCCTCGGTCTTTGCCGGGCTGATGGACGTGCACGGCATCCTGCGCCGGATCGAGCGCGCGGGCATGGACCCCAAGACGCTGAAGGGCGGCAAGCCCGTGGTTGCCGCCCTGCCCGGAACCGCGCTTGGCATCGGCTTCGAACTGCCGCTGGCCTGCCACCGTATCATCGCGGCCGACAATCCCAAGGCGAAGATCGGCCTGCCCGAGATCATGGTCGGCATCTTCCCCGGCGCCGGCGGCACGACGCGGCTGGTGCGCAAGCTGGGCGCGATGATGGCGGCGCCCTTCCTGCTGGAGGGAAAGCTCTCCGCGCCCAAGGCCGCGCTGGCGGCGGGTCTGATCGACGAGGTGGTGGCGCCCGAGGACCTGCTGAAGCGGGCCAAGGAATGGGTGCTGGCCGCCAAGCCCGACGACATCGTGAAGCCCTGGGACCGCAAGGGGTTCAAGCTGCCGGGCGGCGCGCCCTACACGCCGCAGGGGTTCGAGATCTTCGTCGGCGCCTCGGCCATGGTGTCGGGCCGCACGATGGGCGCCTTCCCGGCGGCGCAAGCCCTGCTGGCCGCGGCCTACGAGGGTTCGCTGGTGCCCTTTGACACGGCACTGAAGGTCGAGGCGCGGCACTTCACCTCGGTCCTGCTGAACCCGTCTTCCACCGCGATGATCCGGTCGCTGTTCATCTCGAAAGAGGCGCTGGAGAAGGGTGCGAACCGGCCGAAGGTCGAGGATCAGAAGGTGGCGAAGCTGGGCGTGATAGGCGCCGGCATGATGGGCGCAGGCATTGCCCATGTGGCGGCCAAGGCCGGCATGCAGGTGGTGCTGCTGGATGCCAGCGCCGAGGCGGCCGAACGCGGCAAGGCCGGCATCGCCGCCGGCATCGACAAGGACATCTCCCGCGGCAAGGGCAGTGCTGCGGCACGGGATGAGCTCTTGGCGCGCATCGCGGCGGGGGCGGATTACGCGGCGCTGGCGGGCTGCGACCTGGTGGTGGAAGCGGTGTTCGAAGATCCGAAGATCAAGGCCGATGTGACCGCCAGGATCGAGGCCGTCGTCGGCCCCGATTGCATCATCGCCACCAACACCTCGACCCTGCCGATCTCCGGCTTGGCGAAGGCCAGCACCCGCCCAGATGCCTATATCGGCATCCACTTCTTCTCGCCGGTCGAGAAGATGGCGCTGGTCGAGATCATCAAGGGCAAGGCAACCGGTCCCCGCGCCGTGGCCAAGGCGCTGGACTTCGTGCGCCAGCTTCGCAAGACGCCGATCGTCGTGAACGACGCTCGGTTCTTCTATGCCAACCGCTGCATCATCCCCTACATCAACGAGGGCATCCGCATGGTGGCCGAAGGCGTCTCGCCGGCTCTGGTGGAGAATGCGGCGAAGCTTTTGGGGATGCCTGTCGGGCCGCTGCAGCTGGTGGACGAGACCTCGATCGACCTGGGCGTCAAGATCGCGAAGGCGACGCGCGCCGCGATGGGCGACGCCTATCCCGATGGCGCGGTAGATGCGGTGCTGTTCCGCATGGCCGAACTGGGCCGCATGGGGCGCAAGGCCAAGGCAGGCTTCTACGCTTATGACGAGGCTGGAAAGAGGCAGGGCCTGTGGGATGGCCTTGGCGCGGAATGGCCGGTCAAGGCCGCGCAGCCGGATGTCGAAGAGGTGAAGAACCGCCTGGTGCTGGTGCAGGTGCTGGAAGCGGTGCGCGCACAGGACGAGGGCGTGTTGACCGACATCCGCGAGGGCGATGTGGGCGCCATCCTCGGCTGGGGCTTCGCACCCTGGTCGGGCGGCCCCTTCGGCTGGCTGGACATCACGGGCGCTGCCGCGGCGGTCACGCTGTGCGACCGGCTGGAGGCCGCACATGGCCCCCGCTTCAAGGCGACGCAAAGCCTGCGCGACATGGCGGCCAGCGGCGGACGCTTCTACGACGGCATCGTCCCCGCCGCGGCCTGACCCGCGGCCAGCGCGGTGCCCAGGTCCTGTGCCATTAGGCACAGGGCCAGGTGCCGCGCCTGATCGGCGGGGAAAGGAACGGGCGAAAGGGCTTGCGCCGGACCCTCGCCCGGGCAGGCCACCAGAAGCTCGCGCGCCGCATAGATCACCTGCGGCGCGCGAAAGCGCGGCAGGACCATCGGCACGGCGCCATGCGGCAGGGCGACGATGCCGCGCCATCCGACCAGCGCACCGATCGGCAGCACCGCGAAGGGATCGGCGTAGAGCTCTTCCGCAAGCGGCTCGTGCAGCAGAATACCCTGCCCAGGCGCCAGAGAGACCCCGCGCCGGTTGCCAAGCGCCCAGGAGGGCACGCGCACCGCGCGGACGCGCGCGGCAAGGTCGATCCGCTCCACCCCGGTCACCGCGACCGCCCCAGCATCCATCGTGAAAAGCAGGTCACCCGGCGCGATCTCTCCCGCGGGACGCCAACCCGTCGGGGTCGCCACGGGCGTCGTCAGGCCCAGCCCGACCGGCGGTAACCCGCCCTGCCCCATCTTTCTGCCTCCGCGCATCATGGTTCGGGCATGCAGGATGCAAAGCGCCATTCCACGACGGAGGAGCGGCAGTTCGATGGCAGTTCCGTCAAATTGCGCGAAGACGCGCCAGGGACCTCGGCTAGACCGCGTTGGGCAGCGGCCGTCCTTCCAGGTGGGCCACCAGATTGTCCACCGCCATCAAGCCCATGGCCTCGCGTACTTCCAGCGCGGCGGTCCCGATATGGGGCAGCAACGTGACATTCTCCATCGCCACGAGTTCGGTCGGTACCTTGGGCTCGAACTCATAGACGTCAAGCCCCGCGCCCTTGATCTGGCCCGCGCGCAGCGCCGCGATCAGCGCCGCCTCGTCCACCACATCCCCGCGCGAGATGTTGACGAAGATGCCCTCGGACTTCATGGCCGCGAAGGCCGCCGCATTGATCAGGTGATGCGTGGCCGGGCTGCCCGGCACGGCGACCACTACGAAATCGGCCGCCATCGCCTCGGCCAGCGGCACCTGGCGCGCCGGAAGGCCCGGATCGTCCACTGTCGATCGGTTGGCAAAGACCACGTCCATGCCAAAGCCGTAATGACAGCGCCGCGCGATGGCCTTGCCGATGCGGCCCATGCCGACGATGCCCACGCGCTTGCCCGTCACATGGGTACCAAGCATCTGCACCGGTCCCCAGCCTTCCCACTTGCCGGCCCGCAGGATGCGCTCGGCCTCGCCGGCGCGCCGTGCCGTCATCAGGATCAGAGTCAGCGCCACATCGGCCGTGGCATCTGTCACCGCACCCGGCGTGTTCGTCACCGCAACGCCCGCGGCCTTGGCGGCCACCGCGTCGATATGGTTGTAGCCCACGCCGAAGTTCGCAAGAATCCCGCAGCGCGGCTTGCCCACCTCGGCGAACAGCGCGGCGTCAAAACGGTCGCCCAAAGTGGGCAGCACCGCGTCGAACTCGGTCAGCGCGGCGCGCAACTCCCGCTGGGTCAAGGGCTTGGTCTCGTCGCGCAGCGTCACGTCGAAACGGGCGCCGGCAGCGGCCAGAACCCGGTCGGGCAGGCGGCGGGTGATCAGCAGCGACTGGGTCAAAAAAGGCGCCCTCCATCCGGCACGTCGAAATCGGGGCGGATCAGCACGACCTCGCCCGCTTCATCGGGAACTCCCAGCACCAGCACTTCCGACATCACCTTGCCGATCTGGCGCGGTGGAAAGTTCACCACAGCCAGAACCTTGCGACCCACCAGCGTGTCCGGTGCATAGTGCCGGGTGATCTGGGCCGACGACCGCTTCTCGCCCAGATCGCCACCGAAATCCACCCACAGCTTGATGGCGGGCTTGCGCGCCTCGGGGAAAGGTTCAGCGCGCGTGATGGTGCCCACGCGGATGTCCACCCGCGCAAAATCGTCATAAGTGATGGTCACTTGCCCAGCTCCCGCCCGCGTTCCGCCGCCGCATGGACGGCGCGGCGCAACAGGGCCGGAAAGCCCGATTCCGCATCCATCAGAACGCCAAGCGCCGCGGCGGTCGTCCCCCCCGGCGAGGTCACGTTGATGCGCAGCTGCGCCGCCGTTTCGGGTGAGCGCGCGGCCAGCTCCCCCGCACCGCACACGGTCGCTCGGGCCAGTTGCATCGACAGGTCGGCCGGCAGACCCTCGGCCTCGCCTGCCGCGGCCAGCGCCTCGATCAGGTGGAACACATAGGCCGGGCCCGAGCCGGAAACGGCCGTCACCGCATCCATCTGGTGCTCGCCCTCCAGGCGCACCACCTGCCCGACCGCCGACAACAGCGCCTCGGCCAGATCCAGATCCTCTGCCGTGGCCTGCGCGTTGCCGATGATCGCCGTGATGCCCCGCCCGACCGCTGCCGGGGTGTTCGGCATGGCGCGCACGATCCGCGTGGCCTGGCCCAGCACTGATTCATATGTGGCAATCGTGGTGCCCGCAGCCACCGTCATCACCAATGTGTCGCCGCCGCCGTACGACCGCAGCGCCGGCAGCGCCTCGCCCATCATCTGCGGCTTGACGGCAATCAGCGCCACGGCGGGATTTTCGGGCAGGTCCGCGTTCAAGCGCAGGCCACGATTGGCCAGGCCCTTCAGCCAGGGCGATGGGTTTGGGTCGTTCACCCAGGTCGCGTTCAACGCAAGCCCGCGCGACAGCCAGCCTTCCAGCATGGCAGAGCCCATCTTGCCGCAGCCAAGAAGCACAAGCCCCCGGCGGTTGATCTGTTCCAGTTGCATGGTTACCCCGCTTTGCCGCGGGAGGTTATGCGCGCCCGTAGGCCTCGGCAATGGCAACCTGCATCGCCGCTGCAGGTGTCTGGTCGCCCCAGGACACCAGCTGGAAGGCCGGATAGAACCGCTCGGCCGCCATGACGGCAGACGATATCATGCGGTCGATCTGCTCGGGCACCGCCATCTGCCCGCCATTGAGCGCAAGCCCATAGCGCCAGACCATCAGCTTCTGGTCTTCCCACCAAGTGAAGGCGCCGGTCCACACAATGTCGTTGCAGCGGTTCAGCACTTCGTACAGGGCAGCACGGCGTTCGGCCGGCGGCTCCATCTCGAAGGTGCAGATCAGTCGCAGCGTCTCGTCCTGGCCCGACCAGGCGAGCGTCAGGGAGTATGTCCTCCACTGGCCCTCGACCGCCATGGCGATCTGGTCCTCGGTGACGCGATCGAACTCCCAATCATGGGTTTCCGCAAGCGTCTCGACGATGTCGATCGGGTGAAGGTCACCCGTCGTGAGGAAATCTTCGGAAAGCGACATTGCCCGGCCTCATCATGATGCCCACAGGCAAGTCTTTCTTGCCTACCTGTTGGGTGTCTGGCAAGGGTCTGCGTTTGCCCGACGCGGCCCTTACTAGATATGGTGTGGCCAAAGCGAAAGTGTGTAAAGCAATTTCTTGCGGATTTAGCTGTGGATAAGATGTTGCTATTTTGTTCTCACGCCCACTCTGCATACAGCGCGCCCGCCGGCGCATCAACCGTCGCTGCACCGTCCAGGCGCGAAGGCAGAGATTCTCGGGAGTTCGCGGAGCGGTACGCCCTCAGGGCGATGCCGGCAGGCAAGCCCGCCGGCGCAGGGCCGGGGCCGAGGCCCCGGCCGCGGGGGTCACGACTGGCCGGCAGCTTCGGCGACGGTCATTTCCGGGTTGGTCGGGCAGGTGTTCTCCAGCTTGCGCACGATGTCGGCGTTCACTTCGTTCGGTCCACCACCGTTGATGCTCACCTGGCGGCTCACCTGCGCCATGCCCTCGGCGCTCAGCGCCATGAACTCGACGCACTTCATGGTGTTGGGGTCGCCCTCCTGGGCGAAGCTGGCCGTACCGGCCATGGCAACAAGCGAGGCAGCAGCGAGAATGCGGATCATGATTCCTCCATGGGGTCTTTTCCCACGCAGAGCTTTGCACGAAGCAAGGCTACCGACTTGCCGGATTGCGCCGTCCTGGCCGTCCCTGCGCCGCCCTCAGGGTGCAGATACATCAGCCGAACAGGCCCTCGCCCTGTTCGTCAATCATCTGCCGTGCCTTGGAAAGCGACAGTGACGTCGCCTCCTCCAGCGAGGCCATGGTATCCGCCCGGATCAAATCGTGCTTGCGCCCGTCCTTTTCGATCAGAGCGGAAACCCGGTACTGCCCCCCCTCACGGATGGGCTTGGGCGTGATGAGAAAACCCTTGTGGTCTTCGGTGCTGCCAGCGGCAGCCGAAGGTTCCCTGGACTCGGACTTGCCTCCAAAGAGGCGGGATAACAGCGACATGCGTTCCCTCCCTCACTGATCCAGGAAACTCCGCAGCTTCCTGCTCCGGCTCGGATGCTTCAGCTTCCTGAGCGCCTTCGCCTCGATCTGACGAATCCGCTCGCGCGTGACCGAGAATTGCTGACCCACCTCTTCCAGCGTGTGATCGGTGTTCATGCCGATGCCAAAGCGCATCCGCAGAACCCGCTCCTCGCGCGGAGTCAGCGAGGCCAGCACACGGGTCGTGGTTTCCTTCAGGTTCTCCTGAATGGCGGAATCCAGCGGCAGGATTGCGTTCTTGTCCTCGATGAAATCGCCAAGCTGGCTGTCTTCCTCGTCGCCGATCGGCGTCTCCAGGGAAATCGGTTCCTTGGCGATCTTCATCACCTTGCGAACCTTCTCCAGCGGCATCTGCAGCTTTTCGGCCAGTTCCTCGGGCGTGGGCTCGCGGCCGATCTCGTGCAGCATCTGGCGGCCGGTGCGCACGAGCTTGTTGATCGTCTCGATCATGTGCACCGGAATGCGGATGGTCCGCGCCTGGTCGGCAATGCTGCGCGTAATCGCCTGCCGAATCCACCAGGTGGCGTAGGTCGAGAACTTGTAGCCGCGGCGGTACTCGAACTTGTCCACCGCCTTCATCAGGCCGATGTTGCCTTCCTGAATAAGATCAAGGAATTGCAGCCCGCGGTTCGTGTACTTCTTCGCGATGGAAATCACGAGCCGCAGGTTGGCCTCGACCATTTCTTTCTTGGCCTGGCGGGCTTCCTTCTCGCCCTTCTGCACCTGGTTCACGATGCGGCGGAACTCGCTGATGTCCACGCCGACATACTGGCCGACCTGGGCCATCTCGCCGCGCAGGTCTTCCACCTTGTCGCGGCTCTTTTCCATCAGCGTCTGCCAGCCGCGCCCGGACTTCGCCGCCATGCGCTCGATCCAGGTCGGGTCCAGCTCATAGCCCTGATATTCGGCGATGAATTCCTGGCGGTTGATGCGGGCGGCATCGGCCAGCTTCACCATGCCCGAGTTGATCGACATGATGCGCTTGTTGATGCCGTAGAGCTGGTCGATCAGCGCCTCGATCCGGTTGTTGTGCAGGTGCAGCTCGTTCACCAGCACCACGATCTCCGACCTCAGCTTCTGGTAGGCCGCCTCTTCCGCCGCCGAGAACCGGGTCTTCTCCGACAGGGTCGCGCTCATCCGCGCTTCCTGCATCTCGGCCAGCGTGCCGTAATCCTCGGCGATCCTGTCCAGGGTTTCCAGGACCTTGGGCTTCAGTGCCGCTTCCATCGCGGCCAGCGACATGGCCGAGGCTTCGTCGTCCTCGTCGTCGTCATCGACCCGGCTGATCGGGTTGCCGTCCGCGTCCAGTTCAGGCTCGCTCGAGGCCGACCGGCGCGGCGCCGGGGCCGCGGGCATGTCCACGCCCTCGAGGTCCGGCCCCACCATCTCTTCGTCGCCATCGAGGCTGCGGCCGAAGGTGGCCTCCAGATCGATGACGTCGCGCAGCAGGATGTCCTCAGACAGAAGCTCGTCGCGCCAGATGGTGATGGCCTGGAAAGTCAGGGGGCTTTCGCACAGCCCCGCAATCATCGTGTTGCGACCGGCCTCGATGCGCTTGGCGATGGCGATTTCGCCCTCGCGGCTCAAAAGCTCGACCGACCCCATCTCGCGCAGGTACATGCGCACCGGGTCGTCCGTGCGGTCCAGCGTCTCGCTCGCCGGGCCGACCACCGCCACCTCGCGCGAGGTCGAGGTCTCGACCAGCTCGGTCGCCGTCGCCTCGCCTTCCTCGGCTTCCTCTTCCTCGATGACGTTGATGCCCATCTCCGACAGCATCGACATCACGTCCTCGATCTGTTCCGAGGACACGGTGTCGGGCGGCATCACCTGGTTCAGCTGGTCATAGGTGATGTAGCCGCGCTCCCGGGCATCGGCGATCATCTTCTTGACCGCCGCCTGGCTCATGTCCAGCGAGACATCGGGCTCGTCGGTTTCAGGCTTGGCGTCGTCGGTGTCTTTAAGGGCCATGCGGATTCCAGATCTGTCGGGTGTCTGTCAGGTGGCGAAGTCAGAGGGCCGAATCGGCCGAACCGGATTCGAATCAATACTGCGAATCAAGGCGGGGGGAAGGTCGGTCATCGGTTTTTCTTGCGCCAGATCTCTCCGTCGATCAGCGATTGCAGGTGGCGCGACAGCGCTGCCCGGTCTTCGCCCCCATCGCCCTCGTCCAGCCGGGACCGTTCCGCCCGGTTGCGCGCCTCGGCCGCCTGGCTCAGCCGCCAGGTCAGCCCCTCGTCGGCCAGCCGTTCCACGTCTTCCATCGCTTCGGCGATCTCGGCCGCCGCGCCGCGTCGCGCCTCTAGTTTCGCAAGCCCCTCGGCCACGCACAAGAGCGCCAACTCGCGGTCCTCGGGCTTGCGCACGGGTGGCGCCGACCGGACATGGGGATCGGCGCGCAGGGTTTCAAGCGCGGTAGACAGACGGCCTTCCAGGTCGGGCAGCAGGGCCTCCGGGTCATGGGCATGGCGCAGCAGGGCCGCCGTCAGCGCCTGCAGGTCGGCATCGGGCAGGTCCAGCCCTTCCAGGTCGCTCTCGAACCGGGCGATCAGCGCAGGGTGGGCGATCAGCGTGGCGATCAGCACCCGCGCCAGCGTCAGGTGCTCGACCTCCGGCCCTTCCGCCGCCAGCGCCGAGGCGCGCGAGGTCGGCACGGGCGCAACCGCAACCTGCGGCCCCTTGCGGAAGCCGGGCCGGAACGGGCTGACACGCCCGGCGGGCGCAAATAGCTCCGCCCGCAATCGCCGGATTTCCTCGGCGTAATGGCTGCGGATCGACGGATCGGCGATCCGCGCCAGCACCGCGCGTAGCGTCTTGTCCAGGCTCGCGCGGCGTTCGGGGCTGTCGAAGACGCGGCCCTCGGTCTCGCGCTGCCACAACAGGCTCACCATCGGCTTCGCCTCGTCCAGCACCTTCTGCATCGCAGGGGCCCCGCGCGCCTTGATCAGGTCGTCGGGGTCCATGCCGCCGGGCAGAAGCGCAAAGCGCAGCCCCTTGCCCGCCTCCAGCAGCGGCAGCGCCAGATCCACCACCCGAAGCCCGGCGCGGATGCCCGCGGCATCGCCATCCAGCGCGATGATCGGCTCGTCGGACACGCGCCACATCAGCCGCAGCTGGTCCTCGGTCACTGCCGTGCCAAGGGGGGCCACGGCGGCGCGGAACCCGGCCTCGGACAGGGCGATCACATCCATGTAGCCCTCGGCCACAATCAGCGGCAGCCCCTTGCCCGCCGCTTCACGCGCGGGGCCGATGTTGAACAGGTTGCGCCCCTTGTCGAACAGGGGCGTCTCCGGCCCGTTCAGGTACTTGGCCGAATCCTTGGGGTCCATCGCCCGGCCGCCCAGGCTGATCGCCCGGCCGCGCGCATCGCGGATCGGAAAGATGATCCGGTTGCGGAACCGGTCATAGGGCTCTCCGCCCCGGTCCGATTTCGCGCAAAGCCCCGCCTCGACCAGAAGATCGTCGGCAATGCCCTTCTGCTTCATCGCCAGTTGCAGAGCATGCCAGCCGTCCGGCGCAAAACCGATGCCCCACCGGTCCTGCGCCTCGGGCGAAAGTCTGCGGCGCACCAGATAGTCCCGCGCATCGGCCGCCGCGGCGGTCTTCAGCTGCAGCCGGAACCACTTCACCGCCTCTTCCATCACCGCCGCCAGCTGGGTACGCCGGTCTGCTACCTGTGCCTGGCGCGGGTCGCGTTCGGGCATTGCCATACCCGCCTCGCGCGCCAGAACCTCGACCGCCTCGATGAAGGACAGGTTCTCCGTCTCCTTCACGAAGGTCAGCAGGTCGCCCTTCGCGTGGCAGCCGAAACAGTAATAGAACCCCTTGCGGTCATCGACATGGAACGACGCCGACTTTTCCTGATGGAACGGACAGGGCGCCCAGAAATCGCCCTTGGCCATGTTCGACTTGCGCATGTCCCAGGTGACCTTGCGGCCGACCACCTGCGACAGGGTCAGGCGGGTTCGCAGCTCGTCAAGGAATCCGGGGGGCAGCGACATGGCACCTATATCGGCGCTTCCGGCCCCGCCGTAAAGCGGGACGGACAGGCTGAGGGGGCCGTCTGCCCTCCGGCCCCGACCCAGGATACCGGCATGACGGAAAGCGAGGCGGCCGGCCTCAGATAAGGGCCGCCCTGGCCTCCAGCACTGTCATCACCTCCTCCAACTCATGCCAGGCAGTGCGCGCCATCGAGCGGAAGACGTAAAGCTCGAAGCCCGCTTCCGTGCGGGTCAGGATCAAGCTCATGTGGTTGAGCGGCGCGCGGATGCAGCGCCCCACCGGGAAGGCGTTGTCGCGCAGGTCCACCGGCACCAGCCGCATCAGCGCCTGATCCGCCACCGCGCCGGTCAGCGTCAGGCAGGCCCAGCCATCCGACTGGTCGGTCAGCGCGGCAAGTTCCGACAGCCCCGCCGGGGCCTCGGCGCTGATCAGGAAAGCCTGATCGCGTCCGGTCCACAGGATGCGGGCGCGCCCTGCCGACAGGCTTTCGTTCGGGCCGGGGAAGACCAGGCCAAGCGGCGCCAGAACCGCCGACACCGCCGCCCCCTGCCCCGGAAACGGCGCAACCGAGGTGATGCGGCCCGGCTCGGCCTCGGCCAGGGTGATCCCGGCAAGGGTCAGGGGCGCGTGGCCAAGCGCGGGTTTGGCGATCAGGTCAGGCACGCAGCTTCCTCCCCTCGGGGTCGTGGAACACGGGGTCTGAGACTTGGCACAGCACGTCGATGCTCCGCAAATGATCGACCAGCCGGATGGTCTGGCCATGCCGCGCGCGGCCGTCCTTCAGGAAGGCCAGCGCCAGCCAACTGTCCAGCGTCACCGAATAGCCGACCGAGGTGACATAGCCCTGGTCGTTCACCCGCTTGACCTCGTCGCCGGGCACGAAGAGATGCGCGCCCGCGGTGATCGGCCGGTCCGGGGTCAGTGGCTTCAGCCCCACCAATTGCTCGCGCTCGGGCCCGGTCAGCCCGGGGCGCTGGCTTGCGGCCTTGCCGATGCAGTCCTTCTTCAGGCTGACCATCTTTTCCAGCCCGATGTCGAAGGCCGTGGTGCGGCCATGAATCTCGGCATGGGTGATGAAGCCCTTCTCGATGCGCAGGACGTTCAGCGCCTCCATGCCATAGGGTCCGCCGCCCAGGGTTTCAGCCTTGGCCAGCAGGTCACGGAACAGGCTTTCGCCGTAGCGCGTGGGCACCGCAATCTCATACCCCTCCTCGCCGCTAAACGAGATGCGGAAAAGCCGCGCCTCCACCCCACCCACCCGCACCGACCCGCAGGCCATGAACGGGAAATCGGCGAGCGGCGCATCCAGCACCGCGTTCAGCAGAACCCGCGCCTTCGGACCGGCGACGGCGAACTGCGCCCAGCTTTCCGTGACCGAGATGAACCGCACGTCCCAACCGGCGCAGAAGGCCTGCTGCACGAAATCCAGATGCCGCATCACCAGCCCCGCCGCGGCGGTGGTGGTGGTCATAAGGTAATGGTTCTCGCCAAGCCGCGCCGTGGTGCCGTCGTCCATCACGAGGCCATCCTCGCGCAGCATCAGGCCATAGCGGACCCGGCCCACCGGCAGCGTCGAGAAGGTGTTGGTGTACACCAGGTCCAGAAACCGCGCGGCGTCCTTCCCCTGAATGTCGATCTTGCCCAGAGTGGACACATCGGCCACGCCCACGCTTTCGCGCACCATGCGGACCTCGCGGTCGCAGGCTTCCTTCCAGGTGGTCTCGCCCGGCTTCGGGAAATAGCTGGGCCGGTACCACAGCCCCGCCTCGATCATCGGCGCGCCGCGGTCGCGGCTGGCTTGGTCGCTGGTCAGGAAGCGCTGCGGCGCGAAACCGGCGCCCCGCCCGCCAGCGCCCATTGCGGCGATGGAGACCGGCACGAAGGGCGGGCGATAGGTCGTCGTCCCCGTCTCCGGAATACCCCGCCCCGTCGCATCGGCCAGCACCGCCAGAGCGGCGACGTTGGAGTTCTTGCCCTGATCCGGCGCCATGCCTTGCGTGGTATAGCGCTTCATGTGCTCGACCGAGGCGTAGTTCTCCTTCGCGGCCAGCTTCACGTCCTTGGTCGTGACGTCGTTGGCAAAGTCCAGCCAGGCACGCCCCGTCCCCGGCACCGCCCACAGCGCCTTGACGTAATAGGACATATCCTCGGCCTGAGGCAGGTCGATCTCCGGGCCACGCTTGTCCATATCGGACATTGCCCGCAAAGCCGCCGCCCGCCCTTCGCGCAGCGCGCCGGCGGTCGAGAAACTGCCGTTGCAGGCCCCGGCGGCGATCAGCCCCGGCACCGCCCCCTCGCGCGGGACAAAGGCCGCGATATCCTCGCGCCAGTCGGGCCGGCCGTTCATATGGCAGGTCAGGTGCACCGTGGGGTTCCAGCCGCCCGAAAGCCCCAGGCAATCGGTCTGGATGCGGAACTCCGTCCCGCCCTTCTTCACCGTTATCTCGCTCAGCCCGTGGCGGCCCTTCGTCCCGGTGATCACCGCCCCTGCATGAACCGGGAATTCCTCGGCGGTGGAGGCATCCTCGCGCGGGTCGATCAGGCCCGCGATCTGCACGCCCGCCGCTGCCAGTTCCCGCGCCACGGCCCGCGCGCCATCGGTGTTGGCGAACAGAGTCACCCGCTTGCCGGCGCTCACGCCATAGCGGTTGAGATAAGTCCGCAAAGCCGAGGCCAGCATCACCCCCGGCCGGTCGTTGTCGGCAAAGGCAATCGGCCGCTCCAGCGCCCCCGCCGCCAGCACCGCACGCTTCGCCACGATGCGCCAGAAGCACTCGCGCGGCACACCGGGCTTCGGCGCGACATGAAGCCCTACCCGCTCCAGCGCGCCAAAGGTGCCCTGGTCATAGGCGCCGGTCACCGTGGTGCGCGTCATCAGCCGCACATTGGGCAGCGCCCCAAGTTCCGCCAGAACGCCCGCCACCCAGTCCGCCGCCGCGCCACCGCCAATCTCCTGCGGGTCGGACAGAAGCCGCCCGCCCATGCGCGCCTCTTCCTCGGCCAGGATCACATCCGCCCCGGCCCGCGCCGCCGTCAGCGCCGCCATCAGCCCGGCAGGCCCCGATCCGATCACCAGAAGGTCGCAGAAGGCAAAGGCCTTCTCGTAGACCGCCTCGTCATGCTTGCCCGAAAGGCTGCCCAGGCCCGCCGCGCGGCGGATCGCCGGCTCATACAGCCGCTCCCAGAAGGACCGCGGCCACATGAAGGTCTTGTAGTAGAACCCGGCGCTGAAGAAGGGCGCCGCCAGGTCGTTCACCGCCATCAGGTCATGCTTCAGAGAGGGCCAGCGGTTCTGGCTCTGTGTGACCAGCCCGTCATAGACCTCCTGCACGGTCGCCCGCACGTTCGGCGTCTGCTGCCCCCCCTCCAGCACCTCGACCAGGGCCGAGGGCTCCTCGGACCCCGCGGTCAGGATGCCGCGCGGACGGTGATACTTGAAGCTCCGCCCCACCAGCCGCACGCCATTGGCAAGCAGGGCTGAGGCCAGCGTATCCCCCTGATAGGCCGGGTAATCCACCCCGTCGAAGCGAAAGCGCAGCGGTTGGGTGCGGTCCACCAGACCCTTGGTGTCGATCCTCATTTCGCGCGCTCCGCCACAAGTTCGGCACCCAGCACATCGTGGGTGACCGTGTTGCGCGTCACCACCAGCCAGGACCCACAGCCGCTTTCGTGGTACCACAGATCCCGCACCACCCCGGCGGGGTTGTCGCGCAGGTGCAGGTAATCGTCCCAGGCCTCCGGAGCGGCCCCCGGTTCGGGGCGAGCCAGGTAATCGGCGGCGCCGTAGTAGTAGAACTCGCGCCGGTCGCGTTCGCCGCACAGGGGACAGGTCAGGCGCATGTCAGAACTCCGGGCAGGCGGTGACGGTGCCGACCTCGCGGCTCCCCACCATGAATCGCAACGTGCCGCCCGCGGCGACCAGCTGTTGCACCTCGTCGATCGAACAGATCATCGGCACGATCTCGTCCATGCTGACCGCCCGGTCGGCGGCGGGCGTCAGGATCAGATCCAGCCGCGCGCCCTCGATGGCGCTGTCGGTCAGCATGATCCCCGGCGCCAGCTCCCGCGGCAGCGTCGGCACCAGCGTCTCGTCCGCCATGCGAGCCATGTCGCAGATATTCGCCCCGCTGGACCCTGTGCAGGAGGCCGAAGCGACAGCGGGCGCCAGGATGAGGGCAAGGGACAGAAGGATGCGCATGGTGTTCCTCATGAATGTCGGCGGCCAGACAGGATAGGACAGAGCAGCGCCGGATCGGGCGGCCCCCCTCCCCCATCCCCTTCCCACAGGGGGGAGGGGCGCCTCTCCAGCCGAAAACCGGCACGCCCTGCGGCATTTCGCGCTTCCCTCCCCCTTGTGGGGAGGGAGAGGGAGGGGGGCGTTGTGCTCAGATTCATTCTCTTGCCCCCCTCAATGCAAATTATGCTGCGACCCGGTGCCCTCTTCATCCAGAAGATGGCCGGTGGCGAAACGGTTCAGCTTGAAGCGGCGGGCGACCTCGTGGCTTTCGCCGGTCGCCATCAGATGCGCCATGCACCAGCCGCTTGCCGGCACGGCCTTGAACCCGCCGTAGTTCCAGCCGGTGTCGACGAACAGCCCCTCGATATGGGTCTTGTCGATGATGGGCGACCCGTCGGGCGACATGTCCATGATGCCGCCCCAACTGCGCAACACCTTCGCCCGGCCGATCATGGGCATCAGCGTCATCCCTGCTTCCATCACATGCTCGACCATCGGCAGGTTGCCCCGCGCGGCATAGCTTGCGTAGAAATCCAGGTCGCCGCCAAAGACCAGCCCGCCCTTGTCGGACTGGCTGATGTAGAAATGCCCCATGCCAAAGCTGATGACATGGTCGATCACCGGCTTCAGCCCCTCGGACACGAAGGCTTGCAGGACATGGCTCTCTATGGGCAGGCGCATCCCGGCCATCGCCGCCACCTGCCCCGACCGGCCGGCCACCACCATGCCGACCTTCTTCGCCCGGATCGCGCCGCGCGTGGTCTGAACGCCCGTCACCCGGCCATTCTCGATGTCGATGCCGGTCACTTCGCAGTTCTGGATCAGATCCACCCCGCGCCGGTCCGCGCCCCGCGCATAGCCCCAGGCCACCGCATCGTGCCGGGCCGATCCGCCGCGCGGATGCAGAAGCCCGCCATAGATCGGAAAGCGCGTCTGCTCGAAATCCAGATAGGGCAGCAGTTCGCGCACGCCCTCGCGGTCCAGAAGCACCGCGTCGTCGCCCTGGTTGATCATCGAATTGCCGCGCCGGGCAAAGGCATCGCGCTGGCCGTCCGAATGGAACAGATTGATCAGGCCGCGCTGCGAATGCATGACATTGTAGTTCAGCTCTGCCTCAAGACCTTCCCACAACTTCAGGGAATGGCTGTAGAATTCGCTGTTGCCAGGCAGGATGTAGTTCGCGCGCACGATGGTCGTGTTGCGGCCCACATTGCCGCCGCCCAGATAGCCCTTCTCGAGCACGGCGATGTTCGTCATCCCGTGGTTCTTCGCCAGGTAATAGGCCGTCGACAGGCCATGCCCGCCGCCGCCAATGATCACCGCGTCATATTCGGCCTTGGGCGCGGGATCGCGCCAGGCAGGCTTCCAGCCCTTGTTGCCGAACAACCCTTCGGTGATGACCCTGAGGCCGGAATAGCGCATGGGGCAGATCCTTCTCCGTCCGGTCCAGTGAACCGGGGCGCGGCGGAGTTTTCAACCTTCCCCGGCGATTTCCTGCCCCATCCGCGACAAAAGGCGTCGCAAGCGGCACCTCACCCTGCGGCAAGCGCGCTGCGGTCGTGGTCGGCCCGGCAATGCGCGTGGTCGGCCAGGCTGTCGATCACCGCACAATCCGCCGCCGTGCCCCCCTCGCAGGCGGTCACCATCCGCTCCAACTCGCCCTCCAGTGCGCGCAACGCCGCGATCTTGCCGCGCACGTCCGCCAGCCGCTCGCGCGCCAGCCGGTCGGCATCGGCGCAGGGCGCCTCGGGATGGGCCGCAAGCTCCAGAAGGTCCGCGATGGCCTCCATCCCGAACCCCAGGTCGCGGGCATGGCGGATGAACCGCAGCCGCGCCACCTCGCGTGCGGAATAAAGCCGCTGGCCCCCGTCCGACCGGGGCGGCGCTTTCAACAATCCGCGCTCCTCGTAGAAGCGGATCGTCGTCACCTTCACGCCGCTCTGCCGCGCCGCCTCGCCGATGGTCACCTCGCGCGCCACGCCGCCTCCGGAGTCCGCTTGCCTCTACAGCGACTGTAGATGCTACGCCCCGAATCATAAGGACAAGCCCGAGTCGCAAGGACAAGAAGGAGAACGCCATGTCCGCCCAATGCGGCCATTCGCACAGTTTCGACGGCACCGATCCCGCCTACCGCCGCGTGCTCTGGATCGTCATCGCCGCCAATGCCGCCCTGTTCACCGTGGAACTCGCCGGCGGTGCACTGGCCGGCTCGCAGGCGCTGAAGGCCGATGCGCTGGACTTCCTCGCCGATGCCGTGACCTACGGCCTCAGCCTCGCCGTCATCGGCTGGCCGCTGGCAGCGCGGGCGCGCGTGGCCCTGCTGAAGGGCCTCTCGCTTCTGGCCATGGGGCTCTGGGTCTTCGGCACGACGCTCTGGCACCTCGCCGGGCCGGGCCTGCCCCAGGCCGAGGTCATGGGGGTGATCGGCGTTATGGCACTCGCCACCAACCTCGGCTCGGTGCTCCTGCTGATGCGCTACCGTGAAGGCGACGCCAATGTCCGTTCGGTCTGGCTCTGCTCGCGCAACGACGCCATCGGCAACGTCGCCGTCATGGCCGCCGCCGGCGCCGTGGCCCTGACCGGCACCGCCTGGCCCGACCTCGTGGTCGCGCTAATGATGTCGGGGCTGTTCCTCACCTCGGCCACCCAGATCCTGCGCCGCAGCCTGGCCGAGATGCGCCAGCCTGCCTCATCCCAGGCGCATCACCGCCACGCCTGACTCAGCCGGCGCTGCGCCGCATGGTCACCACCGGCTCCACCCGGCCCTGCGGCCCCTGCGGCTTGCGCGGCGCGGCCGGCGCACGCAGCGCCGGCTCTTCCGCCTTCGCCACGCTGCGCATCCGCGGCGCAGGCTCCACCGGCGCCTCGGCCAGTTCCACCATCCGCGCCGGCCGCCCGCCCTGCGCCTCCAGCGCATCGGCGATCCGCGCCAGCAGCTCGGTGTTCTCGATCTGCAACGCCACCAGGCCGAACAGCACAACCAGAAGCGCCAGGCCCAGGCCCGCAAATACCACGGCCAGAAGCGCGTTGCCCCCGGCCATGAAATAGCCCACCGCCCCGGCCATCACGGCCAGGGCAAAGGCGATGACGATTGCCTTGAAACTGGCGCGAAACGCGCCGGATAGGGTGGAGGTCATGACTGCCCCGCATCTTGGACTGCTCTGCCCCGGATGAATCAGCCTTCCGCCCGCTTGTCAACGAAACCCCGCGTGAGACGCCCCGTCACCGCGCAGGCCGCCGCAATCGCGGGCAGCCTGCGCGCCTTCGCGTCACAGACCCTTGCTCACATAGGTCATGGCCACCCGGTCGATCGCCACGAGATAGGCCGCCACCCGCAAATCCTGCACGTCGTTGCGCCCATGCCAGACGGCGCGCATCGACTGGTAGGCGGTGCGCATCGTGTCATCCAGCCCCGACCGCACCAGCGCCAGCTCGTCTGACCCGGTCAGGAACTTCTCCTTGAAATCCGGCGTCAGCGTCCAGCCCAGATGCTGGTCGGCCGACAACCGCTCCAGCTCCTCGACCAGCAACCGAGACCGCGATTCCTCGGCCCGCCGCTGCATCCGGCCGAACCGGATGTGGCTCAGGTTCTTCACCCATTCGAAATAGCTGACCGTCACGCCCCCGGCATTGGCATACATGTCCGGCACGATCACCACGCCCCGGTTCCGCAGGATCTCGTCCGCGCCAAAGGTGATCGGCCCGTTCGCCGCTTCGATGATCAAGGGCGCCTTGATCCGCTCGGCATTGCCCTTGTGGATCACGCCCTCCATCGCTGCCGGGATCAGGATGTCGCACTCCGCCTCCAGGAGCGCCGCGCCGTCCTCGACAAAGCTGCCATGCGGATAGCCCTTGATCGTGCCATGCGCCACGATCCACTGGCGCACCGCTTCCACGTCCAGCCCCTTGTCGTCGCGCAATGCCCCGTCGCGCTCGATGATGCCGGTGATGCGGCAGCCGTCCTCTTCCGACAGGAACTTGGCCGCGTGATAGCCCACGTTGCCCAGGCCCTGCACGATCACGCGCTTGCCCTCCAGCCCGCCCGACAGCCGGGCCAGCGCCACATCCTCGGGGTGGCGGAAGAACTCGCGCATCGCGAACTGCACGCCGCGCCCAGTGGCCTCGACACGGCCCTGGATGCCCCCGGCATGGGGCGGCTTGCCGGTGACGCAGGCCTTGGCATTGATGTCGGTCGTGTTCATCCGCGCATACTGGTCGGCGATCCAGGCCATCTCGCGCTCGCCCGTGCCCATGTCGGGCGCCGGCACGTTCTGCGCCGGGTTGATCAGGTCGCGCTTGATCAGCTCATAGGCAAAACGCCGGGTGATCTGCTCAAGCTCATGCTCGTCCCACTGGCGCGGGTCGATGCACAGACCCCCCTTCGATCCGCCGAACGGCGTCTCCACCAGCGCGCATTTATAGGTCATCAGCGCGGCCAGCGCCTCCACCTCGTCCTGGCTCACCGACAGCGCATAGCGGATGCCGCCCTTGACCGGCTCCATATGCTCGGAATGAACCGACCGGTATCCGGTGAAGGTCTCGATCTTGCCCCGCAGGCGCACCCCGAACCGCACCGTATAGGTCGAGTTGCAGACCCGGATCTTCTGTTCCAGCCCCGGCGGCAGGTCCATCAGCGCCACCGCCCGGTTGAACATCAGATCGACCGAGTCGCGAAAGCTCGGTTCACCCGCGTGCTTCATGCCATTCCTCCCTGTCCGGCACGGGCGCAGCCGCGCCCCGCCCGCGACCCTAGCCGCAAAACATGACAGGGACACCGGTCGAATTGCACAATGCGCAGGCGGAAACGAATCGTTCCGACCGGCGACACCGTCTTTTCGTCTGGTCGCCTCCCTCGAACCGTCCACCGGGGCCGCTCTGTCCCGTCAGCACGAACAGTCGGCACCGCCGCACAATGATCGTTCGCATGACAATGGCATTCCACGCAAAGCCCAAGATTTCGCCGCAATTCTGGCTCAAGGGTGAAGGCATCTGGCCTGTGGAGAAGTCCGACCGCAGGCACATGGTTTCCGGTGCGCTGCGTGGCTTGGAGTGTGACATGCATCTTCGTGGTTTCGGTCTGTCAATCGACCGCCTCTCGACTGCCCTCGCCCGGTTCCGCCGGGACGAGGAAGGTGCGCTCGTCTATTTCACCATCCTGCTGTTCCTGCTGATGATCATGATGGGCGGCATCGCGGTGGACGCGATGCGCTACGAACAGCGCCGCACGAACCTGCAAAGCACGCTCGACCGCTCCACCCTCGCCGCCGCCTCGATGACCCAGGATCTCGACCCCGAAACCGTGGTGCGCGACTATTTCGATAAGGCCGGCCTTACGCCCTACCTGACCAAGGTCACCGTGACCGAGGGCATGAACTTCCGCAATGTGAAGGCGCAGGCCAAGGCAGATGCCGAGCCGATGTTCCTTGGAATGCTCGGGATCGAGGATTTTCAGGCCAAGGCCGTCTCTGTCGCCGAACAGCGCATCAACAACGTCGAGATCGTGCTGGTGCTCGACGTCTCGGGGTCAATGGGAGACCCGATGTCGAGTGGCGGAAGCAAGATCGCTGCCCTGATCACGGCCGCAAAGGAATTCGTATCGACAGTCCGCGCGAACGACTCAGAGAACCGCGTGTCAATCTCGATCGTCCCGTTCAATGCTCAGGTGAACATCGGCCCCGATCTGATCGCAAAGTACAACGCCCAGTATCCGCATGGTACGGCGAATTCGAACTGCCTTGAGCTTCCGGCAAGTTCGTTCGCCTCCACGGGCATCTCGCGCACGGACCCAATTTCCTATGTGACCTACGCAGACACCGCCAACTCGTCTTCGCAGTCGAACAACAATTACGTCTCGGTGTCATCGGGCGCCGCGTCCTCCTTCTTCTGCCCGGTCTCGACCAAGAACATCGTCCGGCTTCCCCAGAACGATGTTGCGACCCTGCAGAACTACATCGGCCAGCTCACCGACGACGGGAACACGTCGATCGCGCTCGGAATGAAATGGGGTCTCGCCCTCCTCGATCCGAACGCCCGACCGATGTTCCAGGAGTTCATCACCGCAGGCAAGATTCCCGGCACCATGGCGGGTCGCCCTTTCGACTGGGATGACGACGAGGCCATGAAGGTAATCGTCGTCATGACGGACGGCGAACACGTCGCCCACGACGTAGTGAATGACGCCTACAAGAGCGGCCTGTCACCAATCTACAAGTCATCCGACGGCTATTACTCCATCCACCACACCTCTGGTCGGCCCACAGCCGCCGGAAGCAACGAATACTGGGTACCGCATCTCTGCACCTCGTCAACCTGCCGCACGACGACAAACACTTCTGCTGGATGGCGTTCGACACCCTTCAATAGCGGGGTGCAGCAGACTTGGGCACAGGTCTGGGCGTCGCAGCGGGTGACCTGGGTGGCCTGGCAGCTCTATGCCCGCGCGCTTGGCACCACATCCTCGACGCGCACAGACATTTACGACACCTGGATGGAAAACTTCGAACATCAGTATCAGTCGGTCACCAGCCTGAACTCTCTTCTCCAGCAGTCCTGCACACTGGCGAAGAACAACGGCGTCATCGTCTATGGCATCGCCTTCGAGGCGCCTTCAAACGGCCAGACCCAGATTTCCTCCTGCGCCACCTCGCCGTCGCACTACTTCAATGCTCAGGGCATGCAGATTCAGACAGCCTTCCGCGCCATTGCGAACAACATCAGCCAGTTGAGGCTGATGCAATGAGACGCGCCCTTACACGGGTCCTGTCACGCTTTGTCGGCGAGGAACGGGCCACCGCCTCGGTCGAATTCGTGCTGACCGTGCCGGTGCTCATGCTGATCTTCATGTCGTCCTTCGAAAGCGGCCTGTTGATGACCCGCCAGATCCTTCTGGAACAGTCGCTCGACCAGGTGATGCGCGATCTCCGCCTCGGCAAGGTGCCCAACCCAAGTGCGCGCGCGATCAAGAACCGCATCTGCGCCAAGTCGATCATCTTCAAGGACTGCGCCGCCTCGACCTCGGTCGAACTGACGCCGGTCAACGCGACCAGCTGGTCGCTGCCCGCCACCAACACCGCCTGTTCTGACCGCGAAGAGGATGTAGAGCCCGTTGTCACCTTCGTTCCCGGCGCCGAGAACGAGATGATGCTGGTCCGCGTCTGCGTGGTGCAGGATGCCATGTTCCCCACCACCGGCCTCGGCGCGGACCTGCCGCTCGACAGCCAGGGCGGCTACGGCCTCATCGCCGTCTCCGCCTTCGTGAACGAACCGAAGTGAGGGTGTGATGCGCTGGCTGATACAGACCCTCCGCCGCTTCCGCTCCGAAGACCGCGGCTCCGTCGTCGCCGAGGCGGTCATCGCTCTGCCCCTCATGATCTGGGCCTACATGGGCCTCTACGTCTATTGGGACGCCTTCCGCGCCGTGAACCTGGCGCAGAAGGCCAGCTACACCATCGCCGACTACATCTCGCGCGAACGCGGCACGCTCTCCAACACCGAAATCGCGGGCCTTGCCAAGGTGTTCCAGTACATGATGGACACCGACCAGACCACGAAGATGCGCATCACCAGCATCTACTGGAACCCCCAGACCAACCGGTTCGAGGTCTACTGGTCCCGCTCGCCCGGCGCCACCATGACGCCGCTCACCACCACCACCCTCCAGGCGGTGCGCGACCGTATCCCCCTGATGTCCGACGGCGACTCGGCGATCCTGCTGGAAACCGAAACCTCCTACTCCCCCGGCTTCCAGGTCGGCATCGAGGATCAGGTGTTCAAGAACTTCATCGTCACCCGCCCGCGCTTCCTGACCCGCATCTGCCTGACCGACGTGGCCTGCTGACAGGCAGCACAATCCCTGTGCGCCAGTCCGCACTTGGGCGGCGGGCCGCGCGGCCCTACCTTCCGGTCAACCGCAACATCCGGAGGTTCCCATGTCCATCCGCCCCGTCGCCGCCGAATCCCGCGCCCAGCCCCATGTCGAGGGCGCCGGCGTCCACCTGCACCGCGCCTTCGGCTTCGGCGACACCGAACTCACCGACCCGTTCCTGCTGTTCGACGATTTCCGCGGCGACCGCCCCGACGATTACCGCCGCGGCTTCCCCTGGCATCCCCACCGCGGCATCGAGACCATCACCTATGTGCTGGCCGGCTCCGTGGAACACGGCGACAGCCTTGGCAACCGCGGCACGCTGAAGGGCGGTGATGTCCAGTGGATGACCGCCGGCTCCGGCATCCTCCACCAGGAAATGCCCCTCGGCAACGCCCGCGGCCAGATGCACGGCTTCCAGCTCTGGGCCAACCTGCCCTCGTCGCTGAAGATGACCGCGCCGCGCTACCAGGACGTGAAGGGCAAGGATATCCCCGAGATCACCGATGACGACGGCACCACCGTCAAGGTCATCGTGGGGTCGTTCTGGGGCAAGACCGGCCCGGTCGACGGCATCGCCGCCGAACCGCAATACCTCGACATCTACGTCCCCCCCGGCCGCCGCAAGACCTTCAAGGTCGACACCTACCGCCGCGCCTTCGCCTATATCTTCGAAGGCAACGGCACCTTCCGCGACGCAAGCCGCCCCGAAGGCGTGCTCCTGGAAAAGGAAGTCCGCGGCGAAGAGGTCAACATCCGCGACCTCTCGGGCAACCGCACGCTCGTCCGCTTCGGCACGGGCGACGAGGTCACGGTCCAGGCCGGCCCCGACGGCATCCGGTTCCTGCTGATCTCGGGCGCGCCGTTGCAAGAGCCGGTCGCCTGGCACGGCCCCATCGTGATGAACACGCAAGCCGAAATCCGCCAGGCCCTGACCGAACTGCGCAACGGCACCTTCATCCGCCCCGCGCACTGACCGCCACGACCGGGGGCAGGGCCTGCCCTGCCGCATTTGCCTTGCCCCCGGCTTTCGTCCATCCTGCGCCCAACCCGCAGGAGGTCCCCGTTGCGCCGCGTCCTTCCCCTCTGCCTCGCCCTCGCCGCCTGTGGCGAGTGGAAGGACTTGCCCCCGCCCCCGCCCGACGACGGCCCGCCGCCCGTCCTCGTTCCATTGGAAGACATCCCCCCCGCACCCGAAGCCCCGCCCGACACGGGCGAGGAACTCACCGCCCGCGCCCAGGCGCTTCAGGCCCGCGCCGACGCGATCCGAAGCCAGTAGCCGCCGCCAGTCGCCGCGCCCACATTGCACCAGCGCCGCACCCGCGCTAACAGGGCGCGACCAGTGAACCACGAGGTGCTCCCATGTCTGCCGCCCCCCTGCGTCTTGGCCTTGCGGGTCTCGGCACCGTCGGCACCGGCGTGGTCAAGATCGTGCAGTCCCATGCCGATCTCATCGCCGCCCGTGCCGGCCGGCCCGTCGCCATCACCGCCGTCTCGGCCCGCTCGCGGGGCAAGAACCGCGGCGCGGACCTCTCGGCCTATGCGTGGGAGGACGATCCCGTGGCGCTGGCCACCCGCCCCGATGTCGATGTGTTTGTCGAGGTGATGGGCGGCCACGAAGGTGCGGCGAAAGATGCAACCGAAGCCGCGCTTTCCGCCGGCAAGGACGTGGTCACCGCCAACAAGGCGCTGCTCGCCCATCACGGCCAGGCGCTTGCGCTCGCCGCCGAACAGGCCGGCCGCACCATCCGCTTCGAGGCCGCCGTCGCTGGCGGCATCCCCGTCATCAAGGCCCTGACCGAGGGCCTTGCCGGCAATGCCATGAAACGGGTCATGGGCGTGATGAACGGCACCTGCAACTACATCCTCACCCGGATGCAGAACGCGGGCCTGCCCTACGAGACGGTGTTCGAGGAAGCCCGCCAGCTCGGCTACCTCGAGGCCGACCCCAACCTCGACGTGGGCGGCATCGACGCCGGCCACAAACTCTCGCTCCTTGCCGCCATCGCCTTCGGCACCAAAGTCTCTTTCGACGCGGTGGAACTGGAAGGCATCGGGTCGGTGTCGATCGACGACATCAATCTTGCCGCCGACATGGGCTACCGCATCAAGCTACTGGGCGTGGCGCAGATGACGGGCCGGGGGCTCGAACAGCGCATGACCCCCTGCCTCGTACCCGCCGACAGCCCGCTCGGCCAGTTGCAGGGCGGCACGAACATGGTGGTTCTGGAAGGTGACTCGGTCGGCCAGATCGTGCTGCGCGGCCCCGGTGCAGGCGAAGGCCCGACCGCGAGCGCCGTGATGGGCGATGTGATCGACCTCGCCCGCGGTTTCCGCCTGCCCTGTTTCGGCCAGCCCGCGGCCACGCTCGCCACGCCGGTCGCCGCCGCCACCTCGGCCCCCGCGCCCTGGTATCTGCGCATGACGCTGGTGGACAAGCCCGGCGCACTCGCCAAGATCGCCACCTGCCTGGGCGAGGCCGGCGTCTCCATCGACCAGATGCGCCAGTATGGCCACAAGGGCGTGCACGCCCCGGTGCTGATCGTCACCCACAAGGCCACGCGCGACGACCTCGACCACGCCATCGCCCGCTTCGCCGCGACCGGCGTGCTGGTCGGTGCGCCCGTGGCGCTCAGGATCGAAGAGGTCTGACCGCAGGATGGGCGTTCCTGCCCATCCTCCCGGCCCGACCAAGCCCGAGGCCATCGCCTCGGGCGCCGCGACCGGCTGACGCAATCCCGCCCGTGCGCAAGGCCGCACGGGCCGCGACTGCCCCCCGCAGGGCAGTCGCGCAAGCGCGACAGCCGGGGCAGCCGCAACCCGTGCCCCAGCCCGCAGGGATATCGGAAAGCCCCTTGGCGAAATGCCGGCATTTCGCCAACGCGCCGGGTCGGCCTCCACCGGAGGCCGACCCGGCGCGAAGGCAAAGCGGGTCATCCTCCCCATAACGACGCATTCGGTCTTTCCAGACTGGATCGGCGCCGAAACCCGCTTCCTCCAACCATTGCCATGCCTGCCCTCCCACCTGGCAAATGCACCCTCTCGCCGCATTTCCGTCGATCTCTCCGACCGTTAGCGCGACCATTCTTGCCGGTGTCATGACCCCGCGTTAAGGCGGCGGAAGCATCACCCCCGAAGGACCCCCGCCCATGGCCGACGTCGCCGAATTCCATGACCGCATGCTCTCGCTTGGCCTTGCCCGGGTCTCCGAAGCCGCGGCGCTTGCCTCAGCCGGCCTGATCGGCCACGGCGACGAAAAGGCCGCCGACCAGGCCGCCGTCAACGCCATGCGCGACCAGTTGAACGCGCTCGACATCGCCGGCGTCGTGGTGATCGGCGAAGGCGAGCGCGACGAGGCGCCCATGCTCTACATCGGCGAACAGGTCGGCACCGGCAACGGCCCGGCCGTGGACATCGCGCTCGACCCGCTGGAAGGCACGACGCTGACCGCCAAGGACATGCCGAACGCGATGACCGTCATCGCCATGGCGCCCCGTGGCACCATGCTGCACGCCCCGGATGTCTACATGGACAAGCTCGCCATCGGCCCCGGCTTCAAGACCGGCACCGTCACCATGACCATGACGCCGTCCGAACGTGTCTCGGCGCTCGCCGCCGCCAAGGGCGTCTCGACCGAAGACATCACCGTCTGCGTGCTGGAACGGCCCCGCCACGAGGATCTGATCAAGGAAATCCGCTCCACCGGCGCGGCGATCCGGCTCATCACCGATGGCGACGTGGCCGGTGTCATGCACTGCGCCGAACCGCACCTGACCGGCATCGACATGTACATGGGCTCCGGCGGCGCGCCCGAGGGCGTGCTGGCCGCCGCCGCGCTGAAATGCATGGGCGGCCAGTTCTTCGGCAAGCTCCTGTTCCGCAACGAAGACGAGAAGGGCCGCGCCCGCAAGGCCGGCATCACCAATTTCGACCGCGTCTATACCCGCGACGATCTGGTGCGCGGCGACGTGATCTTCGCGGCCACCGGCGTCACCAACGGCTCGCTCGTCAAGGGCATCCGACGCGAACCCGGCTGGGTGACGATGGAAACCATCCTGATGCGCTCCAAGACCGGCTCGGTGCGCCGCATCGAATACCGCACCCCGGTCCGCTGAACCCCCGCAGGCGGCTCGAACGACGCATCTCCCTCCCCCTTGTGGGGAGGGATGGGGAGGGGGGCACCGCAGCAGCACCGAACGCGCGGGCACCCGCACCCCCTCGGACAGAAGTTAAGTCCAAGTAAATCCGCGCCCGTAACCCGTTGAAATTGCAGGGTCGAGGCAAGCGTCCGAGCTCGGACGCCCGTTGGGCCCCTTGCCAAGCCCACCCACCCTTGCCACAAGCACCCCATGGGCGCCTTCCTCAACGTCGAAACCTCGCTGACCGGCCGGCGCTGGACCGGCCCGACCGAGTCCGAGCTGCGCCTGGCCGAGGCCATGGCCCAGACCACCCGCCTCCCCCTCGCCCTCTGCCAGACCCTCGTGCGCCGGGGCGTGACCCCCGGCGAGGCCGCCGCCTTCCTCGCCCCCGCGCTCCGCGACCTCCTCCCCGATCCCCTGACGCTCAAGGACATGGGGCCCGCCGCCGCCCGCTTCCTCCAGGCCCTCAGCCGCCGCGAAAGGATCGCCGTCTTCGCCGACTACGACGTGGACGGCGGCGCCTCCGCCGCCCTTCTCCTCACCTGGCTGCGCGCCATGGGCCACGCCGCCACCCTCTACATCCCCGACCGCATCGACGAAGGCTACGGCCCGAACGAGCCCGCCATGGCCGAGCTCGCCTCCCGCCACTCCCTGATCCTCTGCGTGGACTGCGGCACCCTCTCGCACGGCCCCATCGCCGCCGCCAAGGGCGCCGACGTGGTCGTCCTCGACCACCACCTCGGCGCCGAGACGCTCCCCCCGGCGCTGGCCGTGGTGAACCCCAACCGCCAGGACGAGGACGGCACCCTCGCCCACCTCTGCGCCGCCTCCGTGGTCTTCCTGATGCTGGTCGAGGCCAACCGCCAGCTGCGGGCCGAAGGCGCTCAGGGTCCCGACCTGATGGCCCTCCTCGACCTCGTGGCGCTCGCCACCGTCGCCGACGTGGCCCCCCTGACCGGCGTGAACCGCGCCCTGGTGCGTCAGGGGCTGAAGGTCATGGCGCGGCGCGACCGCCCCGGCCTCGCCGCCCTGGCCGACATCGCCCGGATGAACGAGGCCCCCACGCCCTATGCCCTGGGCTTCCTCCTTGGCCCCCGCATCAATGCCGGCGGCCGCATCGGCCAGGCCGATCTCGGCGCCCGCCTGCTGGCCACCGCCGACCCGCGCGAGGCGGCGGCGCTTGCCCAACGCCTCGACCAGCTCAACTCCGAGCGCCGCGAGATCGAACTCAGGGTCCGCGACGAGGCTCTGGCCCAGGCCGAAGCGCGCGGCCTGGGTGGCCCGCTGGTCTGGGCCGCGGCCGAGGGCTGGCACCCCGGCGTGGTCGGCATCGTCGCGTCGCGCCTGAAGGAAGCCACCAACCGCCCCGCCGTGGTCATCGGGTTCGACGGCGCCGTGGGCAAGGGCTCGGGCCGCTCCGTCACCGGCGTGGACCTTGGCGCCGCCGTCCACCGCGTCGCGGCCGAGGGGCTGCTGGTCAAGGGCGGCGGCCACCGCATGGCGGCTGGTCTGACCGTTGACCGGCCCCACCTGGACGCCGCCATGGAGCGCCTCGCCGACCTGCTGGCGAAACAGGGCGCCGGTCAGGGCGGTGCGGGCGAGTTGAAGCTGGACAGCCTACTGATGCCCGGCGCGGCCACTCCCGCCCTGGTGGAGCAGATCGAGCAGGCCGGCCCCTTCGGCGCCTCGGCCCCCGCCCCCCGCTTTGCCTTTGCCGACATGGCGATCAGCCCCCGGCGGATCGGCGAGACCCACCTGCGTCTGCTCGCCTCCGACGGCCAGGGCGGCCAGATCGAGGCAGTCGCCTGGGGCGCCTTCGAAGGCGCGCTAGGCCCCGCGCTGAACCAACCCGGCCACCGCCGCTTTCACCTCGCCGGCCGGCTGGAGCTGAACACCTGGGGCGGCCGCACCAAGGTCCAGCTGCGTCTGGAGGATGCCGCCGAAGCCTGAGCGGGACTGCAAAGAATCCGCTTGCACCCGCCGCGGCCTGCCCTTATTCAGCCCGCCACGACCGAAGCGCGGCCCGTTCGTCTATCGGTTAGGACACCAGGTTTTCAACCTGGGAAGAGGGGTTCGACTCCCCTACGGGCTGCCACTTTCCCTCCAATGAATGAACTGGTCTGTTCGACATCCGGCGGAAGTTCCCGGTGGCCTGTGGTCAATTCGCCCGATTCTCCTGCGACTTTTCGAGGGCATTGCCCGGAGAATGGGCGGGAGAAAAATCCACATCCAACCCGATTCTCAGCAGAGAGAAGCGCCATACGGCTACAGCAAGCAATGATGTTGCATGAAGCCCCGCAGTCGCGACGATATCTTCGATAATGACTGCCTATCCGGGGCATCTTTTCGAAACCCTTTCACACCGCATCGCTATCCTTTCTTGCAACTGCAAAACGGATGTCGGGGAAGGAAGCTGCCATGAAGGTCGTGGTTCTGGGGGCGGGTGTGATCGGGGTGACGTCGGCCTATTACCTGGCCCGTGCGGGCCACGAGGTGACGGTGATCGACCGCCAGCCCGGCCCGGCGCTCGAAACATCTTTCGCCAATGCCGGCGAGATCAGCCCCGGCTATGCCTCGCCCTGGGCGGCACCAGGCATTCCGGTCAAGGCGATCAAGTGGATGTTCCAGAAGCACGCGCCGCTGATCATCCAGCCGAAGCCCGACTATGCCAAGCTGAACTGGCTGGGCCGGATGCTGCTGAACTGCACCACCGACGCCTACAAGGTGAACAAGGGCCGCATGGTCCGGATCGCCGAATACTCGCGCGACGTGCTGAAGGACCTGCGCGCCGAGACCGGCATTTCCTATGACGAGCGCACCCAGGGCACGCTTCAGGTGTTTCGCACCAAGAAGCAGGTCGATGGCGCCGCCAAGGACATCGAAGTGCTGGCCGCCGATGGCGTGCCCTTCGAAGTGCTGGACGCCGCCGGCTGCGTGGCGGCAGAGCCGGGCCTGGCCGCGTCGAAGGACAAGATCGCCGGCGGCCTGCGCCTGCCGGGCGACGAGACGGGCGATTGCTTCAAGTTCACCAACAGCCTTCAGGCCATGGCCGAAGCGATGGGCGTCACCTTCCGGTGGAACGTGGCCATCGACGGGTTCGAAACCGACCGCGGGCGCATCACCGCGGTCAAGACGGCGGAGGGCCGGATCGTGGCCGACAGCTATGTCGTGGCCATGGGATCCTATTCACCGAAGCTGGTGGCGCCGCTTGGCCTGAACCTGCCGGTCTACCCGCTGAAGGGCTATTCGATCACCGTGCCGATCGTGGATGAAAGCCGCGCCCCGGTGTCCACCGTCATGGACGAGACGCACAAGATCGCCATCACGCGCCTCGGCGACCGCATCCGTGTGGGCGGCATGGCGGAAGTGGCCGGGTTCGACCTTTCGCTGAACCCAAAGCGCCGCGCCACGCTGGAACATTCGGTGGAGGACCTGTTCGGCGGCGCGGGCGACCAGAGCCGTGCCACCTTCTGGACGGGCCTGCGCCCGATGACGCCCGATGGCACCCCGGTGGTGGGCAAGACCGCCTACGGCAACCTGTTCCTGAACACCGGCCACGGCACCCTGGGCTGGACGATGGCGGCGGGTTCGGGCCGCGTTCTGGCCGACCTGATGTCGGGCCGCCCGACCGAGATCGACGCCTCGGACCTGGGCATCGCCCGGTACACCCGCAACCGCGCCAAGGCGCCGGCTCTGCGCCCGGCCACCGCCTGACGCTAGGGCCTCCGGCGCACGCGCGGGATGCGCGAGCCGGTCAGCACATATTCGGCCGCTGGATGCGGGGGCCGCCCCTCGGTGCGCGACCAGAACCGCGGCCCGCCCCGCCACAGCCAAGACGGCACCATCAGCACCATCCCGGCGATGAATCCGCCGATATGGGCGAAGTAGGCGACGCCGCCCTGGTCAGGGTCCATCGAGAAGCCCTGCACCAGCTGGATGCCGATCCAGACCATCAGCACGATCCAGGCCCGCACCGGGAAGATGCGGAAGAAGATCACGATGTAGATCAGCACATCGACCCGCGCCTTGGGAAACAGCAGCAGGTAGCCGCCCATCACCCCCGCGATGGCGCCAGAAGCGCCCACCATCGGCACGGGCGACCAGGGCGAGACCGCCACCTGCAACAGGGCCGCCGCAACCCCGCAGGCGAGGTAATAGCCCAGGAACCGCACCGGCCCGAGCGTGTCTTCCAGGTTGTCGCCAAAGACCCACAGGAACAGCATGTTGCCGGCCAGATGCAACAAGCCGCCATGCACGAACATCGAGGTGAAGACCGTGTGAAGGTCCTGCCCGCTGGACAGCTCCACCGGCTGAAGCCCCCAGTCGGTGTAGAACCGGTCGATCGCCCGGACATCCAGTGACAACTCGGCCCAGGTCAGGGCGTAGACCGCCACATTCACCAGGATGAGCGCGTAGACGACATAGGGCACGCGGCCCGAGGGGTTGTGGTCGCGGATCGGGAACATGGGCCAACCGTTCCCGATCCGTGACGTCCGGTCAAGCGGCAGGGATCAGCCCGACACCTGCGCCAGAAGCTGCGCATTGCCACCCGAGGCGGTGGTGTCGATGCAGACATGCCGTTCCAGATGCACATGCGCCGCATCGGGCATCCCGATCAGCGGCAGGATCGGCCCGCGCCGCGCCGCCAGCGCCTGCGCATGGGCCCGGCCTTGCATGGCATCGCCCCACCAGATCGCCCCCGAGAAACCTGCGAGCGTGGTCAGCGCCGCCGGGTCCAGCCCCGGCGCCTCGATGGCCGCCCCCCCCAGGGCGCGCACAGCAGCGGCCTGCGCCGCCGCCGTTTCCGCGCCGGGGCCAAGGCACAGCAGCGGCGCGCGCACCCAAAGCGACAGCCTGTTCGATTCGCCCGTCGGTCCCGGCAGGTCGCGCGTCTGCGTAGCGCGGGCCGGCAGAACCGCCGCTGCCAACGCCTTCTGCACGGCGCTTGCGGCGGTCGTGGTCGCGTCCTGCACGGCGTCAGGGACCGGCTGGCGCGTGAAGCGGGCCAGGTATTCCGGCCCACCCGCCTTTGGCCCGGTGCCCGACAAGCCCTCGCCGCCAAAGGGCTGGCTGCCCACCACCGCGCCGATCTGGTTGCGGTTCACATAGGTGTTGCCGGCGTGGATCGTCTCGACGATCTGCTGCACCCGGTCGTCAATGCGGGTGTGCAGGCCGAAGGTCAGGCCGTAGCCGCTGGCATTGATCGCCGCGATCACCCGGTTCAGGTCGCCCGCCTTGAACCGCGCGACATGCAGCACGGGGCCGAAGACCTCGCGCTCCATGTCCTCGATCCCACGGACGCGGATCACCGCGGGCGCCAGGAAATGCCCGCCGGCCGGCGCCACAAGTTCCTTCATCACCCGCCCCTCGGCCCGCGCCTTTGCCACATAGGCGGCAATCGCCCCCTGCGCCTCGGCGTCGATCAGCGGACCGATGTCGGTCTCCAGCGCCCAGGGATCGCCCAATGCCAGTTCGTCCATCGCGCCGAACAGCATCTCTTCCACCGCTTCGGCCACGTCTTCCTGCACATAAAGGCAGCGCAGCGCCGAACAGCGCTGCCCGGCCGACTGGAAGGACGAGGCCAGGATGTCGCGCACCGCCTGCTCGGGCAGCGCGGTGGAATCGACCAACATCGCGTTCAGCCCGCCGGTTTCGGCGATCAGCGGAGCGGTCGGCGCCAGGTTCGCGGCCATGGCGCGGCGGATCGCCAGCGCCGTCTCGGTCGAGCCGGTGAAGCAGACGCCATCCACACGCGGGTCGCTGGTCAGCGCGCCGCCCACGGTTGGCCCGTCGCCGGGCAGAAGCTGCAGCGCCGTCCTGGGCACACCCGCCCGGTGCATCAGGTCCACCGCCAGCGCGGCCACCAGCGGCGTTTGCTCGGCAGGCTTGGCCAGCACGGCATTGCCCGCGGCCAGCGCCGCCGCGATCTGGCCGGTGAAGATCGCCAGCGGAAAGTTCCAGGGGCTGATGCAGACCACGCGCCCGAGCGGCGGGTTGGTCAGGGCAGGCGCGCCTTCGGCATAGTAACGCAGAAAATCCACCGCCTCTCGCAGCTCGCTGACGGCATCGGCCAAAGTCTTTCCAGCCTCGCGCGCCAGCACCGCAAAGATCGCGCCATGTTCGGTTTCGTACAGGTCTGCCGCCTTGCGCAGCACTTCGGCACGGTCGATTGCTTCAGCCGCCCAGGGCTCGGCAAGGCGCAGCGCCTCGTCCACGTCGGGTTTCGCGGCCTCCAGCACATAGCCCGCCACGGCATCCGTGGCCGGGTTCGTCACCGCGCGCCGAAGGGCGCCGGCCACCGGCCCGGCGAGCCGCGGACCAGCCTCGAAAGGACGTGCCAGATGCGGCTCGCGCGCCGCCGCGATCCCGGCAAGATCGCCCGCATCCGTCAGGTCCCAGCCCTGCGAGTTCCTGCGCGCACCAAAGAGCCCCGGCCCGGTTGCCAGCGCCGGGTTGGGCAGCACCGCCAACGCCTCGACGGCGGTCAGCGGGCAGGCGGCCACCGCCTCTGGCGCCACCTCCTCGTTGACGATCTGATTGACGAAGCTGGAATTCGCGCCGTTTTCCAAGAGCCGCCGCACCAGATAGGCCAGCAGGTCACGATGCGCGCCCACCGGCGCATAGATGCGGCAGCGCGTGCCGCGGTCGGTCAGCACGATGTCATGCAGCCGCTCGCCCATGCCATGCAGGCGCTGGAACTCGAAGGCCCCCGCACCCACGCCCATCGCCTCGGCCATATGCAGCACGGCGGCGACGGTATGGGCGTTGTGGGTGGCGAATTGCGGATAGATGCGGTCGGTCAGGCCCAACAGCTTGCGCGCATTGGCAATATAGCTGACGTCGGTGGAATCCTTCCGCGTGAAGACCGGGAAGGAGGACAACCCCAGCACCTGCGCCCGCTTCACCTCGGCATCCCAATAGGCGCCCTTCACCAGCCGCACCATGATGCGCCGGTTCAGGCGGGCCGCCTGATCCGCCAGATGGTCGATCACCGCCCCGGCGCGGCGCCCATAGGCCTGCACCACCACGCCGAACCCATCCCAACCCGCCAGCGCCGGATCCTCCAGCACCGCGCCGATCACCTCCAGCGACAGTGCCAGCCGGTCGGCCTCTTCCGCGTCGATGTTGAACCCCAGTCCCGCATCCTTGGCCAGTGCTGCCAGCGCACGCAGCCGCGGCACCAGTTCCGCCAGTACCCGGTCGCGCTTGGCAACCTCGTAACGCGGATGCAGCGCCGACAGCTTCACCGAGATGCCGGGATTGGCACGGATGTCGCGCCCCTTGGCCGCTGCGCCGATAGTGGCGATGGCGCGGGAATAGGCCAGGTGATAGCGCCGCGCATCGGCTTCCGTCCGCGCCGCCTCGCCCAGCATGTCATAACTGTAGGCATAGCCCCGCGCTTCCAGTTCGGCCGCGCGGGTCATGGCCGCCTCGATGGTCTCGCCCAGCACGAACTGGCGGCCCATCTCCTTCATCGCCTGCGCCACCGCACGCCGGATCACCGGCTCGCCCAGACGGCGCACGGCGGCGCGCAGATGGCCCACCACCCCCGGCTCCCGGTCGTCCAGCACCTTGCCGGTCAGCATCAGCGCCCAGGTCGAGGCGTTCACAAGGCTGGAGGCCGACCGCCCGAGGTGCCGCCCCCAGTCGGACGGCGCGATCTTGTCCTCGATCAGCGCGTCCATCGTCTCGGCATCCGGCACGCGCAACAGCGCCTCGGCGAGGCACATCAGCGCGATGCCCTCGTCGGTGGACAGGCCGTATTCCGCCAGGAACACCTCCATCAGCCCCGGTTTCCCCCCCGCCCGGATCTGGCGGACCAGATCCGCCGCCTGCGCGACGATGGCGGCCCGCGCCGCGGCATCCAGCCCGGCCTCGGCCACCAGCTGGCGCACCAGCATGGCCTCGTCACGCAGCGATCCGGTGCGGATCACGGTCATCGGGTCGGTCTCGGGGGTCGCGGGCATGGGCGGGGCTCCTGTTTGGGCCAGTCTATCCCTGATCCGGCAGGCGATCTTCCCGCAAATCCGTGCTTCGATTATCCTTTCGCCCGAACTTGGAGGACAACACATGCCAGATGACCTTGACCGCTTCGATCTTGCCATCCTGCGCGTTCTGGCGACCGAGGGCCGCATCCCTGTGGTGGAACTCGCCCGCCGCGTGGGCCTGTCGAAATCGCCGGTGCAGACCCGGCTGAAGCGGCTGGAGGACTCCGGCGTCATCACCGGCTACCGCGCCATCCTGGACCCGATCCGCATGGGCCAGGCGCATGTGGCCTTCGTCGAGGTGCGGCTGGACGACACCCGCGAGGCGGCGCTTCAGGCCTTCAACCGTGCCGTGCTGGCGGTGCCGGAAATCGAACAGTGCCACATGATCGCCAGCCGGTTCGACTACCTGCTCAAGGTGCGCACCGCCGACATCCAGGACTATCGCCGCGTGCTGGCCGAACGCATCAGCGCCCTGCCCCATGTCGCCCAGACCTCGACCTATGTGGCGATGGAGGCCGTCAAGGAGACGCCCTGAACCCTTTGCGGCGGCACCACATTCGGCTAGCCTGCCCACAACAACAGAACACCGGGCAGACACATGGACAGGCGCGCATTCCTTTCTGGCATTTCCCTTCTGGCGCTTTCGGCCTGCGGCGGCGGCGGCGGCACGCCCACACGCGGGCCCGAGCCCGATTTCCCCAAGGCGCCGAACCCCGGCTGGGATCAATGGGTCGCCGACTTCCTGCCCCGCGCCCAGTCGCGCGGCATCTCGCAATCCACGCTGGACATGGCCTTCCGCGATGCCGGATACCTGCCGGGCGCGGTGGAGCGTTACCAGAACCAGACCGAGTTCAAGCGCAGCCTGGAAGACTATCTCGCCATTGCCGCCTCGAATGAGAGAGTGTCGCAGGGCAAGGCCGCGATGAGCCGCTATGCCGGCCTTCTGGATGCCATCGAGGCCCGCTATGGCGTGGACCGCGACGTGATCGTCGCCGTTTGGGGGCTGGAGAGCTTTTACGGCACCCGTCAGGGCACCGCGCCGGTGATCTCGGCCCTGTCCACCCTCGCCTATGCCAGCGGCCGCTCGGGCTTCTACGAAGACCAGCTCGTCGCCGCCCTGAAGATCCTGCAACGCGGCGACATCACGCCTGCGCGCATGACAGGAAGCTGGGCCGGCGCCATGGGCCAGACGCAGTTCATACCCACCACGTATCTGGCCTATGCCGTCGATTTCGCGGGCGACGGAAAGGCCGACATCTGGTCGGCCGACCCGACGGATGCACTCGCCTCGGCGGCCAACTACCTGAAGAAATCCGGCTGGACCAAGGGCCAGCCCTGGGGGGTCGAGGTCGTGCTGCCCTCGGGCTTCAACACCGCCCTCATCGGCCGCGGCAAGGGGCGCAGCCCGTCCGAATGGGCGTCGATGGGCGTGCGTGCCGCCTCCGGCGGCACCGTGCCCGACTATGGCGTGGCCTCGATCATCCGGCCCTCCGGCGCCTCGGGCCCGGCCTTCATGATCTTCAACAATTTCAACGTGATCCTGCGCTACAACAACGCCGAATCCTATGCCATCGGCGTGGGCTACCTGTCCGATCTGCTCAGCGGCGGGCCCCGTCTGCAGGCCAGTTTCCCGCCCGATGCCCAGGGCCTGACCCAGGCCGACCGCCAGCGCATCCAGCAACGTCTCACCGCTCTCGGCTTCGATACCGGCGGCACCGATGGCGTGATCGGTGCGAAATCCGAAGCCGCGATCCGCGCCTTCCAGGCCAGCCGCGGCCTGCCCGTCACCGGCCAGGCCACGCCCGAGCTTCTGGCCGCGCTTGGCTAGAGCGCATCTCTCTCGATCAGGTTCACCTGATGGAGAGAGATGCGCAACATTCCCAACGGCTTGCCTGTTCCGGATTGCGTTCAATCTGAATCGGATTGAACGCGGTCCGCCCCAGGGATCAGCGCCGGATCAGGACCGCGCGGAAATCGTTCACGTTGGTCAGCGTCGGCCCGGTGACGACCTGATCGCCAAGCGCGCCGAAGAAGCCGTGCGCATCGTTCCGCGCCAGGCTTTCGGTGGGCGACATGCCAAGGGCCTGCGCCCGCACCAGAGTCTCCGGCCCGATGATGGCCCCCGCCACGTCGGCCGCGCCGTCCACGCCATCTGTGTCGCAGGCGATCGCGTGGATGCCCGCCGCCCCGTCCAGCGCAAGGGCCAGCGCTAGGCAGAACTCGGCATTAGGTCCGCCCACGCCGTCGCCGCGCCGCGTCACCGTCAATTCGCCGCCGGACAGCAGCAGCACGGGCGCATCGCCGATGCGCATCGCAGCCCGGATCGCCCGCGCCTGCTTCGCCTGCGCGGCCGCCACCTCGCGCGCCTCGCCCTCCAGCGCATCGCCCAGAAGGCGCACGTCCAGCCCCATGCCCCTGGCCATCTCGGCCGCCGCCGCCAAGGATTGCGAAGGTGCTGCGTACAGCCGGTTCTCCACCCGCGCCAGCCGTTCATCGCCCGGGGCGATCACCCCGGTCGGGCGGTCCAGCGCGGCCAGAACAGACGGCGGGACCGGCACGCTCCACCGCTGCAGGATCGCCCGCGCCTCGGCGGCGGTGGAGGTATCGCCCACCGTGGGACCAGACCCGATGAAGGCCGGGTCATCCCCCGGAACATCTGAAATCAGCAGGGCCAGCACCCGCGCCGGAAAGGCCGCAGCCGCCAGTTGCCCGCCCTTCACCCGGCTCAGATGCTTTCGCACCGTGTTCATCTGCGAAATCGGCGCCCCGCTGGCCAGAAGCCCCGCGTTGACCGCCTGCTTCTCGGCCAGGCTCACCCCTTCGGCCGGCGCCACCAGCAGGGCCGACGCCCCGCCCGAGATCAGCGCCAGCACGAAATCGCCCTCGCCCAAGCCCTGCAGCAGTTCCAGCATCCGCGCCGTGGCCGCCAGCCCCGCCGCATCCGGTACCGGATGCGCGGCTTCGACAATTTCGATGCCCTTGGTCGGCCGGCCATAGCCATAGCGCGTGATCACCAGCCCCTCGCAGGGGCCCCATTCCGCCTCCACCGCCTCGGCCATTCGGGCGCTCGCCTTGCCGGCCCCCACCACGACCACCCGGCCCGACGGTCTGGGCGGCAGATGCCGCGCCAGCGACCGCATCGGATCGGCCACCTCGACCGCCTTGTCGAACAGCGCCCGCAGCAATTCGGCTTCCGTCATGTGCCCCCCGACGAAGCGCGGACCACCAGGTCAACCGGACCATGCCATTCCGGCGGCGGCACCTCGTCCCGCTCCAGCCAGCCCAGCACCGTCGCCGCGATCCGGCCCCCCAACCCCGCAATGTCGCAATGCACCGAGGTCAGCGCCGGCCAGACCTGCGCGCAATCCTCGATGTCATCAAACCCCACCAGCCGGAAGTCGCGTCCGACTGGGCGGCCCAACTCGGCAAAGCCGGTCATCATGCCAAGCGCCACCAGGTCATTGAAGCACAGCGCCGCGTCAATCTCGGGATGTTCCGCCGTCAGCCGATGCGCCGCCTCCCGGCCAAAGGCGCGCGAGGACCGGCCAAAGAGCGCAAACGGCTCGCGGCCCGCTGCGGCCATCGCCTCCAGATAGCCCGACATGCGCTCTGCCGTGACGCCCCGTCCTTCCAGACCGCCGACAAAGGCAATCCGCTGCGCCCCGGCGGCGATCAGGTGATCCGCCGCCAGCCGGCTTCCCCGCGCGTAATCCGGCGCGGCAAAGGGAAAGCGCGACGTGTCGGCCACCTTGCGCAGAACCTGCATCGCCGGCACCCCGGCGCGGGCCAGCAGGGCAAAGCTGCCTTCAGACCCATAGGCGGGCGAGATCACCAGCGCCGAGACGCCATGTTCGATCATCGCCCCAACCACCTGCGCCTGCAACTCCGGGCTTTCGTCGGTATTGGCCACCACCGTCGCATAGCCCCGCGCCGACAGCGCCATCTGCACCGAGGTGGCGAATTCGGTGAAGAACGGGTTCCTCAGATCGTTGATGACCAGCCCGATCAGCCCGGTGTTCGAAGACCGAAGCTGCGCCGCCGAACGGTTGTAGACATAGCCGATCTCGGCCATCGCCTGTCGCACCGTCTCGCGCGTTTCCGGCCGCACCAGTGGGCTTTCCTGCAGGACAAGGCTCACGGTCGATTTCGACACGCCCGCCCGGCTGGCCACGTCGATGATCGTCGGCCTTCGCATTCTACCCCTGTTCGATCCCGTGCAGGTCCAAGAGCCCCCGCATCCGCGCCTCGGCCAGATCGGGCTTCGCCAGAAGCCGCGCCCGGTCGGCCAGACGGAACACCTCGGCATAATGCGTGATGTCGCGGCTGGATTGAAAGCCCGCCGGCATGATGAAATGCCTCTGCCAGCCGTTCAGCCAGGCAAGGAAAGCGATGCCCGCCTTGTAGAACCGCGTGGGCGCCCGGAAAATCTCGCGCGACAGGGGCACGGTCGGCGCGAACAGGGCGTCATAGGTGGCCCGGTCCCCCTCGGCCAGCGCCTCCAGCGCCTGCGCCGCGGCCGGCGCAATGGCGGCAAAGATGCCCAGCAGCGCGTGGCTGTAGTGCCAACCGTCGCCCGCGATCAGCGGCGCGTAGTTGAAATCGTCGCCGGTATAAAGCCGCACGCCTTCGGGCAGCCGCGCCCGGAATGCCTCTTCATGCGCCTGATCCAGCAGGGAAATCTTGATGCCATCCACCTGCCCCGGATTCTCGGCGATCAGCGAAAGCACAAAGTCGCTGGCCTCGCCCACATCCTCGGTGCCCCAATAGCCCTTCAGCGCGGGGTCGAACATCTCGCCCAGCCAGTGCAGGATCACCGGCTTCTCGGCCCCGTCGATCAGCCGCCGATAGACGCGATGATAGACGTCCATCCGCGCCCCCATCGCCGGCAGCGCCCGCGTCGCCATCAGGATCAGCTGCCCCCCCGCCCGCTCGATCGCCTCGGCCTGCTCCTCATAGGCCGCCGCCACCGCATCGGGGCTGGCCAGCCCCGTCGCATGGTCCGTCCCGGCGCCACAGGCCACGCGCGGTCGCATCGGATGGGCCTTGGCCGCCCGCATCGTCCGTTCGATCAACTCCTTCGCGGTCAGCCAATCCACCCCCATGCCGCGCTGCGCCGTGTCCATCGCTTCGGCCAGACCCAGCCCCTGGTCCCAAAGCCCCTCACGGAAGGCCAGGGTCGTCTCCCAGTCCACCGCCGGCCGCGTGTCCCAGGGGTTCCGCTCGCGCAACGGGTCGCTCACCACATGTGCCGCGGCAAAGGCCGTGCGGGTCAATGCCACCCGCGGCGCCCGCGGCACCAGCGGCTCGCCGGTCAGGCGATAGCTTTCAAGGCGGAAATCCTGTGTCGGCAGCGTCAGCATCGGGACCTCCGGTCAGGCGATGGGCAGGTCAAAGACCAGGATGCCATCCAGCCCGCCTTCGGCATGGGCCACCAGCGCCGCCCCCACGCGGCGATGGTCGGGATGCACCTGATAGGCTTCCAGCGCCGCCCAATCGGCGAAATCCACCGTAAACCCATGCAGGTAGCCCCGCTCGATCTTCTCGGGGCTTTCGCTGCGCCCCGAGGCAATCGACAACAGCCCCGGCACCTTGCCCTCAATGGCATGCAGGTCGGCAAAGATCGCCGCAATGGCCTCGGGCGAGACATCCGGCCGGAACCGGACAAGAACGATGTGACGGATCATCTGCGCGCTCCATGGTCGGCCTTGATCATGTCCGCGGCCTTTTCCGCGATCATGATGGTCGGCGCATTGGTGTTCGAGGAAACGACGGTCGGCATCACCGAGGCATCGACAATCCGCAACCCCGCGATCCCGTTGAACAGCAGCCGCGGATCGACGACCGCCGCCGCGTCAGCCCCCATCCGGCAGGTGCCCGCAGGGTGGTGGTCGGTCTTGGCATGGGCGCAGGCGTAGGCGAAGTAATCCGCCTCCGTCCGCACCTCCGGACCCGGCAGGCGCTCGGCCTTCACAAAGGGCTTCAGCGCGTCCTGCGCCATGATCTCCTGCGCCAGCTTCAGCCCGCGGATCGACATCTCTCGGTCATGCGGGTCTTCCCAGTAATTCGGGTCGATCAGCGGCGCCGCCATCGGGTCGCCCGACGCCAGCCGCACCGTCCCGCGCGACCGGGGGCGCAGATAGGCCGAGTTCAGCGTCACCCCGCCATCCGGCATCGCCGCCACCCCCGCCTCGATCCCCGAGCCAAGACCCAGATGGAACTGGATATCCGGCGACCGCGCCGCGGGGTCCGCGTACCAGAACCCCCCGGTCTCGAACAGCGAAGAAGCCACCGGCCCCTTCTTCGTGAGCAGATATTGCAGCCCCGCCACCGCCGACCACAAGGGCTTGGCATAGCGGTCATAGGTATGCGGTCCGGTGCATTCCGCGATCACGAACAGGTCCACATGGTCCTGAAGGTTCGACCCCACACCCGGCTGGTCGAAAACCACAGCCACCCCGACGGAGTCCAGGTGGTCCGCCGGCCCGATCCCCGACAGCATCAGAAGCCGCGGCGAGCCGATGGCGCCCGAAGAGACGATCACTTCGCGCCCCGCCCGCACCACACCCTCAGTGCCGAGGTCCACCCCCACGGCGCGGCCCTTTTCCACCACCACCCGCCGTACCTGAGCGCCGGTCTTCACCGTCAGGTTCGGCCGTCCCCTCGCCCGCCCCAGATAGGCGACCGAGGCGGAAGACCGCCGCGCCCCGCGCTGCGTCAGCTGGTAGTAACCCACGCCGTCCTGGACCTCCCCCGTCATGTCCAGGTTGCGCGGAATGCCAATCTCGGCCGCCGCCTTGAAATAGGCCTCGCAGATCGGCAAGGGCGCCGCCGGCTGGCTCACCCCCAGAGGCCCGCCCTTGCCGTGATACCGGTTGTCCCAGGTATCGTTGTCTTCCGCTTTGCGGAAATACGGCAGCACATCCTCGTAGGACCAACCCTCGCAGCCCATCTGCCGCCATTCGTCATAGTCCAGCGCATTGCCACGCGTGTAGATCTGCGCGTTGATCGAGGAACCCCCGCCGATCACCTTCGCCTGGGTGTAGCGGATCACCATGTTTCCCATGTGCCGCTGCGGCACCGTATGCCAGCCCCAGGAGCCGATGCCCTTGGTCATCTTCGCAAAGCCCGCCGGCAGGTGATAGAACGGGTGATTGTCCCGCCCCCCGGCCTCCAGAAGCAGCACGCGGAACGCCGGATCCTCGGACAACCGGCTTGCCAATACGCAACCTGCCGAGCCGCCCCCGACAATGATGAAGTCGAATTCCTTGTCCATTTCGGACCTTTCACACCAGCAGGTCGGTCAAAGCGCCTCCCCTCCCCCTCGTGGGGAGGGGCCGGGGGAGGGGAGATGGGGCGGACTGAAAAGGTCTCATGGTCACAGCCGCGGCACCGAAAGCCCGCCATCCACGGCGATGGCCGCCCCGGTGGCAAAGGCCATCTCTCCGCGCACCAGCGGCAGCACAACGCGCCCGATATCGGCAGGCTCGCCCCACCGCCCCGCGGGCACCAGCCCCCCGGCAATCCGGGCGTCATAGCGGTCGCGCACGCCCTCGGTCATCGGCGTGGCGATGATGCCGGGGCGCAGTTCAAAGACCCCGATCCCCTCGCCCGCCAGCCGCAGCGCGAAATTCTGCGCCATCATCGAGGCCCCGGCCTTCGAGATGCAGTATTCCGCCCGCTCCGGGCTCGCCATTACCGCCGAAACCGAGGTGACGAAGATCAGGCTGCGATACTCGGCAGAGGTGTCCGCCAGCATCGCCCGCGCCACCGCCTGCGCCAGAAAGAACGTGCCCCGCAGGTTCACATCCATGCAGCGGTCGAAACTGTCGGCCTGCATCTCCAGCAGATCGCCGCGCCGCATCGCCGGCACGCCGGCATTGCAGACCAGCGTGGTCAACGGCCCCACCGCCGCCAGAAGCCGCCCGATCCCGTCAGTTTCGGCCAGATCATGCCGCAGATAGCGCGTGCCCGGCGGCAGCTCCGCCAGGGCCGCACCCACCGCCGGCGCATCTTCCGCCTGTTCGGCGGCCAGCGTCACCCGCATCCCCGCCCCGGCCAGCGCCCGCGCGATGCCCAGGCCAATGCCCTGCTGCCCGCCGGTGATCAGCGCATGTCCGGTCATTGCCAGCCCTCCCGGATGCGCTCACCCGCACGCAGCGCCAGCGCCGCCACCGTCAGCGAGGGGTTCACTGCCGCCGAGGTCGGCAGGATCGAGGCATCGAGGATCCACAGGTTGTCATGGTCATGCGCCTTGCCGAAAGCATCGACCACGCTCGTCGCCGGGTCGGCCCCCATCCGCGCCGTGCCGCATTGGTGGCTGGGCTTCGACTTCGGAAACCCGCGTGAAAGCACGATGGGCCAGCCCGCCCGCCGCATCGCCTGCCCCAGCTTCTTCACCAGAAGGTCATGGGCCCGCGTGTTGGTGCGCCGCCAGTCCAGCACCACCTCGCCGTTCCTCCAGAACACCCGGCTGTCCGGGTCCGGCAGATCCTCCGACATCGCCATGATATGGATCGACCGGTCCGCCATGTGCCGCGCCAGCCACAGGGGCAGACCCGCCTCGCCGGCAAGGATCGGCCCGGTGATGCGCCCCAGCATCTGGATATTGCCCAAAGGCTCGCCATTCGGCCCGCCGGTCAGATAGAAGTCATTGACCTGAATGGTCTTTTCATAAATTGACCGGTTCCGGCGCAGGGGATTGCAGGCAATCATCCCCGTCAGGTTGTGGTTCATGAAGTTCCGCCCCACCTGGTCCGAGCCGTTGGCCAGCCCCGTGGGATGGTCCTCGTCGGCCGAGGCCAGCAGAAGCGCCGCCGACAGGATCGCCCCGGCACAGAGGCAGACCACCGGCGCCGACAGCGTCTCGCGCTGCCCGGCCCGTTCCACCTCCACCCCGGTGATGCGGCGTCCCTCGGCCAGCAGTCGCACCGCGCGGGCGCCGGTCAGCAGCGTCACGTTCGGATGCTTCAGCGCCTCCGCCAGCCCGCAGCTTTCGGCGTCCGACTTGGCGCCGGTCGTGTCGGGAAACGCATCCCAGGTCGTCGGCGCCCGGGCCAGCCAGCGGTCAAGGTCCACGCCCAGGGGCAAGGCCGAAGGATGCAGACCTTGCGCCACGAAGGCGCGGCGCAGCGCGGCGATGTCCGGCTCATCCGGAATCGGCGGAAAAGGATATGGCCCGGAATGGGCGGGCTCGGTCGGATCGCCCGAAACCTCGCCCCGCACCCGGTAAAGCTCTTCCGCCGCCTGATAGTAACGTTCCAATTCCGCATATGGAAAAGGCCAGCCCGGGGTGGTTCCCTCCAGATGCCGCAGCGGCGCGAAATCCTCGGCGCGATAGCGCAGCAGCACCGCGCCATAGAACTTCGTGTTGCCGCCGACAAAGGCATAGTTGCCGGGGTTCAGCACCTCGCCCGAGACATCGCGCCAGGTCTCCTTCGGCTTGAAGAAGCCCCGCCCGAAGATCGCCGCCGGATCACGCGCCTCGGGGCAATCCTCCAGCCGCTCGCCCCGCTCCAGGATGACGATGCGCTTGCCCGAAGGCGCCAGCGCCGCCGCCAGCGTGGCCCCCCCCATGCCCGAGCCGATGATCAGAACGTCGGGCGTCATGGCCGGATGCGGTCCTCTGTCTTGGGATCGAAGGCCACGGCCTTTTCCATGTTCACGGCAAAATCGAAGACCTGCCCCGGCGCCACCGTGGCATCGGCCCGCATCCGCGCGATCACGTCCTTGCCCGACAGCGCCATGGTGACAAAGGTATCGGACCCCGCCGGTTCCGTCACCGTCACCCGGTTCGCCAGCGACTGGATATTGCCCGACTTGCGGTCCGCGCCCTCGGGATCGGTGATCGCCTCGGGCCGGATGCCCAGAAGGATCTCGCGTCCCGCCCAGTCGGCCAGGTTGGCCTGCCCGAACCGCAGATACCGGGCCTTGCCCTCGGCATCCGTCACCTCGGCATGGGGCGCGCCCTCCGCCATCACCACCTTCGCGGGGATGATGTTCATCGCGGGCGAGCCCATGAAGGTCGCCACGAACAGGTTGGCCGGCGTGTCGTAAATCTCCTTCGGTGTACCCAGTTGCTGGACATAGCCCTTGTTCATCACCGCGATGCGGGTCGACAGCGTCATCGCCTCGATCTGGTCATGCGTGACATAGACGATGGTGGTCTTGAGCTTGTGGTGCAGCTTCTTGATCTCGGTGCGCATATCCACGCGCAGCTTCGCGTCCAGGTTGGACAGCGGCTCGTCGAACAGGAAAACATCCGGGTTGCGCACCAGTGCCCGCCCCATCGCCACCCGCTGCCGCTGCCCGCCCGACAACTGCCCCGGCTTGCGGTCCAACAGATGGTCGATCTGCAGAAGCTTCGCCACCTCGGCCAGGGCGCGGTCCCGCTCGGGTTTCGGCACACCGTGCATTTCCAGCCCGAAGGTGATGTTCTGGCCGACCGTCATGTTCGGGTAAAGCGCGTAGGACTGGAACACCATCGCGATGTTGCGCTTCGACGGATGCACGCCGTTGATGACCCGCCCCTTGATCGAGATGTCGCCGCCCGAGATTCCCTCCAGCCCCGCGATCATGTTCAGCAGCGTGGACTTGCCGCAGCCCGAAGGCCCGACCAGCACAAGGAACTCGCCCTCCTGGACCGAGATGTCCACGCGGTGCAGAACCTCGACCGGCCCGTAGGATTTGGTGACGTTGGAGATGTCCAGAAAGCCCATGGGATCAGCCTTTGACAGAGCCCGCCATCAGGCCGCGCACGAAGTAGCGGCCCGCGACGATATAGACGACAAGCGTGGGAAGCGCGGCCAGGATCGCGCCGGCGAAATGGACGTTGTATTCCTTCACGCCCGTCGAAGAGTTGACCAGGTTGTTCAGCGCCGCCGTCATCGGCTGGCTGGTGCCGCCGAAGGACACACCGAACAGGAAGTCGTTCCAGATATTCGTGAACTGCCAGATCACCGAGACCACGATGATCGGCCCCGAAACCGGCAAAAGGATCCGCCAGAAGATTCGGAAGAACCCCGCCCCGTCCATCATCGCCGCCCTGACCAGCTCGGTCGGGAAGGACGCATAGTAATTGCGGAAATACAGCGTGGTGAAGCCGATGCCATAGACCACGTGCACCAGGATCAGCCCCTGCACCGTGCCGGCGAGGCCGAGGATCCCCAGCACCCGCGCCATCGGGATCAGCACGATCTGGAACGGGATGAAGCAGGCGAACAGCATCAGCGCGAACAGGACGGAATCCCCCCGGAACCGCCACTTGGTCAGCACATAGCCGTTCAGCGCGCCGACCACGGTGGAAATCGCCACCGCCGGCACCACCATCATGACCGAGTTCAGGAAATACGGCCGCAGCCCCGTGGGCTCCACCCCCACCTGCGCGGTGGACCAGGCCGAAAGCCAGGGCTCGATGGTCCAGACCTTGGGCAGCGCCATCATGTTGCCGCCGGTGATTTCGGACAGCGGCTTCACCGAGTTCACCAGCATCACGAAGAAGGGCAGCAGGTAGAACAGCGCAAAGACCAAGAGCACCACATAGATGAAGACCCGGGTCACGCGGCCGGTGCGGACCGCGCTGTCCTGCGTCACGGCGCTCATTCCCGCTTCTCCTTCAGCTCGGCGTAAAGATAGGGGATCATGATCGCGGCAATCGTCATCAGCATGATCACCGCCGAGGCCGCGCCGATCCCCATGCTCTTCCGCGTGAAGGTGTAGGAATACATGAAGGTCGCGGGCAACTGCGTCGCCGTCCCCGGCCCTCCACCCGTCAAGGCGATCACCAGGTCATAGGACTTGATGGCCAGGTGGCTCAGGATCACGAAAGCCGACAGGAAGGCCGGGCGCAACAGCGGGATGACGATGCGGCGATACAGGTTCCAGTTCGACGCGCCGTCGATCTGCGCCGCCTTCAGGATCTCGTTGTCGATGCCGCGAAGGCCCGCCAGGAACATCGCCATCACAAAGCCGCTCGTCTGCCAGACCGCGGCGATGACGATGGTGTAGATCGCCATGTCCTTGTCCTTGATCCAGGTGAAGGAAAAGCTCTCCCACCCCCAGAGGTGCATGGTGTTTTCCAGCCCGATGCCGGGGTCCAGGAACCACTTCCAGGCCGTGCCCGTCACGATGAACGACAGCGCCATCGGATACAGGTAGATCGGCCGCAGCACGCCCTCGCCCCGGATCTTCTGGTCCAGGAAGATCGCCAGCATCAGCCCGATCACGGTGCAGATCACGATGTAAAGCGAAGCAAAGATCGCAAGGTTCGCCAGCGCCGTGTACCAGACCGGCAGGTTCCACAGCTTCACATAGTTCTCGAACCCCACCCAGTCATAGCTGGGCAGCATCTTGGAATTCGTGAAGCTCAGGTAGACCGTATAGATGATGAAGCCATAAACGAAGACCAGCACCGCCGCGACCGAGGGCGAAAGAACGATCTTCGGCAGCCAGTCCTGCAGCCGCGTGCGGAAATCCGTCTCCGCGTGATGACCCGTGGTCGCGGTCATGCCCCCCCCCCTCGCGCCCCAGGGGCGCCTCATGTCCGAAGATGCCGGTCCGTCCCGGCCAGGTGGGCCGGGGCGTGAAACCGCCCCGGCCGCCGTGTCGTTACTGCGCGGCAGCAACCGCTTCGGCCAGCGCGGCCGCAGCGGCGGCGCCATCCGGATAATTGCCGTTCATCGCGCCGGTCACCACGTCATAGACCGCGTTCTTCACCGCGGCCGGTGCGGCATGGCCATGCGCCATCGAGCCGAACAGCGTGCCCGCGGCATTGGCTTCGGCCAGGTCCGCCATGCCCTTCTTGCCGCAATCGTCGAAGGCGTCGTTCGGCACGTCGGTGCGTGCCGGCACCGAGCCCTTCACCACGTTGAACGCCGACTGGAAGGCCGGGTCCATGATTGCCACCGCCATCGCACCCTGCGCGGCCTTGGCGCCGTCGCTGGCCACGTTGAACATGGCGAACTGGTCGCTGTTGAACGTCACCGCCCCCTGGGTGCCGGGGAAGCGGATGCAGACGAAGTCCACACCGGGCACCTTGCCGGCCTTCAGGAACTCGCCCTTGGCCCAGTCGCCCATCATCTGCATCCCGCCTTCGCCATTGATCACCATGGCCGAAGCCAGGTTCCAGTCGCGGCCCGAGAAGTTGTCGTCCACATAGGTGCGCAGCTTCATCAGCTTGTTGAAGGCATCCGCCATCTGCGGGCCGCCAAGCGCCTCGGGGTTCAGGTCGATAAAGGCAGCCTTGTAGAAATCGGTGCCTTCCGACAGCACGATCCCGTCGAAGATGGTCGCGTCCTGCCAGGGCTGGCCGCCATGCGCCAGCGGCGTGATGCCATTGGCCTTCATCGCATCCAGCACGACGATCAGCTCGTCCCAGCTTTCCGGGGCCTTGCCGCCCGCGGCGTCCAGCGCCGCCTTGTTGATCCACACCCAGTTCGTCGAGTGGACGTTGACCGGCGCCGCGATCCAGTGGCCGTCATACTTGGAAAAACCCTGCAGCGCCGCCGGCACCACCGCGTCCCAGCCACCGGGTCCCGCCACGGCGTCCAGATTGCCAAGCGCGCCCTGCCCGGCCCAGTCGGTGATGTCGAAGCCCAGCATCTGCACGGCGGTCGGCGGGTTGCCAGCCGTCACCCGGGCCGCCAGCGCCGTCATCGCGGCTTCGCCGCCGCCGCCGGCCACCGGCATGTCGACCCAGCCGATGCCCTGTGCCGCCAGGTTCTCCTTCAGCACGTTCAGCGCCGCCGCCTCACCGCCGCTCGTCCACCAGTGAAGCACTTCCACATCTTCAGCGCGCACCAGACCGGTGGTCAGCATCAGCGCAGCAACCGCGGCAAGGCCGCGTTTCATCATCGTCATGGTGATCCTCCCAAGATCAGGTCCCCACACGGGACACAGAATTTAAATCGTTGCAACAGCCGCAGAGGTCAATCGGAAATTTGCACGGACCCGTAGCATTCTGCGTTGAAATCCGTGGCCTTCCAGTCCACCCTGCAGATTGCGGCACTGCCCTGCAGGGGGCAAACAGTGTTGTATCGTTGTACATTTTGCGCAGATCCGCTCCCGGAGCCCGCCTTGCCAGACCCGCAGGCCAGCCAGACCGTCGCCCAAGCGCCCCGTGCGCGCGCCACGCTGCGCACGCTGGCGCAGGCCACTGGACTGGCCATAACCACCGTTTCGCGGGCGCTGTCGAACGATCAGCGGATCGCCGCCCAGACCCGCGCCCTGGTGGCCGAAGCCGCGCGCCAGCAAGGCTATGTCCCCGACCGCGCGGCGCAGCGCCTGCGCACCGGTCGCACCAAGGTCGTCCAGCTTCTCTTGCACCTCGACCACGAATTCCTCGGCTTCACCCACGATCTTCTGGGCGGTCTGGCCGAAGCGTTGGCGGGTACCGGCTATTCCGTCACGCTGTTCCCCGACGTGATGGCCACCGACCGCATGAACGCGGTGCGCCAGATCGTCGAAAACCGCCTCGGCGACGGGATCGTGCTCAACCGCACCGAACCCTTCGATCCGCGCGTGCGCTATCTCAGCGAACAGGGCTTTCCCTTCGTCAGCCACGGTCGCACCGAGTTTTCCGTGCCGCATCCCTTTGTCGATTACGACAACGAGGCCTTTGCCCGGGCAGCCGTGGCCCGGCTGGCCGAAAGGGGCCGTTCGCGGCTCATCATGATCCTGCCCGACGCCCGCTACACCTTTGCGCAACACCTGCGCTACGGCCTGATCGCCGCCTGTCGCGAACGCGGCCTTGCGTGGGAGGTGCCAGATCATATCACACTGGACACGCCGCCCGTGGAAAGCGCGGCCTGGCTGCGCCAGCGCCTCACGCAGCCCGACCGACCTGACGGCTTGATCTGCGTGGGCGAAGTCGCGGCCATCGCTGCGCTCGCCGCCTTGGCCGACAGCGGCCTTGCTCCGGGGCGCGAGTTGGACGTCGTCGCCAAGCGCGCCTCGGCGATCTTCGATCTCCTGCGCCCGCAGGTCGACACGGTGTTCGAAGATCTCTGGGCCGCGGGCCGCGCCATGGGCGAGACCCTGCTCCGCAGCATGGCCGGCGAGCCGGCCGAGCGGCTTCAGGTCCTCCACGCGCCGCGGATCGAGTTCCCGCTCCATCCTAGCCCCTGACCCATTTCGCCCGCGTGTCGCGCCCGACGCGCATCGCCACGGTCTTCACTTCCAGGAATTCCTCAAAGCCATAGCGCCCGATCTCGCGGCCCAGGCCGGACTGCTTCATCCCGCCAAAGGTCATCTCGGGGAATCCGTCCATCCAGGTGTTGGTCCAGACCGTCCCCGCCTGAGCGCGGCGCGCGAACTCCAGGCAGGTATGGACATTCTCGCTCCACACCCCCGCCGACAGCCCGTAAGTGGCGTCATTGGCCAGGGCCAGCGCCTCCTCCATCGTGCGGAAGGTCAGGACCGACAGCACCGGCCCGAACACCTCTTCCCGCGCAATCGCCATGTCGGCGGTCACACCCGTCACCACGGTCGGCTGGTAGAACTGCCCCGGCAGCCCCTCGATCTGCAAGGCACCGCCGCCAAGCGCCACCTCCGCCCCCGCCTCCACCGCGTCCTGCACATAGCCGTCGATCTTGCCCTGATGCGCCGCGCTGATGATCGCGCCCACCTGGGTTTCCGGGTTCAGCGGGTCGCCGAAGGCCACCTTCCGCGACAGCGCCACCACGCGGGCCACCAGATCGGCCGCCACATCTTCATGCACGATGATCCGGCTGCCCGAATTGCAGCACTCGCCCGCGTTGAAATAGACCCCGAACGTCACCGCATCCGCCGCCTGGTCCAGGTCCGCATCGGCAAAGATCACCTGCGGGTTCTTGCCCCCCAGCTCCAGCGCCACCTTCTTCAGCGTGCCAGAGGCCGCCGCCGCAATCGCCCGCCCCACCGCCGTGGACCCGGTGAAGGTCACCATGTCCACATCCGGATGCGAGGCCATCAGCGCCCCCACCGGCTGGCCGTGCCCCAGCACGATGTTCACCACCCCGGCCGGCAGCCCGGCCTTGACCAGCAATTCCCCCATCATCACCGTGGTGGAAGGCGTCATCTCCGACGGTTTCACCACGCAGGTGCAGCCAGCCGCCAGCGCGAAAGGCAGCTTCTGGCTCAGGATCCAGAACGGAAAGTTCCACGGCGTGATGATCGACACCACGCCAATGGGCTCCTTCAGCACGATCCCCAGCATGTCGGGCCCCAGCGAGTTGTGGCTGTCCCCGTGATGCGTCCGCGCCAGCGAGGCCGCAAAGCGCCACAGGTCCGCCGCCCCCGCCACCTCGCCCCGCGCCTGCGCAATCGGCTTGCCGCTCTCCAGCGTCTCGATGCGGGCAATCCGCTCCACATCCGCCTCGATCAGCTCGGCCACCCGCAACAGCACCGCCGCCCGCGCCTTGCCCGAAGCCCGGCTCCAGCCACCGCCGTCAAACGCCGACCGCGCCGCCGCAATCGCCGCCTCGGTCTCCGCCACCCCGCCCAGGGCCGACCGGCTCACCACCACCCCATGCGAGGGCGAGACGCGCTCGAACACGGCGCCATCGGCACTGCCCAGCCATTCCCCGCCAATCAGGTGGCGCCCCAGGAACACCGCATCCGGCAGGGTGGCACTTGCAGCCGCAATCAGCGTCAGATCGTTCATCTCATTCCCCCGGAAATTCCGGCTTCCGCTTCGCCCGGAACGCCGCCACGCCTTCGGCCTTGTCGGCACTGGCGCCAATCATGCCGGACCCCAGGGCCTCGACCATGGCCGCGCCATCCTCGCCCGCCGCCGCGTGGATCATGTATTTCGCCACTTCCACCGCCCGCGGCGACATAGCCTCCAGCCGCCCGGCGATGGCAAAGGCCGCGCCCCGCGCATCCCCCGCCACCTCGGCCACGAATCCAAGCGCCAACGCCCGCTCGGCCGAAAGCCGCCGGCCAAACAGCGCCATCTCCTTCACCACCGGCTCCGGCAACAGCCGCATCAGCCGCTGCGTGCCGGACCATCCGGGGACGATGCCCACGCCCGCCTCGGGGAGGGCGAGACTGGCCGCGGGCACCATCACCCGGATGTCACAGGCCGCCGCCAGCTCCAGCCCGCCGCCGAAGGCGGGCCCGGTCAGGGCGGCAACAGTAGGCTTCGACAGGCGTGCCAGCCGGTCAAAGATGCGATGGCCGCCGCGCACCCATTGGCGGGCAAAATCGGCAGGCGACAGGTCCGCCCAGGCGGTGATGTCCGCCCCGGTGCAGAAGGCCCGCTCGCCCTCGGCCGTCACCACCACGCCCAGGCACCCGGCATCGCCGTCGATCTCGTCGCAATGCCGCGCCAGATCGGACAGCATCGCCGGCGTCAGGCAATTCAGCTTTGCCGGATTGTCCAGCCGCAGCTCGGCCAGCCGCCCATGGCGGATCAGGTGGATCACACCCATCCCAATCCCCCCATCGGCCCTTCGCGCAGCAAGGACAGTGGCATCGCCCTCGCGTCCACCGCCACCGCAACGCGCCCGCCGCTGGCCGCCACGATGTCGCGCGCGGGGTCGATGCCCGGCATCACCTCCACCGCCACCAGCCCGGCATCGGTCAGCCGGATCACGCAGCGTTCGGTGACATATAGCACCTCCTGCCCCGTTGCCCGCGCCCGCGCGCCGCTGAAAGTCACATGCTCGACCATCGGCACGAACTTGGAAAACTTGCCGGGCTTCACCACCCGAAGGCCATCCGCAGCAATCGCCACCTCGGCCCCGGCCTCGAACCAGCCCGAAAACACGATTTTCCGCGCATGGGCCGTGATATCCACGAACCCGCCGCAACCAGCGGTCAGGTAGGGCTTCTTGCCCAGCTTCGAGACATTGACGTTCCCCTCCGCGTCCACTTCCAGGAACGACAGGAACGACATGTCGAACCCGCCGCCCTGGAAATAGACGAACTGCTGGGGCGAGGGCACGAAGGCGTCGGCATTGCTCGCACAGCCAAAGGCAAAGCCGGTCAAGGGCATCCCCCCCACCGCGCCCTGCTCGATGGCCCAGGTCACCGCCTGCGCCTCGCCCTCCTCCAGCAGAACGCGCGGCACCATGGCCGAAATGCCGAAGCCCAGGTTCGCCGTCATGCCGGGGCGCAACTCCATCGCCGCGCGCCGGGCGATGACCTTCTCCACCCCATGCTCGGCCAGGTGGAAACTCACCCAAGGCCGCATGATCTCGCCCGAAATCGCCGGGTCATGCGGCGTCTCTGTCGTCTGGCGCTGGTCGGGGTCCAGCACCACCAGGTCCACCAGATGCCCCGGCACCCGCACGTCATGCGGGCGCAGCGACCCCGCCGCTGTCATCCGCTTCACCTGCGCAATCACCAGCCCGCCGTGGTTGCGCACGGCAATCGCCTGCTCCAGCCCGCCCAGATAGGCGCCCTCGTGCTCATAGGTCAGGTTGCCGCGCTCATCCGCCGTGGTCGCCCGCAGGATGCAGACATTCGGCACGATGTTGGGAAAATGCAGCCAGGTTTCGCCGCCGAACTCCACCCGGCGCACGATGGGCCGCGCCGCCGCCCTGGCGTTCATCGCGCAGCCTTCGCGGACCGGGTCCACAAAGGTTTCCAGCCCCACCTTGGTCAGCACGCCAGGCCGCCGCGCCGCCACGTCGCGGTGCATGTCGAACAGGATGCCCGAGGGCACGTTATAGGCCGGGATCCGGTCCTCCACGACCATCTTCCAGATCTCCGGCATCGGCAGGTTCGACGAGCCAGAGGGGTAGGACCCGCCGATCACGCAGGCCAGAAGCCCGTCCTTGGCGATATGGTCGATGCCTTTCACGCCATACATGTCGCCCGCGGCAATGGGATGCAGCGTGGTGATGGCCTTCGGATGCCCTTCCGCATCAAAGCGCGCGCCGATGGCCTTCAGCACAAGGTCCGGGCAGCCAAGCGCCGAGGACGACGAGACCGTTACCACCGCCCCGTCCGCGATCCGCGCCGCCGCCTCGGCGGCAGAGACCAGCTTGCCCATCAGAGTCCCCCGTAATCCACGTCGCAGCGCCGGCCAGAAGCCGCCGCCTCGCGCACCGCCAGTGCCACCGCCAGCGACTTCACCCCGTCCACGCCATCCGCCGCCGGGCGGCCCCGGCCCTCGACGGCGGCCACGAACTCATCCACTGCGACCGCGTAAAGATCGTCGCCCGGAAACGGCACCGCCTCCGTGCCCTTTGCCGTGACCAGCGCGATTTCGCCTACGGGCGCCTGCGTCATCACCCCCCGCGCGAAGATCGAGCCTTCGGTGCCATGCACCTCCAGACCCGTGCCCGCGAACCGGTGGGTAAAGCTCTCGTGGCTGGAGACCATCGCGCCCGAAGGCAGGGTCCAGACCGACATGACCGAATCCTCGACGCCCTGCCCCATGCCGGACACGCCCGCCTGCGCCACCACCGAAACCGGATCCTCGCCGGTCAGGAACCGCACGCAATCCGCGTCATGCACCGTGATGTCGGGGATCACCCCGCCGCCCACGCCCGGATTGTCGATGCGCCAGCCCTGCAGATGCGGCGGCAGGAACACCGCGTGGTGCACCCGCAACGACAGCACCCGCCCGATGCGCCCCTCGGCCACCAGCCGGCGAACCGTGCGGTGACTGCCCGAACAGCGCAGGTGATGATTGGTGGCAAAGACCAACCCCGGCGCCTTGGCAGCGGCCACCATGCCAACCGCATCGGCCACGCTCATCGCCAGCGGCTTTTCACAGATCACATGTTTGCCCGCAGCAATCGTCGCCAGCGCCTGATCGCGGTGCTTTTCGTTGGTGGTCGAGATATAGACCGCTTCCACGCCCGGATCGGCCAGCACCTCGGCCAGATCGGTGGTCGCCTGCGCGATGCCATGCCGTGCGGCATAGTCCCGCCCGCGCACCGCATCGCCGCTGACGACCCAATCCACCTCGCCATGCCGCCGCAGGGCGCGGATCATATGCTCCGCCGCAATCGTGCTTGCCCCTACCAGCGCCCAGTGCATCGACTCACCCAGATTGGACCGTTCCAAATCCGTAACTGGAACGATCCAATCCGTCAACCGCAGAAGGTGCCAAGTGAGGTCTTGCCAGCGTGGGCAAAGGTCTTGGACCCGGCGCGCAAATCCCGCAGACGCGGGCAGTCCTTAAGTCCAAGTTAAGACGCGCGCGCAAGCCATTGATTTATAAGGGTCGGACAAAGCGTCCGAGCTCGGACGGCTAAGGCCCGGCCGCGACCTGGGCTTTCCTCAGCTCCGGCAGGAACCGGTTCTCGAAGTCCGCCCCCACCAGCGGCCCGGCAAAGCGGTACAGGACCCGCCCCTCACCATCCAGGATGAAGGTCTCGGGCGGCGCCGTGACCCCCCAGTCGATCCGGAAGCGCCCTTTCGGGTCCACCCCCACCGCCTTGAACGGATTGCCCTCCTCGGCCAGATAGGCCGAGGCCTTGGCATCGTCGTCCAGGATATTGACCCCGATGATCGGCACCCCCTCCGCCGCCAGCGCCTTCAGGGTCGGATGCTCCGCCCGGCAAGGCGGGCACCAGGTGGCCCAGAAATTCACCAGCGTGACGGCCCCCGACTTCAGGTCCGCCGCCGTGGGCACCGCGATCCCCGGCAACCCCTCCGACGGAACCGCCGGCGCCTCGGCCCTCTCGTCGGCCAGCACCGAGGGCAGCGCGGACGGATCGTCCCGCTCCATGCCCGCCCAGAACAGCCCAGCCAGCCCGGCAAACAGCAGGGGCGGGATCGCCATCAGCCAGCGGCTAGCCATCCTGTCCCCCCTGCCCGGCCCGCGCCTCCACCTCGGCCAGCGCCCGCCGCATCCGGGCGCCCTGCCAGACCGTCAGGCCCACGATCGCCAGCAACAGCCCCAGCCCGGCCCCATAGGACCCCAGCACCGCCACCGCATATTTGCCCAGCTCCGGCATCATGCCATCCGCTCCCGCGCCACCAGCGCCGCCAATCGCCGCGCCCGGATCTCGGTCCGCGTCCGGGCCAGCACAAGCGCGACGAACAACAGGATGAACCCGACGATGCAGACCACCAGCGGCACCCAGAACACGTCCGCCACATTCTCCTCGGCATCCATCGACAGCGACGCCCCCTGGTGCAGCCCCTGGTTCCAGAAGTTCACCGCATAACGGCTGAGCAGCGCAAAGACCGAGCCCACGATGCAAAGCACCCCGGTCAGGTCTGCCGCCGTGTCCGGATTGTCGACCGCGGCCCAAAGCGCGATATAGCCTAGGTAGAACAGCCCCAGGATCAGGAACGAGGTCAGCCGCGGATCCCAGGCCCACCAGGTGCCCCACATCGGCTGGCCCCAAAGCGCCCCTGTCACCAGGGCGATCAGCGTGAATGTCAGCCCCACCGGCGCCGCCGCCTTGGCCGCCAGCGCGCTGACATGGTGGCGCCGCACGATCCAGATCAGGCTCGTCACCAGCATCATAACCCAGGCATTGATCGCCATCATGGCCGCCGGCACGTGCAGATAGATGATCTTCACCGTCGAGCCCTGGCGGTAATCATCCGGCGTGAAGAAGAAGCCCCAGATCAGCCCGGTCACAAGGCAAACCGCCGCCGCGCCCGAAACCCAGGGCAAGGCCCAGGCCGAGGTCTGCATGAACTTCTTCGGGTTGGCGTATTCCCAGATCGACATATCCTGCGCCTAGCGTTTCACGGCGGGAACCTCAATTCCCTAACACGGGCTTTTCAACGAAGGTTGACGCGGATTGCCGCAGCCGCCGCGAAGGGCAAGAGTGCGCCGGCGCCGAACGTGATCCCCGCCATCAGCAAAAGCGGCACCGCCGCCTCCATCCCCTGCGCGCCGCGCTTCACCGCCTCGGCGCCGAAGATCAGCGTCGGAACGTACAGCGGCAGGACGATCAGCGACAGCAGCAGCCCCCCGCGCTTCACCCCCACTGTCAGGGCCGCCCCGAAGGTCCCGATCATGCTGAGCGCGGGGGTGCCCAGAAGAAGCGAGGCCAGAAGCCAGGGATAGCCTTGCGCGGGCAGGTTCATCAGAAGCGCCAGCACCGGGGAGACCAGCGTCAGCGGCAGCCCCGTCACCAGCCAGTGGGCGAGCGCCTTCATCGCGACCGTCCCCTCCATCGGGATGGGCGCGGTGGCCAGCAGGTCCAGCGAGCCGTCCTCGAAATCCAGCGCGAAGATCCGGTCCAGCGTCAGCAGGCAAGCCAGAAGCGCCCCGACCCAGAGGATGCCCGGCGCAATCCTCGCAAGGGTTGCAGGCTCGGGTCCCACGCCCAGGGGCACCAGCACGGCGACCAGCAGAAAGAAGGCGAGGCCAAGCCCGAAGCCGCCGCCAGCGCGGATCGCCAGGCGAAGGTCGCGGGTCAGGACGGCAATCATGCGAAGGCCTCGTCAAAACCGCCGGGCATCCGGGTCACCGGGCGCGCCCGGAACGGGGAAAGGTCCAGAACCCGTGCCTCGGCCAGGCCAAGGTCGATGTGGGTGGCCATCAGCGCCGCACCGCCGGTGGCCAGATGCCGCCGCACCACCTGCCCGAACAGCGCGACCGAGGCCCCGTCGAGGCTGACCGTGGGTTCGTCCAGGAGCCAGATGGGCCGGCCCGTCACCAGAAGCCGGGCAAGGCCGAGCCGCCGCTTCTGGCCGGCCGAAAGGTTGGCCGCCCTGCGGCTGCGCAGCGCCAGAAGGTCCATGGCCGCCAGCGCCTCGTCAACCGCATCGGTGCCATGAACCGCCGACCAGAAGCGCAGGTTCTCCTCGACCGTCAGCACGGCCTTCAGCCCGTCGGCATGGGCGCCATAGGCCAGGCTTTCGGGCGGGACCGAAACAGTGCCGTCCAGCGCCGGTTGCAGCCCGGCAAGGGTGCGCAGGAGGGTGGTCTTGCCGATGCCGTTCGGGCCGCGCAGGATGACAGCCTCGCCGGCCGAGAGGGTGAAGCTCACCCGCTCCAGCACAGGCACTCCGCCGCGTGCGACCGCCAGATCCTGAACCCGCAATTCCATCCCTCCCCCGTAGCGGATGGGACCCGCCCCGGAAAGGGGCTGCGGCAGGTCGCCGGGGACGCAGGCCCTTCCCACGGGCGGCAACATGGCCCACATAGGCCACCGGGCTGGCAGCACCGCGCAGCCCCGCGGGTTGCAGGAGGATGCGATGACCCTTTCCACCAATCCCTTCGGCCGGACCGGCCGGAATGTCAGCCGCCTCGGCTTTGGCGCCTGGGCCATCGGCGGGACCTGGGGAGAGGTCAGCGAGGCCGATGCCCGCGCGGCGCTTCATGCGGCGCTCGATGCCGGGGTGAGCTTCATCGACACGGCCGATGTCTATGGCGACGGGCGCAGCGAACGGATCATCCGGGCGGTGCTGGCAGAGCGGGGAGGCGCGCGGCCCTTCGTGGCGACCAAGGCGGGGCGGCGGCTCTCGCCTCATGTGGCCGAGGGCTATGATCTGGACAATCTCTCGGCCTTCGTGGACCGGTCGCGGCAGAACCTCGGGATGGACCGGCTGGACCTGGTGCAGCTGCACTGCCCGCCGACGGCGGTCTATTTCTCCAGCCGGGCCTTCGATGCGCTGGACGAGCTGAAGGCGCGGGGGTGGATCGCGGATTATGGCGTCTCGGTCGAGACGGTGGACGAGGCCAGCCAGGCGCTGCACCATCCGGGGGTGGTCTCGGTCCAGATCATCTTCAACCTGTTCCGGCTGAAGCCCCTGGAGGTGTTCCTGCCGGCGGCCAAGGCCAGGGGGGTGGCGGTGATCGCGCGGGTGCCGCTGGCCTCGGGGCTTCTGACCGGCAAGATGACGGCGGCCTCGACCTTCTCGCCCGACGACCACCGGAGCTTCAACCGGAATGGCGAGGCCTTCGACAAGGGCGAGACCTTCTCGGGCGTGCCCTTCGACGTGGCGCTGGAAGCGGTGGAGGCGCTCCGGCCGCTGCTGCCTGAGGGGGCGACCATGGCAGCCTTTGCCCTGCGCTGGATCCTGATGGAGGAGGCCGTCACCGTGGCCATTCCGGGGGCCAAGTCGGCCGCCCAGGTGGCGGGCAACCTGGCGGCGGAGGCGCTGGCCCCCCTCAGCCCCCAGACCATGGCCGCCGCGCAGGATGTCTATGACCGGCTGGTCCGGCCCCATGTCCACGGGCTCTGGTGAGGCCTCCGATCTCGGACGCTTTTCGAACGCAGCAATATCAATGACTTGCGGGCGCGATTTAACTTGCGCTTAAGGATTGTCCGGGGGATGCCCCTCGGGCGGCCAGACGGGTCTCGCAAGGACAGCCCCGGCCCTGTGGGCCCTGCCCCACGACCCATCGGCGCATTTCGCCGGGACTTCCCGCTCGCCTGCACGGCAAGCTGCGCCAAGAGCGCGCTCATGAGCGGTAAGCGCGCCCCGTGGCAGGAGGTGCTATACGCGGTGATCACCGATGCGCTCAAACGCGCGCCTGCCACGCCGCTTGATGCCGAGGCGAAGCGCGAATGCAGTGAGATCATGCGCGCCCGCGATGACTTCCTGCGCCCGAACCGTGATTTCAACATTGTCTGCGCATTCGCTGGCCTTGACCCGGAAGCGGCGCGGGATCGGCTGAGGAGGCGGATCGCCCAGGCCGATGCACGATCCGCTTGGAAGGCAGCCAAGCATGGGCCTAGCCGCGCACCGACGATGGTGACCGCGTGCGGTGAGACGATGCCGCTTTCCGAGTCGGCACGGATTGCGGGTATATCGCGCAGCACGATCTATCAGCGCATCCGGGTTAAGGGGATGGATGCCGAGGACGCGCTAACGGCGCCGACTTAGGAATACGTCTTAGCCCCTCGAAACTCGATTCGCATCAATCGCTTTGAAGAAGTCTTCTCTAGCCGCTGCGTTGCTTAATCCAAACATCCAGTCCGGCGGAGAAACCCGATGTTCTATTCAGAAACGAGTGCGCAAGCGCAATTCCAATCGGGGACAATTTGAAGTTGGCTAACCGATTATCATGGAAAATGGAAGCGATCTGGCGGGCATCCGGAAGATGTATGCTGAGTGCATCAATTATCTCGTCCGGAGTCGGTTTCCGCCCTTCAGTGAGTGCAATGTATTCGGTCATGAATGGGCCGAGCGCCTTATCCTCTTTCCATTGCCTGGCAGTGGAGCCACTTGGCGGGCGGGAGAGACAGTAATGAGCGCTATTGAATGGAGACGTCTCCCAACGCAATTCATTTACGGCATCTCCGCCCAACGCCTTCAAGTTCTCCATCTCGCCTTCAGCAACTCCCGTTGTAAAGACCTGCGGATACCTGTTCACCAAGCTCTCTGCAAGTAGCGTGATGTTGACGAATCTGCCTGCTTCGGGAATCGCAAGCAATCCTTGCGAGCCGAGGTAATCCATTGATTCGGAAGATAGTTCGATCTTGGGGAGAAGTGGAGAGATGTGGCGCGAGAAGTATTCAGATACATCGCGAATGCCGACATTTCCGGATACGGTAGTGTGATTCAGAAGGAATATGATTGAAACGTTTGCCAAATCTGGCAGCGTAAGAAACTCTGTGTGGCGTATTGCTTGGTTAAGGACCAGCGATAATCTTGTCCTTTCCGATTCCTGAGCGCGACTTAACAGAAGCTCGCACAGCGTCGAATGGAGCTCGGCGGAATCAGTCCGCGAGTAACTTCGCTGCGCATCAAATGCCGCAATGTGAAAATCTGGGTCACGAAATGCCTTCGATGCGTCTGGGCTCCGCTCGACGATCAGACTGAGGAATTCGTTCCGAAAGGATTCCAGCCTGGATTGCAGGATAGCCTCGGCCTCCTTCGTGAAGGCAATCTGCTTCTTGCCGATAAAATCAAGCACTTCTTCCATCTGCTGTAGAGACATCCCTTGAGACAACTCAATGTGGACGTCTCGGTTGGCTTGGATTGCAACAGCGCTTTCCGACGCACTTTGCGAAGACCTATTTCCGATCATTTACCTTGACATCCCTTCCGGCTTGAATTCCGCTTGAGCCTTTCTCTACCCTCTGCCGAAGTGATCGGCCCTTAACAACAAACTTAAATGAAAAAAAGGCGGCCAGAATGGTGACAAGAATCCCAACGACTGCAAGAATCGTGCCTGTGTCCATGACTTACTCCCCTGAGCATCTCGGCTTGAGCCAGCTTAGTCTCACAATGTGTTCCTGGGGAAGTGCTTAGTGGTAGAGTAGGTAAGCGCGCCGAGGGTATCTTTCGACTTTCTCACCCGATTAGGGACCGGCGGGGGAGTTCGCGCAGGACACGCCATAAATAGATTTCGGTTACCATTGGCACATGGAATATCACGTTCCGTGATGCAGCTAGTCTTGCCATGTCTGCCGTGTCCCTGCCCGAACTCAAGGCTCACCTAAACCTTGACCACGACGAAGACGACGCGCTCCTGGGCCCGTGTCGGATGGCGCCGGTGGGCAAGGATTTTCGCAGAAAATCCTTGGTTTCTGCCTAGCAAGCCGTGGGTCGGGGTTCACCCCGACACTCCTGCCCCCAACCAAGTCGCACAAGGCCGGGGTGTGCGCTGGCGGACTTGTCCCCCACCCAATCCTTAAGTCCAAGTTAATCCGCGCCCGTAACCCCTTGGAATCCCTCACTCCACCCAGGTGTCCGAGCTCGGACGCCTCAAAGGCCCAGCCTCTCCAGCAGGGCCGGGACCCCCTCGGGCGGAGCCATGCGGGACCGGAACAGGCAGGCCTGGGACTGCAGGACCAGCCCGTCGGACAGGGTCTTCAGGTGGTTGGCCCTCAGCGTCTCCCCCGACGAGGTGATGTCTGCCACGGCCTCGGCGGTCAGGTTGGCCACCGTCCCCTCGGTCGCCCCCAGGCTGTCGACCAGGGCATAGTCGGCCACCCCGTTCTCCTGCAGGAAGTCCCGCACCAGCCGGTGGTACTTGGTGGCGATCCTCAGCCGATGCCCATGCGCCGCCCGGAACGCCGCCGCCGCGGCATCCAGGTCATCCAGGGTATCCACGTCGATCCAGACCGCCGGCACCGCGATCACCAGGTCGGCATGGCCGAACCCCAGGGGCGCCACCTCCTCCACGATCTCGTCCCAGCCCGCCAACGTCTCGCGAACCAGGTCCGTGCCCGTCACCCCCAGGTGGATGCGCCCCGCCGCCAGCTCCCGCGGCACCTCGGAGGCCGAGAGCATGACCAGCGACACGCCCTCCATCCCCTCCACCGTCCCGGCATATTCCCGGTCGTTCCCGGTCCGCCGCATGGTCAGGCCACGGGCGCCGAACCAGTCGAAGGTCTTCTCCATCAGCCGCCCCTTGGACGGCACGCCGATCTTCACCGTCATGGTTTCGCCTCCCTGAGGCGCGCCACCAGCCCGGGCCGGATGATCCCCCCGACCGCCGGGATCGACCGCCCCCGCCCCAGCACCGCGGTCAGCGCATCATAGCGACCGCCCGAAGCGACGGGCGGCAGGTCCCCCGCCCCGTGGAAGCTGAAGACGAAGCCGTCGTAATACTCCAGCGAGGTCCGCCCGTGGCTCGCCTCGAAGGCCAGCGTCGCGACCTCCACCCCCCGCCGCTTCAACGCCTCCAGCCGCGTGGCAAAGCGGTCCACCGCCGGCCCGATCGCCGGCAGGAATGGAGTGATCCCCCGCAGGTGCGCCAGGGCCGCCTCGGCCGGCGCTTCCAGCGTCAGAAGGTCATAGAGCAGCGCCGCCTCCGGCGCCGAGATCGGCGGTGTGCCGGCATCCTCCAGCAGGGCCTCCGCCCGCGCCGCCACATCCTCGGCGGTCCGCGCCCCGATGAAAGGCCCCGCCGCCGCGATCAACTCCCCCGGCGCGCCGGTTGCCAGCCGCTCCAGCAGCCGCGCCCGCGCTGGCGGCGCAGGCGCCCGGCCCGAGAACCGGTCCAACAGCGCGCGGAACCGCCGGGGCCGCCAGATGTGGCGCAACAGCGCCGCCTTGCGACGGTCACTGGTCTTCAAGCCCCGGATCGCCGCCATCAACAGGCCGATATCCCCGGTCACCGCCCGCGGCGCCACGTCCGAGACCAGATCGCGGAACAGTGCAAAGACCTCGGCATCCGCCTCTTCCGGCGCAACGCGGTCAAAGACCTCGAACCCCACCTGAAGGTACTCGCTGGCCCGCGTCTCGCTGCGACGCTCCTGCTTGCGGAACACCTCGCCCAAGTAACAGTAGCGCGCCGGTTCTGCCTGCCCCTCCATATGAGCCTGCACCACCGGCACGGTGAAGTCGGGCCGCAGCATCATCTCGCCGCGGAGGGGGTCGGCGGTCACATAGGCCCGCGCCCGGATGTCCTCGCCATAGAGGTCGAGCAGCGTGTCGGCGGGCAGCAAAATGTCGGCCTCTACCGGCACGGCCCCGGCGGCGCGGAAGGCGTCGAAAAGGCGCTGCGCCTCGGCGCGGGTGGCGGCGCTTTCGGTCATTGCCCCAGCATCTTCCGCACCGCGGCCACCAAGTCGGCGCGCGGCACCTCGACCTGCGCCGGGCGGTCCTTCCATTCCTCCAGCGTCGCGCTTTCCGCGATCTTCGCACCCAGGATCAGGTCTTTCAGGATCACTGTGCCCTTCTCGCGTTCCGCCGACCCCTGGATCACCGCCACGGGAGAGGCCCGCTTGTCGGCATATTTCAACTGGTTGCCGAAATTCTTGGGATTCCCGAGGTAAACCTCGGCCCGGATGTTCGATTTCCGCAAGTCGCTGGCCATGGCGAAATAGTCCGCCATGCGGTCGCGGTCCATCACCGTCACCACCACCGGCCCTGCCGCCTCGCCGCCCATGCGCCCCTTGGCGCGGAGCGCGGCCAAGAGCCGGTCCACCCCAATGGAAACGCCAGTCGCCGGCACAGCCTGCCCGGTGAAGCGCTTGACGAGGTCGTCATAGCGCCCGCCGCCCGCGACCGAGCCGAAAGACCGCTTCCGGCCCTTCTCGTCGAGGATTTCGAAGGTCAGTTCCGCCTCGAACACCGGGCCGGTGTAATAGCCGAGGCCACGTACCACGCCGGGGTCGATGATGATGCGGTCGGGGCCATAGCCCTGGGCAGCAAGCAAGCGTGAGATTTCCAGAAGCTCTTCCACCCCTTGCTTGCCCACTTCCGATGGACCAACGAGTTCAAGCAAGTATTCTAGCGTCTTCCGATTACGAAGATTGAAGCTTGCGTCAGGGATGTTGCCTTTCTCTTTCTTGGCTATTCCTGGCACCCCGAGTCCGGCCGCGTAACCGAGTTCTCGCGTCTGCTGTTCGTCCCCCATCCCAAAAGCAACATCCTGTTGCCTAGCGAGGAGTTGAGTAACCCTCTCGTTCGCCCCGACAAACCCCATCACCACCTCGGCCTGAGCCTCACTCAGCCCCGCACCCTTGGTGAAATCGCCGCTCTCGTCCTTGCGGCCGGCGCCCAGTAGCGCCCGCACGCCGTCCTCGCCAAGCCGGTCGATCTTGTCGATGGCGCGCAGCACGATGCCGCGTTCGGCCTCGAACTTCGACGGGTCGGCCGGGTCCAGCACGCCCGCCACCTCCATCACGCCGTTCAGGACCTTCCGGTTGTTCACGCGGATCACATAATCCCCGCGCGGGATGCCCACCGTTTCCAGAGCATCCGAAAGCATCGCACAGATCTCGGCATCGGCCGCCACCGAGGGCGCGCCCACCGTATCGGCATCGCATTGATAGAACTGGCGGAATCGCCCCGGCCCGGGCTTCTCGTTGCGCCAGACCGGGCCCATGGCATAACGGCGATAGGGCGAGGGCAGGTCGTTGCGGAACTGCGCCGCCACCCGCGCCAGGGGCGCCGTCAGGTCATAGCGCAGGGCGAGCCAGTCCTTGTCCTCGTCCTGCCAGCCGAACACCCCTTCGTTCGGGCGGTCCACATCGGGCAGGAACTTGCCCAAAGCCTCCACCGTCTCGACCGCGCTCGTCTCCAGCGCCTCGAAGCCATAGCGATGATAGACCTCGGCGATGGCATCCAGCATCGCCTTCCGCTCGGTCACTTCGGCGCCGAAATAGTCGCGAAACCCCTTGGGCGTCTCGGCCTTCGGGCGGCGGGCGGTCTTGTCGCTGGCCATCATGGCCCCCTTCGCTTTTGGTCGCGCGACCTGTAACGGATGGGGCGAATACCGGCAAGCGGGGCAAGACGATGGACCGGCAACAGGCTTTGGAAGAGCGTGTGGCGCATCTGCAGAAGGCGGTGGAAGACCTCTCGGACGTGGTCGCCGAGCAGGCACGCGAAATCGCGCGGCTGACGCGGCACGTGGGCCTTCTGATGGAGCGTGAGGCGGAACGCGAGGCAGAGGGCGGCGCGATCCCCCTGGCCGACCAGAGGCCGCCGCATTGGTAAGGCTGCCCTTCCGCCTGCAGCTGAACCCCGCCGCGCTGGCCGCCACCTTGGCCATCGCGGGCACGGCGGGGCTGGTGGCTTGGGCTGCACACCTGCCGCTCGGCCTCCTTCTCGGCGCGCTTGGGGCTACGGCCACCTGCGCCATCGCGGGCTGGCGGCCCTTTGGCCAGCCGCTGCACCTGCCCGGCTGGCTGCGCACCTCTTTCGTGCCGGTGATCGGCGTCTCGACCGGCGGGGCCTTCTCGCCCGAAATCGCCGCCCAGGCCGGCGAATGGCTGGCGAGCCTTGCCGCGCTGGTGCTCTTCATCCCGCTCATCCATGCGGCGGGCTTCCTGGTTTACCGCATGGGCGGCCTGCCCCCGGCCGAGGCCTTCTTCGGCGCCGCCCCCGGCGGTCTGATCGAGACGGTGGATCTCGCCCACCGCTCGGGCGCCGACGAGGCGATGGTCACAGTCCTGCAATTCCTGCGCCTGATCGTCACCATCGTGGCCGTGCCGATGATCTTCCTGTTCCTGACAGGCCACGCCGTGGGCTCGGCTGGCGGCGCACAGATGGCCGGCGCCGGGCCGCTGTCGCCCGCCGATGTGCTGGTGCTGGCCGCCTGCGGCATCGGCGGCTTCTGGGCGGCGATGCGCCTGCACCTGCCGGCGGCCCAGATGATCGGCCCCCTGATCTGCTCCGCCGCCGCGCATGGGCTTGGCCTCGTCCATGGCGTGCCGCCCGCCTGGCTCGTGGGCCTCACCCAGGTCATCCTCGGTGCCGGTCTCGGCGTGCGCTTCCTTGGCGCAGACCATGCCATGCTCCGCCGCGCCTCGGGCCTGGCCATCCTGGCCACCGGCCTGTCGCTGGCGGGTGCCGCCGGTGCAGCGCTCCTCCTGCACGCGCTGGTGGGCGAGGACATCACCGCCGTCTTCCTGGCCTTCGCCCCCGGCGGGCTGGCCGAGATGAGCCTGATCGCCCTCTCGCTCCAGACCTCGATCGCCTTCGTGACCGTGCACCACGTCCTGCGCATCGTACTGGCGGTCAGCCTGGCCAAAGGCGGGGCGCGGTGGCTGCTGAACTGACGCCGCCCGGCGAGCGACCCGGCACCACCACGAATCCGCCATATTGGCTGCACAGGCTGCGGGGGTGAGATTAACCAGTCTGCCGGTTCCCATGCCCCGCCCCCCTTTCCGCTCCGCCATCGCGGCGCTCGTGTCCGCCTTTCTTGCCGGCCCCGCCCCGGCCGACGTCCAGCGCCCCCTCGACGAACGCGCCACTGGCCGGCTGGTGGCCGAAGCGATTGCCGAGGCCGATCCGAGACTGAAGGTGACGTTTGGCGCGACGCAGGCCACTCTGACGGCAACGCGCCCCGATGGGCGCAGCCACGCGTTCCGGCTGGATGAGATCCACGCACAGCTCCGCACGGCCCCGAACGGCGCAACCCGCAGCACTCTCCTGGACGACTACGTCGCCAAGGAACTGGCGATCATGGACGAGCTCGCCGGCGGCACGGCGGCGACCGGCCTTCAGGTGCTGAACGCCTTTGATCCCGAGGCCCTGCTGCCGATCCTGCGCCCCGCCAATTCGGATGCCTCCTGGCAAATCCCCGAGGCCAGCCATCTTGGCTTTGCCGGCGGCCTGTTCATCCTGTGGATCCAGGACAGGACGCTGCAGGTGGGAAGCTTCCGCATGACTCCTGCCCCCCTCTCGGCGCATGAGGCCCGCAGCCTGAATCTGGACAAGCTGGACCTGCAAAGGCTGGGCCTCGCCAATCTCGAAGGCCGGCTCGACCGAGTCACGCAAGCTTGGGACGGGCGCTTCCTGACCCTGTCGCTGGATGGCCGTTTCGGCTCATCCCTGATGCTTTTGCCCCGCTACTGGCAGGCCATGGCGCAGGACGCGCAGGTCCTGACCGCCGCAATCCCGCAGGACGACGCGCTGATCGTCATTGCCAATGCCAGTGCGGCCGAGCTGTCGGAGTTGCGCCGGCGCATCACGCGCAGCGCCGATGCCGCGGGCGTTCGCCCACTCAGCACGGACCTCTTTCGCTGGACAGGCAGCGACTGGCAGGTCCTGCCGCCCTGAGCGGCCTCAGATCTCCTCCACCAGCACCACGCCCTGCACCGCCTTCAGCGCGCCCTTGATCTGCGGCGTCACCGGATAGGGCTGGGGCAGCGCGATGTCGATTTCGCGCCCTTCGCCATCGGCAACGCACAGCGTCACCGGCGCGCGCCGCTTGCCCTCCAGCCTGCCCAGAATCGCCGCCAGCGAGGCCACCGCCTCGGGCCGGTTCAGATGGATGCGCAGGGGAGAAGCGCCAGCCTCCGCCGCCACCGCGTCAATCGGCTGGGCGCCCCGCGCCAACAGCTTCAGCGTCTCGCCCTCCAGCGTCGCCTCGACCGTCAGCACGACGTTGCGGCCCGGTTCCAGGTGATCGCGCGCTGCCTCCAGCACGTCAGAAAACACCGTCACCTCATATAGCCCGGTCGGGTCCGACAGCGCCACGAAGGCAAAGCGGTTGCCCTTGGCCGATTTCCGCTCCTGCCGCGCGCTCACCGATCCGGCCATCTTCGCCACCAGCGGACCCCGCTCGGCCAGTTGCGTCACCTCGGTCAGCGTCTTCACATCCTTGCGCTTCAGCGAGGGCATGTAGTCGTCCAGCGGGTGCCCCGACAGATAGAAGCCGATCGCCTGATGCTCTTGTGCCAGCCGCTCCACCGGCAGCCAGTCGTCGCGGTAGGGCAGCCGCGGCTCGGGAATGTCGGCCCCTGCCTCGCCGAACAGCGACACCTGGTTCGACCCGCGCGCCTCGTGGATCGCGGCGGAGTAGCCGACCAGCGCATCCAGCGCCTCGAAGACCCGCGCCCGGTTCGCGTCCAGGCAGTCAAAGGCTCCAGCGCGGGCGAGCATTTCCAAGGGCCGCTTGCCCACCTTCTTCAGGTCCACCCGCCGCGCCAGGTCGAACAGCGTGGCAAAGGGCTTCGCCCCCCGCGCCTCGACGATGGTCTTCATCGCCTCGACGCCCACGTTCTTCAGCGCGCCAAGCGCATAGACCACCGCCCCGTCGCGCACGGAAAACGTCGCCAGAGACTCGTTGACCGAAGGCGCCACCGTGCGGATCCCCAGCTTGTCCACCTCGCGCTTGTAGACGGCCAGCTTGTCGGTCAGGTGGATATCGCAGTTCATCACGGCGGCCATGAACTCGACCGGATGGTTCGCCTTCAGCCAGGCCGTCTGGTAGCTCACCACCGCATAGGCCGCAGCGTGCGACTTGTTGAAGCCGTAGTTGGCGAATTTCTCCAGAAGGTCAAAGACCTCGCCCGCCTTCTTGGCGTCGATGCCGTGGGTCGCCTTGCAGCCTTCAATGAACTTGGGCCGCTCCTTCGCCATTTCCTCGGCGATCTTCTTGCCCATGGCGCGGCGCAGAAGGTCGGCGCCGCCAAGGCTGTACCCCGCCATGACCTGCGCGATCTGCATCACCTGTTCCTGATAGACGATGATGCCCTGGGTTTCGGCCAGGATATGGTCGATGGTCGGGTGGATCGACTCCAGATCCCGCAGCCCGTTCTTCACCTCGCAATAGGTGGGAATGTTCTCCATCGGGCCGGGGCGGTACAGCGCCACCAGCGCCACGATATCCTCGATGCAGGTGGGCTTCATGCGCCGCAGCGCATCCATCATGCCCGAGCTTTCCACCTGGAACACCGCCACCGTCTTGGCCGCGGCGTAAAGCTCGTAAGACGCCTTGTCATCCAGAGGGATATGGCCGATGTCGTTCTCGGCCCCCGGCTTCGGCTCGAACAGCACCCGCCCGTCCGCCGCCTGGTGCAGCGCGCGCCCCGTGCCCTTGATCAGGTCGATGGCGTTCTGGATCACCGTCAGCGTCTTCAGGCCCAGGAAGTCGAACTTCACCAGCCCCGCCGCTTCAACCCATTTCATGTTGAACTGGGTGGCAGGCATGTCCGACCGCGGGTCCTGGTACAGGGGCACCAGCTCGTCCAGCGGCCGGTCGCCGATCACCACGCCGGCGGCATGGGTGCTGGCATTGCGGTACAGCCCCTCGATCTGCTCGGCATAGGACAGAAGCCGCCCCACCACCTCTTCCTTCGCGGCCTCGCGCAGGCGCGGCTCGTCGGCCAAGGCCTTGGTGATGGAAACCGGCTTCACCCCTTCCACAGGGATCATCTTCGACAGACGGTCCACCTGGCCATAGCTCAGCTGCAAGACGCGCCCCACGTCGCGCACCGCCGCCTTGGACAGAAGCGCGCCGAAGGTGATGATCTGCCCCACCTTCTCGCGCCCGTACTTGCCCTGCACATAGCGGATCACCTCTTCCCGCCGGTCCATGCAGAAGTCGATGTCGAAGTCGGGCATCGACACCCGCTCGGGGTTCAGGAAGCGTTCGAACAGCAGGGCATAGCGCAGCGGGTCCAGGTCGGTGATCGTCAGCACATAGGCCACCAGCGAGCCCGCGCCCGACCCCCGGCCCGGTCCGACGGGAATGTCGTGCTGCTTGGCCCATTTGATGAAGTCGGCCACAATCAGGAAGTAGCCGGGGAACTTCATCTTCTCGATGATCGAAAGCTCGAAGCGCAGCCGCTCCTCATAGACCTCGCGCGGGGCCGCCATGGGAATCACGGCCAGACGACGCTCCAGCCCCTCCCAGGCCTGGCGCCGCAACTCCTCCACCTCGTCATCGGCAAACTTCGGCAGGATCGGCTTGCGCTTGAAGGCGGCAAAGGCACAGCGCCGGGCGATTTCCACCGTGTTTTCCAGCGCCTCAGGCAGATCGGCGAACAGCGCGCACATCTCGGCTTCGGACTTGAAATAGTGCTGCGGCGTCAGCCGCCGCCGCGGTTGTTGCTGGTCCACATAGGCGCCTTCCGCGATGCAGATCAGCGCGTCATGCGCCTCGTACATCTCGGATTTGGGGAAATAGACGTCGTTGGTCGCCACCAGCGGCAGGCCCATGTCATAGGCCATCTCGACAAAGGGCCGCTCGGTCGCCTGCTCGCCCTCGGTCAGCCGCCCGCCCTCGCCCGGATGGCGCTGCAACTCCATATACAGCCGCCCCGGATAGGCCGCCGCCAGCCGCTGCACCAGCGCCCGCGCTTTCGGCAACTGGCCCCCCTGGATCAGCCGCCCGACCGGCCCCTCCGCCCCGCCGGTCAGGCAGATCAGCCCGTCGGCATGCGCCTCCAGCTCCTCCAGCGTCACCTGCGGCAGCTGGCCGCCCTTGTCCACGTATAGGCAGCTGCTCAGCTTCATCAGGTTGCCGTAACCCGCCTCGTCCTGCGCCAGCAGAACCACCGGCGCCGGCATCCGGGGCTTCTCCCCCGGCTGCGCCGGGTCAAAGGCCACCGAGACCTGGCAGCCCACGATCGGCTGCACCCCGGCCCCCAGGGCCGTGACGGAAAACTCCAGCGCGGCGAACATGGCATTGGTGTCGGTCACCGCCACCGCCGGCATCTTCGCCGCCTCGCACAGCTTCACCAGCTTCTTCACCGGCACCGCACCTTCCAGAAGGGAATGCTCGGTATGGACACGCAGATGGATGAATCGGGGGGCATTGTCGGACATGGGCACAGCCTAGCGACCGGGCAGCGCCAGCGAAAGTGCGCCCCATTCTGAGGCAGGCCCGAAAACTGCTTCTGCCCGCCCCTTAGACAAATGCCTTGCGCCCCCGGCCCCCCGCGTCTTTCATGCAAGAGCGCCCCGTCTTACGCCGCATCAGGCGGGCGCACCGTCCAGGGACAAGCCAGGTACCGCGGCAGGCAGACACATGACCGAAATCGCGTTTCTCCTGAACGGAACGCCCGTCACCGTCACCGCCCCCCCCACGCGCACGCTCCTCGACTGGCTGCGCGAGGACCACCGCCTCACCGGCACCAAGGAGGGCTGCAACGAAGGCGACTGCGGCGCCTGCACCGTCATGGTCACCGATGCCGAAGGGTCGCGCGCGCTGAATGCCTGCATCCTCTTCCTGCCGCAACTGCACGGCAAGGCCGTCCGCACGGTCGAGGGTCTCTCCGGCCCCGACGGCCAGCTTCACCCCGTCCAGCAGGCCATGATCGACCATCACGGCAGCCAGTGTGGCTTCTGCACGCCGGGCTTCGTCGTCTCGATGGCCACCGCCCACCTGAACGCCCGCACCGACCATGATGACGTGCTCGCCGGCAACCTCTGCCGCTGCACCGGCTACGCCCCCATCATCCGCGCCGCCGAGGCAGCGGCCAGCGCCCCCGTCCCCGCCTGGATGGAAGAGGACCGCAAGGCCCTGCTGGACCCCGGTTTCTTCCGTTCCCAAATATCCTCGGGGGGAGAGGCGCGGCACGCGCCTCCGGGGGGCAGACAGCCCCCCGTCGACGCCTTCCGCCCCACCACGACCGACGAGCTGGCGGCATGGTACGCCGCAAACCCCGAGGCCACGCTGATCGCCGGCGCCACCGACGTGGGCCTCTGGGTGACGAAACAGCTGCGCGACCTCGCCCCCATAGCCTTCCTGAACGGCGTCGCCGACCTCGCCCGCATCGACCGCAGCGGCGACACCCTCCGCATCGGCGCCGGCACCACCATCGCCACCCTGCGCGACGCCCTCCGCGACCTGCACCCCTCCTTCGCCGAGCTTCTGCGCCGCTACGCCTCCGAACAGGTGCGCGCCGCCGCCACCATCGGCGGCAACATCGCCAACGGCTCCCCCATCGGCGACGGCCCGCCCGCCCTCATCGCGCTTGGCGCCACGCTGCACCTCCGCCAGGGCGACACCCGCCGCGACCTGCCCCTCGAAGCCTTCTTCCTCGACTACCGCAAGCAGGACCGCCGCCCCGGCGAATTCGTCGAGGCGGTGACCATCCCCGCCACCGCCCCCGCGCTTCGCTGCTACAAGCTGTCCAAGCGCTTCGACCAGGACATCTCGGCCGTCTGCGGCTGCTTCAACGTCACCACCCGGGACGGCATCGTCACAGAGGCCCGCATCGCCTTTGGCGGCATGGCCGGCATCCCCAAACGCGCCGCCCATGTCGAACAGGCCCTCATCGGCCACCCCTGGACCCAAACCACCGTGCAAAAGGCCCTGCCCGCCTTCGCGCAGGACTTCACGCCCCTCACCGACATGCGCGCCTCGGCCGCCTATCGCCTGACAGCGGCACAGAACATGGCGCTCCGCTATGTCCACGACCTCGCCGGAACACCCACCAATGTGCTGGAGGTGCGGGCATGAGCATCGGCCTCCCCCTCCCGCATGACGCGGCACCGCTGCATGTCACCGGACAGGCGCGCTATGTCGATGACATTCCGCTCCCCGAAGGCGCCCTGCACCTCGCCTTCGGCACCTCCACCATCGCCCACGGCGACATCACGGCGCTTGACCTCAGCGCCGTGCGCGCCGCGCCAGGCGTGGTCGCGGTGCTCTCGGCCGAAGACCTGCCCGACATGCCGGACTGTTCGCCTTCGGTCCATGACGAGCCTCTGCTGGCCACGGGCCGTGTGCATTACTGTGGCCAGCCCATCTTCCTCGTCATCGCCGAAACACACCTTGCCGCCCGCAAGGCGGCGCGTCTGGCCAAGGTCAGCTACGCCCCCCTCCCCGCCCTCCTGACGGTGGACGAGGCGCTGGCCGCCAACTCGCGCTTCGAACAGGGCCCGCTGATATGGACACGCGGCGATGCCGCCAAGGCCATCGCCGCCGCCCCAATCAAGATCGAGGGCCGGATGGAGGTGGGCGGACAGGAACATTTCTACCTCGAAGGCCAGATCGCCGCCGCGCTGCCCCAGGAAGGCGGCGACATGCATATCCTGTGCTCGTCACAGCACCCGACCGAGATCCAGCACAAGGTCGCCCATGCGCTCCACCTGCCCATGGCCGCGGTGCGCGTGGAAATGCGCCGCATGGGCGGCGGCTTCGGCGGCAAGGAAAGCCAGGGCAATGCGCTGGCCATCGCCTGCGCGCTGGCCGCCCGCCTGACCGGCAAGCCGGCCAAGATGCGCTATGACCGCGACGACGACATGGTCATCACCGGCAAGCGCCACGACCTCGCCGTGATCTACCGCGCCGGGGTGGACGAACAGGGCCATATCCTCGGGATCGAATTCACCCACCTGATCCGCTGCGGCTGGAGCCAGGATCTCTCGCTCGCCATCGCCGACCGGGCGATGCTCCATGCCGACAACTGCTATCACCTGGCGAACGTCCGCATCGAAAGCCACCGGCTGAAGACCAACACGCAATCGGCCACAGCCTATCGCGGCTTCGGCGGGCCGCAGGGCATGGTGGGGATCGAGCGCGTCATCGACCACATCGCCCATGCCACCGGGCGCGACCCGCTCGCCGTGCGCAAGGCCAATTTCTACCGCGCGCAAGACCCGTCAGGCCCCGGCACCGGCCACCGCTACGGCGGCCCCCATTCGCCCCACCGCGAGGAGATCGGACCGCAGACCACGCATTACGGGATGCCGGTCGAGGATTTCATCGCCCATGACCTCGTGGCCGAACTGGAGCGGACCTCGGACTTCGCCGCCCGCAAGGCGGCCATCGCGCGCTGGAACCAGACCTCCCCGATCCTGAAGCGCGGCATCGCGCTGACGCCGGTGAAATTCGGCATCTCCTTCACCCTCACCTGGCTCAACCAGGCCGGCGCGCTGGTGCATGTCTATCAGGACGGCTCGGTGCACCTGAACCACGGCGGCACCGAAATGGGCCAGGGCCTGAACCAGAAGGTCGCCCAGGTCACTGCCTCTGTCTTCGGGCTGGACGCCTCGGCGGTGAAGATCACCGCCACCGATACGGCCAAGGTCCCCAACACCTCGGCCACCGCCGCCTCTTCCGGGGCCGACATGAACGGCATGGCCGCCAAGGCCGCAGCCGAAACCATCCGCGACCGCATGGCCGCCTTCATCGCCGAAAAGCACCAGGTCCCGCCCGAGACGGTGCGTTTCGAAAGCGGAATGGTCCGCGTGGCGGGCGAGGATTACGACTTCGCCCGCGTCGCCGCCTGGACCTATCAGGCGCGCATTTCGCTCTCGTCCACCGGCTTCTACGCCACGCCCAAGATCATCTGGGACCGCATCAAGGGCCAGGGCCGCCCCTTTTTCTACTTCGCCTACGGCGCGGCGGTGACCGAGGTGGTGGTGGATACGCTGACCGGCGAAAACCGCATCCTGCGCGCCGACCTGCTGCACGACACCGGCACCTCGCTGAACCCGGCCATCGACATCGGCCAGGTCGAAGGCGCCTATGTGCAGGGCGCAGGCTGGCTCACGACCGAGGAACTGGTCTGGGACGGCAAGGGCAGGCTGATGACGCACGCGCCTTCCACCTACAAGATCCCCGCCTGCTCCGACCGCCCTCCGGTGTTCAACGTGGCCCTCTGGGGCCGCCCGAATGGCGAAGATACCGTGGGCAAGTCCAAGGCCGTGGGCGAGCCGCCCTTCATGCTGGGCATCTCGGCCTTCCTCGCCCTGTCCGATGCCGTGGCCGCCTGCGGCGACGGTTCGGTCTATCCCGCGCTGGAAGCTCCCGCGACGGCAGAGCGGGTGCTGCAGGCCATCCAGCGGGTGCGGGGAAATGTGTGATTCTCCCGTAGGATGGGCAATACTGCCCATCCTACCCTCCACCCCGCATCCTGCTTCCCGCGCCGACGAGGCGGACGTCCAGTGGACGTCCGACCGGCGCGTTGGCGATTTGCCGGCAAATCGCCAAGGGGCTGTCGGATTTCCCCGAGCGCTAGAAGCACGGGGCGCGCCTGCCTGGGCGGGCGCGTCTTCGCGCCTGCCAAGGGGCGGGCAGGCGCGGCCCGTGCGCCGGGCGCACGGGCGGTCTTGTGGCATCCGTCCCCCTGTGCCCGCGGCGATGGCCGCGGGCAACCCAGCCCTCCAGGCACTCCGGTCAACCCACCTGCGCCTCCCCTCCCCCCTGTGGGGCACAAGGCACTGCCTTGCGGCGAGGGGAGGGGGGCAGTTCCCCATCCCCGCGCAGACAATCCTTAAGTCCAAGTTAAACCGCGCCCGCAACCCATTGATTTTCCTTAATCCACCCAAGCGTCCGAGCTCGGACGCCCCCCATGTTTGACCTCGCCGCCCTCACCCGCGCCGTGGCCCGGCACGGCCGGGTCGCCCGCGTGGTCATCGCCGCCCACGACGGCTCCTCCCCCCGCGAGACCGGGGCCGCCATGCTGGTCTGGGACGGGGGGCAAGAGGGCACCATCGGCGGCGGCGCCCTGGAATGGGAGGCCACCACCCGCGCCCGCGCCCTGCTGGCCCAAGGCGGCCGGCGCGTCGACCGCCAGGCCCTCGGCCCCAACCTCGGCCAGTGCTGCGGCGGGGCGGTCACGGTCCTGACCGAGGTCCACGACCCCGCGACCCTGCCCGTCCCCCAGTCCGGCCTCATCGCCCGCGCCGTGGACGGCCGCCCCCTGCCCCTTGCCGTCGCCCGCCTCCTCGACCGCGCCCGCGCAGAAGGCGCCCGCCCCGGCCCCCTGCTCCTGCAGGGCTGGTTCATCGAACCCCTGGCCGAACCCACACGCGACCTCTGGATCTGGGGCGCCGGCCACGTTGGCCGCGCCTTGGTCGGGGTCATCGCCCCCCTGCCCGGCACCCGCATCACCTGGGTGGACGTGGCCCCCGACCGCTTCCCCCCGGACCTGCCGGAGACCGTCACCCCCCTCGCTCTCCCCGACCCGGCAGAGGCCGTCGCAGAGGCCCCGGCCACGGCCGAGCACCTGATCCTGACCTATTCCCACGCCCTCGACCTGGAGCTTTGCCACCGCCTCCTGACCCACGGCTTCGCCGCCTGCGGCCTGATCGGATCGGCCACCAAATGGGCCCGCTTCCGCTCCCGCCTCGCCGCCCTCGGCCATACACCCGACACCATCGTCCGCATCACCTGCCCGATCGGCGACCCTGCCCTGGGGAAACACCCCCAGGCCATCGCCATCGGCGTGGCCGCCCGGTTCCTCTCCTCCGCCCCCGCCAACGCGGCAGCGACCGAAGCTGGCTAGGGCGCCGACCAGAACCCCTCGTGCACCGCAGCCGCCTCGTCCTCCAGCATCGGGCCGATGACCTCGACCTTCCGCTGACCGGCGGCAAAGACCACCTCGCAGGGCAGGTCCAGCGTCGGGTTCTCGGGGTGGTTGCCGGTGATCTCCTTCAACGCCCTCTCGGTCAGACCGAAGACCACCCGCTTCAGCCCCGTCCAGTAGATCGCCCCCGCACACATCGCGCAGGGCTCGGCCGAGGTATAGATGGTGCACTCCTTCAACAACTCGTGCGGCAGCGAGGTGGAGGCCCGCGTCATCAGAACCCGCTCGGCATGGCCGGTCATGTCATGGTCGGGCATGAAGGCATTGTGCTGGGTCATCAACACCGTGCCGTCCGGCCCGACGAGGATGCAGGCAAAGGGATGGTTGCCCGCCTCGCGCGCCTTGCGGCTTTCCCCGATGGCAAGGCGCAGCAGGGCGACGTGGTCAAGTTCAGGCAATGTCACACCTCCCTCGAATGCGTCACGCTCAGAGTGACGCAATCGGACCGCGACGCAAGCGCCGGTGCAGGGCCGCTCAGTGCCGGTCTGTTCCCGGTCCAAGCGATCAACAGGATGCACGGAAATTGGGCACGCCTGTCCACGCCCGCCGCAGGTCGGCCGTCCGCTGAGCGCCGGGCCTGTCCCGGCCCCATCGCGCGGGCCGCACCGAAAAGTGGGCCGCACGTCCGACATCCCGCACCAGGAGGCGCATTTCCTCAGGAAATACACGTTCCGTCCGGTTTATTCGCCCGCTGCCGACCGCCTTCGCCCGGCCTCGGGAACGAAGCACCACGCGCGCGCCTATCCTTGTGCGCCCGCTGAATCGCTTGTGACAAGATCGCTTTCCGTTCTAGCCTGCCACAAAATCAAGCAAGCACAGCTGCGGGGATGGGGGCATTGACGGGACGCGACAGCACGGGGTGCCTCGGCACCGGCCCATGCAGACCGAGTGCGCGTCTTTCGCGAATTCCTGAAAGTGCTTCAGCCGCCAGCCGCGTAGGCAAGCGCCTGCCGCCCGTTCATCACTTTCCGACCGGATGTCAGGCCGGCTGAGCCACGGAGCGCCGATGGAGAACCCTTCCGCCCCCCCCTGCCTCGATCTGTCCGGGATCAGCAAGCGCTATCCGGGTGTCCTTGCCAACGACAACGTGGGCTTCACGGTGCGGCCCGGCGAGGTTCATGCGCTTCTGGGCGAGAATGGCGCCGGCAAGTCCACGCTGGTCAAGATCATTTACGGCCTCGTGAAGCCCGATACCGGCCAGATGCGGTTCAATGGCCGCGATTTCGCCCCCGGCCGGCCAAGCGATGCCCGGGCCGCGGGTGTGGCCATGGTGTTCCAGCATTTCAGCCTGTTCGAGGCACTGAACGTAGCCGAGAACGTGGCGCTAGGCATGGAAAACCCGCCGCCGATGCGCGAACTGGCCGCCCGCATCCGCGCCGTGAGCGAGGAATACGGCCTGCCTTTGGACCCATCCCGCATGGTGGGTGACTTGTCGGCGGGCGAGCGTCAGCGGGTCGAGATCATCCGCTGCCTGCTGCAGGACCCAAAGCTCCTGATCATGGACGAGCCAACCTCGGTGCTGACACCGCAGGAAGTGGAGATCCTGTTCCGCACCCTGCGGCAGCTGTCGGCCGAGGGCACGGCGATCCTCTACATCAGCCACAAGCTGGAAGAGATCCGCTCGCTCTGCGACGGCGCCACGATCCTGCGGCGCGGCAAGGTGGTGGCCACCTGCACGCCAAAGGAAAAGACCGCGCGCGAACTGGCCGAGATGATGGTGGGCGCCACGCTGAACCCGCCTGAACGGCGGCCGGGCGAGAAGGGCGAGGTCGTGCTGGGCGTCACCGACCTCTCGGTGGAAAGCCCCATCCCTTTCGGCACCTCGCTGAAGTCGGTGGGTTTCACCGTGGCGCGGGGCGAGGTGCTGGGCATCGCCGGGGTGGCGGGCAACGGGCAGGACGAGCTGCTGCTGGCCCTGTCGGGTGAGGTGCGGACCGAAGCCGACAAGGTGCGCATCAACGGCCATGCGGCGGGCGATCTTGGACCCGCTGACCGCCGCCGCGCCGGGCTGGTGGCCGCCCCCGAAGACCGCTATGGCCATGCCGCGGCCCCCGACATGACGCTTGTGGAAAATGCCTTCCTGACCGGCGCGATCCGCATGCACCTGACGCGGCACGGCTTCATCGACTGGGCGGGCGCGCGCGCCTTTGCCGAGCAGGTGATCAAGGACTACGATGTGCGCACCCCCGGCCCCCTCGTTGCGGCGCGCGCGCTGTCGGGCGGCAACCTGCAAAAGTTTCTGATCGGGCGCGAGCTGGACCAGTCGCCCGAGGTGATCGTGATCAACCAGCCGACCTGGGGTGTCGATGCTGCCGCCGCGGCGGCGATCCGGCAGGCAATCCTGAACCGCGCCGCCGAGGGCGCGGGCGTGGTTGTGATCAGCCAGGACCTGGACGAGCTTCTGGAAATCGCCGACAGCTTCGCCGTCCTGAACGCGGGCCGGCTGACGAAACCGCGCCCGGTCGAGGGGCTGACCATCGACCAGATCGGCCTGATGATGGGCGGCGCTCATGGCATGGAGGTGGCGCACCATGGCCACTGACGCCAGCAAGCGGCAAATTCCTGTGAAGGAATTTGCAAATTCGTTCAAACGAATTTGTCCACGGCAGGGCCGGGGCGCAGGAGCGACGGCATGCTGAGACTGGAGAAACGCCCGATCCCGTCGCGCTTCTGGCTGTACGGCACGCCCGTGGTCGCGGTGATCCTGACCATGATCTTCGGCGGGCTTCTTTTCGCGCTGATGGGCGTCAACCCCTTCGCCGTCATCAAGACCATCTTTTGGGACCCGCTGTTCGGCGAATTCGCCTTCTACCTGCGCGGCCAGCTTCTGGTGAAGGCGGGGCCGCTGATCCTGATCGCCATCGGCCTGTCGCTCGGCTTCCGCGCCGGCATCTGGAACATCGGCGCCGAGGGCCAGTACATCATGGGCGCCATCGTCGGCGCCGCCGTGGGACTGGCGGTGTTCCCCACCGAAAACCGGCTGATCTACCCGGTGATGGTGCTGGCCGGCGCCCTGGGCGGATGGGCCTGGGCCATGATCCCCGCGATCCTCAAGACCCGCTTCAATACGAACGAGATCCTCGTCTCGCTGATGCTGGTCTATGTGGCGCAGACCATCCTCGCCAAGGCCTCCACCGGGTTCCTCAAGAACCCCGAGGGCATGGGCTTTCCGGGCAGCCGCAACTTCTCCAGCTTTCCGGCCGCTGCCAACCCCGAACTCATCGCCGGCTCCGGCCTGCACTGGGGCGGCGTTGCCGCCTTCGTCGTGGCGGTGGCGGCCTGGGTGCTGCTCAGCCGTCACATCATCGGCTTCCAGATCCGCCTCTCGGGCCAGGCGCCGCGCGCCGCGCGCTTTGCCGGGGTCGCCCCGCAAAGGCTCGTGGTCCTTTGCATGGGGCTTTCCGGCGCGCTGGCGGGGCTGGCCGGACTGTTCGAGGTCACGGGCCCGGCCGGCCAGATCAGCATCGATTTCAACGTGGGCTACGGCTTCACCGCGATCATCGTGGCCTTCCTCGGCCGGCTGAACCCCCTCGGCATCGTGCTGGCGGGCATCCTGATGGCGCTGACCTATGTCGGCGGCGAGATGGCCTCCACCAACCTCGGCCTGCCCTCGGCGGCGATCCAGGTCTTTCAGGGGATGCTTCTGTTCTTCCTCCTGGCGCTGGACCTCTTCACCAACTACCGGCTGCGGTTCGGCCTGCGGGAGATCGCGTGATGGATCTGGGCGGCATCAACCTCGTCACGCTGGTCGCCTCCCTCATGGTGGCCGCGGTGCCGATCATGCTGGCGGCGATCGGCGAGTTGGTGGTCGAGAAGTCGGGCGTCCTGAACCTCGGCGTCGAGGGCATGATGGTCATGGGCGCGATCTGCGGCTTCATTGCAGCGGTCAATACCGGCAGCCCGGTCCTGGGATTTGTCGGCGGCGCGCTTGGCGGCGCGGCGCTGGCCACGATCTTCGCGCTTCTGACGCTTGGCTTCCTGGCCAACCAGGTCGCCACCGGCCTTGCGCTCACGCTTTTCGGCCTGGGCCTGTCCAGTCTGCTGGGCCAGGGCTACAACGGCATAAAGCCACCGCCCACCACGGCCCTTTTCGGGCCGCTCGGCGAAATCCCGGTGATCGGCCCCATCCTGTTGGGCCATGACTGGATGGTCTATGTCTCGATCCTCGTGGTCGCCCTCGTCTGGTGGGTGCTGAAATTCACCCGCACCGGCCTCATCATCCGCGCCGTGGGCGAAAGCCACGATGCGGCCCATGCGCTTGGCTACAAGGTGGCGCGCATCCGGTTCCTGTGCATCCTGTTCGGCGGCGCCATGGCGGGCCTGGGCGGCGCCTATGTCAGCCTGGTGCGCGTGCCGCAATGGGTGGACGGCATCACCGCCGGTGCCGGCTGGATCGCGCTGGCCATCGTGGTCTTCGCCAGCTGGAAGCCCTGGCGCGTCCTGCTCGGCGCCTATCTTTTCGGCGGCATCAGCGTGTTGCAGCTTCGGCTGCAGGCGGCGGGCTCGGCCATCCCGGTCGAATACTTGTCGATGGCGCCCTACTTGATCACCATCCTGGTGCTGGTCATCATGTCGTCTGGCCGCGGCCGCTCTGCGCTGAACGCGCCGGCCGCCCTGGGACAGAACTTTCACGCCTCGCGCTGACGGGGACAAAACACCGGGGGCGCCATGCCCCCGCTCAACGGGGAGAAATACCGCTATGCTTCGCAGAACTTTGCTGGCGACCGCCGCGCTCGGCCTGAGCCTCGGCCTGTCCACCGGCGCCTTCGCCGCCGGAATGGACAAGGTGAAGGCCTGCTTCGTCTATGTCGGCCCCATCGGCGACGGCGGCTGGACCTTCCAGCACCATCAGGGCGCCCTGGAACTTCAGAAGGCCTATGGCGACAAGGTTGAAATCGCCTGGCAGGAAAATGTGCCGGAAGGCGCCGATGCCGAACGGGTGCTGACCCAGATGGCGCTTGGCGGCTGCAACATCATCTTCACCACCTCGTTCGGCTACATGGACGCGACCAATGCCGTCGCCGCCAAGTTCCCGAACGTGATGTTCGAACACGCCACCGGCTTCAAGCGCGAGCATCCGAATGTCTCGACCTACAATGCCCGCTTCTATGAGGGCCGTGCGGTGCAGGGCACCATCGCCGGGCGCATGACCAAGTCGAACAAGATCGGCTACATCGGGTCTTTCCCGATCCCCGAAGTCATCATGGGGATCAACTCCTACTACCTGCACGCCAAGAAGGTGAACCCCAACGTCGAGCTTACCGTGGTCTGGGCCTACACCTGGTTCGACCCTGCGAAAGAGGCAGACTCGGCCAAGGCCCTCATCGACGCGGGCGTGGACGTCATCGCCAGCCACACTGACTCGACCGCGCCGCTGGCCGAGGCCGCAAAGACGAACGGTGCCGTCGTCGGCTTTGGCCAGGCCTCCGACATGGCCGAGTACAAGCCCTCCCCCCGCGTCTCGTCGATCATCGACAACTGGGGTCCCTACTATGTGAAGCGTGTGGGCGCCCTTCTGGACGGCAGCTATGCCCAGGCCGATGCCTGGGAAGGCATCGCCGGCGGCGAAGTGCTGATCGGCGAGATCACCGATGCCGTCCCGGCTGACGTGAAGGCCGAGGCCGAGGCGATGCGCGACGCCATCGCCGCGGGCACCTACCACCCGTTCACCGGCCCGATCAACAAGCAGGACGGCTCGCCCTGGCTGGCCGAAGGCCAGACCGCGCCGGATGGCGACCTTCTCGGCATGGCCTTCTACGTCGAGGGCATCCAGGGCGATATCCCCAAGTGATCCCAGGCATTTGCCTGATGGAAGGGCCCGCGCCGTGCGCGGGCCCTTCTGCTTTCCGGGGGCGGAATGTCGCGGCAGGAAAATACACCTAACACATTCACGAATACATATGTATATTATCTTCCAGAGGGACTGTCTGGGAGGAAGACATGGCGCATGTGGTTGTACTTGGGGCCGGTCTCGGCGGGGCCATCATGGCCTACGAGATGAAGGACCAGCTTCGGAAGGAAGACACGATCACCGTGGTCACCAAGGACCCGGTCTATCACTTCGTACCGTCCAACCCCTGGGTGGCGGTGGGCTGGCGCGACCGCGACGACATCTCGATCGACCTTGCCCCCACCATGCGGAAGAAGGGCATCGACTTCAAACCCGTGGCCGCCCAGAAACTGCACCCGGACGAGAACCGCATCGAACTGGTGGATGGAAGCTCGGTCAGCTACGATTATCTCATCATCGCCACCGGACCGGAACTCGCCTTCGACGAAATCGAAGGCTTCGGTCCCCATGGCGGACATACCCAGTCCGTCTGCCACATCGACCACGCGCTGAAGGCCAAGGACGCCTTCGAGCAGCTTCTCAAGAAGCCCGGCCCGGTCATCATCGGCGCAGCCCAGGGCGCCAGTTGCTTCGGTCCCGCCTATGAATTCACCTTCATCCTGGAAACCGCCCTGCGCCGGGCCAAGGTCCGCGACAAGGTGCCCATGACCTTTGTCACCGCCGAACCCTATGTCGGCCACCTGGGCCTAGATGGCGTGGGCGACACCAAGGGCCTCTTGGAATCCGAGATGCGTGCCAAGCACATCAAGTGGATGACCTCGACGAAGGTCACGAAGGTCGAAGACGGCAAGATGCATGTCCAGGAAATCGCCGAGGACGGCAGCGTGAAGTCAGAAAAGGAACTGCCCTTCGCCTTCTCGATGATGCTGCCGGCCTTCCGGGGCATCAAGGCGGTCTCCGGCATCGAGGGCCTCTCCAACCCGCGCGGCTTCACCATCGTGGACAAGCACCAGCAGAACCCGAAGTATCGCAACATCTTTGCCGTCGGCGTCTGCGTCGCGATCCCGCCGATGGGACCGACCCCGGTGCCCTGCGGCGTGCCCAAGACGGGCTTCATGATCGAATCGATGGTCACTGCCACGGCGCACAACATCGGCAACATCCTGCGCGGGCGCGAGCCCGATCAGGTCGGCACGTGGAACGCGGTCTGCCTGGCCGATTTCGGCGACAGCGGCATCGCCTTCGTGGCGCAGCCACAGATCCCGCCGCGCAACGTGAACTGGTCGTCGTCCGGCAAATGGGTGCATCTGGCCAAGATCGGCTTCGAGAAGTACTTCATCCGCAAGATCAGGAAGGGCCAGTCCGAACCCTTCTATGAAAGCCTGGCGCTCAAGTCGCTTGGCATCGACAAGCTGAAGGAAACAACAACCGGCTGATGCACCCGGCCCAGCCGTCGGATCGGGGCACCTGCCCCCGCGCCGGATTGCATCCGGCGTCTACCCGAGGATAGTTGAAGACAGATAATGAGGCAGGCCGGTCCTGCCCTTCTGGCTTGGAGGCAGGGTTGGACGCGGATTTCCTCATCGTGGGCGGCGGCATTGCCGGCGTCTCGGCAGCAGCACGGCTGTCGGAACTGGGCTCGGTCCTCCTGGTCGAGGCCGAGGATCACCTCGCCCACCACGCCTCGGGCCGGTCGGCCGCGATGTACGAGCCGAACTACGGCGCCAAACCGGTGGTCGAACTGTCCATGGCCTCCGGCGATTTCTTCCGTGCGGGCGAGGGTCTCCTGTCCCCGCGCGGCCTTCTGTTCCTGGCCAAGCACGGCGAGACCGAGGCGTTCCGCCACGATGCCGAGGCGATGGAACTGGCCGAGATCCCGCTGGACCGCGCGCTTGCCATGGTGCCGGTGCTGAACATGGATGTCCTCGCCCATGCCGCCCATGCCGATCACGGCTGGGACATCGACACAGACCTCCTCCTGCAGGGCTTCGCGCGCGAGGCACGCGCCCGCGGCGCCCGCATCCTCACCTCGGCCCGCGTCAGCGCCATCGCCCGCGACGGCGCCGGTTGGCGCGTGGATACCGCAGCCGGCAGCTTCACCGCCGGCACGCTGGTGAATGCCGCCGGCGCCTGGGTGGACGTCATCGCCCGCATGGCCGGCGTTGGTCCCCTGGGCTTCCAGCCCATGCGCCGGTCGATGGCGCGCATCCCCGCCCCCGGCGGCCACGATGTCAGCCGCTGGCCCATGATGCACGGCGTCGGCGAAACCTGGTACGCCAAGCCCGACGCTGGCGCACTCATCGTCTCGCCCGCAGAGGAAGACCCGATGGACCCGCACGACGCCTGGGCCGACGACATGGTCCTGGCCGAAGGCCTGGCCCGCTATGAGGAAATCGTGACCGAACCCGTCACGCGGATGATCTCCAACTGGGCGGGCCTTCGCACCTTCTCGCCCGACCGCTCGCTGGTGATCGGGCGCGACCCGCGCGACCCCTCCTTCGTCTGGATCGGCGGCCAGGGCGGCTACGGCTTCCAGTCCAGCCCCGCCGCCAGCCGGCTTGCCGCCGACCTTGTCGCCGGCCGCCCCAGCGAACTGCCCGCCGCCACGGTGGCCGCGCTGTCCCCCGCGCGCTTCCTCTGACGCGGCGTTACATTCCATCCCTTGAATGCAATTGACATGGGTCAAGGCCGGCGCCCGCCTTCGCATGGCATGGGGACGCATCCCGAACAGGAGCCGACCATGACCTACCGCGACAAGATCACATCCATGCGCAGCGAGCTGAGGGTGATGAACAAGCTCATCCCCCAGACCGCCGCCGCCTTCGCCGACCTGTCCAAGGCCGCCAAGGACGGCCAGCCGCTCGGCCCCAAGGAAATCGAATATGTGGCCCTCGGCATCGCCATCGCGCAACATTGCGATCCTTGCGTGAACTTCCATGTCGAGGCGCTGCGCAAGGCCGGCGCCACGCGCGAGGAACTGGGCGCCGTGCTCGCCATGGCGGTGCAGATGGGCGGCGGCCCCTCGCTCATGTATGCCGCCCACGCACTCGCCTGCTGGGACGAGCTGGACGCCGCGGCCTGAGCGCCGCCCCGCCAAGTGACGCCGCGTCCCGCACCCAGGGCGTGCACCATTCTGCGTTGCCGCATCGTCGCCGCTGCCCCTAGACTTGGCCTGTCGGGAGCCGGGCGAGGGGGGAGAATCCGATGTTTGCAGGACGGTCCTGGGAAGACTGGATCCGACAGTATTCGCAAAGCCACCAGAACCGCTGGAACCAGCTGACGCACAGCTTCGGCATCCCGATGATCGTGCTCTCGCTGCTGCTGGCGCTGCTCTCGCCCTTCGTCACCGGCCTCTGGCCTCTGGCGGCGGGCCTGTTCCTGCTTGGCTGGGCGCTGCAATTCATCGGCCACGCAATCGAAGGCAAGCCGCCAGAGTTCCTGTCGGACTGGCGCTTTCTTCTCGTCGGCACGCGCTGGTGGCTGGCCAAGGTGACAGGGCGCCTCGACTAGGCCAATCGCCGCGCAGCTTCGCGTGCAGGGGGATGGTCAAGACAGCCCTCGCCTTGGCATAGTGGGGCAAATCCTGGAATCCCCTCATGCAGCGCCGTCATTTCCTTGCCCTCTCGGGCTTCGCCGCCCTCGCCGCCTGCGGCGGTCGGGGTCGCACCCGTGCCAGCACCTCGGGCCTGCACGGCAACCCCGTGGTCAACCGGCCCGATTTCGGCGACGCCGACCCGGTGTCATGGGAAGGTCGCGGCCCTGACGGCCACCCCGTCCACGGCATCGACGTGTCAAAGTTCCAGGGCCAGATCGACTGGTCCACGGCGCGCGACAGCGGCGTGAGCTTTGCGTTCATCAAGGCGACAGAGGGCGGCGACCGCGTGGACGACCTGTTCGACAGCCATTGGCAGGGCGCCGGCCGCGCAGGCGTGCCGCGCGGGGCCTATCACTTCTTCTACCACTGCCGTCCTGCCAACGAACAGGCGCGCTGGTTCATCCGCAACGTGCCGCGCACGCCGGGCGCCCTGCCCCCCGTGCTCGACATGGAGTGGACCCCGTTCTCGCCCACCTGCACCATCCGCCCCCCCGCCGAACAGGTGCGCGCCGAGGCCGAGACCTTCCTGGCGATCGTCGGTCGCCACTATGGCCAGGCCCCCATCCTCTATGTCCCGGTCGAGTTCTGGAACGACAACCAGATGTGGAATGTGCGCGGCGCAGGCGACTTCTGGCTGCGCTCCACCGCCGCCCATCCGGCCGAAACCTACGACGGCCACCACTGGACCTTCTGGCAATACACCGGCACCGGGCTTGTGCCCGGCATCGGTGGCAAAGTGGACATCAACGCCTTCCACGGCTCGCGCGGCGCCTGGACGGACTGGCTCGCCCGACGCAGCGCATGACGCCGGCCCCGTCTCAACTGCCGCGATAGGTCGAATAGGCAAAGGGCGACAGAAGCAGCGGCACATGATAGTGCTGCCCTGTCTCACGCACGCCGAACCGGATCGGCACTTCGTCCAGAAAGCCCACGCCCGGCTCGATCTGCCCGGTCTCGCGCAGATAGTCGCCCGCCCGGAACACCAGCTCATAAACCCCCGGCTGCACGGCCGGCCCGGCCAGCATCGGCACATTGGTGCGGCCGTCCGTGTTCGTCACCGCCTCGGCCAGCTTCACCGGCGCGCCGGCCCCCAGCCGGTACAGGGTGATCTTCAACCCCGCCGCCGGCCGGCCAAGTGCCGTATCCAGCACATGCGTGGTCAATCGTCCATCTGCCATATCGAGTCCCCTTCGAACCGGCCAAACAAGCTGCAATCCTGCCCCGGACTGCACCTTTTCGCGACCGGGGGCCACTGCGGAAGGTGCTTCCGGAATTTCTTGATAAACCCTGCCAGATCGCGGACCTAGAAGGAAGGGCAGGACGACGGAGAAGCCCATGAACCGCTACCCCCGCGATTTCCGTGGCTACGGCCCCAACCCGCCCGATGCGGCCTGGCCCGGCGGCGCCAGGGTGGCCGTCAGCCTGGTGCTGAATTACGAAGAGGGCGGAGAGAACAACCTCCTGCACGGTGACGCCCAGTCCGAGGCGTTCCTGTCGGACATCGCCGGCGCAGCGCCCTGGCCGGGCATGCGGCACTGGAACATGGAATCGATCTACGATTACGGCGCCCGCGCCGGATTCTGGCGCCTGCACCGCCTGTTCACCGGGCGTGACCTGCCCGTCACCATCTACGGCGTCGCCACAGCCCTCGCCCGGGCGCCCGAACAGGTGGCGGCGATGAAGGCGGCCGGATGGGAGATAGCAAGCCACGGCCTGAAATGGGTCGATCACCGCGACATGCCCGAAGACGTCGAGCGTGCCCAGATCGCCGAGGCGATCCGGCTTCACACCGAAGTCGTGGGCGCCCCGCCGAAAGGCTGGTACACCGGCCGCTGCTCCATGAACACCGTGCGGCTCACGGCCGAGACCGGCCAGTTCGACTGGATCTCCGACACCTATGACGACGACCTGCCGTACTGGATGGAAGCGGGCGACCGAGACCAGCTGGTGATTCCCTACACGCTCGAAGCCAATGACATGCGCTTCGCCACCGCGCCGGGCTACATCGAGGGCGAGCAGTTCTTCACCTACCTCAAGGACAGCCTCGACGTGCTCCATGCCGAAGGTGCGGCGGGGCGGGCAAAGATGTTTTCCATCGGCCTGCACTGCCGACTGATCGGGCGGCCCGGCAAGATCGCCGGCCTGATCCGCTTCCTCGATTACGCGCAGGCCAAGGGCGGCGTCTGGTTCGCCACCCGTGGCCAGATCGCCGCGCACTGGAAGGCCCACCATCCGCACCGCCGCATCGAACGGCCCAGCCAGATGACGCAGGCCCGCTTCGTGGAACGCTTCGGCGGCATCTTCGAACATTCCCCATGGATCGCCGAACGCGCCCATGCGCTGGGACTTGGCCCCGTCCATGATTCCGCCGGCGGCCTGCACAACGCCCTGGCCCGCATGTTCCGCTCTGCCACGCCCGAAGAGCGGCTTGCCGTTCTGAAGGCCCACCCCGACCTCGCCGGCAAGCTCGCAGCGGCGAAACGGCTGACCCCGGAAAGCACGCGCGAACAGGCCAGCGCCGCGCTGGACGCGCTGACCGACGACGAGCGCGCGGCGTTCCAGCGGCTCAACGCCGAATACGTCTCCCGCCACGGCTTCCCCTTCATCATCGCGGTGCGCGACAACACGAAGGACAGCATCCTCGCGGCCTTCCACACCCGCATCGCCAACGACAGCGCCACCGAATTCGCCACCGCCTGCGCGCAGGTCGAACGCATCGCCGAACTGCGCCTGAAGGACATCCTGCCATGACCAGCTATGCCGTCCCCGCCGACGGCCTTCCGCCCCAGACCGCGCTGCACACCGGCCGCGCCGTGTTTACCGAAGCCTACGCCGTGATCCCGCGCGGCGTCATGTCCGACATCGTCACCAGCCTCATGCCCGGCTGGGACAAGACGCGCTTCTGGGTCATCGCCCGCCCGCTGTCGGGCTTCTCCGAGACCTTCTCGCAATACATCCTGACCATCGACCCCCAGGGCGGCTCGGATTATCCCGAACCCGAATCGGGCGCCGAAGGCGTGCTCTTCGTCACCGAAGGCCGCCCCCGCCTCACCATCGGCGACCAGCACCACGACCTCGCCCCCGGCGGCTACGCCTATCTGCCGCCCGGCGCGAAATGGACATTGTGGAACCCCGGTGCCGCCCCCGCGAAACTGCACTGGATCCGCAAGCTATACGAGCCCGCCCCCGGCCTGCCCCTGCCCGAGGCTTTCGTCACCAACGAACAGCACCGCTCCCCCGCCGCCATGCCGGGGACCAAGGGTGCCTGGGCCACCACCCGCTTCGTCGATCCCTTCGACCTGCGCCACGACATGCATGTGAACATCGTCACCTTCCAGCCCGGCGGCCTGATCCCGTTCGAGGAAACCCATGTCATGGAACACGGGCTCTATGTGCTGGAAGGCAAGGCGGTCTACCGGCTGAACCGCGACTGGGTCGAGGTCGAGGCCGGCGATTTCATGTGGCTGCGCGCCTATTGCCCGCAGGCCTGCTATGCCGGCGGCCCCGGCCCCTTCCGCTATCTCCTCTACAAGGACGTCAACCGCCACGCCAAACTCCGCGGCCCCGGTGCCTTCGGCCCGGCACGCGGCTAGGGGCCAAGGATGAGGATCATCCACCCCGAACCCCTGACCGCCGAAGCCTTCGCCCTGTTCGGCGAGGTGCTGGAGGCGACCGGCGACTTCCGCCTCATCAACGCCGGCCTCTGCCGCCGCCACCACGACCGCGCCCGGCTGGATTTCGGCACCGGCCGCGCCGGCATCTCGGTCTTCGACGCCGAACCCCGCGCGTTGCCCTACGACTTCGACCTGATCGAACGCCACCCCGAAGGCACCCAGGCCTTCCTGCCCATGACGCAGTCCCCCTTCCTCGTCATCGTGGCGCTCAACCCTGAGGCAATCCCCCGCGCCTTCGTCACCAATGGCGCGCAGGGCATCAATCTCGCGCGCGGCACCTGGCACGGCGTGCTCACGCCCTTGCACGCCCCCGGCCTCTTCGCTGTCGTGGATCGCATCGGCGACGGCGCGAACCTCGAAGAGCACCGCTTCGCCGAACCCTGGCGGGTCACCGCCTGAGGCAAGGCCGGCTCAAGGGGAGGCCGCAATCGTCCCCGACACAACAAGGAAGGGACAGATGACCGACAAGACGCATCCGGTGGACGAGGTCCTCCCGCCGCCCCGGCTCTTCGTGCTGGGGCTTCAACATGTTCTGGTGATGTATGCCGGCGCCATCGCCGTGCCCCTGATCGTCGGCCGCGCGCTGAAGCTGGAGCCGGCCGACGTGGCCTTCCTCATCTCGGCCGACCTCTTCGCCTGCGGCATCGTCACGCTGATCCAGTCGCTCGGGATGACCCAGTGGTTCGGCGTCAAGCTGCCGGTGATGATGGGCGTCACCTTCGCCTCGGTCGGCCCGATGCTGGCCATCGCCGGAGCGAACCCCGGCCCGGACGGCGCGCGGCTGATCTTCGGCGCCATCATCGGCGCCGGCATCATCGCCATGCTCATCGCGCCCCTGGTAAGCCGGATGCTGCGCTTCTTCCCGCCCGTCGTCACCGGCACCATCATCCTGGTGATCGGCGTCACGCTCATGCGCATCGGCATCAACTGGATCTTCGGCAACCCCGTCGGCCCCACCGCGCCGATGCTGGTCGATCCCGCCCAGGCCGACTGGCTCAAGGCCCTGCAAGAGGCCGCCGCCGCCGGCGGCGCGGCTGTGCCGGAAAAGCTCGCCCTCGCGCCCTCGGTCCCCAACCCCGCCTATGCCACGCCCGGCAACATCGCGCTTTCCGCCGTGGTGCTGGCAGCCGTCCTTCTCATCGCCCGCTTCGGAAAGGGCTTCCTCGCCAACATCTCGGTGCTCCTTGGCATCGTGATCGGCGGCCTCTTGGCCACGCTTCTGGGCCAGATGAGCTTTGCCAAGGTGGGCGAGGCCGCCTGGTTCGGCCTCATCACCCCCTTCCACTTCGGGATGCCGATCTTCGATCCGGTGATGATCCTCACCATGACCCTGGTGATGATCGTGGTGATGATCGAATCCACCGGCATGTTCCTGGCCCTGGGCGACATGACGGGCCGCAAGATCACCCAGCCCGTCCTGTCCGCCGGCCTGCGCACCGATGGCCTCGGAACGCTGATCGGCGGCATCTTCAATACCTTCCCCTACACCTCGTTCAGCCAGAACGTGGGCCTCGTCGGTGTCACCGGCATCCGGTCGCGCTTCGTCTGCGTGGCCGGCGGGCTCATCCTCATCGTCCTCGGCCTCGTCCCGAAGATGGGCGCCCTGGTCGAGGCGCTGCCCACCGCCGTCCTGGGCGGCGCGGGGCTTGTCATGTTCGGCATGGTCGCCGCTACCGGCATCCGCATCCTGGCGGCGGTGGATTTCAAGACCAGCCGCAACAACCTGTTTGTCGTGGCGGTCTCGCTCGGCTTCGGGATGATCCCGCTGATCGCGCCCAACTTCAAGCAATGGATGCCGCATGGCATCCACCCGCTGATCGAATCGGGCATCCTTCTGGCCACCATCTCGGCCGTTGCCCTGAACGCCTTCTTCAACGGCACCACCGGCACCGCCGAAGACCTGAAGGAAGCCGCCTCGGTGGCCGATCACTAGGGCGCCTGCCCACGGTCCGAAGGGGTTTTGATCAAACCCTTTCGGCCCGCTCCCGGCTCGCCTATGCTGCGGCAAGTCCCGTCCAGGCCGCAGCATGACCCAGACCAATTCCAGCCTGACCACCGCCCCGCCGCAGATCACGGCCAGCGCCGCGGCCAGGCTCGCCGCCGAACATTTCGGCCTTTTCGGCACCCTGACCCGCCTCACCTCGGAACGCGACCTGAACTTCCGCATCGAGGGGCCCGAGGGCGCCCATGTGGTCAAGATCGCCAATGCCCAGGAACCGCACGAGGTCACGCGCTTCCAGACCGAGGCGCTCCTGCACCTTCACTCCACGGCGCCCGACCTGCCCGTGCCCCGCCTCCGCCGCACCGTCACTGGCGCTACGGAAGTGATCCTGCCGGGGGGCGAGATGCTGCGCGCCCTGACCTATCTTCAGGGCCAGCCCATGCATGCCGCGCCCCACCCGCCTGCGCAACGCATCGCGATGGGGCAGATGGCGGCACGGCTGACAAAGGGCTTGCAGGGCTTTGCCCATCCCGCTGCCGGCCACCGCCTGCAATGGGACATCCGCCATGCCGCCGACCTGGCGCCCCTGCTGCCGCAAATCGCCGATGCGGACCTGCGATCGCTGGCCACCGCCACGCTCGAAAGGTTCGTGGCCCATGTCGCCCCCCGGCTGAAGGACTGCCGCTGGCAGGTGGTCCACAACGATCTGAACCCGCACAACGTTCTGGTGGACCCCGCCGATCCCGCCATCATCAGCGGCATCCTCGACTTCGGCGACATGGTGGAAACCCCGCTGGTCTGCGATCTGGGCGTCGCCGCCAGCTACCAGTTGGACCCGGCTGATGCCGCCGCCAGCCTCGCCGCCTTCACCGCCGCCTATGACACGGAGCTTCCACTGACCGACACCGAGCTTTCGCTCGTCGCCGATCTCACGCAGGCGCGGATGCTTACCACCCTCGCCATCGCCTCCTGGCGGGCCAGCCTCTACCCCGACAACGCGCCCTACATCCTGCGCAATGTCCCCTCGGCGCAGGCCGGGCTTGCCGCCCTCGCCGCCGTCCCGCCCGAGGCCCTGACCGAAACCATAGCCCGCGCCTGCGGAAGGACCTGAGATGAAGAACGACGGCAGCATGATCAACGCCTTCGTGCCCGGTCAGGGCGGGCTGACCGAGAACGAGAGCCGACTGGTGGAACGCCGGGCCAAGACACTCGGGCCCGCCTACCGGCTGTTCTACAAGCACCCGGTCCATCTCGTCCGGGGCGAAGGCGTCTGGCTCTACGACCCGCAAGGCCGCGCCTATCTCGACTGCTACAACAACGTGGCATCGGTCGGCCATTGCCACCCCCGTGTGGTCGCGGCGACTGCCGCACAGGCCGCCACCTTCGCCAGCCACACCCGCTATCTGCACGAAACCGTGCTCGACTATGCCGAGGCGCTGCTGGCAACCTTTCCGGCCGAGCTTGGCCACGTCATGTTCACCTGCACCGGGTCCGAGGCGAATGATCTGGCCCTCCGCATCGCCCGCGCCGCCACCGGCGGCACCGGGATCATCGTCACGGAAACCGCCTATCACGGCGTCACGCAGGCCGTTTCCGGTTTCTCGCCCTCTCTGGGCGAAGGCGTGCCTCTTGGCGAACATGTCCGCACCGTCCCCGCCCCCGATCCCCTGCGCCTGCCGGGCGATCTGGGCACTGCCTTCGCCGCCGGCGTGCAGGCCGCCATCGACGACCTCACGCGCCACGGCGTCAAGCCCGCCGTGCTGATCGTGGACACGGTCTTTTCCTCCGATGGTGTCTTTGCCGATCCGCCCGGCTTCCTTGCGCCTGCGGTGGAGGCCATCCGCAAGGCCGGCGGCCTCTTCATCGCCGACGAGGTGCAGCCGGGCTTCGGCCGCACCGGCAGCCACATGTGGGGCTTCCAGCGGCACCGGATCGTCCCCGACATGGTCTCGCTCGGCAAGCCCATGGGCAACGGCTATCCCGTTGCTGGGCTGGTGCTGCGCCCCGAGGTCATCGCCGATTTCGGCGCGAAGGCGCGCTATTTCAACACCTTCGGCGGCAATGCCGTGGCCGCTGCCACCGCCATGGCCGTGCTGGACGTGATCCGCGACGAAGGCTTGCAGCAGAACGCCGCGACCGTGGGCGCCGCCTTCCGCGCGGGCCTCGCCGACCTTGCCACCCGCCATGCCGCGCTTGGCCCCACCCGCGGCGCCGGGCTTTTCGTCGGGCAGGAAATCGTCGCGAACGGTGATCCCATGGCCGCCGAGGCCGCCGAGGCCGCCCGCATCGTCAACGACCTGCGCGAGGAAGGCGTGCTGATCTCCGCCACCGGCCCGCGCGCCAATGTGCTGAAGATCAGGCCGCCCCTGCCCTTCAGCCTGGACAACCTCGCCTTCTTCCTGGATCGGCTCGACAAGGTGCTCGCGCGGACAAGTGTTAAGTCCAAGTAAATTCGCGCGCGCAAGCCATTGATATCATTTAATATGGAAAGGCGTCCGAGCTCGGACGCCCTCAACCCGGCGCAAAGCTCTCGACATAGTCCACCATCTGCGGCAGGCAGATGGTCTTCAGGTCATAGCGGTCCAGCACCGTCCGCCGCGCCGCGATCCGCATCTTCTCATGCGCCCCCGGCTTGGCCAGCACATCGATAAGCGCCGCCGACCAGCCCTTCACGTCGAAGAAATCCACGAGCCGCCCGTTGACACCGTCGCGGATCACCTCCCGCACCGGCGCCGTATCAGAGGCCACGACCACCGCCCCCGCCGACAGGCTCTCCAGCATCGACCAGGACAGCACGAAGGGATAGGTCAGATAGGCATGGGCCCGGCTCACCTGCATCAGCGCGGTGAAGGTCTGATAGGGCACCTTGCCCAGGAAGTGTACGCGGTTCAGGTCCAGCCGGTCCTTCACCTCGTTCAGGAAGATGTCCTTCCATCCCTTCCCGCCCTTCGGCGCCGCCCCATAGCTCACCTCGTCCCCGCCGACGATCGCCACCTGGACATCCGGCCGTGCCGCCATCACCTCGGGCAGCGCCCGCATGAAGACATGGTAGCCGCGATAGGGCTCCAGGTTGCGGTTCACAAAGGTCAGCACCTCGTCCCCCGCCCGCAACACCTGCCCGTTCGGCATGGCGACCTGGGCATCCGGATTGGGCGTCATGACCGAGGAATCCACCCCGTCGAAGATCACCTTGATATTCTGGCGCAGAAGCGGCGGATAGGTCGAGGCCTGCCACTCGGTCGGCGACAGCCCCGCATCGGCATGAAGCATCGCCTGCCCCAGATAGGCCGTGCGCCCCTGCGCGATCATCACCTGGTCGAAGGTGGGCGGGTTGAACTCGGGGTCGAACCCCACATCGGCACCCCGCCCCTTGTAGTAGAACTCGGCATATACGATCAGCTTCGCCTCGGGCCAGACCTCCTTCAGGAACAGCGTCTCGCCCCAGCCCGAATGGCCGAAGATCACGTCTGGCACATAGCCCTGCGTCTCGCGCAGCTGCATTGCCGCCCTGGCCACGGTCACGCCCCGGTCGCTCATCAGCGTATAGTTGCGCCCCAGTCGAGTGGCCTGCGGGTCGGGCTGGATCACCTCGTGCTTGTAGCGCAGCGTCTTGATCGGGCTCTGGCGCTGGTTCGCCGCATCGGTGAAGGCCAGCACATCATGGCCGCGCCGCACCATCTCGGGCGCCAGATGAAGGAACTGCCCCGGGAAGTTCTGGTGGACGAACAGGAGCTTCACGCCGGAACCGCCTCGCCCGCGAAAGCCGCGCGCATCAGTTCCTTGGTGTAGTCCGTCCTGGGCTGCGCGAAGATCTCTGCACTTGAGCCCGCCTCGACCACGTCACCCGACTTCATGACAATCACCTTGTGCGACAATGCCTTCACCACGCGAAGGTCGTGGCTGATGAAAATGTAGGCCAGCCCGTGCCGGGCTTGCAAGTCGCGCAACAGGTCCACGATCTGCACCTGCACCGTCATGTCCAGCGCCGAGGTGGGTTCGTCAAGCACCACAAGCTTCGGACGCAGGATCATTGCCCGGGCGATGGCGATGCGCTGGCGCTGTCCGCCAGAGAATTCGTGCGGGTAGCGCGCCATCATCGCCGGGTCCAGACCCACCTCGGTCATGATGTCAGCCACCATCTCGCGGCGGTCGCGCCCTGGATCGACCCCGTGCACCCCCAGACCCTCGGCGATGATCTCCTCGGCGGTCATGCGGGGCGACAGGCTGCCGAACGGGTCCTGGAACACGATCTGCATGTCGCGCCGCAGATGCCGTAACTCAGCGCCATGCAGGCTCTCCAGCGGCTTGCCCAGGAACACCGCCTTGCCGGTGAAGGGGATCAGTCGCATCAGCGCCAGCGCCAGCGTCGTCTTGCCCGATCCGCTCTCGCCCACGATCCCGAGGGTCTCCCCGGAACGAACCGAGACCGTGGCGTCGTTCACCGCCTTCACGTGGCCCACGGTCCGGCGCAGGAAGCCCGCAGTGATCGGGAACCAGACGCGCAACGCATCCGTGCGCACCACTTCGGGGGCGCCTTCGGGTACGGGCGCAGGCCCACCCTTCGGCTCGGCCGCCAGAAGCTTGCGCGTGTAGGGATGCTGCGGGTTGGCAAAGATCTCTGCCGCCGGCCCCTGCTCAACGATCTCGCCGCCCTGCATCACGCAGACCCGGTCGGCGATGCGCCGCACGATGCCCAGGTCGTGGGTGATGAACAGGAGGCTCAGGCCTTCCCGCGCCTTCAGGTCGGCCAGCAAGTCCAGGATCTGCGCCTGGATCGTCACGTCCAGCGCGGTGGTCGGCTCGTCGGCGATCAGAAGCTCGGGCCCGTTGGCCAGCGCCATGGCGATCATGATGCGCTGACGCTGCCCACCCGAAAGCTGGTGCGGATAGGCCGACAGTCGGCTTTCCGCCTCGCGGATGCCGACCTTCTGCAACAGCTCGATGATCCGCGCCCGCGCCGCCGGGCCGGTCAGGCCCTGGTGCAGTTTCAGGCTTTCCGCGATCTGCTTCTCGATCGTGTGCAGCGGGTTGAGGCTCGTCATCGGCTCCTGAAAGATGAAGCTGATGTCGTTGCCGCGCACGCGGCGCAGCATGTCCTCGGGCGCGCCAACCATCTCGGTCCCGCGATAGCGGACCGATCCCGAAAGCACTGCCGCATCAGGCAAGAGCGCCACGGTGGACAGCGCCGTCACCGACTTGCCCGATCCGCTTTCGCCCACCAGGGCCACCGTCTCGCCCCGGCCCACGGTGAAGCTTACCCCCTTCACTGCCTGCATTACCCGGCCTTCCTGCCGGAAGGCGACCTTCAGGTCGCGGACGTCAAGGACGGTCTCACTCATGCAAAGGTCTTTCTGGGATCGAAGGCATCGCGCACGCCCTCGAAGATGAACACCAGAAGCGACAGCATGATCGCGAAGGTGAAGAAGGCAGTGAAGGCCAGCCAGGGCGCCTGCAGGTTCTGTTTGGCCTGCATTGTCAGTTCGCCAAGCGAGGGCGACGAGGACGGCAGGCCGAAGCCCAGGAAGTCCAGCGCGGCCAGCGAGCCGATGGCGCCGGTGACGATGAAGGGCAGCATGGTCAGCGTGGCGACCATGGCATTGGGCAGGACATGGCGGAACATGATGACCCGGTCGCGCACGCCAAGCGCCTTGGCGGCGCGGACATATTCGAAGTTGCGTGCCCGCAGGAATTCGGCCCGCACCACGCCCACCAAGGCCGTCCAGCCGAAAATGGTGGACAGGGCCACCAGCAGCCAGAAGTTCATGGGGATGATCGCGGCCACAATGATGATGATGTAAAGATTGGGCGTCGCCCCCCACAGTTCGATCAGCCGCTGGAAGGTCAGGTCCACCAGCCCGCCGAAATAGCCCTGCACCGCCCCCGCCGCCACGCCGATGATGCTAGTCGTGACCGTCACGATCAGCGCGAAGGCGACCGAAAGCCGGAAGCCAAAGATCACCCGCGCCAGCACATCGCGCGCCGTGTCGTCCGTGCCCAGCCAATGCGTGCTGTCAGGCGCCGAGGGGGCCGCAGTTTCCAGATCGTTGATGGTGTTGTAGCTGAAGGGAATGAGCGGCCAGAGGATCCAGCCTTTCTCGACCTTCTCGCCGTCGACCGTGCCGGTCGCCTGAACCTGCTCGATCACCCCTTCCGGGTCGTCCCAGCAGGCTTGCGAACCACCCGAGATGATCAGGCATTTCACCTCGGGGTCGCGATAGGCCGCCTCGGTCTGGAAATCGCCGCCGAAGGCCGTTTCCGGGTAGAACCGCAGGAAGGGCATGTGCAGCTCGCCCCGGTACGACACCAGCAGCGGCTTGTCGTTGGCGATGACCTCGGCGAACAGCGACAGGCCGAACAGCACGGCAAAGATCCACAAGGACCAAAAGGCACGGCGGTTAGACTTGAAATTTCGCCAGCGGCGGGCGTTCAACGGAGACAGAGCCATCAGCCGCGCCTCGCAAAGTCGATGCGGGGGTCGACCCAGACATACATCAGGTCGGACACGATCCCCATCAAGAGGCCGATCAGCCCGAAGAAGTAGAGCGTGCCGAAGATCACCGGATAATCCCGGCTGACCGCCGCCTCGAAGCCAAGCCGCCCAAGACCATCAAGCGAGAAGATCGTCTCGATGATCAGTGACGAGCCGAAGAAGACGCTGACGAAGGCGGCCGGAAAACCCGCGATCACGATGAGCATGGCATTGCGGAAGATGTGTCCGTAGAGCACTCCACGCTCCGTCAGTCCCTTGGCCCGCGCCGTCATGACATACTGCTTGCGGATTTCCTCAAGGAAGCTGTTCTTCGTCAGAAGCGTCAGCGTGGCAAAACTGGAAATCAGCGAGGCCGTCACCGGCAGCGCGATGTGCCACAGGTAATCGGTCACCTTGCCCCAGAGGCTCAGTTCCTCCCAATTGTCCGAGGTCAGGCCGCGCAGCGGGAACCACTGGAAATAGGACCCGCCGGCGAACACCACCAGAAGCAGGATCGCGAACAGGAAGCCTGGGATCGAATATCCCACGATGATGATGCCGGAGGTCCAGACATCGAAGCTGGACCCCGACTTAACCGCCTTGCGGATACCAAGCGGGATCGACACCAGATAGGCGATCAGCGTGGACCAAAGGCCAAGCGTGATCGACACGGGCAGCTTCTCGATCACCAGATCGACCACCGAGACCGAGCGGAAGTAGCTTTGCCCGAAATCGAACCGGGCATAGTTCCACATCATCTCCAGGAACCGCTGCAGGGGCGGCTTGTCGAAGCCGAATTCCTTCTCAAGCTGTGCGATGAACTCGGGCGGCAGGCCCCGGGCACCGATGTACTTGTCATCGCCTCCACCGGCCGCGCCCATCTCCTGGTCGGCCCCGGCATCGCCGCCCGATCCGCCGAGGCGTTCCATCACGTCGCCACCACCTTCCAGCTTCGCCAGAACCTGTTCGATCGGTCCGCCGGGCACGAACTGGGTCAGGGTGAAGTTGATGACCATGATGCCGATCAGCGTCGGCACGATCAGCAAAAGCCGTCGCAGGATGTACGCGCCCATGATCCGGTCTTACTTCAGCGCGCCCGAGGCCTTCAGCTTCGCCGCCTTGTCCGCGTCGAACCACCAGATGCTCGCCTCGCCCAAGGCATAGGGCGGCAGCTTCTCGGGGTGCCCGTACTGGTCGTAATAGGCGACGGTGTAGGTGTTCTTGTACCATTGCGGCACCCAGAACCGTTCCCACCGAAGCACGCGGTCAAGCGCCTTGGTCGAGGTCGTCAATGCCTCCATCGACCCCGCCGCCATGACGTCCTGGACGAGGGCATCCACCGCCGGCGAGTTCATCCCCATCACGTTGAACCCCGAATTCGCGGCAGCGGCAGAGCCATACACCTGCATCAGGTCTGCGCCGGAGATATAGCTCGACCGCGCGTTGCCGGTGATCATGTCGAAGTCGAAGCTCGGCGGCTGTGTCCGCGCCTCTTCCTGAGAGGGATCGACATTGGTCAGCCGCGCCTCGACGCCAAGCGCCTTCAGGTTCTCGACATAGGGGTTGATCACCCGCTCGAACGCCGGGCTGTCGTTCAGGAACTCGACCGACAGAACCTCGCCCTTGGCATTGCGGCGCTTGCCATCGCTGCCGACGCTCCAGCCCGCATCGTCCAGAAGCTTGCTCGCCTTGCGCAGGTTGCCCCGGTCCAGCTGCCGGTCGCCCGAAACCGGCGCCATGACCGCCTCTTCGGTCAGGATGCTCTCGGGCAGCAACCCCTTTTCGACCAGCGGTTTCAGCAGCGCCACTTCGCCGTCGGTCGGCACGCCCGTGGCCGCGAGGTCCGAGTTTTCCCAGATCGAGTTGATGCGGGCATACAGATCGTAGAACAGCGTCTTGTTCGACCATTCAAAGTTGAACATCAAAGCGATGGCCTCGCGGACGCGCGGATCCTGGAACTTGTCGCGCCGCAGGTTGAACAGGAACGCCTGGCCATTGGCCTTGTTGCCGTTCGGCAGCTCCGCCTTGATCACCGTGCCCGCCTTGATCGCCGGGAAGTCATACTGGGTGGCCCAGGTCTTTGACGAATTCTCGTTGCGGAAGGTATAGGTGCCGGCCTTGAAACCCTCGAAGGCCGCGTTCGGATCGGCGAAGTATTCGTACCGGATGCGGTCGAAATTGTACTGTCCGCGCGTGATCGGCAGGTCCTTCGCCCAGTAGTCGGGGTTGCGCTTGTAGATGATGTTGCGCCCGGTATCCATCTTCTCGAACATGTAGGCGCCGGTACCCAGCCAGGGGTTCAGCGTTGACTCCTCCATGTTCAGATTGCGCGCCTCGTAATCCTTCTTTGACAGGATCGGCAGCCCCCCCACGGTCTCGGGGAGGTCGCGGGTCGGAAAACCGGCCTTGAAGGTGAATTTCACCCGGTGCGGGTCCAGTGCCTCGACCTTCTCGACCTGCTGGCCAAGGATTGCCCGGAAATCGGTCAGACCCTTCGCCAGAAAGGTCTCATAGCTGAAGATCACATCCTCGGCTGTCATCGGCGTGCCGTCCGAGAACGTCACTTCTGGCCGCAGGTTGAAGATCACCCACGACCGGTCCTCGGGATACTCCATCGTGGTGCACATGAGGCAGTAGCTGGTGCCGATCTCGTCCGCGGTACCGGTCAGGATCGATTCATGCATTACGGTCGAAGCAGCCGCCGGCACGCCCTTGTAGCTGTAGGGGTTCAGCGAGTCGAAGGTGCCCTGCGCCCAGAAACTGATCTCTCCGCCCTTGGGCGCGTCGGGGTTCACGTAGTCAAGGTGCGGGAAGTCGGCGGCATATTTGGGCGGATCGCCGAAGGTGGTGATGGCGTGGCTCACGATCACCTTGTCCTCGGCATGGGACGGCATCGCCATCGCTGCTGCCAGAGCCAGGATCAGCGCCCCTGCCCCGATCGCTTCCACACCCGCTGGCAAGGACGCCGTCCGAACCGCCGATTTCCCCATACCGCTTCTCTCCCCAGGCCGCGGGTTCGCCCCGCCGTCTCATGATCGGTAAAGGCGAACGCGTCGTCTCTCAAGTTGCGAATGCGTGAGGGCCCCGTGATCACATGCAAAAGGCCGCCCCTGTGGGCGGCCTGCCGGCATTTGCTTGTCTGCGCAGCTTACTGCAGCGTTTGCAGGTAGGCGATCACGTTCGCCCGGTCGGCGGGCTTGGGCAGGCCGGCAAAGCTCATCTTCGTGCCCGGCGCATAGCCCTTCGGGTTTTCAAGGAAGGCGAACAGGTTGTCCGGGGTCCACTGCTGGCCGGCCATCGCCTTCAGCGCTTCAGAATAGCCAAAGCCCGCTACCGACGCTTTCTCGCGGTCCACCACACCGTTCAAGTGCGGGCCGGTGCCATCGGTGCCGTCGATCTTGTGGCAGGCCTTGCACTTGCCGAAGACCTTTTCGCCGGCCGCGGCATCAGCTGCACCCAGAAGCGCCGCCACGTCAACCTCGGCCTCGCCAGAGGCCTCGGCATTCTCCTCGGCCTCACCGGTAGAAATCAGGTAGGCCTGAGCGCGCTCTTCCTCGCCGGCGTGACCTTCCGGGGCAATGGTGTAGATCGCCTCGCCTGCCCAGGATCCCAGAAGGAACACAAGCAGCGCTCCGCAGACCGCGCCCACCACCTTGGTCATCGTCATCGTGTCGAACATGTCGCGCATTCCCGTGGCCGTCGTTTTGCGCGGTATCTATCCGCTTCCCGCCTCGTCTTGCAAGGTGTAGGAGCGCGACGGATTGCCCCTTCGGGCATGAAGCAGAAAGGCATTCGGCAAATGGTGCAGTCCCGCATCGCTTTTCAGGGCGAACCCGGCGCCTACTCGCATCAGGCCTGCCGCCAGGCCCGCCCCCAGATGGAGGCCGTCCCTTGCGCCACTTTCGAAGAGGTCATCGACCTTACGCGTACGGGCGAGGTCGACCTCGGGATGCTCGCCGTCGAGAACTCGACCTACGGCCGCGTCGCGGACGTCCATTCCCTTCTGCCCCTTTCCGGCCTGCACATCGTGGATGAGGAATTCGTCCGCGTGCACATCAACCTGCTGGCCGTGAAGGGCACGGCGCTATCGGCCGTGCGCCGTGTGCGCGCCATGTCGATCCTGCACGGCCAGTGCCGCGGCTTCATCAAGGAACATAGGCTCGCCACGCTGAACTGGCATGACAATGCCGCCGGCGCCCGCGCCGTGGCCGAATTGGGCGACCCGGCCGAAGCGGCCCTTGCTTCGGAACTGGCCGGCGAGATTTACGGGCTCGACGTGCTGGCCCGCCAGATCGAGGACCAGTCCAACAACACAACCAGATTCCTGGTCATGTCGCGCGAGCCCGATCTTTCGCGCCGCGGTGCGACCATGATGACGACCTTCATCTTCCGCGTCCGCAACATCCCCGCCGCGCTCTACAAGGCGCTTGGCGGCTTTGCCACCAACGGCGTGAACATGACAAAGCTGGAAAGCTACATGGTCGGCGGCAGCTTCACGGCGACCGAGTTCTACGCCGATATCGAGGGCCATCCCGAAGACCCGCCCGTCGCACGGGCTTTGGAGGAGCTGACCTATTTCTCCTCGGCCGTGGAAATCCTCGGCGTCTACCCCGCCAACCGCCCGCGCGGCTGACGGGCCGCGCGTCACACCCGCCGCGCGGTCCGCGCGCGACCGTCGAAACCGGCGGCGAAATCGGCAAGCCGGGCCTCGATGCGCTTTTGCACCCGCCCTTTCGCCAGTTTCAGCGATTGCAGCATGATCCTGGCGCTCAGCGTCTTTGGCTTGATCTCGGCCTTGACGTGAAGCCGGCTTGATCGCGCAGACATCTCCACCAGGTCCAGCACGACCTCGCCGGTGAACAGCCGGCTTTCGCCTTGGAAGACCATCCGCGCACCCGGATCCATCTCGACCAGCCGCATCGAGATCTCGCGCCGCTGGCCGCGGAAGTCGAACCGCGCCTGCCAGGCCATACCCGCGCCCGGTGCCGCCAGCCGGTCCGTCCGCGTCACCTCTGCTCCGCGCCGCAGCGCTGCGCGTTCCCAGCCCGCGAAATCGGTCAGCGAAGCCCAGACGCGCTCGGCCGGCGCCTCGATGTCCTGCTTGGCGGCAAAGTTCATGCGGATCTCCCTGCCCGGCGGTTGTGCACCCGGCGGATCTTTCGCCCGCCCTGCGCGAAAGATGGGGTCAATCCAGACTGTCCGCAAGCCAGTTGGCCATCAGGAACTGCGCAATTGCACCCCGCCGAGGCGGTTTCAGCCAGGGGTGAGTCCCGGCCATCACGCTCACCATCTCCTCGCGCGTTATCCACAGCGCATCTTCCAACTCGACCGGGTCCAGAACGATCGCATCCGTCTGTGCCTCGCCCGCGCAACCCAGCATCAGCGAGGCCGGAAACGGCCAGGGCTGGCTTGCCAGATAGCGCACCGCCCCCACGCGCACGCCCGCCTCTTCCATTACCTCGCGCCGCACGGCCGCCTCTATGGTCTCTCCTGGTTCGATGAAGCCCGCCAGCAGCGAGTACATCCCCTCAGGCCAGCCCGGCGACCGGCCCATCAGCACCGAATTGCCCCGCGTGATCAGCATGATGACCACCGGGTCGGTGCGCGGGAAATGCTGAGCATTGCAGGTCGGGCAATGCCGCTGCCATCCCGCCTGCACCACTTCGGACCGCGCCCCGCAAGCCGCGCAGAAACCATGTGTCCGATGCCATTCCAGAAGCGCCCGTGCCGTCGCCGCAAGTTCCGCCTCGCGTGGGGTCAGCGTCGCCATCACGCCGCGCAACTCGCGAAAGCCCTTCTCCCCCGCCAGTGCCGGATGCCGCTGCACCGAGGGGTCGAAGAACCCCGCCTCAGCCGCCTCGGCCTCTGCCCCCGGCTCCCACGACGAGACATCGGCGGCAAAAACCGCCTCCTCGCCGTCCAGCCCAAGGAAGACCCGCGCACCCGTCCGCTCCAGCACGGGCGACTCCGCAGTCACCCAGGCTAGGGCCTCAGTGCCGTCGCACAGGGGCTTGCCCCGCCACATCGGCAGCACCCGTCCGCCTGCAAGCGCCTCCACCTGCCAGGCCGCATCTCCGCGCCGCGCCGCCGCCCGGTTCAGCCCCGATCCACCGAAGGTCACGCTTTCCGCTCGTCGCATCCGTTCCTCCGACTGCTTGCCGCTGCCTTCTGCCATGCCACAAGCCTTCGGGCAAACCTTCCGCGATGACGCAATTTTACAACCATTGCGGGATTCATGCGTGCTCCCCCTTCCCATCCAGCCATCAGGACAGCACGATTTCCCTGCCGGAGGGGATGCCGGTGCCATCCGCGAGGATCGTCGAGAGTGTCAGACTCCCGACCCGTCAACTGCGAGCCGCAGGGCGCGAAGGAGGGAACGCGGCTCAGGCTGCGGATCCTTGCCACCACGGACTTGCATGGCCACCTCCTGCCCTGGAACTACGACCACGCCCGCCCGGCACCCGGCACTGGCCTCGCCGCCCTTGCCCGTTTGATCCAGGACGCCCGTCGGGAAGAGCCAAACAGCATCCTTGTGGACAACGGCGATTTTCTTCAAGGCACGGCACTCACAGATCTGGCGCCCAGCCGGCCCGGCCCCAACCCGGTCATCGCCGCGATGAACCGTCTCGGCTACGCGGCTGCCTCACTCGGCAACCACGAATTCAGCCTGGGCCTGCCGCATCTGGAGCAGGCCTTGTCGTCTGCCGCCTTTCCTTTCTTGTCGGCCAACCTCGTCCGCTGCCTCGGCCCCTCGCCGCTCGAAGACCGGCCCTTCACCGAAGCCAGCGTGCTCCTCGACCTTCAGCCCACCGACCGGCACGGCACAGTCCATGCCCTTCGCCTGGGCATCATCGGCTTCACCCCGCCGCAAACCCTTGTCTGGGACGGTGACAGCATCGGCCACCAGCTTTCCGCGCGCGGCATCCTTGAAGCCGCCCGCGCCCATGTTCCCGCGCTCCGTCGCGCTGGTGCCGACCTCGTGCTCGCGCTCTGCCACGCCGGGCTTGGCGCCGATACCGCCGCAGACGGTTCCGAAGATGTGGCCACGGCCCTTGCCGCCCAAGGGGGCATAGATGCCATGGTCGCCGGCCACAGCCACCGCAGCTTTCCTGACCTGGGCTTTCCCCTTAGCTCGGGCGTGGACCCCCGCTCCGCCACCGCCGCCGGGGTGCCGACAGTGATGCCAGGCTTCGCCGGGAGCCACCTCGGCCTCATCGACCTCGACCTCGAACGGGGGCCGGCCGGGTGGCGTGTCCGGCGCAGCCGCGCCGGTCTGCGAACAACGGCGGGACCGACTGATCCCGGACTTGCCGCTCTCGCTGCGCCCCACCACGCCCGTACGCTTTCGGCACTGGACCAGCCGGTCGGCTTCACGCATCGCCGCCTGCACAGCCACTTCGACCGCATCGCCGACAGCGCCGCTCTGCATCTGGTGGCCGAAGCTCAGGCAGCCCATGTGCGCGCGCATCTGACGAGCGGCCCGCTTGCCGGCGTTCCCGTCCTGGCCGCCGTCGCGCCGTTTAAGACCGGGGGCCGGGGCGGGCCGCAGCACGTCACGGACATCCCGGCCGGGCCGCTGCTGCGCCGCCACGTCTTCGATCTCTACACCTATCCCAACCGCATCGCGGCGCTGCTGCTAACCGGGCAACAGGTGGCCGACTGGCTGGAACATGGCGCCCGCCAGTTCCTGACCCTTAGCCCTGGCAGCCGCGACGGCGCGCTGATCGACCCGGAAGTGCCATCCTTCGCCTTCGACACGATTCCCGCACTTCGCTGGACGGTAGACCCCTCCGCGCCGCCCGGCGCCCGCATACGCGGCCTGACCTATCGGGATCGGCCCATCCATCCGGCCGGCCGCTTCGTCCTTGCCACCAACAGCTACCGTGCAAGTGGCAGCGGCGGCTTTCCCGGCGCCGAACCGCAAAACCGCATCCCCTTGCCCGAAGCCCCCATGCAAGAGGTGCTGTTGGCCCACCTCTCCGCCGGGCCCGTGCCTTGGCACTTCACCCCGTCCTGGCGGCTGGCCGACCTGCCCGGCACCTCTGCGCTGGTCACGGCACCGGAGGGGGCGCTGGATCTCATTGCCCAATCGGGCCTCGCACTGTCCGACGCTGGCCCCGCGCCGGACGGCTTCCGCCTGTTGCGCATCGCCCTTTGACCTCGCGGCTTTTCCCCGCCGCCCGTTCGCGCTATCAGCACCCCGCGCGACAGGAGGATCCCATGTTCGACGCCGTCATCTTCGACCTCGATGGAACCCTGATCGACACCGAGCGGCTGTCGATCCTGACCGGCCTCGCGGCCTTCGCAGAACTTGGCCACGACGCCTCGCCCGATTTCATGCACGGTCTGGTGGGCAAGGACCGTGTCACCTGCGCGGGCATCATCACAACGGCCTTCCCCGGCATCGATCTCGCCGCACTGGATGAAATCTGGCACGGCGCCTTCAACGCCGGGGTTGATTCCGGGCTGGACCTCAAGCCCCATGCGCTCGACCTTCTGGAGGCGATCACCCTGCCACGCGCGCTGGTGACCTCCTCGCACCGCAAGGAATGCCACAACAAGTTGCGTGTCACCGGGCTCGACCGCTTCTTCGACGCGGTAGTGGTGTATGAAGATGTCACCGCCGCCAAGCCCGCGCCCGAGCCTTATCTTCTGGCTGCGCGCATCCTTTCCGTCGATCCCGCCCGCTGCCTGGTGTTCGAAGACAGCGACACCGGCGCAGAGGCCGCGCACCGCGCCGGCATGGTTGTGGTGCAGGTGCCCGACATGTTGCCGACCGAGGGGCGTTTCGCGCATCACGTCGCCCCCGACCTGATGAGCGGCGCGCGCCGCGCCGGGCTCAAGGTCTGACAACAAGGCAAAGGGTCCTCCAGCGGGCCTGCCGCAAACCCGCCCGCCTGGAACAGAGTGTTGCGATCAGCGGCCGACCATGGCCAGAAGCTCGGCCGCCGCTGCCTCCGGGGCGCGCTGACCGCCGGCCACCTCTTGGCCCAGGCGCTCCAGCACGCCCCTCATCGGCTCGCGCGAAAGCCGCGCAAGAAGCCCTTGACGCACCTCCTCCTCGAACCAGCCGCGGGCCTGATCGGCGCGCCGCGCCTGCCAGTGCCCGTTCTCGCGCCGCCAGGCGGCGAGGGAGGCTATCTCGTCCCAGGCGCCGGCCAACCCGTCCCCGGTTTCGGCCGAGACCGGCAGCACCTTGGGAAAGCCTGGTGGATCCTGGGGCCGGTGCCGCAGAAGCCGGAGCGCCAACGCGTAATCCGCCGCCGTGCGCATGGCGGCGGGCTTCAGGTCGCCGTCGGCCTTGTTCACCAGGATAAGATCCGCCACTTCCATGATACCGCGCTTGACGCCCTGCAGCTCGTCCCCCCCCGCAGGGGCAAGAAGCAGCAGGAAGATGTCGCACATCTGCGCCACCATGGTTTCCGACTGGCCCACCCCCACCGTCTCGATCAGCACCAGATCGAAGCCAGCCGCCTCGCACAAAGCCACCACCTCGCGCGTGCGGCGGGCGACGCCGCCCATCTGGCTCTGGCTGGGCGAGGGCCGGATGAAGGCGCGCGGGTCGCGCGAAAGCCGCTCCATCCGCGTCTTGTCGCCCAGGATCGAGCCGCCGGTGCGGGCCGAGGACGGGTCGATCGCCAGCACTGCCACGCGCTTGCCGGCCTCGGTCAGACGGCAGCCGAAGGCCTCGATGAAGGTGGATTTGCCCACGCCCGGTGTGCCTGACAACCCAAGCCGCAGGGCCTGCCGGTCAAGGCCCCGCAGGCTGGACAGAAGCGCGAGCGCCTGTTCGCGGTGGTCCGCGCGCGCGCTTTCCACCAGGGTGATGGCTCGGGCGAGCGATCGGCGGTCCCCATCAGCGACCCCATCGGCCAAGGCGTTCACATCCATCCCGTCCTCCGGCAGCTTTCCGCCCGCTGGCGGACCAGGAACGAACTTGTCATCCGTCCGACACGGCGCGGGCCTTTCTTGCCAAAGGGGGGCGGGATATTCCAGTGACATGATGCCCGACCCCATGGGCCGTGGAGTACGCGATGAAGTCCTTTCTTGCCGCCTTTGTGACCTGCCTTTGCCTCACGGCCCCCGCCCTGGCCCAGAAGGCCACCGAAACCGCCACCTTCGATTTCGTCGTGGCTGGCCTCACCGCCGGCACGCTGACCGTCGCCGGTACGGTGGACGGCAAGGGCTATGCCGTGCAGGGCAAGCTCGGATCCTCGGGCCTCGTCTCCTTCGTGAAGAAGATCAGCTACCAGGGCACCGCGAGCGGCGCCTACAGGGACGACCGTTTTCGCCCCGCCAGCTACCGCGAGAAGGCAGACACCGGTGACCGCCAGTCCGAGGTGGTGATGAGCTTTTCGCGCGGGGTGCCGGTGGTGGAAACCTACAAGCCCCCCGGCAAGCCCCGCCCTCACGACATCTCGGCCGCTGACCAGGCCGGCGCCGTCGATCCGCTCACCGCTGCCTTCGCGGTGCTCAAAAGCGTGGAGCCTGGCCAGGAATGCAACGCCTCCTACGCCATGTTCGACGGCCGCCGCGCCAGCAAGATCTCGCTCTCTGGCCGCAAGGTGAAGGGCGACCGCGTTACTTGCGCCGGCGAGTACCGCCGCGTCGCGGGCTTTCCGCCGCACGAGATGGCCAAGCGCACACGGTTTCCCTTCACGCTGACCTATGCACCGGGCGAGGACGGCCGAATGCGCGTGGTCGAGGTCGCCACGGAAACCACCTTTGGCAAGGCGAAGATGATCCGCCGATGAGTGAAGGCCGATGCCACGCCGCCTGTCTCTGACCCCCGCGCTTGTAGCGCGCGTGACCCGTGCCGTGCCGGATACCGGCCCGCCACCGGGCATGGTGCTGATGCAGGATGCCGACTACGACGACTGGGTGACGCGGACCTTGGCCGGCAACCCGGCGCCCGACCGTCCGGCCCGACTGTTCGCCTATGGCTCGCTGATCTGGAAGCCCGAGATCCCCCATACCGCCGAAACCGAGGGCACCGCCCGCGGCTGGCACCGGTCGTTCTGCTTTCGCATGCCGCGCTTTCGCGGCACGCCGGACTTGCCCGGCCTGATGATGGCGCTGGACCGCGGCGGCGCCTGCCGCGGCCTCTTGCTGACCTTGCCGACCGAGGATCTGCCCGGCCAGCTCCACCGCCTGTTCCGGCGCGAGTTCACGGTGAAGCCGATCAACAGCGCGCCGCGCTGGATCACCGTGGCCACGGCCGAAGGCGCCGTGCCAGCGCTGGCCTTCGTGATGAACCGCGCCTCTCCGCTATATGTCGGCCGCCTGCCGGATGAAGAGGTGGCCGCGGTGCTTGCCACGGCCTGCGGTCACGTCGGCAGCAGCGCGGAATATCTGGCGAACACGGTCCGTCACCTGGAAGCGCGCGGCATCCATGACCGGCACTTGTGGCGGCTGCAGCGGTTGGTGGCGGCGGAGATCGAGGCGCAGGCCGGATAGGCTGGATCGACGAGGGGAATTTTGGTATACTTCGGTATACTGAAATGGAATCCGCCATGCTCCTCGGCCTGCATCACGTCCAGCTTGCCATGCCCGAAGGCGGAGAAGACCTCGCGCGGGCCTTCTATTCCGGGCTGCTTGGCCTGCCAGAGGTGCCCAAGCCCGGAGCGCTGGCCGGTCGGGGTGGCGTCTGGTTCGAATGGGACGGCCTACGCCTGCACCTGGGGGTCGAGGCGCCCTTCGCCCCGGCCCGCAAGGCGCATCCGGCCTTTCTTGTCGACGACCTTGCCGGGCTGCGGCACAGGCTGGAAACCGCAGGCGTCTGCTGCCGCGACGATGCCGCGCTGCCGGGGCTGGAGCGGTTTCACAGCGAAGACCCGTTCGGCAACCGCCTGGAGTTCCTCTGCCCCGCCTGATCCCCGCGTCCCGATTTCCGCAACGGAAATCGTGCCCGGAAGCCGATTGCGAATTCCGGCGCCCCTTCCCCTGCTGCGCCGCTTTCGCCATATCCGCCGCATGACCGACGCGCTTCCCATCGACGATGCCCTGCCCGCCCTGCGCGACGCCCTGCGCAAGGCTGGTCAGGCCGTCTTGCAGGCCCCGCCCGGCGCGGGCAAGACCACGCGGGTACCGCTGGACCTGCTGGCCGGTGGACTGGTGACTGGCCGCATCGTCATGCTGGAACCCCGCCGCCTCGCCGCCCGCGCCGCTGCCGAGCGCATGGCGGAGACCCTGGGCGAAGCAGTGGGCGAAACCGTGGGCTACCGCATCCGGGGCGAGGCGAAGACCTCGACCCGCACCCGGATCGAGGTGGTCACCGAGGGCATCCTCACCCGGATGATCCAGTCCGACCCAGAACTGCCGGGCGTGGGTTGCCTGATCTTCGACGAGTTCCACGAACGTTCGCTGAACGCCGACCTGGGCCTTGCGCTGGCGCTGGAAATCCGCGCCGCGCTGCGGCCAGACCTGATGCTTCTGCCGATGTCGGCCACGCTGGACGCCGCCCCGGTGGCGCGGCTCATGGGCGATGCGCCCATCGTCACCTCCGAGGGCCGCGCCTTCCCGGTGGAGACGCGCTGGCTTCCCCGCCCGCCAGACGCCTCGCTGCGCTATGATGCCGCGATGGCCGGGCTGGTGCGGCAGGCCGCCGAGGAAACCACGGGCGGCATCCTCGTCTTCCTGCCAGGCGAAGGCGAAATCCGCCGCCTGCAATCAGCGCTGGAGGGCCGCCTGCCCGGCACGGCGATTCGTCCGCTTTTCGGCGCGATGGACTTCGCCGCGCAACGTGCCGCGCTTGGCCCGGCCGAGGGCCGCAAGATCGTGCTGGCGACCTCCATCGCAGAAACCTCGCTGACCATCCCCGACATCCGCGTGGTGGTGGATGGCGGCCGCGCCCGCCGCTCGCGCTTCGATCCCGGCTCGGGCATGGCGCGGCTGGTCACCGAACGCGTCAGCCGGGCCGAGGCCACACAGCGCCGCGGCCGTGCGGGCCGCGTGGCCGAGGGCATCTGCTACCGCTTCTGGACGAAGGGCGAGGAGGGCGCGCTGCCCGCCTTCGCCCCGCCCGAAATCGAGACCGCCGACCTGACCGGCCTTGCTCTGGAGCTTGCCCTCTGGGGCTCGGATGCGCTGCCCTTCCTCACGCCGCCCAACCCCGCGGCTCTGGCCGAGGCGCGCAGTCTGCTGACCGACCTCGGCGCGCTCGACGCCACTGGCATCACCGCGCATGGCCGGGCGCTGGCCGGCCTGCCGCTGCATCCGCGCCTGGGCCACATGCTGCTGACCGCCGGCCCCTCTGCTGCCCCCCTGGCCGCGCTGATGGCCGAGCGTGACCCGATCCGCGACGCGCCGCCGGATATGGCCCTGCGATTGATGGCCGTAGCCGACCCGAAGGGCTATGAGGCCCGCCACCCCTGGCCCCTGCACCGCCCGACGCTGGAGCGAATCCGCGACGAGGCCCGCCGCCTGACCCGCCTTGCGCCGAGGGCAGACGCCGGCCTGTCCCCCGGCCAGATGGCGGCGCTGGCCTATCCCGACCGGATCGGCCTGCGCCGCGCGGGCGACGCACCGCGCTGGCTCCTTTCCGGGGGCAAGGGCGCGGCCATGGCGCCGGGACAGCCGCTTTCCGGCGCGCGGCTGATCGTGGTCACCGACACCGACGGCGATGCGCGCGAGGCGCAGATTCGCCAGGCCGTCGCTCTGACCGAATCCGAACTGCGCGCGGTTTATCCCGACCGCTTCCGCTGGCGCGAGGGGGTGGAGTGGTCCCGCCGCGATGGCCGCGTCCGCGCCCGCCGGCAAGAGACATTCGGCGCTCTGGTCATGGACGACCGCGCCTGGCCCGAGGCCCCGCCCGAGGCGCTGGCCCGCGCCGCGCTGGACGGGATGCGCCAGATCGGCCTGCCCTGGACCAATGCCGCTCACCGCCTGCGCGCCCGCATCGCGCTGGCCCGCGGCGACGGCTGGCCCGAGGTCAGCGACGAGGCGCTACTGTCCTGCGCCGAAGACTGGCTCTTGCCCCACCTCGAAGGCGTCAGAACCGAGGCCGACCTGCGTGCGCTTGACCTCGCCCCCGCACTGGCCCGCCTCCTGAACTGGGACCAGACGCGCGAGATGGACCGGCTGGCACCCGCGCACTACGAGACCCCTCTCGGCCGCCGCATCCCCATCGACTATGACGACGAGACGCCTGGCATCGAATTGCGCCTGCAAGAGATGTTCGGCGTCACCACCCACCCCACCGTGGGCCAGCGCCGCCTTCCGCTGCGTATCACCCTGCTGTCGCCCGCGCAGCGTCCTGTACAGGTGACGATGGATCTTCCGCGATTCTGGGCCACCTCCTATGCCGATGTGAGGAAGGACATGCGCGGCCAGTACCCCCGCCATCCCTGGCCGGAAGACCCCACCCAGGCCGACCCGACGCTGAAGGCAAAACCCCGCGGCACCTGACCGGCTTCTTCTGTTCCCAAATATCCTCGGGGGGTGAATGCGCGAATGCGCAGAGGGGGGCAGACGGCCCCCCTGCCCCGCCTGTCACATCGCGAAACCCGACGTGAACGCAGGCCCCTTCCGCCTCCCCTCCCGCCCCGATATGCAGTTGGCGCTAACAGGGAGGCGGGAATGGACCGGCAGGCGGCGCGGGCAAGGTGGGCGGTTGCGGCAATGTTCGCGGCGAACGGCTTCGTGATGGGGGCCTGGGCCCCGCAGATCCCGCTCTTGCTGCCACGGCACGACATCACCAAGCCCGTTCTGGGCCTCTTGATCCTGGTGCTTGGGGTTGGCGCGGTCGGCGCCATGCTGTTCGCGGGCCGCCTGATCACTCGGTTCGGATCGGCCCCGGTGCTGCGGGCCTTCTCGCTCTGTGTTATCCCGGTGCTGCCCTTCGTGGTGTTTTCACCCAACCTGTGGGTGCTGGCCCCGGCCATGGCCGTCTTCGGGGCCATGGCGGGCTGCATGGACGTGGCGATGAACGCGCAGGCCGTGCAGATCGAGCGGCGCCTGCACCGGGCCATCATGTCCTCGTCCCACGGCTTCTGGAGCCTGGGCGGTTTCTTCGGCGCCGGCGCCGGGGCCTATGTCCTGTCGCATTTCGGGTCCGAGGCGCAGGCGCTGGCCGTGGCGGTGGTCGCAGCCATACTCGTGTTCAGCGCCATGCCCTTCCTGATCGCCGATGCCCCGCACGAGGATGCCCGGACCAGGGCGGACGAAAAGCATCCCCTGCTGCCGCGCGATGCAAGCCTCTGGATCCTCGGCGCGATGGCGCTGTTCTCGATGGTGCCGGAAGGCTCGGTGATGGACTGGGCGGCGCTCTACCTGAAAGAGACCTGGGGGTCCGAGCCCTTCGTCCAGGGCCTGGCCTTCGCCTTCTTCGCCGGCGCCATGGCGATCATGCGCTTCCTGGGCGACAGCGTGCGCAACCGCTTTGGTGCGGTGCAGACGATGCGGATTTCCGGGCTGATCGCGGCGGCGGGTCTTATGGGCGGGGCACTGGCGACCACACCCGCGCTTGCGATCGCCAGTTTCGCCGTCTCGGGCCTTGGCGTGGCCAACATGGTGCCGATCCTGTTCTCGGCCGCCGGCAACCACCCCGGCCATGCCGCGGGCACCGGCATCGCGGCGGTGACGATGGTTGGCTATGCGGGCATCCTCGTGGCCCCATCGACCATCGGCTTCGTGGTCGAGCACATCGGTTTCCGGCCCACCTATGCCGCGCTGTCGCTGCTGCTGGTGGTCGTTGCCCTTCTGGCCGGCAGGACGGCGGCGGCGGACATGCGCCCCGCGGCCGCCCCTGCCGCTGCCTAAAGGCGCGCTTCCACTCCATCGGCCGTCACCAGTTCGGCGAAATCGGCCCCCAGAAGCGAAAGCGTGACACGCAGCACGGTCTCGGGGTCGATGCGCCCGCCGTCATGAGCGGGAATGTCAAAGGCCAGAAGCGCATCGCCCGGCAGGATCACCTTGAAGCCCAGGTCGTTGGCCGCCCTCACCGTCGAGGTCACACAAAAGGCCGCGACGGCCCCCGCCACCACGATGCGATCTGCCCCGATCCGGCGCAGTGCCGCATCCAGACCTGTGCCGGCAAAGGCGGAGGAACCGGATTTCCAGAACACCGCCTCGCCCGCCAAGGGCATTGCACAGGGCATGGGTTCGCCACCCGGCTCGCCCTTGCGGAAGGGCGAGTCCGGATCGGCGTCGTCGTGATGCACATGCAGGACAGGCAGCCCCCGGTCGCGGAACAGAGCCAGCAGCGCCGCCACCTTTTCTTCCGCATCCGGGTTCGCCCGGGGCCGGCCGCTCGCGATGCGCTCGGCCATGCCCATCTGCATGTCGATCAGGACAAAGGCCGTGGTCATCCCGCGTTTGCCGCCATGAAGTCGGCCTTGCCGATTTCGATCCCGTTGTGCCGCAGGATGTTGTAGGCCGTGGTCAGGTGGAAGTAGAACTGCGGCAGCGAATAGATGCAGTAGAACTCCGACCCCTTCATGGTGATGTCGTTGCCACGCATCTTGATGGTGATCAGCCGGTCGTCAGCCTCTTCATAGGCCGAGGCCGGGAAGCTGTGGATGTAGTCGCGCGCGGCCTGGACCCGGGCCTTCAACTCGCCAAAGCTGGTCTCGGTATCAGGAAACCCCTTCGGCTCGTGCCCCGCCAGGCGCGCCGCGCCCCGGGCGGCGAAATCGCAGGCCAGTTGCACCTGCTTGACGAAGGGGAACATGTCGGGGAACAGCCGGAACTGCAGGATCGCCTCCGGCTTGATGTTCTTCGCGGCGCAATGCGCCTCGGCCTTGTCCAGCAGACTGGACAGACCGGCCAGGAACCTGTCGTAAACGGAAATGTTGATCGCGCTCATGGAAGCCTCCCTGTTGGGCCGCCACCCTTGCCGGGGCACGCCGCAAGGTCAAGACACGCCGGACTTGCGGCGCGGCAGGCCCTCTGCAAGGCTGGAACCCTGCAAGGCCCGGCCCCATGACCGACGACACGCTTTCCAACCGCACCGCACTGCCCGACGAGTTTCGCCTGATCTTGCGGGATCTCCCGCGCGAAGGCTGGCCTGCGCATCCGGGATTCAACGGGCTGGCCGCCTTCTGGCTGGACCGCCACCTCGCCTTCCGCCGCGTGCTCAGCCATCTGGAGACCGACGCACACGCCCTGATCGACAGGCGCATCGACCCCGACGAACATGCCCGCCGGCTGGTGCGGCTCGGCTCGGGCCTGCTGAACGACCTGATCGGCCATCACCAGATCGAGGACGAGGCCTATTTCCCCGAACTGGCCGCGCTGGAACCCGGCATCGCCAGGGGGTTCGAGATGCTGGACCGTGACCACCATGCCCTGCACGAACTGATCGACAGCTTCGCCGCGGGGGCGAACACCGTGCTGCGGCAAGAGGGAGAGGCGGCGCGGCGCGAGGCAATGGCGCGTTTCCTGCCGGACCTCACCCGCTTCAGCCGCCTCCTGGACCGCCACCTCGAGGACGAGGAAGACCTCGTCCTGCCGGTTGTCCTGAAGCACCGGGTCGGCTGAGCGGCCCGGTAGGGGCCTTACTTCCCCAGACACCAGCGCATGATCGCCTTCTGCGCGTGAAGCCGGTTCTCTGCCTCGTCGAAGATCACCGAATGAGGCCCGTCCATCACCGCGCTGGTGGCCTCGTCGTTCCGGTGTGCGGGCAAACAGTGCATGAACAGGCTGTCGGGCTTGGCTTTGGCCATCAGGTCCTCGTTCACCTGATAGGGGCGCAGCTGATTGTGCCGACGCTCCTTGGCGCTTTCGGGGTCATGCATCGACACCCAGGTGTCCGTCACCACAAGGTCTGCGCCTACAACGGCCCTGTGCGGATCGCGCTCGATCAGCACTTTCGATCCCCGGTCGCGGGCGAAACCCACGAACTCGGCCTCAGGGTCCAGCGTCTGCGGCCCGGTGAAGGTGAAGTCGAACCCGAACTGGCCCGCGGCATGCAGGAAGCTGGCGCAGACATTGTTGCCGTCGCCGCACCACACCACCTTGCGCCCGGCGATCGGGCCGCGATGTTCCTCATAGGTCATCACGTCGGCCATGATCTGGCAGGGATGGGTGCGGTTGGTCAGGCCGTTGATGACCGGCACAGTGGCGTGCTCCGCCATCTCAAGCAGGGTCGCCTCCTCGAAGGTGCGGATCATGATCAGATCGACATAGCGGCTGAGCACGCGGGCGGTGTCGGCGATGGTCTCACCATGGCCCAACTGCATCTCCTTGCCCGAAAGCACCATGGTCTCGCCGCCCATCTGGCGCACGCCCACATCGAAGGACACGCGGGTGCGGGTCGATGGCTTTTCGAAGATCAGCGCGACCATATGGCCCTTCAGCGGCTGGTCGTCATCCGGTGCACCTTTCGGGCGTCCATTTCGGGCCGACTTCATGCCATGGGCCGTGTCGATCATCGACCGGAGCGCGCCGGCATCGGTGGTGTGGATATCGAGGAAGTGCTTCATCTAGAGAGGCTTTCGCAAGCGGCGTCCGCCGGGGGTTTCCCACCCCCGGCCTCCCGCAGAGTGTTTTCACAAAGAACAAGCAGGATATGCGGACGGCATTTCAGGCCGCCCGCCCGAGCGCCGTCGCCGCGCGGTCCAGGCGCGCCAGCGCCTCGGCGATATCGGCCTCGGGAATGTTCAGCGCCGGCAAGAGGCGGATCACATTGTCCGCAGCCGGCACGGTCAACAGATCCTGCGCATAGGCGGCCTTCACCACATCGGTGTTCGGCTTCACGCATTTCAGCCCCAGGATCAGGCCCTCGCCACGCACCGCCTCGAAGACCGTGGGGTGATTCGCCACGAGCCCCTCCAGCCCCTGGCGGAACTGCGCACCCTTGGCACGGACCGCGTCAAGGAAAGCGTCGTCCGACACGATTTCCACCACCTTGGCGCCCAAGGCACAGCCAAGCGGGTTCCCGCCATAGGTCGAACCATGGGTGCCCGCCACCATTCCCGCAGCCGCCGCCTCCGTTGCCAGCACGGCGCCAAGCGGGAAGCCGCCGCCGATGCCCTTGGCCACCATCATGATGTCCGGCGTGACGCCCGCCCATTCATGGGCAAACAGCTTGCCGGTGCGGCCCATCCCGCATTGCACCTCGTCGAAGATCAAGAGGGCGCCGGTTGCGTCGCACAGGTCGCGCAGGCCCTTGAGGCAGGCGTCGGGAAGGGTGCGTATGCCCCCTTCGCCCTGGATGGGCTCGATGATGACGGCGGCAGTGCGGTCCGTCACGGCGGCGCGCAACGCATCGTGGTCACCCCAGGCGAGTTGCGTGAAACCGGGCATCAGCGGCCCGAAGCCCTTGGTCAGCTTCTCGGACCCGGCCGCCGCAATCGCGCCGGTGGAGCGGCCGTGGAAGGCCCCCTCGAAGGCGATGATCTGGATGCGGTCGGGGTCGCCCTTGGCCGACCAGTACTTGCGCGCCATCTTGATCGCCAGTTCGGCCGCCTCGGTGCCGGAATTGGTGAAGAACACCGTGTCGGCGAAGGTCCTGTCCACCAGCATCGCCGCCAGCCGCTCCTGTTCCGGGATGCGGTACAGGTTCGACACATGCCAGAGCTTCTTCGCCTGTTCGGTCAACGTCTCGACCAGGGCCGGATGGGCATGGCCAAGCGCGTTCACGGCAATGCCGGCGCCCAGGTCCAGATAGCGTCGCCCGTTTTCGGCCAGAAGCCACGAGCCCTCGCCCGAGACGAAGGCCAGGTCGGCGCGGTTATAGGTCGGAAGAACGGGAGCGATCATGGAAGTCCTCCGGAACAGGCGCCCAAGCCCTAGGGCCAGGCAAATGCGGGTGTCAACGAGGGAATGCCCGTTACGGCCGGGCAGGCCGGACCTTGCGCCTTATCGGCGTCGCGAAGCGGTAAAGAGGATGCGCGTCAGGGTCATGACGCCGCCATACGCGAAACGCTGCCGCAGGGGAAGCCGAAATCAGGCCCCCGTGCAGATTTCCGAAAGCATGGCGATCAGCGGGGGGTACCAGGCCGTGTCGTAACCATCCTCGTCTTGCAGCACCGCCAGGAAGCAGGCCACCCGCCCGGTCTTGGGATTGGCCACCATGTACTGCCCGCCATAGCCGCCATGTCCCAGCCAGGTGCCGTTCGTGTTGGTCTGGTTGGAATAGCGCAAGTGCCCCCGCGGCGGTGGCATCGGCACACCATCGGCCAGGGTCGCCTTGATGAAGGCGCCCGACCCGAAGGCCGCGCCGTCCACACCTTGGCCCATCCGCGCGAACACTGCGCCATACCGGCACAGGTCACGGGCGGTCAGGCAGATGCCGCCATTGAACAGCGGAAAGCCCGTGCGGTCGGTCGCCATGTGCAAGGCGCCTTCCACCCCGGCCGCATCGGCCAGGTCCGCCAGCCAGGCCGACAGGGGCCGCCCGCCCCGCGCCTCGGCCACCAGCCCCAGCACGTCGGTGTTGGCGCTCTTGTACAGGCAATGCCCCGACCGGTTTACCGTATCCGCCGCCCCCGGCGCGAGACCGATGGTGGCGATGAAGTCGCGATTCATCGGCTCGGTCCCGGCGGGCAACCGCATCCCTGTCGCCGCCTCATGGTGAAACACCGAGGCATCGGTGTCCTGGTAGTCTTCGTTGTAATCGTTCAGGACATTCATGTTCAGCACGTCCTGCAGCCTGGCATTGGCATAGCCCGGCCCGATGAAGGGCAGGATGTCGCCCACCCGCTCTTCCAGCCCCACGCGCCCTTCCTCGACCAGCCGGCCAAGGATCAGGTTCGTGCTCATCTTGGAAATCGACATGATCGAATGCGGTCGGTCCGGACCGAAATCCGGGGCATAGGCTTCGTACAGCAGCCGATTGCCCTCGATCACCGCCATCGCGCTGAACCACGGGCTGGCCGTCAGCCGCCTCACATCCTCGCGCGCCGGGATCGACAGCTCGGCCGACAGCCGCAGGTCCATGACCTGCGCGGCGCGGAAACTTTGCGCATAGCGCGTCACCAGATGCAGGTTGTGAAAGCCGTGCCGCCGCGCGGGAGCCGAGTTCCATCGCGGCCGCCGGTCCTCGCCCACCACCAGGTCTGGGTTCGGATAAGTCTTGATGGCCATGATGCTCCCCCTTGCTGGCACCGGGCAAGACTAGCGGCGCCGATGACGGCGGGGAAGCACAGTGCCAGGTGCCCTTGCGGCCACCCCGCGCCCATCGTTACAATGGTACGTCTTTCTGATCATGCGGAGCACCAGATGTCCTGGACCGACGAGCGCGTCGAGACCCTGAAGCGGATGTGGGCCGAAGGCCAGTCCGCCAGCCAGATCGCCAAGGAACTGGGCGGTGTCACGCGCAACGCCGTGATCGGCAAGGTTCATCGACTGGGCCTGTCGAACCGCGTCGGCGGCAAGGACGAGGAAGAAGCCGAAGCCCCCGCCGCCCGGCCGGAGCCCGCGCCTCAGCCCGCGCCCGTGGCGGCCGCCCCCCGGCCCGAGCCTGCGCCGGAACCCGTCGCCGCCGCCCCGCGCCCCGCGCCCGAACCGCGCCCTGCCCCGGCGGCGCCCGTGGCCAATGTCACGCCGCTGCCCGTGCGCAAGCCGCTGGTCCCCGCCGGCCAGCCACTGCCGCCGCAGCCTTCGGCCAACGAGATCAGCCCCGAGGCGCTCGCCTCGGTGCGCGAGGTGGAAAAGCGCGCGCGCCGGCTCACGCTGATGGAACTGACCGAACGCACCTGCAAATGGCCGATCGGCGACCCGGCGACCGATGACTTCTGGTTCTGCGGCCTGCCCTCGCTTCCCGGCAAACCCTATTGCGAGGCCCATGTCGGCGTTGCCTTCCAGCCGATGAGCGCGCGGCGCGACCGCCGCCGCTGACATGCGTGACGGGCGCAAGGAACCGCTGTACCGCAAGGTCAACACGCGCGCCCGCGGCCACCACCACAGCACCGGCCCAGACTTCGCCTGGACGCGCCACAGCAAGGCCGAACGCGTCGCCGAGGCCCAGGGCGTGACGCGTGGCAAGATGAAGCAGGGCGTGCAGAGGGGCCTCGACTACACGCCGCTCTACCGCTTCCTGCTGTCGCGGGTGGGGCAGGACTGGACGGCGGTCCATGCCGAAGCCCTGTCCCGACTGGACCGCGAAGAGCCGATCTTCCGCATGGTGGCTCTGACGCGGGACCAGGGGTTCGGGTGCTTCATGGGCGGGGAAAGCGCATGGTTCAGCGGGCTTTACGTCGATGACGAAAGCCGGCTCAGGGTGACGGACCCGACGATCACGCCGGAAACGCTCGAACCGACCTGCGCTTGCTGCACCCACACGCTGAATGGCGTCCGCGTGACCCGACGTTTTCGGCTGCCATAGGGATACAGACCAAGAAAAATTCTGCATCTTTTTCGTAGGTTTACTTATCTTTCTAGAATTGATCCAAATCAAAATTCACGGCGCCGTGAGTGCTATGACTCCCCTCGCGCGAACCAACGCCACAGGAGTTCTCCATGCGCAGATCCCTTGCCATAGCCCTTGCCACAAGCGTGATCGGCCTGCCCGCATTTGCTGACGACCTGCGCGATAGCGCGCTGGCCACCTTCAAGCCCCTGCCGTCGACCGTGCCGGCCGTGGCAGAAAACCCGATCACCCCCGAAAAGATCGAGCTCGGCAAGGCGCTGTTCTTCGACCCGCGCCTTTCGGCGTCCGGCGTGTTCTCCTGCGCCTCCTGCCACAACCTCGCCACCGGCGGGGATGACAACATGGAAACCTCGATCGGGCATGGCTGGCAGAAGGGTCCGCGCAACGCGCCGACCGCGCTGAATGCCGTCCTGAACGAAGCCCAGTTCTGGGACGGCCGCGCTGAAGACCTGAAGGCCCAGGCCAAGGGCCCGGTGCAGGCGGGCGTGGAAATGGCCAACACGCCTGAAAATGTCGTGGTGACGCTGAAATCCATGCCGGCCTATACTGAATGGTTCGCCGCCGCCTTCCCCGGCGAGGCGGATCCGGTGACCTTCGACAACATGGCCCGCGCGATCGAGGCCTTCGAAGCCACCCTGATCACCCCCGCCCCCTTCGACGCCTGGCTGAACGGCGATGACGCCGCGCTGTCCGACGATGCCAAGGCCGGCCTCGCGCTGTTCATCGACAAGGGCTGCTCGGCCTGCCATTCCGGCGTGAACGTGGGCGGCCACGGCTACTATCCGTTCGGCCTCGTCGAAAAGCCCGGCGCCGAAGTGCTGCCCGCCGGTGACAAGGGCCGCTTCAAGGTCACCGAAACCGCCAGCGACGAATATGTGTTCCGCGCCGCGCCCCTGCGCAACATCGCGCTGACCGCGCCCTATTTCCACTCGGGCAAGGTCTGGGATCTGCCGGTCGCGGTGGAAATCATGGCGGAAAGCCAGTTGGGCGAAGCGCTGAAGCCGGAAGAAACCGTGCAGATCGTGGCCTTCCTGGACAGCCTGACCGGCGCGCTGCCGGAAATCACGGTTCCCGCGCTTCCGCCGGAAACCGCCACCACACCGCGGCCGACCCAGAAGATCGAATGATCTGACGCCCCTCGGGCGCCCCGCGCCGGCCTTCGGGCCGGCGCTCAGTTGCCACCCAGCAGGTCCTGCAGCGCCTTGGCCGCCTCTTCCTGAAGCTTCTGTTCCAGCGCGTCCCTCGCCGCCTTCTCCAGATCCTCGGCATTGGGGTCGATGGTGACGCCCAGTTCCTCGGCCGCCTTCTTCGCCAGTTCCTCCTTGGCTTTCTGTTCCAGTTTGGCCTGCTCCTCGGCCAGCCGTTCCTTGGCCAGCGCCTCGACATCCAGCTTCAGGTCGGGCGAGTTCCACGGCCCCTTGATGATCAGCGGCACCATCACCCCGCCCGTGCCGTCGGCATCGGGCAGCGCCACCGGCTTGATGCGGTAATCGATCCACTGGCGGTGCAGGTCCACCTTGCCCGCGCCTGTCGCCGTGACCAGCGGCGCGGCAAATGTCAGATCGTCATTCTGCAGGACACCGCCCTGCACGGCAAAGCTGGCCGTCACCTTGTCGAAGATCGTCTTGTCCTCGGGCCCGACATAGGACGGGTCCAGGTTGATCAGCATCCCCGCCAGATCCAGCCCGCGGAACTCGCCCTGGCCAAGCGCCAGGCTGCCCTCGCCCGACAGGCTGCGGACCAGGTCAGGCAACCGCGTGCCCGAACCCAGCAGGTTGAACCGCAGCGTGCCCCGCGCCAGAAGCCGGTCGAAGCCTGCAAACTGGCGCAGCAGCGCCTGCATGTCCATGTCTTCCAGCGCCAGGTTCGCCCGCGTGGAAAACCCCTCGCGCGCATTGGCGATCACCTGGCCCGACACCGTGCCGCCATAGGCCCCGGCGCGCGAGATATCGACGACCGCCCGCGCCCGGTCCAGCTCCATATAGGCCTGCAGCGGCGTCAGCGTCATAAGCCCCAGGTCCAGCTCGTCCGTGGTCAGCGTGATCTGCGCATCCGTTGCCCCGAGACCCGAGGCGTCGATGGCCACATCCGGCCAGCCCCCCGCCGCACCGCCGTTGCCCCCGCCGGAACCGCCGCCTCCGCCCGAGCCGCCCGTCAGCCCGCTCAGGTCCAGCCGCTGCGCCGAGACCAGGGCCGCAATCTTCGGCCGTTCGGCGCCCTGCGTGACATCGGCCTCGACCGTGAGCACATTGTCGTCCAGCCCGATGGTCCCGCCCCGCAGATGCGCGCTGCCCTCGGGCGTCAGGATGGCCTTGCCCGTCACCGTCACACTGCGCGCGCCCAGGCCCGGCGGCAGCGCGGGGCGGTCAACCCCGGCCAGCGCGGAAATCGCCGTCAGATCGGCCAGATCGGCCTCCACCTGCCCCTCGGCCGCAAGCGGCACCAGACCCAGGCGCCCATCGAAGGCAACCTGCGCCGCACCGGCCTGCAGCGCCAGCGTTACCGCTTCCGTCTGCCCGCTCAGAAAGGCCATCATCGCCCCGATGTCCGCATCCAGCGTGAAGGCCTGCCCGTTCATCACCCCGGAAAGGTCCAGATCGACCGGTCCGGCGGGATCGGGAACCGCGGTCTTCAACGCAATGTCCGTCAGCGCCACCCGCGTGCCCGCCCCATGGTCCAGATAGGTCACGCGCCCGCCCGTCACCTCCAGCCGGTCCAGCGAAAGCGGTGGCAGCGCCGTGCCGGCGCCCGACGCCACGTCTCCGCTGCCCGTCTCCGCAGTCGCCGCCAACGCAACGGGGCCAAGCTCCCAGTTGCCGCGGCCGTCGGCCGCCCGCTCCAGCACGATCTCCGGCGCCGCCGCAATCAGCGCCGTCACCCGCACCTCACCGGAAATGAGGCTGGCGGCATCCAGCCCGATCTCCAGCTTGTCGGCATGGAACATCGGTCCCTGATCCGACCACGCCGCATTGGCGATACTCACATCGCCCGCCACAACGCCAAGCACGGGCCAGACCTGGGGCACCACCGACCCGCCGATGGTCAGCGCCCGCCCGGTGCGCGCCTCGAACTGCTTGGCGGCGATATCAGCGACCGACTTCGCAGGGATCAGCCACACGGCTGCCACGGCAAGAATGGCGAGAGTGACGACAACGGAAACCAGTCGAACGATCCAGCGCATCGGGCCCTCGCATGTTGGGAACCCGACCCTAGACGCCGCCATTGACCGGGTCCAGACGCCCGGCGGGCTTCCGCTCAGTCGCGGCTGACCGGCCGCGATCGCAGGCGCGCCACCGCCTCTCTCCCGGCGGCAGGCCAGAAACGGCCGCCAGGGTTGCGAAACTCCCAGCCACCAGCGTCACCCGGCGATGGCGCAAACCATTCCGTCTGCTGGCGAATTTCGAACGGCCCCCACCTGCCGCCCGAGCCCCCCCGGCAACAAATCGATTCGCACCGATTCGCACCGCCATGACTTCCCGTAAGGTCCCACGTACGAGAAGCCATCCGGGCCGGGCCATGCCCGCCCGCGCTACCTTCCACAATTCCGTCGGCGACCTGCTCGGCCGCCATCATTCTGCAGTGCAGCAGAACTTGACCGGTTCCAAAACACATGCCTGCTTGGCGCCCTGGCGCCATTTTCAGGCACCGGACATCCGATTGGGCAAATCGTCACAAATCCCTCCGACGCATGGTCAAAAGGGTCACGATATCCCAATTCGCCCAACCTGAAAGGGCGTTGATTATTCTCTCGCCCCCTATTCGGAATTGCCGTTTAATTGAAATCCGGCTCCGAAACGGGCGATCACAGCGGTTGAAATGACCCGCCGACACCTCCGTGCTGTCTCAATCATCGGTCCGGCCCAGGGCCGGCACCGCCTCGCAAGACCCCGACAAATTCCCGGGGTACAAACCTTCATCCGGCAGAACGACGGGTCCCTCGCGGCCTCACCCTTGTGGGGCAAGCCCCTCGGGTCGCTCCCATGGCACGCGGCTCGAACGCCGGTCGGGGCCTGAATGCGTCACCCGCAAAGGTCCCCACTGGTGATCAGCCGGCCCGACGTTCCCTGAACCGGAGCGCCTTGGAAGGCCGCTGCACTCGGCACCCGGAACCCGGCAACGCCGATCGTCACCCGCCGCGGGAGGCACCTCTTGGTGGATCGGCCGGCCAGACTGGCAACAATGCCACCGCTCTGTGCACGACCAGCTCCGCGTCGGGCAATCCTGCCTGGGCATCTACCGGCAGAAGGGCGCATCCAGGGTCGTGAACAGGAAGAAGGGGCGCTTGGCACGCCCCCTCCCCCGTCGCTTCCTCCCGGAATGCTCCCGCCGGGCTGGGGTCCGGCGGGGTGCGACATCTCAGACGAACCAGTTCTCGATGATCACCGAACCCGACGGCAGGTCGACCTGCACGCCCTCGTTCAGGCGGACATAGTCGTAGTAGCCCGTGCCGTAGGTGGTATCGACCGAGAACAGCGCCTTGGCATCGTCGCCATTGACGATGATCCGGCCCAGTTCGATGTCGTCGCCGCCGCCCTTGGCGCCGTCGTCGCCCCAAGACCACAGGATGAGGTTGGCCTTGTTGGCGTTCGAACCCAGCTGAACCTTGACATTGTCCAGGTTTTCCAGCGCGGTAAGGTCGATCTGATCGTAGTAGTCGTCGGACTGGAAGTCCTTGATCGTGTCCGTGCCGCCGCAGCCGCAGGTCTCGCAGAACACGAAGTGATCGTCGCCGACACCGCCGGTGAGCATGTCATTGCCCTTGCCGCCGGTCAGCCAGTCGTCGCCGGCACCGCCCACGAGGCTGTCGTTGGCATCGCCGCCAAGCATCAGGTCATTGCCGTTGCCACCGTTCAGCACGTCGCAATCGGCACCACCGAACATCAGGTCGTCGCCATTGCCGCCAACCATGTTGTCCTTGCCGCTGCCGCCATCCATCTGGTCGCAGTCGTCGCCGCCGTTCATCTTGTCCGCGCCACCCTGGCCGTACATGATGTCCTTGCCCTTGCCGCCGTCCATTTGGTCGTTGCCGTCGCAAATGCCCTCGGAAATGCCACCGTAGTACGGGTAGTTGTCGCCCAGCATGACATCGTCGCCATCACCGCCGAGCATGCCGTCAGAGCCGTCGCCGCCGGCCAGATGGTCGTTGCCCGCGTCGCCGACGACATAGTCGTCGCCCTTGCCGCCATCGGCCATATCGTTGCCGGCACCACCGGACAGACGGTCGTTGCCGCATTCGCCGAACAGGAAGTCGGTCCCGCCCAGGCCGCTCAGAACGTCATTGCCGTCGCCGCCCCAGATGGTGTCCGAGTTCGCTGCACCGGTGATGGTGTCGTCGCCGGCACCGCCGAAGGCGCACAGGATCACCGGCGTGAAGCCGATGGTGCCGTTGGCGGCATTGGCATACCAGCTCGGCAGCGAAGCCAGCGTGGCGTTCAGGTCGAAGAAGTCATTGCCGTCGCCGCCAAGCGCAGCAGCGATCAGAACTTCCGGGCCCCAACCGTACAGGTTGTTCACCTTGTCGATGGTGAACGAGCCGTAGCCGGTGTCCAGGGGGGTGAGGAAGTCGCAGCAGGCGTCAAGGTCTTCCAGGGACCAGAAAACGCATTCCGGATCGAAGTACTGCCAACCCATTTCTTGGTTGCAGAGGTCGATCCCTTGATCACAGAGCCAGTAATTTGACATTTTGGGAACCTTTCGATTGGGCACATTGCCATCACAGTCGCGCCTTAATTGCGTCGACTTTTAGACTATACACGCTTTTCGCCGGGTCGCCAAAACAGATAATCTCCGAGTCCGCGGCGATCAAATTGACTCGAAAGAGTCCATGGGAATCAACCACTAATCAGATCAGCAACGGACCGCGAATCAACCCAAAAAGAATCCGCCAGTTTGCCACTCATCTTAAGCGAGAAAAGTGCCCGATTCGTTCCGTGAGCGCGAAGTGTCTTATTTCCGCCATGTTTCTCCAGAACGGCGCCAGCATCCAGAAGCAATTTTCTGCACCTGCAAATACAGTGCAGATGCAGCATAACATGGTCACAGAAACTCAATTCGAGCGACGTATTCAATCAGATTGCGCTTCATATAGCGCCATTCATTCCGCTCCCACTTCTGATATGCAAGTCACCCATATGTAGTTGGCCTTGCGATTCAGGCCACGTCATGATGTTGCGAAGCAAGTCGCGCTCTATCCTGTTTGCCTCTGACCGCGACACCGCTCAAACTGCCTCCTGGAAGGGCCACCTCGTGCCTTGAACAAGGACGCACCAAGACAAGAGGCGCACCATCGACTTCGCCTCACCCGACCCGGCCTGCCTCGGCAAAGGCGAAGGATCGACCGACGCGGCGCTCTCAAGGCAGACCAAGTGGCGGCCATTCACGGACAAATCTTACCGCCGGGTTAATGCGACCTCGCAACCCACTGATTTTATTTGATGTCGATAGGCGTCCGAGCTCGGACGCCCCTCTACCCGTCCGACCTGAAAAGCCCTATATCCGGGTCCATGTCCCAGAACCCACCGATCCTGCGCCCCGACCTCGCCCGCCCGCTCGTCCCCGACACCCGTCGGCCGGGCCAGCCCACCATCGGCATGGTCTCCCTTGGCTGCCCCAAGGCCCTGGTCGACAGCGAACGCATCCTGACCCGTCTGCGCGCCGAAGGCTACGCCATCTCCCCCGACTACCAGGGCGCCGACGCCGTCATCGTGAACACCTGCGGCTTCCTCGACTCGGCCAGAGCCGAAAGCCTGGACGCCATCGGCGAGGCCCTGTCCGCCAACGGCAGGGTCATCGTAACCGGCTGCCTCGGCGCCGAGCCCGAGTACATCACCGGCGCCCATCCCAAGGTACTGGCCGTTACCGGCCCCCACCAGTACGAGGCCGTCCTCGATGCAGTCCACGGCGCAGTGCCCCCTGCGCCCGACCCCTTCATCGACCTCCTGCCTGCCTCCGGAATCCGCCTCACCCCCCGCCACTTCAGCTACCTGAAGATTTCCGAAGGCTGCAACCACGCCTGCCGGTTCTGTATCATCCCCGACATGCGCGGGCGGCTGGTCAGCCGCCCGGCCCATGCCGTGGTCCGCGAGGCCGAGAAGCTGGTGGCGGCGGGGGTGAAGGAGTTGCTGGTCATCAGCCAGGATACCTCGGCCTATGGCGTGGACCTGCGCCACGCCACCGACCGCGGCCACCGGGCCCATATCACCGACCTCGCCCGCGACCTGGGCAGCCTCGGCGCATGGGCCCGGCTCCATTACGTCTACCCCTACCCCCATGTCCGCGACCTGATCCCGCTGATGGCTGAAGGGCTGGTGCTGCCCTACCTGGACATCCCCTTCCAGCACGCCCACCCCGACACGCTCCTCCGTATGGCCCGGCCGGCCGCCGCCGCGAAGACCCTGGACGAGATCGCCGCCTGGCGGGCGACCTGCCCGGACCTGACGCTGCGGTCCACCTTCATCGTGGGCTACCCCGGCGAGACGGAGGCGGAGTTCCAGACCCTGCTGGACTGGCTGGACGAGGCCCAGCTCGACCGGGTGGGGTGCTTCCGCTATGAGAACGTGAAGGGGGCGCGGTCCAACGACCTGCCGGACCATGTGCCGGAGGAGGTCAAGGAGGAGCGCTGGCAGAGGTTCATGGAGAAGGCCCAGGCCATCTCGGAGGCGAAGCTGGCCGCCAAGGTGGGGCGGCGGCTGGAGGTCATTGTGGACGAGGTGGACGAGGACGGGGCCACCTGCCGGACCAAGGCCGATGCCCCCGAGATCGACGGGAACCTCTTCATCGACGAGGGGTTCGAGGGGCTGGCGCCGGGGGACATCGTGACCGTCGAGGTGGACGAGGCCGGGGAATACGACCTATGGGGACGGCTGGCCGGCTGAGGCGTCCGAGCTCGGACGCTTTTCCGACTCAATGATTCCAATGGGTTGCCAAGGCGAATTAACTTGGACTTAAGATTTGTCCGAGGCGACGTGCCAGGAGGCCCGCGCCAGTTGGACCGCCGGATCAGATGACACTGTGCACCGCCCGGCGGGCGTTTCGAAGAACCCAACCTCACAAGAGAGCGCGCCGCACAACAATGGGACGGTGTGTCGGGCCGCACCCCGCGGCATCGCCAGGTTCCAGCGGCGCGCGGTCTGGCGCAACCTACCACCGCCCCGTCGTCGCCACCCAGAGCAGCCTTCCCCGGCGGGCGAATTCGGACAGGGCAAGCTGACCTTGCGTGATGCGGGCGGGCTCGGCCGCGGCCTGGCGCAGGAGGGGCGCGGCCTGCCAGGCGGCCAGCGCGGCGGGACCGATCTGGCGGCGGGATGGGCGGGCCTGTTCCAGCCGGGCGAGGCCTTCGCGGGCGAGTGCGGCGAGCGCGACGGGGCTATCGTCGAGGAGCGGCTGGCGGCCGCGGGCCACGAGATCGGGGACGGCGCGCAGGAAGTTGGCGAGGCCAGAAGCCTGCCCAAGGGCGCGGGCGGCGGGTTCGGCTTCGGGCGGGGCGCCGGTGGCGCGCGCGGCGAGCCACATCAGGCCGCCGGCGGTGTCGTCAAGATAGGCGTCGAAGGCGGCGCGATCCTCGAAGGGCTCGCGCCAGACGTCCCACCGGCGGGCGGCGGCCATGCGGTCCAGAACGTCGACAGGCAGCGCGGCCTCGCGGATGAGGTCGTGCAGCGGGCCGGCAACCTCATGCGCGCGGCGGGTGGGGTCTTCCAGCACGTCGCGCCACCATTGCAGGCGCATCTCGGCGATCATCGGTTCCGAGGCAACCCAGGGGGCGCGGGCGATTTCGAGGTTATAGGCGTAAAGCGGAAGGAGCCTGGCGCGCGCGGCCAACGGTGCGGCCATGACGGCTGCGAAGCGGTCGGGATCGCCCTGTTCGACCAGGCGGGCGCAGGCGTCGAGGCTCACCGCGGCACCGGCTGGCCCTGGTCGCGGATCAGTTTCCAGGTGATGGCGTCGAGCAGGGCCTCGAAGCTGGCGTCCACGATGTTGGGGCTGACGCCGACGGTGGACCAGCGGTGGCCCTGGCCATCCTCGCTGTCGATGATGACGCGGGTGGTGGCCTCGGTGCCGCCTTGGGTGATGCGGACCTTGAAGTCCACGAGCTTCATGTCGTCGATGGCGGCCTGGTAGGGGCCGAGATCCTTGGCCAGCGCCTTGGCCAGCGCATTGACGGGGCCGCGGTCATGGCCGGTTTCATCCATGCTGTCCGAGACGGACATGACCTTCTTGTCGCCGAGCTTCACCACCACCACGGCTTCGGAGAGGCTGACCATCTGGTTGTACTTGTTCTTCCGGCGCTCGACCGTGACGCGGTAGCGCTTGACCTCGAAGAATTCGGGGCAGAGGTCGAGTTCGCGCCGGGCGAGGAGTTCGAAGGAGGCCTGGGCGCCGTCATAGGCATAACCCTGGTCCTCGCGCTCCTTGATGCTGTCGAGGATGCGGGCGAGGCGGGGATCGCCGGGCGCGACCTCGATGCCGGCTGCGGAGAGGCGGGCGCGCAGGTTCGACTGGCCAGCCTGGTTCGACATCGGGATCAGCCGGGCGTTGCCGACCAGGCCGGGGTCGATGTGTTCGTAGGTCGAGGGGTCCTTGAGGATGGCGCTGGCGTGGAGCCCCGCCTTGTGGGCGAAGGCCGAGGCGCCGACGTAGGGCGCGCTGCGCAGGGGCACTCGGTTCAGGATGTCGTCGAGGAGGCGGCTGGTGCGGGTGAGGCCGGCGAGCGCCTGCGGGGTGACGCCGGTGTGCAGACGGCTGGCGAAGGGTTCCTTCAGCAGGAGCGTCGGGATCAGGGTGGTCAGGTTGGCATTGCCGCAGCGTTCGCCCAGGCCGTTCAGCGTGCCCTGGATCTGGCGGGCGCCGGCGAGGACGGCGGCCAGCGAGTTGGCGACCGCGTTGCCGGTGTCGTCGTGGCAGTGGATGCCGAGGTGGCTGCCGGGGATGCCGGCGGCGATGACCTCCGCCGTGATGCGGCCGACCTCTTCGGGGAGGGTGCCGCCGTTGGTGTCGCACAGGACGATCCAGCGGGCGCCGGCGGTGTGGGCGGCCTTCAGGCAGGCCAGGGCATAGGCCGGGTTGGCGCGGTAGCCGTCGAAGAAGTGTTCGGCGTCGAAGAGGGTTTCGCGGCCCTTCGCCACGGTGTGGGCGATGGAGGCGGAGATGGCGGCGAGGTTTTCGTCGAGCGTGGCGCCCAGGGCCGTGGTGACGTGGAAGTCGTGGGTCTTGCCGACGAGGCAGACGGCCGGGGTTTGGGCGTCGAGGACCGCGGCGAGGACGTCGTCGTTCTGGGCCGAGCGGCCGATGCGGGCGGTCATGCCGAAGGCGGTGAGGGTGGCGCGGGTCTGGGGGGCGGCGCGGAAGAATTCGCTGTCGGTGGGGTTGGCGCCGGGCCAGCCGCCTTCGATGTAGTCGACCCCCAGGGCATCGAGGGCGCGGGCGATCTGGGCCTTCTCGGTGGCCGAGAACTGGACGCCCTGGGTCTGCTGGCCGTCGCGGAGGGTGGTGTCGAAGAGATAGAGGCGCTCGGGGGTCATGGGCGGGCCTGGGTCTGGGCGTCCGAGCTCGGACACCTTGGGCGGGTGAGGAAAATCAACGGGTTGCGCGGGCGGATTAACTTGGACTTAAGGATTGTCCGAGGGGTGGACAGGGGCGGACGGCCCCCCTCCCCCTCGGCAAGGCAGTGCCTCGCCCCCCACAAGGGGGAGGGGAGGCGCGAGGGGCCTGCGCTGCGCCTGGGATGGTGGGCCGCGCGGGTCAGGGCCGGGTCCAGTGGACCCGGACCCCGCGCGTTGGCGATTTGGCGACAAATCGCCAAGGGGTTGTCCGATTTCTCCAGACGGTTGGGCACGGGGCGCGGCTGCCCCGGCGGTCGCGCTTGCGCGACTGCCCTGCGGGGGGCAGTCGCGGCCCGTGCGCGGGGCGCACGGGCGGTCTGGCTGAAGCCGGTCGAGGCGCCCGAGGCGATGGCCTCGGGCGAGGCTGCCGGAGAAACGAGGGGCGCCGACGTCACCTGAGCGGCTCCAGCTTGGCGGCATCGAAATCGGGGCCGGGGCGGAGCTCCACGTCGTCCTTGGACATGCGGACCTCGACCCCCGCTGCGATGAGGGCGGATTTGAGCGCGTCCACGGCGGCGAAGTCCTTGGTAGCCTTGGCGGCTTCGCGGAGGTCGGCAAGGCGTGCAGCGAGCGGCGCGAGGTCAACCCCGGTGTCCAGCCAGCCACCCATGCCGTCCTCCAGAAGCCCGAGCAGGGCAGCGGAGGCCTTCAGCGTGCCGGCATCGCCAGCAGCCGCGAGGGCGTGCAGTTCGGCGATGGCGCCGGCGGTGTTCAGGTCATCGGCCAGCGCGGCGATGACGGCATCGGAGGGTGCGCCCTGCCCTGCCGCGGCGGTGATCTCGCGCCACTTCGTCAGCGTCGCCTTCGCCTGAGCCGCCTTCTCTGCCGTCCAGTCCATCGGCTTGGAGTAGTGCGTGCCGAGGTAGACGAAGCGGATCACCTCGCCCGGATGGCCCTGGTCCAGCAAATCGCGCACGGTGAAGAAGTTGCCGAGCGACTTCGACATCTTCTTGCCCTCGACCTGCAGCATCTCGTTGTGCATCCAGACCTTAGCGAAGCCGGCGGAGGGGTGGGCGCAGCAGGATTGGGCGATTTCGTTTTCGTGGTGCGGAAACTGGAGGTCGATGCCGCCGCCGTGGATGTCGAAGGCGGGGCCGAAGAGTTCGTAGGACATGGCCGAGCATTCGATGTGCCAGCCGGGGCGGCCGCGGCCCCAGGGGCTGTCCCAGCCGGGAAGGCCCTCGTCGGAGGGTTTCCACAGCACGAAGTCCATCGGGTCTTCCTTGAAGGGCGCGACCTCGACGCGGGCTCCGGCGATCATGTCATCGACCGACCGGCCCGAGAGGCGGCCGTATCCGGCATAGGAGCGGACGCGGAAGAGGACGTGGCCTTCCGCGGCATAGGCGTGACCGCTGGCGATGAGGTCGGAGATCATCGCCTGCATGGCGCCGATGTAATCCGTCGCGCGCGGCTCGAAGGTGGGGCGCAGCGCGCCGAGCGCGTCCATGTCCTGGTGATACCAGGCGATGGTTTCCTCGGTGCGTTCGCGGATCAGGTCTTCCAGCGTGCCGGGGGCGCCCGCCGCCTTCCTGCGCTGCGCCTCGGCGTTGATCTTGTCGTCCACGTCGGTGAAGTTGCGGGCATAGGTGACGTGATCCGGCCCGTAGACATGGCGCAGAAGCCGGAACAGCGTGTCGAACACCACCACCGGGCGACCGTTGCCGAGATGGGCGCGGTCATAGACGGTGGGGCCGCAGACATACATGCGCACGTTCATCGGATCGAGGGGTTCGAAGACCTCTTTCCGGCGTGTCAGCGTGTTGTGCAGGCGGATCGTGACCATGTTCCCTCTCCCTGGATGCCCCTGGGCGGGAACCGGCTTCGATTGCGCGAAAGGACGGGCCCGCCTGACGAAGTCAGCCGGTAATGCAGCAGATGCCGATGAGCCCGTTGCGAGTCATGGCCCGCCTTCTAGCGTTTGCGGGCCATGACGGGAAGGGAAAAGTCAGATGCCGTTGCGGGTGAAACCGCCGCGGACATCGGGGCCGACGCCAAGCCAGCTGGCGATGGTGCGCGACAGATGCGCGCTGATCTGCGACTTCTGCGTCTCGCCGCGGTCACGGGCGGCGCGCATCTGTGCGCCGGAAAGCGCGGGAAGGGCGGCCTCGATCTTCTCGGGTCCGAACAGCACCTGGCCGGAGCGGGCGTCGACCACCTGGGCGATGAAGTCGATGTTGTGGACGCCCGAGCTGGACAGGCGGGTTTCAGCCTCGAAGGTCAGGGCGTGGAAACGGGTGACGGTCAGGTCGAGATAGACCGGGCGCGACCCGTGAAGGCCCGCCGCGCCCTTCTTCGCCGCGTTGCGGACGATGACCGCCACCTGATCGTGACGGTCGCCGGTGGCCGGATCCTCGCGCCAGACGATGTCGGCCTTGGGCATGAGGGACTTTTCCTCGCTGACCACCAGAGATTGCGGCACGGAGACACGCACATCGACCACGCGCCAGCCCCGCGACACATCGGCGGGGACCGGATCCTGGTACCAGGTGCGGAAGCTGGTGCAGCCCCCGAGCAGCGTGAGAGAGAGGGTGGACAGCACGAGCGTGCGGCGCGAAAGGGTCATGACATTCTCCGTTGGCCGGTCGAACCGGCGCTTGGAGGGCAAGCTAGGCGCTGAACCGGGCAGGATTTTTGCCATATTGAGGCGATTGGGCGGCAGATCGGGGGATCGTTTCCAAGCGCGGGGATTTCTGGCAGGCTACGCCCATGAGCCGCGCCTTCGTTCATGCCATCTGTGCCGCCCTGCCGGGGGCGGAGGTCTCCGACCCCTGGGGCGGGGGGCATGACTGCTGGAAGGTGGGGGGCAAGATGTTTGCCGTGGTGGGCGCGATGGAGGACCACGGCGTTTCGGTGAAATGCACCGATGTGGAGACAGCGCGGCTGGTGATCGAGATGGGGCGGGGCGTGAAGGCGCCCTATCTGCATGCAAGCTGGGTGCGGCTGCCCTGGGGGATCGTGCCCGAGGACGAATTGCGCGAGCGGCTGGAGACTTCGTACCGGATCATCCGGGCCGGGTTGCCGAAGAAGGTGCAGGCAACACTCGGTTGAGGCAACCAAGAGAGAAGGGGCGGAGGTTTCCCCCCGCCCCCGCCCTGCCGGCGGATGCCGGATCAGAAGCGGTAGGCCGCGCGCAGCATGAGCGTGGTGGCATCGGCGTTCACGTCGGTGCCGGCCACGTCGTCGAAGCTGTTGTAGAGAACTTCGGCGCCCAGGGTCCAGTTGTTGCCCATGTCATAGTCGGCGCCCACACCGGCGACCCAGCCGTTGACCGAGTCGTTCTGGCCGTTGAAGTTGCCCTCGGCCCCGGCCCAACCGGCGGTGCCGTAGAGGAAAGCCTGGCCGAGATCGGCACCGGCCTGCAGCTTGATGTGATAGAGCGCGTCGAGCGATCCGTCGTGGTTGTCGCCCAGATTGATGTTCGACCAGCTGTAGTCGCCTTCGATACCGGTGATGAAGGTCCCGAAGTCATAACGGTAGCCGGCCATCACGCCGCCAAGACCGCCATTGCCGTCGGCCACGCCATCGGTCGAATTGATCGAGCCATAGCCAAGCTGGGCACCGCCGTAGAAGCCGGTCCAGTCGGGGGTGACATCGACGACCACGGCGACCGGGGCCACGACCGGCTCGGTCACGGGGGCGGCCATGCCACCGGCGAACGCAGCGACCGGGGAAATCATCGCGGCACCAAGCACCGACGCAATCATCATCTTCATTCTCAGACTCCTCGTCCTCGGATTTGTCATCGGGCGCATTCTGTTCCGCGGGGATGCGGAGGCGCCCAACCCCGCGTGAGATGGTCCCTTTGCAGGCGCAGCACAACCGGCCACACGGCGATGTGAGCGGGACAACCCGTTGATCGCAGCGGATTTTGGCCGATCGTGAGCGACAGATCGGCCAGTTCCTGCCGGGATCAGCCCCCGGCGCGGGTTTCGAGGTCGAGCCATTCCTCTTCGGCGGCTGAAAGGGCCGCCTGGCGGTCGGCCAGCATCTCGGAGGCCTTGCGGAACTTCACCGGCTCTTTCGTGAAGAGGTCGGGGCTTTCCAGAAGCTGGGCGAGCTTGCCGATTTCGGCTTCCAGCCGGGCGATGAGGTCGGGAAGTTCGGCGAGGCGCTTCTTTTCGGTGAAGCTGAGGCCATCGGCCTTGCGGGCGGGGGGCGGCGTTTCCGCGGGCTTTGCGGGGCGGTTGGCAGGTGCCGGTGCGGGGTCGGACGCGGCGGGGCGCTGCGCCATGTAGTCGGACCAGCCGCCGGGATAGACGGTGACGCGGCCCTGACCCTCCATCGCGACGGTCTGGGTGGCCACGCGGTCGATGAAATCGCGGTCGTGCGAGACGAGGAGGACGGTGCCGTCGAACTCTCCCAGCACGTCCTGCAGGAGATCAAGGGTTTCGACGTCGAGGTCGTTGGTGGGCTCGTCCAGGATGAGGAGGTTCGAGGGCTGCGCCATGACCTTGGCCATGAGAAGCCGCGCGCGTTCGCCGCCCGAGAGGGATTTGACGGGGGCGCGGGCCTGGGCGTCGTCGAAGAGGAAGTCCTTGAGGTAGGCCACCACATGGCGGGGCTGGCCGCGCACCAGGACCTGGTCGGAGGAGCCGGAGACGCGCATAAGGGGATCGTTCGTCAGGCTGTCCCAGAGCGTCGCTTCGGGGTCGAGCCGGGCGCGGGCCTGGTCGAAGACGGCGATCTCCAGGTTGGTGCCGAGGGTGACGGTGCCCGCATCCGGCGGGGTCTCGCCGGTGAGGAGGCGCAGGAGCGTGGTCTTGCCCACACCGTTGGGGCCGACGAAGGCCACGCGGTCGCCGCGCATGACGCGGAGGTCGAGGTTCCTGACGATGGGCAGTTCGCCGAAGCTCTTGGTCAGGCCCTTCGCCTCGATCACGCGCTTGCCGGAGGTGGGGCCGGCGTCCAGTTCCAGCGCGGCGGTGCCCTGGCGGCGGATTTGCGCGGCACGTTCGGCGCGCAGCGCGGCCAGGGCGCGGACGCGTCCCTGGTTGCGCTTGCGGCGGGCAGAGATGCCTTCGACGGCCCATTTCGCCTCGGCCTTGATCTTGCGGTCGAGCTTGTGGCGGGCCTCGTCTTCCTCGGCCCAGACGGTTTCGCGCCATTCCTCGAAGCCGTCGAAGCCGGATTCGCGACGGCGGACCTCGCCGCGGTCGATCCAGAGGGTGGCCTTCGTGAGCGCCTTGAGGAAGGCGCGGTCGTGCGAGATGAGGACGACCGCGGCGCGGGTGGCCTGAAGCTGGGCTTCCAGCCATTCGATGGCGGCGATGTCGAGGTGGTTGGTGGGCTCGTCCAGCAGCATCACGTCGGGCGCCTGCGCCATGAGGCGGGCCAGCGCGGCGCGGCGGCGTTCGCCGCCTGAGGCGGTGGCCACGGGGGCATCGGGGCGGAAGCCAAGCCCCTCGCCCGCGGCGGCGACGCGCCAGGATTCATCGGCGGGCAGGCCGGCGGCGGCGTAGTCGCCAAGCGTGGCGAAGCCGGACAGGTCGGGATCCTGCTCCATGTAGCCGATGGAGGTTCCGGCGGGGACGACACGTTCGCCCCGGTCGGGTTCGACGAGGCCGGCCATCACCTTCATCAGCGTGGACTTGCCCGAGCCGTTGCGGCCCACGAGGGCGACCCGGTCGCCGGGCTGGACGACCAGCGAGAGGCCGTCGAACAGGGGATTGCCGCCGAAGGTCAGCGAGATGCCGGAAAGCTGGAGAAGGGGTGCGCGCGCCATGCGCGGGGGTTATGCGGGCCGGCGCGCGGCGTCAACGGGCGGCAGAGGGATCAATCCCCGGTCCCGTTCGTCGGGCGGGGCGGGCGTTCCGGCAGCGTGACCGTGACGGTGATCGGCTCGCCGTCGCGCAGGAGGTCCACCGTGATCTCTTGCCCGACCTTCAGCCCGCGCACGATGTCGAGCGCGTTGTCGAGTGTGTCGACCGGCCTGCCGTCCACTGCGGTGATGATGTCGCCGCCGATGATGACGCTGAGGCCCCCCAGCTGCACGGGCAGGTCGCCGCCCCTGAGGCCCGCGATGTCGGCGGCGCTGCCCGGTTCGACCGTCTCGATCAGGAATCCGGTGAGGCCGTACATCGCTTCGGGCGGGGCGCCGATCATGTAGAGAATCGGTGGCGTGACCATCTGGCCGTAAAGTCCGTGCCAGGGCCGGCTGATGCGGCCGGTGCGGGCCAGTTCGGGCAGCACCTCGGCCAGAACCGAGACCGGCACGGCAAAGCCGATGTCTTCGCCGAGCGCGGGGTTGGAGGTGCGGCTGACAAGCCCGATCACGCGGCCGCAGTCATCGAGCAGGGGCCCGCCGGAATTGCCGGGATTCACCGCGGCATCGGTCTGAAGCATGGGTTCCAGCCAGGACAGGGTGGAATCGTGCAGAACCCGCCCGATGCCGGTGACGATGCCATGGCTGATGGTCTTGCCCAGGCCGAGCGGGAAGCCGATGGCAAAGGCGGTCTGGCCTGGGTGCAGGCTGTCAAGCGGCGCGAGTTCGAGCGGCGGGCCCGCGGACTGGTCATCGACCAGACGCAGGAGGGCCAGGTCAAGCTCGTTGTCGGAGCCGACGATGCCCGCGTCCCAGGAGTCTTCCCCCACGAAAACGATGATGACCTTCGCGCCCTCCACGACATGCGCGTTGGTCAGGACCAGCCCGTCGGGCAGGATCGTGCCCGAGCCGAAGACCGGGCGGACCCGGTCGTTCACGCGGTAGGGGTCGATTCCCAGGGCGAAGACCTCGACCACGGAGGGCGCGGCGCGGTCCCAGATGGCCTCGGCCCCCAGGCCGCAGCGGCCCTGCGCCGCCGAAGCAGCGGCGCCGGTCAGGGCGAGCGTCGCAGCCGCGAAGGCCAGGGCAAAGACGATGGCGCGGCGGAGCCCGTGTGGTGCTTGGCGGGACTGATCGCCACCGTTTCGCCAGAGATCGGGGCCGCCGGCGGGCATCTCGGGATCAGACTTGCGGTGCATGGCATCCTCCTCCGCTCTCGGAGATGAAACCTGCACCGGTTGGAGGATCGGCGCCTTGATCGCGCTCAAGCGGCGGCGAAATTCTCGGCGCTGGCAATGGCGCGCAACGCGCGGGCGCGCGCGGGCGGGATGGCGGCGATTTCAACGGCGGTGAAGACGACCAGCGTGTCGAGATCGGGGTCGGGCACGGCGCGGTCTGCCACCCATCCGCCCATGCCGAGATAGGTGCGCAGAAGCGTGGGCAGGCCGGCCAGCGCGGCGCGGGGATCGGCGGGCGGGCCGGGCGGCAGCGGCACGGCATCGCCGCGCGCCTGGGGGCGGTGGGCGGCCGGGCCGAGATGTGCGCCGGCGAGGGCCGACAGCGCCGGGCGATGGCGCGCAGGGTCTGCCCCGCGGAAGCTGGTGCAGCCGAAAAGTACGCCGGCGCCGAGGTCATCCACCACCCCGGCCAGCGCGCCCCAGGCGAGGCGCAGCACATCGGGATCGGCCACATCGGGTCGGATGCAGAATCGGCCAAGCTCCAGCATCGGGAAGGCCAGGTCGGCCATCGGAGCGAGATCGAAGAAGCGGTCCGAGTAGCTGGCGGCCAGGTGTTCGGGCGTGGTCACGGGGATAAGCCGGAAGCAGGCGAGCAGCGCGCCCTGCTGGTCTTCGATCAGCCAGTGCTGGGCGGTGGCGTCAAAGCTGTCGCTGTCGATCCCGTCAACGCCACGGAAGCACAGGTGCCGCAGGCGCTGCGCGGACAGGAGATCCGGGTCGGTGACGGCGCGGCGGGCGCAGAGACGGCCCTTGCGAAGCTCGTGCATCATACCTCTCATCGCGCGACTGGCGAAAGCCGCACGCGATGCCCATTATCCCTGTGGATGCACGACGGGCAAGTGACGGCCTGCGGACAGGAATGCGAAGGTGGAAGGGAACGGCTGGCAATGGACAAGGTGATCAAGACCGAAGCGGAGTGGCGCGCGCAACTGGACGACCTGGCCTATCGGGTGACACGCGAGCACGCGACGGAGCGGCCCTTCACCCATGACGATTTTCCCGAGGATCCGGGCACATATCGCTGCACCTGCTGCGGGGCGCCCCTGTTCGATGCGGAGACGAAGTTCGATGCGGGCTGCGGCTGGCCGTCGTTCTTTGCGCCGCTGGATGAAAGCGTCATCGGCGAGAGCCTGGACACCAGCCATTTCATGCGGCGGACCGAGGTGCATTGCAACCGCTGCGACGCGCATCTGGGCCATGTCTTTCCCGACGGGCCGGCGCCCACGGGGCTGCGCTATTGCATCAACGGCGTGGCGCTGAAGTTCGACCCCGAAGCGTGACCGGCGGGCCTTCGGGCCGGGGCATCCCGGCCTGGGGCCTGGATCACTGCAGCAGATCGGCGGCGTCGAGGCGGCCGATGTTGCCGAAAATCTGCTTCACGGCCGAGCTGCCCTGGATGTTCGTCGTCGTGACACGGCGCGACAGGACGACGACGCGGCCATTCTCGACCCCGAAGCGTTCGATGTTGGTGACGCGGCCGCCGGGATCGAAGGAGATGGCCACGACTTCGCGGTCGATCTCACGCGGGGCGTTGATTCCCGTGAGCTTCCAGCGGCCCTGCACATAGTACCAGGCATCGGCGTTCAACATGCCTTCGGCGGAGGGACGGCCCAGGATTTCCTGCACCTTGTCGCGTTCGGTGCCGATCTGGATCTGGGCAAGTTCCTGATCTGTCGGCACATAGCCGTGGTTGTTGTAGACCGGCGCACATGCCGCCGTGGCAAGGAAGAGACCGACCGCCGCGGCCCGAACTGCCCTTGCCTTGATCCTCAACGTCCACTCCCATTGCCAGTCCCGGCCGGCCCTGGGACCGCCGGGCCTTGTCAGGCTTTGGCGGGCACCGTATGCGACGGGCAGTGGCGGGCGGGCCAGCGGCCCGTTGCCCTTGGCCTTAACAGAAGGTCGCGGCCCGGATCAAGGGTGGCCGCCCCAGGACGGCGGTTCCCGGCACGGGAACCGCGCGGAACGAGCGAGGAAGACCATGAACGCGCAGCCTTTCAGCCATCCCGTCCGAACCGGCAGCCTGCCGGGCAAGCGCGCCTTTGCCTTTGACCTTGCGCCGGGGGCCGAGGAGCGTGCGGCGGTGGCGAAAGCGCTTGGCCTTCTGGACCTGCCGGCGCTGCGGTTTGCGGGCGAGTTGCGGCCGGTGGGTCGCAAGGATCTGGAGCTTGAGGCGCGGCTTGTGGCCGATGCGGTGCAACCCTGTTCGGTGACGCTGGCGCCGGTGCCGGCCCATGTGGAGGAGACGGTGGCGCGGCGCTATCTGGACGACTGGGCCGAGCCCGAGGGCGACGAGGTGGAGATGCCCGAGGACGATACGGCCGAGCCCCTGCCCGACATGATCGACCTGGGCGTGGTGGCGATGGAGGCGCTGGCGCTGGCGCTGCCCCTTTATCCGCGGGCCGAGGGCGTGGATCTGGGCGAGGCGGTGTTCGGCCCGCCCGGCGCGGCCCCCCTGCGCGACGAGGATCTGCGCCCCTTCTCGGGGCTGGCGGCGCTGAAAGACAAGCTGGCCAAGCCCGAGGGAGAGGGCTGAGAAACGCCGCGGCAGACAGGCGATTGCGGGCAGAAAGGGACTTGCGCGCGCGGCGAATCCGAGTATGTATCGCGCCCTGTCACGGGTCCGGCGGGCCGTTCGGGGCGTCTTTATCGTTGGCGCCCGACATGCTTGCCGATCCAGGGAAATCAGGGGCCAGTCCCCGAACACGAGGTTGAGACATGGCTGTCCCCCAGAACCGAGTTACCCGGTCCCGCCGGAACATGCGCCGCGCCCATGACGCGCTGGTGGCTGGCAACCCGGCCGAATGCCCGAACTGCGGCGAGCTGAAGCGCCCGCACCACGTGTGCGGCGCCTGCGGCCACTATGACGCCCGCGAAGTCGTGGCGACGGCTGCGGTCGATCTGGACGAGGACGCGGCGTAAGCCGCCTCGCCTGACCGCGGCGCATCATGACGCAGGACAGCGTTCAGACGGCGGCCGCAGAGTCAGCGCGAATCGTTGTATCGGTCGATGCCATGGGCGGAGATCGCGGGCCGGCAGCGGTGGTTGCCGGTCTTGTTGCATCTGCGCGCGACAATCCTGACGCCGACTTCCTGCTGCACGGCGACGTGGCGGTGCTGACGCCGCTGGTGGCGCGGCAGGCCGGACTGTCTGGGCGCGTCACACTGCGCCATGCGGCCCAGGTCGTGGCGATGACCGACAAGCCGAGCCAGGTGATGCGGCATGGTCAGGCCACCTCGATGTGGGCTACCATCGACGCGGTGAAGCAGGGCGAGGCCAGCGTTGCCGTGAGCTGCGGCAATACCGGCGCCCTGATGGCGGTGAGCCTGATCCGCCTGCGCCGCCTGCCGGGAATCAACCGCCCCGCCATCGCCTGCCTGTGGCCCTCGCGCAATCCCGGCGGGTTCAACGTGATGCTGGACGTGGGTGCCGACATCAAGGCGGATGCCGAGGACCTGCTGCAATACGCCTCGATGGGGGCATCCTATGCGCGCATCGGGCTGGGGCTGGCACGGCCGCGCGTGGGCCTGCTGAACGTGGGCACCGAAGAGCACAAGGGCCGGGCCGAGATGAAGCTGGCGCATGACCGCATCGCGGCGGCGGCCGAGGCGGGGGCCTTCGACTTTGTGGGATTCGTCGAGGGCGGCGACATTCCGGGGTCGCGTGTCGATGTGATCGTGACCGACGGCTTCACCGGCAACATCGCGCTGAAGACCGGCGAGGGCACGGCCAAGCTGATTTCGGATTTCCTGCGAGAAGCCTTCGCGGCGACCTTCCTGTCGAAGATCGCCGCGCTGCTGGCGCTGACGTCGCTGAAACGGTTGCAGGTGCGGATCGACCCGCGGCGGGTGAACGGCGGGGTGTTCCTGGGGCTGAACGGCACGGTGGTGAAGTCGCACGGCGCCTCGGATGCGACAGGTGTGGCGGCGGCGATCGGGCTGGCCTGCCAGCTGGCGCGGTCGGGCTTCCGCGAGCGGCTGGCGGCGCGGGTTGCATCCACCATGCGCGCGGGGCAGGATGCCGGCGCGGAGGGGAGCCCTGACAATGGGTCCGCAAGTGGGTTGGGGGTCGGATCGGGGCAATGACGACACGCGCCGTTGTAAGGGGCGTCGGGCACTATCTGCCCGAGCGCATCGTGCCGAATGCCGAATTCGAGCAGATCGTGGAAACCTCGGACGAGTGGATCCGCACGCGCTCGGGCATCGAGCGGCGCCACTTTGCCGCTGAGGGGCAGACGACATCGGATCTGGCGATCCGGGCCGCGCAGGCCGCGCTGGCCGATGCGGGGCTTGAGCCCGATGACATCGACGTCATCGTATTGGCGACCTCGACCGCGGACCTGACCTTTCCTTCGGCCGCCACGATGGTGCAGGCGGGCCTTGGCATGACGCGGGGCTTTGCCTTCGACGTGCAGGCCGTGTGCGCCGGGTTCGTCTTTGCGCTGTCCACGGCGAATGCGCTGATTCTGTCGGGCCAGGCGAAGCGGGCGCTGGTGATCGGGGCCGAGACATTCTCGCGGCTGATGGACTGGACCGACCGGTCCACCTGCGTGTTGTTCGGCGATGGCGCGGGGGCGCTAGTGCTGGAGGCGGCGGAGGGCATGGGCACGACCGATGACCGCGGCATCCTGTCGGCTGACCTGAATTCGGACGGGCGGCAGCGCGACATCCTTTATGTCGATGGCGGCGTGTCGAAGGGCACGGTCGGCCACCTGCGGATGCAGGGCAAGGAAGTGTTCCGCCACGCGGTGGAAAAACTGGCCGCCACCGCCCATGCCGCGCTGGACAAGGTGGGCCTGTCGGGCGAGGACGTGGACTGGATCGTGCCGCACCAGGCGAATATCCGCATCATTGAGGCCACGGCCCGGCGGATGCAGGTTCCGATGGAGCGGGTGGTGGTGACGGTGCAGGACCACGGCAACACCTCGGCCGCCTCGATTCCGCTGGCGCTTTCGGTGGGCCGAGCGCGCGGGCAGATCAAGGAAGGCGATCTGCTGGTGACGGAAGCCATCGGCGGCGGGCTGGCCTGGGGATCGGTCGTCCTGCGCTGGTAGGCCGGGCGGAATGACCCGTCGGGCGTCGCCGAATCCGGCGAAATATCGCCCGCCAAGTGGTTGATATTGACTCGCAAATGCCAAGCGCCCAATCTCGCCCGAAAGGCGAAGGCCTGAAACGAGCGGCCTGAGCCAATCAGGGCCGGAACATCGGGGGGACGGCATGAGCGAAAAGACTCTGACGCGGATGGACCTGAGCGAAGCGGTGTTCCGCGAGGTCGGGCTCAGCCGCAACGAATCGGCCCAGCTTGTGGAAAGCGTGCTGAGCCATGTCTCGGACGCCTTGGCGAGCGGCGAGACGGTGAAGATTTCGTCCTTCGGCACCTTCTCGGTGCGCGACAAGACGGCGCGCGTGGGCCGCAACCCCAAGACCGGGGAAGAGGTTCCGATCTCGCCCCGGCGCGTGCTGACCTTCCGACCCTCGCATCTGATGAAGGACCGCGTGGCGGCCGGGACCAAGCGGTAGGATCTGACACCGCATGGAAAAGTCGCCGGACGCCTTCCGCACCATCAGCGAAGTCGCCGATTACCTTGAAACGCCGGCCCATGTGCTGCGGTTCTGGGAGAGCCGGTTTCCCCAGATCAAGCCGGTGAAGCGCGCCGGCGGGCGACGGTATTACCGCCCGTCGGACGTGGCGCTTCTGGCCGGGATCCGGCGCCTGCTGCATGACGAGGGCATGACCATCCGCGGCGTGCAGAAGATGCTGCGCGAACAGGGGGTGCGGCAGGTCGCGGCCTTTGGCAGCGACGGCGCGGCGCTGGAAGAGGTCTTTGCGGTGGACGAGCGGCTCTTGGAGGGCATCCCCGGCGTGGGGCCCGAACCGCCGAGCGCCGAGATTCTGTCGTTCCAGGCGCGCGCGCGGACGGATGAGGACGGGCTGTCTGTCACCGACCCCAACCTGCGTGAGGGCGAGGAGCCCGACGTCGCGCCAGAGGTGGAACCGCCCCGGCCCGTGCTGCCGCCGATTGCGGTGACGGCGCTGGAGGTGCAGGGCGAAGACGTTGTGCCACTGGCTGCCGGCATTGGCCCGATGCGGGGGGACGACGCGACCCCGGAGGCCGGGATCGGGGAGGTGCCGGCCGTCGATGAGGTGGAGGTCGGGGAGGCGGAGGTCGAGGAGGCGCCCTTCCTGGACACCGAGGCCGAGCCGGATTGGCGCGAGGCCGAGACCGCCGAGTTGCACCGCCTGCATCCTGAACCTGTCGCGGAGAGTGCCGGCGACGAGGAGAGTGCCGGGGACGAGGAGAGTGCCGGGGACGAGGGTTTCTTCGCCGGCCCCGAGGCGGATTGGGAGCCGGAGGAAGAAGCCGCCGCCGAGGTGGGCCGCGAACCGGTCGAGGAACTTCCCTCTGCCGAAGAGATGGCTGATCTTGCCGCGCTGGACGGGGTGAGGCCGGACGAGATCGAGGCGATCCTGGCCGAGGTTCTGACCGGGCAGGACGAGATCGGGCAGGAAGAGGCCGCGGAACTGGCCGACGAAAACCTGTTCCTGGACGCGGGGCTGGAGGAAGCCTGGGCCGGGAGGCAGGTTGCGGAACCGGCGCCCGAGCCCGCAGCCGAACCGGAAGCCGAAGTTCGCGAAGAATTGGTCGCAGAGGTCGAGGTCACGGAGGTCGAGGCCGCCGAGATCGAGGAGCCGGCGCCCGCGCCGCTTGCGCGGCAGGGCGACCTGTGGTCGGCGGCAGGCATCGCCGCGCCGCCTGCGGTGGCGCCGAAACCCCGTGGGGCGGACCTTCTGGTCGAAGAGACCGACGACCTGCTGGATGTTGACCTGGCCTCGGTCCTGCCGGTGCTGGGGCGGCTGCGGGCGGCGGACCCGGAGGCCTTGGCCGAGCGGGCGGCAGAGTTTGCGGCCCTGCGCGACCGGCTGCTGGCGCTGCGCGAGGGCATGGCCGCGGCGGCGCGGGTGCGGGCGCGCTGAGCCCTTGCCCATGCGCTTTCCCGCTTGCCCCTGCTTCGAAACTCGCTATGTATCCCGCGCATCGGGCCGTAGCGCAGTCTGGTTAGCGCGTCCGTCTGGGGGGCGGGAGGCCGCGAGTTCGAATCTCGCCGGCCCGACCATTTACCGAACCGCCCGCCTGCCCTGTGGCAGCGCGGGCGGTTCCGTTTCCGAAAGGGGCCTCGCGTGACCGGAGTGCTGCCCGACCTGCGCCTTCGCCAGTTGATCGCCGTGGGCGCCATCGCCGCCGAGCCGGCCATCACGCCAGAGCAGGTGCAACCTGCCAGCCTGGACCTTCGGCTTGGGACGGTGGCCTATCGCGTGCGGGCCTCGTTCCTGGCGGGACAGGGGCGGAAGGTTGCGGACCGCATCGCCGAGTTCGAGATGCACCGGATGGACCTGACGGGCGGCGCGGTGCTGGAAAAGGGCTGCGTCTATGTCATCCCCCTGGCCGAGCGGCTGGCGCTGCCCGCCGGGCTGACGGCGGTGGCCAATGCCAAAAGCTCGACCGGGCGGCTGGACCTGCTGACGCGGACCATCACCGATGGCGGGACCGAATTCGACCGGGTGCCCGAAGGCTATCACGGGCCGCTGTGGGCCGAGGTCTGCCCGCGCAGCTTTTCGGTGCTGGTGCGGCCGGGGATGCGGCTGAACCAGCTGCGGCTGCGCGACGGCGCGGCGGCGCTGACCGATGCCGAGCTCGCGGCGCTGCATGAGGCCGAGCCGCTGGTGGACGGCGAGGCGGTGATCGACGGGGGGCTTGGCTTCTCGGTCGACCTGAAGCCCGCCGAGTGGGACCTGGTGGGCTATCGCGCCAAGCCCCATGCCGGGGTGGTGGATCTGGACCGGATCGGTGCCTATCCGGCGCGCGAGTTCTGGGAAGAGGTGCGCACGACCGAGGGGCGGATCATCCTGGACCCCGGCGCGTTCTATATCCTCGTCAGCCGCGAGGCGGTGACGATCCCTCCGGATTATGCCGCCGAGATGGCGCCCTACCTGGCGATGGTGGGCGAGTTCCGGGTGCATTACGCGGGCTTCTTCGACCCCGGCTTCGGCCATGCCAGCGCCGGCGGCAAGGGCAGCCGCGGCGTGCTGGAGGTGCGGTGCCACGAGGCGCCCTTCGTGCTGGAGCATGGGCAGGTGGTGGGCCGGCTGGTCTATGAGCGCATGAGCGCCCGGCCCGAGCGGCTGTATGGCGCGGGGATCGCGTCGAACTATCAGGGCCAGGGGCTGAAGCTGGCCAAGCAGTTCCGCGTGGGCTGAGCCGGCCGGCGTCGCGCCTTGATCATTCGGGCAAAGATGACACCGGGGGCGTTCTTTCGCCGGAGGATTCGTGCGACCATGGCGGCGGGAGGCGGCCATGGGGCGACGGCTTGGCGCGGCAGGCTGGTTGGTTGTGGCGCTGGTGGCCCCTGCCCCGGCGCTGGCCCATTCGCTGTCGCTGACCCTGTGGCCTTCCTCCGACCCGGAGGCGGTGCTGCGCTGCGCGGTGCATCTGGATGCCGGGCGGATGCGGGTGGTTCAGGGCCGAGGGCCCGGAGCGGGCGAGCGGGTCGTGATCTGGACCCCGACCGCCGTTGAGCAGGCGGTGATGATGTCGGCGCTGGCGGCCTTTGTGGCGGGGGACCTGCCCTCGGTCCTTCCGACCGATCCGGCGCAGCCGGCGCCGCCCTTCGTGACGGTGAACTGGATCACCCGGCTTGACGGAGGCATCCTGGCCGGGCGCATGGTCGCGCCGGGGCTGGACCTGCCGCCGGTACTGAAGGCGGTGGTGGTCCGGCTGATGCCGGGGAGCCTGTGCGACAGGGACTGAGCTCAGCCGAAGCGGCGGCGCGCGTCCAGCGCGAGGCCGGTGCCGACCGAACCCAGCATGTCGCCTGTGGCGATGCGGGTGCCGGGGAAGAGCTGGCCGGCAAGCCGGTGCAGTGCGGGCAGGTGCGCGGAGCCGCCGGTGAGGAACACGGTGCCGATCTGCGCGGGCGCAAGCCCCGCCTGGGCCAGCGTGGTGGCCAGCGCCGTGCCGATGCGGTCCAGCGGCGCGGCGATGGCTTCCTCGAACCGGTCGCGGCGGATCACCGGGTTCGGGCCGCCGCAGATGGAAGTAAGCGAGAGGCGCGTGGCCTCGGCCTCGGTCAGTGCGATCTTGGCCTCTTCCACCAGCATGGCGAGCGCATGGCCGCGGCGGGTTTCGATCACGCGGATCAGGCGGGCGATGCGGTCGGGGGCATCGGCTTCGCGCGCGATCTGGCGGAGTTCCGTCAGGGTGCGGGCTGTGTAGACCATGTTGATCCGCACCCAGGTGGCAAGGTCGATGTAGTAGTGTCGCGGCATCAGGCTCTTGCCCTGGCGGACCGAACTGCCGAAGCCCAGGTGGGGCATGACCTCGGCCAGCGACAGAAGCCGGTCGAGATCGGTGCCGCCCACCCGGATGCCGTGGTTGGCAAGGATGTCCCCGGCGCGGTCGGGGTGGCGGGCGAGGGTGGGCGAGACGCGCAGGATCGAGAAGTCGGAGGTGCCGCCGCCGATGTCGGCGACCAGCACCAGTTCCTCGGCCGTGACCGAGGATTCGTAATGCAGCGCGGCGGCGATGGGTTCGAACTGGAAGGCGATGTCGCGGAAGCCGAGGTCTCGGGCGATGTCTTCCAGCACGGATTGGGCGGCGGCGTCGCCCTGCGCGTCGTCATCGACGAAGTGGACCGGGCGGCCCAGCACGACAGAGGTGAGGGGCGTGCCGGTTTCGGCATCGAGCCGGGCGCGCAGGTGGCCCATGAAACGGGCCACGACCTCGCGGAACGAGATGAGGCGGGAGCCGAGGCGGGTGGTCTCGCGGATGAGGGGCGAGCCCAGGGTGGATTTCAGGCCACGCATCAGCCGGCCATCCTCGCCGCCGGTATAGGCGGCGATGGCGGCGCGGCCGAAGCTGGCCTCGGCGGTTTCGGTGTCCAGGAAGACCGCGGTGGGGATGGTGGGCTGGGTGCCCTCGACCGCGATGAGGCGGGCGCCGGTGGCGTCGGCGAGGCCGACGGTGGAGTTCGAGGTGCCGAAGTCGATCCCGCAGGCGGGGGCGGTCAGGGGCGCGGGCATGGCATCGGCCTTCACGTTCGGGGAGGCGGCGCTTTAGCGGGCGGCGGCGATCAGGGCAAGGGGTTACCAGGGGATCGGCTGGCGGCGGCGGAAGAAGCCGCCGGTCGGGCCGTCCTCGGGCAGGAGGGCCAGCCAGACCGGGGTGTCGGCGCCTTCGTCAGGGGTGAGGGGCGCGCCGTCGCCGCCCATGCGCGTGGCGACCCAGCCGGGGTCGCAGGCGTTGATCTTCACGCCGGGGGGCAGGTCGCGGACCAGGGCGCGGGTCAGGGCATTGAGCGCGGCCTTGGCCACGCCATAGGCGCCGGGGCCGCCGAGACCCTGGGCATGGGCGCCCCAGCCGGAGGAGAGGTTGACGATCCGGCCCCAGCCGGTGGCCCGCCAATGCGGCAGGTTCAGGCGGATGAGGTCGAGGGGGGCGGCGACCATGACCTCCATCGCCTCGTCGAAATCGGAGCGGGGGGAGAGGAGGGAGGAATGGCCGAGGATGCCGGCGTTGTTGACGAGGATGTCGAAGCCCCCTGCCCCGGTCACGGCCTGAAAGCTGGTGTCGGGGTCGAGGAGGTCGATGTGGGCGAAGGCGACGCCCAGGGCGGCGGCGGCGGCGCGGCCTTCGTCCTGGTTCCGGGCCGAAAGGGTGACGCGGACGCCCCTGGCCTTGAGGCCCGCGGCGATGGCGCGGCCGATGCCGCGGTTGGCGCCGGTGACGAGGGCGGTGGGGTGGAGGGGGCGGGAGGTGGAGAGGGTCATGGTCGGGCCTTTCGGGTGTCCGAGCTCGGACGCTTTGGCGGATTGAGGAAAATCAGAGGGTTGCGGGCGCGGATTAACTTGGACTTAACGATTGGCCGGGAGGCTGGATCGACCGGAACCCGCAGACACGGCGCGGAGATGGCCGGCCTTACCGTTGCTGGCGCAGCCAGTCGGTGAAGCGGTGGACCTGGGGCGGGGCGCTGGGGGCGGCGTGGAGCGTGTAGAGGCCAAGCAGCACCTCGGGCGCGCCCGGCAGGGGGACGAGGCGGCCGGCGGCGATGTCGTCCTTCAGGGCGAACTCGGGGGCCAGCGTCATGCCGAGGCCGGCGATGGCGGCACGCATCGCGGCATCGTCGAGGTCGAAGCGGCCGGCGATGTCGAGCCTTGTGCCGGGCTGGCCGGAGGCGGCGAGCCAGACCTGCCAGTCCCAGTTCGTCTCGGTGCCCTGCAGCGCGGGAACGGTGGCGAGATCCCCCGGCGTGGGCAGGCGGGCAAGCAGGCCTGGCGAGAGGAAGGGTCGGCAGCGGTCTTCGAGAAAGACCTCGGCGCCTGCGGGGACCGTGCCGATGGGGTGATAAGCCAGCGCGACATCGGCGGGCGGGCCGGGCGGCAGGCCGGTGCCGGTGAGGGTTTCGACACGGATGCGCAGGCCGGGATGGCGGGCGCGGAAGCGGTCGAGCATGGGGATGAGCCAGCGGACCGCCAGGGTCATCGGGACCTGGACGGAGAGTTCGGAAGCGCCTTCCTGCGCCTCGCGCAGGGCGCGTTCGAGGATGAGGAGACCGGGGGCGGACTGCCGCCAGAGCCTCTCACCGGCCTCGGTCAGCTGCACGGCGTTGTTGCGGCGGTGGAAGAGCTGGGTGCCGAGCGCGGCTTCGAGCGCGCGGATCTGGTGGCTGACGGCGCCGGGCGTCACGCCAAGCCGCAGGGCGGCGGGGCCGAAGCCCTGCGCCTCGGCCGCGGCGGCGAAGCTGCGCAGCGCATTCAGCGAGACGCGGGACGTGGCCTGCATGAGGATTCCTGAGTCAGATCGAGGATTTCTCGTTTGTTTTATCGGCTGCGGCGGGGTTTGACACGAGGAACCTTCGCCCGAGACATCTTCGCCCGGAGTTCGCGATGCCGCCGCGCCTCACCTATCTGCCCGCAATTCTGTGGGCGCTGGCCTCGACCGCGATCTGGACGCTGATCTTTGCTGCGGTAAAGGCCTCGGGCGGGGCGGTCGGGGCGTTCCAGCTGACCTTCCTGCGGGGCATCGGATCGCTGGCGGTTCTGGTGCCGATGGCGCTGGCGACCGGGGGTTTCGGGCAGTACCAGAGCCGCCAGCCCTGGGCGCATCTGGCGCGGACCCTGTGCGGATCGGGGGCGGCGGTCGCGATCACCTGGGCCTCGGCCGAGATGCCCATCGTGGATGCCACGGCGATTGCCATGCTGTACGGGCCGCTGGCCGTGGTGCTGGGGGTGGTGGTGCTGGCGGAACGGGTGGGTCCGCTGCATGGGCTGGCGGTGGCGGTGAGCCTGGCGGGCGCGCTGGTCGTGGCACTGGCGCAGGGGGCGTTTTCCGGCGGGCTGGTACTGGCACCGGTGCTGGCATCGCTGGGCGGTGCCCTGCTGATGGCGGTGGAGGGGGTGCTGATCCGGGTTCTGGGACAGCGCGACCGGGCGTTGACGGTGATGCTGTATGTCACCGTGCTGGGCCTCATGGTGCTGGCGGTTCCGGCGGTGCTGGACTGGCAGCCGCTTGGGCCGCTGGGGCTGTTGGCTTGCCTTGCGCTTGGGCCCTTTGCGGTGCTGGGGCAGTATTGCACGATCCGCGGTTATCGCGCGGCGCCCCTGTCGGTGGTGGCGCCGGTTGACAATGCCTGGCTGGTCTTTGCGGCGGTGCTGGGGTTCCTGGCCTTTGGCGAGGTGCCGGGGCCGATGACGGTGCTGGGCGCGGCGCTGATCATCGCGGGCGGCGTGGCGCTGACGCGGGTAAAGGCGCGCTAGGAGCGATTCTTCTGCGAAGGCGCGGGGGCCTTCGCAGAAGAATCGGGGCCGGTCAGATGGCGGCGACGACGCCGGCGAGCATTTCCCGCACCAGGCCTGCAACCTGGCTGAGCGTCTGGTTCGGGATGCCGGCCATCGAGGCGACCGGATCGACGGCGGAAACCTCGGTGCCGCCCTCGACCTCGCGAAGGATGACATTGCAGGGCAGCATGGCGCCGACGCGGGGTTCCAGCGCGATGGCCTCCCAGGCCATGCCGGGATTGCAGGCGCCGAGGATGCGGTAGCCGGGCATGTCGCGGCCGAGCTTCTTCTTCATCGTGGCGGCAACGTCGATTTCGGTGAGCACGCCGAATCCTGCGGCGGCCAGCGCGGCGCGGGTGCGGGTCTCGGCATCGGCCAGCGCGGTGCCGGGCAGGAGGCGGGTGATCGTGTAGGACGCGGGCGACATGGGCAGCTCCATCATATTCCGTATTGTATATATGTTGGAGCCGCCCTGTTCCAAGGGGTCAGAGGTCGAGGGCCGCCAGATCCTCGGTCGTCAGGCTGAGCGCGGCGGCGCAGGCGAAGCTTTCGACATGGGCGGTCTTCGTGGCCGAGGCGATGGGCGCGGTGATGCCGGGCTGCGCCATGACCCAGGCGAGCGCGATCTCGGCCGGGGTGACGCTGTGCGCGGCGGCGACGCGGTCGAGCGCATCGAGGATCGCAAAGCCGCGGGGGGTGAAATAGTCGCCCATATCCTCGCCCCGGGCCGACTGGCCAAGGTCTTGCGGGCCGCGGTACTTGCCGGTGAGGAAGCCGGAGGCGAGGGCAAAGTAGCTGACCACGCCCAGGCCGCGGGCGATGCAGAGGTCGCGGAGCGGGCCTTCGAAGCTGTCGCGGGCGTAGAGGTTGTATTCGGGCTGCAGCACCTGGTAGGCGGGCAGTCCGGCATCGGCGAGGGCCAGGGCATGGCCCAGTTGCTCGGCATCGAGGTTCGAGGCGCCGATGGCGCGGATCTTGCCGGCATCGCGCAGCGCGCCGAAAGCGGCGAGGGTTTCCTCCTGCGGGGTTTCGGCATCGGGCCAGTGGGCGAAGTAGAGGTCGATCACATCGGTGCCGAGGCGACGGAGCGAGGCTTCGGCGGCCTTGGCGATCCAGCGGGCGGAGAGGCCCTTTTCGCCGGGGCGGCCCATGTCGGAACCGACCTTGGTGAAGAGCGTGATGCGCTGGCGCATCCCCGGCCGGGCCTTGAGCCAGCGGCCGATGACGGTTTCGGATTCGCCGCCCTGGTTGCCGGGGGCCCAGCTGGAATAGACATCGGCCGTGTCGATGGCGTTGAAGCCGTGATCGACGAAGGCGTCGAGGACGCGGAAGCCCTGCGCTTCGTCGATGGTCCAGCCGAGCACATTGCCGCCGAAGACGATGGGCGCGGTGACGAGGCCGGTCTGGCCGAGGGGGCGAAGCTGCATGGCGGGTCCTTTCTGGGGTTTCCCGCTGTTGTGGCCTGCCCCGGCGGCGGGGGCAAGCGGGGCGGTCAGGCCCCAGGGGATCAGGCGCGGTCGGCGGCGAGGCGCAGGCCGAGCCCCATAAGCAGCGCGCCGCCCGCGCGGTTCATCCAGGCCACGGCGCGCGTGGATTTGCCAAGGCGGCGGGCAAGGCTGGAGGCGGCGAAGACGGCGACCAGGTCGGCGGCGGCGAACATCAGGTTCACCACCGTGCCAAGGATGAGGAGTTGCAGCCAGACCGGAAAGCTGGCGGCGGGGTCTGCAAACTGCGGCAGAAAGGCCACGAAGAAGAGCGCGGTCTTGGGGTTCAGAAGCTCGACCAGGACGCTTTGGCGGAAGGCGCGGGCCGGGCTTTGCGGGGCAAGCTGCGGTGTGCCCGCGGTGGCCTTGCTGCGGATCATGCCCCAGCCGAGCCAGACGAGGTAGGCCGCCCCCGCCAGCTTGAGCAGCGCATAGACCGTGGGCACGGCGTGGAACAGAGCCGAGAGGCCGGCGGCGGCGGCCAGGACATGGATGTAGCCGCCAAGCGCGATGCCAAGCGCCGCCATGAGGCCGGCGCGACGGCCGCCCGCCAGGGTGCGGGCCGTGGCGTAAAGGATCGCCGGCCCCGGCATCAGCGCGAAGACCGCGGCGGCGGCGAGGAAGGCGAGGAGCGTGTCGAGCGGGGCCACTCAGCGGACCTTGAGCGTGGCGAGGCCGATCATGGCGAGGATCAGCGAGATGATCCAGAAGCGGATGACGATCTGCGGCTCGGCCCAGCCCTTCTTTTCGAAGTGGTGGTGGATCGGGGCCATGAGGAAGACGCGCTTGCCGGTGCGCTTGTAGTAGGCGACCTGGATGATGACGCTGAGCGCCTCGACCACGAAGAGGCCGCCGACGATGGCCAGCACGATCTCGTGTTTCGTGCAGACGGCGATGGCGCCGAGGGCGCCGCCCAGGGCCAACGAACCGGTGTCGCCCATGAAGACGGCGGCGGGGGGGGCGTTGTACCACAGGAAGCCGAGGCCGCCGCCGATGAGGGCGGCGGTGAAGACCATGATCTCGGACGTGCCGGGCACGAAGTGGACGCCGAGGTAGTTGGCGAAGGTGGCGGAGCCCACGACATAGGAGATCACGCCGAAGGTGCCGGCGGCGATCATCACCGGCATGATGGCCAGGCCGTCGAGCCCGTCGGTCAGGTTCACCGCATTGGCGGCGCCGACGATGACGACCATGCCGAAGGGCACGAAGAACCATCCGAGGTTCAACAGCGCGTCCTTGAGGAAGGGGAAGGCGAGCTGGTTGGTCAGGTCGTTGGGCTGGAACCGGGCGGCGGCATAGGCGGCCAGCGCGGCGATGGCGAGGCCGGAGAGGAAGCGCACGCGGGAGGAGACGCCCTTGGTGTTCTGCTTTGTCACCTTGGCATAGTCGTCGGCGAAACCGATGAGGCCGAAGGCGAGCGTCACCAGCACGGTGATCCAGATGTAGGGATTGTCGAGCCGCGCCCAGAGGAGCGTGGAAACCATGAGCGCCGAGAGGATCAGGAGCCCGCCCATCGTGGGGGTGCCGGCCTTGGCGAAATGGCTTTGCGGCCCGTCGTCGCGGATCGGTTGACCCTTGCCCTGCTTGCGTCGCAACAGGTTGATGAGGGGGCGGCCGAAGAGGAAGCCGAAGACCAGCGCGGTCAGGAAGGCCCCGCCGGCGCGGAAGGTGGTGTAGCGGAAGAGGTTGAAGATGTCCCCGCCGGTGGAGAACTGCGTGAGAAGGTAAAGCATTATTCTGTCCCCCGGTGGTCTTGCGCCACCCCTTGCCCGAGCCGGCGCAGCGCGTCGACGACCAGGCTGACTTTCGATCCCTTGGAGCCCTTGACCAGCACGATGTCGCCGGGGTCGAAGAGCGTTTTGGCATGGGCGGCGAGTTCGGGCGCCGTCTCTGTCCAATGGCCGCGCTGGCGGCGTGGCAGGGCCTGCCAGAGCGCCTTCATCCGCGGACCGACACAGTGGATCACCGCGATGGCGTCAAGGCCCGGATGACGGGCGATGGCCTGGTGGAGCGCGATCTCGTCGGGACCAAGTTCCAGCATGTCGCCCAGGATGGCGATGCGGCGGCCCTGGTGCAGGGCGCCCTGCCCGTCCGAGGGCTTGGCGGCGATGAGGATGTCGAGCGCCACGGCCAGCGAGGCGGGATTGGCGTTGAAGGCATCGTCGATCAGGTCGAAATGGGTTTCCTCGACCGGATCGAGCAGGATGCGCTCGCGCGTGCCCCGGCCTGCCGGCGGCTGCCAGCGGCCGATATCGAGCGCGGCCATGACCGGATCGGCGCCAAGCGCCTCGGCCAGGGCGAGCGCGCCGAGGGCGTTGGCGGCGAAATGGCGTCCGGGCGACATGACCTTGAAGAGGAAGGGCGCACCGTTGCGCAGGGCGTGGGCCACGGTTGCCGTATCGCAGAGACGGGTGCTTTCGAGCCGGTAATCCGCGGATGCGGCCTCGCCGAAAGCGACGATGCGGGCGCCCGAGGCGGCGGCGATGTCTTGCAGGATGTCGGCGCACGGTGCATCGGCTGGCAGGATGGCGGCGCCGCCGGGTTGGAGCCCCTCGACGATGGAAGCCTTTTCGCGGGCGATGCCTTCGAGGCTGCCGAGGGCTTCCAGATGCGCGGGGGCGATGGTGGTGATCATCACCGCGTGGGGCTGGACCATGCGGGCGAGCGGGGCGATTTCGCCCGCGTGGTTCATGCCCAGTTCCAGCACCGCGAAATCGGTGTCGGGTGCCATGCGGGCCAGGGTCAGCGGCACGCCCCAGTGGTTGTTGTAGCTGGCTTCGGCGGCGTGGGTCTTGCCCTGGCCCGACAACAGGACCCGCAGCATTTCCTTGGTGGAGGTCTTGCCCACCGAGCCGGTGACGGCGGCGACCTTGGCGCGGGTGCGGGCGCGGGCGGCGCGGCCGAGGGCTTCCAGCGCGGGCAGCACCTCGGGGACGATGAGAAGCGGCGCGTCGGCGGGGACATCTTCGGGGATGCGCGAGACGAGCGCGGCGGCGGCGCCCTTGGCCAGCGCCTGGGCCACGAAATCGTGGCCGTCGCGGATATCCTTCAGCGCGACGAAGAGATCGCCCGGCTGGATCGTGCGGGTGTCGATGGAAACGCCGCTGGCTTGCCACGTCCGGGTGGAGCGGCCGCCAGTCGCGGCTTCGGCATCGTCAGTGGTCCAGAGTGCGGTCATGCGGGGCGGCCCTCCAGCGCGGCGACGGAGACGGAGGCCTGTTCCACGTCGTCGAAGGGATAGACGTCGCGGCCGATGATCTGGCCGGTCTCGTGCCCCTTGCCCGCGATCAGGAGCGCATCGCCCGGCTGGAGCTGGTCCACCGCGCGCAGGATGGCCTCGGCCCGGTCGCCGACCTCGTTCGCTTCGGGGCAGGCTTGCATTATTTCTGCACGAATAGCGGCCGGAACCTCGGTTCTGGGATTGTCGTCTGTCACATACAGAACATCGGCGTGGTCATGGGCGGCTTTGCCCATCAGCGGGCGCTTGGTGCGGTCGCGGTCGCCGCCGGCGCCGAAGACGATGAGGATGCGGCCCATCACATGCGGGCGCAGCGCCTTGAGCGCGGTTTCGATGGCGTCGGGCGTGTGGGCGTAATCCACGAAGACCGGGGCGCCGTTGGCGCGGGTGGCCGCCAGTTGCATCCGGCCGCGCACGCCCGTGAGCCGCGGCAGGACCGACAGCACGCGGTCAGGGTCTTCTCCGCAGGCGATGGCAAGGCCGGCAGCCACGGCCACGTTTTCGGCCTGGAAGGAGCCGATCAGGTCAAGCTCGACCTGCACCGGCTTGCCCTGCCAGGAAAAGCGCACCTCTTGACCGGTGGCATGGGGGCGGGTGGCGATGAGGCGGAGGTCGGCGTTCTGGGCGCGGCCCACGGCCAGCACGGTCAGGCCGCGATCTGCCGCCCTGTCGGCCATTTCCGGCCCCATGGCGCCCGTGGTGTTGATGACGGCCACGCCTTCGGGCGGAAGGAGACGGTCGAACAGGCCGGCCTTGGCCTGGAAATAGGCCTCCATCGTGCCGTGGTAATCCAGATGGTCCTGGGTGAGGTTGGTGAAGCCCGCCGCGGTCAGGCGCACGCCGTCCATGCGGCGCTGGTCGAGGCCGTGGGACGAAGCCTCCATCGCGGCATGGGTGACGCCGGCGGCAGCGGCCTCGGCCAGGACGCGGTGCAGGGTCACGGCATCGGGCGTGGTGTGGGCGGAGGGGGCAACCCATGCGCCTTCGACGCCGGTGGTGCCGATGTTGATGGCGGCATGGCCAAGCGCCTGCCAGATCTGGCGGGTGAAGGTGGCCACGGAGGTCTTGCCGTTGGTGCCGGTGACGGCGGCCATGATGCGGGGCTGGGCGCCGAACCAAAGGGCGGCGGCGCGCGACAGGGCCTCGCGCGCGTCTTCGGCGACGATGAGCGCGGCGGGGCTGGCGGCAAGGGCCGGGGCCGCGAGGCGGGCGCCTTCGGCATCGGTGAGGATGGCGGCGGCGCCCTGGTCGAGCGCGGTGGCGATGAAGGCGGCGCCGTGGGTGCGGCTGCCGGGAAGGGCGGCGAAGAGATGGCCGGGACGCACGGCGCGACTGTCCAGCGTGAGGCCGGTGATGGCGGCCTGCCGGCCATCGCGCGCCGTCAGCCCCAGTTCCGCCAGTGTTGCCTTCCGTTCCGCCATCGCCTGCCCCTGCCCCGCGCGTCCGTGTTCACCGCGTCATTCGGTGACGCTGACGGCTGTTAGACCATTCGCCGCCCCGGCATCAACCTGCGGTCTGAGCCCGACGAGCGGTGCGACGCGGCGGATGATCTCGGCGGCGACGGGAACGGCGGTCCAGCCGGCGGTGCGGCGCGGCTCGGGCCCCGAGGTTTCGACCGGCTCGTCCAGGGTGACGGTGAGGACGTATTTCGGGTCGTTGGCCGGGAACATCGAGGCGAAGGTGTTGATCACCTTGTCGTGGTAGTAGCCGCCGGTGGGCTTGGGCTTGTCGGCGGTGCCGGTCTTGCCGGCGACGGCATAGCCCGGCACCTCGGCGAAGGAGGCGGTGCCGCGCGTCACCACCTGGCGCAGCATGGAAACGGAGTTCTTGGCCACTTCCGGGCGCAGGACGCGGGCGCCCTCTACCGGGGTGGGGTGTTTCAGAAGCGTGGGGGTGACGGTGATTCCGCCGTTGGCGATGGTGGCATAGGCCGCGGCGAGGTTCAGCGGGCTGGAGGACAGGCCGTGGCCGTAGGAGGCGGTGATCGTCACGATTTCCGGCCAGCGCGCGGGGACCAGGGGCTTGGCGCCCGCCGCTTCCACCAGTTCGACCGGCGAGGGGGACAGAAGGCCGAGCGCGCGCAGGAAGGCCTGCTGGCGTGTGCCGCCGATCATCATGGCGATATGAGCCACGCCGACGTTCGACGATTTCACGATGACGTCTGTGACCGAAAGCAGGGGGCCGTAGTTGTGGTTGTCGAATTCCTTGATCTTGAACTTGCCCCAGATCATCGGCGCATCGGCATCGACCATGGTTTCGGGGTTGACGAGGCCAAGCTCCATCCCCTGGGCGGCGGTGAAGATCTTGTAGGTGGAGCCAAGCTCGTAGACCCCCTGGACCGCGCGGTTGAAGAGCGGGCTGTCGGCGGGATCGCCCTTGACCAGCGGTTGCGGGCGGTCGTTCGGGTCGAAGTCGGGCAGCGAGGCCATGGCGATGATCTCGCCGGTCTTGACGTCCAGGAGGACGGCGGCGCCGCCCTTGGCGTTCATCATCTTGATGCCGGAATCGAGCACTTCCTCGATCGTCGCCTGCACCGTGAGGTCGATGGACAACTCCAGCGGCGCGCCGGCCTGGGCCGGGTCGCGCAGGCGGGCGTCCAGCGCCTTTTCGATGCCGGCGGTGCCGATGACCTCGGCCGAGGACACGCCTTCGGCGCCGAAGGAGGCGCCGCCCAGGATGTGGGAGGCGAGTGCGCCGTTGGGGTAGAGCCGCATCTCGCGCGGGCCGAACAGAAGGCCGGGATCGCCGATCTCGTGCACCTGCTGCATCTGTTCGGGGCTGATGACCTTCTTGATCCACAGGAAGCTGCGCCCGTCGGTGAAGCGGCGTTGCAGGTCCTCGGCCTTCAGGTCGGGGAAGATCTCGGCCAGCATCTGCGCGGTGCGCGCGGGATCGACCAGGTCCTTGGGCTGGGCGTAAAGCGCGTGGGTCAGCATGTTGGTGGCGAGGATGCGGCCGTTGCGGTCGGTGATGTCGGCGCGGCCGGCGAGGATTTCGGCGCCGGAAGAGGCGGAGCGGGGTTCCTCGGGCTCGGTCGCGGCGATCTTCATCATCTGCGCGCCGATGGCGGCATAGGCCACGATGAAGCCGAGACCCAGGAGGAGGATGCGACCCTCGGCGCGTGCCCGCGACCGGTCGCGCATCACCTCGTGGCGGGCACGGCGGTTTTCGGCCTCGATGGCATCGGGGTTTTCGCCCTGGGCGCGGGCGTGGAGGATGCGGGCGAGAGGGCGAAGGGGGGTGCGGATCACGGCAGGTCCCCCTCGTCGGTGTCTTCGCCCATGATGGTGACGGGCTGGCCGAGGTCGCCGGGAAGGTCGAGCTTGGCGCGGGGATAGGCCACCTGTGTCACCTGGCCGAATTGGCCAGGTTCCAGCGGCAGGAGGCCGAGTCGGTCGAAGTTGATGGTGGCCAGCTCGCGCAGGCGGTCCGGGCGGTTGAGATAGGCCCATTCGGCGCGGGTCAGAGCGAGGCTTTCGCGCAGGCTGGCGATCTCGTCCTGCAGGCCCGCCACCTCGCGCAGGGCGTGTTGGGTCGCGTAGTTCTCGCGGTAGGCCCAGAAGGCGAGGCCCATGACGGCAAGGAAGGAGAGGACATAGAGAACGGGACGCATCAGCGGCTCTTCTGCGGCAGGGTGGGAAGGTCGAGACTGGCGGGATCGGGTGCGCGGGCGGGCGCATCGGTGCGGCGGGCGACGCGCAGCTTGGCCGAGCGGGCGCGCGGGTTGGCGGCAAGTTCCTCGTCGTCGGGGCCTGTGGCGCGGCGGGTCACAAGCTCGAACCGGGGGGCTTCCTGGGCGACGGCGGGGGCGTAGCGGTTGGCGTTGCCCTCCTGGCCGGCGGCCTGGGCGAAGAAGCGCTTCACCACGCGATCTTCGAGCGAATGGAAGGTGACCACGGCCAAGAGACCGCCGGGCTTCAGCGCCCGTTCGGCGGCGTTGAGGCCGTCGAGCAGCTCGTCGAACTCGCGGTTCACGGCGATGCGCAGCGCCTGGAAGCTGCGGGTGGCGGGATGGCTTTGCCCCGGTTTGGGCCGCGGCAGGCAACGCGCGACGATCTCGGCCAAGCGCAGCGTGGTGGTGATGGGCGCCTTGGCGCGTTCGGCCACGATGGCGCGGGCGATGCGGCGCGAGGCGCGTTCCTCGCCGAAATGGTACAGGATGTCGGCGAGCTCGGCCTCGGAAGCGGTGTTCACGAGGTCGGCGGCAGAGGGGCCGTCCTGGCTCATCCGCATGTCGAGCGGGCCGTCCTTCTGGAAGGAGAAACCGCGCGCGGCATCGTCGATCTGCATGGAGGAGACGCCCAGATCGAGCACGACGCCATCGAGCGGCGCATCGGCGCAGGTGTCGAGCGTCGAGAAGGTGCCGTGCACCAGGGTCAGGCGGTCGCCGTAGGGCGCGCCCCAGGTGCGGGCGAGGTCGAGCGCGAGGGGGTCGCGGTCGACGCCGATGACCCGATCGGCCCCGGCCGCGAGCAAGCCACGGGTGTAACCCCCTGCCCCGAGCGTGCCGTCGAGCCAGAGGCCGGAGACCGGTGCCACTGCCGCCAGAAGCGGCTTCAGGAGGACGGGGATATGGGGGGCGGTTTCGGCGGGTTCAGATGCGGTGGCGGGTTTGGCCATGGGTCAGGCCCCCGGCTGTGCCGCGGGCAGCGGGCCCAGAAGCGACATGAGGTCGGCATCCTCGGGCAGGCGGGCGATGTCCTCGGCGGCAAAGCGTGCCTGGCGCTCGTCATAGGTGTCGCGCTTCCAAAGCTGGAAGCGATCGCCGGCGCCGGCGAACATCGCCTCGAATCCCTTGGCCTGGTCTTCGGGCGAGATGCCCAGTTTCTCGCGCACGCGGGGCGGCAGGACGATGCGGCCGTCGTCATCGACTTCGGCTTCCATCGACATCTGGATGTAGATGCGGCGGATCAGCGGCAGGTTGGGCGTCGTGTCGGGCGCCGACATGATGCGTTCGACCATCTGGTCCATCTTGGCGGCGGTGAAACATTCGACAGCGGGGTTGCGGGGATCGCCGTAGACGATCACGAAACGCGGGCGGCCGTTGGCGGTGTAGTCGGGATCACCGGATTCGAGGACACGGCGAAAGGCTGCCGGGATCGAGACCCGCGCCTTGGAGTCCACCTTCTGGGGGACCTCGCCTCTGAATATGCCCTTCACGGCTTTGCCGCCCCTTCACGCCCCTCGCACCCCGGAAAATGGAAACGGCGGATCAGACGCTGCCATGTCTGATCCGCCGCCTGTCCCAGTTCACTTCTGGGCGGTCCAGCCACGCGCGCCACTTGGGGGGTGCTGCTCGCTCGCGCGCCGGATCTCTTTATTCGGTCGAAGCCGGGGGTGCCTGTATGAAAGCCTGCCTTTTTGCCTTAAGTTTCCGAGGTCTGCGCCTCGTTCTTACTGCCCGTCGTCTTCCGATGAACAAGGGATGCCATGGGATTTTATGGGACGCAATGGGTTTGTTTGGGCGGAACTTGCGAGCCCATCACCCACTGTGGCGCGGAATCCGCGGTCGCCCCCTGGGGGATGCGGCGACGTTCGCAAAACCTAGCGGAAGGGGTTGCGCGAGGCCCCATATCTAGAAGGCGGAGGCCATCCCAGACCGAGGCAGTGGCCGTGCAGATTTTTCCCATCCAGTGGGGCCAAATCCCAGGCCTACCCCCTGGAATGAAAAAATCCGGGGCTTTCACCCCGGATTCACCGCGAATCGCGGTCGCGTGATTCGGCCGTGATCGGCGATCAGGCCATTCCGCCGCCGATCAGACGCTCGGCCAGGCGGGCATAGGCCTGGGCTTCGGGCCCGTCGCCAAGCGCGATCGGGGTGCCGCTGTCGCCTGCCTCGCGCACGGCGAGGCTGAGGGGGATTTCGCCCAGGAAGGGCACGTCCAGCTTTGCGGCCTCGGCCCTCACACCGCCGTGCCCGAAGATATGCGCCTCGTGGCCGCAGTTTGGGCAGATATAGGAGGACATGTTCTCGATCAGGCCAAGGATCGGCGTCTTGAGCTTGAGGAACATGTCGATGGCCTTGCGCGCATCGAGCAGCGCCACGTCCTGCGGCGTGGAGACGACAAGCGCGCCGGTCAGGTGGGTGCGCTGGCAGAGGGTGAGTTGCACATCGCCGGTGCCAGGCGGCAGGTCGATGACGAGGACATCCAGCTTGCCCCAGTTCACCTGAGTCAGAAGCTGCTGCAGCGCGCCCATCAGCATGGGGCCGCGCCAGATGACGGCCTCGTCTTCCTTCAGCATCAGGCCAAGCGACATCATGGTGACGCCGTGCGCGGTGACCGGGTCGATGGACTTGCCGTCGGGGCTGGAGGGGCGGCCCTTGACGCCCATCATGCGGGGTTGGCTGGGGCCGTAGATATCGGCATCCAGCAGCCCGACGCGGCGGCCCTGCCGGGCCAGCGCGACGGCGAGGTTCGAGGACACGGTGGATTTGCCCACACCGCCCTTGCCCGAGGCCACTGCGAGGATGCGGTCGATGCCCGAGATGCGCTGCGGCCCGCCCTGGTGGGGGGTGGGGTGCTGGCCGATGCGCAGGTTTGGCGCGGCCTCCTGGGGCGGCGCCTTGGCCGCGGGGCCATGCGCCGTCATCACCACCTGGACATCGCTGACCTCGGGCGCGGCGCGGAGCGCCTGTTCGGCCGCGGCGCGGGCGGGCTCGAAGGCGCGCGCCTGTTCGGGCGTTTCCGCTTCGATCACGAAACGGACCTGGCCGCCGGCGATGGACAGGGCTCGAATCATGTCGCGGCTTACGAGATCGGCGCCGTCGGGCAGCCGGATGCCCCGAAGAATCTCCATTACCCCTTCGCGCGTGATGGCCATCGTGTTTTCTCCGCCAGATTCCCTGGCATAGGTCGTGCGCTTTCGGCAGAAGGGCAAGGGGTCGTTTCGTCTCTGCCCAAGAGTTCAGCGAAGGTGCTGCATTCCTTGACGTTTCCGTAAAGGAACCCATGCGGATTGCGCATAGCTGCGTTGCGGCATGGCCCATTGTGCAGGTGCAGCAAATCCCTCATGTTACCCCTAACAGCGAGGGCAGACCCCGACACCCGGAAGGTCCAGCCGCGCCAAGAAGAGAATGTGAGGCTGACATGGCATATGTGAACAACACCCGCACCGCTTCCCCGGCGCTGTCGTCCGAAGTCGGTGGCATCTTCAAGTCGATCAAGGTTGCTCTGGAACGCCGCGCCGTCTTTTCGCGTACCGTTCGGGAACTGAACGGCCTGACCGACCGCGAACTGGCCGACCTGGGGATCTCGCGCGTGTCGATCCGCGATGTCGCGGCGCAGGCGGCCTACGGCTACTGAGTTTCTTGCGAGGCCCCTTCCTCCTCCCTCGGGGCCTGTAGCAAAAGCGGCGATACGTCTCCTCCTCCCTCGTATCGCCGCACTTTCTTCGGAAGCCCTGGGCTTCCACCAGCTTCGGACGGTCCTCTCCTCCTCCCTCGGACCGGACGGACAAGCGGCGGCCCCTTCCTCCTCCCTCGGGGTCGCCGCGCAAGTTTCCGGGGTTCTGGCCCCGAACGACGTGCGATGGCCCTCCTCCTACCTCGGGCCATTGTCTCCAGCGGCGGCCCCTCCTCCTCCCTCGGGGTCGCCGCGCAGGTTTCCGGGGTTTAGGCCCCGACCGGCGTGCGATGGCCCTCCTCCTCCCTCGGGCCATTGTCTCCAGCGGCGGCCCCCTCCTCCTCCCTCGGGGTCGCCGCGCAAGTTTCCGGGGTTTCGGCCCCGACCGGCGTGCGACGGCCCCTCCTCCTCCCTCGGGCCGACGGCACCTGCGGCGCTCCCTCTCCTCCTCCCTCGGGAGCGCCGCACCCTCCCTTGCACTTGAACCTTGCGGCTTGCCGTGCATCTTCGCCCGGACCAGAGGCAGGCCGGGACGGACCCATGCGCGCATCGCTGATCTCGGCCGCCTTTGTGGCCGCCATGGTGGGTTTTGGCAGCACCGTGGCGCTGGTGCTGGCGGCGGCCCATGCCCTGGGCGCGACGCCGGGACAGACGGCAAGCTGGGTCCTGGCCATCTCGGTCGCCAAGGGCATCGGGAGCCTGGGGCTGAGCTGGCGGCACCGCGTACCGGTGGTTCTGGCCTGGTCCACGCCCGGTGCGGCGCTGATCGCGGCCAGCAAGGGCGTGACCATGCCCGAAGCGGTGGGGGCCTTCCTTCTGGCGGCGGGGCTGATCGCGCTGACGGGCGCGGTGAAGCCGCTTGGCACGCTGGTGGCGCGCATCCCTGACGGGATTGCTGCTGGGATGCTGGCCGGGGTGCTGCTGCCCTTCTGCCTGAAGGGAGCGCTGGCGGTGAAGGACCTTCCTGCCGTGGTCCTGCCGATGGTGGCGGTCTTTGCGCTGGTGCGGCTGCGTTCGCCCGCCTGGGCGGTGCTGGCGGCTTTGGCCACGGGGCTGGCGCTTGGCTTCGGGCTGGGTCTGGCGCATCTGCCCGCGACCGGGCTGGTCCTACCGCGCCCCGAGTTCATTGCGCCGGAGCTGCGGTGGGATGTGCTGATCGGGCTTGGGTTGCCGCTTTATCTTGTCACCATGGCCTCGCAGAACCTGCCGGGCTTTGCGGTGATGCGGGCGGCGGGATATGAGCCTCCGGTGCGGTCGGCGCTGGCGGTGACCGGCGGGCTGTCGGGGCTTTCGGCGCTGTTCGGGGCGCATCCGATCAACATGGCGGCGATCACCGCGGCGATCTGCATGGGGCCGGATGTCCACCCGGACCCGAAGGCGCGCTGGCGGGTGGGGGTGTTCTATGGGCTGTTCTGGATTGGCCTGGGGCTGGTGTCGCCCCTGGTGATTGCGGTCTTGCAGGCGCTGCCGCCAGAGCTGCTGGCGGCGATTGTGGGGCTGGCGCTCTTGTCGCCGTTGACCGGGGCGCTGGCTGGGGCCTTCACGCCGGAGCCGACGCGCTTTGCCGCGGCGATGACGCTGGCGGTCACGGCTTCGGGCGTGGCGGCCTTCGGGGTGGGCGCAGCCTTCTGGGGCTTGGTGGCCGGGCTGGCCTTGCAGGGGCTGGAGCGGTTCAGGCGGTTCTGAAGGTCCGAAGAAATTTGCCCTAGAACGGCACGTCGTCGGCCTGTTCGGCTGGCACGATGAACTGGGCCACGACCTTCTTCGACCCGGCCTTGTCAAACGCGATGTCGAGCTTGTCGCCCTCGATCCCTGTCACGCGGCCATAGCCGAACTTCTGGTGGAACACGCGGTCGCCGACCGCGTAGGCCGAGGCGGCGGTGATGTCGATCACCGTGCCCCGCGCCTCGCGTGGCTGGCTGACCGGGCGCGCGCTGCTGCGGTCCTGCAGGCGGCGCCAACCGGGGGAGTTGTAGACATCGGCCTTGGCGACGCGGTCTTCGAGCGATGAGCCGAAACTTGTGCCGGCGAAGGGCGCCGCCGCGCCGTAGCCGCCGCCGTAAAGGCCGGGCGGCGTGAGAACCTCGACATGGGCCGCCGGCAGTTCGTCGATGAACCGGCTGGGAAGCTGGCTTTGCCACTGGCCATAGACGCGGCGGTTCGCGGCGAAGGAAATTGTGCAGAGCACCTCGGCCCGGGTGATGCCGACATAGGCCAGGCGACGTTCTTCCTCGAGCCCCTTGAGGCCCGATTCGTCCATGCTGCGCTGGCTGGGAAACAGGCCGTCTTCCCAGCCGGGCAGGAACACCACCGGAAACTCCAGCCCTTTGGCGGCGTGGAGCGTCATGATCGAGACCTTGTCGATCGCCTCTTCGGTGTCATTGTCCATGATGAGGGCGACATGTTCGAGAAAGCCTTGAAGATTCTCGAACTGCTCCAGCGCCTTGACCAGTTCCTTCAGGTTGTCGAGCCGTCCGGGCGCCTCGGGCGTCTTGTCGGCCTGCCACATCGCCGTGTAGCCGGATTCGTCGAGGATTTTCTCGGCCAGTTCGACGTGGTTGGCTTCGAGGTTCAGCGTGGTCTCGTGCCAGCGGTCCACGCCGTCGACGAAGGCGCGGAGTTGCCCGCCGCCCTTGCCCCCGATCAGGCCGCGCGCCACCATCTCGCGCGCGCCCTCCAGAAGCGAGACGCCCGCGGCGCGGGAAAATCGCTGGATGTCGCCCTGCGCCTTTTCACCAAGGCCGCGCTTGGGAAGGTTCACCACACGCTCGAATGCCAGGTCGTCGTCGGGCGAGACGGCGAGGCGGAAATAGGCCATCGCGTCGCGGATTTCCTGCCGTTCATAGAAGCGCGGGCCGCCGATGACACGGTAGGGCAGGCCGATGGTCAGGAAGCGGTCTTCGAAGGCGCGCATCTGGTGGGAAGCGCGCACGAGGATCGCCATGTCGTCCAGCCGGAAGCGGCCGACCGCCCTGCCCCGCTGGAGGCTTTCAACCTCTTCCCCGATCCAGCGTGCTTCTTCCTCGCCGTCCCAATGACCGATGAGGCGGACTTTCTCGCCCTCCTGCTCTTCCGTCCACAGCGTCTTTCCAAGCCGCCCGGCATTCACCGCGATCACGCCTGAGGCGGCGGCGAGGATATGGGGGGTGGAGCGGTAGTTCTGTTCCAGCCGGATGACCTTGGCGCCGGGAAAATCCTTCTCGAAACGAAGGATGTTGCCAACCTCGGCCCCGCGCCAGCCATAGATGGACTGGTCGTCGTCGCCGACGCAGCAGATGTTGTGGTGGGCCTGCGCCAACAGCCGCAGCCAGAGATACTGGGCGATGTTGGTGTCCTGATATTCGTCGACCAGGATGTAGCGGAACCATCGCTGGTATTGGGCCAGCACGTCGGGGTGAGCCTGGAAGATGGTGACGCAGTGCAGAAGCAGGTCGCCGAAATCGACGGCATTCAGGGTCTTCAGCCGGTCCTGGTATTGTTCGTAGAGTTCCGTGCCCTTGCCCGCATAGGCATGGGCTTCGCTTGACGGGACCTTCTGCGGGGTGAGCGCGCGGTTCTTCCAGCCGTCGATCATGCCGGCCAGCATCCGGGCGGGCCAACGCTTGTCGTCGATGTTCGAAGCGGCGACGAGTTGCTTCAACAGGCGCAGCTGATCGTCGGTATCGAGGATGGTGAAGTTCGACCGCAGGCCGACCAGTTCGGCATGGCGGCGCAGGATCTTCACGGAAAGCGAATGGAAGGTGCCCATCCAGGGCATTCCCTCGGCCACCTCGCCCAGAAGGCGGCCCACCCTGTCCTTCATCTCGCGCGCGGCTTTGTTGGTGAAGGTGACGGAGAGGATCTCGTTCGGGCGCGCCTTTCCCATGCGCAGGAGATGCGCGATGCGGGCGGTCAGCGCCTTGGTCTTGCCGGTGCCGGCACCCGCGAGCATGAGGACCGGGCCATCCAGCGCCTCGACCGCGGCGCGCTGTGCGGGGTTCAGGTCATCCAGCCAGGGCGCGGGGCCCTGGGCGGCTATCATGGCGCGCTGGCTGAGCGTGAGGCCGGAAGGATTGGAGGGCGCATCGGTCATGGTACGATCCTAGCGCGGTTGAACCGCCGGGGAAAGCCCGCGTTCCTTGAATGTTCCTGCGAGGTTCAGCCGGAAGGGTACTGCTCCCGCATCCCTTCACCATAGCGGCGGAAGAGACGCGCGAAGGTCAGGATGTCTTCTTCGGGCCAATCGCGGAAGAGGCGGATCGTGCGCTCCCACTTCGCCGCGAGAAAGCGTTCGATCAGGGCCTGCCCGGCCTCGGTCGCCTCGAGCACAGAGCGGCGGCCGTCCTGCTGGCTGACGGCGCGACGCAGGAAGCCACGGTCCACGAGATCGGACGCCAGGCGACTGGCGCGCGACGCATCGACCATCAGATCCTCGGCCAGATGACCCACGGTGACCTCGCCCGGCCCGTCGCGCCCGAAGCCCGAGGCGATGCGGGTCACGGCCGCGAGCGCGTGGAACTGCATCGGTTCGACCTCGACCCCCAGCCCCTCGATCAGGGCTTTCGGGATGTCACCTTTCCGGACACGGCGGATGAACTGGTAATTCTCCTGGTCGAAACCGGCCAGGGCTTCCGCGACCGGGGGCGCGAAACCGGCGCCGGCAAGAGCCGCGGTCAGGCGTTCAACATAACTGTCATGGGGTGCGGTCGTCATGGCACCGAAATGGGCCAATCGCTTGCGTATGTCAATCACATGCGTTCTGCAATAATGTGCCATTGACACATAAATTGGCCCGGCCTATCACCGGCGCCTACCCTGATGACCGCGAGGCTGCCATGACCGACTCCCCTTCTGCCGCATCGGCGCCCAACGCCCCGTCACAGGCCCCTCGGGGTTCGGTTCGCTTGGTCGTGGTGTCGATCGGGCTTCTGCTTCTGCTCGCCTCGCTGGACCAGACCATCGTATCCACTGCCCTGCCGACCATCGTGTCGGATCTGGGCGGGCTGGATCACCTGTCCTGGGTGGTGACGGCCTATATCCTGGCCTCGACCGTGGTGGCGCCGCTTTATGGCAAGCTGGGCGACCTTTATGGCCGGCGGAACATGGTCTTCCTGTCGGTCGGGCTGTTCCTGATCGGGTCCACATTGTGCGGTCTTGCGGATTCGATGACCTTCCTGATCGCGGCGCGGGCGTTGCAGGGGCTGGGCGGCGGCGGCCTGTTCGTGCTGGCACTGGCGGTGGTCGGTGACGTGATTGCGCCGCGCGACCGCGGCAAGGTGCAAGGTGTGTTCGCTGCCGTATTCTCGCTGTCTTCGGTGGCCGGGCCCCTGCTTGGCGGATGGTTTGTCGAGGTGGCCAGCTGGCACTGGATCTTCTACATCAACATCCCCGTGGGTCTGATCGCCGCGGCGGGTTTTGCGGCGGGCTTTGCGCCGACGGGCCGACGAGTCAGCCACAGCATCGACTGGGCGGGGGCGGCCACGCTGTCGATCGCGCTGGCCTCGCTGACCCTGGTGACCAGCCTTGGCGGACATACGATTCCCTGGACTTCGCCCATGGCGCTGGCCCTGATTGCGGCGACCCTTGTCGCAGGCGGGCTGTTCTTCGTGATCGAGTCGCGGGCGGCCGAGCCGATCCTGCCGCCGTCGCTGTTGCGGCAGAATGTCTTTGTGATGACGTCGATCATCGGCTTCATCACCGGCGCGGCCATGTTCGGCGCGATCACCTTTCTGCCGCTTTACCTTCAGATCGCTCTGGGCATGTCGCCCACCGTGTCGGGGCTGATGCTGGTGCCCATGACCGCCGGGATCCTGCTGACCTCGACCGCGGCAGGCCGCTACATGGGGCGCACCGGCAAGTATCGGACGCTGCCGATGATCGGCACGGCGCTGATGGCGGCCGGCGCCCTGCAACTGACACTTCTGGGCGAAGCGACCGGCACGGTACAGTTCGGCCTGGCGATCCTGGTGCTGGGGGCGGGTATGGGGTGCATCTTCCCGGTGGTGACGACGGCCGTGCAGAACTCGGTCCCGCGCGAGATGCTGGGCACAGCGACGGCGGCAGGTGTGATGTTCCGCCAGATCGGCGGATCGCTGGCCGTGGCCGTCTTTGGGGCCTTGTTCACGGCTGGGGTTGCCGCAGAGTTGGGCGAGATCGGCTTCGCGGGCGGTCTGGACATCGGGCCGGCCATGGCGGCGGCCTTGCCGGCCGAGCAGAAGGCGCAACTGGCTGGCGCCATCGTGACCGCCATTCATCCGATCTACTGGATCGTGGTGGTGATGGCGGTGATCGGCTTCCTGGTTTCGTTCTGGCTGGAAGAGGTGCCCTTGACGGGGCGGATGGTGCCGCGGGGCGAATGAGCCCCGGCACCCTTCTGCTCACCATTGCGTGAGTCCAACGGTTTTCTCGGAGGTGCCACGAAGGTGCCGCGAACGGCCACGATGCCGCCCGGAAGAGGATGCAGAACGGATCTGCATTCACGGGAAACCCACCTTGACCATCGAACCGTTCCTTCTGATCAGCTTTCTGTCCGGCGCCGCCATTGCCGCGGTCATGGCCTATCGGCTTTCGCGCGGACGGCCTGCGGTGGCGGGCGGCCCCGAGGGGCGCGCCGCCCCTGACCCCTGGCGTTCCGGCGCCGTCGCGCCGCTGGCGGGCGGGCTTGGCACGGCGATCCTTCTTTCGGGCAGCGGGCTTGTGTGGTTGCTGGCTGGCGTTGGCCTTCTGGCGCTGATGGCCGTGGCCCTGATCGCTCTGAGACCGTCCTATGATGTGCTCTGGACGACCGACGGGCTTGAGGGTCCTTCCGCCCTTCTGGTTCCGCCCTTCGGGCCGAAGCGGGATTTCCTGCTGTGGCGGGACCTGCGACGCATCGGCAAGGACAGGTGGGGCAACCGCTTTGTCGAGGATGCCTTCGGGCATCGCATATGCTGGAACTGGCTGTACATTGGCGATGGCCACCTGCTGGCACGGCTGGAAACGGTGCGCCCCGATCTCTTCGACGAGGACGACGTTCAGGTGGACTCGGCCGCATGATGGGTCGGCGGGACCCTTTGCACAAGAATCGCGCAGTTTGTGAACGACTGCCTGTTTCCGCCTCATCACGCCCCGGAATCGCGCCGATGCGCCCTTGCGCCGCACCGCAGCAAGCATAGACTGGCCCCGAAAGCTATCGCCTGGGGGACGGCCGAATGCCCGAATTCAAGAAGATTCTCGTCGCCAACCGCGGCGAGATTGCCATCCGCGTGATGCGGGCCGCGAACGAGATGGGCAAGAAGACGGTCGCCGTCTATGCCGAGGAGGACAAGCTCAGCCTCCACCGGTTCAAGGCGGACGAGGCCTACAAGATCGGCGAGGGCCTTTCGCCCGTAGGCGCCTATCTTTCGATCCCCGAGATCATCCGCGTGGCCAAGATGTCGGGGGCCGATGCCATCCACCCCGGCTATGGCCTGCTTTCGGAAAACCCCGATTTCGTCGATGCCTGCGACCAGGCTGGCATTACCTTCATCGGCCCGCGTGCTGAGACGATGCGCGCCCTTGGTGACAAGGCATCGGCCCGCAAGGTGGCGGTCGCCGCCGGTGTGCCCGTGATCCCGGCGACGGAAGTGCTGGGCGAGGACTTTGCGGCGATCAAGAAGGAAGCCAAGGAGATCGGCTATCCGCTGATGCTGAAGGCGTCCTGGGGCGGCGGCGGGCGGGGGATGCGCCCGATCCTGAACGAGGAAGAGCTGGAAGCGAAGGTCCGCGAGGGCCGGCGCGAGGCCGAAGCCGCCTTTGGCAACGGCGAGGGCTATCTGGAAAAGATGATCCTGCGCGCCCGCCACGTTGAGGTGCAGATCCTGGGCGACAAGCAGGGCAACTGCTGGCACCTGTGGGAACGCGATTGCACCGTGCAGCGGCGCAACCAGAAGGTCGTGGAGCGCGCCCCGGCCCCCTATCTGACCCAGGAACAGCGTGAAGACGTCTGCGAGATGGCCAAGCGCATCTGTTCGCACGTCAACTACGAATGTGCGGGAACCGTCGAGTTCCTGATGGATATGGACTCGGGGCGTTTCTACTTCATCGAGGTTAACCCCCGCGTGCAGGTCGAACACACGGTGACCGAAGAGGTCACCGGCATCGACATTGTTCAGGCGCAGATCCTGATCGAGGAAGGCAAGACGCTGGCCGAGGCGACGGGAGTCGCCTCACAGGCCGAGGTGAAGCTGAACGGCCACGCGCTGCAGTGCCGGGTGACAACCGAAGACCCGCTGAACAACTTCATCCCCGATTATGGCCGCCTGACCGCCTATCGCAGCGCAACCGGCAATGGCATCCGGCTGGACGGAGGCACTGCCTATGCGGGCGGGGTCATCACCCGTTACTACGACTCGCTTCTGGTGAAGGTCACGGCCCATGCCCAGACACCGGAGAAGGCTATCGCCCGCATGGACCGGGCGCTGCGCGAGTTCCGCATCCGCGGCGTGGCGACGAACATCGAGTTCGTCATCAACCTGCTGAAGCACCCGACCTTCCTGGACTACAGCTATACCACGAAATTCATCGACACCACGCCGGGTCTGTTCGCCTTCAAGAAGCGGCGCGACCGGGCGACGAAGATCCTGACCTATATCGCCGACATCACGGTGAACGGGCACCCCGAGACCTCGGGCCGGCCGAAGCCGCCGGCTGAGGCCAAGGCGCCGAAGCCGCCGGTGCTGAAGGCCGAACCTGCCTATGGCACGCGCAACCTGCTGGAACAGAAGGGTCCGCAGGCCGTGGCCGACTGGATGAAGGCCCAGACCAAGGTGCTGCTCACCGACACCACCATGCGCGACGGCCACCAGTCGCTGCTGGCAACGCGGATGCGGTCGATCGACATGATCAAGGTGGCGCCGGCCTATGCAGCGAACCTGCCGCAGTTGTTCAGCGTGGAATGCTGGGGCGGGGCGACCTTTGACGTGGCTTACCGCTTCCTTCAGGAATGTCCGTGGCAGCGCCTGCGCGACCTGCGCGCCGCGATGCCAAACCTGATGACGCAGATGCTGCTGCGGGCGTCGAACGGCGTGGGCTACACCAACTATCCCGACAACGTGGTGCAGGCCTTCGTCAAGCAGGCGGCAGAGACAGGCGTGGACGTCTTCCGTGTGTTCGACAGCCTGAACTGGGTCGAGAACATGCGTGTTGCAATGGATGCGGTGATCGAGGCGAACAAGATCTGCGAAGGCACGATCTGCTATACCGGCGACCTGCTCGATCCGAAGCGGTCGAAGTACAACCTGAAATACTACGTAGACCGCGCCAAGGAACTGAAGTCCGCCGGCGCGCATGTGCTGGGGCTGAAGGATATGGCGGGGCTTCTTAAGCCTCCCGCCGCGCGCCAATTGATCCGCGCGTTGAAGCAGGAGGTGGGCCTGCCCATCCACTTCCACACCCATGACACCAGCGGCGCGGCGGCGGCGACGATCCTGGCCGCCTGCGATGCCGGGGTGGATGCCGTGGACGCTGCGATGGACGCCTTTTCGGGCGGGACTTCGCAGCCCTGCCTGGGCTCCATCGTCGAGGCGCTACGCAACACCGAGCGGGACACCGGGCTGGACATCGGCGCGATCCGCCAGATCTCGGACTACTGGGAGGGTGTGCGCAAGCAGTATGCCGCCTTCGAAAGCGGTCTGCAGGCGCCGGCTTCGGAGGTTTACCTGCACGAGATGCCGGGCGGCCAGTTCACCAACCTCAAGGCACAGGCGCGCTCGCTTGGCCTGGAAGAGCGCTGGCACGAGGTGGCGCAGGCCTATGCCGATGCCAACCAGATGTTCGGCGACATCGTGAAGGTCACGCCGTCGTCTAAGGTCGTGGGCGACATGGCGCTGATGATGGTGGCGCAGGGCCTGACCCGCGCCCAGGTCGAGGATCCTTCGGTGGAGGTGGCGTTCCCCGAGTCGGTCGTGGACATGCTGAAGGGCAACCTTGGCCAGCCCCATGGCGGCTGGCCCGACGGAATTCTGAAGAAGGTGCTGAAGGGTGAGACGCCCCTGACCGAACGGCCCGGCAAGACGCTTCCGCCGGTCGATCTGGAAGCTGTCCGCGCGAAGGTGTCGAAGGAGCTGAATGGCCTGACCATAGATGACGAGGACCTGAACGGATATCTCATGTATCCCAAGGTCTTCCTCGATTACATGGGACGGCACCGCGCCTATGGCCCGGTGCGTGTGCTTCCGACACGGACCTTCTTCTACGGGATGCAGCCCGGAGACGAGATCACCGCCGAAATCGACAGCGGCAAGACGCTGGAGATCCGCCTGCAGGCTGTGGGCGAGACCGGCGAGGACGGTGAGGTGAAGGTCTTCTTCGAGTTGAACGGCCAGCCCCGCGTGATCCGCGTGCCGAACCGCGCAATCAAGGCCAAAACGGCCGCGCGCCCCAAGGCCGCCGATGGCAACCCTGCCCATATCGGCGCGCCGATGCCGGGCTCGGTGGCCTCTGTCGCCGTCACGGCGGGGCAAAAGGTCCGCGCAGGCGACCTGCTTCTGACCATCGAGGCGATGAAGATGGAAACCGGCCTGCATGCCGACCGCGAGGGAACGGTCAAGGCGCTGCACGTCCATCCCGGCAGCCAGATCGAGGCGAAGGACCTTCTGATCGAACTAGAATGACGGCTGGCGCGGAACTGCAATTTACCCCTTGCAGCCCCCCGCGCCATCCCTTAGATCACCGGCATCCGATGCGCGGGCGTAGCTCAGGGGTAGAGCATAACCTTGCCAAGGTTAGGGTCGTGAGTTCGAATCTCATCGCCCGCTCCATCGGAAAAGCGACAGGCCGCCTTTCGGGGCGGCCTTTGCCATTCCGGGGTCGGGATCGAGAAGCCGATTCCTGGCGCAGAAAGCCACTTGCCACCGTCGCGCAGGTTCGGTAGTCAGCCCGCCACGGAGTGCGGGCGTAGCTCAGGGGTAGAGCATAACCTTGCCAAGGTTAGGGTCGTGAGTTCGAATCTCATCGCCCGCTCCAGAAATCACAAAGCATTGCCTTGGTCGGACAGATCCGCGCATCAGTGCGTGTGACCTGTGCGTTCTGCCGTTCAGGCAGAACCGGGGCCTACCCTGTTGCAGACACTCTAAGAGCTTGATCTTTCGACTGCGCGCCACGCACGGCGACCGGGACCTGACCACCGTGACAGGCCCGCGCGAATCTGTGCTGCGCCCGAGGCGCGCGGTCAGGGCGTCTGACTTGCCGAGAGGGCCTGAAGCCGGTCAAGCGCATCGCCAAAGCCCGACAGGGATACGGGCAGGCTGATCGTGCCGGTCGGGTTGTCGGAAGGCCAGACACTGACCACCAGCGCGGTTCCCCTGCGCAGGTCGGCTGAAAGTGCGTCGTCCAGAGGCAGCGTGGCGATGCAGCCGACCTGAAGACAGGTGCGGAAAGCCAGATCGCGTACCGGCCCGCCATCCACGGAAAGGTCCAGCCCCTGGGCCAGATCAACCCCGAATGGCCCGATGATCGAGGCGACCGGCGCAGCCCCCTGCCCCGCCGGCTCGACCACGAAACGCATCACGACCGCCTTCGTCGCGTTGTCCGTGACGGCCTGCTGCATGGAACAGGCCCCGGTTGCGGCACTGGCCGCAGGGCCACAGGTCACCGTCCAGTCCCTGTACTGCTCTTCCACGCGGTCGGGCCGAACCTCGGCATCAGACAGGCTTGCAGTGGAAACACCCAAAGCCACAATCAACCAAGATACGGGTCGACGGGCAGGAAAACCTAAACTCGCCAAAACGTTCCCCGCTGGCTGATTGACACTGCGCAGAGCGTGCAGAACTCTTGGCCGAGCATTAAAGGGGAAAGCGTGTTGGCGATCAATTCGATTGTTGGGCGTGGGCCGCGTGGCAAGGCAAGGCATCCGAGCTCCATCGTGAAGCGCTCTCTCCTTGGCACCAGCCTGGTGGCGATCTGTCCAGCGCCGGCCCTGGCAGACGGATGCGTGACCTCTGGCAATACCGTGACCTGCACCGGCGACCCTTCGCTTCCTATCGTGGTCGAAAACATCCCCTATCTGACGATCCAGTCTCTTTCCGGCAGCCTGACGCCACCGTCGGGCACCCTGGCCGTCAGTGCCACTGTGACCTCGGACATCGGCAACGATGCCGGCTCGGTTTCGGTCACGTTTGATGACGCCGGCGCCGGATGGTCGACGACGAATGCGCCCGGCCTTCAGATCAACAGCGCCGGGGGTACAGGCGTAGATGCCGGATTGGGGCCTGACCAGGCCTCGGGCGGCCCTGGCGGCTCTGGTGGCGCAACCGGTTTCAACATCACGGCCGGGACGATCGCCGCATCGGGAACAAACGCCACAGCGGTTTCTCTGTACGCTGCCGGTGGGCAGGGCGGGTCAGCCAACATGCAGCCGGTTACCCCGGACAACGACAATGTAACCGGCGGATCGGCCGGCCAGGGCGGCGGCTTCGGCAACATGGACCCGGCGGCCACGGTCTACGTCACCGCGTCCAGCATGAGCCTTGCGGACAACGCGGCAGGCATCGTTGCGACCGTGATCGGGGGCGACGGCGGGCAGCTGGATCAGAACAACGAGACGATCGGTCAGAACAACGTCACCGGCAGTGCCGGCGGCGCCGGGGGCGATGGCGGGCAGATTGCCGGCTGGCTGCAATTGAGCGAGGTCAGGCTGAGCCAGGCGGGAACCGGGGCCGTCGTGCTGACCTCGCAGGGGGGCAGCGGCAGCGACGGCGGAGCCGCCGTTTCGTCGGTCGGGCTTGGCCAGGAGAAGGGCACCGGGGGCGCAGGCGGGGCCGGCGGAGCGGGCGATTTCGTCGGCCTGCTGGGCAGCATTTCGGTTTCGGGCTCGGCAGCCTCGGGGTTCACGGCGGTGCTTGCGCAGTCGATCGGCGGCAACGGCGGTAGCGGCGGCCTGGTGTCTGGTGGCAGCGGCTCGTCGGGCGGCGCAGGCGGTGCGGGAGGTGCGGGCGGCGCGGTGACGGTCGGAAGCAACGAAGCCTTCGGCGACTTCGCAGTGACCGCCGCACTCTCCGGAAACGGGGTGCGCGGCTTCATGGCGCGCAGCTACGGCGGGGTGGGCGGCGATGGGGGTGCGACCCAGAACAGCTTTGGCACCAAGGGTCAGGGTGGCGCGGCAGCGGGCGGCGGTGACGCTTCCGAGATCACGGCATGGGTTACGGCAACCATCGCGACCTCCGGAAGTTCCTCGGATGCCATGGTGTTCCAATCGGTCGGCGGCTTCGCCGGAAGCGGATCGGCCGAATCCTACGGAGCCGGGGAACAAAGCCATGGCGATGGCGGTGGCATCGGCGCCGAGGTCACGCTTGTCGCGGCAGAGAACGGCATCGGCATATCCACGAACGGGAACTCGTCGGACGGCGTAACCGCCCAGTCGGTCGGCGGTGGCGGCGGCAAGGCGTTTCAGAGCCTTGGGCTGAGCGGATTGGGCGGCGCGAACCTTGCCGGCGGCAGTGGCGGGGCGGTGGAACTGACGGTCAGCGGCGCCGGAATTGCCACCTTTGGCAGCTTTTCGCGCGCGATCTTTGCCAGCAGCGTGGGCGGCGGCGGTGGCAGCGGCGGGCCCAACACCGGCATCTCGACGATCGGCGCGGCCGGGGGCACCGGAGGCAACGGCCAGTCGGTCACGGTCTATGGTCTGTCTGACATCACCACTTCGGGCGGACAGTCGGACGGTATCCTTGCAAGCAGCATCGGCGGCGGTGGCGGGTCAGCATCCTCTGCCGTGGGGCTCTTCTCCATCGGGGGGAAGACCGGCGGTGGTGGCGGGGACGGCGGTGCCGTTGCGGTGACCTATGGAGGGGCCATCACGACCGGCGGCGGCGATGCCGATGGCATCCATGCCTTGTCGGTCGGCGGCGGGGGCGGTGATGGCGCCAACGCAGTCGCCGCAGGAGTGATCTACGAGAATGCGGTGGGGGGCACGGGCGGAAAGGGCGGCACCGGCAGCACAGTCAGCGTTGTGCAGCTAGCCGGCGCAAGCGACCTGATCCGCACGACGGGCGACCGGTCGCGCGGGATCCTCGCTCAATCCATTGGTGGCGGCGGCGGGTCAGGTGGCAGCGCGGCCACGGGCGGAATTCTGACCGGCTTCAGCCACACAGTCGGTGGCACAGCCGGCACGGGCGGCAGTGCGGACGACGTCACCGTAAGCATTGCGGGCGGCATCTCGACGATGGGCGCCCATTCGGACGGCATCCTCGCCCAGTCCATCGGCGGCGGGGGCGGGAACGCTTCGAGCGTGGTGACGGCCGGTATGCCGGGCGGCATCAGCGTGTCGGCGACCATCGGCGGTTGGGGCGGCAATGGCGGCAGCGCAGGCGGGGTCAGCGTTGCCGCAGGCGGGGGCATAGCAACGGGCGGCGCCCATGCCTCAGCCATCGCCGCACTGGCCACGGGCGGCGGTGGAGGACATTCGGGCACGCTCGTCTCGGCCACCGGAGTAGACCTCGCCGCAGTGAATGTGAGCATCGGCGGGCGGGGCGGGAAAGGCGGCAATGTCAATGGCCCCGTGACCGTGACGGCGAACGGCAACCTGTCGACCGCGGGCGATCATTCCGCGGGGATCATCGCCCATTCCACCGGTGGCGGGGGCGGCCACGGCAGCAATATCGTCAACGCGACCACCCTGACCTTGGGCTCGATCGGTGCGTCGGTGGGCGCTGCGGGCGGCAATGCCGGCAATGCGAGCGCCGTCAGCGTCACCGCGCAGGGCGCGATCTCTACCAAGGGTGTGATGTCTTCCGGGATTTCGGCGGTCAGCGCCGGAGGAGGCGGCGGCTCGGCCGGATCCATCGTGAATTCGAATGTCGCTTCGGTCGGCGATGTCGATGTTACCATTGGCGCATCGGGCGGCGGGGGGGGCAGCGGGGGCGCGGTGACCGTTTCCACTGCCGGCGACATCCAGACGGTGGGCCACCAGTCCGACGGGATCTATGCAGCCTCAACCGGCGGCAAGGGTGGCTCAGCGGGCACGCATATCGCCGCTGACGCAACCGCAAACGTGGGAACGGTGGGCAGCATCACCATCGCGGTTGGCGGTCAAGGGGGCGCCGGAGGAACGGCGGGCAATGTCGCGGTCACCACCGCCAACAGCATCACGACGGCGGGCGATCTGTCAGCCGGCCTGATCGCGCAGTCGATCGGCGGCGATGGCGGGCGGGCGCTTGGGACGGTGGCGGCCAATCTTGGCGACATCGGCAATGCCACGGTGCTGATCGGTGGGGCGGGCGGCAATGGCGGGATCGCCGGGACCGTGGACGTGGTGACAAAGGACAGCGGCGCTGCCATCACGACCAGCGGCATCGTCTCGCACGGCATTGTGGCACAAAGCATGGGCGGAGGCGGTGGCGCGGGGGGATTTGCCGGCGAAGCCTCGATCAATGTCGGGGATGAGGCGAGCGGCGGCATTTCGGGCCAGTTGGGTATTACTGTCGGCGGCGGCGGAGCGCCGGGCGGGCGGTCGGCGAAGGTCACGGTCCAGAACAGCGCGGCGATCACCACGTCCAACCTGATGAGCTTCGGCATTCTTGCGCAAAGCGTGGGCGGCAACGGCGGCGACGGCGGCAGCGCCTATGCTTTCAACGTCGATGTGAACTCGCCTGACGCGGTGAACGTGAATGTCGATGTCGGCGCTGATGGCGGTTTCGGCGCCGAAGGCTCTGAAGTCGATTTGACCAACACCGGGGCAGTCACCACCGAAAGTTTCATGTCGGTCGGCCTCTTCGCTCAGTCCGTGGGCGGCAACGGCGGCAACGGTGGATCAAGCTATACGGCACTGGCTCAGGTCGTCGCCTCGTCGAAGTTCGAGGTCGATGCCAATATCGGCGGCGGGGGTGGCGGCGGCGGTGCTGGCGCTGCCGTGGTCCTGAACAACCAGGGAACGGTCATCACCAAGGCGAGCGGGTCTGACGCGATCTATGCGCAATCGGTGGGCGGCGGAGGCGGGCGCGGCGGCAATGCCGGCTACCTTGCGCTGAACCTCAGCAGCCCGTTTTCATCCGACAATCCCGAAACCCAGATCACGGTCGGCGTGAAGGTCGGCGGCGGCGGCGACGGGGGTGAGGGGGCGAACAGCAGCACCGTTCAGGTGACGAACACCGGGAATGTCACAACGACAGGAACCCGGTCGCGGGCGATCTTTGCGCAGTCGGTGGGCGGCGGCGGCGGGGACGGCGGCACGAGTTCGGCCACGTCTTTTGCCGTGAGCGACATCTGCAACAACCCGTCTGTGAGCGAGTACGTCTGCGACAGCAAGCTTGACCCGAACAAGGAACAGGCCGCCAATATCGGCATCAACATGACGGTCGAACTTGGCGGCAACGGCGCGGCCGGCGGGGACGGCGACACAGTCGCCGTGAACAACAGCGGTGCTCTTTCAACGGCCGGGCAGCTCAGCCACGGGATCTATGCCCAGTCTGTCGGCGGCGGCGGCGGCAATGGGGGCGAAGGCGCCCTGGGCATTGAGGCCTGGACGACAAACACCCTGGCCAACACGATTGCCGACCTGCCGGGCAATCTGCTTCCCTCGTTCACCAGCGTCGACATCGCGGTGGGTGGCACCGGTGCGGGCGGCGGCAATGGCGGGGCTGTCACAATAACCAACAGCGGCGCCATCACCATCGCGGGACCCGACGCGTCTTACGTGACCAAGTACACCGGCTTTTCGGGGGGGGCACGTGGCGCCCTCAGCTTCCTTGCAGGAGGCACCGGTATATTTGCGCAATCGGTGGGCGGCGGCGGGGGAGACGGCGGCGCCGGATCATCCAGCTTTACGGCCGTTGTCACGGTTGGCAATTCGGGCGGTGGCGGCGGTCAGGGTGGCGCGGTCACGGTAAACAATACGGCAACCATCACCAATACCTCGGGCTTCAGCGGCACCGGAATCTTCGCCCAATCGGTGGGTGGCGGCGGCGGAACGGCCGGCGACGTTGGGCAGGCCTTCTCGGACCCGCACGAGTCCCTGAACATCGGCGCTGGTGTCGCGGTTTCAAAGACGCCCGGCCAAGGCGGTGACGGCGGCGAAGTCAACGTTGCCAGTGGCGGTGCGATCCTGACAACGGGAACATCTTCCCCCGGGATCATCGCCCAGTCGGTGGGCGGGTCGGGTGGCATCGCCGCTGTGGCAAGCGACGCCAGGACAACGATCTATGTCGGCAGCGGGGTCGCTGCCGGCAATGGCGGCAATGTGACTGTGACGAATGCCGCCCCGATCGAGGTTCAGGGCCAGGGCTCGGTAGGCATCGTGGCGTTGAGCGCCGGTGGCGCCAATTCCTCGGATCAGAGCGGCACCGTAACAGTGAACGCGAACGCGAACATCACCGCCAGCGGGTCAGGCGGCCGCGCCATACTGGTGTCGAGCGACAGCTACAAGAACCAGGCGACGGGCACGGTCAACATCAACATCAACCAGGGCGTGACCCTTCAGACCGGCGCAAACGGGGCTGAAACCGTGCTGGTGCTGAACGGCAGCGAAACCTCGACGCTGACGAATGCCGGCACGATCATTGGCGGAAACGCGGCCAGCAATGCGATCTACGTCAAGTCCGACAACAGCTTCCAGATCCAGAACTACGGCACGATCACCGGCTCGATCTCTGGGGAGGCGGGCAGCGTGGGCGGAACGTACGGGTTCCTTTCGCTGGACAACAATGTTGGCGCGACGCTGAACACCGGCAGCCTGATCAACTTGCCAGGAGCCGCGGGATCCTTCGTTTCGTCTGGCACGATATCGCCGGGCGCGCAGGGGACCATTGCCGACACCACCATTCAGGCGGGTCAGATGATCCTGCTTGGCTCTGGGTCCACCTATCAGCCGGATCTGGATGCGAGCGATGAGGTCGGAAGCGGTATCGTTGCCTCTGACATGCTTTCACTCGTGCCAGGCACCTTTGCACCCGGCGACGGCATCTTGCAGATCGAGGCCGCGATCGTCGCCCCCAGCATGCTGATTTCGCAACCGGGGAAGGCCTTGAGGTCGGGCACGGCCTACGTGATGGACAGTGACTACAACTTCGCGGCTTCCGACTTCACGGTGCAGGATACCGCGACGGTCGACTACAGCCTGTCGACAAGTTCCACCGTGACCAGCGGCACCACCACGCTTGTGCTGGACTATTCCATCTCCACCACGCCCTGGAACCTGCCGGGGGCACCGGCGCAGCTTCTCTCGCGCGTCAACTCCAACCACCGCAGCTTCGGAGACTACCTGGACCGGCTGTTCTTTACGCCCATCGAGGGCGTGGACGATGCCTTCATCTCGTCGCTTGCCGAAGACGTGCTGGCGATTCCCGACATGGCGAGCCTTCTTGAGAGCTATGAAGACTATATCGCCGATGAAGCCTTGGCCGTTCCGGACGCAACCTTGCTGGGCAGTCTGGCCTTCTCGAAGGATCTGCACGGGTGCGGTGCGACCGGCCTGGCGGGCGCGTCAAAGCTGGAACAGGACACCTACTGCACCTGGGGACGCTTCTATGGCCGCGGGCTGGACTATGATCCCAGTGCAGCAGGTCCCACCTACACCGAACAGGTACTGGGACTGTCCCTCGGAATTCAGACCGAGTTCAACGGCGACATGACCCTGGGCGGGGCACTGGATTACGAATCGGGTGACCTGACCCTTGGCAACGGCACCGGCTCGGTTTCCCGCTTCATGGCAGGTGCCATGCTGAAATCCGATCTGGGTTTCATGACACTTGCCGGTTCGCTGGAAGGCGGGAACTACTCATCCACGATCAGCCGCAGCTTCACCGTAGGCGGCGACGACTTCACCGCAACGGGCGCTCCGGACGGGACATGGCTGGCCGCACATGTGCGGGCCAACAGCAGGTTCAACCAGGGAGGCGGGTTCATCGATCCCACGCTCGACATCGGTCTGACCTCGCTTCGGCAGGACAGCTTCGTCGAGCAGGGCGCCGACGGCTTCAACATGTCCGTTTCCGAACTGGAGCAGACGACCGTCAGCATCAACCCCTTCGTGACCTTCGGGACCAGCTTCCTTCAGGACGGGATGACCGGCCAATTCTCGCTGCGGGCGGGGGTTCTGGGCCTTGTCGGGCAAGATCCGTCCGTCGATGCCTCCTTCGTCGGGGTCGGTACTTCGGGCCCAACCTTTGTGATCAGGAACAGCCAGACGAACCTGTTCGGCGATCTGGGGGCGGCAGTTGACCTGTCGATATCGGACAGCCTCGCCCTTCGCGCCTCGGCTGATGCGCTGGTGTCCGACGACCAGACCTCTTACTCTGCGCAGGTGCTGCTGAACTATTCCTTCTGATCTTCGGCGCTTGAAGAGATTGGATAAATGGCGACCGTCCCGTCATTTTGCTCGCGGTCGGCTCCAGGTCATGCCGGCAAGCCGCGGGTCGGCGGCAAAGGCCTCTCGCCCGAATTCGATCCCAAGCCGTGGGTGCTCGCGCAGCGCCTGAGCGCCGCCGGGGCTGAGCCGGATGCGCCAGGTCTGGCGCTCCAGAGGCAGGGGTGACGCGAAGGCACGGCAGCTCAATACCGCAAGGTTCGCCCGACACTCTGGGTCGCGCACGGACTTATAGCGGATCAGTTCCACCCCGAGGGACCGGGCCTCGTCGGCCAGCGCCTGGCACGCATCGTAGACCACCGGATCGGCCCAGTTCGACTGATCCTTGGCCAGGGCGCCGACCGTCAGGTCAAGCGACACGGGTGACGCCACCTGGGCCGAGAAGGCCGTATACTCGGCAGCATCGTCGGGAAAGGGCGTATCCGGACTCTCGGCATAGAATAGGAACCGATAGAAGACCATCTCGGCCGCCGCGGTCTCTGGCGATTCCGCCCCGTACCAGACGCCTTTGCTGAGCCCGGCCCTGCGGAACCGTGAGCCCGCGGGATAAGGGCGATAGCGGAAAGGGGTCGCCAGCAAATAGTCAAGATGTCGGCATTCCTCGGGGAGCGGGGGCTTGCTCGCCTCCAGAATGTCTTCCAGCGCAAGCTGTTCTGCCAGACTGTCCACCAGTTTCAGCGTCGACACCCGGTGTTGCGCCTCGACAAGCCGCCATGCGTGACCGGAATAGCTGCGCGACTCAGAGCGGAGCGCGGCGGCCGTCCAGATAGGTAGCGACATCGACCAACCCCTGCACCTGTGCCATGCGTTCGATCGGTCGCGCCGCCAGGGCCAGGTTGGGCGCCTGAAGCCATCGGCGTGAAACCACCTCGTCACCGCCGGTAATCGCATCAAGCGAGCGGAACACCCTGACCAGAAGGGCGGCAAGCTCGAAGGATTTCGTCGCCGGCTCCAGAAGGCTTTCGCCGCGCCTCCAGCGGGAAACGGTTGCCTCGGATACGCCGACGATCCCGGCCAATTGACGGCCGGTCAAGCCAAGCCGATCTGCGGCTCGCACAGCGGCCTTCGTCAGGACAGCGCCGGCCTCTGCGGCAGGCGATACAGCGCGGACAGGACCCATCGCCACCCCCCGTTTCCATAGAAAACATAGCGCCGAAAACCTTCTTGTGAAAGAGGCGGGTGCGCTGTTCAGGCCAGTAATCGCCGATCGACGCGCTCTCGAAGCCTTCTGCAAAGCCGAAGGGCACGTCAGCGTTCGGTCAGCTTCAACTCGATCCGGCGGTTCTGGGCGCGGGCGGCCTCACTATCGCCCTCGGCCACGGGTCGATACTGGCCAAAGCCGGTGGCGGCCAGCCGGTCGGGAGGGAAGCCCAACACGTCGATCATATAGCGCACCACGGACAGAGAGCGCGCCTGGCTGAGTTGCCAGTTGTCCTTGAACTCGCCGGTGCCGGACAAGGGCACGTTATCGGTGTGGCCGTCCACCCGGATGATCCAGTCGATCGAAGGCGGGATATCCTGCATCACCTCTTTCAGGATCTGTACAACTCCGGCGATCTGCGCCTGCCCTTCCGGCGCAAGATCGGCCGAACCGGGCTGGAACAGCACCTCCGAGGAAAACACAAAGCGGTCGCCGACGACGCGGACACCATCCCGGCCAGACAGAAGCTCGCCCAACTGGCCGAAGAACTCGGACCGGTACTTGGCAAGGTCCAGGTTCTCTGCCTCCAGCCGCTTGCGCTCTGCCTCTTCCGCCTCGGCGCGCTTCTTCTGTTCGGCGGCCACCTGGGCCAGTGCGGCGTTCAGCTGGCTGCCAAGCGTTTCGATCTGCACCTTGGCCGCAACATCTGCGGCGGCCGAGGCATCGAGCAGCGCCTGAAGCGAGGCAAGCTGCGCGCGCAACTCGCCGATCTGCTGGTTCAGAAGCTCGACATCGCGCTGCGCCTTCAGTGCCTTTTCCTTTTCCGCATCCAGCGCCGCTTCGGCCGTGGCCAGAAGAGCTGCCTGCCGGTCCGTGTCTCCCGCAGCGGCTGCGGCCTGTGCCGCCTCGGTCCGGGCCGCGGCCAGCAGGGTCAGGGTCTCCTCGGCTTGCCTGCGCTGCTCCTCGAGCGCCAGCGTCATCGAGGCGAGTTCCGTGTTCGAGGCTTCCAGCTTCTTGCGCAATTCCTCCAGCGCTGCGGCATCGACCAGCCGGGCGGCTTCCTCGTCCGAAAGCTGCGCCCTGGCCGCGGCAAGATCGGCCTCGGTCGCAGAACCCTTCGCGCGAAGCTCCGCCACCAGCGCCTCCAGCGCCTCTCGGCGGGCGGCGGCGAGGCGCGCTTCCTCGGCCTGGGCATCCACCTCGCTGCGCGCCTTGGCCAGCGCGAGGTCGAGCGCCTCCTTCTCGGTCAGGGCCTTTGCCTTGGCGGCCTCAAGTTCGGTAACAGTTGCCGTGAGTTCCCCCACCCGCCCGCGCGCCGCGTCGCGTTCGGCAAGAAGGCTGGCCACCTGCGCCTCGAAGCTGGCGATCTGGCCTTGGGCGGCGGCAAGCTCGCCCTCTTTCGTCTGAAGCTGAGCGGTCAGCGTGGAAATCAGCCCGGCCTGCCTTTCGCCTTCGGCCTCGGCCGAGGCGAGCGAGGACTTCAGCGTTCCGACCTCGGTCTCCAACTGCGCCGCACGGGTACGTTCCAGGCCAAGCGCATCTGCCAGTTGCGCCACCTGCTCCGTCAGCGCACTCAACTCGGTGTCCTTGGTGGTGATCTCGTCGCGCAGCACCGACTGCATCACGGTGAAGACGGTCAACACGAACAGGATGACCATAAGAAGCGTGGTCACGGCATCGACGAAGCCGGGCCAGATCATGTGACTGTCGCGGCGACGTCCAAGCGCCATGGTCTAGCCCCGTCCCACAGTGCCGCGCGACAATTGCCGGATGGCGGCGGTGACGGCCGTCAGGTCGGCGCGCAGATCGGCCACGGCTTCCTGCCGGCCGGCCGACATTTCCTCCAGAATGCGCAGAAGCTGCACGTCGATGGACCGCAGCCGCATCCGGTTTTCCGCCTCGGTCTGCAGCGAGCTCTCCGGGCCGGTCAGTGCCGCGACCAGCCGGTCCTGGCCATCCGCGATCCGCAAGAGAAGCTGTTCCTGCGCCGATTGTGCCGCCAGGCGTTCGCTCAGGCGATCCAAGGCCTGGGACAGGGCAGAAAGCCGTTCGTCGATCTGCCCTCGCGTGACATCGGCCTGCGCAGTCAGGGTTTCCAGCACTTCCATCTGCTGGGCCAGGTGCTCGACCAGGCCGCCGAGCGGGCTGGAACCTTCGCCATCGGACGAAGCAAAGCCAAGCTGCGTGATGGAGGAAAGCCATTCCTCCAGCTCGCGGTAGAACCGGTTCTGGCCGTGGCCGGCGAAAAGCTCCAGCAAACCGATGACCAGCGAGCCGGCAAGGCCAAGAAGCGATGAGGAAAAGGCCGTGCCCATCCCGCCAAGCTGGCCTTCGAGCCCGCCCATCAGTTTCGAGAACACCTCGATCCCGGTCTCACCTTCCTTCGGGGCCACGGACCGGATGGTTTCGACCACAGCCGGCACCGTGGTGGCGAGGCCGTAGAACGTGCCGAGAAGGCCGAGGAATACCAGGAGGTTGGCGATGTAGCGGGTAATGTCGCGCGCTTCCTCGATCCGGGCTTCGACAGATTCCAGGATCGAGCGCGAGGACGAGGCGGACATCTGCATCCGTGCGCCGCGCGACCGCAGAAGCGAGGCGAGCGGGGCGAGCAGGCGCGGCGGCGTGACCAGTTCATAGCCGGGCCGACGCTTCACGAAATTCTCGATCCAGCTGACCGACTGGGCCAGGATGAACACCTGCCAGAAACAGGTGGCGACGCCGAACAGGAAGACCCCGACGATGAACCAGTTCAGCAGCGGGTTCGTGGCCAGCACAGCACCGACCGTGCCGTGGATCAGCCAGGCCCCGGTGCCGACAAGGCCGCAGACGAGCAGCATCAGGACGATCTGGCGGATCGGCTGGCTGAAAAGGGTCTCGCGCGCCTCTGCCGCCTTGTCCGTCCGGTTCGCGTTCATCTAGAGGGGCCTGCCCGCTGTTCTGGTTGGCGAAAGCATAGCAGGGCGGGTGGCCCTGCCAAGGGAAACGGTGGCTCAGCCCGGCAGCGCGCGCACCCGTGCGGCCAACCAGTCAAGATCGAGGTCGGCGATACCCAGTTCGGCGAGATGTGCGGCAGTTGCGAACAGGTAGTCGCGGTTCGGCCCACGGCCGCCATGCGCGGTGGCGATGATCTGTGCCTGCTCCTCCAGCGGCAGGCCGCCGCAATACTGGATGTGATGCGGGTCGATGACATAGACCAACGCCTGCACGCCTGCGCCGTCGGCAAGCGTCACGGGCAGATTGCGTTCCAGATAGGCCGAAGAAATCAGTTCGCGCTCGCGCAGGGCGGCCAGTGTCGACTCCTCGGCGCCGGGTGCCACGCGAAATGCCACACCCGCGCAACGCGCGTCGGGAGATTCGTCCAGCGCCAGCACCAGGCCTGGGGCGGCTTCGCTGCCACGGTGATGGATCGACCTCATGCAGAAGCTGCGGTGCCAGCCCGAAAGAAAGGCAAGCTGACGCTCGGCGATCGGAAAACCGGGATCCCAGATCAGGGAACCATAGCCAAAGACCCACATCGCCTTATCCATCGCTGGCCCTTCTGCCATGCCGGCGCTAATCACTGCGCCAAAGGTCCTAGCCCGAAGCCGGCGCAGGAACCAGAGACGGATGGTGACATGAAGAAGCTGATCGCCCTTGTGCTGGTCGTGGCGGCGCTGTGGTCGGGATACTGGTTCATCGGCACGCGGGCATTGGAACGGGGCGTGCGCGAGTGGATCGCCATGCAGACCGCAGCCGGGCTGGAGGTACGACAAGACGGTCTGTCGGTGCAGGGCTTCCCCAACCGCTTCGACCTGACGTTGACGCAACCCCTGCTGCGCGACCCGGTCAGCGGCTATGGCTGGACGGGCGAATGGCTGCAAAGCCTGATGATGGGCTGGAAACCCTGGCATGTGATCCTGGTCGCCCCGCAGGACTGGGTTCTGCTGACACCGATGGGCGATATTCCCGTCACCGCCCAAAGCACCGAGGCAAGCCTGGTTCTCGTGCCCGGCCGCAATCTGCTGATCGACCGCTTCACCCTGGTGTCCCAATCGCCCGCGGCGGTCCTGCCAACCGGGGTGCTTGCGGCAACAGACCTCCGGTTGGCGACCCGGCGACTGGCCGAAGGCTCGGCAAAGCACGAACTCGGGGTCGAAATCTCCGGTCTGACCGGGACCGGACAACTGGCAGCGGCGGGCACCGGGCATCTGCGCGTGGATGCTTTGGTGGGTTTCTCCGCGCCTCCGGGGCTGGTGGTGGTCGAGCCGCCCGTGGTTGTGGAGACTCTGGAGGTGACGGAGGCGCGGCTCGACTGGGGCACGGCAAGCCTTGCGGTCACTGGGTCACTTGCGGCGGATGCGGCGGGTCAGGCCGAGGGCCGGTTGGAGGTGACGCTGCAGGGCGGGCCAGTGTTGCTGCCGCTCGCGGTTGCGGCGGGCCTGGTGCCGCAACGGCTGGCCCCCACGGTCAGCGCCATGGTGGATCGGCTGCAGGAGAGCGCGGGCGATGGCAAGCCCCTGGTGCTGCCGCTGACCTTCCAGCGCGGCCAGATGCGGCTTGGCATCCTGCCGCTCGGGCCGGCGCCCTTCCTGCGCTGAGGTTTCAGCGGCAGTAGGGTCCGTTGCGATACGTCGCGGTGTCGAGGTGCAAATGGTCCTCATGGTATCCGTCGGAGCCGGGGCCAAGCGTGGTGCCAAAGGTCCCGCAGGCAGCCTTGTGCACCTTGCGGATCTTGCCAGAGTAGTTCCGGCTGACGGTAACTTCCTTGCCGTTCTTCAGCACGAAGCCTGATATGTCGATGGCGCGACCGCTGCCGTGCTCACTGATCTTGGCGCCGCGGATGTTGTTGCGCGGGCGGCAGGAATAGGACGCGGCCACGGTCAGGCCGACAATCTGGCGGCGTCCGAAGGCAGGCTTCACCGCGCCCTTTACCCACTTCTTCAACGCGGTGGCGGTCTCGCAGGTGATGGTCGCGGGCGGACTCAGCGACAGGCCGTCAACAGAGGTTACCCGCACAGGTTCGGCAATGCCGCACCCCCGCACCTTGGAGGTGATCGGCGCCAGTTCCTCGCCCAGGATATCGCGGTCGCCACAGACATAGCCGGGGCTCTGGTCGCGCGGGGTGGACTGACCTCCCCCTCCGAACAGGCCCGCCAGGCCCTTGCGCTTCTTTTCGGGCGCGGGTTCATCCGGCGTTGCCGGCTCTGGGGCAACAGCAGCGGGCGCAGCCGAAGCCGTGACGACCTCCGCCGCACCGGCCAGATCAGCGGGCCGGGGACGCGGGCGGATCGACGCGGCCTGGCCTTGGGCCACTGCCGCAGGGGCAGAAGACGTGGACAAAGCCTCCTGCACCGCCTCGTCCACCGCGTCGGAGTTGCCCTGCCCCGCGCCCGGATCAGGCGCAACCGTCGCGGCAAGGTCCTGTTCCGGTGCACCAAGCACGACAGGGCGCTCTGCCGGACGAACCGAGGTCTGGGGCGCCTGCGCAAGCGCCCCATCAGTGAGAAGGGCAAGAACCAGCGCCAGCCGAAGGACCAGACCCTGATGGCCGCCAGCCAAGGTCAGCCCTTCGCCCCGGCAGGCTTCACTGCGACGCGGCCAAAGTCGGGCGCGGCCGTATCCTGCCCCGCCTCGATGATGCCGCGCCGGATGGCCCGGGTGCGTGTGAAATAGTCGAAAAGCATGTCGCCGTCGCCCATGCGGATCGCCCGCTGCAACACGAACAACTCTTCGGTGAAACGACCCAGGATGTCCAGCACGGCGTCCTTGTTGGTCAGGAACACGTCGCGCCACATCGTCGGGTCAGAGGCCGCAATGCGGGTGAAGTCGCGGAAGCCCGAGGCAGAATACTGGATGACTTCGCTGTTCGACACCCGGCGCAGGTGATCTGCCACACCCACCATGGTGTAGGCGATCAGGTGCGGCGTATGGCTGACGACGGCAAGAACCAGATCGTGGTGCGCCGCATCCATCTCGTCCACCTTGGCGCCCATGCCCTCCCAGAGCGCGCGCAGCCGCGCCGTTGCCTCTGGCGTGGAACGTTCGGTTGGGGTCAGCAGGCACCAGCGGTTCTCAAAAAGCGTGGGAAAGCCTGATCGCGGGCCGGAATGTTCTGTACCCGCCAGCGGATGGCCGGGCACGAAGGTCACGCCTTCGGGCAGATGCGGCGCCACGGCGCCGATGACCGCCTGTTTCACCGACCCCACGTCCGTGACGCAGGCGCCCGGCTTCAGATGCGGGCCGATTTCTTCGGCGATGGCGGCCATGGCACCGACCGGCACCGCCAGAACAACAAGATCGGCACCCTGCACTGCCGCCGCAGCCGTATCGAAGACCGCGTCGCACAGTCCGATTTCAAGCGCCACGGCACGGGTCTCGGCCGATTTCGCGTGGCCCGCGATCGTCCCCGCAAGCCCCCGCTCGCGCATGGCCAGCGCCATCGAGGATGCGATGAGGCCCAGCCCGATCAGGGCGACCCGGTCATAGACAGGTGCCGACATCGAACGCCTCTTACCTCACGCCCTTGAACTGGCCAACCGCATGGGCAACCCGGCGACAGCTGGACTCATCGCCCACGGTGATGCGCAGGCAATGCGGCAGCTTGTATCCCGCCACCCGCCGCACGATCAGCCCCTGAGACTGAAGGAACGCATCGCAGGCCTCGGCCTCCTCGGTCGAGGAAAAGCGCGCAAGGACGAAATTCGCCATCGACGTATCCGACGGCACCCCAAGTTCGGCCAGCGCCCCGGCCAGCCATGCCCGCATCCGGGCGTTTTCGCTGCGGCACTTGTTCACGAAATCCTGGTCGCGCACCGCAGCCTCGGCCACCTCCTGCTGGGTGGTGGACAGGTTGAACGGCCCACGGATGCGGTTGAGCACGTCAATGATGTGCTTCGGCCCATAACCCCAGCCGATGCGCAGACCCCCAAGCCCGTAGATCTTGGAGAAGGTCCGCGTCATGAACACGTTCTCGCGGCTTTCCACCAGCGCGAGACCGCCGTCATAGCCATCGACATACTCGGCATAGGCACCATCCAGCACGAGGATGGCCCGCTGCGGCAGGCTGTCGGCCAGCCGCGCGATTTCCGGCGCCGGGATCATGGTCCCGGTCGGGTTGTTCGGATTGGCCAGGAACACCAGCCGCGTCATGGGCGAGCAGCCTGCAAGGATCGCATCCACGTCAGTGGTGCGCTCGCGCTCCTTCACCTCGATGGGCCGCGCTCCCACCGCCAGCGCCGAGATGCGGTACATCAGGAAGCCGTGTTCCGTGTGCACGACCTCTTCTCCGGGGCCGGCATAGGCCTGGCACAGGAAGGTGATGATCTCGTCCGAACCGACACCGCAGATCACGCGGTCGGCGTCCAGTTTGTGCACCTCGGCGATGGCCCGGCGCAGGCCGCCATGGTCTGTGGACGGATAGCGGTGCAGCGAGTGGATGGCGCGCTGGTAGGCTTCCTTCGCGCGGTCGGACGGGCCGAAGGGATTCTCGTTCGACGAGAGCTTCACGGCATTGGCAACGCCCGCGACATTGCTCTTGCCGCCCTCGTAAAGGGCGATGTCAAGGATGCCGGGCTGCGGGCGGATCGCGTTGGTCATCGAAGGCTCCCTGTTGCCGCGGGTTTGTAGCCGGGGGGGCAGCCTTTTGCCAGCAGGTTTTCGGCGGCTTTCCGCGCGCAAGACAGCACAGGCTGCGCGGTCCCGCGCAGCCGGGAAGGATCAGTGCTTGTCGGTCTTGGCCGATGTCCAGTCCATCAGGGCAAGCAGCACACCCGAGACAACGAAGGTCAGGTGGATGATGACCAGCCAACGCATCTTTTCCACGTCCACCGGAGCGGCGGATTTGCCGACCTCCATGAACACCTTCAGCAGATGGATCCCCGAGATCGCCACGATCGAGGCGATGAGCTTCATCTTCAGGCCCGAGAAATCCACCGTACCCATCCAGTTCGGCCGGTCAGTGCCGGTGTCGATGTCGAACTTCGACACGAAATTCTCGTAGCCGGAAAACAGCACGATCAGCAGAAGGTTCGCCGCCAGCGACAGGTCGATCAGCGTCAGCACGGCGAGGATCGCCTCGTCGGCCTTCATCGAGAACGTCTTTGAGGCATAGTAGACCAGTTCCTTGCAGAACACGACGGTCAGCATGGCCAGGCTGATCGCAAGACCAAGGTAGATCGGCGCCATCAGCCACCGGCTGGCGAAGAGGCCGGCTTCGAAACGGGTCTCGATCGTGGGCTTTTCTGACATGGTTGCTCCTGTCGCTGCGCCTTCCGGATGTCGGTCGGCACGTCGGATTTGCAAGGCCCGCATGGTACGGGAAATGCAAAGGGCCGCACCAATGGCGCGGCCCAGTCCAGTGATCCGCGAGGGATCAGTTCTTCGCGTAGTATTCGACCACGAGGTTCGGTTCCATCTGCACCGGATACGGCACATCGCCGAGGCCCGGGGTGCGGACGAACTTCGCCGTCAGCTTCGAATGGTCGACTTCCAGGTAATCGGGAACGTCACGCTCGGTCAGCGCGATGGCTTCCACGATCGTGGCCATTTGCTTGGACTTCTGGCGCACTTCCACCACGTCGCCTTCCTTCACGCGGTACGAGGCGATGTTCACCGCCTTGCCGTTCACAAGGACGTGCCCGTGGTTCACGAACTGGCGCGCCGCAAAGATGGTCGGAACGAACTTGGCGCGGTACACCACCGCGTCCAGACGGCGCTCCAGCAGGCCGATCAGCATTTCGCCGGTGTCGCCGCGCACACGCTCGGCTTCCGCATAGATCTTGCGGAACTGCTTTTCGGTCAGGTCGCCGTAATAGCCCTTCAGCTTCTGCTTGGCGCGCAGCTGCGTACCGAAGTCCGACAGCTTGTTCTTGCGGCGCTGGCCGTGTTGGCCGGGGCCGTATTCGCGCTTGTTCACCGGGGACTTGGCACGGCCCCAGATGTTTTCGCCCATGCGGCGGTCGATCTTGTACTTGGCAGAGGTGCGCTTGGTCACCGCTGATCTCCTTCTTTTCGTTCCAGAAGGGCGTTGTCCTCTTCCCCAAGCTGGGGACGACAGGGTTCCCCTCGCGGGGTCCACCAACACCAATGAAAAACCCCGGGGTGAGCCCCGGGATCGGCGGGCTTATAGACGTACGAACGGCAGTGTCAACAGCCGCCTGCCGGTTTCGGCCCGATCAGGCCCCCAGGTCGTGCCGCAGGATCGCCGCTTCAGGCGCCGAAAGGTTGCGACGGGCGAAACCGCCATAAAGGTGTGGGCGGTCCAGCCCTCCCGGCAGCACTTCGGCCAAGGATACACGCTGATCCAGGTCGATGGCATCCAGAGCGGCATGAGAGGGGTGAAAGCTCTCCGTCTCCAGCCCGTTCGCCCAGACGATGTTGTGCCGTTCCAGCATGACATGGATGTAGGTCACTTCCCGCAGGGAATGGTCCACGATGATGCTGTCGTCGTTGACCAACGCCTCGGCCGTCACCAACACCTCGTCGGTGTTGAACAGGTTCTGTGCTGCGGGCCCGCGCACCAGCATCCGGTGCTGGGGAGAGACGATCAGATCAGCATCGGGCTGGCCTTGCCCGAAGACACCCGCGCGCAGGCGGATGGGGCGCAGCTGCGGCATCGCGAACAGCCGCGCGCCCGACATGCGGCGACGCCCGGTCCACAGCACCTCCTGCGGGCCGTTGTCGCGGGTCAGGATGCGGTCGCCAGAGCGAAGAGACTCGATCGGGCGAGGTCCGTCGCTGGTGGCGATGCGCGTTCCAGGCGTGAAGCAGATCACCCCACCCTGCGGCGCCCCGTTATCCGACGGGCGCTCGATGGTCATGCTGACGACCCAAAGCTCACGGGATTCCGGCGGCAAGCCATCCGGAAAAAGCACAAGCTGGCGGCCGCTGGCGGGTGCCTCGATCAGCTGCGCGGTCCAGCTCGCGCGGCCATCGGTCAGCACGAAGGACTGCGCCGGCGGGACAGGTTCGACCTCTGGGCGGGGCGCGGGCGGACCCGCCAGCGCAATGCCGGTCAGCCGCCGCACCATGCGCGACGCCCGCCTGCGGACCTCCTCCATTCCTTCTGCCCCTTCCAGAAGCAGCCGGTCCCCTCCGCCGTCCACGCGCTGCGCCTCGCCGGTCCAGCGCCAGGGGGCGCCAACGGCGATCAGCTCCAGCGGCGCGTTCCTGACGCCATCCAGTTCCGTCTGCGACCAGGAGATGACGAACGCGCCCCGAAAGCCCGCCTGCATTCCTGTGTGCCTGCTCGTGTTTTATCGTTCTTTGTTCGCAGACTAACAGGAGTTGTTAACGTTGCATATGACTTGCAGGCAACAGTGCGATGATTGCGCTCGGAAAACTTGCGCAACCACACGTTGCTGAAGTGTCAGAAACGGAAGTTGATGTTCAGCGACCCGACCACCTGGCCCTCCGGCTGCTGCACGAATTCCTCGCCCAGATAGCTGATCCCATAGAACACGCTGGCGCGTTCGCCCTGCCACTGGATGCCGGCACGCGCCCGCGCGCGGGTCGAGGACAATTCGGCCGCGCCTCCCTCGGGCAACAGCGCGGAATCGAAGACATGGGCGATGTCGCCGCCCAAGGTGAAACTGGTGCCTGTGATCAGGTCGCCCTTGATGGCGCGGTAGCGCTGGCCCGTCATGTATTCGCGGACCAGGAGACTGCCTTCTCCAAAGCCGCCAAAGGTAAGGTCCGCCCCGGCCCGGACAAAGGTTTCGATTCCGGCCTGGGCTTCGACGAACGGGCGGACACGGCCCGCGTCACCCATCTGGAACTCCTTGCCCATTTCGCCGATGGCCGTGAGGTAGATGTGGTTCGGGATCTGGTTCTCGAACGCCGGCTCGGGGTCCGGCAGGTCAGTCCAGTCGTGGACCCGTTCCTGAAAGCTGGACAATCCGGTCTGCGGTCCGGTGAAGTCCAAATCTGCCCCGACGCTGGTTTCCAGCCCAAGCCAGTCGAAATGCGTGTGCAGGCCGAATGTCAGGATCCCTGCATAACGCCGGTCATCGGGGGCGGGATCGGCCAGATTCGCCGGTGCGATGGTCTGGCCGCTTGCTCGGAACTCAAGGATTTCGCCAACCTGCGTCGGCAGGTCGCCATCCCAGGAAGGGCCGCGCATATAACTCACGGTGTAGGATCCGGTGCGCCACCGGTCGTGGCCGTCTCCGATCGCGTCGTTCGAGAACATGCGACCCCAGCCAAGGGTCACGCGCTCCTGCGCCTCGGCTGCTGTGGCAAGGGCGATGAGTCCCGAAACTGCCAGGGCTACCCGAACGCCCTTTCCCACCATGCCTGTCCCGCCTCTCGCCTGATCGGTCTTTCTTGCCGACAACAGTATGATGTTGCCGTGCCCGATTCCACTGCCAAATGCGGTACGGATCAGATTGCACCCGGCCTATGGCCACCGTGCCAGAGGCGGCAGGCTCATCAACACGGCATTTGCGTCATGGCCGGTTTCCAGCCCGAACTTGGTGCCACGGTCGTAGACAAGGTTGTACTCGGCATAAAGCCCGCGGTGGATCAGCTGCGTCTCGCGGTCTGCCTCTGTCCAGGGCGCGTGGCGCCGGGCCTCGGTCACGGGCAGAAAAGCCGGCAGGAAGGCGCTACCCACCGATTGCGTGAAGGCGAAGTCGGCCTCCCAGTCGCCGGTGTTCAGGTCGTCAAAGAATATGCCCCCCACGCCCCGCGCCCGCCCCCGGTGCGGCACGAAGAAATACTCGTCGGCCCAGGCCTTGAAGCGGGGGTAGTACTCCGGGTTGTGGCCATCGCAGGCGGCCTTCAGCACCGCGTGAAAGGCGGCGGTGTCCTCTGGGTATTCGATGCAGGGGTTCAGATCCGACCCGCCCCCGAACCACCAGGCATGGGGCGTCCAGAACATGCGCGTGTTCATGTGCACCGCCGGGCTGTGCGGGTTCACCATGTGGGCCACCAGGCTGATGCCCGAGGCCCAGAACCGCGGATCGCTGTCCATGCCCGGCACGCCGCGCGCGGCCATCGCCCGCTGCGCCCGCTCGCCCAGGGTGCCATGCACCTCGGACACGTTCACGCCCACCTTCTCGAACACCCGCCCGCCGCGCATCACGCTCATCAGGCCGCCGCCACCATCGGCGCGCGAGGTGGGCGTCACCTCGAACCGTCCGGGGGTGCCCGACCCGCCGTGACTGTCCTCCAGCCCCTCGAAAGCCGTGACGATGCGGTCGCGCAACTCGCGGAACCAGCCGGCGGCGCGGGCCTTGCGGTCGTCGAATCCGTTGCTCATGGGCGTCCTCCCGGCCATTTCCCGACTGCTAGCGCAGCCAGCCCGGCAGGGAAAGGTGTCAACTGAACGTGACAGTCGCCGGCGCCAGCCGGTCGATCTCGACCGTCACGGTCTGCCCGCGCGCGATGGGGCCAACGCCTGCGGGTGTGCCAGTAAACACCAGGTCGCCCGGTTGAAGCGTCACGAAGCGGCTCAGATGCGAAAGTAGATGCGGCACGTCCCAGATCATGTCCGACAGCCGGGCCTGCTGCGTGATCCGGCCATCCACGCGGCAAGTGATGGCCGCATCGCCGAATGGTCCAAGCGACAGCGGCCGAACCGGCCCCACCACCGCCGAGGCGTCGAACCCTTTCGACATGTCCCAGGGCCGGCGCAGCGCCTTGGCCTCGGCCTGCAGGTCGCGTCGGGTCAGGTCGTTGCCGGCGGCATGGCCCCAGACCAGGCGCGCGGCCTCATCGGGGGAAAGGTCGGCGCCCGTGGCCCCGATCGCCACCACGAGTTCTGCCTCGTGCTGCAAGTCCGCCGTCATCGGCGGGTAGGGCACCGTCGCGCCGCTGTCCACGACGGCATCGGCCGGCTTGGTGAAGAAGAAGGGCGGCGCCTCGTCCGGCGCATGGCCCATCTCGCGTGCATGTTCCGCATAGTTGCGGCCCACGCAGAACATGCGCCGGACCGCAAGGCGGCTCACGCTGCCCGCCACGGCAACCGAAGGCTGCGGCGGCGGGGGCAGGACAAATCCGCTCACGGCCCCAGCGTGAAGCAGGGCGTCGACCGTGCCGCCAGCCGGCGGCAGGCCAGGTCAGCCTGATCCTGGGTCAGGCCCGAGAAGGTCGCCTCATAGCCGCCGCCACGCGACACGACCTTGCGGAGCGAGTCGTTCAACGTCGCGGTCTCGGCCAGCTGGGTCTTCAACAGCACCCGCTCGGCCTCGGACCGGGTGTTGTACCGGCCAACGGTGATGCCCCAGTCACGCCCGCCAGAGGTCGAGACACGGGTCACAACCTCCTGCTCTGCGGGGGCAACGGCGGCCACGACGGTCGCGTCGTCATAGATCGGCGCCTTGCGCTTGGCCGGCCTTGGGCTGGCCGAAGCAAGGGTCACCATCGGATCGGTGCCGGTTGCCGACCCGTCGGCAATCGCCTGCGCCTGACCCTGTAGGGAATTTGCCGGCGCCGCGGCGGTGGATTGCACAGAGCCCGGATCCACGGCCAGCGCGGCGACCTGGGCCTCCTCCGGCTCCTCGGTGGACGCATCGGCCACCACGACCGCCGCTTCCGCCTCTGGCGCGGGCGCAGGCGCCGCAGCCGCCACCTCGGTTTCTTCCGCAGCCTCCGGCGCGGGTGCCGCCTCGGCCGCCGCCACCGCAATCGCCGCCGGTGCCATGCCCGGATTGGCCTTCGGGCGCGGCGAGGCGTTGACATTCATTACCACGCGCACGGTCTTCGCAGTGCCGCCTTCCTCGTTGCCGTCATCGACCGTGCCGGCATCGGCGATCAGCGCGGTTTCGGGCTCGGCCGCCCCGCTGCCCGCCTTGCGGAATCCAAGGTCCAGCAACTCCGCCATCTTCGCATTGCGGTGCGCCGTGGACTTGCCTCCAAACACCGTAGCCACGATGCGCTTGCCGTCACGCTCCGCGGAACCCGTCAGGTTGAAACCCGCCGCCACGGTGTACCCGGTCTTGATGCCGTCCGCGCCCGGATAGGCATCTAGGAAGCGGCGGTTGGTGTTCTGCACCTCGGCAATGCCGGCATCGGCGGTGCGGCGCGAGAACAGGTTGTAGTATTGCGGAAAGTCATAGATCACATGCCGCCCCAGGATCGTCATGTCATGGGCGGAGGACAGGTGGCCATCTGCGGTCAGTCCATTGGCATTCTTGAACGTCGTGTTCTTCATGCCCATCGCCTTGGCGGTCTTGGTCATCCGCTTGGCAAAGGCCTGCTGGTTGCCGCTGATGTGGTCGCCGATGGCGGCGGCGGCATCGTTGGCCGATTTGATCGCCGCGGCGCGGATCAGATACCGCATCTGGATCTTCTGCCCGGCCTTCAGACCCAACCGCGACGGCGGCTGCGATGCCGCATAGGGTGTCACCGTCACAACGGTGTCCAGCGAGAGGTTGCCCTTCTCGATTTCCTGGAACGCGATGTACAGCGTCATCATCTTTGTCAGCGAAGCCGGATGCAGCCTGGCATCCGCGTTCTCCGCGTACAGCGTCTGCCCCGTCCGTGCATCCATCACGAAAGCCGCATAGGGCGCCGCGCCGGTCTCGCGCGGGGCAGAACAGGCTGCCGCCAGCACCAACCCGAACAGGAGAACGAAATTGCGTGCAAACTGCTTGATGGGAAGTCCCACGCCGCTTGTCCTTGTATTGCCTGCCTCTGCCGCGGACCCTTGTTTTGCGGGACCTTCGACTCGCTCAGGCTAACACAGAGCCGGCCGTCCCGAAAAGCCCTCGATTTCAAAGGCTTTGACTGTGTTCTTCAGAACACGGCGGAACATATGGGGTTGACACCCCCAACAGGCCCCAACGGGTTGCGGCGACTCCCCTATCCGGCGTTCAACCGGCGCACCAGCGCGGGCAGGTCGCCCAAATCCGCAAGACGGTGAAACCGTTGATGACCCTCGGGCGGCTCTGCATGTTCCAGCGCCCAGGTCAGCCCGTGCGGCACATGCACGCCATGCCCTCCCGCCTCGATCACCGGGATCACGTCCGATGCCAGCGAATTGCCCACCATCATGGCACGGTCTGGCCGCTCGCCGTGACGCGCAAAGACCGCGGCATAGGTGGCCGGTGTCTTGTGGCTCACGATCTCGACCCCGTGAAACAACTCGCCCAGGCCCGATTGCGCCAGCTTGCGCTCCTGATCCAGAAGGTCGCCCTTGGTGATCAGCAGCACCTGAAAGTCACCCGCAAGTGCCTCCACCGCCTCGCGCGCCTGGGGCAAGAGCTCGATCGGGGTTTCCAGCATCTCGCGCCCGGCCGACAGGATCTCGGCAATGATCCGGGCCGGAACAGCGCCTTCCGTCACCTCGATCGCCGTCTCGATCATGGACAGCGTGAAGCCCTTCACACCAAAACCGTAGTGCGAAAGGTTCCGCCGCTCGGCGGCGATCAGCCGCTCCATCAGGTGATCCGGCGCCGCATGGTCGGCCAGCAGCGCCGCGAAACGCTCCTCTGTCAGCCGGAAGAACGTCTCGTTCTGCCAAAGCGTATCATCTGCGTCGAAGGCGACGGTTGTGATCGGTGTGGTCATCATGCGGTCTCCCCGTGCCTTTTTGCCGCTTCGCCCCTGCACTGCAAGGACCCTCCCCTTTTCCCGCGCGGGGAACACGCTATATTGCGCTCGTCAGCCAGATTTCGAATCCGAGTGGAGCCGCGCCCCGTGGTCATTGCGCCCGTCAAGATGTCCAACCCGCCCGGCGGCGGCAATGGCACGGACTCGTCCGTCCTGACCAAGACGAAAAGCAAGACGCAGCGCCCGCCAATGTACAAGGTGCTGCTTCTGAACGACGACTACACGCCGATGGAATTCGTCGTGCATGTGCTGGAACGGTTCTTCGGCCTCAGCCACGCGCAATCCTTCGAAATCATGCTGACGGTTCACAAGAAGGGCCTCGCCGTGGTGGGCGTCTTCTCCTTTGAGGTGGCGGAAACCAAGGTGGCGCAGGTGATGGATTTCGCCCGCCGCCACCAACATCCGCTGCAATGCACCATGGAAAAGGACTGAGGGCGCACTGCGCCCGACCATGCGATCCACCCGCCTGAGTCTTGCGCTCGACAGCGGCGCTCTTGCGTTTCCGGCCGATGGCTTGATCGCCGTGTTCTCCCCCCATGCGGGCGAGGATCTGGGCGCCCTGCCCCGGTCGCGCACCGTCATCGTCACCGGCTTCCGCCCCGACCACGACGCCTTCGCCGCCGCCGGCTGGACCTGCACCACCACCGCACCGGAAGGTCTGGCTGCCGCACTGGTCTGTCTGCCCCGCGCGCGGGACGCCGCCTTGTCGCTGGTGGCCAGCGCCGCCGCCTCGGTCCGACCCGGCGGCCCGGTGGCGGTGGACGGGCAGAAAACCGACGGAATCGAATCCGTCCTGCGCGACCTTCGCGCCGCCCTGCCCCAAGGCGCCCTTTCCGATCCGGTCACCAAGGCGCATGGCCGACTGGCGGTCTTTCCCGCCGGCGCCGCCGATCTGTCGGCCTGGATCGCCCGGCCCCGCCCCATCGCGGACGGCTTCACCACCATCGCGGGTGTCTTCTCGGCCGACGCCCCCGACCGCGGCTCCGCCCTCCTCGCCGCCGTCCTGCCGCGCCAGATGTCGGGCCGCGTGGTGGACCTGGGCGCCGGATGGGGCTACCTCGCGCGCGCCGTGCTGGCCCATCCCGGCGTCACCCGCCTGGATCTGGTCGAAGCCGACGCCGCCGCGCTCGATTGCGCACGCCTGAACATCCCCGACCCGCGCGCCGCCTTCCACTGGGCCGACGCCACGCGCTGGAAACCGGCAGAGTTGGCCGACCACATCGTCTGCAACCCGCCCTTCCACGTCTCGCGCGAGGCCGATCCTGCCCTGGGTCTGGCCTTCCTGCGCGCTGCTGCATCCATGTTGCGCCCCGAAGGCACGCTCTGGCTGGTCGCCAACCGCCACCTCCCCTACGATTCCCCCCTCAAGACCCTCTTCCACACGGTCGAGGAACTGGGCACCGACCCCGCCTTCCGCCTGGTGCGCGCCGCGCGCCCGGTGCGCGGCACCCGGGCGCCCCAGGACAGGAGATCCTCATGAGCTTTTCCATCACCGGCAAGACCGCCATCGTCACCGGCGCCGCCTCGGGCATCGGCCTCGCCATCGCCCGCCACTTTGCCGACAAGGGCGCCAACGTCATGTTCGCCGACGTCGATGAGGACCGGCTCGATGCCGAAATCGGCGAAGAGGCGCGGGGCGATGGCCCGATCCGGTCCTTCGCTGGCAATTTCTGCGAGAAGCTCGCCATCACCAACCTCCTTTCCGCCACCATCGACGCCTTCGACCGCGTGGACATCCTGGTGAACGCCGCGCGCCGCATGGCGCTGTCCGATCCCCTGTCGGCCGATGCTGACGCGGTCTCGGACCTGTTCCGCGAAAACGTCATGTCCGGCCTGCGGCTCACCCAGATGACCGCCAAGCGCATGATGCACTGGGCCGACCAGAATGCGGTCGAACCCGGCACCCCCATCGGCTCGATCATCAACCTGTCTTCCGTCGCCGTGCGCGTCACCCAGCCCGAGCTCCTGGGCTATTCCGTCTCTTGCGCCGCGGTGGAACAGGTCACACGGTCCATGGCCGTCGCGCTCGCGCCCAAGGGCATCCGAGTGAACGCCGTCGCCATCGGCTCGGTGATGAGCGGCAGCCTGCAATACGCGCTGAAGGAAGACGCCGCCGCGCGCCAGAAAATCGTGGCGCAAACCCCGCTTGGCCGCATCGCCGCGCCGGATGAGCTTTCCGAAACGGTACAGTTCCTTGCCTCCGACGCCTCCAGCTTCATCACCGGCCAGGTGCTCACCGTCGATGGCGGGCGTGGCCTGCTCGATGGCGTGCGCTTCGCCGCGCATTAGGCCCTATTCGGGGAACTCGGCCTTGCACTGTGCGATGCCGGCAGAAGCAGCCGAGGCGAGTTCCTTCCGCTTCGCCTTCAACTGCGCCAGCTTCTTTCTCTCCGCGTCGATGTCGATGGCAACCGGCCGCTCGATGATCTGCGCCTGCTCGTCAATGCACATGCCTCCCGCGGGGCGATAGCCATAGGGTCCGTAGACCCCACCACAGGGCACCCAGACGTCGCGATAGATCGTGGTCGCCTGCAACCCGTACCCGCGCGAAATGTTGCCCTCGGTCTCGGCAATCAGCCGGTCCACCGGCCGCAGCGGGGCGGCCGCACTGTTGATGCAGCGCTGTTGCGGCGTGCCGCAGGCCGCCAGCAACGGCACAAGCATCAAGAGGCGGAACGGAAACGGCATCGGGTCCTCCTGGACCAAGCCTAGCCCCCTGCCCGCAAGGCGCAAGGGGTCACGCCGCCAGCCGGGGCCAGGCGATCTGCACCGTCAGCCCGCGCTCCACCGGCGGCAGGGTCAGCCGCGCGCCGTGCCGCGCCGCGATGGCGCTCACCAGCGCCAGCCCCAGCCCGTGGCCGGGCTTCGCCTGGTCGCGCGTGCCCCGAACGAAGCGCTCGAAAGCCTCGCCCGCGATCTCGGGCGGCAGGCCCGGTCCGGTATCGGCCACCGACAGCACCGGCCGGTCCCCGCCTTCAGCCAGCGTCACCCGCAGGTCGTCGCCGGGCCGGGCGTATTTCAGTGCATTGTCCAGAAGGTTCGACAGCATCTGCGCAATCAGGCTGCGGTCCCCCAGCACCTGGATGCCCTCTGCCACTTCGGCGGCGGGCACCAGCCCCCGCTCCTCGGCCGCCGGTTGGTACAGGTCCCAGACTTCGGCCACCAGCGCCGAAAGGTCCACCGGCACCAGCCCGCCCGCGCCCTTGTCGGCCTCGGCCCGGCTGATGTCCAACAGCGCATCGAAGACCCGGATCGCCTGCCGCATCTCGGCCTTCAGCGCCCCCGTCACCTCGTCCTGCCCCCGAACCTCCTGCAACTTCTGCAGCATCCGGTTCAAGGGCGTGCGCAGCTCATGCGCGATGGTATCCGAAAGCCGGTGCGTCGCGCGGTTCAGCGTCTCGATCCGGTCCAGCATCGCATGGACATGCGCCTCCAGCTGCCCGAACTCATCATCGCTTTGCGGCCCCAGCAGTCGCGCCGCCAGGTCGCCAGCCGCCACCCGGTCCGCCAGGGCATTCACCCGCTGAATCCGCCCGATCACATGGCGCGCCGCAAGCCAGCCCACCCCGGCCCCCGCAGCCAGCATGACAAGCCCCAGCCCCAGAATACCGCGCCGCAGCGCCTTCAGCGTGCCATCCACCGGCCCCAGGCTGCGCGCCACCAGCAAAGGGAATCCCCCCGGCAGCTCCCGCGCCACCCCCAGCCAGCGTGTGCCGGAATCCTCGAACTCCACCGCCGGCTCCGCGGCAAAGCCCGCTCCCACGGGCGCAAGCCCCCCGGGCCATGCCTTGCGCGTGCCCGCCAGAACCTGCCCCTGCCGGTCCATCAGCAAAAGCATCTCGCCCCCGCCCGAGGTCTCGACCCTATAGTCGATGGCCTCGCGCAACGCGATGATGCGCCGCTGCTCATACAGTGCGGCCAGCCCGCCCAGATCGGCGGCCAGAAGCCGCTCGGTCTGCTCATGAAGCCGCATCGAAACCAGCCGGTACTGCGCGGCCATGCCCAGTAAAGACAACCCCGCCACAGTCAGCGCCACCAGCGCCGCAAGCCGAAATGTGGCCGACAGGCGGATCACCCCGCCGCGCTCGCAGTCGATACAATCGGCGAAAAGATATACCCCTCGCCCCGTGCGGTCTGGATCACATTCGCCCCCGCGTCCTCCAGCTTGCGCCGCAGCCGGCCGACATGAACGTCAACGACATTGGTGCCGGGGTCGAAATGCAGGTTCCAGACCTTCTCCAGAAGCTGCATCCGTGTCACCACATGGCCCGCGTTCTGTGCCAGAAAGACGATCAGGTCGAACTCGCGCGGGCTCACCGGGACATGCTCGCGCTTCACATGCACGGTGCGGGCCTTCAGCCGGATTTCAAGGTCGCCGAATGCCATAAGGTCATTGTCCAGCACCTGCATCGTCGCCCGGCGCAGCAGTGCCCGCAGCCGCGCGCGCAACTCTTCCGGCTCGAAGGGCTTGGGCAGATAGTCATCCGCCCCCTTCTCCAGTCCCTCCACCCGCTCCGCCGCACGGCCAAGCGCCGAAAGCACCAGGATCAGCGCATCCGACCCGGCCGCCTTCAGCCTTGCGATGGCGTCCACGCCATCGCCCCCCGGCAGCATCCGGTCCAGCACGATGACGCGATAGCCGCCACGCGCCGCCTCAGCCAGACCACTGTCCAGCGTGTCGCGGATCACCGGATCACAGGACAGGGCCCGCACTTCACCCGCCACGGCCAGGGCGGTGGCGACGTCGTCCTCGACAATCAGGATACGGTCCATTCTGTCCTCCGGCCCCGATGTCAGAACACCACCACGGCCGGGTCAAGCACATTCGCGCCACCCACAGCCCGCATCCCGTCGGCCCGGCCCCAGGGATCCACCAGCACGTGCCGCGTCGCCCCGCCAGGCCCCGCCACCAGCAAAAGGGTGGCCTTGGTGATCTCTGCCGTCTCCAGAGCACTGCCCGCCATTTCCTGCCCGTTCATCGCCAGGATACGGTCGCCCTTGGCCAGCCCCGCACGGGCGGCGGGCGAGTTTTGCGTGATCTCGTTCACCTGCCCCTCCTCGTCCAGCGTCACGCCAAGGCTCGCAAGCGTGTAGGAATCCACCTTCTTCACTTCGCCCAGGTCGCGCAGCGCACCGATGTCCTCGCCGATGGGGGCAAGTTCCATCACCACCAGCACGGCCGCCCCATCACGCCGGATCACCAGATCGGCACTCTCGGCCGCCTGAGCCGCCTCAAGCGCAAAGGGCAGATCACCCGGCGCGGCGATCGGCTTGCCATCCACCGCCAGAAGGATATCGCCCGCCTTCAGGCCCGACATCTCTGCCAGACCGCCCGCTTCCACCTCGTCCACCAAGAGCCCACCCGGCTCCACCCCCAAGGCGGCCGCAATCACCCGGTCCACCGCCCGCGCCCGCAGCCCCAGCTTCGGCAGGGGAGCCAGCGTCTCGTCCACCAGCCCGGTCACGATGCGGTCCAGATCCGCCGCCGTGATCGCATAGGCAATGCCCACAAAGGTGCGCGAGCCGTCGGCGATGCGGCTGTTCATGCCAACCAGTCCGCCCTCTGCATCCACCAGCGGCCCACCGGACGATCCGGGATTGACCGCCGCATCATGCTGCACCATGCGCAGGGGCGCGGTCGGGTCCACCTGACGCGCCAGCGCCGAAACCGTGCCATCCGTCACCGAAAGGTCCAGCCCCAAGGGCGCGCCAAGCGCCCAGACCGCCTGCCCAAGATGCGGCGCCGCGCCGGGCTCCAGCCCCGGACGGCCCGGCGCGACCGCAATCACCGCCACGTCGCGCAGTGCGTCCACCGCGATCACCCGGCCGATCTCCTCGCGCCCCTGCGCATCGGTCAGCCGCACCTCGGCCGCCTTGCCCACCACATGCGCGTTCGTCACCGCCACCGCCCCGTGCTCGCCCCACAGGAAGGCCGAGCCCAGGAACCGCGCACCGTCATCGGCCGCGCGCACGGTGAACACCGTGGCCAGCGCCCCGTCCAGCACGCCCGGCGCCGGCTCTGCCGCCCGCATCGGCACCAGCGACAGCAAAAGCACCAGCGCAGCCGCAGCGATCTCGACGGCATAGCCCCGGAACAGGCGGATATCCTTCTGACGCAGCACGATCTTCTCCCTTTCGTCAGGTCATGCCCCAAGGCTATGCCCCCGGCCCGAAAGGGTCACATGACAAAGACCGTCATGCGAAAACTTCGCGTTTACACAGGGCGCCCCCCCCGCCATCCTGCACCCGACCCGAAGGACAACCCCATGCTCCGCTCCGCCCTCCTTCTCGCCCTCCTCGCCAGCCCGGCCCTCGCCGGCCCGCTGCAAGAGGCCGACCTTTCCGCCCGGCTCTATGCCGAGGGGCTGGCGCTGCAGGACCCGGTCCTGCTTCTCGCCGCCGCCCGCCTGCGCAAGGCCGCGGGCTTCCCGCCCGGCGGCACCCTGCCCGTGGGCTGGCAGGTCATGCTGGACAGCGCCACCCAACTGGCCGCCGGCGACGAAACCCTCCTCGCCCTCATCGACGACACCGCCACCGAGGCCGCAAAGGGCGTCGCCACCGGCCCGGTCTACCGGCTCGACCGCATCGACCCCGGCTCCACCGACCGTTTCCCCCTGATCGAAGTCACGGCCGGCCAGCGCACCGAAGTCTATGTCGAACCCGAATCCGGCACCGACCTGAACCTTGTCGTCCGCGACGGCTCCGGCGCCGTGCTCTGCGCCGACACCGATCCCAGCCCCATCGCCTATTGCGCCTGGACCCAGGCCGAACCCGACAGCGTGGCCATCGAGGTCACCAATGCCGGCCCCGATTCAACACCTTATGCCCTCATGACGAATTGATCCCATGCTCCGCAGCCTCATTCTCTCCTCCGCCCTCGCCCTTTCCGCCCTGCCCGCCCTGGCGCGCGAGAACTACGCGCTCCTGATCGGCGCCAGCCAGTACCGGAACCTCGACGAACGCTACTGGCTGAAGGGCCCCGCAAATGACGTCGCGCTGGTGCAGACCTGGCTCACCACCGCCTCGCCCGTGCCCTTCCCGCCCGACCATGTCACCGTGCTGGCCGATGGCGTGGACGGCGCGGGCGAACCCACGCTCGACGCCATCCGCAAGGCCTTCGCCGACCTGGTGGCCGAAGTCTCGCCCGGTGATTTCGTCTACCTGCATTTCTCGGGCCACGGCACCCAGGCCCCGGCCCAGAACCCCGAGGCCGAACTCGACGGGCTGGACGAGCTGTTCCTCCCCATCGACATCGGCCCCTGGTCAGATGAGGTGGGCAGCGTCCAGAACGCCCTGATCGACGATGAGATCGGAGAATTGATAGATTCCATCCGCGCGAAGGGCGCCGACGTGTGGGCGGTGTTCGATTCCTGCCATTCCGGCACCGTCACCCGCGGCGCCCCCTCGGGCGACGAAGAGGTGCGCACCCGCCAGCTTCCGCCCGAGGCGCTTGGCCTCGACATGGTCGAAGCCCCCGCAACCCGCGGCCTGGAAGACCCGCGCGCCCAGCCCGAAGCCCCGGTGGATGCCGGCGAGGACAGCCCCGAACAGGGTCGCCTCGTCGCCTTCTTCGCCGCCCAGACCACCGAGGTCACGCCCGAAAAGAACCTGCCCAAGGGCAAGCCAGGCCGGATGCCACAGGGCGTCTTCACCTGGACCCTGTTCCAGGTCCTGTCCGAATATCCCCAGGCGACCTATCGCCAGATCGGGCAAGAGGTGCTGCGCAAATATGCCACCACCTCCATCGCCCGCACCACGCCCATGTTCGAAGGCGATCTCGATGCCGTGGCTTTCTCGGGCGATTCCGGCCCCCGCATCGCGCAATGGCCCGCCACGCTGCAAGACGGCAGCTTCGCCCTGCCCGCCGGCACGCTCCACGGCCTGAAGGAGGGCGAGCGCCTCGCCGTCCTCGCCTCCGCCGCCGACCCGACCGAAGCCGCGCTTGGCTACGCCGAAGTGCAGGCCGCCGACACCTTCACCGCAACCGCCGTGCCGGTCGCGGTGGATGGCAAGTCGCTCCCGCCCGAATTGCCCAAGGGCCTCGTCCTGCGCCGCGTCTCGGCCGAACTCGACTTTTCGCTCACCGTCGCCCTGCCCAAAGCAGGCACCGCCCCGGCAGACGAATTGCTCGCCGCCACCGACGCCCTGACCCAATCCGCCGGCCCCCGCATCACTTTCGTCCCTGCGGGGGAAGAGGCCGACCTGCGCCTGGCCGTCATCCCCGAAAGCCCGCGCCCCGATGCGATCTGGGTGCTGCCCGCCACGGGCCTCGCCGACGACCTGACTTCCACCCCATCGGTCGGCACCGCCGACAAGGACGGCGAAACCCTCGCCGCCACCCTGGCCGATACGCTCAACCACATGGCCAAGGCGCTGAATCTGTTGAAACTCGGCGAGGGGCTCGGCGGCGAGGGGCTCGACGTCGATGTGGCGATGCAGACCCGCACGCCCGAAGACCGCAAGCTCCGCCCGCTTTCCACCGATGCCGTGCCGCGCCTCGTGCCGGAAGACGAGGTGCATGTTCTGGCCACCAACCACATGGACATCCCCGTCGACATCAACGTCCTCTACATCGGCGCCGATTATTCCATCACGCACTGGGCAGCCGAACGCCTTCAACCCGGCGACACGCTGAAAAAGGGCCTGTTCAAGATCTCCGATTCCGTCCTCGGCCAGGAACGCATGGTTGTCGTGCTCTCCCCGGCCGCCCCGCAATCGCCGGTCGAGAACCTGGCCTTCCTCGCCCAGGATGCACTGGAGCTGACGCGCGGCACCGCCTCGAACCTCGATCTCGCCCTGCGCGAGGCCGGCTTCGGCGAAACCACGCGCGGCGCCATCGCACTGGACGATGGCGAAGAAGACGCAGGCCCCGCCCCGGTCATCCTGCAACTGGATGTCAGGACGGTTCCCGCCAACTGAACCTCGCTCACGCCCCGGCGCAGGCCGGGGCCTCGACTGGCCCGCACGGAACGGTTGGCGAACGCAGGCCGGGGCGGCCAAGGCCCCTGCCTGCTGCTGTGTCCAAGGGTCTCACCAATGCCCGGTATTCGGCATGGATTTCCAGGGTTCCGCCGGGGGCAAAGCCTCGCCCATCTGCAACAGTTCGATCGACACATTGTCGGGGCTGCGCACAAAGGCCATGCGCCCGTCGCGCGGCGGGCGGTTGATCGTCACGCCATTGGCCTGCAGATGGGCACAGACGTCGTAGATGTTCTCCACGTCATAGGCCAGGTGGCCGAAATGCCGGCTGTCGCTCGGCAGGCCAGCATCGCCGTCCCAGTTGTAGGTCAGTTCCACCGGGCACTCCGGCTGGCCTGGCGGTGCCATGAACACCAGCGTGAAGCGCCCGCCCTCATTGTCGTACCGCCGCGTCTCCTCCAGCCCCAGAAGCTTGTAGAAGGCGATGGATTTCTCAAGGTCCAGCACCCGGACCATGGTGTGCAGATAGCGGATCTTCATGGGTTTTCTCCTGTTCCGTTGCCGTTTCGGCCGCAAACCGGCACTAGAAGGCCGATTCATAACCGATGTTGATGCCAAGGCTGCGCGTGTCGAATAGCGCCGCGTTGGACCGTGTGCGCGCCGCCGTCAGGCTGACCGTGGGCACGAAGCCCAGATAGGTCAACTGGTTGAGGCCAAAGCTCACATCACCGATCTGTGTGCGATCCTGCCGCCCGCCATCGGCATAGTTCGAATTCGGATAGGTTCGGTAGCCCACTCCGATCGAGGCCGACAGCGTGATGTCGCCCGGCAGCGGGTCGGCGAATTCCCAGCCGATGCTGCCCAGATAACCCGTCCCCGCCAATTCGGGCGATTCCGAATAGACCTGCCGCCCGACGAAATCCACAGACAGGATGCCCGCCTCGCCGAAGGCCTGGTCAACCCCGATGGACCCGATGATCTGGTCGTTCGACTGCGTGTCCGAATCCAGCCTCCAGGTGCGCACGCCCATGATGTCGAACCCCAGCACCCGCCCCGGCGCAGTCCTATCCTCCATGCCGAAATTGGCCTGAACATAGTTCGACATGCTCGCCCCGCCATACCAGTTATGGCCGACCAAAGCGCCGAACTCGGCATAGCGCAGCGGCGCGAAGGCCAGCCGCCGGTGCGTCACGCCCAGCTCCACCGCGTCATAGGCGTAGTCAGACGCTTCCGCCGAAGGCGCCTGCAACTTGGAATCGGCCGAAAGCACCACCTGCCGCGTCAGCAGGCCCAGGCCGAACTCCGTGCGCGACCAGTCCGTCGCGGGCAGCCGATAGGTCACATCGGCCCCGAAGGCGATATCCAGGCCCGACAAGGCCTTCATGTCCTCGGGGATGGGCAGATCCTCGATCCCGATCAGGTCGAAGGTGCCGCGCGACGACCCGTTGTTGACGTTCGATGACGGCGCCACCGAAAGATCAAAGGCAAAGACCCAGGGGTTGCGCGCCCTCACATAGCGGAAATCCCGCTCGGCCAGCGCCTGCGCCTCTTCCGTGGGGGCAACCTGAACCGCCCGGCGCAGCCAGAACTGCGCCGCTGTGCGCCGCCCTTCCGCCGAAAGGACCTGCGCCCGTGTCACCGCCGCGCTGAACTTCTGCTCGTCCGTCTCGGCGACCGCCCAGGCCCGGCGCGCCATCTGCCGCGCCTCGTCCATCCGGCCCAGCATCCGCAGCGCCTGCGACTGCAGGACCAATGCCGTCACATCCTGCGGATCGCGCTGCAACAGGGCTTCAGTCAGCGCCAGCGCATCCTCGGCCTGCCCGGCGTTCAGCACCTCGGCCGCCAGCTGCCGCATCCCCGCCGGGTCCAGCACCACCGGCTTGGCCTCCGCCGCCCCGGCCAGCCCCAGCCAAAGCGCCGCCAGCCAGCCCGCCGCGGCCCGCCCGTTCATCCCCGGCTCACTCGCGGACGAGGATGAAACCGCCGGTCTCGCGCACCGTGGCGTCAAACCGCGGATCGTCGCTTTCCACCACGATCACACCCACAACCTTGCCGGCATTCGGGCCCGAAAGAACCGCGTAATACTTCCCGTCTTCCAGCTGGGTCAGGTTGCCCTCGTTGTCCACGACATAGCTGCTGATCCCGCCCGAAAGCTCGCCCGCCGCCGTCGTGACCCCCGGCCCCACCTTGAAGTTCATCACCGGCAGCGTCGTGGCCGAGGCCTCGTATTCCGTGTTCAGCGCCGCGATCACCGTATTGGTGATATCGCGGCCATCCGTATCCAGGATCCGCCGGTTATAGACCTGGCCCTGCACACCGTTGCCATCGTTGAAGTCGGCGAAGTCGATGGCGATGTTCATCGTGCCCGTGGCATATTCCAGCCCGCCCCGCCCGTCGAAATCGCGCAGCGCCGCGTAGTTGCCAACATAGGACGCCTGCCCCGTCGTCGGCAGTTCCACCCCGCCCGACCGGCTGTAGATCCACCCGCCATAGCCATAGGGCACATAGGACCCGGTCCGCACGATGGCAAAGCTCACGTCGCCGTCGGGATCGACGCCGTAGATCGCCTTGTGCTGGAACTGCTCGATCGGCTGGCCCGTCAGCGGATCGTTGAACACCGAAGCCGCCTCATACACCGCAAAGGGCCCCAGGCTCGGCACCGCCGTGTCGCGCGTATAGACATTGTCCCCGTCGAAGGCCAACCCGTCCACCGTGAAGGTGTCGGTCGTGGCGTCGTAGCTCATGCCCTCGGCAAAGCCGTTGCCGCTGTCGTCCACCTCTTCGGTCCGGGTGATCGGGGACGAGGCGGTGGGGTCCGTCGTGCCCGGCGGCAGCGGCTCTTCCTCCTCCACCGCCCAGGGATTCCCGTCACAGGCCGCCACCAGGGCCAGCACCGCCAGCGCCTTCGTCCAGTTCGGCATTCCGTCCCCCTGCGTCACCTGTCCCGGCTTTCCGCCGACTGTGATCTATCGCCCCCGGCCTGTCAAAGGCAATCCCCGGTTGACCTAACGTATGCTGCGGTTTGAGCCCGCGCCGTGACTAGATATAGTGGTCGCGCGACTCATTCCGCCCAACCCCACAGCCCGGAGGCAGCCATGGCCCTCACCCCCGACCAGATCGCCGAGGCCCAGGCCCTGCGCGCCACCCCGCGCCCCACGCTGCGCGCCGTGTCCGAGGGGATGGAGGCCCGCCTCTACACCCCCCATCCCGTGCTGGATCACGGCTTCATCCGCGTCATCGACTACATGGGCGACGATGCCGCCATCGTGCAGGCCGCCCGCGTCAGCTACGGCGCCGGCACGAAGAAGGTCTCCGACGATGCCGGCCTCATCCGCTATCTCATGCGCCACTGGCATTCGACGCCGTTCGAGATGTGCGAGGTCAAGTTCCACATCAAGCTCCCGGTCTTCGTCGCCCGCCAGTGGATCAGGCACCGCACCGCCAACGTGAACGAATATTCCGCCCGCTATTCGATCCTGGACCGGGAGTTCTACATCCCCGAACCCGGCCAACTCGCCGCGCAAAGCACCGTCAACAACCAGGGCCGCGGCGCCGTTCTGGAAGGTGCCGAAGCCGCCCGCGTGCTCGAGGTGCTGAAACGCGATGCCGCCACGGCCTATGACCACTACGAAGAGATGCTGAGCCAGGCCCAGCCTGACGGAACACCTCAGCAGGGCCTTGCCCGCGAATTGGCGCGGATGAACCTGCCGATGAACATCTATACGCAATGGTACTGGAAGTGCGACCTGCACAACCTCTTCCACTTCCTGCGCCTGCGCGCCGACGCCCACGCCCAATACGAAATCCGCATCTATGCCGAGGAAATGGCCCGCATGGTGGCCGACTGGGTCCCCTTGGCCTTCGCCGCCTTCGAGGATTACCGCATGGGCGGCGTCAACCTGAGCGCCAAGGCCGTGGCGGTGTTGAAACGGCGGCTGAACGGGGAGGTCGTGGGGCAGGAGGATTCCGGCATGAGCAAGGGCGAGTGGCGGGAGTTTGTGGAGGTTTGGGGGTAATGGCTATCGTTTGGAAGACATGCGATTATTCTCGCAGAGACATTGACCGCGCTGGTGACATTCTAAGGATGCCGTTCGATCTTGGGAGATTTGATGATTATATTGACGCATACCAGATTATGGATGCTTGGCGCGCCAGCCATGCTTTTCCCCTTAATACCATTCAGATGACACTTCGCCATAGAGCGAAAGCAGTTGACCCTCAATCAGAAATCGTACAGCGACTTAAGCGCGCGCCTTCAGTTATCGCAAAACTCGTACGCTATCAAGATATGCAACTTTCCAGGATGCAGGACCTTGGAGGCAGTCGAGCTATTGTCAATTCCGTCGATTCGGCACGGTTGATACGAGAGAAGTATCGAAAATCCCGTGATAGACATGATTTAGCGACGGAGAAAGACTACATCGAGACCCCGCAAGCCTCCGGCTACCGGGGAATACACTTGATTTATCGATACCAGAGTGATCGCGCCCATAACTATAACGGACACCGAATTGAAGTTCAGCTTAGAACTCGCGTTCAACATGCTTGGGCCACAGCAGTTGAGATTGCCGGGATCTATGTTCGCACACCACTGAAATCGAGCATTGGGCCAGCTGAATGGCTAGAGTATTTTAGGTATGTCAGCTCCGCCTTCTCTATATTTGAAGACACGCCTCGGCTGCATGCCGACCTATCCAAGCAACAGGTAGCCGAGCGCATTTTCGCGCTGGACAGAAAACTTGAGGCACGAAAGAAGCTACGAAATTTCAGCGCGGCGCACAACTACATCGCACAGAACAAGCGGAAGTCGGATAGCCATTTTATCCTCATTTTGGATCTCAAGCAGCAACGCACCAGTATAGAGTCTTTCAGTTCAATATCAAATGCTTCACTGCGATATGCAGAACTTGAGAAAACCCACATGAATGATGAATTGACGGATGTCGTGCTTGTGGCCGCGGAGAACGTCGAGAGCGTCACCGCCGCATACCCGAACTATTTCGCAGATACCCGCCAATTCCTTGAGCTAGTGGATCGGGTCGTTCCGGGAACGGGCAACGAGTAGCGAGCCGAAGCCATCCGTAGGGTGCGTGCTCGCACGCACCGTCCCCGCTCCCTCCCCCTCCCTTCGATCCGCAAACGGTGCGTGCAAGCACGCACCCTACCCTCGCACCGACAAGGCGGGTGTCCGGTGGACACCCGACCGACGCGGTTGGCCGTTTGGCCCCCAAATTGCCAAGGGGCCATCCAGTTTCCCTGAACGCCAAGCGCACGGGCGGTCTCGTGTCACCCGCCCACAACGCCCGAGGCAATGGCCTCGGGCTCGCCCGGCCCGCGCCATCCCAGGCGCTTCCCCTCCCCCCTGTGGGGAGGGGACAGGGGAGGGGGGACTTGGCAAGGGGGCCTTGAGAGGAGAAACCGGACGTGCCCCCCTACTTCGCGAACACTTCCGTCGCATCCACCGCCCCGTCGGGATAGGGCAGGTCCGTCACCAGAACGCCGCCCGCCTTGCCCGAGGCCAGCGCCTTGTCCAGGTCGATCGAGACAAAGCTCGTGCGGTGCGCATAGTCCGAAATCAGCAGGCGGTTGTTCGTCAGGTCCTTGATCGCCACCCACTGCGTGTAATCGGACACGACCTGGTCGCCGTCCTTGCTTTGGGCGATGCCCAGCGGGATGTCGACGGTGTTCAGGATGTGGTCCACCGCCTGAATCGCCTCGGCCCCGGTGGCGGGCGGGGTGATGTGGTGGCGCAGGAAGGCCGCGCGGATGAAGCGCGACGGCGGGGTATAGTCGCCCGGCAGGCCCATCATGCCGCCGCCCTGGCCAATCGCGGTGACATTGGCGGTGCCCAGCGTGATCTCTGGCACGCCCACCGTGCTCAGGCTCAGGTAGTTGCGGGCATTGGTCAGGTGCCAGTCATAGGTCGGCGCATTGGTCAGCACATGCGCCACGTTGTCGTGGATCTGCACTTCGCCGTTCACGAATTCCACCACGATCCCGTCGCCGGTACGGTCGGTGAAGACGACATGGATGTCCGGCGGCGTCGGCCCGCTCGGCAGCGAGGAATCGGCCCAGACCTTGATCTTGGGCAGCGCCTCGCGCAGTTCGGCCACGGTGGCATGGGTGCCCAGCGCCCAGGCGCCAAAGCCCAGGACCGAGACATATTCGGTGTCGTCCTTCGTCACCGTCTGGTATTCGGTAAAGCCCGGCAGGAAGTTCCCGCTCATGCCAAGGCCCGCGGTGTTCTGGCCCTCGATGATCGCCCCGCCCGGAAAGATCTCGGCGCTGATCCCCATGACGCCGTATGTCGTCTTCACCGTCTTGGCGGGCAGGCCGGTGTCGGGCGGCGCGGTCAGGGTCAGTTCGGTGCCGGCGGGCTGGCCGACCAGCGTCCACTTCATGTCGAAGGCCCATTCCATGGTGCGGCCCGCGATCATGGTCTTGTCGGCGGCCAGGATGTCCACGGCGGTGCAGGCCAGGCCCGCATGGGCGCCGGCCAGCAGGGCAACAGAGGCAAGCAGGGATTTCAGCATCGGACGGCTCCTCGTGACGGTTCAAGGGGGCGCGGAACGGGCCCACATCTCAGCCTTGGGTTGTGGCAGTCCGGGCAGGCCGGACATGGCCCGGATCATGGCATTGTCGTGGCAAGCTGTCGAATGATGTCGGGTCCGCGGCCTCGGACAAGTGTTAAGTCCAAGTTAAAGCGGAATCGCAAGTCATTGATTTCATTATGTCCGAGCAAGCGTCCGAGCTCGGACGCCCCTCACCCCGGCCGGGCCGCGGCCAGCCGCCGCAGGGTCTCGGCAATGTCGGCCTCGGTGGTCAGCGGGTTGATGGTGCACAGCCTCAGGGCGCTTTGCCCCTGCAGGCTGGTCGAGGTCACGCAGGCAAAGCCCGAGTCCGACACCGCCTTGGCCGCCGCCGCATGTTCCCCCGGCTTCGCCCCCCGGAAGGCAAAGCAGACGATCCCGATCTGGGCCGGCGTCACCACCTCCCAGGTCGCCGGATCGGCCCGAAGCAACCTCTCGGCCAGCTCCGCCGTCCGGATACCCGCGCGCACCGCCTCGCGGAACCGCTTCGCCCCATAGGTCCGAAGCGACATCCAGAGCTTCAAGGCCCGCGACCGCCGCGTCAGCTCCAGCGACCGGTTCCCGAAGTTCACCGCCCCCGTCGTGGCCTGCACATCCTTCAGATATTCCGGGTGCATCGCAAAGGCCCGCTCCAATGCCGCCGGCCGGGTCACGAGGCAGACCCCCACATCATACGGCTGGAACAGCCACTTGTGCGGGTCCAGTACCACGGAATCCGCCCGCTCCATCCCGGCGAGCGCCGCGCGCCCCTCGGGCACCAGCGCGGCGGGCCCGCCGTACGCGCCGTCCACATGGAACCACAGCCCCTCGTCGCGGCATAGGTCCGCGATCCCCTCCAGCGGATCGACCGCCCCGGTGTTGGTGGACCCGGCCGTCGCGATCACCAGCGCCGGCCGCCGCCCCGCCGCCTTGTCCGCCGCGATGGCCGCCCGCAGATCCGCCAAATCCATGCGCAGGCCAGCACCGGCCGGCAGGATGCGGATGTCCTCCTCGGCCCAGCCAAGCGCCCGAAGGTCACGCGGCAGCGAGGAATGGGTCTGGTCGGTCAGATAGGCCACGCCCGGCCCGTTTTCCGACCGCGCCACGGCAAAGGCCGTCAGATTGCCAAGCGACCCGCCCGAGACCAGCACGCCCTCGGTCTCGGGCGGCATCCCCAGAAGCTCGGCGATCCAGCGGCACACCGTCATCTCCACCGCAGCCGGTCCCGAGCCCCCGCCCCAGCTGGCGGCAATGGTGTTGAAGCCGGTGCCCATCCACTCGCCCAGAATTGCCGCGAACGAGGCAGGGCCCGGGACGCGGGCGAAGTAGCGGGGATGGTCGCCGTGCTGCTGGTGGCTCAGCGCGACTTCGGCCATCAGTTCCAGCGCGGCGTCGGGGTCGCCGGGCTCCTCGGGAAGGGGTCCGCCCAAGCGCGCCAGAAGCTCGGCCGGGCTGGCCTCCAGAATGGCATGTTCCTGGTTGCGCCGCATCGCCCGGTCGACCACCAGATCCACCACGCGGTATCCAAGGCGCCGCATCTCGTCGGCGGACAGGCCAAGCGTATCGGGCGGGACGCCGAAGGGATCCTCGACTTCGATTTTCGGATAAGATTCCAGCATGGTCCGCCCCCCATCGCGCTGCCGCTTGGTAGACCGGCCGCGGGGGACTGTCCACCGGGGGGGGGCGGGATCCGGTTTCCGAGGCGGAAACCGGTGGCAGTTCAGACGATGCCGCCGCCGCCCGCCACCGACCGGGGCCGCACAGCCGCGACCTTCGCGCGGTAGCCGGCCCGGCGATAGGCCGATACAGGATCAATGGCGCCGCCCTGTTCCAGCCGAGCCATCGCCAGGATCGGCTCCACATCGGTCCGGAAGGCGCGCTTCATCTCTTGCGTGGCGGCGATGGCGTCGTTCGCCTCTTGCGCTCCGGTCAGCGCCGCCCGGTCCACCAGCGAAGCCAGCGCATAGGCCCGCTGCACCTCCATCGCCGAAAGCATCAGGCTTTCGATCGGGTCGGTGACGTTGTGGCTTTGGTCCAGCATGTGCGCCGGGTCGAACCCCGGCTTACCCTCGGCCGCAACAAGCTCGTTGAACACGAGGAACAGCCGGTAAGGCGCGATCGACGCGGTGTCGAGGTCGTCGTCGCCATACTTGGAGTCGTTGAAGTGGAAGCCGCCAAGCTTGCCGAACTGGATCAGCCGCGCGACGATCTGTTCGATGTTGGTGTTGGGCGCGTGGTGGCCCAGGTCCACGAGGCAGAAGGCCTTGTCACCCAATTCCTTCGCAATCAGGTAGTTGGTGCCCCAGTCTTGCACCACCGTGGAATAGAAGGCGGGCTCGTACATCTTGTGTTCGGTGAAGAGCCGCCAGTCTGCGGGCAAGCGCGCATAGATCTGGCGCACAGCATCCAGATAGCGTTCGAACTGGCGCGTCAGGTCCTGCTGTCCGGGAAAATTGGTGCCATCCCCGATCCAGACGGTCAGCGCCTTCGAGCCGAGCGCCTGGCCGATCTCGATGCACTCCAGATTGTGCTCGACCGCTTGGGCGCGGGTTGCGGCATCGGTATGGGACAGGGAGCCGTACTTGTAGGACAGGGGCTGCTGCGGCTGGTCCTGGAAGGTGTTTGAGTTCATCGCGTCGAAGCCAAGGCCAAGCTCTTCGGCCTTTGCCCTCAGGTCTGCTGCGGGGGCCTTGTCCCAAGGGATATGCAGGCTGACCGCAGGTGTGGCGCGGGTCAGCGCGTGGATGACGCCGCAATCCTCCAGCTTGTCGAAGATGTGGCGCGGCTCGCCCTCGCCGGGGAAGCGGGCAAAGCGGGTGCCGCCGGTGCCCACACCCCAGCTGGGAACGGCCACCTTGTAGGCGGCGACCTTGGCCTTGATCGCGCCGATGTCGATGCCGCGACGGGCCAGATGCGCGCCAAGTGCCTCGTAATCGGCCTTCAGCGCGGGAAGGTGGGCCTCATTGTCCTGGGCGAGGATGTCTTGCGGGATCATGGGTTTACCTCGTGAACGCCTGGACGTTTCCGGCATCGACGTTCAGGATGTTCCCGGTCGATTTCGAGGACAGGTCCGAGGCGAAGAAATAGACCCCCTCGGCAATGTCCTCGGGGAAGACCGACCGCTTCAGCATGGACCGCTGGCGGTACATCTCTTCCAGGCCTTCCTTGTCGGTCTTGTAGGTCGAGGCGCGCTGGTCCAGCCATTCGCCCGACCAGATTTTCGACCCGCGCAGCACGGCATCTGGGTTCACCACGTTCACACGGATGCCCGCCTCGGCCCCTTCCAGCGCCAGGCAGCGGGCCAGATGGATTTCGGCTGCCTTGGCGGTGCAGTAGGCGCTGGCGTTCGGGCTGGCGGCGAGGCCGTTCTTCGACGCGACGAAGATCACGGACCCGCCCATCCCTTGCGCGCGCAACACCTTGAATGTCTCGCGGCTGACAAGGAAGTAGCCGGTGGACAGGATGTCCATGTTGCGGTTCCACAGTTCCAGCGTGGTCTGTTCGACCGGCGCCGACGAGGCGATGCCCGCATTCGACACCAGGATGTCGATCCCGCCGAATTCGGCTGCCGCATGGGCAAGCGCAGCGATGACCTCTTCCTCCTTGGTCACGTTCATCGAAACGGTGCGCACGACGTCGCGGCCATGCCGGCCCGACAGGTTTTGCGCGGTCCGGTCCAGCGCCTCGGCGTCGATATCGGCCAGCAGCACGCAGGCCCCCTCGCGCAGCATGCGGTCGGCCGTGGCCGAGCCGATGCCGCCCGCCCCGCCGGTAACCAGCGCAATGCGGCCGGCCAGCGACTTGGGCTTGGGCATCCGCTGCAGCTTTGCCTCTTCCAGCAGCCAGTATTCGATATCGAAGGCTTCCTGTTCCGGAAGGCCGCAGTATTCGCTGACCGTATCCGCGCCCCGCATCACGTTGATGGCGTTGACATAGAACTCGCCGGAGATGCGGGCGGTGGCCTTGTCCTTGGCGAAGGTGATCATGCCCACGCCCGGCACCAGATAGACCACCGCATTTGGGTCGCGCAGCGGCGGGCTGTCGGGGTGCTTGCAGCGGTCGTAGTAGGCGGCATAGCCATCGCGGTAGGCCTCGACCTCACCCTTCAGCGCGGCGAGCGTGGCATCCAGATCGGGGTTGCCCGGATCGAAGCCCACAACCAGCGGGCGGATCTTGGTGCGCAGGAAGTGGTCGGGGCACGAGGTACCAAGCGCGGCCAGCGGTTCCAGCTTGACCGAGTTCACGAAATCCAGAACCGCCGGCTGGTCGTCGAAATGGCCGACCATCGGGTGCAGGCCCGAGATCATGCCGCGGATCGCCGGCATCAGGCGCGCGGCAACCGCCCGACGCTGGTCCGCGGGAAGGGCGGCGTGTTTCGCGCCGCCGAAAACAGCCTTGCCCGCGGTTTCGGCAGCGAACCAGTCCATCGCCTTCTGGATGGTGGCCAGCGTCAGCTCGTAGCACGCCTTCGCATCGTCATCCCAGGTGAAGAGCCCATGGCTTTCCAGAACGACACCCTTGGCCTCGGGGTTTTCCACGCAGAACTTTTCCAGCCAGAGGCCAAGCTCGTAACCCGGCCGCTTCCACGGCAGCCAGCCGATCTCGTCACCGAAGATGCGCTGTGTCAGCTCGCGCGAGTTCTTCGAGGCCGCGATGGCGATGATCGCATCAGGATGCATGTGATCGACGTGGGCCCGCGGCACATAGGCGTGCAGCGGTGTGTCGATCGAGGCCGCGCGAGGGTTCAGGTTGAAGGTGCAGTGGGGCAGATACCCCACCATCTCGTCTTCCATGTGGACGCCCTTGTACACGCCCTTCAGTGCGCGCAGCTTATCCATGTAGAGCGTGGCGAAACCGTCCATCTTGATGGACCCGACATCCCCGCCCGATCCCTTGACCCAAAGCACCTCGACCGGCTGGCCGGTCAGCGGATCGGTTTCGGTCACCTTGGCCGACGTATTGCCCCCGCCGTAGTTGGTGATCCGCTTGTCCGAGCCGAGGAGATTCGAGCGATACAGGAGCTTCTCCGGCTCGCTCATCCCCTTGGCCCTGTTGTCATCCCAAAGGTTCTGAAGCCGGGGACCGGGTGCGGCAGTCATGGAATCCTCCCTCTCGTGTTGTGGCAAATGTGCCAAGCTTGGCCATCAAGTCAATCACAAACGATCATCTTCGATCATGCTGCACCGCAGAATTTCATCGCATGATCGAAACTGATTGACAGTGAGCGATTCTGCGGGAAAGTTTGTCGCAGGGAGGACGGGATGCACGAAAGCGAACGGCACAGGCTTATCTTGTCCGCGGTGCAGGAGCGCCCGGTCGCCACGGTGGGCGATCTGGTGACGCTGACCGGCGCCAGCGAGGCAACAATCCGCCGCGACATCGCCACCCTTCATGTTCAGAAAAAGCTGCGCCGAGTGCGTGGCGGGGCCGAAAGCATTGCGCCGCCGCAGTTCGTGGGCATCAACGCCCGCCCCTTCGCGGTGGAAGAGGGCATCCGCCTGGCCCAGAAGCGGGCCATTGCCAGGGCTGCCGTGGACCTGTGCGCCGATGGCGATGCCATCATCATCAACGGTGGCACCACGACCTTTCAGATGGTCCACCCGCTTTCGGCCAAGCGTTGCCAGGTCTTCACCAACAGCTTCCCGATTGCCGAGCACCTTCTGAAGCACTCGCGCAACACGGTGCTTCTACCTGGCGGCGCCATCTACCGCGAACAGAACATCATCCTTTCGCCCTTCACCGATGACGGCAGCCGCCATTTCTATGGCCGCCGGATGTTCATGGGCTGTCGGGGCCTCGGGCCGCTTGGCCTGATGGAGGGCGACCCCCTGCTGGTGCAGGCAGAACAGAAACTGATCGGGCAGGCGGACGAATTGATCGTGCTGGCCGACAGCTCGAAGTTCGGCCAGCGGTCGAGCCTTCTGCTCTGCCCGCTGAGCCGCATCCATACCGTCATCACCGACGATGGCATCACCGACCGCGACGCGCAGATGCTCGATGCGGCGGATGTGAGACTGATCGTGGCGCAGGTCGGCGCCATCGACAGGCAAACCCGCGCCGAACAAGGGTAAGGCGCAACCAACGCTCAGAGGGAGGAAACAATGAGCATCCTGAAGAAGGCCTTGACGACGGCGGCGCTGGCCACCGCCCTGATGTCCGGGGCGGCCTGGGCCGAGACGGTGAAGATCGCGCTGGTGCCCAAGGCTCTTGGCATCGGCTTCTTCGAGGCCGCCGCCAAGGGCGCGGAAGAAGCGGCCAAGGAACTGGGTGATGTGGAGATCATCTACACCGGCCCGACCGACACCACCGCCGAAGGCCAGATCGAGGTCATCAACGCCCTGATCGCCCAGGGCGTGAACGCCATCGCCATCTCGGCCAATGACCGCGACGCGCTGGTTCCCGCGCTGAAGAAGGCAATGGATCGCGGCATCACCGTCATCTCGTGGGATTCGGGCGTTGCGCCGGAAGGCCGGCAGATGCACCTGAACCCGTCGTCCAACCCGCTGATCGGCAACATGATCATCAAGCTGGCCGCCGACAACCTGCCCGAAGGCGGCGAGGTTGCCGTGCTTTCGGCCAGCGCCACCGCCACGAACCAGAACATCTGGATCGAAGAGATGAACAAGGTCATGGGCAACTACCCCGGCATCACCGTGGTGGGCACCGTCTACGGCGACGATCTGGCCGACAAGTCGTATCGGGAAGCCCAGGGCCTGATGCAGACCTACCCGAACCTGAAGGCCATCATCGCGCCGACCTCTGTGGGCATCGTGGCAGCTGCCCAGGCCGTGACCGATGCGGGCAAGGTCGGGCAGATCAACGTGACCGGGCTTGGCCTGCCGTCGGAAATGGCGGGCCATGTGAAATCGGGCGCATCCAAGTCCTTCGCGATCTGGAACCCGATCGACCTGGGCTATTCCGCCACGATGATCGCCTACGCGCTTGCCACCGGCAAGGCGACCGCTGCGCCTGATGCAGAAATCCCGATGGGCCGCATGGGTGCTGTCAAGCTTGATGCCAACAACGAAGGCGCGATGGCCGATCCCTTCGTCTACGACGCCTCGAACATCGACCAGTTCTCGTCGATCTTCTGATCGGCCTTGCCCGGGCGGTCGCTCCCCTGCCCGGGCCCCTTTCCTTCCTAGGTTGTCCCGATGCACCCCGTCCTGTCGCTGCGCGGCATTTCCAAGTCATTCCCGGGCGTCAAGGCGCTGTCCGGCGTTCAGCTTGACCTGTATCCCGGTCAGGTGACGGCCCTCGTGGGCGAAAACGGCGCAGGCAAATCCACCATCGTGAAGGTGCTGACCGGCATCTACCAGCCTGATGAGGGCACGATCTCTGTCAACGGCGCCGAGACGCGGTTTCCCACGGCAGAAGCCGCAGCCGCAGCCGGCGTGACGGCGATCCACCAGGAAACCGTGCTGTTCGACGAATTGACCGTGGCCGAGAACATATGGCTTGGCCATGCACCGCGCGGCCGCTTCGGCCTGATCGACTGGAAGGCGATGCGCGAGGACGCGCGGAAGCTCCTGACTTCGATCGGCGCTGACCTCGACCCCGACCTGAAGCTCCGCGATCTTGGTATCGCGTCGAAGCATCTGGTCGCCATCGCACGGGCACTGTCCATCGACGCCAGGGTGGTGATCATGGACGAACCCACGGCCGCCCTGTCGCACAAGGAAATCCACGAGTTGTACGAGCTGGTGGACAAGCTGAAATCCCAAGGCAAGGCGATCCTCTTCATCAGCCACAAGTTCGACGAGATCTTCCGTATCGCCGACCGATACACCGTGTTCCGCGATGGTGCCTTCGTCGGCGAGGGCCTTGTTTCCGAAGTAACGGAATCCGAACTCGTGCGCCTGATGGTGGGCCGGTCGGTAGACCAGATCTTTCCCGCCCGTGTCCACAACATCGGCGCCGAGGTGCTTACCGTCGCCGACTACAGCCACCCCACCGAGTTCGCGGACATAGGCTTCACCCTGCGCCAGGGCGAGATTCTGGGCTTCTACGGCCTGGTCGGTGCGGGCCGGTCCGAGGTGATGCAGGCGCTGTTCGGCATGACCCGACCCTCGAAGGGCGCGATGAAGCTGGATGGTCAGGTCCGCATCGTGCGGTCGGCCGACGAGGCGATTGCCGCAGGCATCGTCTACGTGCCCGAAGACCGAGGCCGGCAGGGTGCCGTCAAGGGCCTGCCGATCTTCCAGAACGTCACGCTGCCCTCGCTTCCCGCGACGTCGCGCAACGGCTTTCTGCGCCTGGCCGAAGAGTTTCGCCTGACCCGACATTATACGCAGCGGCTGGACCTGCGCGCCGCCGCGCTGGACCAGGACGTAGGGCTGTTGTCGGGCGGCAACCAGCAGAAGGTGGTGATCGCGAAATGGCTGGCCACGAAACCCCGTGTCATCATCCTGGACGAACCCACCAAGGGTATAGACATCGGATCGAAGGCAGCGGTGCATGAATTCATGGCCGAACTCGCGGCAGAGGGGCTGGCGGTGATCATGGTGTCTTCCGAGATCCCCGAGGTATTGGGCATGTCAGACCGCGTCATCGTCATGCGTGAAGGCCGGATCGTGGCAGAGTGTTCAGGCGACGCGATGACGCCCGAGAACCTGGTGCGTGCCGCCGCAGGGCTGGAGGCCGCGGCATGAGCCTTCTGAAGAACCGCGAGGCGCTCCTGGCGCTGGCCATCCTTGTTCTCTTGGGACTTGTCACCACGCGCTTTGCGGGTTTCGTGGCACCGTCCAACCTGGCGCTGGTGTTCAACGACACCGCGCCGCTCATGATCCTGGCCATCGGTCAGATGATCGTGATCCTGACGAAGTGCATCGACCTGTCGGTCGCGGCCAACCTTGCGCTGACCGGCATGGTTTCGGCCCTTCTGAACGGCATGGGCGTGCCCCTTGTGATCATCCTGCCGGCAGCCATCCTTCTGGGTGCGGCGCTTGGCGCCGTGAACGGAATTCTGGTCTGGAAGGTCGGCATCCCCTCGATCGTCGTGACCTTGGGAACCATGACGATCTTTCGCGGCATCATCTTCCTCATCACCAACGGCAAGTGGGTGAACGCGCACGAGATGACCGACGGGTTCAAGGCGCTGCCCCGCGCCATTGTGCTGGGGCTCCCGGTGATGAGCTGGATCGCCGTCGCCGTGATCCTGCTCGCGACGCTGGCGCTTGGCCGCACGGCCCTCGGCCGGGCTTTCTATGCCGTGGGCGGCAACCCCCATGCTGCCGTTTACACCGGCATCGACGTGGGCCGGACCCAGGCCGCGGCCTTCGTGATATCGGGGGCGCTTGCGGGACTGACAGGCTATCTCTGGGTCGCGCGATATGCGGTGGCCTATGTCGACATCGCAGGCGGGTTCGAACTGGACGTGGTCGCCGCCTGCGTGATCGGCGGGGTGTCCATCGCCGGCGGCGCGGGCAGCGTGGCGGGGGCGGTCCTTGGAGCAATCTTCCTTGGCGTGATCAAGAACGCCCTGCCGGTGGTGGATATCTCGCCCTTCTGGCAGATGGCGATCTCTGGCTCTGCCATCATCCTGGCCGTAGCCTTCAATGCCCTGCAAAGCCGCCCAAGGGGCCGCATCATCCTGAAATCGGCAGAAGCAAGATGAGCATCCTCACGCCCCGCGTCATCCCCGACCGGCTGCAATCGCCCTTCGCCCGCGCAGCGAAAAGCTGGGAGGCGCTGCTTCTGGCGGTGTTCATCGCCGTCTTCGTGGTGAACTCGTTCGCCTCTCCCTATTTCCTGAATGCCTGGAACCTGTCGGACGCGACCTTCAACTTCACCGAAAAGGCGATGATCGCCTTTGCCATGGCGATGCTCATCATCGCGGGCGAGATCGACCTGTCGGTCGCCTCGATCATCGCGCTGGCCTCCACCGCCATGGGTCTTGCCATGACGGCCGGCGCCGGAACGCCGCTACTTGTGCTGGTGGGCATTGGCACGGGGCTCGTCTGTGGCGCCTTCAACGCCTGGCTCGTGGCCGGTCTTGGCCTGCCCTCGATCGTCGTCACCATCGGCACGATGAGCCTGTTTCGCGGCATCAGCTTCATCGTGCTCGGCGACCAGGCCTTCACCGGCTATCCCGAGAGCTTCGCCTGGTTCGGGCAGGGCTATGTATTCTGGGTGTTCAGCTTCGAATTCGTACTGTTCCTGGTGCTGGCGCTGGCCTACGGCATTCTTCTGCATCGCACCTCTTTCGGACGCCGCGTCTATGCCATCGGCAACAACGCCACCGCCGCGGCGTTCTCGGGCATCCGGGTGGCGCGGGTGAAAGCCAGCCTGTTCCTGCTGACCGGCCTCATGTCCGGCATTGCCGCCGTCTGCTTGACCTCGCGCCTAGGCTCCACCCGCCCCTCCATAGCGACGGGCATGGAACTCGAGGTCGTGACGATGGTGGTCCTGGGTGGCGTCAGCATACTGGGCGGGTCGGGCAGCATACCGGGCGTTGTGCTTGCGGCCTTCATCATGGGCCTTGTCACCTTCGGCTTTGGCCTCCTGAACGTGCCGGGCATCGTCATGTCGATCTTCATCGGCATCTTGCTGATCGCGGTCATCGCCCTGCCCCGCCTGTTCTCCCGCCGCGGTCCCGCGAGGAAATGATGGAAAAACACGCCTTCACCATGCGCCTGAACCCCGGAATGGAGGACGAATACCGCCGCCGGCACGATGAGATCTGGCCCGAACTGGTAGAACTGCTGAAAGAGGCGGGCGTCAGCGACTATTCCATCCACCTCGACCGCGCGACCGGCACGCTGTTCGGCGTTCTGTGGCGGCGTGACGATCATGGCATGGACGACCTGCCGAAGCACCCGGTGATGCAACGCTGGTGGGCGCATATGGCCGACATCATGCAGACACACCCCGACAACGAACCTGTGGCGGTGCCGCTGGTCACCGTGTTTCACATGCCATGAGACATGTCGCCGTCCTCGACCTTGGCAAGACCAACGCCAAGGTGGCCCTGGTCGATCTGCAGACCCTGACCGAAAGGCGCGTCGTCACTCGCCCGAACCGTGCGCTGTCTGGCCCGCCCTGGCCACATTTCGATACCGAGGGGCTGTGGGGCTTCTTCCTGGACGGTCTTGCGCAGATGCAGGCCAGCGATGGCATTGACGCCATCTCGATCACCACGCACGGGGCCTGCGCTGCACTTCTTGACCGGCGAGGCCAACTTGCCGCACCCGTTCTGGACTATGAATGCACCGGCCCTGACGACCTGGCGTCAGAGTATGACGCGCTGCGCCCCGATTTCGCGGAAACCGGCTCGGCCCGGCTGCCGATGGGCCTGAACATCGGCGCTCAGCTGCATTGGCAACTGCGTCAGGACCCGGATCTTCTGGCGCGCATCGCCCATGTCGTGACCTGGCCGCAATACTGGGGCCACCGGCTGACCGGCGAGTTGGCCTCTGACGTGACCTCACTCGGCTGCCACACCGATCTGTGGAACCCGTGGAAGGGTGGCTTCTCCTCACTGGTTGCCCGTCTGGGGCTTGAAGACCGCATGGCCACGCCACGCCGCCCGACCGAGATGCTGGGCACCGTCCTGCCGGACATTGCCGCAGCCACGGGCCTGCGCCCCGGTACGCCCGTCGCCGTCGGGATCCACGATTCCAACGCCTCGCTCCTGCCGCATCTCCTTTCGGTCCCGGCCCCCTTCTCGGTGGTCTCCACCGGCACCTGGGTCGTCTCGATGGCCGTGGGCGGTGCCTCCACGCCGCTCGATCCCACCCGCGATACCCTGGTCAACGTGAACGCCCTTGGTGACCCGGTTCCCTCGGCCCGCTTCATGGGCGGGCGCGAGCATGAGATCGTCATGGCCGGCCAGGCTGTCACGGCGACCGAGGCGGATGCAGCCCGCGTCCTCGACCGTGGCCTACTGCTTTTTCCTTCTGTGCAGCCAGGCAGCGGCCCCTTCCCCCGCCAAGAGGCACGCTGGTCAAGCGAGGCCCGAACCCCCGGCGAAACCGTCGTGGCGCTTGGCCACTACCTCGCGCTGATGACGGCCGAATGCCTTCGGATGATCGGCGCTGCGGGGCCCGTGATTCTGGAGGGGCCGCTTGCGCGCAACGCCTGGTACTGCGCCATGCTGGCCGCGGCGAGCGGTCGCCCCGTGCACCGATCGGGCTCTTCCACCGGCACGGCTCTTGGTGCCGCCCTGCTGCTCCAGCCTGACTTCCACCGGATCGAGGCGTTGCCGGCTCCCCATCCTCAGCCGGACGCCAGGCTCGCGGACCTTGGCCGACGTTGGAGAGATGCCCTGCGGGGCGCCTAGGCAGGGCTTGCCCCGCGCGGCATAGAATCGCCCAAGCCAATTCTCTGCCCGCATTGGTTGAGCCAGCAACAAGCAGGTCCAGCCATCCCGACATCGGCAACTCTTTCGCGCTTGCAGCATTGTCAGGGCCAAAATCTTGGGCAACTTCCTGCCGGATTGCCTGACGAAGACGTTTTTTCGATCAAAAGCAGTTGAACCTCGCTTGCGGGCCGGTTTGACATTCCTCTATATGCGCGCCTGAGCGGAGTGTGCTCTAACTGGAAAAATCCTTAGGTTTCCTTCCCCTATGACCTCTCTTGGCCATAAGCGCCCCGGCCTATCCCGGCGCGCCATCCTGCACGTTGCTGCAACTGTCGCTCCTGCTGCTATGCTCGTGCCATCTGTGCTGCACGCGCAAGAAGCAGCCGCGCCGGCCGATGCCGCCGCGCAGCAATTCTCGTTCGACATTCTGACCGACCAGATGCGCGCTCTTGCCGCGCAACCCCATGTGACGGCGCCGCCGCCCGAGGGTTTCCTGGGCGATCTGACCTATGACGAGTATCGTCTGATCCGCTTCCGCGACGACCATGCCCGGTGGAACGAGCCCGACAGCAACTTCCGGCTTGCCGCCTTCCACATGGGCTGGCTCTTCCCCGAACCCGTTCGCATCTACGAGGTCGCGAACGGTGAGGCAGTCGAGATGCGGTTCTCGACCGACGATTTCGAGTACCTCAACGAATTGGCCGAACGTGTGCCGGAACACGCCAGCCTGCCAGGCGTGGCCGGGTTCCGCTTGAACTTCCCGTTGAACCGGCCCGACAAGCTGGATGAGCTGGCCGCCTTTGTCGGCGCCAGCTATTTCCGCGCGCTTGGCCGCAACTCGGCCTACGGGCTGTCTGCCCGGGGACTGGCGCTGAACACCGCCACCTCTCAGGGTGAAGAGTTCCCGCGCTTCTCCAACTTCTACATGGAACGTGGCCCTGCGGGCAGCGAGACGCTGACCGTCTATGCCACGCTGGAAGGCCCAAGCGTCACCGGCGCCTACCGCTTCGTCATCCGCCCCGGCGGCACCACCACGATGGACGTCACGGCACGGCTGTTCTTCCGCAAGGACATCGAGGAGCTGGGTATCGCCCCCCTCACCTCGATGTTCCTGTTCTCGGAAAAGAATCGAGCCAAGTTCGACGACTTCCGCCCGAACGTGCACGACAGCGAGGGCCTGCGCATCCTTCGCGCCGATGGCGACGTGATCTGGCGTCCGCTGAACAACCCGCCGCAACTGTCCGGCAGCTATTTCGCCGAGGTCTCGCCGAAAAGCTTCGGCCTGTTCCAGCGCGACCGCGACTTCCAGAACTATCAGGACACCGGTGCGCGCTACGAACGCCGTCCCTCGCTTGAAGTCGAGATGCTGGGCGACTGGGGCAAGGGCGCCGTCCGTCTGGTCGAAATCCCGTCGGACCTGGAGGCGAACGACAACATCGTCGCCTATTGGGTGCCCGAGGCCAAGGCAATGGCCGGCGACAGCCTGGAATTCTCGTACCGTCTGCACTGGGGCGACCTGCCGCACGACGACACCGAGGCGCTCGCCTTCGTCTATGAAACCCGCGCAGGTCATGGCGGCGTTTCAGGGGTCGAGGCCCAGAAGGGCACCCGCAAGTTCGTGGTGGACTTCAAGGGCGGCCTCGTAGGCCAACTGGACGGCGAGGCTGCGGTCGAACCCGTGGTGACCGTCGCCAATGCCGAGCTTCTGGGTGCCACGATCGAGAAGATCCCCGACAGCGACATCTGGCGGCTCGCCATCGACATATCTGCCGACACCGGCGCCGTGGTGGAGCTTTCGGCCCATCTTGCCGGCTATGACCGCCGCCTCACCGAGCTTTGGCTCTACCAATGGGTCAGTGAAACATGATCGACAGCGACGTTCCGAACCCCGCCGATCTAATCTCTGCGGTGCGCCGTCGTGGCGCCCTGCCCCAGGCCCCGCTCGCCATGCCGGCACAGCGGCTGGAACGCCCGCGCCGTCTCAGCCGGTGGGCGCTTCTGGCCATGGCACTGTGGGGGCGCCCGGCGCGCGCCGGACGGTAACCTGTGGGCAGGCGCCGGTCCAACGCGGCTACGGTCCTGACCCGGACCATAGCGCTGACGGCCAGCTTCCTAGCGTGCTGTGCCGCCTTTCTTCTGTTCCTGCAATTCGGCGCCGGCGACGGGCTGGACCCTATGGACGGTGTACGCGCGGCGCTGATCTTCGTTTCGACCTTCTGGCTGGCCTGGGGTGCCGCGCAGGCTCTGGCGGGGCTGATGACCCGACCACCTCGCCCCGCCACAGACCCCGGACCGATCACGACGCGTACGGTGGTGCTGGTGCCGGTCTACAACGAAGACCCGGTATCCACCTTTGCCCGAGTTGCGGTGATGGATGCTGCCCTGCAAGCGGCGGGCGCCGGCGACAGGGTCGATTTCGCGATCCTGTCCGACACCCGCAATGACCAGATCGCGCAGCGCGAGGCGCACTGGTTCCTGCGCCTGCTGGACGAGACCAGCGGCGACGGCCGCATCTTCTACCGCCGCCGCGCCGACAACCGTGGCCGCAAGGCCGGCAACATCGAGGATTTCATCAAGACATCCGGTGCTGCCTATGACTTCGCCGTCATCCTGGATGCCGACAGCCTGATGGAGGCAGAAACCATCCTGCAGATGATCCGCCGGATGCAGGCCGACCCGCAGCTTGGCCTGCTGCAGACCCTGCCGAAGATCATCAACGCCGGCTCGCGCTTCGGCCGGCTCATGCAATTCTCGGCCTCGTTCTACTCACCGGTCTTCTGCCGCGGCCTTGCGATGATGCAGGGTCGCACCGGCCCGTTCTGGGGCCACAATGCCATCGTCCGGGTGGGCGCCTTCGCCCGCAGCTGCGGCCTGCCCGAACTCCGCGGCGCGCCTCCTTTCGGCGGCCACATTCTCAGCCACGACTATGTGGAAGCAGCGCTTCTGGCCCGCGCCGGCTGGACCGTGCGCGTGGACGACGACCTTCAAGGTTCCTACGAGGAAGGCCCCGAGAACATCGTCGATCACGCCAAGCGCGACCGCCGCTGGTGCCAGGGCAATCTTCAGCACTCCCGCCTTCTGCTGGCGCCCGGCCTGAAACCCTGGAGCCGCTTCGTCTTCCTTCAGGGCATCCTCGCCTATCTCTCCTCGCTGGTCTGGCTGTCCTTCCTTCTGGCCTCGATCCTCGCGCCGCTCTTCATTCCGCCGGTGGATTACTTCCCCATCGACGACTGGCCCTTCCCCGTGCTACCGCCCAGTCGCGCGGCGGATGCGCTTGGCCTCGCGATCGGAATCGTCGGATTGCTCTTTGTGCCCAAGCTCCTGATCCTCCTTGACGCAATTCTGCGCGGCCGGACCCGCGGCTTTGGCGGCGTCCTGCGGGCCGCGCAGTCGGTTGTGGTGGAACTGGTCCAGACATCGCTCGCCGCCCCCGTCTTTCTCATGTACCAGACGCGCTCGGTGCTTCAGGTCGTCTCAGGCTGGGATGGCGGCTGGCCCGCCCAGGTGCGGGGCGACGGCCGCCTGACCCTTGGCCAGGCCTGGGTAGCCAGCCACTGGATCGTGACCTCCGGCACGCTCGGCCTCGCGCTGGCCTGGTGGTTCTCGCCCGCGCTCCTTCCCTGGCTTCTGCCGGTGGCAGGACCGATGGTCCTCGCCCCGGCCATCATCGCCTGGTCCTCTCGTCCTGCCGCAGACGACCTCTTCGCCACGCCCGAGGGTGCTGCCACCTCGACCCTGATTGCCGCGCACCAGCGCCTTCTTGGTAGCTGGCTGGGTGAAGAGGCGACGCACTCTGTGCAGTCCCCCCCCCTGGCGGTAACCCATGCCTGACGGCAGTTCGGGCCTCGCGCCCCACACTGTGCCGGTCGGGGGTATGGCGCTGCCCGGTTCGCGTGGCGCGCCCCGCACAAGGGCACCGCGCGACCTGCGGCTGGATGTGCTGCGCGGGCTCTGCCTGGTGACGATCTTCATCAACCACGTCCCCGGCAACGACTTCGAGGCATTCACGACACGCAACTTCGGCTTTTCCGATGCCGCCGAAGCCTTCGTGATGATCTCGGGCATCGCCGCGGGCCTGGCCTATTCCGCCGACTTTCGCGCGCCAATGAAGCTCTGGCAGGGTCTGACCCGCATCTGGAAACGCTGCTGGACGCTGTATCTCGTGCAGATGCTCGTCACGGTCGCCGCCCTCGCCGCCGCGGCGCTCGCCGTCCGCGCGACCGGCGACATGCGCATCCTGTTCGAAAACCAGATGGGCTGGCTGTGGCACCATCCGCTCGAAACGCTCATCGCCCTTCCGCTGCTGCTGCACCAGTTCGACTACCTGAACATCCTGCCGCTCTACATCCTGTTGCTGCTCGCCTCACCGCTCGCCCTGATCGGCGCCTGGCGCGCCCCATGGCTGACATTTGGCCTGTCGGTGGCGATCTGGGCGGGCTTCGGCATCGCGATGATCGCGCCGCAACTCTGGCCCATGAGCGGCAACTGGTTCTTCAACCCATTCTCGTGGCAGGTGATCTTCGTCACCGGCCTTCTCATCGGCGTTGCCTCGAAGGACGGCCGCCGCTTCGTGCCCGTGCGCCTGTCGCTGCAGATCCTGGCCGGCGGCTACCTTCTCTTTGCGCTGGTCACCTGCCTCTGGCTCGACTTCTCGCGCGGGGTCGGCTCGACGCTGTGGTTCCTGAAGGACAAGGTCGGCGTGCCGTGGCTCTTCACCGATTTCGACAAGAGCTTCCTTACTGCGCCACGCCTGCTGCATATCCTTGCGCTGACCTATCTCCTGTCCAGCCTTGCCGTCGTCCGCCGCATCTGCGCCTCGCGGCTCCTGCATCCGCTTGCCGTGCTCGGGCGCCACGCGCTGCCGGTCTTTGCCTTTGGCAGCATCATGGCGATCGGCCTGCAAGGCCTGCGCCACAGCACCGAACGTGACATCCTGTTGGACGGATTGCTCATCGGCAGCGGGCTGGCCCTGCAATTCGCCTTCGCCTTCGCGCGGGAACACTGGCCGAAACCGGCCCGCTGATCCTGTCAGACGAACTCCACGGGCTTCGCCCACTGGATCAACACGACACAGCCCTTGTCCGACCAGACCCGGTGCACGGATCCCGCGGGATTGAACACCAGCGTTCCCGCAGCATAGGTGCCTCGCTCATCCGACTGACTGCCCTCAAGCACCAGGATCGTCTCCAGCCCGGCATGGCGGTGCGCGGGTACGCCCGCCCCCGGCGCATAGCGCAGCAAGGCCGCCGAAGCCTCGCCGCGAAACAGATGGCTGATCTCAACACCTTCGCGGAAGGGCTCAAAGGTGCAGTCGCGCCAGCCGCCGGCCAGAAAGCCGCACATGTCGAAGCTGTCAGACACCAAGCGCCTCCTGCAATTGATCGCAGGTCGCCGTCCAGCCGACGATGGCACCTTGCGCCCGGATCATCTCCAGCGCCGCCGCCTTGAAGGCCGGGAAGTAGCTTTCCGTCGCATCCTCGACCAGAAGGCATTCAAAGCCCCGGTCATTGGCCTCGCGCATCGTGGTCTGCACACAGACCTCGGTTGTCACGCCAGCAAAGATCAGGCTGCGGATGCCAAGCCGCGCCAGTTCCCCGCTCAAGGGCGTGGCGTGAAACGCGCCCTTGCCCGGCTTGTCGATGACGATCTCACCCGCCACCGGAGCGAGGTCCGCCACGATCTCGGCCCCTGGCTCGCCCGCTATCAGAATCCGCCCCATCGGCCCCGGATCGCCGATCCGCAGCGAGGGCTTGCCCCGGCTGTGCTTGGCCGGAGGGCAATCCGACAGGTCGGGCAGATGGCACTCGCGGGTGTGAATCACCGGCAAGCCGGCCGCCCGCGCCGCCGCGATCAGCCGCGCCGTTGTGGGCACGATGGCCTGCAACACCGTCACATCATTGCCAAGTGCCGCGCCGAAGCCGCCCTCTTCGACAAAGTCGCGCTGCATGTCGATGACGATCAGCGCCGTGGTCGCCGGGTCGAAGGTGAACCCGAAGGGCAGCGCACCGGGAATTTCGGCCATCAGGCATGCCCTCCCATGTGGTGGCCGATGGTGGCGATGTCCGCGCCCTGCCCCGCCGTCTCATAGGCGATGCGCCCTTCCGACATCACCAGAATGCGGTCAGACAGCTCCATCACCTCGTCCAGGTCCTCGCTCATCAGCAAGACCGCCGTGCCGCCGTTCCGCGCCGCCATGATGCGCGCCCGGATCTCGGCCACGGCCGAGAAATCCAGCCCGAAGCACGGGTTCGAAATGACCAGAAGCCGCACCTCGCCCGTCAGTTCCCGCGCGAGCACCGCTCGCTGCACATTGCCCCCGGAAAGCGAGGCTATCGGACTGTCCAGCGAGGCTGTCTTGACCTTGAACGCCTCGACCAGTTTCGCGGCGCTGTCGCGCATCGCGCGGCCATCCAGCCAGAACCTCTGCCCTGTTCCCTTGCGGTCGAAGCTGCGGAAGGCGATGTTCTCGGCCACCGACATCCGGCCTGCGCAGGCATTGCGCAGCGGCTCCTCGGGCAGATACCGCACGGCAAGCGCCTGCGCCTCGGCCCGCGTCGCGTGGTAGGGCCGGCCCTCCACCTTCACCTCGCCCGCCAGAGCCGCGCGCTGCCCGGTCAGCACCTCCATCAGCTCCATCTGGCCGTTGCCGGAAATCCCGGCGATGCCCACGATCTCGCCCGCCTTCACCGACAGGCTGTCGATGGCAATTTCCTTGAGGCCGGACCGGTCGCGCGCGCGCACCCCCTCGACCGAAAGCACTGTCTCCCCCGCCGTGCCGGTGCGCGGCATCGGTGCCCGCGCCGCGCCCGATCCGATCATCATCGCCGCCATGTCGGCATGGCTCAGGTCAGTCACCTTGCCCTGCCCCGCCAGCCGCCCGCGACGCAGCACCGAAACCTCATCGGCAAAGGCCGTCACCTCGCGGAACTTGTGGCTGATCATCAGGACCGAGATTTCGCCCTTTTCGCACAGCCCCCGCACATGGCCCAGAACCTCGTCGGCCTCGTCCGGCGTCAGCACCGAAGTCGGCTCGTCCAGGATCAGGAAGCGCCGGCCAAGGTACAATTGCTTGAGGATCTCCAACTTCTGCTTTTCGCCCGCCGCCAGCCGCGCCACCGGCTGATCCAGCGGAACGCGGAATGGCATCGAGGCCATGAAGGCATCCAGCGCCTTGCGCTCCTTGCCCCAGTCGATCACCGAAGGCGTGTCATGCCGGCTGATCACCAGGTTCTCTGCCGCCGTCAGCGAGGGCACCAGCGTGAAATGCTGGTACACCATGCCCAGGCCAAGCGCATGGGCATCGCGCGGATCGGCCACCTTCACCTCGCGCCGGTCCACCGTCATCTGACCCGAGGTCGCGTGGTAGAAGCCCATCATGCACTTCACCAGCGTGGACTTGCCCGCGCCGTTTTCGCCCAGAAGCGCGTGGAACGATCCCGGCGCAACCGTGATCGACACGTCGTCCAGCGCCGTGAAGCCGCCGAAACGCATGGTCATGCCCAGGGTCGCCACTTCCAGCGCGCCAGGCGGGAAGGGTTCCTCGCCGATGATGCTCATGGCAGCGCCGCGATCAGGCTTGCGCTGTCGCCAACTGCGCCGAAGACGCCGCCCTGCATCGTCACCATCTTCAGCGCCGCCGCGTGGTTGCCCGCATCCGTCGCCCCGCAGCAGTCCGACAGCACCAGGCATTCAAAGCCCCGGTCGTTGGCCTCGCGCATGGTGGTGGACACGCAGACGTCGGTGGTGATGCCGGTCAGGATCAGGTTCTGGATGCCCCGCGTGCGCAGGATCAGTTCCAGATCCGTGGCGCAGAAACTGCCCTTGCCGGGCTTGTCGATGATTGCCTCTCCCGGTTCGGGGTACAGCTCGGGGATGATGTCCCAGCCCGGCTCGCCCCGGATCAGGATCTTGCCGCAGGGCCCGGCATCGCCGATGCCGGCGCCGATCTGCTGGCTCCGCCAGCGCTTGTTGGGCGGCAGGTCCGACAGATCTGGCCGGTGCCCCTCGCGCGTGTGAATGATGTGATAGCCCTTCTCGCGCATCGCGGTCAGCACCGCCTTGATCGGCCCGATGGGGGCCTGGGTCATGCTCAGGTCATAGCCCATCATGTCGACATAGCCGCCCTTGCCGCAGAAGTCGGTCTGCATGTCGATGATGATCAGTGCCGTGTTGTCCGGGCGCAGATCGCCGTTCCAGGGCCAGGCATAGGGGGTCGAGGCAACCGTCATCATGGGGATCTCACTTGGTGATGGACAACTCGCCCGGTGCGCCCGTCATGGCGCGCGTGGGCGAAGAGGTGGCGATCAGCACGCCAAGGGTCAGCACATAGGGCGCAGCGTAGAAGAGGTAGTATCCCTCGCTTACACCCACCGATTGCAGCGCCGGGCCAAGGGCACCGGCGGCACCGAACAGCAGCGCCGCGCCAAAGCAGGCGATGGGGTTCCAGCGCGCAAAGATCACCAGTGCCACCGCCATCAGCCCCTGCCCCGACGACAGCCCTTCGTTCCAGCTGCCCGGATAGTAGAGCGACAGATACGCCCCCGCGACACCGGCAAAGGCCCCACCCACCGCCGTCGCCAGCGTGCGGATCACCGCCGGGCGCAGGCCCATGGCGCGGGCCGCATCGGTGCTGTCGCCCACCACCCGCACGATCAGCCCAACTCGCGTGGCGCGGAACATCCAGGCCATGCCCAGGGCCAGCGCCAGGCCGATCAGGAACAGCACGTTCACCTGCAAGGCCGCCTGCAACTGTGGCACGTCGGTCCAGAACCCGAAGGAGATCGAGGGCAGATCGGGCGCCACTGGCTGGATGAAGGGCTTTCCGAAGTAGAACGCCAGCCCGGTGCCAAACAGCATCATGGCAATGCCAATGGCGATGTCGTTCACCTTGGGCAGCGAACAGATCAGCCCGTGCAGCAGCCCGAAGGCCGTGCCCGCCAGCGCCGCGACCAGCACCCCCGCCCAGGCAGACCCCGTCATCACCGCCGTGGCATAGCCCGCCATCGCGCCAAAGACCAAGGTGCCCTCAAGACCCAGGTTGATGCGCCCTGACCGTTCGGTCAGCACCTCGCCCAGTGATACGAACAGGAAGGGGGTCGACACGCGGATCGCCCCGCCCAGCATGGCAATCGGAATGGCCCACAGGCCCAGGTCGCTATCCATCACCGCCCCCACCGTTCCGGCGCGAACAGGCGGAACCGCCCATAGGCCGTGTCAGACACCAGGATCGCCAGGAAGACAAAGCCCTGCAGCACCAGGATCGTCGCATCCGGCAGGTCCATCCGCCGCTGGATCAGCCCCGACGCCGCATCGAACCCGGCCAGCAGCAAGGCCACCGGGATGATCGCCAACGGATTGTGCCGCGCCAGAAAGGCGATCAGGATGCCGGTGTAGCCATAGCCCGCCGCCAGCGACCCGTTGGCGTTGCCATGTACCGCCGTCACCTCGAAGAACCCGGCAAGCCCGGCAAAGGCGCCCGCAAGCGCGGTGAAGCCCAGGATCAGCCGGCCCACGGGCAGGCCCTGCACCTGCGCCGTCCGCACGTTGCCGCCCGCGATCCGCGCCGCAAAACCCCAGGTCGTGCGGTCGATCAGCACCCAGCTCACCAGGCACCCAAGAAGCCCGGCGATCAGACCCCAGTGCACGTCCATGCCGGGGATGTTGCCCACCCGCAACGTCTCGGCCAGCGGCGCGGTCGAGGGCTTGTTCAGGCTGGCCGGGTCGCGGAACGGACCCTCGACCAGATGGTTCATCAGCGAAATGGCAATGTAGGCCAGAAGCAGGGAGGAAATTGTCTCGTTGACGCCCCGGTACTGGCGCAGTGCCCCGGCAAGGCCGATCCACAGCGCCCCCACCGCCATGGCGGCAAGCGCCATGATCGGCAGCGCGGCGATGGCCGGAACAGCGCCCAGATGCGGGCCGACGGCCCCCACCGCAACGCCGCCCAGAACAATCGCACCCTCGCCGCCGATCACGACCAGACCCAGCCGAGCCGGCAGGGCCACGCACAATGCCGCAAGCAGAAGGGGGGCTGCCCGCGACAAGGTGTTCTGCCAGGAAAAGGCGGATCCGAAAGCCCCCTTCCAGGTGATGGCCAGGAACTCGACCGGCGACTTGCCCTGCGTCAGCAGGAACAGCGCAAAGATCGCGAATCCCGCCGCCAGCGCCACCAGCGGGATCACCACCGCCTCCGACCTTCGCGCCAGCGCGGGAAGCCAGGTCGCCTCCCGTCCTGCGATTGCCACCTGATCCGCCATGTAGGCCTCCTTACGAGGTCGAGCCGATGACGCCTTCGACCAGGTAGTTCATGCTTTCCAGCGCGATGTCGGTTTCCACCTGCACCTGGCCTTCTTCCAGCACGACATTGCCCTGATTGTCCTTCATCGGTCCCTTGAAGACGGCAAAGCCGCCCTTCATCATCTCGGCCAGTGTGGCGTCGAACTGCGCCTTGGCCTCGGGCGTCACTGCCGGACCAAGCGGGGACATCTTGATGTAGCCGTCTGCCAGGCCGCCGCGCTGGAAGTTCTCCAGCGTGCCGCCGTCGATCGCCGTCTGCACCATCTTGGGATAGACCCCGGCCCAGTTCCATTCGGCCCCGGTCAGATACAGTTCCGGCGCCAGCGCCGACTGGTCGGCGTGATAGCCGCAGACATAGGCGCCACGCCCGGCCGCCGTCTCGATCACCACCTTGGGGCTGTCCACATGGCAGGTGATGACATCGCAGCCCGCGTCGCACAGCGCGTTGGTGGCCTCGGCCTCCTTCACCGCCAGCGACCATTCGCCGGTAAAGATCACCTGGCAGGTGATCGCGGGGTCCACCGACCGCGCGCCCAAGAGGAACGAGTTGATGTTCTGCAGCACCTGCGGAATGGGCTTGGCCGCGACGAACCCGATCTTCTTGGTCTTTGTCATGTGGCCGGCCACGATGCCGTTCAGGTACTGGCCCATGCCGATATAGCCGAAATAGCTACCGATGTTCGGCGGCATCCCGTCGGTCCACAGGCCCGCGGCGTGCTCGAACCGCACGTCTGGATACTTCGGTGCCAGGGTCAGGATATGGGGGTCGAAATAGCCGAAAGAGGTCGGGAACAACAGCGTCGCCCCGTCCAGGTTGATCATGGATTCCATCGTCTTCTGTACGTCGATGGTCTCGGGGACATTCTCCTCCTCGATGACGGTGACGCCCTCCATGGCCTTTACCGCGGCCGCGCCTTCGGCATGGGCCTGGTTGTAGCCAAAGTCGTCGCGCGGGCCGACATAGATGAAGCCTACGGTGATCGGCCCGGCAGCCCGCGCCGCAAAGGGCAGGCCCGAAATCATCGTCGCGCCTGAAAGGGCAGCCGCGCCCTGCAACAGGCGGCGGCGGGTCACGGTCTTGAACGGTTGCGTCATGTGGCTCTCCTTGCCGGGAAGGTCGCGCTGCGGTGCGGCATCGACTCGTTGTGAAAACACTTGCGCATCGCACCGATGCTGTCGTCTGCTAACTTCGCAGCATTGCGCTGCATGATTTGCAGCACTGGATCGCCCATGCGCCAACTCACCCCCCTGCAGTTCGTCGAGGCCGTCGCCCGCGCCGGCTCCATCCGCAAGGCGGCCGAAGGCATGGCGCTGACCTCCACCGCACTGAACCGCCGCGTCCTTGCGCTGGAAGAAGAACTCGGCGTGCCGATCTTCGAACGCCTGCCGCGCGGCGTGCGCCTGTCCACGGCTGGGGAACTTCTGATCCATCACCTGCGCAGCCAGGCGGCCGACTTCGAAAAGCTGAAAAGCCAGATCGCCGACCTTGCGGGCGAGCGGCGCGGCCATGTGGCCATCGCCTGCTCCCAGGCCTTCCTGCCCTATTTCCTGCCCGAACAGATCGGCACCTACCGCCGCGACCATCCGGGCGTCACCTTCTCGGTCCGCGTCCGCGACCGCACCGCCGCCGAGGCGGCGCTGGTCGATCACGATGCCGATCTCGCCCTGATCTTCGAGCCGGTGCGGCTGTCCGACGTGCAAATCCTCGGATCGGCCCGCCAGACCGTCCACGCCGTCATGGCCGCCGACCATCCGCTTGCGGCGCGCGACAGCCTGCGCCTGCGCGACTGCGCCGCCTGGCCCGTCGCCCTGCCCACCGCGCAATACGGCGTCCGGCACCTGATCGACCTTGCGCTGGTAAAATCCTCGGTTTCGCTCCGCGTCGCCATCGACGCCGACCACTTCGAATTCCTGCGCCGCTACCCGGTGCAGGAACCGCTCATCTCGTTCCAGATCCCCATCGGCCTCCCGCCCGATGCCGGACCCGAGGGCATCGTCTCCCGCCCTCTCGATCCTCGCGACGTGCCCGAAGGGCGGCTCTATCTGTGCCAGCTGCGCGGCCGCACCCTGCCGGTGGCGGCGGCCAAGTTCGCGGCCCAGATCGCGCGCGCGCTGGACGCCCGCTACGACTGAGCCGCCCGATAGGCCCGCCAGCCGCCAAACCGGGTGATCTCTTCCGCCCCGGCCAGCGCATGGGCCTCGCACAGGAAGCCCGTCACCTGCGCGCCATCCTCCAGCGTGACCTTGCCCACGCCCAAGGGCGCCGGAATCGCCGCGACAAAGGCGCCGAAGGCCGCCGCCGGCAGGGCCCAGACCTCCACCGCCAACCCCGGTCCCTGGAAGCCTGGCTCGAACACCATGCCAGGCTTGGGCGGCACCGTCCCGGCCAGCGCATACAGCCGGTACCCCGGAGCCGTCCGCGCCTCGCGCAGCAGAAACCCGCCTGGCCCGGTCAACTCGCGGTTCAAGGGCATCCCCGTCAGATGCGCGCCCACCACGCAGATCGCCAGCATCCCCTCTGGCACGCCCGGCACCGGCGCGGGCGGCACTTCCGCCGCCCGGTCTTTCCCCATGCCGCAGCCCGCCGCCGCATGCATCGCCGCGGCAAAGGGCGCCAGCGCATCGTCGCTGAAGGCCGGCCCCACCAGCGTCACCCCACCCGGCAGGCCGGACGCCCCGAACCCCGCCGGCACGGCAATCGCGGCATAGCCCAGAAGGTTGGCAAAGTTGGTGTAGCGCCCGAACTGGCTGTTCTTCGCCACCGGATCGGCCAGCATGTCGGCCACGGTATGCGTGGTGGGCGCGGTCGGAAGCAGAAGCATGTCCACCGCCTCCCAGACCGGCGCGACCGCCTTGCGCAATTCTTCCAGCCGGTAGCGCCCGCGGAACGCCTCCACCGCCGTCTTGCCCTTCGCGCCCTCGATGATCTTGCGAACCGTCGGGTCGAAATCCTCGGCGTTGGTCTCCAGGAACCCTTCCACCGCCGCCAGCCGCTCCGCCACCCAGGGCCCGTCGTACAGAAGCGCCGCCGCCTCGCGGAACGGCGCATAGTCGAAGGGCACCACCACCGCGCCCAATGCCTCGGCCCGCGCAATCGCCGCGTCATACAGCGCCTCGACCTCGGCATTGCCGTAGAACTCGCGCTCCGCCCCCGCCAGCACACCGATCCGCGGCCGCGGCGGCAGCGGCGCCGGCACCGTCTGGCGCGAGAAGGGATCGCCCGCGTCCGGCCCGTCCATCACGCGGCGCACCGCCACGCCGTCTTCCACCGATCCGGCAAAGACCGTCACCACATCCACCGACCGACAGGCCGGAACCACGCCCGTATTCGGCACCCGTCCCGGCGTCGGCTTGATCCCGACCAGGTTGTTGAACGCCGCCGGCACCCGCCCTGACCCCGCCGTGTCCGTCCCAAGCGCAAAGCAGCATAGCCCCGCCGCCACCGCCACCGCAGACCCCGAGGACGACCCGCCCGAGACATAGTCCGCGTTGAACACCGACCGCGGCGCGCCATAGGGCGACCGCGTGCCGTTCAGCCCGGTGGCAAACTGGTCCAGGTTGGTCTTGCCGACGACGATCGCCCCCGCCGCGCGCAGCCGCGCGACCACCGCCGCATCCGCCGCGGGGTCATAGGCAAAGGCCGGGCAGGCCGCCGTGGTCGGCAGCCCCGCCACGTCGATGTTGTCCTTGACCGCGAAGGGCACGCCCCACAGGGGTTTGCCCTCCGGCCCCTCTGCCATCACGGCGCGCGCCGCCTCACGCAGATCGTCGTCGGCCACGGTCGAGATGAACACCGCCGGATCGGCCAGCGCCGCCCTCCGGGCGATCACCTCCTCGATCACGTCCAGGGGCGTCGCACCTTCGGCATAGGCCGCGCGCAGGGCCGGCAGGGTCAGCATCAGGGGCAGCATCGCGAATCCTCCATCCCGCCCACAACGGTCCGGGCGCGTCTCGACCCGGGCACCATGTCAACCACAGCCCGCTCCCGCGCGCCCGCTGCACCTGACTCAGCCACCGGTCAAACAGAATACGCCACAGTTCGCCCACTGTGCAGGCAAGCCGCCCAATCGGGAGGCACCGCAGAATCCCCTTACGCGCGGATTCGCAGCCCCTCCGGGTCATACAGCGGCCGCGGCGCCAGCTCTGCCGCAAAGACCTCATCCGCCACCACCAGCTCGTACCGCCCTGCGGTCAGCCAGTCGTCGCTGACCCCCTCGGCATGGCGCAGATAGCCAAAGCCGATGTTCCGCCCCGCGGTGTAGCCATATCCGCCCGAGGTCAGGTAGCCCACCGCCACCCCATCCCGCAGGATGGTCTCGCGCCCCACCAGCACCGCCGCCGGATCGGCCACGCTAAAGCCCATTAGCCGGCGCTTCAGCGGCTGGCCCACCACCGCTTCCAGCGCCGTGCGGCCCAGGAAAGATGTGTTGCCCTTCATCTTCACCGCCCAGCCCAGCCCCGCCTCGAACGGCGTGTCGTTGGGGGTGATGTCCGAAGCCCAGGCGCGATAGCCCTTCTCCAGCCGCAAGGACTCCAGCGCGCGATACCCCACCGGCCGCAAGGCCGGCTCTGCAGCCATCAGCGCGTCGAACACCGCGCCCGTCTCAGACAGCGGCACATGCAGCTCCCAGCCCAGTTCGCCCACATAGGTCACGCGCAGCGCCCGCACGGGCACACCGGCCAGCGTCAGCGAGCGTACATGGCCAAAGGGGAAGGCCGCGTTCGACACATCCTCGGCCGACACCTTGGCCAGCACCTCGCGCGCCATCGGCCCCATCAAGGACAGCGTGCCCCAGCCCTCGGTCACATCCTCGAACCGGACACCAGTTCCCGGCAGGTGATCCGCGATCCAGCCGAAATCATGGGTGCGGAACCCCGTCCCGGTGACGATGTAGAACTTGTCCTCGGCCAGCCGCGCCACCGTCAGATCGGCCTCGATCCCCCCGCGCGAGTTCAGAAGCTGCGTATAGGTCAGCCGTCCCACCTCGCGCGCCACCCGGTTGGCGCAGATCGCCTCCAGCGCCTCCGCCGCACCCGGCCCGCTGAGTTCGTATTTCGCAAAAGAGGACTGATCGAACAACCCGACCTTCTCGCGCACATGGGCATGTTCCTCGCCCACTGGGCCAAACCAGTTCTGGCGCCCCATGGAATAGCGGTCGCGTGCCTCCATCCCTTCGGGCGCAAACCAGTTGGGCCGCTCCCAGCCGAGCTTGGACCCGAACACCGCCCGCCGCGCCTTCAGCCGGTCAAAAAGTGGCGACACGATGCGCGGCCGCCCGCTCTCATATTCCTCGTGGGGGTAGGCCACGGTGTAGTGCTTGCCATAGGCTTCCAGCGTCCGCTCCGCCACCCAGTCGCGGTCACGGTGCAGGCCGGAAAAGCGCCGGATATCCACCGCCCACAGATCCAGCGGCGCCTCGCCCCGCATCACCCAGTCGGCCAGCACCCATCCCGCCCCGCCTCCACTCGCGATGCCAAAGGCGTTGAACCCGGCGCCGATATACATGTTCGAACATTCCGGGGCCGGTCCAAGGATGAAATTCCCGTCCGGCGTGAAACTTTCCGCACCATTGATCATCTGCTTCACGCCCACCTCGGCCAGCGCCGGCACGCGCTCCACCGCCTGCACCAGGTGCTGCGCGAAATGGTCGTAGTCGTCGTCGAACAGCCGGAACTCCCAGTTCGCCGGAATGTCCCCCGTCACCCAACCCTGCGGATCGGGCTCATAGCCGCCCATCACCAGCCCGCCGACCTCTTCCTTGAAATAGGTCCGCCGGTCCGGGTCGCGCAGCGTGGGCGCATCGGGCGACAGCCCCTCGATCCGCTCGGTCACGATGTACTGGTGCTTCACCGGATGCAGCGGCACCGTCACACCGGCCTTGGCGCCGATCTGCCGCGCCCACATGCCGCCGCAGTTCACCACCTTCTCGCAGGCAATCACGCCCTGGTCCGTCTCGACATGGGTGATGCGGCGCCCGTCCATCACGAACCCCGTGACGGTCACGCCCTCCACGATCCGCGCCCCATGCATCCGCGCGCCCTTGGCCAGCGACTGGGTGATGTCCGAAGGGCTCGCCTGCCCGTCCGTGGGCAACCAGCTTGCCCCCACCAGATCCGACACATCCATCAGCGGCCACATCCGCTTGACCTCGGCCGGCGAGACCAGATGCATCTCCATCCCGAAGCTCTTCGCCGTGGTCGCCAGTCGCCGGAACTCGGTCCAGCGGTCGGCATTGGTCGCCAGCCGCAGACAGCCGGTCATCTTCCAGCCGGTGTCCAGCCCCGTCTCGGCCGCCAGCCCCTTGTAAAGCTCCACCGAATACTTCAGCACCCGCGTGATCGAGGCCGAAGACCGAAGCTGCCCCACCAGCCCCGCCGCATGCCAGGTCGATCCGCTGGTGATCTTGCCCTGCTCCAAGAGCAGCACATCCGCCTTGTGATCGCGCGCCAGGTGGTAGGCGGTCGAACAGCCGATGATGCCGCCACCGATCACAATCACTTGGGCATGGGTGGGCAGGGTCATGGCAGGTCGGTCCCGTAGGTCGTGTTGAAATGCGACACGGCCGCAGCCAGCCGGTCGAGGTTCTCTTCCGCATAGGCGCGGTAATCCGCCCCCGGCGCGTTCAGATGCAGGTCGCTCACCATGGCCCACAGCGCCTCACGCAGAAGGCTGGCGCAGGCCATGGCGTCGAAGGCTCGGCGAAAGGCCGGATCGGGAGGGGCGCCCAGATAGGCCAGCAGCAGCGCCTCGGTCGCCTCGCGCCCCATCCCGGCATTGGACGCCGCCCCCGCCAGATCGAACAGGCAAGTGCCGAAACCCGCGTATTCATAGTCGATCAGCCAGAGCCGCGCGCCGTCATCCAGGAAATTCGCGGGCAACAGGTCATGGTGGCCAAAGACGATGGGCAAGGGCACCTGCACCGCCTCCAGTGTCTCGTTCAGCTCCATCCAGCCCGGCAAGCCCTCGCTGAACGGGCTGCCGCCCTGGGCAATCGTACGGGCATAATCGCGCACAACATGAAACGGCCAGAAGAGAAAGGCCGCGCCGCTGACATGCCGCGCCATCGTGTCGTGAAAGGACCGGATCAGCCGCCCCACCCGGTCGGGCGCCGCAGCCAGATCCGCCGCCCCCCAGGTCCGCCCCGCGACAAAGGCCACCACGCTGACCCCCGGCGCCGCATATTCCAGCGCCGGGCCAAAGCCCGCGTCATGCGCCGCCCGCGCCGTCATCGCCTCGCGCGCCCGGTCCACATGGTGGAACGGAAAGTCCCGACCGAACCGCACCACATGCGCGCCCCGCTCGTCCGTCACTTTCCAGCTTTCGTTGGAAAGTCCGCCGTGCAGCGGCTCGGCCGTCACAGTCCCCGCCCAGCAGGGCAGTGCCGCGATATGGTCGGGAACGCTCATGCCAGCCCCAGCTTTTCGCGTTCCGCCCGCGCTGCGGCGGCCAGAAGCCGGTCGGCGATGATGGCGATGAAGGCAATGGCCAGCCCCGCCACCAGCCCGTTGCCCGGATTGGCCTTGGTCAGCGCGATGTACACGTCCTGCCCCAGGTCGCGCGTGCCCACCAGCGCAGTGATCACCAGCATCGACAGCGCGAACATGATCGTCTGGTTCAGCCCCAGCAGAATCTCGGGCAAGGCCAGCGGCAGCCGGATGCGCGTCAGCACCTGCCAGTCGGTGCAGCCCATAGCGCGCCCCGCCTCGATCAGCCGCGGGTCAACGCCCTGCAACCCCAGCACGGTATAGCGGATCGACGCCACCAGAGCGAAGGCCACCACCGCGATCATTGCGGTGAAATCCCCCACCCGGAACAGCATCACCACCGGCATGAGATAGACGAACGAGGGCAGCGTCTGCAGCGTGTCGATCACCACCCGGGTCACCCCCCACAGCCGCTCGCGCTCGGCCACCAGGATGCCGATGGGCAGGCCGATCGCCATGGCGATCAGGCTGGAGATGCCGCAGAGATAGACGGTGATCATCGCCTTCTCCCACTGCCCTGTCGCCGCAATCAGGAAGGACAGCGCCGCGCACAGAAGCCCCAGCCGCCAGCCCCCCAGCCGCCACCCGGCCAGCCCCAGAAGCCCCACCACCACAACCCAGGGCAGCCCGGTCAGGAACCGTTTCACCGGCACCAGCACCCAGGTCAGCGCCGCCGTCTTGATCGCCTCGAACGTGTCGAAGAAGGTGACGTTGATCCACTCCACTGCCGCCGCCCAGAAGGCGCTGGTCGAAAGCCGCGCACCTTCGGGATAGCTCTGCACCGCCGGCACCAGAAGCCCCAGCACGAAAGTCCCGACCACCAGCGCAAGACCCGAGGCAAGGTAGGGATGTCGCGCCACCCAGCCGCCCTGCCGCTCCACCCCCGCCGCCTTGTGCGCCACCGCCTGGCTCAGCCGGTCCAGCGCGATGGCAAGCGCCACGATGGCCAGCCCCGCCTCCAGCCCCGCGCCGAAATCCAGCCGCCTGAGCGCCGTCAGCACATCGAAGCCCAGCCCCCCCGCGCCGATCATCGAGGCGATGATCACCATGTTCAGCGACAGCATGATCACCTGGTTCACCCCCACCATCAGCGCCTCGCGCGCCGAGGGCACCAGCACACGCCACAGCGTCTGGCGCGGAGTGCAGCCCACCATCCGCGCCAGGTCATGGGTTTCCGAGGGCACGCGGGCCAGCGCCAGCGTGGTCAGCCGCGTCATCGGCGGCATGGCATAGATCAGCGTGGCGATCACCGCCGCCGTGGGGCCAAAGCCGAACAGGATCAGGATCGGCACCAGATAGGCAAAGACTGGCATGGTCTGCATCAGGTCCAGGAAGGGGCGCAGCGCCCTTTCGAACCAGGCATGTCGAAAGGCCAGCACGCCCAGCATCAGCCCGCCCGCCACCCCGATCGGCACCGCCACCAGGATCGAGGCCAGCGTCACCATGGCCGAGCCCCATTGCCCGAAAACCGCGACAAAGCCGAAACAGGCCGCCATCAGCAGGGCCAGCCCCCAGCCCCCGGCCCATAGCCCCATCAGCGCCACGATGCCGATCACCGCCACCCAGGCCAGCGGTGGCACCAGCACCACCGTCGTGCCGGCCTCCGCCCGCACCCAGCCTGTCGCCAGCACGCCATGCACCAGCCGGTAGGGCGCCTCCACCACCGCCGCGATGCCGCGTGTCATGTCGGAAAAGGCGACCGGGCCAAGCGCCGCCTCCTTGGTCAGCCAGGTGACGAACCCGCCGATCCAGCGCGCCGCGGGAATCCGCCAGGCCTTGGGATAGTCGAAGGCCCAGGGCATCAGGCTCGCGCCCCAAAGCCAGATCGCCGCCGCCAGCAGCAACGCCGCCGCCCAAAGCCAGCGCCCATCCAGCCGCAAGGGCCAGGAAGTCGCCAGCGCGCTCACGCCATGTCCCCCACGCAAACGGCGGGTACTGCGCCCTCCCCTCCCCCTCGTGGGGAGGGGTCGGGGGAGGGGGGCACCCGGACGAACGCGCTCATGCCTCGCCTCCCAGAAGGATCCGCACCACCGCCTCGCGCGCAACCACGCCACGCGGTGCGCCATCCTCCTCGACCGTCACCGTTTCCGCCCCGGCCAGAAAGGCCGGCCCCGCCTCGGCCACGGTCATCCGCGCGGGCAGTCGCGGCCCCGCCGCCTCGCCCGGCCCTGCCAGCGACCCCAGACGCACCACCTTGGCCTTGGCCACGCCCCGCGTGAACTCGCGCACGTAATCCGTGGCCGGGCTCAGCACCAGCTCCTCGGGCGTGCCGCATTGCTCGACCGCCCCATCCTTCATGATGGCAATGCGATCCGCCAACCGGATCGCCTCGTCGAAATCATGGGTGATGAAGACGATGGTCTTCTTCAGCCGCGATTGCAGGCGCAGGAACTCGTCCTGCAACTCGCGGCGGATCAGCGGGTCCAGCGCCGAAAACGGCTCGTCCAGGAACCACAGTTCCGGCTTGCCCGCCAGCGACCGGGCGATGCCCACCCGCTGCTGCTGCCCGCCAGACAATTGGCGCGGATAGGCCGCCTCGCGTCCGGCCAGCCCGACCAGCGCCACCATCTCGCGCGCCCTCGCCTCGCGCACCGCGCGCGCCACGCCCTGCACCTCCAGCGGAAAGGCCACGTTTTCCAGCACGCTCAGATGCGGCAAAAGGGCAAAGTTCTGGAAAACCATGCCCATCTTGTGACGCCGGATTTGCGTCATCTCGGCCTCGCTGGCCTTCAGCAGATCATGCCCCTCGAACAGCACCTCGCCCCGCGTCGGCTCGATCAGCCGCGACAGGCACCGCACCAGGGTCGATTTGCCCGACCCAGAAAGCCCCATGATGACGAAAATCTCGCCCCGCCGCACCGACAGGTCCACGCCACGCACCGCGGCCACAAGGCCCAGCTCGGCCAGCCGCGCCAGATCGGGGACATGATCCAGCGCGGCCAGCCTTTCTTCGGCGCGGGCTCCGAAGATCTTCCAGACATTGCGGCAGACCAGAGTTTCCGGGGCGTCCGTCATCTGATCGGCCGAAAGCGTCGCGTCACTGACCGATCCAGGGCTTCCAGACCGCCTCGTTGGCCGCCATCCATTCACCCACCACGGCATCCACCGTCTTGCCGTTCAGATCGACCTCGGTGATCAGCGCGCCCATCGTATCGTTGTCGATGGTGAAGGCCTTGATCGCGTTGTACGCGCCCGGCCATTTGTCCTTCACGCCCACCCAGCCGACCTTCCAGATCTCGCCGAAGGGCTTGCCGCAATCATGCGTGGCGTCGGGGTTCGATCCCCAGGCGGGGTCGGTGTAGCACTCCGCCGTGTATTCGGGGAACTCGACCCACTCGCCCTTGTACTTCGCCGGCGCCCAGTGCGGCGCATAGATCCACAGCATGACCGGCGCCTCGCGCTGGTAAGCACTTTCCAGCTCGGCGAACAGCGCGGCATCGGTGCCGGCATGGATCACCTCGAAGGGCAGATCCAGCGCCTCGATCCGCTCCTCGTCAAAGCCGCCCCAGGTGACCGGCCCGCCCAGATAGCGCCCCTTCGGCGCAGTTTCCGGCGTGGCAAAGGCCTCGGCACAGGCCGGGTCTTTCAGCGCCTCCCAGTTGGGCAGGCCGGGGCATTTCTCCTTCATGTAGGCCGGATACCACCACTCTTCCTTGGCCTTCATGCCGGTCGGCCCAAAGACCTCGACCCCGCCCGTGGCCACCGCCGCATCCATCGCCTCGCGGCCGGTCGTCTCCCACATCTCCATCGCCACATCCAGGTCGCCGGTTTCCAGCCCGGCAAACTGGGCCAGGTAATCTGCCTGGACATATTCGACGTTATAGCCCGCCTTCTTCAGCACCTCGCCCATCATGGTCGTCGTGATCAGCTGCCCCGTCCAGTCGTGCAGCGTCAGCTTGATCGGATCGGCGCTTTCCTGCGCCAGGGCGGCAAAGGCGGTGGAAAGGGAAAGAACCGCAGCAAGCGGCAAGGAAGAGCGCATCGGTAACCCCCAGCTGTTGAACAGGCCGGAACGGCCCACCCGGTCGTCCTTCGGGCGCATCTGCGCGCCTTCTCCTCTTTCCCGAATTACGCGCCGCTCTGACCGACCTGTCAACGGGATTCGGGGTATTTTGTGGTTTTCGTGACCGCTGATTTGAATCTTCCCCCGAATTCGGTCAGTATCGCGCATCAAGTCACAGAACCGGTCACGTTCCAGTCATGTCTTCCAAGCGCCACGGGGCGATTCTCAAGCTTCTCGAAGGGCGCGGCTCGCTCAGTGTGACAGCACTTTCGCAGGAACTGGGCGTCTCCACCGAAACCGTCCGCCGCGACATCCGCGCTCTGGTCGATACCGGCGCCGCCGTCCGCGTCCACGGCGCCGTGGGCCTGGCCGGCCAGATGGGCGAAGCCCCGTTCGACCGGCGGATGCGCGAAAATGCCGAAGCAAAGCGCCGCATCGCCCGCGCCATGGCACAGCGCATCGCCGATGGCGCCTCGCTCATGCTCGACACCGGCACCACCACCAGCTTCCTCGCGCGTGAGCTTCTGGGCCACCGCCGCCTGACGGTCGTCACCAACTCCTCCGACGTGGCGCGGACACTCGCCACCGTGAACGGCAACCGCGTCTTCATGGCGGGGGGAGAGTTGCGCGGCGATTCCGGCGCCGCCCTCGGCGCCTCGGCCCTCGCCTTCATCCGCGATTTCACCGTGGAACATTCCATCATCTCGGCCGGCGCGGTGGATGCGGGGGGCGTGATGGATTTCGACCTGCACGAGGCCGAGTTTGCCCGCGTCGCCCTGGGCTGCGGCGCGCGCCGTGCCGTGCTGACCGATGCCAGCAAGTTCGGCCGCCGCGGCTTCATCCGCGTGGGCGGCTTCGATCTACTGGACGAGGTGGTCACCGACAGGCCGCCGCCGACCGACGTGGCTCAGGCCATGGCCTCGGGCGGTGCCGCACTGGTTCTGGCGGAAGCGGCGGAACCCCAGGTCGCCGCTCTCGGCTGACCTCTGGCGCCGGGAACAGAGCAACGCCCCGCCGAAACACCCGACCGCGCAACCCATTGTTCTGCAAAAACTCAAGGAGGCGTCCGAGCTCGGACGCCTCCCCGACCCTGCCCCGCTTCAGGCCAGGTCGAAGCGGTCCAGGTTCATCACTTTCGTCCAGGCTTTGGCAAAGGCGCGCACAAAGCCCGCCTCGGCCCCCTTGGCGCCCCAGACCTCGGCGATGGCCCGCAGCTGCGAGTTGGACCCGAACACCAGGTCCGCCCGCGTCGCCGTCCATTTCACCGCCTTGGTCTCGCGGTCGCGGATGTCAAAGCTCCGCCCGGCCGCATCGGTCGCCACCCACTCGTTCCCCATGTCTGTCAGGTTCACGAAGAAGTCGGTGCTCAACACGCCCGGCTGGTCGGTGAAGACCCCGGCAGCCGAACCGCCCGCGTTGGCGCCCAGCACGCGCAGCCCGCCGATCAGCACGGTCATTTCAGGCGCGGTCAGCGTCAGAAGCTGTGCCCGGTCCAGCAGCAGCTCTTCCGCCCCCACCGCATAGGGCTGCTTCTCATAGTTGCGGAACCCGTCCGCCACCGGCTCCAGCACGGCAAAGCTCGCCACATCGGTCTGCTCCTGGCTCGCGTCCATGCGGCCCGGCGCAAAGGCCACCTCAACGGGATGCCCCGCCGCCTTGGCCGCCGCCTCCACCGCCGCGGTGCCACCCAGGACGATCAGGTCCGCTATCGAGACCTTCTTGCCCCCGGTCGCCCGCGCATTGAACCCGGCCTGGATCGCCTCCAGCACGCCCAGTACCTTTGCCAGTTGCTCGGGCTGGTTCACCTCCCAGTCCTTCTGCGGCGCCAGCCGGATGCGCGCGCCATTGGCCCCGCCCCGCTTGTCCGAACCACGGAAGGTCGAAGCCGAAGCCCAGGCGGTCGAAACCAGCTCGGCCACGGTCAGGCCCGAGCCGAGGATTTCCGCCTTCAGCGCCGCGATATCGGCGTCATCGATCAGCGCATGGTCGCGCGCCGGGATCGGGTCCTGCCAGATCAGGTCTTCGGCCGGCACTTCCGGCCCCAGGTACCGAACCTTCGGCCCCATGTCGCGGTGGGTCAGCTTGAACCAGGCCCGCGCGAAGGCATCGGCGAACTGGTCCGGGTTCTCCAGGAACCGGCGCGAGATCTTTTCGTAGTCCGGGTCCATCCGCAGGGCAAGGTCGGTGGTCAGCATGGTGGGCTGATGCCGCTTGTTGGGGTCATGCGCATCCGGCACGGTGTTCGCACCCATCCCTGCCTTAGGCCGCCACTGATGCGCGCCGGCGGGACTCTTGGTCAGTTCCCACTCATAGCCGAACAGGTTCCAGAAGAAGTTGTTGCTCCACCGCGTCGGCGTGGTGGTCCAGGTCACTTCCAGGCCCGAGGTGATAGCGTCGCCGCCCTTGCCCGAACCATAGCTCGAGAACCAGCCCAGGCCCTGTGCCTCGATCGGGTTGGCCTCCGGCTCGCGACCGACCAGTGCAGCATCGCCCGCGCCGTGTGTCTTGCCGAAGGTATGGCCCCCGGCGATCAGCGCGACGGTTTCCTCGTCATTCATCGCCATGCGGGCGAAGGTTTCGCGGATGTCCTTCGCCGCGGCGAGCGGGTCGGGGTTGCCGTCCGGGCCTTCCGGATTGACGTAGATCAGCCCCATCTGCACGGCGGCCAGCGGATTTTCCAGGTCGCGGTCGCCCGAATAGCGGCTGTGCTTGTTCGCCGGGTCGTTCGAGGCGATCAGCCACTTGTCCTCGGCGCCCCAGTTCACGTCCTCCTCCGGCTCCCAGGTGTCGGCTCGGCCGCCACCGAAACCGAATGTCTTGAAGCCCATGCTTTCCAGCGCGACGTTGCCCGCCAGAATCATCAGGTCGGCCCAGGACAGGCTGTTGCCGTACTTCTGCTTGATCGGCCACAGAAGCCGACGCGCCTTGTCCAGGTTGGCATTGTCCGGCCAGGAGTTCAGGGGTGCGAACCGCTGCTGCCCGCCACCGGCGCCGCCGCGCCCGTCGCCCACGCGATAGGTCCCGGCCGAGTGCCAGGCCATGCGGATGAACAAAGGCCCATAGTGGCCAAAGTCCGCCGGCCACCAATCCTGGCTTTCGGTCATCAGCGCCCGAAGATCGGCCTTCACCGCATCCAGGTCCAGCTTCTTGAACGCTTCGGCATAGTTGAACTCCGGGTCCATCGGGTTCGACAGCGCCGAATGTTGGTGCAGGATGCGCAGGTTCAGCTGGTTCGGCCACCAGTCACGGTTCGACCGCATCGCAGGCGTCGTCAGGGCGCCATGCAACACCGGGCATTTGCCGGCTCCGACGTCGTTTCCGTCCATTTCCTTCTCCCTATCCTGACCAATGCACGGAAAACGGCGCAGGCCCGGCCAAAGGCCGGCAATCTGCGAGTCTCAGTGCCGATGCCCTGTTCTAGCAAGTGAGAGCGATTAGAAGAAGTTGTATTTCCTGATCACCTTCATAAGATGCCCTTATGAACGCGCTCACCCTCCGCCAGCTCCGCTATTTCGAGGCGCTCGCCCGCCACGGCCATTTCGGCCGCGCGGCCGAAGCCAGCGCCGTGTCACAACCTGCCCTTTCCATGCAGATCCGCGAGCTGGAAGAAGACCTGGGCGCCCCCCTCTTTGAACGCAGCGCGCGGCAGGTGCGGCTGACCAGCTTCGGCGAGGAGTTTGCCCCCCGTGTCCGCGCCATCCTGGCGCAGGTGGACGAATTGGGCGACATGGCCCGCGCCGCGCGCGACAGGCTTCTCGGCCGCCTACGCATCGGCATCATCCCCACCGTGGCCCCCTATCTCCTGCCCCGCATCATCGCCGACCTGACACGGAACCACCCCGAGCTGGACATCCATGTGCGCGAGACGGTCACGCCCAAACTGATCCAGGAACTGCTCGACGGCCGGCTCGACACCGCCGTCGTGGCCCTGCCCGTCTCGGAACCCGCGCTGACCGAGGTTGCGCTCTTCTCCGAGGATTTTGTCCTCGTCCGTCCCGCGCATGAGGCGGCCCTCCCCGTCCCCGACCGCGAGGGCCTGCGCGAGATGCGGCTCCTCCTGCTGGAAGAAGGCCACTGCTTCCGCGACCAGGCGCTCTCCTTCTGCAACATGCAGCCCGCGCCCCCCCGCGAACTCCTCGACGGCAGCTCGCTCTCCACCCTGGTCCAGATGGTCGGCGCCGGCATCGGCGTGACGCTGATCCCCGACATGGCCGTCGCGGTGGAAACCCGCTCGGCCGACGTGGCGGTGCAGCGCTTCGACAGCCCCCGCCCCTCGCGCACCGTGGGCATGGTCTGGCGGAACTCCACCCCCCTTGCCCGGCAATTGCAGGGCATTGCCGCCCTGATCCGCGCCTCCGCCGCCCGCCCCCTCAGCGCGCCAGGCTAAGCGCCACCTCCGGCAGCAGCATCGCCCCGACCTCGAACCGCTCCTCCACCGGCCTCAGATAGGGCAGCGCCACCGTCTCGACCACGCGCCCCGCCGCCTCGGGCGGCGGCTCAAGCCCGCGCAGCGCGAAAGCCGTCACCGGATCCGGCACCGCCCCGCCCCGCGTCAGGACCAGCACCCGCCGCGCCTCCGGCGGCACCGCCCCGGCCAAGGGCGCCAGCACCGCCAATCCGGGCCGCAGCAGCACCAGGTTCCCGCCGATGTGGTAATCCGCCATCACCACATCCGGCGCCATCCGGTCCACCGCCTCGGCCAGCGGCGCGAAATCGATCATCCCGGTCCCCGGCGCCGACAGCCGGTGGTTGGCCATGCCGCCAAGCGTCAGCGCCCCGATCACCCCGCAGGCCACCCAAAGCCGCCGCAGCCCCGCCGGCGTCGCCCGCCGTGCAGCCTGCACCATCAGGCCGGCCGCCAGCAGCACATAGGCCGGCACCAGCCAGCGCGATTCCACCTCCGTCGCCCCCGCCACCAGGATCGCCACCGCGCTCAGCCCCAGCCCCGCGATCCCCGCCGCCACCAACAGCCGCCCCGGCCAGTCCGGCCCCGCCGGCACCGCCCGGCCCCGCGCCAGCATCCAGGCCGCCAGCCCCACCGGCAACAGCCCCGCCACCGTGCCCACCGCCGCCTCGGCCAGACCCTCCAGGCCCGGCACCAGTCCGAACTCGCTGCGGAACGCCTTGCCGGTCGAGGCCATCGTCAGATCCGGATGCTCCAGCATCCAAAGGTACGGCCAGGCCAGGATCGCCACCGCCACCAGGCCGGCCACCGCAAGCCCAGGCCAGACCGACCGGCGCGGCAGGTCGGGCAAGGGCGGCCGCCCAAGCGCCAGCACCGCGGCCAGCACCACCGGCACCAGCCAGTAATTCGCCTTGGTCAGCCCTCCCAGCCCGACCACCAGCCCCAGCAGCACCCAGTCGCGCCGCGCCCCCCGCGCCAACACGCCCATCACCGCCCAGACGGTCCAGCACACCCCCGCCAGAAGCACGATCGAATGGGACGACGCGCGCTGGAATTCCCACACCACGTTCGGCAACAGCGCCAGCGTCAGCGCCCCCGCCAAAGCCACCGGCAAGGCATGTACCCGCCGAAGGCCCAGATAGAGCCCCGCAACCGAAATCCACAGCACCAGGTTCTTCAGCGCGGCAAGCCCCAGCGTCGTCGGTCCGAACAGCGCGAAGGAAGCCGCCTGCATCCAGTTGTACAGCGGGAACTGCGGGCCATAGCCCCATTGCCAGCGCCGCCCCAGCACCAGCATCTCGCCCTCGTCCACCTCCAGCCCGCCGCCCGCCCAGGTGCGCAGGGCCGCATGGGCGGCGAAATAGGCCGCAAATGCCCCAAGGACGAGAACGTCTTTCCGCATCATGCCCGTCTGGCCCGCGCGGCCACGCGCTACAGCATCGAGGGCACGACCTGATCCGGCGGACGGTGCCCGTCGGCGAAGGTCTTGATGTTGATGATCACCTTCTCGCCCATCTCCAGCCGGCCCTCGACCGTGGCCGACCCCATATGCGGCAACAGCACGACATTCGGCAGCTCGCGCAGTCGGGGATTGATCTCCTTGCCGTGCTCGTACACGTCCAGCCCCGCCCCGGCGATCTCGCCCGCGCGCAGGCCCCGCGTCAGGGCGTTCTCGTCGATCACCTCCCCGCGCGAGGTGTTCACGACCACCGCCGAGGGCTTCAGCAGCTTCAGCCGCCGCGCGTTCAACAGATGATAGGTCGAAGGCGTGTGCGGGCAGTTCACGCTGATCACGTCCATCCGGGCGATCATCTGGTCCAGGCTTTCCCACCAGGTCGCGTCCAGTTCCTCTTCCAGCTCGGGCCGGACCCGGCGGCGGTTGTGGTAATGAACCTGCATCCCGAAGACCCGCGCCCGCCGCGCCACCGCCGATCCGATGCGGCCCATGCCCAGGATGCCCAGGCGCCGCCCGGCGATGCGCCCACCCATCAGGGCGGTCGGCGCCCAGCCTGCCCATTCGCCCGATTGCACCAGGGCCAGCCCCTCGGGAATGCGCCGCGTCACCGCCAGGATCAGCGCCATCGCCATGTCGGCGGTGTCCTCGGTGGTCACGCCGGGCGTGTTCGACACCAGGATTCCCCGGCTCCGCGCCGTTGCCACGTCGATATGGTCGAAGCCCGCCCCGTAATTGGCGATCAGCCGCAGCTTCTCGCCGGCCTGCGCGATCAGGCCCGCATCGATGCGGTCGGTGATGGTGGGCACCAGAACATCGGCCCGCGCCATGGCGGCGGCCAGGTCCTCGCGGGTCATCGGCGTATCGTCGTCGCGCAGCTCGACGTTGAACAGTTCCTTCATCCGGGTCTCCACCGGCTCGGGCAACCGTCGCGTAACAACAACACTCGGCCTTTGTGCGGGCATCGGCGCTCTCCTCCTGCTTCCCTCTCAGGGCCTCGGATGGCAAAGTGACGGCAAGCGGGGCGATCCACAAGCCCCGGAAGAGGTGTCCGGTGTCGCATGGCGGCCCGGATGGGCGGCAGTGGGCGACCCTCTCAAGGGCGCCACATGACAGGCGGTGAGGCATGGGCAAGGCGCGATGGATCGCGGCAGGCGGGGCTACGGCAGTGGTCTGTGCGCTGACGCTTCCTGGCATGATGCAGCAGGCACAGACGCAGGGTCTGACGGCCCCGCTCGCGCAGGCCGTGGCGGCCACCCCTCCACCGGACCAGCTTCCCCCTGCCGTCAAGGCCGCCATCCAGGTCTCGGCCCCCGCCCCGGCCGAACCCGTGGCGCTCGCCGCCCCCGCGCCCGCCGCCGAACCCACCGCTTCTGCCAAGCCGCAGGAACCGGCGCGCGACCCCTCGCGCGGCGCTGTCACCAACCTGCCGCTCCCCCGCTTCGTCTCGCTCAAGACAGGCGAAGGCAATGCCCGCCGCGGCCCCGGCCTCACGCACCGCATCGACTGGGTCTTCACCCGCGCCGGGATGCCGCTGCGCATCACCGCCGAATACGAACACTGGCGCCGCATTGAAGATGCCGATGGCGAAGGCGGATGGGTGCATTACTCGCTCCTCTCCGGCGTCCGCACCGTGATGGTCGAACAGGACATGGCCGAATTTCGCGCCCAACCCGACTTGCGGGCCGATGTGCTGTTCCAGGCCGAAATGGGCGTGATCGGCAAGGTCGTCGAATGTCTGAACGGCTGGTGCCGCATCTCGGTCGAGGGCGACAAGGGCTGGGTCCCCGAAGACGCGCTCTGGGGCGTCGATCCCGGCGAAGACATCGAATAGCCGTTGCCTGACGCTGCAGCGGCAGCCATCCTGCACCTGCAGCAAAAGGGGGCCGGCATGGCAGCACGGATCGGAATCGTCGGCGTGGGCATGGTTGGCTCGGCCGCAGGCTACGCCCTGGCCCTCATGGGCGTCGCCGGCGAAATCGTGCTGGTTGACCGCTCGCCAGCACTTGCGCAGGCGCAGGCCGAAGACATCTCCCATGCCGTGCCTTTCGCCTCGGCCACGCGGGTCGTCGCCGGGGATTACGATGCGTTGGCGGGCGCCGATCTCGTGATCCTGGCCGCCGGGGTCAGCCAGAAACCGGGCGAGACCCGCATTGCGCTTCTGTCGCGCAATGCCGAGGTCTTCGCCGAGGTGATCGGCGCCGTGCGGCGCGTCGCCCCCGACGCGATCCTGCTCATCGCCACCAACCCGGTGGACATCATGACCGACATCGCCACGCGGCTTTCGGGCCTGCCGCCGTCACGGGTCATCGGTTCGGGGACGATCCTCGATTCCGCCCGGTTCCGTACCCTGCTTGGCCAGCACCTGCACCTCTCGCCGCAGTCGATCCACGGCTATGTCCTGGGCGAACACGGCGACAGCGAGGTGCTCGCCTGGTCCTCCGCTCAGGCCGGTTCGGTGCCGATCCGGGCGGCGGCGGCGCAGATGGGCGCGGCCATTACCGACGAGGTGGTGGCCCGCATCGACGCCGGCGTCCGCCGCGCGGCCTACCGCATCATCGAAGGCAAGGGCGCCACCTGGTATGGCATCGGCGCGGGGCTTGCCCGCATCGCCCGCGCCATCCTGCGCGACGAACAGGCGGTGCTGTCGGTCTCGATCCTCACGCCCGAAGTGGTGGGGGTGAAGGGCGCGACGCTCTCCCTGCCCCGCGCCGTCGGCCGCGCCGGCGTGACAGCCGACCTGCTGCCCGATCTGGATGATGTGGAGGCCGATGCACTGCGCCGCTCCGCGCAAATGCTCGCCGATCTGGCCGCCGAGGTGAAGCTCTAGGGAACCCCGCCGGGACGCGCGCCTTCCTGCGAAAGCCGATAGGAGCGAACTTTCGACGAAACGTCGCTCCTCACGCCGCAATCGTTAAGTCCAAGTTAAGACGCCCAGACAACCCGTTGAAATCATTGAATCCGGCAAGGCGTCCGAGCTCGGACGCCTCCCCTCAGCTTCCACTGGCCCGGTCCTTCATCGCCTGCCAACGGTCCAGCGCCCACTGCGGCCAAAGCTCCCGCCGGTCATAATACTCCGGAACCACCGGCACCCTGTCGTCCAACTCGACCCAGGCCTGCTTCGAAGCGGCAAAGATATGGACATCCGGCGGCAGCGCCCCCGGCTCGTCCAGCGTGCCCACCCGGACAAAGGCCAAAGCCCGCCCCGCCCCGGCATAATGGCTGAACAGCGCCACCCTGCAGGCCGGGCACCGCGCGATCTCCTGCCCCCGGCCCGAGTTCGACGGGGTCATCACCATGTCGGGCGTGCCCGTGACCTCGATCATCTCGGTCTCGATCATCGCGTTCAACGCAAAGGCCGACCCGGTCTCCCGCTGGCACCAGGTACAGTGACAGCAATGAACGAAAAGCGGGCGATGCTTGAGGTGATAGCGGATCGCTCCGCAGGTGCAGCGGCCGTGCATGGGCTCCTCCCTTTGGCCGGCAAGCTGACGCGGCCCGGCCAGGATGTCAAACCGCCCGGCGGTTCAGCCGCCCGTCAAGGCCCTGACCCGCGCCGTGAAGTCCTCGCCCCGCTTCTCGAAGTTCGGATACTGGTCAAAGCTGGCCGCCGCCGGCGCCAGCAGCACCACCTCCCCCGGCTGCGCCTCCTCCGCCGCCCGCGCCACGGCACGCTCCATGGTCTCGCAGATTTCGTGGGGGGTCTCGCCGATCTGGAGCGCGAAGTCGCGGGCGCTGTGGCCGATGAGATAGGCCTTCACCACGGCGCCCAGCAGGGGCTGCAGCGCGGCGATGCCGCCCTCCTTGCCGAGGCCACCGGCGATCCAGCGGATCTTCGGGAAGGCCTGCAGCGCCTTGGCCGCGGCGTCCACGTTTGTGGCCTTGCTGTCGTTCACGAAGCGGACCCCATTCCGCTCGCCGACCAGCTGGCTGCGGTGGGGCAGGCCCGCGAAGGAGTGGAGCGCCTGCTCGATCAACTTGGGTGCCACGCCGAGGGACCGGCAGGCGGCATAGGCGGCGCAGGCGTTCTGGTGGTTGTGGGCGCCGGGGAGACCCTTGACCTCGCGCAGGTCGATGGACGCCATCTGCCGGCCCTTGCGCCATTCGGAAAGGAACCCCTTACGGGCGAAGACCGACCAGCCGAAGCCTTCCAGCTTGGTGCCCGAGGAGATGCGGATTACCCGGTCGTCCTGCGGGCCCTGGCCGATCTGGTCGGCGAGGAAGCGGCCCTCGACCTCGTCCACGCCGATCACGGCGCGGTCGGGGCCGCCGGCGGTGAAGAGGCGGGCCTTGGCGGCGAGGTAGCCGCCCATGCCGCCGTGGCGGTCGAGGTGGTCGGGGGAGAGGTTCGTGAAGACCGCGACGTCGGGGGTCAGGGCGCGGGCGAGGTCGGTCTGGTAGGAGGAGAGCTCCAGCACCACGACCTCGCCGTCCTGGGGCGGGTCGATGTCCAGCACGCCGCGGCCGATGTTGCCGGCCATCTGGGTGGGGCGGCCGGCGACCTGGAGGATGTGGTGGATCAGGGCCGTCGTGGTGGACTTGCCGTTGGAGCCGGTGATGCAGACCGCCCGGGGGGGCGTGTCGAAGCGGTCCCAGTCGGGGGTGGCCCAGGAGCGGAAGAAGAGGCCGATATCGTTGTCCACGGGGACGCCCGCCTCGAGGGCGCGGGCGATGATGGGGTGGGGCCTGGGGAAGAGGTGGGGGATGCCGGGGGAGGTGACGAGGGCCGCGACCCCGTCGAGGGCGGTGGCGCGGGTCAGGTCGGTCAGGGAGAAGCCCTCGGCCTCGGCCTTGGCGCGGGCTTCGGGGCTGTCGTCCCACAGGAGGGCCTCGGCCCCGCCGGCGGCCAGCGCCCGGGCCGTGGCCAGCCCCGACCGGCCCAGCCCGAGGACCGCCACCTTCTGCCCTTGATAGCCCCTGACCGGGATCATGCTGCCCTCCCTTATCCTTGCCCCCTTGGGATAGGGGAGTTTGGCCCCGGACGGAAGGGGGCGTCCGAGCTCGGACGCTATCCTGGATATAACAAAATCAATGGGTTGCGAAGTCGGATTAACTTGGACTTAACGATTGCCTGCCGGACGCGGGGCGTCGGCGCGCGGCTGGCGAAGTCCAATCCCCTGCCCTGCCGGGCCGGGGGAGGCGCCGCGGGACGGGCCCGCGGCGCCTTTGGTTCAGAACTGGTTCTGGCCCATGGCCTCGAACCGGGCGGGGGAGCGGGCCTTGAGGCCCGCTGCGATGAAATGGCCCAGCACGGCGGCGATCACCGTCAGGAGCGGCAGGATCCAGCTGAGCGCACCGCCGGTGGTGCCGGTCAGATCGCCGAAGTTGACGAAGATGTAGACATAGAGCGAGGCCATCACCACGCCGGTCACGAGCGGCAGGATCACCGCGGCCATCGCGCCCTCTTGCTGGCCGGGCTGGCGGAAGAAGGCCATGACCGAGAGCGAGGTGATCGTCATCATGGCGAGAACGCCAAGCGTGCCGATCTGGCTGATCCAGGTGAACATGTTCAGCACCGGGTCGAGGCCGAGGCCCGCAAACACCGCCAGGATGATGAGCGCGCCGATGCTTTGCACCACCGAGCCGATATGCGGGCTGAGGTGCTGGTCATGGGTGCGGCCGAAGGCGGCAGGCAGAAGACCGTCGCGCCCGGCAACATAGGAATAGCGGGCGATGTAGTTGTGGAAGGCCGAGAGCGCGGCAAAGAGGCCGGTCACGAAGAGGATGCCGGTGATGTTCGCCACGGTTCCGCCGGCATACTGGCCGGCGAGATCGAAGAAGAACACGGTCGGATCGGCCATGCCACCCAGCGTGGGCAGGAGGTTTTCGGCGCCGACGCCGACGATCATCAGCCAGGTGGTGAAGATGAAGAAGATGCCGATCGCCAGCACGGAGAGATAGGTCGCGCGCGGGATGGTGCGGTCGGGATCGCGGGCTTCTTCGGCATAGATCGTCGTCGCCTCGAAGCCGATGAAGCAGCCGAGGCAGAACAGCACGGCGGCGGTCAGCGAGCCCGAGAAGAAGGCCGAGGAGTCGAACATCGGGAAGGCAAGCCCGTTGGCGCCGCCCTGGCCGAGGATCGCGAAATCGACCACGAGCACGATGAGATATTCCAGCGCCACCAGAACGATCATCACCTTGGCCGAAAGATCGACCTGGCGATAGCCGAGGAAGCCGACGAGGATGAGGGCGATCAGGCTCCAGCCCCACCAGGGCAGAACGATGCCGAAGCCGCCGAACACGCCCGAGGCCACGCCGCCGAACAGGCCGATCAGGCCGAACTGCATGCAGTTGTAGGACAAGAGCGCGAGGATCGCCACGGCGCCGCCGACATGGCCACCGAGCCCGCGCGCGGCATAGGCATAGAAGGCGCCGGCGTTCTTCACATGTCTGGCCATCGCCACGTAGCCGACCGCGAAGGCCAGCATCAGCGCGGTGATGACGATGAACATGGCCGGAACCCCGGTGCCGTTGCCCAAGAGGAAGGCGAGCGGCATGGCGCCCGCCACCCCCGTCAGCGGCGAAGCGGCCGAGACGACCATGAAGGTCACGGCCAGAAGGCCGAGCGAGTTCTTCTTGAGCTGGTTCGCGCCCAGCCCGGATGTATCTGTCATTTCCCTCTCCTGGTTGGATGGGCGGGTGTGTTGCCCGCCTCTTTCTTCATTCGTGGATACACTATTCACCAATTAGTTGCTTTATCAACTATTCTCTTGAGACCTTTTTCAGGGGTCCGCGGGCGGCAGGTGAACCGCCCGGCGATAGGCGCGCTGGCCGTAGAGGAGCGCGGCGGGGCTGTCGGACAGCGCAACATGGGTGACGCGGCCGACGATGATGTAATGCGTCTCCCACAGGAGCGCGGTGGCCAGGCGACATTCGAAGGCGGCGGTGGCGCCGTCGATCATGGGCTGGCGGTGCGGGCCGGGCGTCCAGGCAGCGCGGTCGAAGCGGGCGGCATGGTCGCCGGGCTGGCCGCGCCCGGCGAAGAGGTCGGAGACGGCTTTCTGGTCTTCGTGCAGGAGGTTGGCGCAGAAGGCGCGGTTCTTCAGGATCGCCGCCGCCGCCGGGGAGAGATGGTGGATGCAGGCGAGCAGCGAGGGGTGGTCGCCGTCGGCCGAAACCGAGGTGAGCGAGGAGATGGTGACGCCATAGCGCCCGGCCTCGCCATCGGTGGTGGCCACGGCCACGAAGGTCGCCGCCCGGCTCATGCCTTCGAGGAAGTCTGCGCGCAGTGCGGATGTCATCGGATCACCCCAGGTCGAAGAAGCGTTCCAGTTCGACATCCGGCACCTTGCGGCGGAATTCGTCGTACTGGCTTTGGCGCGTGGCGGTGAAGCCCTCGACAAAGCGGGGACCGAGCCAGTCGCGCGCGAAATCCGAGGCTTTCAGGCGGTCGATCGCCTCGGGCATGGAGCGGGCGAAGTCGCGCGCAGGTTCCTGGGCATAGCCGGAGCCGATGACCTCTGCCTCGGGTTCGGCCTTTTCCAGGATGCCTGCGACACCGGCCGCGATGGTGGCGGCGGCGGTGAGGTAGGGATTGGAATCGGCGCCCGGCAGGCGGTTTTCCACGCGCAGCGAGCCCGGATCGTGGCCGACGAGGCGGAAGCAGGTGGTGCGATTTTCATAGCCCCAGGTCAGGCCGGGCGGCGCGAAGGTGCCGGGGGCGAAGCGGCGGTAGCTGTTCACCGTGGGCTGGAACACCAGCGTCATGTCGCCGATGTATTTCTGCAGGCCGCCGAGGAAGTGGCGGAAGGTCTGGCTAACGCCGTTCTTGCCGGCCGCATCCCAGAAGACCGGGGTGCCCGACTTGTCCTTCAGGCTGATGTGCAGGTGGATCGACTGGCTGTCGGCCTGTTCGTTCCAGCGCGGCATGAAGGTGACGGACTTGCCCTGCCGCAGCGCCAGGGCGCGCAGGAAGTTCTTGAGCAGCACGAGCTGGTCGGCCGGTTCAAGCCCCTCGCCCGCGCCGATGCAGCATTCCATGAAGCCGGCGCCGATTTCCTCGTGCATCTTGGCGAGGTTGATCTTCAGCGGCTCGCAGATGGCGGCCAGCGCTTCGTACCATTCGGTCTGGACGGCCTGGTAGAGGATCAGGTCGTGGCTGGCGTGCAGCGTGGCGGGCTTGAGGTTGCGGTAGCCCTTGGCGCGGGCGCTTTCAGGGGTTTCGTCGAAGAGTGTGTATTCCAGTTCCATCCCGTATTTCGGGAAGAACCCGGCTTCGGCGGCGCGGGCGAGGACGCGGGTGAGGATCGAGCGGGGGCAGAGCTCGGCGGAGGCGCCGGTGAAGTTGGACAGGACCAGCAGGTCGTGGCCGGGTTTGGACCAGGGCAGGCGGCGGGCGGTGGCGGGGTCGACCTTCAGCGGGTCGTCGTGGAAGTCTCCGCTGTCGTCGTTCACGCCGGGCAGGTTGAGATGCACGTCGGTCGGGTCCAGCGCAAGCTGCGCCGGGGCCATGCCCATGCCGGCCCTGGCGATGCCCTTGAGGCTGGAGAGCGATACCATCTGCCCGCGCAGGAGCCCGTTGGTATCGGCCATCGCCACCGTGGCAAAACGGCTTGCGGGATCGGCGAGGTAGTCGTCGAAGGTCATTCCCTGTTCCCTGTCGTGGCCCTGGCGCGTTCCAGCGCCTTCAGGCGGTTGAGATCGGTGGCCGGATCGGTGGAATAGGCGCGCAGGAAGACGCTGAGCCCGTTCGAGATGTAGCGGCCAAGCTGGGCCTGCGTCGGCTGGTCGTCGGGCAGGTAGAGCGCCTGGGTGCGGGGGGCCGAAAGGATGAGGCCCCAGAGATCCTGCGCGGCCAGTTCGCCGTCGTCGAAGGTGAGCCGGCCGGCGGCGCGCTGCGCGACGAGGTAGTCGATGATGCCGCGCAGAAGCTTGTCGGGGCCGGAAGCCTGGTAGGCGCGGCCGATTTCGGGGAAGCGGCTGACTTCGCCGATGATGAGCCGGGCGAGCGAGAGCATGTCGGGGCGCATCACCACGCCGGCATAGGCCCAGGCGAAGGCGAGCAGCTCGTGCACCATGCCGTCAGGCGAGGGATGCTGGAACATGTCGAGCATCTGGTCGCGCTGCGCGAGCATCATCTCCTGGAAGAGCTGCTCCTTGCTGGGGAAGTACTGGTAGAGCGTGGGCTTGGACAGGCCGGCTTCGGCGGCGACGGCATCCATCGTGGTGCCGCTGTAGCCCATCGAGGAGAAGACGCGGAGCGCGGCGTCGAGGATGCGGCGTTCGCGCGACTGGCGGTTCTGTTCGCGGCGGGAGAGCGGCGCGGTCATGCGGGCAGGCCGGAGAGGAATTCGGTGAGGTGACGGTTGTAGGGCGCGGGTTGCTCGATGTTGCACAGGTGGCCCGCGCCGGGGATGACCTCGAACCGGACGTCGGGGTGCGGGGCGCTGTCCCAGATGCGCCCGGCGACGCCGCGGATTTCGGCGGGGGGGGCGAGGCGGTCGTGCTCGCCCGTCATCATCAGGACGGGCATGGTGAGGCGCGCGAAGTCGAAGCGTTCCAGGGGATTGGTGAAACAGGTGAGCGCGTCGCGGTAGGTGGAGGCGGGGATTTCGGCCATGGAGGCCAGAAGCTCGGCGCGGATGTCTTCCGTGGCGTGGGGGCCGGCCAGCACCTTGACCACGGCGGGGGCGAAGTCGGCGGGGACCTGGCCCGCGTTCAGCGGCACCTCGCGGCTGAGGCGGAAGGCTTCGCGTTCCTCGGGCCCGGCCTCTGACATGCCGGTGCAGCCGCCCGAGAGCACGAGGCCGTCCAGCCGGTCGGGGTGCCAGGTGGCGAAGGAGGTGGCGATCCAGGAGCCGTAGGACAGGCCCACCAGAACCAGCCGCCGCGCGCCGAGCGCTTCGGCCACGCGAAGGATGTCGGCGATGTAGTCGTCAACGCCGGTCTGGCGGGGGCCGAGCGTGCTGGTGCCATAGCCGCGCAGGTCGAGAGCGGCGGCGCGCATGTGGGGCGCGACGGCGGAGAGTTGCCTGTGCCAGTTGCGGCGGTTGCCGCCGATGCCATGCAGGAAGAGGCAGAGCCGCCCGTCGCCAAGGTCGGGCGTGACCGAGAGGCCAAGGCGGGGGAGACCGTCGAGGGTGATCTCCTGGATCTCCGGGTCCGGAAGCCTGGGTTCGGGGGCCGGGTCGGGCGGCGCGGCGGCTGTGCCGAGCGCCTGAATCCCCGCCTGAAACACCGCGCGGGTGCCCTCGCAGATGGACCCGAGCCGGGTGGCTGGGGCGCTGACCTGGGCGATCCAGGTGACGACGGAACCGCCCTCGTCGGCCGGGGTCACCGTCAGGCGCGCATCGTAGCTGTCGGCGCCGGAGATGCCTTCCAGGTGGGTATAGGCCAGCACCCGGTCGCTGTCGGACAGGTAGGTCCGTTGTTCGCGGTAGAGCGTGTCCTCGCCCTTCACGGTGAAGGCACGGATCAGGTGGCCCTTCGCGTCGCGTTCGGTGCGGACCCTGTCGATCCAGGGGTGCCAGGCCCCACCGAAATCGCGCGCCACGGCCCAGACCGCCGCCGGATCGGCGGCGATGCGGGCATGGACATGAACGGTATCGCGCGGCATCGGATCAGCGCAGCATCCGGAGGGTGCCGCTGTCGCCACGCCACAGCGAGTTGCGCGCGCCACCCTCGTCCCCCGGTGCGGTATCCAGCTCGTCCATGTCGTAGAGCGAGAGGACCGAGAGGTAATCTTCCATGATTTCCGAGGTATAGGGCAGCATCAGCGCGCCGCAGCGGCTGTCGCGGTACATGCGTTCCAGGGGCAGCGAGCGCAGCATGGACTGGCCGCCGCAGGTGCGGATCGCCATGGCGGCGATTTCCTGCACGCCCTCCATCACATTATACTGCGCAGCATACATGCGCATGACCTCGCCCTTGGAGGGGAAGCCCTTGGCCTCGCCGAAGGCCTGCCACCAGAGCGCGCGCATGGCGGCGAGCCGGGCATACATCTTGCCCACGGCGATGCGCTTGGTCGCATACATGCGGCGGTCGATGGGCGGCTGGCCCGGCACACGGCCCTGGAGATAGGCCACGGTGAAATCGAACGCGCCCTGGGCCACGCCCATGTAGGTGGGCGAGAGGGTGGCCATCATGTGCGGCCAGTTCGGCAGCGTCTTGCCGAAGATGCCGCGCGGCATGAGCAGGTCGTCCTTGGTGACGAAGACATCCTTCAGGATCAGGTCGCGGGAATTGGTGCCGCGCATCCCCAGAGGATCCCACTCGCCTTTCACCAGAAGGCCGGGCGTATCCTTGTGGACGACGAACAGCATCGTGTCTTCGTGACGCGGTTCGATGCCTTCAAAGACCTCGGTGCAGACGATGGTGTAGTAGTCGCAATAGCCGGCCAGCGAAGCGAACTTCTTGAAACCGTTGATCTTCCAGCCGCCTTCCACCGCACGGGCCTGCGTCTGGTTGGGCTTGGAGGTCCAGTTCTGGCCGCCTTCGGAGATCGGCTGCGAATAGATCGCGCGTTCCTTCATGGCGCGCAGGAACTGGCGTTCGCGCAGCGGCGCGAATTCGGCCCTTTCCTCGGGCGTCAGGTTCGGCATGTCGTACATGAAGCGCGACCAGGCCATCGAGGAATTGTGCATGTTGAAGGTCAGCGCGGTGGCGCCGCAGTACTTGGCGATTTCGGCGCCCACCATGGCGTATTCACCCATGGAGAAGCCCCAGCCGCCGAATTCCTGCGGGATCGAGAGGCCGAGGAAGCCGGCATCGGCGAGGTCGCGGTAGTTTTCGGTCGGGAAGGAGGCCTCGTCATCCACCGATTTCGCGCGGGCGGCAAAGGCCGGGCCCATCGTGTTGATCTTTTCCAGCGCGGCCAGAACTTCGGGGCGGATGCGGGTCAGGTCGTAATAGTCGCCAGGGGCGCTCATCGGCATGGCGGCGGCGATCGGGCTCTGGTCGGTCATCAGGCAAGTTCTCCCTGCAAAACGCCGTCCTTGACGACGACGCGCCCGTCGAGGGCGATGGTGCAATTTCTCATCGGAAGGTCGAAATGGCCGAGCGTGTAGCGCCCGGCATACTGGTTGGCGCCGGTGGACCAGAGGAACGATCCGGCGATGGCACGGAACTCCACGGCCTGCATGTCGCGCTTGTCGTACATCGCGGCCGAGACCCATTTCGCGCCGTGGTTCATGCCCCAGCCGACATGGGACAGGCCATAGGCGTTGCGGTCGCCCCAGGCCTCCATGTACTCGCGCAGATGAAGCGCATCTATGCCGTCGCCCTTGATGGCGGTGACGAAGTCGTTCTCGACCGTGAAGTCGATGCGGCTGGTCAGGAAGGTCTTGAACGTCAGGTTCATGTCGCCGACGTCCATCACGATGCGACCGTTGACCGCATCCTTTCCGGGGAAGGCGAGGCAGAGCCCGCCCGGCCAGTGCGCCACGGCGCCGGGCGTGGTGCCGAAACCCGCGGTGCCACCGCAGGGCGCGCCGCGCAGGTCAACCGTCAGGTCGGTGCCGGCGGGCGAGGTCACGCGCATTTCCGAGGCTTCGCGCAGCATCTGGATGCCGATCTGAAGCTTGATGCCGTCTTCGGCCTTCGGTTCGGTGCGTTCGAGGATTTCCGGGTGTTCGTTGGTGATGACCAGAAGGCGGGTGTTGCCGGCCTCTTCGATTTCGGGCCATTCGGGGGCGTGGATCAGCCCTTCCACGGTGCAATCCACGATGACCTCGACACGTTTCAGCGCCTCGACCACCGCGCGGTTGCCTTGAAGCGCCCAACTTGTGCCGGTGGATTTCACCGGGACCGGCGCGGATTGCGGCGGCGTGGGCATCTGGATCATGCAGAATTCGGCGCCCAGGTCATAGGCCGCCAGTTCGCAGAGTTGCACCAGCACCGGGCGCGATTGCGTTTCGGACAGGATGGCAATCGGCGTGCCCTTCCCGATGCCGTTCAATGCGAGAACCCTGCGGAAAGCGGCAAGCCACTTCCCTTCGATGCGCTCTTGCAGCATCGCCACCACCCTTGTTGCTGATTCGCGTTCGCGCGAATTTCTTAACTGTGGAGTTAAGGTTTTCGAGACTGCGGCAATCTGTCAACTGAAATGTTGCGGGGCCGGGGGATGGGCTAGGCAAGGGCTTCGCCAGGCTGCAAAGATGCTGCCGGACCGGGTGGGGAGGTCAGCGATGGACATGGGGCTTGGTGACCGGGTGATCGTCGTCACCGGCGGGGCGGCGGGGATCGGCCGGGCCATCGCGGGGCTGGCCGCTGCCGAGGGCGTGGGCGCGCTGGTGCTGGTGGACCGCGACGCAGCAGGTTGCGCGCTCGCGGCCGAGGCGGTGGGAGGGCTGGCGCTGTGCGAGGATATGGCGGACCCCGAAGCTCCGGCCCGGGTGGCGGCGGCGGTGCGGGCGCGGTTCGGGCGGATCGACGGGCTGGTGAATGCGGCGGGGCTGACCACGCGGGGGTCGTTCGTGACGGGGACGGCGGATGTCTGGGACCGGCTGTTCGACGTGAATGCGCGGGGCGCCTTCCTGATGATGCAGGCGGCGATCCTGGACATGCAGGCGCGGGGTGCGGCGGGCGCGATCGTCAACATCCTGTCGATGAACGCGCATTGCGGCATACCGGAACTGGCGATCTATGCGGCGACCAAGGGCGCGCTGGCCACACTGACGAAGAACGCAGCCCATGCGCATATGGCGGACCGGATCCGGGTGAACGGCATCAACCTGGGCTGGGTGGCGACGGAGAGCGAGCGGCACATGCAGGCCGAGGTTCTGGGCAAGGGTCCGGGCTGGGAGGCCGAGGCGGCGGCGGGGCTGCCGCTGAAGCGGCTGGTGACGGCGGAGGAGGCGGCGCGGCTGGCGGTGTTTCTTCTGGGCGAGGCTTCGGTGCCGATGAGCGGGGCGCTGGTGGATTTCGAGCAGAAGGTGGCAGGGGCCATCTGAGGGGGCGGCATGGCGGATGAGGACGGCGCGCCGCGCGATTTCGAGGAACTGAGGCAGAGGCTGGCACGGCGGGGCGAGGGGCTCAGTCCGCGGCTGGCGCAGGTCGCGCGCTATGTGCTGAACCACCCCGAGGAGGTGGCGCTGGATACCCTGGTCAAGTTGGCCGAGCGGGCCGGGGTGCCGCCGGCCACCATCACGCGGTTCGCCAAGGATCTGGATTTCGCGGGCTTTGCCGAGTTCCAGGCGGTGTTCCGCGAACGGCTTCTGGGCCCGCACCGGCCCTTTGCCGAACGGGTGGCGGGGGCGGCGGGGGCGGACCTGGACCGCCCTGGCGATGTATTCGCGGGGCTGGTGGGGGCCGGGGTGCAATCGCTTCTGCGGATCGAGGATACGCTGGACCGGGCGGCACTGGCCGGGTTCGTGGCGGCGCTGGCCGAGGCCGAGGCGGTGCATGTGGCGGCGGCGCGGGGGGCCTTCGGGCTTGGCGCCTACAGCGTGTACGGCCTGGCGAGCGTGGGCAAGCGCGCGCATCTAGTGGACAATCTGGGCGCCATGCGGCGCGAGCAGGCGGCGGCCATCGGGCCGCGCGACGTGCTGTGGGTGATGACCTTCGACGATTATACGCCCGAAAGCGTGGAGGTCGCGCGGCTGGCCCATGCGGCGGGGCGGCGTGTGGTGGCGATCACCGACAATGACCTGAGCCCGGTGGCGGGCCTCGCCTCGCCGGTGCTGTTCGTGAACGAGGCCCGGCTTGGGCACTTCCGGTCGCAGGTGCCGGCGATGGTGGTCTGCCAGAGCGTGATCCTGAGCCTGGGCCGATTGCTGGGTGCGGCACAGGGCGACGTGGAACAGAATAATCAAACCGACGATACCTGAAAATTCCGTTGCAAAGCCCTCGCACCGGGCCGATGATCCGGCCTTGAGGGAGACAGCCATGGCGGGAATCAGCTTCGATTTTTCGGGGGCTTTCGTGCTTGTCGTCGGCGCAAGCAGGGCCGGCATCGGAGCCGCCATCGCGCGGGCCTTTCAGGACGCCGGGGCCGAGGTGGCGATCACCGGGGCAGAACCGGAACCGGCGGAAGAGGATCGCGGACGTTTTGTCTATACTCAGCTGGACGTGACCGATGGGGCAGCGGTTCGCGCGCTGTCGGCGGCGATGCCGCGGCTGGACGTGCTGGTGAACGGGGCCGCCATCACCTCGCGCGGGGAGGAGATGGCGCCAGAGTTCTTTGAACGGGTGGTGGACGTGAACCTGCACGGCACCTTCCGCTGTGCCGAGGCCTTCCATCCGCAACTGAAGGCGTCGAAGGGCAGTCTGATCAACATCGCCTCGATGTATGCGACCTTCGGCAGCCCGAAGAATCCGGCCTATGGCGCCAGCAAGGCGGCAGTGGCGCAGCTGACGCGGTCGCTGGCGATTGCCTGGGCGGCGGACGGCATCCGGGTGAATGCGGTGGCGCCGGGGTTCATCGTGACGCAGCAATCGGCGCGCAGCCGCACCGACCCGGCGCATGTGGCGGCAGTGAACCTGCGGACGCCGATGGGGCGATGGGGCCAGCCCGAGGATATCGCGGCGCCGGTGCTGTTCCTCGCCTCGCCCGGCGCTGCCTTCATGACCGGGACGTGCCTGGCCATTGACGGCGGCTATTCTGTAGCGTGACCTTGGGTCAGGGGGGCTTTCGTGAGCACGATCAGCGGAATCGGCGCGGCGGTCATCGGCACCGGCTTCATCGGCACGGTGCATGTCGAGGCGTTGCGGCGCCTTGGCGTGCCGGTGCGCGGGGTGCTGGGGTCATCGGCCGCGCGCGGTGCGGAACGGGCGGCGGCGCTTGGCGTGAGCCATTCCTATGGCTCGCTTGACGAATTGCTGGCGGATCCGGCGGTGCAGGTGGTGCATGTCACGTCGCCCAATGTCGCGCATTATCCGCAGGTGAAGGCGATCCTCGCTGCGGGAAAACATGTGATCTGCGAGAAGCCCCTTGCCATGACCTCGGCCCAGTCGGCCGAGATGGTGGCGCTGGCAAGGGCAAGCGGGAAGGTGGCGGCGGTCTGCTACAACATCCGCTTCTATCCCCTGAACCAGCAGGCGCGCGGCATGGTGGCGGCGGGCGAGCTGGGGGATATCCGGTTGGTGACCGGGCAGTATCACCAGGACTGGCTGGCCAGGCCCACCGACTGGAACTGGCGGCTGGAGGCCGACGAGGGCGGCGCGCTGCGGTCGGTGGGCGACATCGGCACGCATTGGGTTGACCTTGTGAGCTTCATCACCGGGCAGAAGGTGGCGGCGGTGATGGCAGAACTGGCGACCTTCCTGCCCGAACGGCAAAAGCCGGTGGGGCCGGTAGAGACGTTTTCGGCGGCGCAGGGCGCGACCGAGACGCGCCGGGTCGAAACCGATGACGCTGCGATGATCCTTCTGCGCTTCGCGGATGGTGCGCGGGGGGCGCTGACCACCAGCCAGGTGAGCTTTGGCAAGAAGAACGCGCTGGATTGGGAGATTGCCGGCGCCGCCGGCGCAGCGGCCTGGTTTTCCGAGACGCCGGACCATCTGTGGCTGGGCCACCGCGACAGGCCGAACGCGGTGTTGCAGCGCGATCCGGGGCTGATGAACGCCACCGGGCGTGCGGCGGCGGCGCTGCCGGGCGGGCATGTGGAGGGCTTCGCCGACAGCTTCCGCGCCTTCTTCGCGCAGGTCTATGGCGACGTGGCGCGCGGCGGGCGGGGGCCGGAGTCCACCTGGGCCAGCTTTGAGGACGGGCACCACGAGATGCTGTTCTGCGATGCCGTGCTGGCCTCGGCGCGCGAAGGCCGTTGGGTCGAACTGGGAGAGACAAGATGAAACTGGGCATCCTGACCGCCCCCTTCCCCGAGTTGAGCCTGGGCGAGGTGGCCCAATGGGCGAAAGGCGCGGGGTTCGAGGCGCTGGAGATCGCCTGCTGGCCTTCGACCGGCGGCGAGACGCGGCGCTATGCCGGTACGGCGCATCTGCCGATCGAGGACATGACGCCGGGGCTGGCCAGCGAGATTGCCGACGACATCGCGGCGCAGGGGCTGGCGATATCGGGCCTTGGCTATTACCCCAATCCGCTGCACGCCGATGCGGCGCACCGCGAGATGGTTATCGGGCATTTGAAGAAGGTCATCCGCGCGGCGGCGATGATGAAGGTTGGCGTCGTCAACACCTTCGTCGGCGGCGACCGGACCCTGACGCTGGATCAGAACTGGGCGCGGGCAGAGCAGATCTTCCCTGACATCGTCTCCTTTGCGCGCGACCACGGGGTGGCCCTTGCCTTCGAGAACTGCCCGATGATCTTTTCCCATGACGAATGGCCGGGCGGGCACAACATCGCCTATTCGCCGAAGATCTGGCGGCGCATCTTCGACAGCTGGGGCGACGGCGTGGGGATGAATTTCGATCCAAGCCATCTTGTGTGGCAGATGATCGACCCGCTACGCTTCATCCGCGAGTTCGGAGGCCGCATGGTCCATGTGCACGCCAAGGACCTGATGATCGACAGGGAGGGTCTGTACGAAAACGGGATCATGTCGCTTGGCATGGGCTGGCAGGTGCCGCGGATACCGGGGCTGGGAGAGGTGGACTGGCCCCCGCTGTTCGCGGCGCTGTACCGCGCCGGATACGACGGGCCGGTGATCATCGAGCACGAGGACCGCAATTTCGAGGGGACGCGCGAAAAGGTCGAACGCGGGTTCCTTCTGGCGAGAGACGTCCTTCGCCCCTACGTCAAATAGGACGCGCAAGACGACCTGAACGGACTTCAACGGGAGGAAGAGAATGAAGAAATTTCTGCTGGGTACCGCCATGGCCATGGGCCTTGCCGGCATGGCGCAGGCGGAAGGCTACAAGATCGGCATTTCCAACACCGTGCAGGGCAACGGCTGGCGGGAAGAGATGGTCTGCGCCATGAAGGCCGAGGCGCTGGCCTCGGGCAAGGTGGAAAGCCTGAACATCGCCCACCGCAACACCGATGCGGCCGGCCAGCTGGAGGACATCCGCAACCTGATCCAGGCGGGCGTGAACGCCATCGTGGTGAACCCGGCCAATGCCGACGGCATCAACGCGGCGATCAAGGAAGCGACCGACAAGGGCATCGTCGTGGTGGCGGTGGACCAGGCGGTGACCGAGCCTTCGGCCTATATCCTGTCGAACAACCAGGAAGAATATGCCTACCTGGGCGCCAAGTGGCTGTTCGAGCAGATGGGCGGCAAGGGCGCCGTGGTCTACATGCGCGGCGCGGCCGGCGCGGGGGCGGACAATGACCGCGACAAGGGCTTCAAGCGGGCGATGGCGGAATTCCCCGACATCACCGTGGCGCAGGAAGTCTTCACCGGCTGGCAGCAGGACCAGGGCAAGCAGCAGATCAACGACATCATCGCGGCGGGCGTGCCGTTCCAGGGCGTCTGGACCAGCGGCATCGACAACGTGATCGTGGATGCCTTCGTGGAAAGCGGCGCGCCGCTGGTGCCGATTGTCGGCGCGGACAACGCGGGCTTCGTGAGCCAGCTGTCCTCGGTCGAAGGGCTGAAGGGCGCGGCGGTGACGAACCCCGGCTCGGTCGGCGGCGCGGGCGTGGCGCTGGCGATCAAGATCCTGGACGGCCAGGCCCCGGCCGAGAAGACCGTTCTGGTGGACCCGGTGCTGTGGGAAAACGTGACGGACGAGGGCAAGGCGACGCTGGCCGCGGCGGCCAACCCGAACCTGTCGCCGGAATGGCCGGTTTCGGTGTCGATCCCCGGCTGGACCACCTACACGATGGACCAGATCATCGCCTGCAAGGGCCCGGGCGAATAAGCCGGACCGCATGACACGAAGGGGCCCCCGCATCGCCGGGGGCCCTTTGCCACCGCAGGAAGCGCAAGCATGACCCCAGCTGGAACGACGAGTGCCGTTCTGGACGCGCAAGGCGTGTCGAAAAGATTTGGCGCGGTGGTCGCGCTGAAGGATGCCTCGCTTCAGGTGGGCCGGGGCGAAATTGTCGCGCTGATGGGCGCGAACGGGGCGGGCAAGTCCACGCTGGTGAAGATCCTCACCGGTGCGCTGAAGCGCGACAGCGGGCATGTGCGTATTCACGGGCGCGACGTGCGGCTGTCTTCGCCGGGGGCGGCGCGGGCTTCGGGGCTGGTGCCGATCTATCAGGAGCCCTCGCTGATCCCCGATCTGGATGTGGCCGACAACCTGCGGCTGTGCGAGACGCCGGTGGAGCCGTTCCAGCACTGGGTGGCGGAACTGGGCATTGCCGACCTGCGGATGGACGATGCGATCCGCGCGCTGCCACTGGCCACCTTGCGCATCCTGGACCTGGCGCGCGCGCTGGCGGTGGAGCCGGACGTGCTGATGCTGGACGAGATGACGGCGGCGCTGCCGACCGACCTGGTGGAGCGGGTGCTGAGGACGGTGCGGGCGCAGGCGGATGCGGGGCGTTCGGTGATCTATGTCTCGCACCGGTTCCGCGAGATCGCGGCGATCTGTGACCGCGCCACGGTGCTGCGCGAGGGGCTGACGGTCGGCGACCTGAAGATCGAGCCGGGGATCGAGGAGCATATCGTGGAGCTGATGCTGGGCGGCGCGGTGACGGCGCCCGAACGGCATGCCACGGCGGCGCGGCGGGCGCCGGGCGAGGCGCGGCTGAAGGTGCGCGGCCTGCGGGCGGGCACGCGGTTGTCGGACGTGTCGTTCGACCTGTACCGCGGCGAGGTTCTGGGCGTCGTGGCTCTGGAAGGCCAGGGTCAGGACGAATTGTTCGACGTCTTGGCCGGCAACCGGCCTGCACTCGCGGGCGGGCTGGAGGTGGATGGCAAGGCGGTCGCGTTCCACCATCCGGCGGATGCGATTGCCGAGGGGCTGACGCTGGTGCCGGGCGACCGCGCCCATGCGCTGCTCATGTCGCGGTCGGTGCGCGAGAACATTGCCGTGCCGCTCTTGGCCCGCGTTCGGAATTGGGGCGCCATCGCGATGCGCGACGAGGCGGCGCGGGTGGGCGCGGCCATCGAGCGGTTGCAGATCGACACGCGGGCGCAGGGTGAGGTGCGGCGGCTGTCGGGCGGCAACCAGCAGAAGGTGACAATCGCGCGCTGGATCGCCAAGGGCGTGAAAACGCTGCTCTTGTTCGACCCGACGCGCGGCATCGACATCCGCACCAAGCGGCAGATCTATGCGCTTGTCCGGGAACTGGCCGATCAGGGCGCGGCGGTCCTGTTCTATACCTCGGAACTGGCCGAAATCCGCTTGGCCTGCGACCGCGTGGTGGTGATCTTCAACGGCCGCGTGGTGGACAGTTTCGATGCGGCCGAAGCCGACGAGGCCCGGCTGATGCGCGCGGCCTATGGCCTGACCGCGAAAGACGCGGTGCCGTCATGAGGCGCGTGCTCACGAACAATTCCTGGACACTGGGCTTGGCCGGGCTGCTGGCCTTCCTTCTGATTGCGACCAAGGTGATCCAGCCGGATTTCGGCGTATCGGGGCTGGATTCGCTGGCCCGCGCCGCGCTGCCCTTCGCGCTGGCCTCGGTGGGCATGGCGGTGGTGGTGATCGCGGGTGGCATCGACCTGTCGATGGCGGCGATGATGGCCGTCGCATCTGTCACCGGCGCGGTGCTGATGACCGGCGCCAGCGACGGCGAGGCGGCGCTGGCCGTGCTGTTCGTGCTCATGGTCGGCATCGGCATGGGGGCGATCAACGGCACTCTGATCGTGCTGACCCGCGTGCCCGACATCGTGGTGACGCTGGCGATGCTGTTCGTCTGGCAGGGCGTGGCGCTTCTGATCCTGAATGCACCGGGGGGCAGTGCGGCGCCCTGGCTGCGCGGGCTGATCGTGGGCGGGGTCACCCTGCCCTTCCTGCCCGCCGCGCTGACCGAATGGATCCCCAAGGCGCTGGTCTTCCTGATCGTGGTGGTGGGGGCGATCTGGCTGCCGCTCCGCCGGTCGAAGCTGGGGCTGCGCTTCTATGCCATCGGCAGCGACCCCCTGGCCGCCTATCGGTCTGGCGTGCCGGTCGGGCCGACACGGATTGCCGCCTATGCGGTGGCAGGGCTGTTTGCCGCACTCGGCGGGTTGTCGGTGACGATGGGCACCGGCATCGGCGAGCCGATCCCCGGCCCGTATCTGATGGCCTCGGTCGCGGCGGTGGTGCTGGGCGGCGTGGTGCTGGGCGGCGGGCGGGGCGGGCTGCTCGGCCCGATCCTGGCGGTTCTGGTGCTGCGCACGGTGCGTATGGACCTGACGCTTCTTTCCATCGACCCCAATGTCGCGGCGATCATCGAGGGCAGCATCATGGCCGTCGTCGTGATGTTCGGCGCGGTTCTGGCCACACGGGGACGCAAGACATGACCCTGACCGAAAGCCCCTCTTCGCTTGGCCGCCTTGGGCGCGTGGTGGTGAACAACCCGCTGATGCCGCTTGTGGGCCTGCTGGTGGCCCTGATCGCCGTGCTGGCGATCCTGAATCCGACGATCCTGAGCCTGTTCTGGGTCGGCAATACCATCAAGATCGCGATTCCGCTGGCCATGCTGGCGGCCTGCCAGACGCTGACCATGCTGACCGGCGGCATCGACCTTTCGGTTGGCACGGTGGCCACCATCACCGCCTTTGTCGCCGCCACCCTGTCGCCCCTGACGGGCGTGCCGGTGGCGATTGTCGTGGCCCTGGTCTGCGCGGTGACCGTGGGCCTTGTGAACGGCTTCGGTATTGCGGTCTGCCGCGTTCATCCGCTGATCATGACGCTTGGCACCGCGCTGATCGCCACGGGTTGCCTGCTGGTCTATCAGCGGTATGTCATTGCGACCGGTGTCCTGATCCCCGACTTTCTTCTGTGGCTGGGAACCGGGCGCAGCTTTGGCCTGCCGAACGGGCTGTTCCTGTTCGTGCCCTTCGCCGTTCTGGTGATCTGGGCGCAGCGGCGCACCGGCTTTGGCCGGATGCTCTATGCCATCGGATCGAACGAGGCGGCGGCGCGGCTGTCGGGCGTGCGGGTCTGGCAGGTGCAGTTCACGCTGTACTCGCTGTCCTCGGTCATCGCGGGCATGACGGGCCTGCTTTACCTGGGCCAGATCAAGACCGCCTCGCTTTCGCTGGCCCTGCCCCTGGACCTGCCGTCGGTCGCCGCGGCAGTGATCGGCGGCACCTCGATCTTTGGCGGGCGCGGCGGCTATGGCGGCACGATCATCGGCGCGCTGATCCTGACGGTGCTGACCACGATGCTGACGCTGATGCAGATCCCCGAAGGCGGGCGGCGCATCCTGTTCGGCCTGATCATCCTGGCCGTGACCGCGCTGTATGTGCGGCTGACCAACCAGAACTGAGGGAGAGACATGGCCCCGATCCGCCCGCCGTTTCGCGTTGTCGGCATCAGCTTCGATCACATGCACATGGGCGACCTGCTGCGGCAGGTGCATGAGCACCCCGAGGCCGAGATTGCCGGCATCTTCGACCCCGATCCCGCCCGGATGGCGGGTGCCATCGCCAACTTTGGCATCCCGCCGGAGCGGGTCTTCACGGATCTTGACGCCTGCATGGCGACGGCGAAGCCTGACCTGGCGATCCTTTGCGTCGCGACCGCCGCCCATGCGGATCATGCCGAGCGGCTGGCGGGTTACGGCGTGCATGTCTTCGTGGAGAAACCCTTTGCCGCCTCGGTCGCCGATGCGCGGCGGATGATCGCGGCCGTGGGGGCCACCGGGAAACTGCTGGCGGTGAACTGGCCGCTTCGGTGGGTGGAATCTCATGTCACCGCCAAGCGGCTGCTGGATCAGGGGATGATCGGCGGGCTGATCGAGGTGCATCACTACGGCGGCAACCGTGGGCCGCTGTATCACCTGGCCGACAAGGTGGAGGTCACGCCGGAAGAGGTGGAGCGGCAGAAGCCGGGCTCCTGGTGGTACAAGCGCGCCTCGGGCGGGGGGAGCCTGCTGGACTACCTCGGTTACGGCGCCACGCTTGGCACCTGGTACATGGACGGTCGCGCGCCGCTGGAGGTGACCTGCACGGTGGACGAAACCCCCGGCACCGAGGTGGACCAGCATTCCATCACCGTCTGCCGCTATGAGACCGGGCTTTCCAAGATGGAAACCCAGTGGGGCACCTTCACCGACCCCTGGGTGATCCAGCCGCAGCCGGCCTGCGGCTTCGTGCTGGTGGGCACGGAGGGCACCATCCGCAGCGAGGATTATGCCGATCACGTCATGGTGCAGACCCGCGCCCGGCCCGAACCCCACCCGATGCCGGCCGATCCGCTGCCCGCGGGCGAGCGCAACGCCATCGAGTATGTGCTGGGTTGCATCGCGCGGGGGGATCCGCTGACCGGCCCGCTGGACCCGGAGATCAGCCTTCTGGGCCAGCGCATCGTGGACAGCGCGGCCCTGTCGGCGCGCGAGAAGCGGACCGTGGCCCTGGTGCCATAGGATCAAGGGGAGCAGGGGCGATGCGGGTTCTGGTGGTGGGGCTGGGCAACATGGGGCAAAGCCACGCGCTGGCCCATCACCGGCTGGGATCGCAGATCGTGGGCCTTGTGAACCGCTCGCCCCGCGACCTGCCCCCCGAACTGGCAGGCTATCCGCGCTTTGCGACCTTCGCGGAAGGGTTGGCGCAGCGGCCTGACCTCGTGGTGATCGCCACCTACACCGACAGCCACGCCGCGCTGGCCGTTCGCGCGATGGAGGCTGGCGCGCATGTTTTCGTGGAAAAGCCGCTCGCCGCCACGGTGGACGAGGCAGAGCGGGTGATTGCCACCGCGCGGCGCCTGAGCCGCAAGCTGGTGGTCGGTTACATCCTGCGCCACCACCCGGCCTGGACCCGCCTGATCGAGGAAGCCCGCGCCCTGGGCGGGCCTTATGTATTTCGGATGAACCTGAACCAGCAGTCCAAGGGACACGAGTGGGAGGTCCACAAGGCACTGATGCGCACGACCTCGCCGCTGGTGGATTGCGGCGTGCATTATGTCGACGTCATGTGCCAGATCACCGATGCCGCGCCGGTCAGGGTGCAGGGCATGGGGCTGCGGCTTTCGGACGAGATCGCGCCCGAGATGTACAACTATGGCCAGTTGCAGGTGATCTTCGCCGACGGCTCGGTCGGCTGGTACGAGGCGGGATGGGGCCCGATGATGTCGGAAACCGCATTCTTCGTGAAGGACGTGGTCAGCCCCCAGGGCGCGGTCAGCATCGTGGACAGCGAGGGCGGGGCATCCTCGGATATCGACGGGCACACCAAGGTGGGCGGCCTGCTGGTGCACCGGCCGGCAGGCGACCGCAGGGTGGCCCTGCCGCCCGACCCCGGCCACCAGGGCCTGTGCGATGCCGAACAGGGCTTCGTGCTGCGCGCCATTGCCGAGGACCTGGACCTGACGCGACCCATGCAGGATGCGGTGCAGTCGCTGCGCATCTGCCTGGCCGCCGACGAAAGCATCCGCACCGGCCGCGTGGTGACACTGGAGGGCGCCTGACCGCGCGCCCCGCCCCGCCGCGGGCCTTGCGCGCAAGCCTGCCTGGGTCTATCGGCTGGTCCGATCCCTTCGAAAGCGCTGCCCCATGAAATTCCTTGACCTCGCCAAAGTCTATATCCGCTCGGGTGGCGGCGGGGCGGGCTGTGTCTCGTTCCGGCGCGAGAAGTTCATCGAATTCGGCGGGCCGGACGGCGGCGACGGTGGCAATGGCGGCTCGGTCTGGGCCGAGGCCGTGGAAGGGCTGAACACCCTGATCGACTTCCGCTACCAGCAGCATTTCTTCGCGAAAAGCGGCCAGCCCGGCATGGGCAACCAGAAGACCGGCAAGTCGGGCGACGACATCGTGCTGAAGGTGCCGGTGGGCACCGAGATCCTGGACGAGGACGAAGAGACGGTGATCGCCGACCTGGTGACCGTCGGCCAGCGTGTGCAACTGGCGCGCGGCGGCAATGGCGGTTTCGGCAACCTGCATTTCAAGACCTCGACCAACCGCGCGCCGGGCCGGGCCAATCCGGGGCAAGAGGGTGTGGAGCGCACGATCTGGCTGAGGCTGAAGCTGATCGCCGATGCCGGGCTGGTGGGGCTGCCCAATGCGGGCAAGTCCACCTTCCTGGCCGCCGTGTCGAACGCCCGGCCGAAGATCGCGGATTATCCCTTCACCACGCTGATCCCGAACCTTGGGGTGGTGGGCATCGACGGGGCCGAGTTCGTGATGGCCGACATTCCGGGCCTGATCGAGGGGGCAAGCGAGGGGCGCGGCCTTGGCACCCAGTTCCTGGCCCATGTGGAGCGGTGCAAGGTCCTGCTGCACCTGGTGGACGGGACCTCCTCGACCATCACCAAGGATTACCGGACCATCGTGCATGAGCTGGAGGCCTATGCCGAAGAGTTGGGCGACAAGCCGCGGGTGCTGGCGCTGAACAAGGTGGATGCGCTGGATGCCAAGACGATCTCGACCAGGCGGCGGGCTTTGGAAAAGGCCAGCGGCGGCGAGGTGCACGTAATCTCGGGCGTGACGGGGCGCGGGGTGCAGGAGGTGCTGCGGGCGCTTCATGCCCGGATCGGGGCGCAGGCGCCGGTGACGGAGGAGGACGGGCCGTGGCAGCCGTGATGCCGCTTTCCGCCCCCGACATCCGGGCGGCGCGGCGGCTGGTCATCAAGATCGGCTCGGCGCTGCTGGTGGACCGCAAGTCCGGGCTGAAGCAAGGCTGGCTGTCGGCGCTGGCACTGGACGTGGCCGAGGCCAAGGTGCGCGGCGCCGATGTGGTGCTGGTGTCCTCGGGGTCGATTGCCCTGGGGCGCAAGGTGCTGGGTCTGCCGGAGGGGCCGCTGACGCTGGAGCAATCTCAGGCGGCGGCGGCGGTTGGGCAGATCCGGCTGGCACGGGCCTACGAGGAGGTGCTGGCGCCGCATGGGATCACCACGGGCCAGGTGCTGGTGACGTTGGAGGATACCGAGGACCGGCGGCGGTATCTGAACAGCCGCGCCACGATGGAGACGCTCTTGGGTCTGGGCGTGGTGCCCATCGTGAACGAGAACGACACGGTGGCGACGGATGAGATCCGGTTCGGGGACAACGACCGGCTGGCGGCGCAGATCGCGGTGACGGTGGGGGCGGATCAGCTGATCCTGCTGTCGGACGTGGACGGGTTCTATTCGGCCAATCCGAAGGAGGACCCCACGGCGGAGCGGTTCGACCTGGTGGAGCGGATCACGCCCGAGATCGAGGCGATGGCGGGGGATCCGATCTCGGGCCTGTCGAAGGGCGGCATGAAGACCAAGCTGCTGGCCGCCAAGACCGCGGTGGCGGGGGGCTGCGCCATGGCGATCATGGAGGGGTCCGTGCTGCGGCCGCTGAAGGCACTGGCCGAGGGGGCGAACCGGACGTGGTTCGTGGCCCAGGGCGACCCGCAGGTGGCCCGCAAGCGGTGGATCAATGCCATGAAGCCCCGGGGGGAGCTGCGGCTGGATGCCGGGGCGGTGACGGCCTTGAAGGCGGGGAAGTCCCTGCTGCCGGCCGGGGTCACGGCGGTTTCGGGCAGCTTCGGGCGGGGCGATCCGGTGGCGATCCTGTCGCCCGAGGGGGTCGTGCTGGCCAAGGGGCTGGTCCGCTATACCGCCGCCGAGGCCAAGGCGATTGCCGGGCACCGGTCGGGCGAGATCGAGGGGATCCTGGGCTATGCCGGGCGGGCGGCGCTGGTCCACAGGGACGACCTGGTGATGTGAGCCTCAGGGCGTCCGAGCTCGGACGCCTTGACGGATTCAATGAAATCAACGACTTGCCTGATCCAATTAACTTGGACTTAACTTCTGGCCCTGCGCCGGGAGTGGCCGGGGCGTGGCCGCGGGCCTGACGCCTGTGGCGTTTGCCGCCCGCAGGGAGCGGGCGGCCCCCTGCCCTTTCGACAGGCGATTCCGGGGGCATTTCCGGGCTGCTGTGTGCCGGGCTGCGCGGCGGGTGAGAAAGGCGGCCAAGACGGGGCGCCCGCTCAGGGGTCTTTGCGGCCTTCCGAACCAACAGGGCAAACATCTGAAATCATGCAGGAATCAAAGGCAGAATAAGGTCGCGCGGCCTGCGCCATGCCCTGCCCGGCACCCAGATAACAAAACTATTCCCATATAGTATTACTTTTGCTAGCGTGATCGCCAGACCGGGGAGAGGAGCTTCGGTCCAACTTCTGGGAGGATACATGTCTGTCATCAAGAAGCTCGCGCTGGCCGCGGGCATCGGCGCCCTTTTGTCTTCGGCAGCCTGGGCTCAGGGCCTGGAAGGCAAGGTCGTGGGCTTTTCGCAGATCGGGTCGGAGTCGGGCTGGCGCGCCGCCGAAACCTCGGTCACCAAGCAGCAGGCCGAAGCCCGCGGCGTGGACCTGAAGTTCGCCGACGCGCAGCAGAAGCAGGAAAACCAGATCAAGGCGATCCGCGGCTTCATCGCGCAGGGCGTGGATGCGATCCTGGTCGCGCCCGTCGTGGCGACCGGCTGGGATGAAGTGCTGACCGAAGCCAAGGAAGCCAATATCCCGGTCATCCTGCTGGACCGCGGCATCGAGGCGCCCGAGGATCTGTACCTGACCTCGGTGGCCTCGGACCAGGTGAAGGAAGGCCGCGTGGCGGGCGAATGGCTGGTCGGCACCGTCGGCGACAAGCCCTGCAACGTGGTGGAACTTCAGGGCACCGTGGGTTCGTCGCCCGCGATCAACCGCAAGCAGGGCTTCGAGGAAGCCATCGCGGGCCATGCCAACATCACCATCGTGCGCAGCCAGACCGGCGACTTCACCCGGTCGAAGGGCAAAGAAGTGATGGAAGGCTTCCTGAAGGCCGAAGACGGCGGCAAGAACATCTGCGCCGTCTATGCCCACAACGACGACATGGCGGTAGGCGCCATCCAGGCGATCAAGGATGCCGGCCTGAAGCCGGGCTCGGACATCCTGGTCGTGTCGATCGACGCCGTGCCGGACATCTTCTCGGCCATGGTGGCGGGCGAGGCCAATGCCACGGTGGAACTGACGCCGAACATGGCCGGACCGGCCTTCGACGCGCTGGACGCCTATCTGAATGCCGGCACCGTGCCGCCGAAGTTCATCATCACCGAATCGAAGCTGTACACCCCGGCGGACAATCCCCAGTCCGAATACGACACCCGCAAGGGCCTGGGCTACTGAGCATGTCAGAGGCTGCCGCCGACCGGGACCCCCGGTCGGCGGCATTGCTTTCCCGTACAGGGCGGTCAAAGTCCTGAAGGGGAGAGGATGCGGGGGAAACATGGCGGACGTGAACACGGGCCCTGGCGCCGCGGTGCTGCAGGCGCACGGCATCTGCAAGGTGTTTGGCCAGCACCGGGCCCTGGACGGGGTGGATTTCGAAGCGCGGGCCGGCGAGGTTCATGCGCTTCTGGGCGAGAATGGCGCGGGAAAATCCACGCTGATCAAGATTTTGACCGGAGCCTATCAGCCTGACGAAGGCGAGGTTCTGGTGGACGGCGAAGCGGTCGCCTTTCGCGACCCCTTGCAGGCGCAGGCCGCAGGGATTGGCACGGTCTATCAGGAAGTGAACCTGCTGCCGAACCGGTCGGTGGCGGAAAACCTGTTCCTTGGGCGTCAGCCCACGCGGTTCGGCCTGGTGCGGAAATCGGCGATCGAGGCGAAGGCGCGCGAGGTCCTGTCGACCTATGGGCTGGAAATCGACGTGCGGGCCGAGTTGGGCACATTCTCGGTGGCCGTGCAGCAGGTCGTGGCCATTGCCCGCGCGGTGGAGCTTTCGGGCAAGGTGCTGGTTCTGGACGAGCCGACCGCGAGCCTGGACCGCAACGAGGTGAAGCGGCTGTTCGAGGTGGTCCAGCGGCTGAAGGCGCGGGGCCTGGCGATCATCTTCATCACCCATTTCCTGGATCAGGTCTTTGCGATTTCCGACCGCGTGACCATCCTGCGCAACGGGCGCAAGGTGGGCAGCGAGCGGCTGGATGCGCTGACGCCGACCTCGGTGGTGCGCATGATGCTGGGCAAGGATCTGGCCTTCGAGCATCACCCGACCGCGGTGGCCGAGGGCGCGACCGGGCCGGTGCGCGTGTCTTTCGAGGGGTTGGGCAAGGCGGGCCGCGTGGCGCCCTTCACCCTGGCCCTGCACGAGGGCGAGGTCGTGGGCGTAGCCGGGCTTCTGGGTTCCGGCCGGACCGAGATGGCGCGGCTGATGTTCGGCGTGGATCAGGCCGACAGCGGCCGGATCTCGGTGGGCGGCAAGCCCGCCACGATCCGCAATCCGGCGCAGGCGGTGGCGGCGGGCTTCGGCTTCTGCCCCGAGGACCGCAAGCTGGACGGCATCTTCGGCGACCTGTCGGTGCGCGAGAACATCATCATCGCGCTGCAGGCCAAGCTGGGCTGGTTCAAGGCGTTGAACCGCGACGAGCAGGACGAGATTGCCGGGCGCTTTGCCGAGGCGCTGGACATCCGGGCGGCCGATCATGACATGCCGGTGAAGCTGTTGTCGGGCGGCAACCAGCAGAAGGTGATCCTGGCGCGCTGGCTGGCCATCGACCCGAGTTTCCTGATCCTGGACGAGCCCACGCGCGGCATCGACGTGGGGGCACACGCAGAGATCGTGCGCACGATCAACCGGCTGCGCGAGGATGGGCTGGCACTTCTGGTGATCTCGTCGGAGCTGGACGAGGTGGTGGCCTATTCCAACCGCGTCGTGGTGATGCGCGAGCGCGAGATGGTGGCGGAGCTGACCGGCGAGGCGATCACGCCTTCGGTGATCGTCGCGGCCATTGCCGAACATACCGCGGAGGCAAGATGAGACGGGTTTCCCTGGCGGGCCTGGCCCGGCCGCAGTTTTCCGCGCTGGTGGCGGTGCTGTTGATCAACTGGATGCTGTTTCCGGGGTTCTTTGACATTTCCTGGCAGGATGGCCGGTTCTTCGGAAGTCTGATCGACGTGCTGAACCGGGGGGCGCCTGTGGCGATTCTGGCCATCGGCATGACCATGGTGATCGCGACCAAGGGCGTGGACCTTTCGGTCGGCGCGGTGATGGCGATTGCCGGGGCGGCGGCGGCGGTGATGGTGGTGGGCGGCTGGCCCGCCTGGCTGGCCGTGTTGGCGGCGCTGGCGGTCGGCATCCTGTGCGGGCTGTGGAACGGCGCGCTGGTCACCCTCTTGGACATGCAGCCCATCGTGGCGACGCTGGTCTTGATGGTGGCCGGGCGGGGCCTGGCGCAGCTGATCACCGAGGGCTTCATCGTGACCTTCACCGATCCGGTGCTGATCTTCATCGGGACCGGGTCGTTCATGGGCTTTCCCATGCCCGTCGTGATTGCCTTCACGCTGATGGTGCTGACCACGCTGGCGGTGCGTCGCACGGCGCTTGGGCTTCTGATCGAGGCGGTGGGGGTGAATCGGTCGGCGGCGCGGTTTGCGGGGATTTCCAGCCGGCTTCTCTTGATCATGGTCTATGCCTTCGCGGGGTTCTGCGCCGCGATTTCCGGCCTGATCGTGACCGGCGACATCCGGGGGGCAGATGCGAACAACGCCGGGCTCTGGCTGGAGCTGGACGCGATCCTGGACGTGGTGATCGGGGGGACCTCGCTTCTGGGCGGGCGGTTCTCGATCCCGATGTCGGTCGTGGGGGCGCTGATCATCCAGGCGATGAACACGGGCATCCTGATTTCGGGCTTTTCGCCGGAGTTCAACCTGGTGGTGAAGTCGGGGGTGATCATCCTGATCCTTGTGCTGCAATCGCCGATGGCGGCGGGGTTGTTCCGCCGCCGCAGTGCCGCGAAGCCGGCCCAGGGAAAGACGAGCCCATGAACCGCAGCCTTCGTCCGCTGGCGGCGACCGCCGCGATCTTCGTGCTGGCCTATCTGGCGGCGGTGACGATCTATCCCGGCATGTTCTCGACCCGGGTGCTGGGGAATTTCCTGACCGACAACGCCTTCCTGGGGATCGCGGCGGTGGGGATGACCTTCGTGATCCTGTCGGGGGGGATCGACCTTTCGGTGGGGGCGGTGATCGGCTTCACCACCGTGCTGATTGCGGTGCTGATCATGTGGGTCGGGCTGCATCCGCTGGCGGCCTTTGCCGTGGCGCTGGCCGTGGCGGCGGCGTTCGGGGCGGCGATGGGGGCGGCGATCCATTACCTGAAGGTGCCCTCCTTCATCGTGACGCTGGCGGGCATGTTCCTGGCGCGCGGCGGGGCTTCGGTGCTGTCGCCCGATTCCATCGGCATCAAGCACGAGTTCTACACGGCGGTGTCGAAGTCCTACCTGCTCTTGCCGGGCGGCGGGCGGCTGACGGTGGTGGGGGGGATCATGCTGGCGGTGTTCCTGGTGGGGATGCTGCTGGCGCACCGCACGCGGTTCGGGTCCTATGTCTACGCCATCGGCGGGTCCGAGACCTCGGCGGCGCTGATGGGGGTGCCGATGGCGCGGACCACGATCCAGATCTACATGCTGTCATCCACGCTGGCGGGCCTGGCCGGGATCGTGTTCTCGCTTTACACCTCGGCCGGCTATTCGCTGTCGGCGCTTGGGGTCGAACTGGATGCCATCGCGGCGGTCGTGATCGGCGGCACGCTGCTGACCGGGGGATACGGCTTTGTCGCCGGCACCTTCATCGGGGTGATGCTGCAGGGGCTGGTGCAGACCTACATCGTCTTCGACGGCACGCTGAGCAGTTGGTGGACCAAGATTGTCATCGGCGCGCTTCTGTTTATGTTCATCGTGCTGCAGCGGCTGATCTTCACCGCCTCGGCGCCCCGCAGGAAGGTTCTCTGGAAGACCTGAGATGAGCGAACCCGGGAGCCTGATACGTGCGCTCTCCGGGCGTCCCTCGGCTCGCAACTACCATTCCTATGTGATCTCGGAGCTGGGGGTCGGCATCGCCTCGGGGCGGTTTCCCATCGGGTCCATCCTGCCGAACGAGACCGAGATCATGGACAGCTACGGCGTGTCGCGCACCGTGCTGCGCGAGGCGCTGAAGACGCTGGAGGCGAAGGGACTGGTGGAGGCGCGCGCCAAGGTGGGCACGCGTGTGCTGCCGCGCAACCGGTGGAACCTGTACGACCGGCAGGTGCTGTCCTGGATTCACGAGGCCGGGCCGGATGCGGCCTTCCTGGCGAGCTTTTTCGTGGTGCGCCGGATGATCGAGACGCAGGCGGCGGCCGATGCCGCATTGCACCGCACCGCCGATCATGTGCGGATGCTGCAATACTGGCTGAACCAGCGCCATGCCACGACGGGGATGCCCGAACCCCATGCGCTGGCCGAGTTCGAGCTGCATCGCACGATCTGCGAGGCAAGCCAGAATCCCTTTCTGCGCGCGGCGACCGGAATCGTGGAATTCGGCATCGCCCGGGCCATCATGGGGCGGATCGCCCTGTTTCCCGATGACCTGGCAAGCGAGAAGGCAGCCGGTTATGCCGAACTGGCCCGGGCCATCGAGGCGGGCGAGGCCGAGACGGCGCGCGCAGCCATGGTCGGCCTATTAGCCCTGGACGAGCGGCGGTCCTGAAACCTATTCCGCGCTGTCGGCGCGCCAGAAGGGCTGGCGCAGGCGGAAGCCTGTCCAGATGTCGGCGGCCGTCCGGGTTGCCTCGGCCGCTTCTTCCGGGTCTCCGGTCGCAACGCCACGTTCGGCGGCGAGCTTGAGATCGCAGTAGCGGCCAAGCGCATCCTGCATGGCGCGCAGGTCGTCTGCCCAGGCGGCCTCGGCCAGACCGGGCCAGAGCGGGCCAAAATAGTCCACCAGATAGCGCAGCCGCTTGATGCGCTTGCGCAGGTCGTGCAGCACCTCGTCCGGCATGGTCAGGATGTCCGGGCCGTCGGCAGCACAGGCAGACCAGCTGCGGTCCAGCGCATCGCGCGCCAAGGTGGTAGCGGGCTTTTCGGCGAGCTTCCGGGCCGCGCGGCCCCTGCCTTGCCACTCGCCCGTGGCCACCAGCGATTCGAGCTGTGCTGCGAAGGCCAGCGCCCGGGCGTCGCGCAGGTCGTGCCGGATGCGGGCGCGCACCCCGGCTGCGGCTTCGGCCAGTTGCACCCGTTCGAGGCGTGGGCCGACAAAGGCGTCGAGCAGCACATCGGCATCGCGGATTTCGCCCAGCATCAGGAAAAGCGCGCGCGCCCGGTCGTTCAGCCTGTCTGCCACCTTGCGCCGCAGGATCGGCCGAAACGCCCAGACCGCCGAACGCAGGCGGCGCAGCGCGACGCGGGCGCGGTGAGGGCCTTCGGGATCGTCGGTCAACATGGTTGCGGCAAGCCCCGCGGCAAAGGCATGGGCTTCGCGGTCGAGGACGGTTGCACAGAGTCCGGCGGCGGTCATGTCGGGAAGGATGGCAAACGGGTCGGTCTTCGGGGACACGGCAGGGCCACTCTGATGCCCGAAAGGGCTGGTCACAGGGTGCACCTGCCGCGCGCCGCGATCAAGCGGCAGCTTGCCGCGATTTGCATCGCGGCGCGGCTTGAGGCATGAGGGGACATGCTTGACGACAGCGACGCCCCTGACGACATCCATCCGCTCTTTCACGGGGCGCCCTCGTCCACCGAGTTTCGCAAGCTGCGCAAGCGGCTGGTGCGCGAAACGCGCGAGGCGATCGAGACCTATGGCATGGCGCGGCGCGGCGATCGCTGGCTGGTCTGCCTTTCGGGCGGCAAGGACAGCTACACGCTTCTGGCGGTGCTGCACGAGCTGAAATGGCGCGGGCTTCTGCCGGTGGACCTGCTGGCCTGCAACCTGGACCAGGGTCAGCCCGGCTTTCCGGCGACGGTTCTGCCCGAGTTCCTGACCCGGATGGGGGTGGAGCACCGCATCGAATACCAGGACACCTATTCGGTGGTGACGTCCAAGATCGCGCCTGGCGGCACGATGTGTTCGCTGTGTTCGCGGCTGCGGCGCGGGAACCTGTATCGCATCGCGCGGGAAGAGGGCTGTTCGACGGTGGTGCTGGGCCATCACCGCGACGACATTCTTGAGACCTTCTTCATGAACCTGTTCCACGGCGGGCGGCTGGCCGCGATGCCGCCGCGACTGCTGAACGAAGAGGGCGACCTCTTCGTCGCGCGTCCTCTGGCCTATGTGGCCGAGGCGGATTGCGAGAAATTCGCGCGGGCGATGGGATACCCGATCATCCCTTGCGACCTGTGCGGCAGCCAGGAAGGCTTGCAGCGGGCGCAGGTGAAGAAGCTGCTGGATGAATGGGAGGCGCGCAGTCCCGGCCGGCGACAGGTGATGTTCCGCGCGTTGATGAACGTGCGGCCCTCGCATCTGGCGGACCCGGCGCTGTTCGACTTTGCCGCGCTGGCGCTGGCGGACGCGGCTGCGAGCGGGGACGTGCCTGACCTGCGCGACTGAGCGCATCGTTTCAAATGCGATGGAACTTGCGGGGCGGGGTTTACCTTCCCTTGGGGAAATCGGCCGACCCTGCACGCGACCCGGCATGATGCCGGGGGTTCGGGGGTGTCGGATGGCGCGGCAGGCAGTCGATCTGGTGGTTCGGGAACTGGCCCGCCTGGGGGCACTGCTGCGCAGGCCCGAACTGATGGTCTTCCTGCCGGCGGCCACGCTGGCGGGCTTCTGGCTGGGGGGCGAAAGCGCGCTGATCCTGCTGGCGCTTGGCCTGCCCATGGTCTTTGTCATGGCAGGGGCGTTCCGCTTTCCCACGGCCGCGACCGCGGATGACGGCGTCATGCTGCGTTCCCAGGTGCTGAGGCGGCTGGAGGCGGCGCTGTCGGGCGACGGTCCCGACCATGCGGCCTGCCTCGTGGTGCAGTTCGACGACATGGCGCGGCTGGTGGACCGGCACGGCCGCACGGCCCAGGTCGAGGTGCTGCAGCAGGCGGCCAACCGGGCAATGGCGGCGCTGCGCCGGTCTGACCGGGTGGCCGCGCTGGAAGGCGGCGGCTTTGCCGTGGCGCTGATGGGCACGCGGCGGATGGATCTGGAAACCTGCGTGCAGGTGGCGGCGCGGCTGCAGGCGGCGCTTGCGGCGCCCTACCCGGTGGGGGGACTGACGATTGCCGCCTCGTGTTCGGTGGGGATCTGCCCCGGCGGACGCAGTCCTGCGCTGCGGGCGCAAGCCTTGCTGGATGCCGCGCAGATCGCGGCGGACGAGGCGCTGTCCGCGGGGCCGAACGCGATCCGCGTCTTCGCAGCGGAAATGGCACAGCGCCAGGGCCAGCGCCGGGTGGAGCGAGAGACGCTGGAAGCCGCGCTGGACGAGGGCCAGATCCGCGCGCATTTCCAGCCGCAACTGAACACCGACACCGGCGCGGTTTCGGGGTTCGAGGCGCTGGCGCGCTGGCATCACCCCAAGCGGGGGATCCTCGCCCCGGCCGAGTTCCTGCCTGCAATCCACGCGGCCGGCCTTGCGGAACGGCTGCACGAAGCGATGCTGTTCCAGGCCCTCAGCGCGCTGAAGCGGTGGGATGCGGCGGGGCTGACGGTGCCCTGCGTCGCCATCAACGCCTCGGCCGAGGTGCTGCGCGACCCGCTTCTGGCCGACAAGCTGCGGTGGGAGCTGGACAGGTTCGGCCTGGCGCCCGAACGGCTGGGGATCGAGGTGCTGGAATCCGTCTTTGCCGAAACCGACGACGATGCGCTGGTGGGCAACATCGCGGCGCTGGCGCGGCTTGGCTGTGGGCTTGACCTGGATGACTTCGGCACGGGCCATGCCTCGATCACCTCGATCCGCCGCTTTTCGATCCGCCGGATCAAGATCGACCGCAGCTTCGTGGCCCGCGCGGACGAGGAGGCCGACCAGCGGCGGATGCTGGCGGCGATCCTGTCGATGGCGGAACAGCTGGGGGTCGAGACGCTGGCCGAGGGGGTGGAAAGTCCCGCACTGCACGCGTTGTGTGCGCAACTGGGCTGCCGGCATGTGCAGGGCTATGCCATCGCCCGGCCGATGCCCCTGGAGGATACGATCGACTGGCTGCGCGCCCAGGAGCAGCGCCGCCAGCCCACCCCCCGCATCGGCCACCGCGCGGGATAGCGGCTGACGACCCGCCGCGCACCGAACGTGCCGCAGATTCGGGGCATGGGCCCGGTCATGGACGGCCAGCGGTTTGATGAGGCCCGGCAGGATGCAGGCAAAGCGGCTGCTCTGGCGGGGTGCCGCGGGGTTTCCGGGAATCCCCTTGACCTTTGCCCCCCCCTTCTGTTGAAGCACCGGGATCAATGTCTGAACGGTGGCTGTCCTCATGGACGATCAGAACAAGAACCTCATCCTCGCAACTGCGCTCAGCTTCATCGTGCTTCTGGTGTGGTTCGTGCTGTTCCCGCCGCCCGATCCGGTGCAGCAGACCGAGGTGCCCGACCTGCCGGCCGCCACGCAGGCCGATGCCACCGCGACGGCCCCGGCCGCCAATGTGACCACTCCGGCCACCGAAGCCGTGGCCGATGCGCCGCGGGTGAAGATCGACACGCCGGAACTGGAAGGCTCGATCTCGCTGGCCGGCGCGCGCATCGACGACCTCTTGCTGCGCAGTTACCGCGAGACGCTGGCGGCCGACTCGCCGCTGGTGCGCCTGTTCTCGCCCGTGGGTGTCACCGAAAACGGCGCGCAGCCCTATTACGCCGTCTTCGGCTGGGGCCCCGCCGGTGCGCTGGCCGCGACCGAGGTGCCCGATGCCCATACGCTGTGGCAAGCCCCGGCCGGTGCGACGCTGACCGTCGACACACCGCTGACGCTGACCTGGACCAGCCCGGCCGGCCTGGCCTATGCGCGCACCATCGCGGTGGACCAGCACTACATGTTCACCGTGACCGACAAGGTCACCAACCCCGGCGCCGAGCCGGTGTCGCTGTTTCCCTATGGGATCGTGGCGCGCCACGGCCTGCCCGCCGGGCTGCAGAACTTCTTCGTGCTGCACGAGGGCGTTGTCGGCCGCACCGATGGCGAGCTGACCGAACTGAAGTACAAGGACATCGCCGACCTGGACCGGAACGAGCGCGAGGGCGCGCTGGCCCAGATTTCCGAGGCGCAGACCGACGGCTGGATCGGCTTCACCGACAAGTACTGGATGTCCACGCTGATCCCGCAGCAGGGCGCGCCCTTCACCTCGGTGGTGAAGTACCTGCCCCAGGCCGAGATCTACCAGACCGAGACGCGCCAGCCCGTCGTCACCGTGGCGCCGGGGCAGAGCGTGGAAAGCGCGACGCGGCTGTTCGCCGGCGCGAAGGAATGGGAAACCATCCGCAACTACCAGAACGAGCCCGGCGCCATCGCCAGCCTGTTCGGCGCCAAGCCGAACCCCGATCTTCAGCCTGTGCCCGGCTTCATCGACTCGATCGACTGGGGCTGGTTCTACTTCCTGACCAAGCCGATCTTCTTCGTGCTGCACTTCCTGCACGGCCTGATCGGCAACATGGGCCTGGCGATCATTGCCCTGACTTTCGTTCTGAAGGTGCTGGTGCTGCCTCTGGCCTATAAATCCTATGTCTCGATGGCGCGGATGAAGGAGCTGCAGCCCGAGATGGAGGCGCTGAAAGAGCGCGCGGGCGAGGACAAGCAGAAGCTGCAGCGCGAGATGATGCAGCTTTACAAGGACAAGAAGGTGAACCCCGCCGCGGGCTGCCTTCCGATCCTGATCCAGATCCCCATCTTCTTCTCGCTGTACAAGGTGATCTTCGTCACCATCGAACTGCGTCACGCGCCGTTCTTCGGCTGGCTGCGCGACCTGTCGGCGCCCGACCCCTCGTCGCTGTTCAACCTGTTCGGCCTCTTGCCCTGGGCGGCGCCGGCGCATGGCAGCCTGCTTGCGCTGATCTTCATCGGCGTGCTGCCGATCCTTCTGGGCATCTCGATGTGGCTGCAGCAGAAGCTGAACCCCACGCCCACCGACCCGGCGCAGGCGGCGATCTTTGCCTGGATGCCCTGGATCTTTATGTTCATGCTGGGCGGCTTCGCCTCGGGCCTGGTGCTGTACTGGATCACCAACAACACCATCACCTTCGCCCAGCAATACGCGATCATGACGAGCCACGGCCACAAGCCCGACCTGTTCGGCAACATCAAGTCCGGGCTGAAGCGCAAGCCCAAGGCCGAACCGGCGCCCCCTGCCCCGGCCAAGAAGGGACCGTCGAAGAAATGAGCGGACAAGACCCGGTCGGGCGGCTGGCACTTCTGTGCCGCCACCCGATCAAGTCCATCGGCTACGAGGAAATCCAGCGCGCGGTCCTGACCCCGGACCGCGCGTTTCCCTTCGACCGGGAATGGTCGGTGGCCCATGATGCCGCGCGCTTCGGGGCGCGGCCGGACGACTGGGCGCCGAAGATGAACTTCGTGCGAGGCTGGGCCGCGCCCGCGCTGATGGCCGTGACCTGCCGGTCGGACGAGTCCGCGCGCCGGCTGCGCCTGTCGCATCCCGACTGCCCAGACCTCGACATCGCGCCCGACGATGCGGCCGACCAGGCCCGGCTGATCGCCTGGCTGCGCCCGCTCTGGCCCGAAAACCGGCCTGATCCCGCGCATGTGGTCCATCTGCCCGGCCGCCCGATGACCGATGTGCCAGAGCCTTTCGTTGCCGTGCTGTCGCTGTCCTCTCTGGCCGATCTGTCGGCGCGGATGGGGCAGGACCTGTCGCCCCACCGCTTTCGCGGCAATCTCTGGGTGGACGGCTGGGAGCCCTGGGCCGAGTTTGGCCTGGTAGGGCAAGAGATCACGGTGGGCGCCGTCCGCCTGCGGATCGAGGCGCGCATCACCCGCTGCCGCGCCACCTGCGCCAACCCGGCCACCGGGCGGCACGATGCCGAGGTGCTGCAAGCCCTGGACGCAGGCTTTGGCCACGAAGATTTCGGCGTCTATGCCAGGGTGATCGGCGGCGGTGCCGTGACCCTGGGCGATGCCGTGGAGAGAGCATGACCAGCCTGACCTTCACCCTTGCCCCCGAACCCGATGACGCCGCGCGTGAAGCCGGGCGGCTTCTGTTCGCCGGTCCCGTGGATTTCGTGAAGGGCGTGACCGGCATGGCGGGCCTGCCCCCGGCCGACCGGGTCGAGGTCTGTTTTGCGGGCCGGTCGAACGTGGGCAAGTCCAGCCTGATCAACGCGCTGACCAACCGCAAGAATCTGGCGCGCGCCTCGAACACGCCAGGGCGGACGCAGGAAATCAACTACTTCGCGCTTGGCGACAGCCGTTACATGGTGGACCTTCCGGGCTATGGCTATGCCGAGGCGCCCGTGGCGATTGTCGCCAAGTGGCAGGCTCTCTTGAAAAGCTATCTTGCCGGGCGCCAGACGCTGCGCCGGGCCTTCGTGCTGATCGACATGCGCCACGGCATCAAGGCGGTGGACGAAGAAATCCTGGGGCTTCTGGACAAGTCGGCCGTCACCTTCCAGACCGTGATCACCAAGGCCGACAAGGTGAACCGCGAGACGCGGGACGAAACCATCGCCCAGGTGAAGGCCGCACTGGCCAAGCATCCGGCCGCCTATCCCGAAATCGTGGTGACAAGCTCGGAAAAGGGCGAGGGGATCGAGACCTTGCGCGCCGTGATCGCCGGGCTGGAATAGGGCTCATCGCCGGGCAGCGGCGGCCAGATCGGCCAGCATGGCCCGCACCTTGCAGACCTGCGCGATGGCCAGGTCACGCTCTCTGGCCAGCCGTTCGGCCAGGTCGCCCGGGCCGGGATCGGTTTCGCTTGGTGGCCGAGGCGGGATCACCGGATCGGGGCCTTCGCCGGGAAAGCGGAAGGCAGGGGCAAGGTATCCCTCTTCCTCCTCCAGACCGAAGGCCGTGACCTGCGGTCTGTCTTGCCCCAGAAGCAACAGCCGCGCCAGCATGGTGTGCATCGGCAGGTGGCCGGTGCCGGTGGCGCAGGCCAGATGCGCCCATCCCCCGCGGTCCGGCAGGGCGCGGGCATCCTTCACATGCACCTCGGCGATGCGTGGCGCCTGCGCGGAGAGCGCGGCCAGCGGCGTCTCGCCCGCGTTGATCATGTTGCCGAAGTCGAACAGGAGCGAGAGGCGCGGGTGCCCGACGCGGTCGAGGATGGCCAGCAGTTCCGCGGATGTCAGGTCCTCGTGCTGCTCCAGCGTGAAGCTCAGCCGGGCCTGCGGGTCCAGCCGGTCGAGGATCGCGAGGTCGGCCACGGTGCGGGCCAGCACCTCGGACAGGGGGCCGGCGTGGCGGGGGTAGAAGCGCAGCGAGGTGGCCCCGGTAGCATGGGCGATGGCGGCCGCTTCGGCCAGATCGGGGGCGAGGGTCGAAGAGGTTTCGATGTGAAGGGTGAGCCCCAGCCGGGCGGCCATCGCGCCGAAGGCGCGCCGGTCGGCGTCCGGGGCGTGCAGGAGGCTGCGGGCCTCGCCGTCCTGGACGTGGATTTTCACGCCGGAGAGGCCGTGGATGGCTGCGAAGGTCAGAAGGTCCGGGGGGGCCATGGCGCCGAAGCGGAAGTTCAGGTGGAAGGCGTAGGCGTGGGCGTACAGCGGAGGGGCGACGGCGCGGTGGCCAAGGCGGCGGGCATCACGGTCGGAGAGGCTGGCGACGAAGGCGCGCCAGTCGGCGCCGGGCTCGGCGAAGCCCGGCGGGGCGTCAGACATGCTGGCCGCCGTTGATGGGGATCTCGGAGCCCGAGATGTAGCTGGACTGGTCCGAGCAGAGGAACCAGATCACGTCGGCGACCTCGCGCGGCTGGCCGAGGCGGCGGAGGGGGAGCTGGTCGACGATCTTGTCGGTGCCGGGGGAGAGGATGGCGGTCTCGACCTCGCCGGGGGCGATGGCGTTCACGCGGACGCCGAGGGGGCCGAAGTCATGGGCCATCTCGCGGGTCAGGGCGGCGAGGGCTGCCTTGGAGGTGGCATAGGCAGCGCCGGCGAAGGGATGGACGCGGGAGCCGGCGATGGAGGTGACGTTCACGACCGAGCCCTGGGCCGCGACCAGTTCGTTCTTCAGGCCGCGGGCCAGGACGATGGGCGCGAAGAAATTGACGTGGAAGACCTGGCCCCAGACGCGGAGGTCGGTCTCCAGCGCGTTGAGGCGGCTGCCGCCCGGCCCCTTGGGCGAGATGCCGGCGTTGTTGACCAGGGCGTCGAGCTGGCCGTCGATTCTGGCCTTGATGACCTCGATCGCCTCGATGGTCCGGTTGGGGTCGGCGAGGTCGATCTGGATGTGGTTCTCTTCCCCGCCGGGCCAGGGACAGCGGGGGTCGAAGGGCTGGCGCGAGCAGGTGAGGACCCGCCAGCCTTCGGCCCCGAAGCGTTTGACGGTGGCATGGCCGATGCCGCGGCTGGCGCCGGTGAGGACGAGGGTTTTCTGGCGGGTCATGGCGGGCCTCCGGTTGGGGGAGGAGGGTCCACCAAAGCGGGGCGGAAGGCAAGGGGTGTCCGAGCTCGGACACTTGGTCAGGATCAATAAAATCAATGCCTTGCCAGCACGAATTAACTTGGACTTCATCTTTGGCCGATGCGGTTTGTCTTGGCAGGGTCGCACAAAGCGGCTAGGACGGGCGCCAATCCGCGCCGCACTGCGAGGCCCCCGATGAGAAAGCAGACCGCATCCATGCAAGACGCCGCCGTCACCGCCAAGATCCTGTCCGAAGCCCTGCCCTATCTGCAGCGCTATTCCGGCGCGGTGGTCGTGGTGAAGTTCGGCGGCAATGCCATGGGCGACGACGAGGCCATGGCCGAATTTGCCCGCGACATCGTGCTGATGCGGCAGGTGGGCGTGAACCCCGTGGTGGTGCATGGCGGCGGGCCGATGATCAACGAGATGCTGGGCAAGCTGGGGATCAAGTCGGAATTCGTGAAGGGCAAGCGCGTCACCGACAAGGCCACGGTCGAAGTGGTCGAGATGATCCTGTCGGGTCTGGTCAACAAGCGCATCGTGCAGGCGATCAACGACCAGGGCGGCCGCGCCGTGGGGATTTCCGGCAAGGACGACGACCTGATGGTCTGCGAGGCCGACGACCCGGAACTGGGTTTCGTCGGCCGCCCGGTCGAGATGAACGTGCAGGTGCTGCGCGACCTGTACAATGCGGGGATCATTCCGGTTGTGGCGCCGGTGGCGACCGGCATGGCCGACAACGAGACCTTCAACGTGAACGGCGACACGGCGGCGGGAGCGATTGCCGGGGCGTTGAAGGCCGACCGCCTGTTGCTGTTGACCGATGTGTCGGGCGTGAAGAATGCGGCCGGAGAGGTGATGACGCAGATCACGCCCGAGGAAGTGCGCGAGATGACCCGCGACGGGGTGATCGCCGGCGGCATGATCCCCAAGACCGAAACCGCGCTCATGGCGCTGGATCAGGGCGTTCGGGCCGTGACCATTCTGGATGGCCGGGTGCCCAATGCCTGCATTCTGGAGCTGTTCACCGACCACGGCGCGGGGTCGCAGATCCGGTCTACCGAGCCGCGCGTGAAGCCGCACGTCCGCCGCTGACGCGGCGCTTGACCGGGGGCGGCGCGAGCTTACATTCCTGACAGGGAATGTGAGGGCAGATGGCTGGCGAACTGGCGATCAGGATGGCAGCCTTCCTTGGCCTGTTCGCGCTGTTCGCCGGGCTGGAGGCATGGGCGCCGCGTCGGGCGCGGGCGATGCCGCGGCGGAACCGCTGGACCACCAACCTGTCGATCACGGTGATTGACGCGCTGACCTTGCGGGCGATGGCGATCTTCCTGCCGGCACTGGCGGTCGGGGCAGCCCTGGATGCCCAAGCGCAGGGCTGGGGGCTGTTCAACCGCCTGGACTGGCCAGTCTGGCTGGAGATCGGGCTGGCCGTCCTGATCCTGGACCTGGCGATCTGGGCGCAGCATCTGGTGACGCACAAGGTGCCACTGTTCTGGCGGTTCCACCGTGTCCACCACGCCGACCGCGACATGGACGTGACAACGGCGGTCCGGTTTCATCCGGTGGAGATCGCGGCCTCGATGGGGCTGAAGATCGGGCTGGTTTATCTTCTGGGCCCTGCGGCGGTGGCCGTTGTGCTGTTCGAGGTGCTGCTGAATGGCACCGCCCTGTTCAACCATGCAAATCTGGCGCTGCCGCAGGGGCTTGACCGAGTGGTGCGGCAGGTGCTGGTGACACCGGATATGCACCGTGTGCATCATTCGGTGCGACGCGAGGAGCACGACAGCAATTTCGGCTTTGCCCTGTCGGTCTGGGACCGGCTGTTCGGCACCTATCGGGCCGAGGCACGGGGCGGGCCGGACGGCATGAGGGTGGGACTGGAATGGCAGGACGATCGGCCGGCGAAACTGGGATGGAGCCTGCGGCTGCCGTTCCGCCGGTAAGCCTGGCGGCGATTGCAGCGCGGGCCGCGGCCGAGCGGCTTGAGATCCTTGGCGGATTTCATGCCGAGGACGACCCTTCCCTGCCCGCCGGCACGCGGACCGTGCTGCTGCTTGGCCCGGCCGAGCCTGGGTTCTGGGCGCATCTGACCGCACAGCCGGAATGGGACAGCGCGCCCGATCCGGTGGACCGCTGGTCGCGCCGCGTGATCGGGCGCATGGCTTGCGACCTGGGGGGCAAGGCGTTGTTTCCCTTTGGCGGGCCGCCCTACCACCCCTTCTATCAGTGGGCGCTGCGCACGGGCCGGGTCTGGGACAGCCCGGTGCGGTTTCTGGTCCATGCGACGCAGGGGCTGTTTGTCAGCTTTCGCGGCGCACTGGCGCTGAAAGAGGTGGTGGACCTGCCGCCCCCGGTGCCGAAACCTTGCCTGACCTGCACCGCGCCTTGCCTGACGGCCTGCCCGGTGGAGGCGTTGAGCGGCGCGGGCTATGACGTGCCGCGCTGCCACGGCCATCTGGACAGCGCACCGGGGCAGGATTGCATGACGAAGGGCTGCGCCGCGCGTCGCGCTTGCCCGGTCTCGCAAGCCTATGCAAGAGTGCCGGAACAGTCGGCCTATCACATGAGGCAGTTCCACCGATGAAGCGCCTGATCCTGACGCGCCACGCCAAGTCGAGCTGGGACGATCCCACCGTCGCCGACCATGACCGCCCGCTGAACGCGCGCGGCAAGGCGGCCGCGGCCGACCTGGGGCAATGGCTGGCCTCGCGCGGCTATGTGCCGGAAGAGGTGCTGTGCTCGGACGCGCTGCGCACCCGCAAGACCTGGAGCGGCATCGCCCCGGCCCTGCCCGGCACGCCCATTCTGGAACTGAAGCCGGCGCTGTATCATGCCGGGCCGGATGTGATGCTGGCGGTGCTGCGTCATGCCAAGGCCGACACGGTGATGATGATCGGCCACAACCCCGGCATCGCCGAGTTTGCCGAGCGTCTGGTGGGCCATGCCCCGGCGAACCCCGAGTTTCACCGCTATCCCACCGGGGCAACCCTGGTGGCGGATTTCGCCATCGACGACTGGGCGGAAGCCGGCTTTGGCGCGGGCACGGCGGTGGATTTCACCGTGCCGCGCGAGCTGGACGCCTGAGTCGCGCAAAGCGCGGGGGTGACGCCGGGTCTGACGCCCGGCGATGCCAAAACGCATCAATTTCATGCAAGTTTTCGCTGCCGCCCGTGACCTGCGGCGGTTGCGTGCCATATTCCCCTTGACCTTTCGACAAGCCTGCCTAAATCCGCGAATGAACGTTCATTCAGGGCTTGTCATGGCCGTCGCTGCTGAAATCACCCTTCCCTCTCTTGACGCGCGCAGCGTCGAAATCCTTGCGGGCATCCGCCGCGCCTTCGAGGAGAAGGGCTTCGACGGCGCCTCGATGCAGGACCTTGCCCGCGCCGCCGGCATGAGCGTGGGCAATTTCTACCGCTATTTCCCGTCGAAGGCGGCCATCGTGGAAGCCTTCATCACCCACGACCTGGTGGAAGTGGAAAGCGAGTTTGCCGCCGTCCAGGCGTCCGAAAACCCCCTTGACCAGTTGCGCATCGCGCTGGAGCGCAAGGTGCGCCACGGCATTTGCGACGGCGACGACGGCAAGCTTTGGGCCGAGATCCAGGCTGCCGCGCAGCGCAAGCCCGAGATCCGGGCGATTTCGCTGCGGATGGAAGAGCTGATCTTGCGGCACCTGACCCATGCCTTCGCCCTGGCCACCGGCCTTTCGGCCGAGGAGGCCTTCAAGCGGTACCAGGCGCAGGCCAGGCTGATGATCCTGCTGATGAAGGGGCTGGCGATGCAGACGCCGGACCCCGCCGACCGAGACCCCGCCCTCATGAACCTGGTGCTGCGGACGCTGAACCGCACGCTTGACGAAATCGCCAGCGATGCCGCGAAAGGCTGACCCATGCGCCTGATCCTCGCCACGACCGCCCTTGCCCTTCTGGCCGCGACCGCCCCGGCGCTGGCCGAAACTGCGCCTGCGCCCGCCACCGCCGAAGCCGCGCTGCCCGCCATCACCGTGGCGCCGGCGGCGATGCGGGCGATGAACGACCGCGTCATCGCCTCGGGCATGGTGGGCCCGGTGGAAAGCGTGAACGTGGCGCCCCTGATCGAGGGCCAGCCCATCGAGACGCTGGAGGCCGAGGTGGGCGACCGGGTGCAGGCGGGCCAGGTGCTGGCGCGGTTGTCGGATTCGACGCTGACGTTGCAGCAAAGCCAGTTCGAAGCCTCGGTCGCGGCGGCGAAGGCGACGATTGCGCAGGGCGAGGCGAGCCTGATCGAGGCGAAGTCCACCGCCGACGAGGCGCAGCGTGTGGCGGACCGCACCAAGAAGCTGCAGGCCAACGGCACGTCCAGCCAGGCGCAGGCGGACAATGCCGATGCCGCGGCGGTGTCGGCCAGGGCGCGGGTGATGGTGGCGACGCAGGCGCTGGAGGCAGCCAAGGCACAGCTGGCGCTGGCCGAGGCGCAGCTGGAAAACGTGAAGCTGCAGCTGGAGCGGACCGAGGTGAAGGCCCCTGTCGCGGGCGAAATCGTGTCGCGCAATGCGCTGGTGGGCGGAATCGCCTCGTCTGCCGGGCAGCCGATGTTCGTCATCATCCGCGATGGCGCGCTGGAGTTGCAGGCCGATGTGGCGGAGCGCGACATCCTGAAGCTGAAGCCGGGTCTGACGGTGACGATGGCGGGTGTGGGCGCGGGCGAGAAGCTGACCGGGACGGTGCGGCTGGTGGAGCCTGCGATCGATACGGCGACGCGGCTTGGCCGGGCGCGGATCAGCATCGACCAGACCGATGCGGTGCGCTCGGGCATGTTCCTGGACGCCGACATCCTGGTTGCCGCGCGCGAGGCGGTCGCGATCCCGGTGACGGCGGTGGGTTCGGCGCCCGAGGGCGGGGCGACGGTGATGAAGGTCTCGGCCGACGGGCTGGTGACGCGGGTGCCGGTGACGACGGGCATCCGCGATGGCGGCTATGTCGAGGTGCTGACCGGGCTGGAGGCGGGCGACATGGTGGTGACAAAGGCCGGCGCCTTCGTGCGCGATGGTGACCGGGTGAACCCGGTCACGGCGGCGACGAACTGAGGGAGCGCGGGACATGAACTTTTCGGCCTGGGCGATCCGCAACCCCGTTGCCCCGATCCTTGCCTTCGTGATGCTGTTGGTGCTGGGCTGGAACAGCTTCAACACGCTGCCCATCACGCGTTTTCCGAACATCGACGTGCCGCTGGTGTCGATCACCGTGACTCAGCAGGGCGCGGCCCCGGCCGAGATGGAGACCCAGGTCACCAAGGAGATCGAGGACGCGGTGGCCGGCATCGCCGGCGTGAAGAACATCATGTCGACCGTGTCCGACGGCGTTTCCACCACGGCGGTCGAGTTCCGTATGGAAGTGCCGACCGACAAGGCCGTGCAGGACACGAAGGATGCTATTGACCGCATCCGGGGCGACCTGCCGGGCGATGTGGATGCGCCGATCGTCAGCCGGATCGACGTGGAAGGCCAGGCGATCATGACGTTCGCCGTCTCGGCCCCCGGCATGACCATCGAGGAATTGTCCTGGTTCGTGGACGACACGATCAAGCGGGCCCTTCAGGGCCAGGCCGGCGTGGGCCGGGTGGACCGCTATGGCGGGGCCGACCGCGAGATCCGCATCGAACTCGACCCGGTCAAACTGGACAGCTACGGCGTGACCGCCAGCGCCGTATCGGCTCAGCTTCGCCTGACCAACACCAACCTCGGCGCGGGCCGTTCTGAACTTGGTGCTGGCGAACAGGTGATCCGGACTCTGGGCGATGCCCAGACCGTGGACAAGCTGGCCGACACCACCATCGCCGTCGGCAACGGTCGTCATGTCCGTCTTTCGGACCTGGGCGAGATCGTTGATACCTACCAGGAACTGCGGTCCTTCTCGCGGTTCAACGGCGAGCAGGTGGTGACCTTTTCCGTCTTCCGGGCCAAGGGCGCCTCGGAAGTCAGCGTGGCCGAGACGGTGAACCGCACCATCGACGAGCTGCGCACCGAACACCCCGATGTGTCGATCAAGATGGTCGATGACACGGTGTTCTACACCTACGGCAACTATGAATCCGCCCTGCACACCCTGATCGAGGGGGCGATCCTGGCGGTTCTGGTGGTCTTTGCCTTCCTGCGCAACTGGCGCGCGACGGCCATTGCCGCCGTTGCCCTGCCCCTTTCGGCCATCCCCACCTTCTGGGCGATGGACATGCTGGGCTTTTCGCTGAATCTCGTGTCCTTCCTGGCGCTGACGCTGGCCACCGGCATCCTGGTGGATGACGCCATCGTGGAGATCGAGAACATCGAGCGGCATATCGGCATGGGCAAGACGCCCTACCGCGCCGCCATCGACGCCGCCGACGAGATCGGTCTGGCGGTGATTGCGACCTCGTTCACCATCGTGGCGGTCTTCGTGCCGGTCAGCTTCATGCCCGGGATTCCCGGCCAGTATTTCCGCCAGTTCGGCCTGACTGTCGCGATTGCCGTGCTGTTTTCGCTGGCAGTGGCGCGACTGATCACGCCGATGATGGCGGCCTATCTGATGCGGTCTTCGGACGCCTCGCATGAAGAGGGCGGCAAGGACGGGCTGTTCATGCGCGGCTATCTGTGGCTGGTCGCCAAGACCACCAATAGCCGGTTCCTGTTCATCCCCAGCCGATACATCACGCTGGTTGCGGCCTTTGCCGTGCTGGCGGTTTCAGTCCACTTCATGCTGAAGGTGCCTGGCAGCTTCCTGCCGCCCGAGGATGTCAGCCGGGTCTCCGTGTCGGTCGAACTGCCGCCCGGAGCCACGCTGGCCGAGACCGACGCCACCACGCAGGCCATGGTGGCCGCGATCCGCGACATCGACGGGATCGAGAACATCTTCGTCCTGGGCGGGTCTTCGCCCACGGGCGACCTGGACGTGCGCCGCGCCTCGCTGACCGTCACTCTGGAAAAGCTGGACCACTCGCTGGTGCACAAGCTGATGAGCATCGCCCGCAGCGTGCCGGTTGTCGGCCCGCTCTTGCCGGAATCGCAATCCACCGGCCGCCAGATTCCGCAGAACGTGATCGAGGCGCAGATCTTCGAACAGTTGAAGGGCATCCCCGACGTTCGCGCCTTCAAACTGAACGACCGGGGCGAACGTGACATTTCCTTCTCGGTCCTGTCGGACAACGAGGCCGACCTGAACGAAGCGGTGCGCCGGCTGGAAACTGCCCTGTCGGGCGACCCGCTGCTGGCCAACGTCGCCTCGGAAGGCGCGTTGCCCCGCCCGGAAATCCAGGTGACGCCGAAGGCCGAGGTCGCCGCCCGCCTGGGCGTGACCACCCAGGACATCGCCAACACCCTGCGCGTGGCCACCCTGGGCGACAACGACGCGGCCCTGGCCAAGCTGTCCATCGACAACCGGCTTATCCCGGTGCGGGTGCGGCTGAACGATGCGGCGCGCCAGGATCTGAGCCGCATCGCCGCGCTGAAGGTGACCACGGCCACGGGCACGGCGGTGCCCCTGTCGGTGGTGGCCGATGTCTCGCTGGCGGAAGGCCCGGCGGTGGTGGAACGGCTGAACCGCGAGCGGAAGGCCACCATCGGTGCCAACCTGCCGGTGGGCGTGGCGCTTGGCACCGCGACCGACCGATTCAACGAGATCGTCGCCGGGGTGGAGCTGCCGCCGACCGTGCGAGTCGCCTCGTCCGGCGATGCCGAAGTTCAGGCCGAACTGATGGCAAGCTTTGGCAACGCCATGATGATGGGCCTGCTGCTGGTGTTGACGGTCCTGATCCTGCTGTTCGGATCGGTGATTCAGCCCTTCACCATCCTGTTCTCGCTGCCGCTGGCCATCGGTGGCGTGGCGGCGGCGCTGATCCTGACCAATTCGGCGCTGTCGATGCCGGTGCTGATTGGCATTCTGATGCTGATGGGCATCGTGACCAAGAACGCCATCCTGCTGGTGGACTTCGCCATCGAGATGCGGGCGAAGGGCATGGACCGGTTCAAGGCCGTGGTCGAGGCCGGGCACAAGCGGGCGCAGCCCATCGTGATGACCTCGATCGCCATGTCGGCGGGGATGCTGCCCTCGGCGCTTGGCGTGGGCGAAGGCGGCGCCTTCCGCGCGCCGATGGCCACGGCGGTGATCGGCGGGATCATCATGTCCACCGTTCTGAGCCTGGTGGTGGTGCCGGCCTTCTTCCTGATCATGGACGACCTCTCGCGCGTGATTGGCTGGGCCTTCAAGGGCGTGATCGGGCCGAAGGAAGACGAGCCCGTGGAGCCCGCGCCGCACGAGCTGGCCGAACGCATCGACGGGCTGGAAGAAGGTCAGCGCGACCTGCGCGACCGCGTGGCTGCCCTGGCCGGACCCAAGCCGGTCAAGACCATCGCCGCCGAATAGGCGGGCGATCCAGAGGCCTTGCGGATTGCACCCTGCCCCCGACCGGGGCAGGGTGCTTTCATGATCGACAAGCTGGAAATGTTCCTGGCGCTTGCCAATACGCGCCATTTCGGCCGGGCGGCGGAAGCCTGCGGCGTGACGCAGCCCACGCTGTCCAGCGCGATCCGCCAGCTGGAGGATCAGTTGGGCCTGCAGCTGGTGTTCCGCGGCTCGCGCTTTCAGGGGCTGACGCCCGAGGGCCAGCGCGTGCTGGACTGGGCGCGGCGCATCGTGGGCGACATGCGCGCGATGAAGGACGAGATGCGGGCGGTGCGGTCGGGCCTGTCGGGCAACCTGCGCATCGGGGTCATTCCCACGGCGCTGCCCATGGTGGCCGACCTGTCGGCGCCCTTCCTGGCGCGGCATCCCAACGTGCGGATTTCCTGGCTGTCGCGCACGTCGGCCGAGATCCTGGCCGGGATCGAGCGGCTGGAGCTGGATGCCGGCATCACTTACCTGGACAATGAGCCGCTCGGGCGGGTGACGCAGGTGGCGCTGTATACCGAGTTCTACCGCTTTCTCTGCGCCCCCGGCACGGTGCTGGCGGGGCGGGCGCAGGTGACATGGTCGGAGGTAGCGGAACAGCCGCTGTGCCTGCTGACCGGCGACATGCAGAACCGGCGGATCGTGAACCAGTTGCTGGCCGATGTGGGCGCGACCGTGCAGGCGCCCGTGGAATCCAATTCGACCATCGCGCTGGTGGCGCATGTGCGCACGGGGCTTTGGGGGTCGATCGTGCCGACGAAGCTGGCGCAGATGTTCACCGGCGGCGCGGGGCTGGTGGCGATTCCCATCGTGGAACCGGAGGCGGAACATTCCGTGGGCCTGATCGCCGCGGCGCGAGACCCGCAGACGCCGGTGATTGCGGCGCTGCTGGACGAGGCGGGGCGGCTGGCCCGTCGATAGACAGCGCCTATCAATCAACGGGAAATTGACATTGATTTCCCTATCAAGCGGCGTATCACCTACCCCCAAGCCACCAAGGGGCAGCCGATGACGTCGCACGATCCGCAGCTTGTTCACCGTGTGAGGGAAATCCTCAACGATCACAAGGGCATGGAGGGGCCGTTGCTGCCCATCCTGCACGCGGTGCAGCACGCCTTCGGCTTTGTGCCGCAAGAGGCGATTCCGGTGATAGCCGCGGAACTGCAGATGACGCGGGCCGAGGTTCACGGCGTTGTAAGCTTCTACCACGATTACCGCGACCATCCGCCGGCGGCCCATACGGTGCGGCTGTGCCGGGCCGAGGCCTGCCAGGCACTTGGGGCCGAGCGTGTGGCCGCCCATGCCAAGGCCAAGCTGGGCGTGGACTGGCACGGTCAGGCGCATGGCGTCGCGCTGGAGCCGGTGTTCTGCCTGGGACTTTGCGCCTGCGGGCCGGCGGCGCAGGTCGATGGCAAGCTGGTGGCCCGGCTGGATGAAGACAAGGTCGATGCGATCCTTGGGGGGATGATCTGATGCGGGTCTATGTTCCCCTGGATGCCGCCGCAAAGGCGCTTGGCGCGGATGAGGTGGCGGCGGCCATTCAGGCCGAGGCCGCGCGGCGCGGGGTCGAGATCACTCTGGTGCGCAACGGCAGCCGCGGCATGGTCTGGCTGGAGCCGCTGGTCGAGGTGGCAACCGACCTGGGCCGCATGGCGTTCGGCCCGATGACGACGGCGGATGTGGCCGCGCTGTTCGAAGACCTGAAGGCTCATCCCAAGGCGCTTGGCCTGACCGAGGAACTGCCCTGGATGCTGCGCCAGACGCGGCTGACCTTCGCGCGCTGCGGCGTGATCGACCCGCTGTCGCTTGACGAATACGAACTTCACCACGGGCTGAAGGGCCTGAAGCGGGCACTTTCCTTGTCTGATGCCGACATCGTGGCGGAAGTGCGCGAGTCCGGGCTGCGCGGCCGGGGCGGCGCGGGCTTTCCCACAGGCATCAAGTGGGAAACCGTCCGCACCGCCAAGGCCGATCAGAAATACATCGTCTGCAACGCCGACGAGGGCGACAGCGCCACCTTCGCCGACCGGATGCTGATGGAGGGCGACCCCTTCACCCTGATCGAGGGTATGGCGATTGCCGGCCTCGCCGTGGGGGCGACGAAGGGCTATATCTATACCCGTTCGGAATATCCCGATGCGGTGTCCCAGATGACCAGGGCCATCCAGATCGCCCGCGCCGCGGGCGTGCTGGGGCCATCGGTCCTGGGTTCGGGCCGTGCCTTCGACATGGAGGTGCGGGTCGGCGCCGGAGCCTATGTCTGCGGCGAGGAAACCTCGCTCCTGAACTCGCTGGAAGGCAAGCGCGGCACGGTGCGCGCCAAGCCGCCGCTGCCGGCGCTGCAAGGCTTCCTCGGCAAGCCGACGGTTGTGAACAACGTCATCTCGCTGGCCTCTGTGCCGGTGATCCTGGATCGCGGCGCGGCCTTCTACAAGAACTTCGGCATGGGCCGGTCGCAGGGCACCATGGCGCTGCAACTGGCCGGGAACGTGAAATTCGGCGGCCTGTTCGAAACCGCCTTCGGCCTGACCCTGGGCGAGATCGTGGACGACATCGGCGGCGGTACCGCCACGGGCCGCCCAGTCAAGGCGGTGCAGGTCGGCGGCCCGCTTGGCGCCTGGTTCCCCCGTGCCCTGTTCGACACGCCGTTTACCTACGAGGATTTCGCGACCCGCGGCGGGCTGATCGGCCATGCCGGGCTGACCGTGGCCGACGACAGCGTGGACATGCTGAAGATGGCCCGCTTCGCGCTGGAGTTCTGCGCCATTGAATCCTGCGGCAAATGCACCCCCTGCCGTCTGGGCGCGGTGCGCGGCGTGGAAACGGTGGACCGCATCGCCCGCGGCGACGCCGCGGCGATCCCGCTGCTGACCGACCTGTGCGATACGATGAAGGCCGGCTCGCTCTGCGCGCTCGGCGGCTTCACACCCTACCCGGTGATGTCGGCGCTGACCCATTTCCCCGACGACTTCGCGGTGATGCGGGAGGCGGCGGAATGAGCGAAAAGGTCAAGGGCCCCGCCTCCTATTTCCCCTCGATCGAGGCGAAGTATGGCCAGCCGATGCAGCACTGGTTCGACGCCATCGCAGGAATGCTGGACAGGCCGCACATGCAGATTGTCGCCTTTCTGAAAGACACCCACGGCATGGGCCACGGCCATGCCAATGCCATCGTCGCCCACCAGCTTGCCGCCAAGAAAGGGACCGCCGCATGAAGGACTTCATCATTCCCGACCGCGATTTCGGCACCCCGGCGGCGAAGTCGAAAACCCTGGTGACGCTGACCATCGACGGCTTTGACGTGACGGTGCCCGAAGGCACCTCGATCATGCGCGCCGCGGCGGAAATCGGCATCCAGGTGCCGAAGCTCTGCGCCACCGACTCGGTCGATGCCTTCGGCTCCTGCCGCCTGTGCCTGGTCGAGATCGAGGGCCGCGCCGGCACGCCGGCCTCCTGCACCACGCCGGTCGCCCCCGGCCTGAAGGTCCACACCCAGACCGGCAAGCTGAAGCAGCTGCGCCGCGGGGTGATGGAGCTTTACATCTCGGACCACCCGCTGGACTGCCTCACCTGCTCGGCCAACGGCGATTGCGAGCTGCAGGACATGGCCGGCGCCGTGGGGCTGCGCGATGTGCGGTATGAAGCCGTGGACACGCATTTCCGCGCCAAGAACACCAGTGGCGAGGCCAATCCGCAGTGGAAGGCCAAGGACGAATCCAACCCCTATTTCACCTATGACCCGGCGAAGTGCATCGTCTGCTCGCGCTGCGTGCGCGCGTGCGAGGAAGTGCAGGGCACCTTCGCGCTGACGATCGAGGGTCGCGGCTTCGACAGCCGCGTGTCCTTCGGGATGCGGTCCGATACGGCGCTGTCCTCTGACTGCGTGTCCTGCGGCGCCTGCGTCCAGGCCTGCCCGACCGCCACCCTTCAGGAAAAGTCGATCATCGAGATCGGCACGCCGTCCCATTCCGTCATCACCACCTGCGCCTATTGCGGTGTCGGCTGCCAGTTCAAGGCCGAGATGCGCGGCGACGAGCTGGTGCGGATGACACCCTACAAGAACGGCAAGGCCAACCGCGGCCATTCCTGTGTGAAGGGCCGCTTCGCCTGGGGCTATGCGACCCACAAGGACCGCATCCTGAAGCCGATGATCCGCGACGCGATCACCGATCCGTGGCGCGAAGTCACCTGGGCCGAGGCGATGGAGTTCGCCGCCAGCCGCATCACCGCGCTTCAGGCGAAATACGGCCGCCAGTCGGTGGGCGTCATCACCTCCAGCCGCTGCACCAACGAGGAAACCTACCTCGTGCAGAAGCTGGCCCGCGCGGTCTTTCTGAACAACAACACCGACACCTGCGCCCGGGTCTGCCATTCGCCCACCGGCTATGGCCTTGGCCAGACCTTCGGTACCTCGGCCGGCACGCAGGATTTCGACTCGGTCGAGGCGGCCGATGTCATCATGGTGATCGGCGCCAACCCCGCCGCCGGCCACCCGGTCTTTGCCAGCCGCATGAAGAAGCGCCTGCGCAAGGGCGCGAAGCTGATCGTCGTGGATCCGCGCCGCACCGAAACCGTGGAAGGCGCGCATTACAAGGCCGCGCATCACCTGGCGCTGACTCCGGGGACCAATGTGGCCGTGGTCTCGGCGCTGGCGCATGTGATCGTCACCGAGAAACTCTACAACGAGGACTTCATCCGGTCGCGCTGCGACTGGGACGAGTTCATGGACTATGCCGAGTTCATTTCGCAGCCGCGCCACTCGCCCGAGGCGGTGCAGATGGTAACGGGCGTTCCGGCCGAGGAAATCCGCGGTGCCGCGCGGCTTTACGCCACCGGCGGCAATGCGGCGATCTACTACGGCCTGGGCGTGACGGAACACAGCCAGGGCTCCACCACGGTGATCGGCATCGCGAACCTCGCCATGCTGACCGGCAACATCGGCCGGCCGGGCGTGGGCGTGAACCCGCTGCGCGGCCAGAACAACGTGCAGGGCTCCTGCGACATGGGGTCCTTCCCGCATGAACTGCCGGGCTATCGCCATGTGAAGGGGCCGGAAGTCCGCGCGATCTTCGAAAAGGCCTGGGGCGTGCAGATCGACCCGGAGCCCGGCCTGCGCATCCCCAACATGCTGGACGCCGCGGTGGATGGCACGTTCAAGGGCCTGTACTGCCAGGGCGAGGACATCCTGCAATCCGACCCCGATACACATCACGTCGCGGCCGGCCTCGCGGCAATGGAATGTGTCATCGTGCACGACCTGTTCCTGAACGAGACGGCGAATTACGCCCATGTGTTCTTCCCCGGCTCGTCCTTCCTGGAAAAGGACGGAACCTTCACCAATGCCGAACGCCGCATCAACCGCGTGCGCAAGGTGATGGCCCCGAAGGCACACTATGCCGACTGGGAAGTGACGCAGATGCTGGCCAATGCCATCCTGGAAAAGGCGGGCCGCCCGACCTGGACCTACACCCACCCGGCGCAGGTGATGGACGAAATCGCGCTGACCACGCCCAGCTTCGCCCGTGTGACCTATGACCTGCTGGACGAAATGGGCTCGGTCCAGTGGCCTTGCAACGACAAGGCGCCGGAAGGCACGCCCACCATGCACATCGACGGCTTCGTGCGCGGCAAGGGCCGGTTCATCGTCACGGAATACGTGCCCACCGATGAAAAGTCCGGTCCGCGCTTCCCGCTTCTTCTGACCACGGGGCGGATCCTCAGCCAGTACAACGTGGGCGCGCAGACCCGCCGCACCGCGAACACCACCTGGCACCCCGAAGATGTGCTGGAAATCCACCCGCACGATGCCGAGAACCGCGGCATCCACGAAGGCGACTGGGTGCGGCTGGCCAGCCGGTCGGGCGAGACGACGCTGCGCGCCACCATCACCGACAAGGTGGCGCCGGGCGTGGTTTACACCACGTTCCACCACCCCGACACGCAGGCCAACGTGATCACCACCGATTTCTCGGACTGGGCGACCAACTGCCCGGAATACAAGGTGACGGCGGTGCAGGTCTCGCCCTCGAACGGCCCGACCGAGTGGCAGGAGGAATACTCCGCCCAGGCCGCGCTGTCGCGGCGCATCCTCGCGGCGGAATGATGAAGGCGCACCGGCCCCTTCCGCGGTCGGCCTTCGGGCAGGGGCTGGTGCTGCATGGCCTGCGCGAACTGCCGGAAGAGGTGGCCGTGGCGCTGTCGTTCAACGGCTCGACCCAGGCCGTCATGATGGCCACGCCCGGCGATCTGGAAGATTTCGCGGTGGGCTTCGCGCTGACCGAGGGGCTGGCCAGCCCCGACGAGATCGAGGAGATCCACGTCGAGGCGCTGGCCCAGGGCATCGACGTCCAGATCCGTGTGGGTGCCGGCGCCGAGGCGCGGCTGGCCGCCCGCCGCCGGCACATGGCCGGCCCGGTGGGCTGTGGCCTGTGCGGCATCGACAGCATCGACGCCGCGCTCCGCGCGCCGTGCCGGGTGGCGGGCGATCTGCGGCTGACGCCGGCGCAGGTGCAGCAGGCGGTCGCCGCCCTGCCCGGCTACCAGGCGCTGCACGACACGACCCGCGCGGCCCACTGCGCCGCCTTCTGGACGCCGGGCCACGGCATCGTGGCCGCGCGCGAGGATGTGGGCCGCCACAACGCGCTGGACAAGCTGGCGGGGGCACTGGTGCGTGCCGATGCCTCGCGCGACGGTGCCGTCGTCCTGACTTCGCGCGTTTCCATCGACATGGTGCAGAAGGTCACTGCCCTTGGGGCGCCTGTGCTCATCGCCGTCTCGGCCCCCACCGCCGCAGCGGTGGACATGGCCGATGCGGCGGGGCTGACGCTGATCGCGCTGGCCCGGCCCGACCGTTTCGAAGTCTTCACCCGCCCCGAGCGGGTCCTGCCCCCCGATCCGTCCAAGGAGTCCCGCGATGTCGCCTGAAAAGCTCGTGCGCATGGCCAACCAGATCGCCCTGGCGCTGGAACCGCGCGGCCATGCCGAGGCCGTGACCAGCGTGGCCCAGCATATCAACGATTTCTGGGAACCCCGGATGCGCAAGCAGTTCTTCCAACTGCTGGACCAGGGCAATGCCGGCTTCCGCCCCGTGGTTCTGGAAGCCGCCCCCGCCATCCGCCGCCCCGCCGAAGCCGCCTGAGGGCGGGCGCCGCAAACGGCCGACCCCGAACGTGACACCGGTATCCCGCGCCTCTGTCCCCCTTCTTGGGTGAGGGCGAGCCGGGCCATGCGCGGGCCGCGGCGCGGCCTCAAGACCAAGGCACGCACCTGCCCCCGTTTTCAGCGGCCGGTCACGCCGCGCAGGCGGTCGGAGCGGCGGCGCAGCAGTTCCACCGTGGCCAGAAGCGCGATGGAGATGATGACGAGGATCGTGGCCACGGCAAGGATCGCCGGGCTGATCGCCTCGCGTATGCCATTCCACATCTGGCGGGGAATGGTCTGCTGGTCGGCGCCGGCGAGGAACAGGACCGCCACCACCTCGTCGAACGAAGTCACGAAGGCGAACAGCGCGCCCGAGATCACGCCAGGCAGGATCAGCGGCATGATGACCTTGAAAAAGGTGGTGCGCGGGTTGGCGCCAAGACTCGCGGCCGCGCGGGTCAGCGACTGGTCAAAGCCCGTCAGGGTGGCGGTGACGGTGATGATGACGAAGGGGATCCCGAGCGTGGTATGCGCGAGGATGATGCCCAGGTAGGTCGAGGTCAGCCGCCCGCAGGAAAAGCCGAAGATTCCGCAGGGGTTGGAGTAGAAGAAGAACATCCCCGTGGCGATGATGATGATCGGCACGATCATGGGCGAGATCAGGATCGCCATGATGGTGCGGCGATACGGCATTTCCGGCCGCGACAGGCCAAGTGCGGCCAGCGTGCCCAGCACGGTGGCGAAGATCGTGGCCCAGAACCCCACGATGAGCGAGTTCTTGGTGGCCTTGACCCAGGCGGCATTGCGCCAGCTGTCGGACCACCAGGCGCTGTCACGCGGCGCCTCTGGCGCCTGCATCCCCACGGTCAGCAGGGAATCGTACCAGCGCATCGAATAGCCTTCTGGATCGAAGGTCAGCATCTTCTGAGTGAAGGTGAAATAGGGCTCGGCGTTGAAACTGAGCGGGATCACCACGAGGATCGGCGAGATCAGGAACAGGAAGACTGCCGCGCAGATGACGAGATAGGCGTAGTACCACACGCGCTCGAGCGGGCTTGCATAGGTGGGAAGGGCCATGGATCACTCTCCCCTGAGACGCGGGCGGTAGTTCATGTTGGAACGGATGCGGTAGAAGGCCAGCGCGGCCAGGGCACCGACCGCCGCGCAAAGACCGGCAAGCAGCGCGTTCCCGGTTGTCACCAGGGCGGCAGCACCGGTGCAGGCCGCGGTCAGCGGGATGCCGAGGACGGGCCTTGCCGCGAGCGGCCCCTTCAACAGAAGGGCCGGCCCGAGGAAGCTGGCCCCCACGACACCAAGCGCGACCTTGCGCGCGCCAAGGCCGGTTTCGGCAAGGAACAGGCTGAGGAAAGTCGGCACGAGAAGCCCGCCAAGCAGCGCCAGCAGCGCGATCTCGGCGCGGGCCTTGGTGTAGAGTGCTTCCCTGTCGGCGGAGGTTTCGGTCATCGCAGGTCAACCCAGCTTCAGGTTGTCGATGCCAACGAGGCGGTCGTAGAGCCAGTAGAGCAGCAAGACGCCCAGAAGCAGCATGGCAGAGAGTGCGGCGGCCATCGACCAGTTCGACTTGGACATGTGGAACTGGATGAGGTTCGAGAAGAGCTGGCCATCCGCCCCACCGACCAGCGCCGGGGTGATGTAGTAGCCCACGGCCAGGATGAAGACCAACAGCGAGCCCGCGCCGATGCCCGGCAGCGTCTGCGGCAGGTAGATGCGGCGGAAGGTCGTCCAGGAGGTCGCACCAAGCGAGCGGGCGGCGCGGGCATAGCTGGGCGGGATGACGCGCATCACCGAATAAAGCGGCAGGATCATGAAGGGCAGCAGGATGTGCGTCATCACGACGATCGTGCCGGTCTGGTTGTAGATCATCTTGAGGCGGCCATCGTCGCCGATGAAGCCCATGGCAATCAGCATCTCGTTCACCACGCCCTGCCCCTGCAGGAGCACGATCCACGAGGTGGTGCGCACCAGAAGCGAGGTCCAGAACGGCAGAAGCACCAGGATCATCAGCAGGTTGGCCTTGGCCATCGGCAGGGTGGCCAGCAGATGCGCCACCGGGAAGGCCAAGAGAAGGCAGATGCCGGTGATGACGGCGGACAGCACGAAGGTCTTGACGAAGAGATAGATGTAGATGCGCTGGTTTTCCTGAACCCGGTGGATGCTGCCATCGGGGCCGCGTTCCAGATCGGCGCCGATCAGGTAGAAATCGGCGGTATAGGCGCTGGACGAGGTGCGCATCGCTTCCCACACCGCGGGGTCGCCCCATTTGGGGTCGATGGCAAGGAAGGCCTCCTTGTAGGGCGGGGCCAGGTCGTCGGCATCGCGCGCGGTCTTGGTGAAGAGCGAGCGGCTTTCGGGCAGGGTGTAGTTGACGCGGGTGCCGGCTTCTCCGGCCGTCTTGGCGGCCTTCATCGCCTTGAAATCCTCGGCCAGCGCGGCATAGGCCGCCTCGTCGGGGGCAGCGCCGGCGGGATTGGCGGCGAACCAGGCCGAAACCGCGGGGGCGTTGGCAGAGAAGCCGTCGTGATGGATCGAGCGGTGCAGCATCTGGCCGATCGGGATCACGAAGGTCAGGATCACGAAGGCGAGGAGCGGCAGGACCAGGAGGAAGGCGCGGCGCCGGGCGCGGGCCTGGGCGGCTGCAAGGGCCGTTTTCAGCGGGCGGCCGTCGGCAGTGGTCAGCGGAAGGGCGGCATCGGCCATCGGCAATTCCCGGTCGTCAGGAAGCGGGAGGCCGCGAGGCCTCCCGCAGGATCAGGTCAGTTCGACGCCAGCCAGGCGTTGAAGCGCTCGTTCAGTTCTGCGTCCTTGTCGACCCAGAACTCGAACGAGGATTCCAGCGAATTGGTCATGTTTTCTGGCGCGGTGGGCAGGTGGGGCGCCATGACCGTCTTGCCGTCGTTGAAGATCAGCTCTTCCTTCATGGCCGACTTGCGGGCCGGGCCATAGGAGATCTGCTGCGCCTGAGCGCGCAGGCCCTCGGTCGAGGTGGCGTAGGCGATGAATTCCAGCGCCTGGTCCTTGTTGGGCGCGCCCTTCGGAATCGCATACATTTCGTTTTCGTAGATCTGGCCGTCCCAGACGATCTTGAAGGGCTTGCCCTCGGCGATGGCGGCGTTGAAGATCCGGCCGTTGTAGGCGGTGGTCATCACCACTTCGCCATCGGCCAGAAGCTGCGGCGCCTGGCTGCCTGCTTCCCACCAGACCACGTCGCCCTTGATGGTGTCGAGCTTGGCGAAGGCGCGATCCACACCTTCGGGGGTGGCGAGAACGGCATAGACCTCGTTCGCGGGCACGCCGTCACCCATCAGCGCGAGTTCCAGAACGGCCTTGGCGCCCTTCTTCAGGCCGCGCTTGCCGGGGAACTTCTGCAGGTCGAAGAAATCGGCCACGGTGGTGGGCGCGGCGCCTTCGGGGAACTTGGTGGTGTCGTAGGCGTAGACGTTGGCCCAGATGTCGGTGGAGACGGCGCATTCGGTCACGGCGCCGGGCAGGAAGTCTTCAGAAGCCGGGGTACCATCGGCGCCGGCGGGCAGCGCGTTGATGTCGATCGGCTCCAGCAGGCCCTCGTCACACAGACGGATCGCGTCGGCATATTCGACCGAGGCGACATCGACGGTGACGTTGCCGGCCTCGACCATGGCCTTGATCGGGGTGGCGGGGTTGTCGCTGTCGACCATGACGGTCGCGATGCCGGTCTTGGCGGTGAAGGGCTTCAGGTGCGCTTCGGTCTGCGCGCCGCCATAGGCGCCGCCCCAGGACATCACCGTCACATCGGCCTGGGCCGCGACGGCAAAGCCGGTGAGGGCGGTGGAGAGGATCAGGATTTTCTTCATTGCAAGCTCCCTGTTTGAAGTCGTTCTCTTCCTTGCCCCGCCGCGGTGCGACCGGGGATCACATCGGGTCAAGCGCGCGGGCATCCTGGGGATGCCAGCCGACCCGGATCTTCTGGCCCGGCTCCAACCTGGTCTGGCCAAGCGTATTGCGCATCTTCATCACGAAATCCGTAGTGCCGGCCACGTGAAGCACGGCGCGCAGGATATCACCCATGTAGATCACTTCGACCACCGTGGCGTCGAGCGTGTGGGCGCCTTGGGGCATCATCTCGGGCTTGAACTCCACCCGTTCGGGCCGGATCGAGACCAGGGTCTTCTGGCCCTTGCCCTTGACGTTGACGGCGGTGGCGTCGATCAGCTCGCCCGTGGCGAGGCGGACGACGGCCTTGTCGCCGGTGAGCTCCTCGATGGTGCCGGGAAGCTTGTTGTTTTCGCCGATGAAGCCCGCGACGAAGCTGTTGTCGGGGCGTTCGTAGAGGTCGGCGGGCGGCGCAAGCTGCTGGATGCGGCCGTCGTTGAACACGGCGATGCGGTCCGACATGGTCAGCGCCTCGCCCTGGTCATGGGTCACGTAGACCACGGTGATGCCGAGCGATTCGTGAAGGTGCTTGATCTCGAACTGCATGTGTTCGCGCAGTTGCTTGTCCAGCGCGCCGAGCGGTTCGTCCATCAACACGAGTTTCGGGTCGAAGACCAGCGCACGGGCCAGCGCGATGCGTTGCTGCTGACCGCCGGAAAGCTGGGCCGGGCGACGGGCGGCGAAGGCGCCCATCTGCACCATGTCGAGCGCGCGCTTGATCTTCACCTCGCGCTCGTCCTTGCCCATGCCGCGCACCTCCAGCGGGAAGGACAGATTCTCGCCCACGGTCATGTGGGGAAAAAGCGCGTAGTTCTGGAACACCATGCCGATGCCGCGCTTGTGCGGCGGCACCTGGTTGATGGGACGGCCATCCAGCGTGATCTCGCCATGCGTGGCGGTCTCGAACCCCGCCAACATCATCAGGCAGGTGGTCTTGCCCGAACCGGACGGGCCAAGCATGGTCAGGAACTCGCCCTTGGCGATGGTGAGGTTCAGATCCTTAACGACCAGGGTTTCGCCATCATAGCTTTTCTGGACGTGGTCAAAGACCACGAAGGCGTCATCCTTGTCCGCCACGTCTTCCGTTCTCCCCGGTGGGTCGGCGGGTTGTCCCGCGCTTTGGTTGAGACTGACTAAAACCAATGCACCTGCACAATGCAACAGCCTTGTCGCCCCCTCCATCTAACGTCGCATTCCGGCGCGCAGGGTCAGAATCCGGCACCTTTGCCCGCATAAGCGGCAGTGCGGAATCCTGTCGCATGGGGAAAAGGCAAAGGGGCGGCCGATGGACGGCCGCCCCCTTCCCTTCTGGTTCTGTGCCCGAGATCAGCTGAGGCTGAGGGCCACGAAGCGCGGATCGCCGTCGCGGCGGACGAGCAGCAGGATCGACTTGCGACCGGCCTCCTTGGCCTCTTCGATCCGCTTGTTCAGGTCAGAGATCGAGGTGATGGCCTGCTGGCCGGCCTCGGTGATGACATCGCCCTGGCGCATGCCCTTGGTGAAGGCTTCCGAAACCGGATCGACCTTCGACACGACAAGACCCTCGGTGCCGACCGGCAGCTTCAGCTGGTCGCGCATTTCCTCGGTGACGGGGGCAAGGGTCAGGCCCAGGACCTCGGCTTCCTTTTCGACCGCCTCGGGCTTGGCCGCCGCGGGCACGGCTTCGGCTTCCTCGCGCCGGCCCAGCGTGACCGACAGGGTTTCCGACTTGCCTTCGCGCAGCACAACGACCTGCACGCCCTCGCCGATGGGCGCATCGGCCACACGGCGGGTCAGGTCACGGACATCCTTGATTTCCGAGCCGTTGAACGAGGTGATGACGTCGCCCGACAGCATCCCGGCATCCTTCGCCGGGCCATCCGGCACGTCGGTCACAAGCGCGCCCATGGCGTCAGCCAGGCCCATGGCCTCGGCCACGTCAGGGGTCACGTCCTGGATGCGGACACCCAGCCAGCCACGGCGGGTTTCGCCATATTGCTTGAGCTGATCCACGACCTTGGACACAACGTTCGAGGCCATCGAGAAGCCGATGCCGATGGACCCGCCGTTCGGCGACAGGATCGCGGTGTTCACGCCGACGACCTGACCATCCATGTTGAACAGCGGCCCGCCCGAGTTGCCGCGGTTGATGGCGGCGTCGGTCTGCAGATAGTCGTCATAGGTGCCCGAGAGCGCGCGGTTGCGGGCCGAGACGATGCCGGCCGAAACCGAGAAGCCCTGGCCAAGCGGGTTGCCCATGGCAACCACCCAGTCGCCGGTGCGCATCAGGTCGGAGTTGCCGAACTTGACGAAGGGCAGCGGCGTGTCGCTGTCGACCTTCAGAAGCGCGATGTCGGTCTTGGGGTCGGTGCCGACGAGCTTTGCATCCAGCTTTTCGCCCGAGAAGAACTCGACCTGGATTTCGTCGGCGCCTTCGATGACGTGGTTGTTGGTGACAATGTAGCCGTCTTCCGAGATCACGAAGCCCGACCCGAGCGCCTCGGACCGGTGGGCTTCGGGCTCACCGTTGGGGTTCTGGAAATCCTTGAAGAAATCCTCGAAGGGCGAGCCTTCGGGAACCATCGGGCCATCCTCGGTGGAGGCGGCGACGACGGCCGAGGTCGTGATGTTCACCACGGCGGGGCTGATCTGTTCGGCCAGATCGGCAAAGCTTTCGGGTGCGCCGCGGGCGGCGGCCATGTCGGGCTGGCCGGCGATCAGCGCGGTTCCCAAAAGGACGGCCATCAGGGTGCGTGTCACGGCCGGGCCGATGCGCGGCAGGGCGAGTTGGGTTGAAATCAAGGCGGGCTCCTCTTCCACATCTGCCGGTCTGCACGGGCACGGCGACCGGCTGTATCCTGCCGTTTATCAACCTTGCGCCAAGCAATTGCGCAATGCAAACCCGGTCGCGGCGCGTCACTTGGGCGTGAGAGATTGAAATCAGCCCGCGAGGTGACGCAAGGTCGCAAGGATGAGGATGCCGAGCGCCATGGCGCCAAGGCCAAGCGCGCGGCGCTGGTCCGGCGAGAGGCTGGCGATGAGGCGCAGCGCCTCTTCCATGCGCGAAGGGGCCAGCGTCCAGGCCAGCCCCTCCACGACAAGAACAAGTCCTATGCCTGTGAGAAGCAGTCTCACGGCGCCGGCTGGGCGGGTGCACTCCCCCGCTCGCTGTTCAGATAGTTGAAGAACTCTCCATCAGGCGACAGCACCATCGAGGAGTTCGAGCCCGGCAGCGCCCGCTGATAGGCGGTGAGCGAGCGGGTGAAGGCGAAGAACTCCGGGTCCTGGCCGAAGGCTTCGGCATAGATCCGGTTGCGTTCGGCATCGGCCTCGCCTCGGATCACTTCGGCCTGCTTGCGGGCTTCGGAGGTGACTTCCACCACGGTCCGGTCGGCGGAGGCGCGCACGCGCTGCGCCGCTTCGTTACCGCGCGCGATCTCGTCCGCGGCTTCGCGTTCACGCTCGGCCCGCATCCGGGCGAAGGTGGCGGCGAGGTTCTGTTCCGGCAGGTCGGTGCGCGTCAGGCGCACGTCGATGACATCGACGCCAAGCGCCTCGGCCTCGCGCCGGGACTGGTCGCGGATCTGGTTCATCAGCGAGGTACGGTCTTCCGACAGGACGCGCTGGCTGGGAACCGAACCAAGAACCTGGCGGATCGCCGAATTGATGATGCGGTCCAGCCGGTCGCGGGCAGCCTGTTCGCCGCCGGGGCCGACGGCTTCGCGGAACTCGATCACGTTGGTGATGCGCCAGCGGGCGAAGGCATCGACCACAAGGCGGCGGTCATCCAGCGGCGTGACTTCCAGCGGCTGCGTGGGCAGGCCGAGGATGCGGCCGTCATAGCGGACGACTTCCTGGATGAAGGGGATCTTGAAGTAGAGCCCCGGTTCGTCCTTGACCGATTTCACCGAGCCGAACTGCAGCACGAGGGCGCGTTCGCGTTCGTCCACGATGAAGATCGAGGCGAGCGCCACGGCGGCGGCGATGACGAGGGCGGGAAGGATGTAGGTTGCGCGCTTCATCAGTTGCCGGTCCCCTGCTGGGTGGCGGTTGCCGCGGCGGCGGCGCCGCCGGGCTTGGCCAGTTCGTTCAGCGGCAGGAAGGGCACGATGCCCTGCCCGTCCTGGCCGGTCACACCGTCGAGCACGACCTTGTTCATGCCGCCCAGCACCTGCTCCATGGTTTCCAGATACATCCGCTTGCGGGTCACGTCGGGGGCCTTCACGTATTCCTGATAGACAGCGAGGAAGCGGCTTGCCTCGCCCTCGGCGGCGTTGACCACCTGGGCGCGATAGGCTTCGGATTCCTCGACCAGGCGCGCGGCTTCACCGCGGGCTCCGGCGGTGACGCGGTTGGCATAGGCGTCGGCCTCTTTTTCCAGCCGGTCGCGTTCCTGTTGCGCGGCCTGCACTTCGCGGAAGCTGTCGATCACTTCGCGGGGCGGGTCGGCCTTTTCGAAGTTCACCCGGACCACGTTGATGCCGGACTGGTAGCTGTCGAGCGTGGACTGGACCGAGGCGAGCAGATCGGAGGCGATGACGCCGCGGTCGCGGTTGAGGATGGGCGACAGTTCCGACCGGGCGATGATGTCGCGCATGGCGCTTTCGCTGACGGCGCGGATCGTGTCGGCCGGGTCGGCCAGGTTGAACAGGTAATCGGCCGGGTTGTTGATGTTCCAGACGACCTGGAAGCCGATGTCCACGATGTTCTGGTCGCGCGTCAGCATCAGCCCGTTGTCGGGCTGGTCGTCGCGCCCGGTGCCGATGTCGGTCGTGCGTTCGCCCGTGACCTGGACGATTTCCGCCGTGACCAGGGGCCAGGGCGCAAAGTTCAGGCCGGGCTCGCCGATGCCCGAGAATTCGCCGAGGAACAGCTCGACCGAGCGTTCTTCGGGGCGGACGGTGTAGAAGGACATGAAGCCCCAGAGCGCCACCGCACCCAGGGCCGCCAGCGCAATGACCTGGCGGGAAAAGAGGGGGCCGCTGCCACCCTGATTGCCGCCACCGCCGCCGCCGAAGCCGTTCTTCGGCTTGCCGCCCATCAGGACGCGCAGCTGTTCCTGGCCCTTCTTGACCAGCTGGTCGATCTCGGGGATCGGGTTGTCGTTGCCAGGCCGGCGCGGACCGCCACGGTCTCGCCCCTCATCGCCCCGTCCCCGGTCGTCGCCACCTCCGCCGCCGCCCCAGGGGCCTCCGCTGCCAGCCATCTGCCGTTCCCTTGCCGTTTCGTTCTGCCTTAACTGGGCATCCGGGCCGCGAAGTCAAGCGGCAGGTCAGTGACGACGTGCGGGCTTGCGCATCGTCACAAGTTCTTCGGCGATGGTGGGGTGGACCGCGACGGTGCGGTCGAAATCCTCTTTCGTGGCGCCCATCTTCACCGCGATGGCGGCAAGCTGGATCATCTCGCCCGCGTCGGGGCCGACGATGTGGCAGCCAAGGACCTTGCGGGTTTCCTCCTCCACGATCAGCTTCATCATGACGCGGTCGGGCCTGCCGGCGAACAGCGTCTTCATCGGGCGGAAGCTGGCGGCATAGACGAGGACGCCGCCGCGGGCCTGGGCCTGTTCTTCGGTGAGTCCCACGCTGCCAAGCTCGGGCTGGGTGAAGACGGCCGAGGCCACGAGATCGTGGTCGGGCATGGTGGGCACGCCGCGGAACACGGTGTCGGCGAAGGCGTGGCCCTCGCGGATGGCGACGGGGGTGAGGTTGATTCGGTCGGTCACGTCGCCCACGGCGAAGATCGAGGGCACGGCGGTCTGGCTGTAGGCATCGACCTCGATCGCGCCGCCGCGGGTGAGGCGGACGCCGGTGTTTTCCAGCCCCAGGCCGGCGGTGTTGGGGCGGCGCCCCGTGGCATAGAGCACCAGGTCGAAATGGTCGGTGTGGCCATCGGTCGTCTTGGCGCGGATGCCCTGCGCATCGCGTTCCAGCGCCAGCACATCGGTGCCGCAGTGGATGCGGATGCCGCGTTCCTGCATCGCGGTTGCGACATGGCCGCGCGCCTCGTCATCGAAGCCGCGCAGGATCTGGGCACCGCGGTAGGCCTGCGTCACCTGGACGCCAAGCCCGTGCAGGATGCAGGCGAATTCGCTGGCGATGTAGCCGCCGCCGACGATCAGGGCGCGCTTGGGGAGTTCGGGCAGGTCGAACATTGCATCGGAGACGACGGCATGTTCGGCGCCGGGGATGTCGGGCACGAAGGGGCGGCCGCCGGTTGCGATGAGGATATGCGCGGTGGTGATGCGCTGGCCGGTGGAAAGTTCCACCGTATGCGGGTCGATGATGGTGGCGCGGGCGTCGTGGATGGTGACGCCCGCCGATTTCAGCGTGTTGCGGTAGGCGCCTTCCAGCCGGGCAAGCTCGGCCGCCAGCGCGGCGCGGAAGCGCGGCCAGTCGAATGCGCCAAGCGTGGCGTCCCAGCCGTAGGCGCGGGCATCGGCCACGGCATCGGGCCAGGACGAAGCATAGACCATCAGCTTTTTCGGCACGCAGCCGCGGATGACGCAGGTGCCGCCCATGCGGCTTTCTTCGGCAAGCGCCACGCGCGCTCCGCCTTCGGCTGCGGCGATGCGGGCGGCACGGACGCCGCCGGACCCGCCGCCGATGACGAAGAGATCGACGTCGAAGGGCATGGTCAGAGATCTCCGAGATCGGCGAAGATGTTGTCTTCGCCCGCCATCAGCACGCGGCTGTCTTCCACCGTGCCTTCGTTGATGTCGCGCACCGTGACCCGCCCGTCGGAATGGCCGAAGATCACGATGTCGCAGATGTCGATGAACAGACCGTTCTCCACCACGCCGGGGATCTGGTTCAGCACCATGGCCAATTGCCGGGGGTTGCCGATGCGGCGCAGGTGCAGGTCGAGGATGTAGTTGGCCTCGTCCGTGACCAAGGGCCGGTCGCCGTTCATGCGCAGCGTCACGTCATGCGACAGGACATCGAGGCTGACCAGCAGTTCCTCGACCAGCGCCTTTGTGGTTTGCCAGCCGAAGGGGATGACCTCGACCGGAAGGGGGAAGGCGCCAAGTTGTGCCACGTCCTTGGCCCAGTCGGCGATGACGATCATCTGGTCCGAGGCGGTGGCGACGATCTTTTCCTGCAAGAGCGCCGCGCCGCCGCCCTTGATGAGGTTGAGGCCCTGATCGACCTCGTCCGCGCCGTCGATGGTAAGATCGAGCCACTTGGCATCGTCGAGCGAAGTGACGGGCACGCCTAACTGGCGGGCGAGTTCTGCGGTGCGGGTCGAGGTGGGCACACCCACCACGCGCAGGCCTTCGTCGCGAATGCGTTCGGCCAGGCAACGCACCATCCAGGCGGCAGTCGAACCGGTGCCGAGGCCCAGCTTCATGCCGTTTTCGACATAGCCCACGGCACGCCGGGCCGCGACGAACTTGGCCTTGTCGATGGGAGATAGGTCGGCGGGCATGGGCACCTCCTGCGGCTGCAAGGGTTATAGGCAAGGCTTGGGCGCCGCGCGAGGGGCAATCTGGGCCGCGGACCGGCCGCCCCGGTTGCGGAACCTTCCCCGCGGGGAAGGTTTTCGCGGTGCCCACGCGGGATTGCCCCCTGCCCTGCCGGGTGATCTGGCGCCCGGTCCGGCGAGGCGGGATGGGGCGGGCGCGCCGACCGGTTGCCTGAAACCTTCCCCGCGGGGAAGGTTTGGGCGCAAGCCGGCGGGGTTGCCCCCTTGTCCTGCCGCGCGATCTTCCTTCGATCCGCCTTGACAGGGTGCCGCATCTCTTTAGGTTGCGAATAGTTCTCAATCTCAGAAAGCCCGCCGTGAGTCCCCTTCAACCGAGCGAAACAGAGCCGGACGCGGCAAACGGCTGGCGGCAGGCGCGCGGCACGGCCCCGCTGTCCGAGGTTCACAGGTCGGTGCCGGTGCCCAAGGGGGGCTGGCGCAAGGTGCTGGCCTTCCTCGGCCCCGGCTACATGGTGGCCGTGGGCTACATGGACCCCGGCAACTGGGCGACGAGCCTCGCTGGCGGATCGCAGTTCGGCTATACGCTGCTGACGGTCGCGCTGATTTCGAACATCATGGCCATCGTGCTGCAATCGCTGTCGGCGCGGCTGGCGGTGGCCTCGGGGCGCGACCTGGCGCAGGCCTGCCGCGATGCCTATCCCAAATGGGTGGCGGTGCCGCTGTGGATTCTGGCGGAACTGGCCATCGTGGCGACCGACATTGCGGAAGTGATCGGCACGGCCATCGGGCTGAACCTTCTGTTCGGGATTCCGCTGGAGCTGGGTGTCCTGATCACGGCGCTGGACGTGTTCCTGATCCTTTGGCTGCAGAACAGGGGGTTCCGCTGGCTGGAGGCCTTTGTCATCGTGCTGCTTGGCGTGATCGCGGTGGCCTTCATCATCCAGATCGCCATGGCCGACCCGGACTGGCGCGCGGTGATCGTGGGCTTTGCGCCGACCGTGGAGATCGTGCGCAACCCCGAGATGCTGTACCTGGCGCTTGGCATTCTGGGCGCCACGGTGATGCCGCACAACCTGTACCTTCATTCGGCCATCGTGCAGACCCGTGCCTGGGGCGACAGCCTGCCGGAGCGCCGCGAGGCGCTGAAGCTGGCGACGCTGGATTCCACCATCGCTCTGATGTTCGCGCTGTGCATCAATGCCTCGATCCTGATCCTGGCGGCGGCGAGTTTCCATGCCAGCGGGCAGACCGGGGTGGCGGAACTGGGCGAGGCGCATGTGCTGATCGGGCCGCTGCTTGGCTCGACCGCGGCGCCGGCGCTGTTTGCCATCGCGCTCTTGGCCTGCGGGCTGAATTCCACGGTGACGGCGACGCTGGCCGGGCAGATCGTGATGGAGGGCTTCTTGCAGATGCGCCTGACTCCGGTGGTGCGGCGCATGATCACACGGGGGCTGGCGATCATTCCGGCGGCGGCGGTGACGATCCTTTATGGGTCGCAGGGGACGGCGGAATTGCTGATCCTGACGCAGGTGGTGCTGTCCTTGCAGCTGTCCTTTGCGGTGATCCCTCTGGTGAGTTTCACCACCAACCGCGCCAAGATGGGCGCGCTGGTGGCACCGATCTGGCTTGCCGGGCTGGCTTGGGTGATTGCGGCGGCGATCGTGGTGCTGAACGTGAAGCTGCTGGTCGATTTCTTCGGCCTGGGCTGAACCGCGCGGGCGACGCCTGTTCCCGACACCATGTCGCATTCCGGCCGCGCAAGGGCGGTGCGTGCGGGCATAGTCGGGCCAGTCTGAAGGGGAGCCCGGGCCATGTATGTATTGCACTATGCGCCGGATACGGCCTCGCTGGCGGTGCGGCTGGTGTTGGCCGACCTGCGGTTGCCGCATGAATTGCGGCTGGTGGACCGCGACGGGGGCGAGTTGGCCAGCCCGGCCTATCGGGCGTTGCATCCGCTAGGGAAGATCCCGGTGCTGGACACCCCGGACGGGCCGATGTTCGAGACGGCGGCGATCCTTCTGTATCTGGCAGACCGGCATGGGCATCTGGCCCCGGCGGTGGGGTCGCACGAGCGCGCGGCCTTCCTGAAATGGCTGTTCTTCACCTCGACCAACCTGCATGCCTCGGAGATGGAGTTGTTCTACCCCGAGCGGGTCGCCGGACCCGAGGCGGTGGAGGCGCTGGTGCCGCGGGCGGCCGAGCGCGTGCGGTTCTGCCTGACGGCGCTGGACCAGGCGGCGGCGGGATCGCCGGCCTGGATGCCGGCGGGTGAGCCCAGCCTGATGGGCTGGTATCTGGGAATGCTGGTGCGCTGGCTTTCGACTTTCCCGCCGGGCCATCCGGGGCGGATCGCGAGCGCCGAGTTCCCCGCCCTGCACCGCGTATTCGCCATGCTGGAGGCGCGGCCCGCCGCTTTGGAAGTGGCGGCGGACGAGGGGCTTGGCCCGACCATCTTTACCAACCCCGCCTATTGAGGCCCTGATGTTCCTTTCGGTCTTCGACATCTTCAAGGTGGGCGTCGGCCCGTCTTCAAGCCACACGATGGGCCCGATGGTGGCCGGAGCGCGGTTTCTGGACCTGTTGCGCCGGTCGCCCTTTCACCCGAAGGGGTTGAGAGCCTCGCTGCATGGCTCGCTTGCCTTTACCGGGGTGGGCCATGCGACGGACCGTGCGACGATCCTGGGGCTGGCCGGGTTCGAACCGGCGACCTATGACTCGTCCAAGGCCGAGGCGACGCTTGCGGCGATCCGGGCAGAGAAGACGATCCACCCGCCGGGCCTGCCGGCGCTGGCCTTCGACCCGGAGCGGGACTTGGTGTTCGACTATGGCCCCTCGCTGCCCGGCCATGCCAACGGCATGATCCTGAAGGCGACCGATGCGCAAGGCGACGTCATCCTGCAGGAGACCTATTATTCCATCGGCGGCGGCTTCGTGGTGACCGAGGCCGAACAGGCCGAGGCGGGGGGCGCCAAGGCCAAGGCGCGGGCGGATGTGCCTTATCCCTTTGAAAGCGCCGAGGAGATGCTGGCGATGGCCAAGGCCTCGGGCCTGACGGTCGCGCAGATGAAGCGGGCGAACGAGTTGAAGTTCCGGTCGGCGGCAGAGCTTGACCGCGGCATGGCCCGCATCTGGGAGGTGATGAACGCCTGCATCGGGCGCGGCATGGTGACGGATGGCATCCTGCCGGGCGGGCTGAAGGTCCGGCGGCGGGCCAAGGGCATCCACGAGGCGCTGATGGCGGAACGCGGGCTGAACATGACCGCGCCGCATACCATCAACGACTGGATGAGCCTGTATGCGATGGCGGTGAACGAGGAAAACGCCGCCGGGGGCCAGGTGGTGACGGCGCCGACGAATGGCGCGGCGGGGGTGGTGCCGGCGGTGATCCGCTACTGGCTGGATCATGTGCCGGGCGCCTCGCAGGCCCGCGTGGGGGAGTTCCTGCTGACGGCCTCGGCCATCGGAGGGCTGTGCAAGCACAATGCCTCGATCAGCGGGGCGGAATGCGGTTGCCAGGCCGAGGTGGGGTCGGCGGCGGCGATGGCGGCGGCGGGGCTGTGCGCCGTGCTGGGCGGCACGCCCGAACAGGTGGAGAACGCGGCCGAGATCGCACTGGAACATCACCTGGGCATGACCTGCGACCCGGTGAAGGGTCTGGTGCAAGTGCCCTGCATCGAGCGCAACGGGTTGGGCGCGATCAAGGCAGTTTCGGCGGCGAGCCTCGCGCTGCGGGGTGACGGTCAGCATCTGGTTTCGCTGGATGTCTGCATCGAGACGATGCGCCAGACGGGCCACGACATGCACGAGAAGTACAAGGAAACCTCGCTTGGCGGGCTGGCGGTGAACGTGCCGAACTGCTGATCCCGCTTGGCCGGTGGCTGAAACCGGCGCGGCGCGCCGCTTTCGGCGTGGACAGGGCCGTCCGACCCGCCTAGCCAAGGATCATGACCTCCCCTTCGATGCCCCTGCGCCGCCCCGGCGACACGACCATGCGCGGCCTGCTGCTGATGGTCGCCTTCTGCATCACCGCGCCGCTTCTGGACGTGTCGTCGAAGCTGGCCACTGATGCCATCCCGGTCGGCCAGATCGTTGCCGCGCGCTTCGTGTTCCAGGGCCTGTGCATGTTGCCGGTGATGCTGGCGATGCGGCTGGACTGGCGCTGTTCGCGGCGCGACCTTGGGTTCCTGCTGTTCCGGGCGTTCTGCCTGATGCTGTCGACCTATTGCTTTGTCGCTGCGGTGGCCTTCATGCCGATTGCCGATGCCATCGCCATCGTCTTCGTCATGCCCTTCATGCTGATGTTCCTGGGCTGGTTCATCTTCGGCAATCCGGTCGGCCCGCGCCGCATCGCCGCCTCGGCGGTGGGGTTCCTGGGAGCGTTGCTGGTGATCCAGCCGTCGCTGGCCAGCTATGGCCTGGTCGCGCTGTTCCCGCTTGGCTGCGCCTTGTCGTTCAGCTTCTACGAGATCGCGACGCAGGCGATGTCGAACCGGGTGCATCCGGTGACGAACCAGTTCCTGACCTCTTTGGCCGGGGTGGTGCTGTGCCTGCCGGTGCTGTGGGCCTTCAACGGCACGGGCGTGGAAAGCCTGGACCCGGTGGCACCCGATGCGCTGAACTGGCTGTGGCTGTTCGGCGTGGGCTTCTGGGCGGCGGTCAGCCACCTGTGCATGACCATCGCGATGAAATACGCCCCCGCCGCGACGCTGGCCCCGCTGCACTACCTGGAACTGCCGATGGCGGTGTTCCTGGGCTATGCGGTCTTCGGCGATTTCCCGAACCTGCTGACCTGGGCGGGCATCGTCATCATCGTGGGATCGGGGCTCTACGTCATCCAACGCGAGCAGCGCGCGGCGCGCGCCACCCCGGCACCAGCGCCCTGAGCGCGGAATCCAGACGGGCGCGCGGCAGGATCACGATCATGCCCGGCCCGTCGAACATCAATTCGACCGCGGATTCGCAGACCCGGTTCGAGGTGCCGATCATGCCGTCCGGCGCGAAGTCCAGACCGTCGATCGGCCAATGCAGCCCACGGCTTTGACCGGTGACGGACCGCATGGGAAAGAGCGAGAGGCGGTCGCCGGGGGCGAGGGTCAACCGAAGCCGGGGCGGAGCGTGGAAGATCACATCGGCCGGCCCCAGAAGCAGGCAGGTCCGATCTGGCCGGCGCAGCATTGTGTTCAGGGCGGCCAGGCCATGATCGAGTCGGGCGCCCTGAAAACCGACCCCCAGAACGAAGGGAGCCGTGACCGACCGCAGCGCCTTGTCGAAATCGGTCGTGGCCTGTTCGGGGATCGGATGCAGGCGGGCCGGGTCTATGGCGGCGCGGGCGGCATCCGAGATCGAGTCGAAATCTCCTATGACAGCCAATGGGTTGAGCCCTGCGGCCAAGGCAGCGTCGGCGCCGCCGTCCACCGCCACGACATCCGGTGCACGGCGCAGCGCCTGCATCAATTCTCGCCGCCCGACAGGGCCGCCGCCGATGAGGGTCACGCCATTCAGGGATTCGACAATCGGTCTCAAGACGCGCTACTGTTTTGAATTGCGGCACAGGGCGGGTGACAGAGCCACAATCAATCCCCGAAATCACCCCGTTCTGTCCACGGATTTGCACAGGAAGGCAGCAAGGTTCAAGGGACCATAGTTGGCAGAAGGCGACCGAGCATGATCGGTGCGAGCAAGATCCTTACGGTATCCTACGGCACGTTTTCGTGCACGCTTGAAGGCTTTGACGACCCCTTCAACACCATGAAGGCGATCGCGGAATATTTCCGCGACCTTGCCGCCGAGGACCGCTTCTTCGGCGCGGAACCGCCGCAGCCCGATCCCGCCATGCTGCATCGCATCGCCGAGCGCGAGATGCAGCGCCGGGTCGAGGCGCGGGTTCAGGACAATGGCGTGATCCTGCGGGCCGAGGCCGAGGCCGCACCGGCGGCCCGACTGGCCGAACCGGCGCCTGCCCCCGTTGCTTCGCCTGCCGTTTCGCCCGCCGAGGTCGTCTCCCCGGCGGTGATCCCTGCGCCGCAGGCGGCCGCGGTGACGGAGAGCGTGGCGGCCAAGCTGTCGAAGCTGCGCGCTGCCAAGGCGGCCCCGGCGTCGGTGGCCGAAGTTGCGCTGGCCGACGAGGCCGAGGCGCTGCTGCCCGATCCGGGTCTTGCCGATTTCATGGCAGCCGAGAAGGCCGTGGAGCATGAGGCGCCTGCCGTCGTGGACCCCGCCGCGCCTGCCTTGGTCGAGGCAGAGGCCCCGGCCGCCGAGGTTGAGCTGCCTGCTGTGGCGGAAGCCGCAACCGAGGAAGCCGTGGCCGAAGTCGCGGCCGAAGTCGCGGCCGATGTCGTGGCAGATCAAGCCGCTGTGGTGGAAACTGAACTGGCTGAAGTGGCAGAGGCCGAACCTGCCGAACTCGCGCCGGTTGCCCTTGCTCTGCCCGAGGACCTTGCTTCGGAACTGGACGACGAGGCGGCGCGCGCACTGAGCGATGCGCTTGGCGGCTCCATCGACGAGGAGCCTGCCCCGGCCAAGGCCGAACCGGCCCATTCCATCGAGGAACTGTTCCCCGAGGGCGACGCGCTGCCGGACGATGTGGAAGATATCCTCCCGGAAACCGAGCCGGTCGACCTGGCTGGCGATCTGGACCTTTCCGCGCTGATCGCGAGCTATGGCGGGGACACCGACACCATGGCGGCGCCGGCCCAGCCGGCGGCAGCAGCGGACGCTGCAACCGTGGACATCGACCTGGAGAGCCTGATCGGCAACCTGGCAGATGACTCGCGCAGCGCCGAGGCCGAGGCGGCCGAGATGGATGGCGAGATCGCCCTGACCGAGCCGGTCGAGATCGAGGCCGTCGAGACCGAGCTGGCGGACGTCGAAGGGCTGGACGCCGAGATCGCGGCGGCAGAGGTCGTGGAGCCGGAAGCCGAAGTTGCGGTGGTCGAGGTTGCGGCGGTCGAGGTTTCGGCGGTCGAGGTCCTGGACGTTGCCGCGGACGAGATGGCGCCTCTGGCGGAGGAACTTGCCGAGGCGCCCGAGGCCGAGGTGACAGTTGCCGCGGCGACCGGCGCGACAGAGCTGGACGATGTGGCCGATGAGCAGACTGGCGAACAGGCTGCCGAACTGGTGCCCGTCCGTCCCGAGGCCGGGGAAAAGCTGCAGCGCGCCCGCGCCCGGGTGGTGCGCATCCGTCGCGCCGATGTCGAGCCGTCGCAAGCCGAACCCCAAGCCCCCGCGCCGCAGGTGCAGGCCGAAATGGCCGAGCCGCGCCGCAAGCTGGAGGTCGAGTCGGACGATGCCGCGCTGAACCGGCTGATCGCCCAGACCAATACCGAGATGGAAGGACCGGACGCCAAGCGCCGCCTGTCGGCCATCGCGCATCTGAAGGCCGCCGTGGCTGCGACCGTGGCGGAGCGGCTGACCCGCGGCAAGCCGGCCTCGACCGAGGCCGCGCGCGCCGAACCCTACCGCGACGACCTGGCCCGTGCCGTGCGCCCCGTGCGCCCGGAAGCGCCCGGCCTGCGCGGCGAGCGGCCCGCGCCTCTGGTCCTGGTGTCGGAACAGCGCATCGACCGCCCGGCCCCCGCGACCCCGGCACAGCCGCCGGTGCATGTGTCGCCGGTGCGGCCGCGCCGCGTGACCTCGGCCGCGCTGGCCGTGCAGGCGGATGATGACGATGAGGACGAGGAAGACAGCACCAGCTTTGCCGACACCCGCGGCTTCGTGGAGTTCGCCGACAAGCTGGGTGTGCGCAGCCTGCCCGACCTGATGGAGGCCGCCGCGGCCTATACCGCCTCGGTCGAGGGACGGCCCCACTTCTCGCGCCCGCACCTGATCAAGCACCTGTCGGCCGCGCGGGGCGTGGAGATTCCGCGCGAAGACAGCCTGCGCACCTTCGGAAGGCTCTTGCGCGAAGGCCGGATCGAGAAGATCAAGCGCGGGCAGTTCGCGGTGAACGAAGGCTCGCGCTTCCTGACCGAGGCGCGAAAGATCAACGGCTGACCCGGCTCTGCTCGCACGGGGAAAGCCTCAGGCGGAAGGGTCCTGCCCTTCCGCCTTTTTCTCATCCGGATCGGCCTGCGCGACGCCTCGGAAGATCGTTCGCAGCGGCAGGATCCAGACGATGCCAAGCGCGACATAGATCAGGAATTCCAGCCAGAGCGGCGGCCGGTCGAACAGGCCGACCAGCGTGACCGCCGCCACGACATAGAGGGGCATCCCGACCAGAAGGATCAGGATCGCCAGCCGCTTGCGGGTCTTGTAGCCAAGCGCCATGGCTCAGTCGGCGAAGGGGTCGGTGACAAGGATCGTGTCGTCGCGCTCCGGCGAGGTGGACAGCAGCGCGACGGGGCACTGGATCAGTTCCTCGATGCGGCGGACGTACTTGATCGCCGCACCGGGCAACTGCGCCCAGGACCGGGCACCAGCGGTAGATTCGGACCAGCCTTCCATTTCCTCATAGATCGGCTTCACGCGGGCCTGGAGGTTGGCGGCGGTGGGCAGGTAGTCCAGCATCTGACCGTCAAGCTCGTAGCCGGTGCAGATCTTCAGCGTCTTGAACCCGTCCAGCACGTCCAGCTTCGTCAGCGCGATGCCCGACACGCCCGAGGTGGCGCAGGTCTGGCGCACCAGCACGGCATCGAACCAGCCGCAGCGGCGCTTGCGCCCGGTGACGGTGCCGAACTCATGGCCGCGCTCGCCCAGGCGATCGCCATCGGCATCGAACAGCTCGGTCGGGAAGGGGCCTTCCCCGACACGGGTGGTATAGGCCTTCACGATGCCCAGGACGAAATCAACCGCAGTCGGGCCAAGCCCGGTGCCGGTGGCGGCCATGCCGGCCAGCGTGTTCGAGCTGGTCACATAGGGATAGGTGCCGAAATCCACGTCCAGAAGCGAGCCTTGCGCGCCTTCGAACAGGATGCGCTTCCCGGCGCGGCGGGCCTCGGTCATCACCTTCCAGACCGGGCCGGCGTAGGGCAGGATCTTCGGAGCCACCTCCATCAGGGCGGCCTTCAGCGCCACCGCGTCCACCGGCTCCAGCCCAAGGCCGGCGCGCAGCGCGTTGTGGTGGGTCAGCAGGCGACCGATGCGAAGATCAAGCGTCGCCTCGTCGGCCAGGTCCGCCACGCGCACGGTGCGGCGGCCGACCTTGTCTTCATAGGCCGGGCCGATGCCGCGCCCCGTGGTGCCGATCTTGGCGACCGAGTTCTGGCTTTCGCGCGCGCGGTCCAGCTCGCCATGCACGGGAAGGATCAGCGGGGTGTTCTCGGCGATCATAAGGTTGTGCGGCCCGATCTCGACCCCCTGCCCGGTCAGCTTTTCGATTTCCGCCAGAAGCGCCCAGGGGTCCAGCACCACGCCGTTGCCGATGATGCTGAGCTTGCCGCCGCGCACGATGCCCGAGGGCAGGAGCGACAGCTTGTAGACCGTGCCGTCGATGACGAGCGTGTGGCCCGCATTGTGACCGCCCTGAAAGCGCGCGATCACGTCGGCGCGTTCGGAAAGCCAGTCAACAAGCTTGCCCTTCCCCTCGTCGCCCCATTGGGCGCCCACGACGACGACATTGGCCATGGCCGATCCTCCGATCCTTGGAAAGCCGTGGGGCTTATACCGGCGGGCATCGCGCAGCGAAACCGCAAAAGCGCGGGCGGGCCGCCCTGCCGCAGCCCGCCGCCGTGGCCCATCAGAGACAGCGGGGCCGAAGGCTGCATCTGCGTGCCGCCCGGCCACTGGACAGGGCCGCCCGCGCGCGGCATCTGAAACATGGTTCGAGCCTCGGAGCCTTGGAGCCTTGGAATGGGCATCTTCATGCGCTGGCTGGCGGCCTTCCTGCTGCTGGCCGCCACCGTAAACCCGACCGGCGCAAACTATGTCGCCTGGGCAGGGACGCATTGGCACGACCAGTTGCCCCTGACGGTGCTGATGGGGCTGCTTCTGCTGGTGGGCTATGCCATTGCGATCAGTGCGACGCTCAACTCGATCGGCAGCTTTGGCATGGTGGTGATCGCCGCCATCTTCGGTTGCACGGTCTGGGTGCTGGAGGATTGGGGGATGCTGTCGCTTTCGAACGGCGATGTACGCATGTGGCTGGGCATCGCGGCGCTTTCGGTGGTCTTTGCGGCCGGCCTGTCCTGGGGGCTGATCAAGCAACGGCTGACCGGCCAGGCGACGGTGGACGACATCGACGACTGAGCTTTCCGGTCGCGCCTTGCGGGCCGGGACGCTTTCCCCTAAATGGGCACGGAACCGAAGGGTCCGTCCATGGAAAACGTCGTCCTCGCCATCCACCTTATCGTCGCGCTCCTGCTTGTGGGCGTGGTGCTTCTGCAGCGCTCCGAAGGTGGCGGCCTGGGGATGGGTTCTGCCGGTGGCACGATGACGGGCCGCGGTGTGGCCACGGCCCTGCAAAAGGTGACCTGGGCGCTGGCCGTGACCTTCATCGCCACCTCGATCACGCTGACCATCCTGGCCGCCAAGGGGTCGAGCACCGCCTCGGTCATCGACCAGTTCGGCGGCACCGCACCGGCCACCCCGGTCGAGGCGCCGTCCACCGACAGCCCGCTTGGCACCGACCTGCTGCCTCCAGCCTCGACCGACGCGCCCGCCGCGCCGCCCGCGGCCGAAGCCCCGGCGGCCCCGCCTGCCGCGCCGGCGCCGGCCGGCAACTGAGCCTTCGCTACCACAACCTTTTGCCCCTTCGGCAATAGACCCGACATCATCTTGCGGCCTCGGTTGCGCAGGCGGCCCGCCTGAGTTATATCCCGACTCCCGTGATGCTGCGATTCCCATGCCCGAATCGCCCGATTGAAACCAGCCACGGGAGCCTGCGATGGCGCGCTATATCTTCATTACCGGCGGCGTTGTGTCCTCGCTTGGCAAGGGCCTTGCATCGGCTGCGCTTGGGGCGCTGTTGCAGGCGCGGGGCTATACGGTGCGGTTGCGCAAGCTGGACCCCTATCTGAACGTCGACCCCGGCACGATGTCGCCCTTCGAGCACGGCGAGGTCTTCGTGACAGACGACGGCGCCGAGACCGACCTGGACCTGGGCCACTACGAGCGCTTCACCGGCGTGTCGGCGCGGCAGTCGGATTCCATCTCGTCAGGCCGCATCTATTCCAACGTGCTGGAGAAGGAACGGCGGGGCGACTATCTGGGCAAGACCATCCAGGTGATCCCGCACGTCACCAACGAGATCAAGGATTTCCTGAAGGTCGGCGACAACGAGACCGATTTCATGCTGTGCGAGATCGGCGGAACGGTGGGCGACATCGAGGGGCTGCCCTTCTTTGAAGCCATCCGTCAGTTCATCCACGAACGGCCGCGCGGGCAGTGCATCCTGATGCATCTGACGCTGCTGCCCTATCTGGCAGCCAGCGGCGAGCTGAAGACCAAGCCGACGCAGCATTCGGTGAAGGAGTTGCAGTCCATTGGCCTCGCGCCTGATGTGCTGGTCTGCCGGTCGGAGCACCCGATCCCCGACCGCGAGCGCGAGAAGATCGCGCTCTTCTGCAACGTGCGGAAGGAAGCGGTGATCCCGGCCTATGACCTGCGCACCATCTACGAGGCGCCGCTGGCCTATCACCGGGCGGGGTTGGACCAGGCGGTGCTGGACGCCTTCGGCATTCAGCCGGCACCGAAGCCCAACCTCGCCCGGTGGGAAGATGTGATGGACCGGCTGACCAATGCCGAGGGCGAGGTGCGGGTAGCCATCGTGGGCAAGTACACCCAGCTGGAGGACGCCTACAAATCCATTGCCGAGGCGCTGACCCATGGCGGCATGGCGAACCGGACCCGCGTGAAGGCGGAGTGGATCGACGCCGAGATCTTCGAGCGGGAGGATCCGGCGCCGTGGCTGGAAAACTTCCACGGCATCCTGGTGCCCGGCGGCTTTGGCGAGCGGGGGACCGAGGGGAAGATCAAGGCGGCGCAGTTCGCCCGCGAGAAGAAGATCCCCTACCTGGGTATCTGCCTTGGGATGCAGATGGCGGTGATCGAGGCGGCGCGGAACCTGGTGGGGCTGAAGAACGCGGGGTCCGAGGAGTTTGACCACGAGAAGGGCGAGAAAAGGTTCACGCCGGTGGTCTATCACCTGAAGGAATGGGTGCAGGGCAATCATACCGTGACCCGCAAGGCCGACGATGCCAAGGGGGGCACGATGCGGCTGGGGTCCTATACCGCGATGCTGAAGGAAGGGTCGAAGGTGGCCCAGGTCTATCATGCGACCACCATCGAGGAGCGGCACCGGCACCGGTACGAGGTGGACATCCAGTACCGCAACCAGCTGGAGAGCTGCGGGCTGATGTTTTCGGGGATGTCGCCGGATGGGCGGCTGCCGGAGATCGTGGAGGTCAAGGACCATCCCTGGTTCATCGGGGTCCAGTTCCACCCGGAGCTGAAGTCCAAGCCCTTCGCCCCGCATCCCCTGTTCGCCGACTTCATCCGGGCGGCCAAGGAGGCCGAGCGGCTAGTGTAGGCCGGGGGCGTCCGAGCTCGGACGCCTTTCCGAACCAAGTAAAATCAATAAGTTATCCGACCGCATTCACGATCGGTTAACTTCTGTCCGAGGGTGCGGCGCCGGGGCGTCAGGCCCGGGCGCTGACCGCGACTTCGCCCGACCAGGGTTCGGTCACGCCGCGACCGCCGCCGAGGTCTTCGAGGATGGGTCGCAGACGGTCGAGGTTGCCGATCATCACGGCGCGGGCGGCCGCCATCGCATCCAGGCTGTCCCATTCACCGACGATTGTGAAAGACCGCTCGCCGGTCCGCACCACCCAGAAATTCCGGCTGCCCGGCATGTCCGCGCTGCGGAAATCCTCGTGGATCTTGATGAACTCGCCTTCCTTGCCCGGCTTCACTCGCATGTGCACCACGTTCATGGCCGTCATGTCATCCTCCCTTGGCAAAGGTGGCGTCAGGATAGCACGAATCGGAGGCAGCGGCCTAACTGATGAGCAGGATCCAGACGAGGCCCATGGCGAGGCAGGCGAGCGCCACCGGCACGCCGGCGCGGCAGAACTCGCCGGTGGTGATGGTGACGCCTCGCGCGGCGGCCTGTTCCACGACGATGATGCCCGCAAGACTGCCGAACACGATGAGATTGCTGGAAAACCCGGTGCCGAGCGCAAAGGCCGCGCCAAGCGCCTGGGCATCGGGCGCCTGGGCCACGAAGGGCGCGAGCAGCATGACGGCCGGGTTGTTGCCCACGATGTTCGACAGGACCGAGACCACGCCATAGAGCACCGGCGCCTGCGTGAGGTCGATGCCCATGCCCGACAGCCCGGTGATCGCCTTCTGCGGCAGGCCGGTGGCGGCGAAGGCGGCGTTCACCACGAACAGCCCCATGAGTAGCAGGAGCAGGTTGCCGTCCACGGCCTTCAGCACATCCTTCGAGGCCACGGTGCGGTTGACCAGCATCACCGCCGCCGCGCCGAGCGCCACCATGTCATGCGGCCAGTCGGTCAGGACGAAGGCCAGCATCACCGCCAGCGTCACCAGCGCGGCCTTCACCGTTTCAACCACATCAAGCGGCATAGGGCTGGGCTCTGGCCCGGCACTGGCGGGCCCCTGTCCCGCCCATGTCCAGCGGTGCCGGTAGAGATAGGCCACGATGGCCCAGACGATGGGCAGGGACACAAGCGCGGGCACAAGGGCCACCTTGAGATAGCCGGTGAAGTCGAGATGCAGCGCCGAGGCCGCCACCATGTTCTGCGGCGAGCCGATCAGCGTGGCGGCCGAGCCGGTGTTGCAGGCAAAGCAAAAGCCAAGCAGGAAGGGCGTGGGGTTCAGGCCCCGTGACAGGGTGATGGCGACAAGAAGCGGAGTCATGGCGACCACGACGACATCATTGGTCAGGAGCGCCGACAGCACGCCGCCGGTGACGACCAGGATGGCGAGCAGCACAGGCGGCGAGACCGGCATCGAGGCGATGCGCGCCGCGACCCAGGCATAGAAGCCCGAGACGACGAAGGCGCCCGAGACCACCATAAGGCCGAAGAGCAGGCCGATGGTGCGGTAGTCGATGGCGGCCCAGGCCGCCTGATCGCCGATACGGCCCATCGCGATCATGGCGAGCGCGCCCGCCACCACCGCGCCGGTCCGGTCGACCCGGAACCCCGGCAGGTGGCCGAGAGCCAGGGCAAGGTAGACAAGGGCGAAGATCAGAAGGGTGGTGTCCATGGCGGCCTTTGCAGGGTGGAGGGCAGATCATCCGGCAGGGATGCGGCGCTGTCCACGAAAAGCAGCGGCCCGCACCGGGGGGGGGGCGCGGGCCGAAGGGAAAGCGTTGCGCGCATGTCATCCTGGCGCTGCAGGGCCGAGGCGACATGCCGCGCACGCGGCTTTCGGCGGGCTCCGGTATCCGTGCCATCGGGATGGTGATATAGCTTTGGCATCGGCGGGGCGGCCTGCCCAATGTCCACAGGAGCGAGTCCATGATCATGGCGTTTTCCGGCCCTTGCGGGCGTCTTGTCGGGGCCGCGCTGCTTTGCATCGGGCTGACACTTCCGGTTGCGGCCCAGCAGGTCGTGACTCCCGACACTTTCATTCGGGCCGAGACCGACCGGATGTTCAGCGACATCGCCGGTCTGGCAGGCGGTGTGAACAAGTTCCTGCATTTCCGTGGCCCGACGCCGCTGGACATGCAGACCGTGATCCGCATGAACCGCGACACGCTGTATTCGGGTGCGGTGATCGACACCTCGCAGGGGGCGACGATCACATTCCCCGAGATCCCGGATGGGCGCTATGCCTCGATCCTGATCATCGACAACGACCACTATACACCAAAGACGATCTACGAGCCCGGAACCCATGAGATTCCGGCGGACACGCCCTTCATGTTCGCCGCGGTGCGCATCCACTTGCTGAACCCGAACGACCCCGAGGAAGTGGCGCTGGTCAACGCGTTGCAGGACCAGTTCGTGATTACGGCAAAGGCTGCCACGCCCCTGCCGGCCTTTGACTGGGATACGGCAAGCCTGGATGCCCTGCGCGCACAATACGAGGCCGAGGCGGCATCGCTGGTGAACTTCAACGGCATGATGGGGCCGCGCGGACAGGTGAACGAAGAGACCCGGCATCTGGCGGCGGCTTCTGCCTGGGGTTTGTTCCCGGAATGGGATGCGAGCTATCTGAACGAATTCCCTGGCCTTGGCACCGACCGCTGCTTCACCGCGACCTATGCCGTGCCCGAGAACGGCGCCTTCTGGTCGATCACCATGTACGGCGCCACCGGCTTCATCGAATACGAAAACAGCGTCCTGAACAGCGCCAACACAGTGCTGAACGCGGATGGAGGCTTCACCGCCTTTTTCGGATCCACGGAGTTGTGCGGCGACGTGCCCAACCGGCTGGACACGCCCGAAGGCTGGAACTTCATGATGCGCATCTACAAGCCGGGGCCGTCGGTGCTGGACGGCAGCTATCGCTTGCCAGAGATCGTGCCGGCGGGCTGAGCCGGGCGGGCTGGGGCCGCCAGGCCCCGGCTTTCGCCGGGACGGGGTCTCATTCGCCCGGAAGCTTGCGCACGGCGCCGGTGTCGGCCGAAGTGGCGAAGAGCGCATAGGCGCGCAGCGCCTGGCTGACCTTGCGGGTGCGGGGTTTGGCGGGCTTCCAGCCCAGTTTGTCCTGTTCGGCGCGGCGGGCGGCGAGTTCGGTTTCCGAAACGCGGACCGAGATGGTGCGGCGGGGGATGTCGATATCCACCATGTCGCCGTCGCGGACGAGGCCGATGGTGCCACCCGCGGCCGCCTCGGGCGAGACGTGCCCGATGGACAGGCCCGATGTGCCGCCCGAGAAGCGACCGTCGGTGATGAGCGCGCAAGCCTTGCCCAGGCCTTTCGACTTCAGGTAGCTGGTCGGATACAGCATTTCCTGCATCCCCGGCCCGCCCTTCGGGCCTTCGTAGCGGATCACCACCACGTCGCCTTCCTTGATCTTGTTGGTCAGGATGGCCGAGACGGCGGCATCCTGGCTTTCGAAAACCCGCGCCGGACCCGAGAAGACGAAGATGGACTCATCCACCCCGGCCGTCTTCACGATGCAGCCGTCGGGGGCGATGTTGCCCTTCAGCACGGCAAGACCGCCTTCCTTGGTGAAGGCGTGCTCCACCGAGCGGATCACGCCCTTTTCGCGGTCGAGATCCAGTTCGGCATAGCGCTTTTCCTGGCTGAAGGCGGTGGCGCTGCGCACGTTGCCGGGCGCGGCACGGAAGAAGGTGCGCACGTTCTCGTGGTTGGTGCGGCTGATGTCCCAGTGGTCCAGCGCGGCGCCGAGGGTGGGCGAATGGACGGTGGGCACGTCGCGGTGCAGGAGGCCCGCGTTGTCGAGCTGGCCCAGGATGGACATGATGCCGCCAGCGCGGTGGACATCTTCCATGTGCACATCGGACTTGGCGGGTGCGACCTTGCACAGGCAGGGCACGCGGCGGCTGAGCTGGTCGATGTCGTCCTGGGTGAAGTCGATCCCGCCTTCATGTGCGGCGGCCAGGATGTGCAGGATGGTGTTGGTCGATCCGCCCATGGCGATATCCAGCGCCATCGCATTTTCAAACGCCTTCTTCGAGGCGACGTTCCGCGGCAGGATGCTGGCGTCGTCCTGCTCGTAGTACCGTTTGGCCAGATCCACGGCCAGGTGCCCGGCCTCGACGAACAGGCGCTTGCGGTCGGCATGGGTGGCAAGGGTGGAGCCGTTGCCGGGCAGCGAGAGGCCGAGCGCCTCGGTCAGGCAGTTCATGGAATTGGCGGTGAACATGCCCGAGCAGGAGCCGCAGGTCGGGCAGGCGGCCTTTTCGATGGCCTCGACCTCTTCGTCGGAATACTTGTCGTCGGCGGCCGAGACCATGGCATCCACCAGGTCGAGGGCGACCTCCTTGCCCTTCACCACGACCTTGCCGGCCTCCATCGGCCCGCCGCTGACGAACACCGCCGGGATGTTCAGCCGCATGGCGGCCATGAGCATGCCGGGGGTGATCTTGTCGCAGTTCGAGATGCAGACCATGGCGTCGGCGCAATGGGCGTTGACCATGTATTCCACCGAGTCGGCGATGATCTCGCGCGAGGGAAGCGAGTAGAGCATCCCGTCGTGGCCCATGGCGATGCCGTCATCGACCGCGATGGTGTTGAATTCCTTCGCCACGCCGCCCGCGGCTTCGACCTCGCGCGCGACGAGCTGGCCCAGGTCCTTGAGGTGGACGTGGCCGGGGACGAACTGGGTGAAGGAGTTGACGATGGCGATGATGGGTTTGCCGAAATCGCCGTCCTTCATCCCGGTGGCGCGCCAGAGGCCCCGTGCGCCCGCCATGTTGCGGCCGTGGGTGGTGGTGCGGGAACGGTAGGCGGGCATGATGGCTCTCCGGTCGTGGCGATCATCAAGTGAATGAGCGTTGGCGCGCCAAGGTTCAAGGGGGATCGCGCAGGATTGCGGGATTGGGGGGTGCGTGCTATGGCCCTGTCCGGGCCGGATTAGCACAGCGGTAGTGCAGCGCTCTTGTAAAGCGAAGGTCGGGGGTTCAAGTCCCTCATCCGGCACCATCTGGTCCTTCGGGCGGGCTGTCAGAGCTTTCCGCGACCGTCCGGCCCGGCTTCGAAGATCCAGCCGGGGTCCTTTACACCGATGAGCGGGCGGCGGCGCAGGCGGTAGTATTCGCGGCTGATGTCCTTGGCGACGTCGATGGCGAAGTTGGGCGCGTTGCTGGTGGTACCGCCGTGAAGCTGATGGAAGGTCGCCTCGCCGCGCAGGCGGATGAGCTGGGCGCCGGGCGCTTCGCAGGCGCGGATGAAGACATCGCAGTTGCCGGCCCCGCCGCCCAAGCTGGTGAAGCGCGCGTCGTAGCCGCCGAGTTCATCCCACATCTGCCGCGTCAGAAAGAGGGCGTTGGTTTCCAGCATCCGGTCGGTCTCTCCGGATTTCCAGACCGGGGTGGAGATGTCGTAAAGCCGGTAGCCCTGATCGGGCCAGCCGATCGAGGCGAGAAGGCGATCCTCCTCGGCCTCGGAATAGCCCTGGTGGATCGAGATGTACTGGTGCGCCGGGCCGAGGTGATAATTGGGCGAGGCGATGACCGGGCGAGGATGCAGGCTGGCGGCGCGCAGAGAGGCCGAGACGAGGCCGGGCGAGGCCAGGCGCGCGCCGTCGATCCAGGCGCAGACAAGCGGCGCGCGGGCGAGCGAGAGGCCGTGGTTCAGCGCCGCGATGGGCGAGACATCGCCCGCAGGCCAGTGCACGACCGTGAGGTCGAGGCCGAGGCCGGCGAAATCTTCGGCGCGCGGGGGGACCGGCGAGCCGTTGTCGACCAGGATGACCTCGATCGTGCCGGGCGGGCAGTCACGCTGGTAGCCGGGCGACAACGACAGGAGCGTTCGCGGCAGGGCGCGCGCCATCTTGTAGCTGATGACGACGATGCTGGCCGCCGGACTGGACGCGGGCATGGATCAGCGCACGAGGCCGGCGGAGCGCAGGGCCGCGACGACGCCATCGATGGAGGGATCGTCGAACACCATGGTCGGGTCGATGCGGATGGAGAATTCCTCTTCCAGCACGCCGGCCATGATGACCGCCTCGACAGAATCGAAGCCGTAGCTGTCGAAAGGAGCGGCGGTCGAGATGGTCTCGACATCGAGATCCAGCACGGCGCCCACATAGGACACGAGCCAGTCCCTGAGGGCGGCGGCTTCGATCTTCGTCGTTTCGTTCATGTCAGACCGTGCTCTTTCGTTGCGGTTTCATGTGAAGGTTCAATTCGACCAGCCGGCGCATCGTGGTGTGTTCTTGCCATTGGGGCCGGCTGTCGGCGAGTTCGGCTTCGGTGTCCTGCAAGACCGTCTCGATCAAGAGGCGCCCCTGCAGGCGCGACAGTCCCGCACCAAGGCAGGACCGCCCGCCCAGGGCAAAGGCCAGATGGGGCGGGCCCCGGCGGTTGATGTCGAACCGGCCGGGGTCGGGATAGGCGGCCGGGTCGTGATGGGCGATCTCGATCAGGCCGACGAGCGGCTCGCTGTCGGAAAACTCGATCCCGCCGATGCGTGTGCCCGCCGGCACGCGCCGGGGCGAGAGCCAGCGCAGGGGGGTGGCGATGCGCAGACATTCCTCGAGCGCGGCGGGGATGCGGCCCGGATCGGCACGCAGGTCGCGGCAGAGGCCGGGTTGCGCCAGGAGCAGATAGAGGGAGGTGCCAAGAAAGGCCGTTGTGGTTTCGGCTCCGGCAAGAAGGATGAAGAACACCAGAGCCGTGACTTCGTCTTGCGAGAACCCGAACTCGGCAGCGTTGAGGTCAAGCAGGCGCGCGATGCCGGCGGCGCGGTTCGCGCCCCTGTTGGCGGCGGCGCGGGCGACATCGTCGGAGAGGGAGGCCAGCACCTCGCGCGCTTCGAGTTCGATCCGCGACAGGTCGCGCGGCAGCAGACCCGGAAGGCAGGCATCGGCGATGTTGCTTCCCGACCGGCGCATGGCGTCAAGTGTGGCCTGCGAGACCCCAAGGGAGGAGCCGACCACTGTAAAGGGAAGGTTGTTGCAGATCGCGGCCATCGCCTCGACCTTGCCCGCCGCAGCGGCATCGAGGAGGACGCCACGGATCAGCGGGCGCAACGCCTGTTCGGACAATGCCGGCCGAAGCTCGATCAGGGCGCGCTGGATGAATTGGCGGCCACGGGTGTGGAACGGCGGATTGCGGAACAACAGGATGCCGCCGACGAGTGTAGAGAGGGACGAGAGGTCGCTTCCGCTTCCCTTGGCGATGCGGTCGATGCGATCCTGGACCTCGTTCACCCGCACTGCCGGTTCGCGAAGAAGCGCCTGTACGTCGGCAAAGCGCGTGACCTGCCAGGCGCGGTCCTGCGGGCTCCAGCGCGGGGGGCCGTGATCGGGGGGGACCACAAAGCCGGGGATGGAGAGCGGCGCGGCGGTCATGCGGGGGTCTCGGGCTTGGGGCTGCCCAGGCGGTTGGCCAGCAGCGCCTCGCGGCAGGCGGACCGGCGCAGCTTGCCATTGGCCGAGCGGGGGATCGCGCCGGCCCGCACGAAGACCAGCGGCTGAGGCAGGATGCCATGCGTCTCGCCGATGCGGCCCGACAGGTGGCGGCGCAGTTCGGCGGGGATGGCGGGAAGGGCGGTTTCGCAGACGACCGCCAGCCGGTCGCCGGTGTCGTCGGTCAGGGCGAAGGCGGCCGCGGCGGTCACGTCACCGGCGGATCCGGCCATCACCGTGGCCTCGACATCCTCGGCATGGATCTTGGTGCCGCGCAGGATGATCATGTCGCGGCTGCGGCCCAGGATGTGCAGGTCGCCGCCCACAAGGGTGCCGATGTCCCCGGTGCGCAGGTAGCGGCTGCGCTCCAGCTCGACCTCGCGGGCGGGGTCCGGGCGGGCAGCGGCGGTGGCGCCGTCCCAGAACCCGGGGCTGACATGCGGGCCGCCGATCACGACCTCGCCGTTGGTGCCCTCGGGTGCGGAGGTGCCGTCCGGCGCCAGGATGCGGACGCGACCCTCGCCGACCGGGCGGCCGCAGGAGACCGACTCAGTGGACAGCATCCGGCTGTGCATCCCCGTACCGGGCGCGCCGCTGGTGACGAAAAGCGTCGCCTCGGCCAGCCCGTAGCAGGGGTGCAGCGCGGAAGGATCGAAACCCGCGGGCGCGAAGCGGGCGGCGAAGTCGCGCAGGACCTGGGGGCGGATCGGCTCGGCCCCGCAGAAGGCCACGCGCCAGCGCGAGAGGTCGAGCCTTTGCGCCTCGTCCAGGTTCACCTGGCGCAGGCAAAGCTCGAAGCCGAAGTTGGGGCCGCCGCTGGTGGTGCCGGCCAGGCTGTCCATGGCGCGCAGCCAGCGCAGCGGGCGCTGCAGGAAGGAAAGCGGCGACATGACGTGACACTGGCCGCCGATGTAGAGCGTTTGCAGGATGGAGCCGCAGAGGCCCATGTCGTGATGCAGGGGCAGCCAGTTGACGCCCACCAGGCTTTCGTCATGGCCGAAGCCGGTGGCGATCATCGCCTGGTTGGCCATGATGTTGCGGTGCGTGACCACCACGCCGCGCGGCGTGCCGAGCGAGCCAGAGGTGTACTGCACGAAGGCGATATCATCGGCGCCCGGACTAGGCAGGTCTGCGGCGGGCGGTCCCGCGAGCAGATCGGCGGCGGCAAGGTGGAGGCATCCGGGCGGCAGCGCCGCGGCCAGCGCGGCGGGCGGCGCGCGATCCGGTGCGATCACCGCGGCGGGGCGGAAGTCGCCGGCCATCGAGACGACGCGGTCCAGCCCCCGGCGGGTTTCCAGGCCCGGCGCCGGGGCGACCACCACCTGCGCCAGAAGGCAGCCGAGGAAGCAGCGCACGAAGTCGAGCCCCGAGGGCAGGCAGAGCAGCACGGGGCGGCCCGTCAGCCCTGCCGCACGCAGGCCGGCGGCGACAGAGCGGGCCTGGGTCAGAAGGGTGACATAGCTGTCCTGGGCGGTGATCTCTTCGCCACGGTCCAGGAAGGACAGGGCCGGGCGGTCGCCCTGCCCTGCCCCGCGCCAGGCGACAAGATCGACGATGGTATCGAACGAGCGGGGATGCCGTGGGTCAGTCATGGGTCGTACCTTCCGTTGCCTGACGGGGTGTCAGCGCCGGACCATCGTGCAGAAAGGGCCGCAGCAGCCATTCGGGGCCTGCCGCATCGGTCAGGCCAGCGGCAACAGCACGGCGCAGGAACTCTCCCCTTTGGGCGCCGTGGCGGGCGGGATCGGCGAATGCCGCAAGCACCGAGGCCCAATGCCCGTCAAGCTGGGCCAGAAGATCGCCCGGAATGCCGCTGGCCGGGCCGGGGCCGGGCAGCGGCGCGGCCATCACCTCGTCCCAGCTGCGGCGCAGGTCGCCGGAGCGGCCAAGATGGGCAAGGAAACCGCCGTACTTTCGGTGGGCAGGCCGCGCCACCAGAAGCCCCGGGCGGCCATAGGCGGCTGCCGTGACATAGCCGTGCAGCGAGGCCCCGAGGTAGAAATCGCTGTGCGCGATGGCGGCCGCGATCTCGCGCGGGCCAAGCGGATCGTCCAGCAGCAGGTGCGGTACGCCCAGGGCGCGGGACAGCGCGGCAAGCGCGTCCGAATCGCCGAGGTCGGGGCCGATGGAGACGAGAAGCGGCACGAGTCCCGATGCCAGAGATTGCCCGTCGAGCCACGCTGCGAGGGTGGGCAGGGTGTCCGGGGCGAGCGAACGGTCGCGCAGGTGGACGGCCATGAAGCGCGCATCCGGCCGGATGCCCTTGCGCGCCAAAAGCGACCGGAACGCCGGGTCCAGCGCGGACAAGGGCCACATCGCCGCAAGCGCCGCTGCAGTATCGGGCACGACGGAGACATCGGGGGGGGCGCCGGCCAGCGTCACGCTTGCCGGATCGCGCAGCGCGACATGGCTGCTGGCCCGGAAGGCGGCCTGGGCAAGGTCGCGCCAGCGGTCGGTCAGCGGGTAGGGCGTACCGGGGGCGTTCCAGGCGACGGGCACGTCGTGCAGCGCGGCGGCCAGCATCGGTGCCAGCCAGATGGCAGGGGCGCCCCAGTCCGCGACATCGGCAGCGGCGCCAGAGGGGGCGCTGCGCAACAGCGCCCTCGCCGGGATGCCGCCGTAGACGATGTTGCCCCCCCCGATCAGCAGGCCGTGCAGCGGCAGGTCGCCCGAAAGAAGCGCGGCAGCCGGGGTGCAGGGGCCACATTCGGCCCAGCCGCAGGCACCGCCGGCGGGTGTGACGGTGCGAACCTCGTACCCGTGCGGCTCCAGCCGATGGCGGGCAAGCAGCGGGAACAGGGCATCGCCATAGTTCCGGATGTCGAAGACGCCGGAGATCCAGATTGTTCGGAGGGCGGCCTCGGTGCGGGGCGTCATGCGGCCCCCCGCACGAAAGGTTGGAAAAGCCAGTCCGCGCCCTGCCCCCGCAGGCCCTGCAACATGTACCGGGCAAGGAACCGCCTCTGTCGCGGCCGGCGGGCGGGGTCGCCATCCTGCAGGATGCGGGCAACGGTCTGCCAGTGGCGGTCGAGCGCCTGGTGGACGGCGGCAGGGATGACGGGGCCAGCCGGAGCGGCAAGGTTGCGGGCCAGCGGCTCGAAGGCTTCGGCCCAGTCGCGCACAAGATCGGCAGGGCGCCCAAGCTGGCCGACAAGGCCGGAATACTTGCGATGCGCAGGGCGGGCCACCATGACCCCGGGTACGTCATAGGCCGCCGCGGTGACATAGCCATGCATCGAGGCGCCGACATAGCCCGTGCTGCCGGCGATGGCGGCCGCGGTCTGGCGCAGGCTGGCCGGGGCGTCCAGGCAGATGTGCGGCCCGGTCAGGCGCCCGGCGATGTCGCGCGCGAGGGCGCCGTCATCGAAGCTGGGGCCGATGGCCACAAGAAGTGGCACAAGGCCAAGGTCGGCGGTGATGCGGTCGATCTGCCCGGCAAGCTCTGCGGGACCAAGTGCGCCAAGCGAGCGAGGCCGCACATGCAGGGCAAGGGTGCGGGTACCGGCCGGCAGGCCGGCCAGTTTCAGAAGGTCGGCGTGAAGCGCGGAAAGCTCATCGACGGTCCAAAGCCGCGCGAGGCCCAGAACGGTATCAGGCACCACCGGAACGGGCGATCCATAGGCGGGTTCCAGGAACTCGGCGCTGCCGGGGTCTCGCACGCAAAGGTGGCTGCCGGCGTGAAGCGCGTCTCCGATCAGCGCGCGCCGCCCGGCGCCTCCGAAGGGAAACGGCACCCCGGGCGCGTTCCAGATCACTGGCACGTCGCGCAGCGCCCCGGCCAGCGTCGCCCCGATCCAGAGGCCGGGATAGGCCCAGTCCGCCACACCGGCCCCGGTGTATTCGGCAAGCGTGGCCGCAGGGATCTTGTGAACGATGTAGCCGCCGCCGATGAGGATCCCGTCCAGCGGCCCGGTGCCAGACAGCATCTCGGCCACGCCGATGGGCTGCGGCGCATCGGGCAGGCGCGCAACAGGCCGGTCCGTGGGCGAGACGGGAACGACCTCGATCCCGTGGGGGGCCAGCCGATGGGCAGCGACCAGCGGGAACAGGAGGTCGCCGTAGTTGTCGACATCGAAGGTGCCGGCGATCAGCGCACGCAGTGTCATTCCGGTCCGTCCAGGACAAACCACCGCCGCGGGCCAAAGCGCGACCGATATGGCGGGTCGACCATCGCGACCGACTGGCATCCGGCCTGGGCGCACATGGCCAGAAAGGCATCCTGCGTCGGCCAGAAGGAATCGGTCAGGTCGGCCGCGGACCAGTGGTTCCCGGTCTCGCGCATGAAGGCCCCGTCGAAGCCCGCCCCGATGGCCGGGCTCAGCCGCTCGCAGGCGCGTGCCGCGGGATCGGCGGCATCGAAGATCTCGGTGTCGACCACCGTGGGCCTGCCGGCACACCGGGAAAGCAGGTCCAGTTGGGCCGCAAGCGGCAGGTGATAGATCAGACCGATGATGAAGATCACATCATAGGGCGCAAGATCGTGGTCGCGGGCATCTTCCTTCACCCAGACCAGATCGGGATCGTCCTCTTGGCCGGTCACGGGCGCGGCGCCTGCGATGGCTTCGGCCGGGGTCCAGCGGTCGCGGGCATCCACGGCCGTCACGCGGAAGCCGTGGCGCCGGGCGCGCGCCGCGAACATCCCGTGGCCGGCCCCGAGATCAACGGCATGAAGGCCCTGCGGCACCGGCCAGACCTGCCGCAACAGGTGATCGAAACTGCGCAGCCGCAGCGAAGTGGCACGCACAGGGCCGGGCGCTTCGTCCGGCCACCGCACTGCCGGGCCTTCAAGAAAACGTGTCTGCATCATCAAAGACCTTCCAGCGCATCCGCGATCAGCCGGTCGAACAGTCCGGACAAAACCGCGGGCAGCAGCGTGTTGTGCGAGGCGGCGCCGTCCAGAACCATGGTCTCGACACCGGGCAGGCCGGCGATGCGCGCCTGCTGGCGGCGGTCTTCCGCATGGTCCGCGGCCGCGATGTGCCAGATGCGCAGGCCCGCACGGGCCCGAAGCGCCGGGATGACATCGCGCGCCTCTTCAGGCAAGCCCTCGAGGAAGGACAGGCCGACACGGCGGTTGGAATCGGCTGGCCGGTCCTCGGACGAATGAAGCCGGGTCGGGCCTGAAAAGGTGATGGCGCCCCGTGCCCCGATGGCCGCCGCCTGCCAAAGGGCCGCGAAGCCCCCGGAACTGGTCCCGATGGTCAAGACCGGCAGATCGCCAAGATCGCGTGCCTGCTGGCGAAGAAGATCGGCAAGTCCATCGACCGAGCCGCCCAGATCCTGCGTCGGGGCAAGGAAAGCGGAACGGCCCCGGTCGCGCAGATAGATCACGTTGACTGGATGCCGGGACAACAGGGCATCGGCGAAATCCAGCGGAAGCAGCCCGAAGTTCCCGCGCAGGTTGGGAAAGATCACCACGGTTGCCACGGCGCCAGCAGCCTGAACGACCTGCATGGACGCGCGCACATCGTCGCGGAACCGGGCGCGCGTCTGCACCAGATCTTCCGGACAGTCCGACAGGAGCCGCCGCAGATCGGCGGCCAGAAGTTGCGGCTCGCTCCGGCCCGGCTGAACGGCGCCAAGGGCGTCCATCGCCGGCGCGACCGCGCGCGCCTGAAGCGCCGCGACCGCGAATTCCAGGTTCGCGGCATCGGAGAACTCTGCCTTCCGCCGGGCCGCGTCGATCCGCGCGACCAGGCGTTCCAGCCGCGCTGGCGGAAAGGCCGCCATCTGCAAGGCCCGCAGCAGCCTGTGTTCACCGGGCCAGCGGTTCAGCCCTTCGGCAATGCAGCGCGCCGCGGCGTCCGGTTCGTTGCGGAAGTGATGGACGATCGCCTGTTTCAGGTGCCAGTCGGGGTTGTCCGGATCGGATGACTTCATCGCACCGATACGCGCCATCGCCTCGTCCAGGCGCCCGGTCTGCACGAGGCAGTTGACGATCTGAACCGCCATCAGCGGGGAAAGCTGGCCTTCCCTGTCGAGCGCCTCAAGCCGGGACAGCGCCAGCGCAGGCCGCCCGACGCGCGCCTCGAACATGGCCATGCGCGCCATTTCAGCGGTCGTGGGGGCGCGGATCGCTTCAAGCTCGCCAAGGAAAGCCTCTGCCTCAGCGGCGGTCAGCCCCTCGACCAGCCAGCCAAGAGCCTCGGCCCGCTGCTCCGGCGTGAATTCGCCGGTCCACAGCCGGCTGCGGAACAGCTCCCGCGCCTCGGCATGGCGGCCCTGCCGGCGCAGGACGTTGCACAACTGGAACTCGCCCCCCGAGGTTTCGGATTCTGCAAGGAGGGCGCGACATTCCGCTTCGGCCTCGGCCAGACGTTCCTCGGCGATGAGAAGGCGGATGCTGGCCTTGCGAAGGGTGGGGTGCCCGCTGCGATCCGGCGCCGCGGTATCCAGCAGGGCGCGGGCTGTGGCAAGGTCCTCGGCCTTGAGCGCGGCGCGAAGGTCGGTTTCCAGTTGGCGCCGTTCGGCGGCCTGCACCACCTCACGCAGCGACTGGCGCAGGTCCGGTTCGGCCTTGAGCCGGTCGAGCCGGTCGACAATGCCGCGGGCGGCGTCCAGCCGGTTCTGCGCCAGAAGCGCGCGGCACAGAAGCGCAAGCGTGGCATGATGCCCTGGCTGGGCCTGCAGAACCCGCCGGCACAGGCGCTCTGCCTCCCGGGCCTCACGATCCGCCAAATGATCGCGGATGCGCTTCAGGTCAGCCGGGTCAGGGGCGCCCGGACGCGGCCTCGCCTTGCGGGCTGCGGCCTCGACGGGTGCGCCCTTGGGGGAACTGGTCTGATCGAACTCGGCGGCCACGGGCAAATGTTCCTCTAAAAAGCTCTTCATGCACCTGGCACTTGCAGGATCATCAAACTCTATGGGCACCTAAACCTAGTGCGCATCCAGGCGGGGACACGCCAACATAGGCAGGAAGACACATTCCCCCCATCAAGATCAATGCTTCACAGCCCGATACCTGTGCAAATCCGAGCCACGTCCCATCATTGCAGCAGCCGCGCAGCATCCTGGGCAAGGCCAGGATGCTGCGGCACGGCGACCGCGCCAGCCTAACCGGGGGCGGCTTGACGCCGGCGCGCATTGCCGCATAACCGCGGACAAGCTGCCAGGCCCTGCGCGGGCCGCCCCTCCCCGTCCGAAGGACCGCCGCCATGACCCGTGCCATCCGGATCGCCCCCTCGATCCTTTCCGCCGACTTCGCCAATTTCGGCGCCGAGATCCGCGCCATCGAGGATCAGGGCGCGGACTGGGTGCATGTCGACGTCATGGACGGCCATTTCGTGCCGAACCTCACCTTCGGGCCGCAACTGTGCAAGGCGATCCGGCCGCACATCCGCACGGTGATGGACGTCCACCTGATGATCGCGCCGGTCGATCCCTATATCGCTGCCTTCGCCGACGCCGGCGCCGATTACCTGTCCGCGCATCTGGAGGCTGGCCCGCATGTGCACCGCACCCTGCAAGCGATCCGTGCGGCAGGCTGCAAGGCGGGGCTGGCGCTGAACCCCGGCACGCCGGTCGAGGCGGCGGCGCCGCTGCTGGATCTGGTGGACCTCGTCTGCGTGATGACGGTGAACCCCGGTTTCGGCGGCCAAAGCTTCATCGCCACCCAGGTGGCGCAGGTCGCGAAGCTGCGCGCACTGATCGGCGACCGCCCGGTGCTGATCGAGATCGACGGCGGCGTGACGCCCGACACCGCCCCCCTGGTTGCGGCAGCGGGGGCCGACGTTCTGGTGGCGGGCTCGGCCGTGTTCAAGGGCGGCTCGGTCGCCAACCCGGCCCCCTATGGCGCCAACATCCGCGCCATCCGCGCCGCCGCCGAAGCCGCAACGTGACGGGCGCGCTGGTCTTCGACCTGGACGGCACGCTGATCGACAGCGCGCCCGACATCCATGCCGCCTGCGTGCGGATGCTCGCCGATTACGGCCACGCGCCGCTGGCCCCCGAAAGGATCCAGAGCTTTGTCGGCAACGGCGCGCCCAGGCTGGTCGAGCGTGTGATGGGGGCGGTGGGTGAAACCACCGGCCATGCGGACTGGCTGGCCCGGTTCCTTGCTCATTACGCGGCCGATCCCGCTACACTGACCCGCCCCTATCCCGGCGTGCCCGAGGTGCTGGAACATCTGGCCGAGGCCGGCCATGCGCTTGGCATCTGCACCAACAAGCCAGAGACCCCGGCGCGCGAGATTCTGCGGCGCCTGGGGCTGGACCGCCATTTCGCCGTGGTGATCGGCGGCGACAGCACAGCCGCCACAAAGCCTGACCCGCTGCCCCTCGCCCGGGCCTACGAAGCGTTGCCTGGCGGACCCAGGCTGTTTGTGGGCGACAGCGAGGTGGATGCCGCCACGGCCCGCGCCCTGCCGGTGACCTTCGCGCTGTTCACCGAAGGCTACCGCAAGTCGCCGCTGGCCGACCTGCCGCATGACTTCGCCTTTTCCCGCTTTGACGACCTGCCGGCGCTGGTCAACCGGGCGCTGGCGCGCTGACGCACGACAGGCCCACGGCAACCTATGCGGTTGACGCGCGCTGCCCGATCCCGGACGATCCCCGCATCACGGGCGCTGACCACCGGTTCCGGGGCATCCGCGCCGCAGCAAGGGAGGAAACGAAATGACCCTGACCCGCAGGACAATTCTTGCCGCGACCGCGGTTGCCGCGCTGATGCCGGGGCTGGCCTCCGCGCAGGACACTGTCACGTTGAAGCTGCACCAGTTCCTGCCCGCGCAGGCGCCGGTGCCGGCCGGCGTTCTGGTGCCCTGGATGGAGAAGATCACCGCCGAATCCGGCGGCCGCATCGTGTTCGAGCATTATCCGGCGATGCAGCTTGGCGGAAAGCCGGGCGAGTTGATCGACCAGGTGACGGATGGCGTGGCCGATGTGGTCTGGACCCTGCCCGGCTATACCCCCGGCCGCTTCCCGCGGACCGAGGTGATGGAACTGCCCTTCCTGATGACCGATGCCGAAGCCGCCTCGCGCACCTACTGGACGCTTGGCGAGAAATACATGTTCGACACCGAGTTCCAGGACGTGAAGATCCTTGGCATGTGGACTCACGGGCCGGGGCTGATCCATTCCAAGACGCCCATCACGGTCCCGGCCGACCTGAACGGCGTGAAACTGCGCGCGCCCACCCGCGTGACGAACATGATGGCCACGAACCTGGGCGCCACCGCCGTGGGGATGCCGGTGCCGGCGGTGCCGGAATCCTTGTCCAAGGGCGTGATCGACGCGACCATCCTGCCCTGGGAGGTGACGGCCTCGATCAAGTCCTCGGAACTGGTGACCAACCACACCGAGTTTCCGGGCGCGCCGCTTTACACCTCGGCCTTCATCCTGGCGATGAACAAGGATGTCTATGACGGCCTGCCCGATGATCTGAAGGCGGTGATCGACGCCAATTCGGGCCTCGAGTTTTCGGCCAATGCCGGCAAGGTCAGCCAGGCGGCAGATGCGCCGGCGCGGCAGATCGCGGTGGACCTGGGCAACACCATCATCGAACTGACGCCGGAACAGATCGCGGAATGGAAGGACGCCGCCGAACCGACCATCGCCACCTGGGTGGCCGAGATGCAGGCCCAGGGCATCGACGGCCAGGCGCTTCTGGACGAAGCGCGGGCGCTCATGAACGAAAACACCAAGTAGCTGGCCTTGCCCGCCGCTTCGGCGGCGGGCAACTGTTCGATCATGGAAAGTCTGGTCCGGCGCCTTGCCACCTTCTCCGCTGCCCTCGGTGGCGTTGCGCTTTCGGCGCTGATCCTGATGACCTGCGTGTCGATCCTGGGCCGGGCGTTTTCGCGCCTGGGCCTTGGCCCGGTGCCAGGCGATTTCGAACTGGTCGAGGCCGGCATCGCCTTTGCCGTCTTCGCCTTCCTGCCGCTGTGCCAGCTGAAGGCAGGCCACGCCACCGTGGACCTTCTGGTGCCGTTGTTCGGCAAGTCCGGCAACCGGTGGCTTCTGGCGCTGTGGGAAACCGTCGCCGCCCTGATTGCCGCCCTGATCCTGTGGCGCCTCTGGGCGGGCTTCCTGTCGAAGCTCGGCAACGGCGAGACGACGATGATGCTGCAATTCCCCGTCTGGTGGGCCTATGCCGCCTGCCTGTTCCCTGCTGCCGTGCTGGTCCTCACCTGTCTCTGGTCGGCCTTCGACCGGCTGCGCGGCGCACTGACGGGGCAGGACAGCCGCCCGATCACCGGGGAGTCGCTGCATTGACCGCCATCGAGATCGGGCTCTGGTCCTTCCCGGTGCTTCTGGGCCTCATCTTCCTGCGCGCGCCGATCTGGCTGGCGATGATGCTCTGCGGCCTTGCCGGCATGTGGATGGTGACGGGCAGCCCGAACATCATCCTGTCCAAGCTGAAGAGCGAAACCTACACGACCTTCTCCAGCTATTCGTTGTCCATCGTGCCGATCTTCCTGCTGATGGGCCATCTGTCGGGCCTTGGCGGCATGAGCCGGGCGCTGTTCAAGGCGGGCGAGGCCTGGCTGGGCCACCTGAAGGGTGGCACCGCCATGGCGGCCATCGGCGCCTGCGCCGGCTTCGGGTCGATCTGCGGCTCGTCGCTCGCCACCGCCGCGACCATGGCGCAGGTCGCCCTGCCCGAACTGAAACGCGGCGGCTATGCCGGCGGCCTGTCCACTGCCACGCTGGCCGCGGGCGGCACGCTCGGCATCCTGATCCCGCCCTCGGTCGTGCTGGTGGTCTATGCCACGCTGACCGAACAGAACATCGCCAAACTGTTCCTCGCCGCCTTCGTGCCCGGCCTGCTCGCCGCGCTCGGCTACATGGTCGTCATCGCGCTTTTCGTGCGCCGCCACCCCGGATCGGCCGGCAGCCTGCCGCGTGCGCCCATGGCCGACCGCCTGCGCGCGCTGGTCGATGTCTGGCCGGTCATGCTGATCTTCATCGTCGTGGTCGGCGGCATCTACACCGGCATCTTCACCCCCACCGAAGGCGCCTCGGTCGGCGCGCTTGGCACCGGGCTGGTGGCTTGGGCGGCCGGCGGGCTCAGCCGCGCCAAGCTCTGGCAGGCCCTGATGGCCACCGCCGCCGGCACCGCGATGATCTTCGCCATCGTTCTGGGCGCGGCCTTCTTCAACGCCTTCCTGGCGCTGACCCAGGTGCCGCAGGCCATCTCCGGCTTCGCCGTCGATCGGGGCTTCGGCCCCTGGACGGTGCTGGTGATCATCCTGGTGATCTACCTGCTGCTCGGCTGCGTGATGGACAGCCTGTCGATGATCCTGCTGACCATCCCCATCTTCTTCCCTGTCATCAGCACGATGGATTTCGGCATGACTCCGGAACAGACCGCGATCTGGTTCGGCATCCTGGTGCTGATCGTGGTCGAGGTCGGGCTCATCACCCCACCGGTCGGGCTGAACCTGTTCGTCATCAACGCCATGGACCGGGAAACCCCGATCCGCGACACCTACCACGCCATCACCTGGTTCGTCGCCTCAGACATCCTGCGCGTGGCGCTTCTGGTGATCTTTCCGGGGATCACCCTGTTCCTGTTGCCCTGACCGCCGCCGGGCTCAGGCCCGGCGGGGCAGTTTCAGGAAGGGCATGATGTCGGCCATCTCGGGCCCGGACTCGCGCCCAGTCAGGGCCTTGCGCAGCGGCTTGAACAGCGCCTTGCCCTTGCGGCCCGTCGCGGCCTTCACCGCCTCGGTCCAGCGGCCCCAGGTTTCCGAGGTCCAGGGCGCATCCGGCAGCATCTCCAGCGCCTGCGCGACAAAGGCCTCGTCCTCGGGATCCACCGCCATCACCGCGCCCTCGCGGAACATCCGCGCCCAGTCGCCCAGATCGGACAGCACCGTGATGCTTTCGCGCGTGGCCTGCCAGAAGCCCTCGCCCTCTTCGTCGTCATAGCCCAGCATCCGCACCCGGTCGGCCACCGCCTCGTAGGGCAGCGCGCGCACATGGGCGCGGGTCAGGGGGAACAGGTCCTCCTGGTCGAACTTGGTGGGCGCCGCCCCGAAGGACGACAGATCGAACCCCTCGATCAGCTCCTCATGCGTCCGTGCCAGCTCCACCGGCTTCGACGACCCCAGCCGCGCCATCAGCGACAACAGCGCCATCGGCTCGATCCCGGCCGCCCGCAGGTCGCGCAGCGACAGCGTGCCCAGGCGCTTGGACAGCGCCTCGCCCTGCGGCCCGGTCAGAAGCGAATGGTGCGCAAAGGCCGGCGGGGTGCCGCCCAGCGCCTGCATGATCTGGATCTGCGTCGCGGTGTTCGTCACATGGTCCGCGCCCCGCACGATCGAGGTCACGCCCATGTCGATGTCATCCACAGACGAGGCAAAGGTGTAGAGGATCTGCCCGTCGGCGCGGATCAGCACCGGGTCCGACACCGAGGCCGCGTCAATCGAGATCGGGCCAAGAATGCCGTCCGGCCATTCGATCCGTTCCAGATCCAGCCGGAAGCGCCAGTATCCCTCGCGCCCCTCGGCGCGCATCTTCGCGCGCTCGTCCTCGGTCAGGCGCAGCGAGGCGCGGTCATAGACCGGCGGCTTGCCCATGTTCAGCAGCTTCTTGCGCTTCAGGTCCAGTTCCACCGGCGTCTCGAAGCATTCGTAGAACCGCCCCGCCGCGCGCAGCTCATCCGCCGCCTCGCGATACCGGTCGAACCGCAGCGACTGCTTTTCCAGCCGGTCCCAGGTCAGGCCCAGCCATTCCAGATCCTCCATGATCCCGTCGGCATATTCCTGTTTCGACCGCTCCTGATCGGTGTCGTCCAGCCGCAGGATGAAGGTGCCGCCAGCCTTGCGGGCGATCATCCAGTTCATCAGCGCGGTACGCAGGTTGCCCACATGGATATATCCGGTGGGCGAGGGGGCGAAGCGGGTGGTGACGGTCATGAGGGCCTCCTGAGCCGTGCCTTCCCTGTCACAGGGGGGCGCCAATGTCCAGATTGACGCCCGGTGGACAGCGCCGCCCGCCCCGCGTAACCCTGTCTCCCAGGCACGAGGGGGGAACGACCATGGACCATCGCCGCATCGCCAACACCGACCTGAACGTCTCCAGCGTCATCCTCGGCCTCATGCGCATTACTGACATGCCCGATGCCGAAATCCGCGCGCTCTATCACGCCGCGCGCGAGGCCGGGGTGAACATGATCGACCATGCCGACATCTACGGCGGTCGCCGCCACCTGTGCGAGGAACGCTTCGGCGACGCCCTGCGCCTGACAGCGGCAGAACGCGACGGCGTGGTGATCCAGACCAAGACCGGCATCCGCGAGGGCTATTTCGACTTTTCCGCCGAACATATCCTTGCCTCGGTCGATGGCTCGCTGAAGGCGCTGCGCACCGATTACATCGACGTTCTGCTGTTGCACCGGCCCGACACGCTGGTCGAGCCCGAAGAGGTCGCCCGCGCCTTCGACACGCTTCACGCCTCGGGCAAGGTGCGTCACTTCGGCGTGTCGAACCAGACGCCCGACCAGATCGCGCTTCTGAAAACCGCGGTGCGCCAGCCCCTGCCCTTCAACCAGGTGCAGCTTTCGCTGACCCATGCGCCGCTGATCGCCCAGGGCATCGCGATGAACATGGAAGGCCACGCGCAATCGGTGGACCGCACGCTTGGCCTCTTGGACTGGTCGCGGCTCAACGGGATGACGCTGCAAGCCTGGTCGCCGTTCCAGAAGGCCTGGTTCGACGGCACCTTCATCGGCGACCGCGCCGAGTTCCGCGAGCTGAACGAGGCGCTGGACGAGATCGCCGAGGCGCATGGCGTCACGCCCACCGGCATCGCCGTGGCCTGGATCACCCGCCACCCTGCGAAGATGCAGGTGGTCCTGGGCACCACAAAGCCAGAGCGTGTGCGCGAATGTGTGGCGGGCGCGGGCGTCACGCTGTCGCGCCCGGAATGGTACCGCCTGTTCCGCGCGGCGGGCTATATCCTGCCGTAAGGCCGTCAGGTCGGCTCCAGCGTCCAGCGGCGGCCCAGGTCATCCAGCCCCGCCCGGATCAGGCGGCGCAGCGCATCCTCGTTGATGCCCGCCAGCCGCTTCAGGTACAGGCAGGACTTGCCCAGACGGTGCGGACCCAACTCGGCCAGCACCGGGCCAAGGGCCTCGTATCCGGGCAGGACATAGACCACCAGTTCGGCCTTGCGCGGCGAAAAGCCGGTCGCCAGCGTCACGCCGGAATGGCCGCTGTCGTAGGTATAGGCATAGCGGCCATAGCCAATGATCGAAGGCCCCCACATCCGCGGCTGCCATCCGGTCACCTCGCGGAAGATCGCGTCCAGCCGCGCCGCCTCGGCGCGGCGCGCCTCTGGCTCCACCGCGGCGAGGAACTCGGCCACCCCGGCCCCCTCCTGCGTCTTTTGCGCCATCTGCCGACCCTTCCCGCCCCTCTGCCGCTCGCCTATATCCATAGCATGTCCGTGATCTCGCCCGAAGCCCTCGCCCCCGACCTTGCCCTGATCGAAGGGCTGGCACGCGATGCCGTCCTGTCCCTGCCCGAACCCTACCGCGCCGCGGCGCTGCATGTGGCCCTGCGGATCGAGGATTTCCCGCCCGACGAAATCCTCGAAGCGATGGACCTGAACGACGCGTTCGAGTTGACGGGCCTCTATGACGGCACGCCGTTGACAGAGAAGTCGGTGATGGATCAGCCTCGCCAGCCCGACACGATCTGGCTCTTTCGCCGCCCGATCCTTGATGAATGGGCCGAACGCGGCAATGTCTCTCTGGCCGAGCTTGTGACCCATGTGATGATCCATGAACTGGCGCATCACTTCGGCTGGTCCGACGACGACATCGCCGCCGTCGATCCCTGGTGGGAATGACCGGACCAAGGTCCGGATAACCGGATCGTGACTGGCCCTGCGCCTTCACGACGCCATCCTTCCCTCTGCCCGGTTCCGGCCGGGCCGTCCCCGACAGGAAAGGAAGACCCATGACGACGATCAGCCGCCGCCACGCCCTTCTTGCCGCTGCGGCCCTGCCGCTTGCGCCCGCCCTCGCCCCCCTTCCGGCAGCCGCCGCTGCGCCGCTGCAAGGCCCCGCCCAGGGCGCCGGGTTCAACCGGTTCCGCCTTGGCGCCTACGAGGTGACGGTGCTTCAGGCCGGTTCGCGCGTCTCTGACAAGCCGCAGGAAACCTTCGGCATGAACGTCACGCCCGAGGAATTCGCCGCCGTCTCGGCCGCGGCCTTCATCCCGGCCGACAAGACCCGCAACTTCTTCAATCCCGTGCTGGTCAACACCGGCACCGAGCTTCTGCTGTTCGACACCGGCCTCGCGCCCGAAGGCATCACCGGCGCCCTTGCCGCCGCCGGGGTCACGCCCGACCAGATCGACGTTGTGGTGCTGACCCACATGCACGGCGACCATATCGGTGGGCTGGCGGGCGAATCCGGCGTGACCTTCCCCAACGCCCGCTATGTCACCGGCCAGGCGGAATTCGACTTCTGGGCCACTCAGGCGAACGAGGGCTTCGACGCCAAGGTCCGCCCGCTGGCCGAGAAGATGACCTTCCTCCAGGGCAACGGTCAGGTGGTCGGCGGCATCACCGCGGTCGAGGCCTTCGGCCATTCCCCCGGCCACATGGCCTACATGATCGAATCGGGTGATGCCCGGCTCGCCCTGACCGCCGACACCGCGAACCACTACGTCTGGTCGCTGGCCAAGCCCGACTGGGAGGTGCGCTTCGACGCCGACAAGCCCGCAGCCGCAGCGACCCGCAAGCAACTCTTCGGCATGATCGCGTCAGAGCGGATGCCCTTCATCGGCTACCACATGCCTTTCCCCGGCGTGGGCTTCGTCGAAGTGCAGGGCGACGGGTTCCGCTATGTCCCCGTCAGCTACCAGATGATGCTGGACGCCTGATCAGTTGCCCGCGCCTTCGGCCGGGGCGCCCTCTGCCGGCGCCTCGGCCGGGGTGGCGCCCTCCGCCGGTTCCGGCGCGGGCGCCGTCACCACGCCCTGGGTCCAGACCCCGTTGACCTCCTGCCCGCTCTTGTAGCGCATCACCCCCTGCCCCTCGCGCTTGCCCTTCACGAAGGCGCCCTCGTAGACATCGCCGTTGGGATAGGTGGCGATGCCCAGTCCCTGGATCTCGCCCATCACGAAATCCCCCTCATAGCGGAAGCCGTCCGGCATGGTCAGCACACCCTTGCCCTGGCGCTCCCCCGCGACGAACATCCCCTCATAGACGGACCCATCCGCATAGGTGGCCTTGCCCTGCCCCTCGCGGATGCCTGCTTTCCACGTCCCTTCATAGACATAACCATCCGGGTAGGTCATCTTGCCCTGCCCTTCCGGCTTGCCCGCCACCACGGCGCCCTCATAGACCGACCCGTCCTCATAAGTCGCCCGGCCATTGCCGGTCATCGCGCCGGCCGTCCACTGGCCCTCGTAGGTCGCCCCGCTGGAATAGAGGATCTTGCCGGACCCGTCCGGCAGGTCGGCCTTGAACATGCCCTCATAGACCGTGCCGCCGGGATAGGTCATCTTGCCCTGCCCCTCGATCGCGCCGGCCACGAAGGTGCCTTCATAGACCAGCCCGTCCTTGGCCCTGAACACCCCCTGCCCGTCGCGCTTGTCGGCCTTGAACGTGCCCTCATAGACATCGCCATTGGCATAGCTCACCTTGCCCTGCCCCTCGCGCAGCCCCTCGGCAAAGCTGCCCTCATAGACATCGCCGTTGGGCTGGGTCAGCTTGCCCGTGCCACCGATCTGGCCCGCCTTCCACTGGCCCACATAGGTCAGCCCGTCCGGCATGATCAGCGTGCCTTCGCCCTCGCGCTGGCCATCGACCAGAGTGCCCTCATAGGTGGTGCCGTCCGCGTAGGTGATCTTGCCCTTGCCCTCCTTGCGGCCGTCCACCCAGTCGCCCTCGTACCGATAGCCGTCCTTGCGCGTCAGCACGCCCTGCCCATGCGGGATGCCCGCCCGCACCGCCCCGGTATAGGACGACCCGTCCGCATAGGTCGCCGTGCCCTGCCCGGTCATCTGCCCGTCGGTCCAGTCGCCCTCATAGGTGCGCCCGTCGGCAAAGGTGATCTTGCCCTGCCCCTCGGGCTTGCCCGCGGCAAAGCTGCCCACATAGATCGCGCCGTTGGGAAAGCGCGCCTCGCCCTTGCCGCTGATCTCGCCGTCGACCCATTCGCCGGTATAGCTGTAACCGTTGGGCAGCGTGTAGGTGCCGATGCCATCGCGCAGCCCGTTCACGAAGGTGCCTTCATAGACAGAGCCGTCGTCGTACTGCTTGACGACGACCTCGCCCTCCTGCGCCAGCACCGCGCCACCAAAGACCAGCGCCGCCAGCACCGAAACCGCACCGATTGCCCGCATTGCCTGTCCTCCTTGCCTGCGCGCGAAGCCTACCGCCCCCGCCCGCCCCCTGACAAGCGGCGCCCGGTCCGTGCCCCGCTTTCCCTTCGCCGCCGTTCTGCTAGAACCACCCCGACCGCAGGAGAAATCCCGACATGTCCGACCGCTTCCGCCTGACCCTCGCACAGCTGAACCCCACGGTGGGCGATCTGGCGGGCAATGCCGCAAAGGCCCTGGCGGTCTGGGATCAGGGCCGCGCCGCCGGCGCCGACATGGTCGCCCTGACCGAGATGTTCCTGACTGGCTACCAGACCCAGGACCTGGTGATGAAGCCCGCCTTCCAGCGCGCCGCCTGGGCCGAGCTGGAACGCCTCGCTGCCGCCACCGCCGATGGCCCCGCCCTTGGCATCGGCTGCCCCATCCACCGCAACGGCCACCTCTTCAACGGCTATGCCATCCTCGCGCAGGGCCGGATCGAGGCGACGGTGCTGAAGCACCACCTGCCGAACGACGGGGTTTTCGACGAAAAGCGCATCTTCGCCTCGGCCGATGTCTCGGGCCCGGTCCGCGTGGGCCCCCTGCGCATCGGCATCCCGATCTGCGAGGATGCCTGGCATCCCGACGTGGCCGAAACCCTGGCTGAAACCGGGGCCGAGATCCTCCTGGTGCCGAACGGCTCGCCTTATCACCGTGGCAAACCGAACCAGCGCCTGAACCTGATGGTCTCCCGTGTGGTCGAAACCGGCCTGCCGCTCGTCTATCTGAACATGACCGGCGGGCAGGACGACCAGATCTTCGACGGCGCCTCCATCGTTCTGAACCCCGGCGGCGCACTGGCGGCGCAACTGCCGCAGTTCGACGATTGCGTGACCCATGTGGATTTCATCCGCACCCCCGAAGGCTGGCGCGCCGAGCCGGGCATGATGGCCGAAATCCCGAAAAGCTATGAAGCCGATTACCGCGCCATGGTGATCGGTCTTTCGGACTACCTGAAGAAGACCGGCTTCCGCAAAGTGCTGCTTGGCCTGTCGGGCGGTATCGACTCGGCCCTTGTCGCCACCATCGCCGCCGATGCGATCGGGCCGGAAAACGTGCACTGCGTGATGCTGCCCTCGCGCTATACCTCCGCCCATTCGCTGGAGGATGCGGCGTCGGTCGCCACCCGCCTCGGCTGCCGGCTGGACACCCTGCCCATCACCGGCCCGCAGGATGCGGTGACCGAGGCGCTGGCGCCGCTCTTCGCCGGCACGAAGGCTGACCTGACCGAGGAAAACGTGCAGTCCCGCCTGCGCGGCCTGCTGCTGATGGCGCTGTCCAACAAGTTCGGCGCCATGCTCCTGACAACCGGCAACAAGTCCGAGGTCGCGGTCGGCTACTGCACGATCTACGGCGACATGAACGGCGGCTACAATCCGATCAAGGATCTCTACAAGACCCGCGTGTTCGACACCTGCCGCTGGCGCAACGCCACGCACCGGCCCTGGATGAAAGCGCCAGCCGGCGAGGTCATCCCGCCCCGCGTCATCGACAAGCCGCCCAGCGCCGAACTGCGCGAGAACCAGAAGGACGAGGATTCGCTGCCGCCCTATCCGGTGCTGGACGCGATCCTCGATGGCCTGGTGGACCGTGAACTTTCGGTGGCCGACCTGGTGGACAAGGGCTTCGACCGCACCACGGTCAAGCGCGTCGAACACCTGATCTACATCAGCGAATACAAGCGTTTCCAGTCCGCCCCCGGCCCGCGTCTCACCGGCCGCGCCTTCTGGCTGGACCGCCGTTATCCCATCGCGAACCGCTGGCGCGACGGCTGATAAACGCGCCTCCCCTCCCCCTCGTGGGGAGGGGCTGGGGGAGGGGGCGCCCAAGTCGGGGAGGGGGGCGCCCAAGCCGGGACCGGTCCTCAGACGACCTCGATTCCGACCTCGATGTTGCCTTTGGTCGCGTGCGAATACGGGCAGATGGCATGCCCGCGCTCGGCGATCTTCTCGGCCACCGGGCGGTCAACACCCGGCATCGCCACGACCAGCCGCACCGTCAGGCCAAAGCCGCCGTCCGACCGGGGGCCGATGCCGACATGCGCCTTCACCGTCGCATCCTCCGGGATCGTGCCCAGCTTCTCGCTCTGCGCCGCAAAGCGCATCGCGCTCAGATAGCAGGCGGCATAGCCCAGGGCGAACAGCTCTTCCGGGTTGTGGCCCAGCCCGTTGCCACCCAGTTCTTTCGGCGTGGCCATCGTCAGGGTGATCTGGCCATTCGCCAGCTTCGCCAGACCATTGCGTCCACCACCTGTCGCCAGGGCTTCCGTCCAGTACTTCGCATCAACCGACATCGGTAACTCCATCGCTTGCGATATAATCGTGAGCGATTATTAGTCGCCGACTCACCACCCTGTCAACCGCTTGCGATTAAATCGCGCACGATATATAGTGTACGGATGGCAATGACCCCGCCCGACATGATCTGCTTCGCGCTCTATTCCGCCGCCCATGCGGTGCAGCAGGCCTACAAGCCTCTCCTGGACGAGATCGGGCTGACCTATCCGCAATACCTGGTGATGACGGTCCTCTGGGCCGAGGACGGCCAGACCGTCGGCGCCATCGGGCGGCAAGTGCTTCTGGAATCCTCCACGCTCACGCCGCTTCTGAAACGGCTGGAAACGCAGGGCCTCGTCGAACGCAGCCGCGACATCAAGGACGAGCGCCAGGTCCGCATCTCTCTCACCGACGCGGGCCGTGCACTGGCCATCCGCGCCGCGCATGTTCCCGCCTGCTTCTTCGACCTTGCGGGCCTGCCGCTGGAGGATCTGGTGGCATTGCGCGACCGCGTCATTGCCCTGCGCGACCGCCTGCGCCAGGGCGCCCCGGCATGACCCTTGCGCTGTACGCGCTCGCCGCCCTGGCCGAAATCGCCGGCTGTTTCGCCGTCTGGTCCTGGTGGCGCGCCGGTGCCTCGCCGCTCTGGCTGATCCCCGGCGGCGCGGCCCTGGCCGCCTTCGCCGTCCTGCTCGCCCTCACCCCACCCGAGTCCGCCGGTCGCAGCTTCGCCGTCTATGGCGGCATCTACCTCGCCGCCTCGCTCGCCTGGCTGCGCCTGGTCGAGGGCGAGGCGCTGCGCCTCACCGACCTCGCCGGCGGCGCGCTGGCCCTGGCCGGCGCCGTGGTGATCCTGTCAGGCCGCGCCTAGATTTCCACCGCCTCGGCATAGGGCAGAAGCCGCATCACATCCTCGGCCCGGCACAACTGCGTCGCCAGCGTCGTCACCGCCGCAGCCGCCGCCGCCGTGCCCAGGGACAGCGCGTCATCCGCCCCCTGCGACCGCGCCAGCGCCAGCACGAAGGCCGCCACGAAGGAATCCCCCGCGCCCACCGTGGACTTCACCTTCACCTTGGGCGCCGGCGCGAACAGCCGCCGCCCGGCCTCGGCCAGCACATTGCCCTCGGCGCCCCGCGCGATGATCACCATCTTCGCCACGCCCCTGGCGACCAGCGAACTGGCGAAATCCGCGGTATCCACCCGCGTCTCCAGCCGCCGCCCCGCCAGCTCCTCGCCCTCTTCCCCGTCCATGCGCAGGACGCTCAGGCCCGGGATCGGCCGTTTCACCACCTCGCGCAGCGCCGAACCCGAAGTGTCCAGCACGATGTGGCTGCCCTCCATGCTCGCCGCCAGCTGCGCGTTGAAATCCACCGGCACCCCCGGCGGCTGGCTGCCCGAGATCACCGAATATCCCCCCGGCCGCGCCGTCGCCGACAGAAGCGTGAACACCCCGTGCCGGTCCGCCTCGCCCCAGATCGGCCCCGGCAGCATGAAGCGGAACTGCTTGCCCGTGGTGCCCTCGGTCACGGTCAGCGATTGCCGCGTCTCCCCCGGACCCAGCAGCGACAGGAAGGTGATGCCCTCGGCCCGGATCAGCCCCGCCAGCCGGTCGCCCGTCAGCCCGCCCAGCGCCACCAGCGCCAGCGAATCACCGCCCAGATGCTTGATCGCGCGGCTCACGTTCAGCCCGCCGCCGCCGGGGTCCAGATGCGGATCCGCGCAGCGCAGCTTTTGCCCTGCCAACAGCTCCGGCACCTCGGTCGCCATGTCCAGCGCCGGGTTCAACGTCAAAGTCAGGATCGGCGCCTGCATCCCCGAAAGAGCCGCGGCCTCGGCCGAAAACGTCTCGCTCATGCCATCCCCCCTGCGGTGCGACTGCACCCTGTTAGCGCCAACACGGCCGTCTGACCAGTCCCGCCCCGAAGCGGCGGCACCTCGCCCGCCCCTCCGTGCACTGGCGCACAGAGGCCGCGCAACCATGGCGAATTTCCGGCAGGCCGCCACCGGGCTACTTTCCCGCCATCAGCACAGGAGACAACGCCCATGGCCGTCAAGGTCGCCGTCATCTACTATTCCACCTATGGCACGAACCACGCCATCGCCGAAATCGCCGCAGAGGCCGCCCGCGCCGCCGGTGCCGAGGTGAAGGTCTTCCGCGCCGCCGAAACCGCCCCGGCCGATGTCGTCAACGGACAGGACGCCTGGAAGGCCGCCGCCGAAAAGCAGTCGCACATCCCGGTCGTGACCCCGGCCGACATGGAATGGGCCGACGCCTATTTCTTCTCCACCCCCACCCGCTATGGCCAGGCCGCCAGCCAGATGCGCGCCTTCATCGACACGCTCGGCGGCGTCTGGTTCCAGGGCAAGCTCGCAGGCAAGGCGATCACCGCCACCTCCTCGGCGCAGAACGCCCATGGCGGGCAAGAGGCCACCATCCTCGGCCTCTACACCACCTTCTGCCACTGGGGCTCCATCATCGTGCCGCCGGGCTATACCGACGCGTCGATCTTCGCCACCGGCGGCAACCCCTATGGCTACAGCCACACCCAGGGCCAGCCGCTGGATGACAATGCCAAGGCGGCCATCGGCCATCAGGCCAAGCGCCTTGTCTCCATCGCCAACAAGCTGACCGCCTGATCCGGCCGCTCCCTGCCGGACGCCAAGGCCCGCCCCCGCATAGGGGCGGGCCTTTTCACACCGCCTCGCCCCGGTCCAGCCGCGAAAGCCAGGCCGCCGCATCGGCCAGCACCGCCGCCCGGTGGCCCTCGTCCATCCGGTCCCAGACCCGGTACATCTGGCCCATGCGCGGATTGCGGGCAAAGCGTTCGCGGTGCCGGTTCAGGAAATCCCAGTAGAGCAGGTTGAACGGGCAGGCCCCCGCGCCCCGCTTGACCTTCACGTCATAGCCGCAGCCCCGGCAATGGTCCGACATCCGGTCGATATAGGCGCCCGAGGCAGCATAGGGCTTCGATGCCAGCCTGCCGCCATCGGCATGAAGCGCCATGCCCACCACATTGGGCGCCTCCACCCATTCCAGCGCATCGACATAGACCGCCAGATACCAGGCCTGCACCTCCGCCGGGTCCAGCCCGGCCAGCAGCGCGAAGTTCCCCGTCACCATCAACCGCTGGATATGGTGCGCATAGGCCAGGTCCCGCGTCTGCCCCACCGCCGCGGCCATGCAGGCCATCCGGGTGGGCGCCCCCCAATACACCGGCGGCAGCTTCCGCGCGGCGCCCAGCGCGTTCAGGTCCATATACCCCGGCCCGGCCAGCGCCCAGATGCCCCGCACATATTCCCGCCAGCCGATCACCTGCCGGATGAAGCCCTCCGCCGCCTCGATCGGCACGCGCCCCGCCTTCCATTCGGCCTCCACCCGCAGGCAGATCTCCATCGGCGCCAGCAGCCCAAGGTTCAGCGCGGCAGAAAGGGTTGAATGGCTCAGCCAGGGCTCGCCCTCCAGCATCGCATCCTGCTCGGCGCCAAAGCGCGGCAGCACATGGGCGGCAAAATGCTCCAGCTGCCGCAGCGCCTGATCCCGCGTCACCGCCCAGCCAAAGGGTTTGAGCCGCCCGAAATGTGCCGGAAACCGCGCCTCCACCAGCGCAAGCACCGCCTCCACCTCGCCGTCCGGTTCAAACCGCAACGGCGAAGGGCGCAACAGGTCGCGCCCGGCCGGCTTGCGGTTCTCGGCATCGAAGTTCCAGCGCCCGCCCGCCGGCTGGTCGCCCTCCATCATCAGCCCGGTCTTGCGCCGCATCTCGCGGTAGAAATACTCCATCCGCAATTCGCGGCGTCCCTCGGCCCAGGCGGCAAAGGCCTCCTGCGAACACAGAAACCGGTCATCCGGCAAGACAGACAGGTCCAGCGGCACACCCTCCAGCGCCCGCACCAGCCGCCAGTCGCCCGGCTGCGTGGCGATCACCGCACCCGCACCCGTTTCGGCAGCGCGCCGGATCAGTTCGCCGGGGATGGATTGGCTGTTCTGCGCATCGTCCAGCCGCGAATACAGCACCCGCCAACCGGCGCGTGCCAGCGCCTCGGCAAACTTGCGCATCGCCGCAAGGAACATCGCGATCTTCTGCGGATGGTGCGGCACATGCGTGCCCTCGGCCATGACCTCGGCCATCACCACGACATCGCGCGCAGGATCACCGGCCCGCAGCGCCGACAGGCCCTCCGACAACTGGTCGCCCAGCACAAGGATCAGCCGCGGCTTCACCGCGGCACCGGCAGTTCGGACCGGGCTTTCCCGACCGGGCCCGTGTTCGCAGGCCCGGCCGCGGTTGCGCCTATTCGGCGTCCGAGGCCGGCGCCGGCCCCGGTGCATCTTGGTCTGCCGAAGCCGCGGGCTTCACCGCCGCAGCACCGCGGCGTTGCCAGGTCGGCTTGCGGATCGCGCGGCTCGTGGCCTTCTGGCTCAGGAATTCGCCAAGGTCGAAAGGTTTCTTCGGGGTTGAATAGCCCATGGATGACAGTCCCTTGAGGGGGCCGAAGGCAGGCCGCCGGCAAGACATCTTCATGCCCAATGCCACGCAGCCCGGAAAGCTCCGGTCCGGAATGAAGCTGGATCGTATCGAGAGGTCGAAGAACCTGCCTTCCGCCCCGGCAATCCGGGAACCCGGTCCTTGCGCCCGCCGCTTGGCGGGTCCTGTTCCTACCATGCCTCAAAACCCCGTTTGAAACCAGCGCATAATGGCGCCGCGCCCGGCGGAAGCCCCGCGCCGCCTGCCCGCCAGCCGCCCTCACCACGGCACCGTCTCGCCCTTCCAGTCGAAGAATCCGCCCGATTGATCCGGTCCCAACCGCTCCAGCACGGCCAGCAGATTGGCCGCCGCCACCTCCGGTCCCACCGCCGGATGCCCCGCCCGCTGCGCCGGGGCCAGCCCGGTCTCCACCGTGCCCGGATGCAGCGCCACCACCACCGCCTGCGGATGGGTCCGTGCCATCTCGATGGCCGCCGTATGCACCAGTTGGTTCAGCGCCGCCTTGGCCGCGCGATAGGCATACCAGCCGCCCAGCCGGTTGTCGCCGATCGAGCCCACCCGCGCCGACAGCGCGGCAAAGCGCGCAGGCCGGTCGCGCGGCATCAGGCGGGCCATGTGCCGCATCACCAGCGCCGGCCCCATGGCATTCACCGAAAAGGCGCGCATCAGCCCCTCGGGCGTCATGGCCTTCAGCGCCTTCTCCGGCGCCTCCAGCACGCCGCTCGCCACCCAGATCTGGTCGAACGGCCCCGCGACCGCGCCCAGCACCCGCTCGACCGCCGCCCCGTCGGTCAGGTCTAACCCGTCCGCGCGCCGCGACAGCGCCACGACCTCCGCGCCCTGCCCCGCCAGCCGCACCGCCAGCGCGCCGCCAATCCCGCCCGATGCCCCGATCACCAGTGCCCGCATTCCGCCCTCCATGCGCGAAAGCTAGGCCCCGCGCCCCGGCCTTCCACCCCCGGTTTGCTCTTTGTCCAAATCCTCGCGGGGGAGTCGCGGGCTCTTCCTGCGATGAGGCGGCAGCCCCCGACCTCGGACAAGTGTTAAGTCCAAGTTAATCCGCTCATGCAAGCCATTGATTTCATTATGTCCGGCAAAGCGTCCGAGCTCGGACGCCCCCTCGGACGCCTGCGGTTGGACCGGCCGTTTTTCCCCTTCCCTTTGGCCAAATCCCCCGTATAGTCCCGCCCCATGACACGGGACCGCCAATTCTCCTCGGCCAGGGGCGCCTTCAGCGCCGTCTCCCCCCGTGGCCTGCTTCTTCTCCTTAGCCGCCTCTGAGCGTGCCCTTGGGCGCGACCGCTCAGAGGTGACCAGCGCCCACCCCGGCAGCAGCTAAGGACCAAAGGACCCCATCAGATGACCGACCAGACCACGCAACCCCGCGTCCTGATCTTCGACACGACCCTCCGAGACGGCGAGCAAAGCCCCGGCGCCACCATGACCCACGAGGAAAAGCTGGAGATCGCCTCCCTCCTCGACGAGATGGGCGTGGACATCATCGAGGCCGGCTTCCCCATTGCCTCCGAAGGCGACTTCGCCGCCGTCTCGGAAATCGCGAAGCGGGCGAAGAACTCCACGATCTGCGGCCTGGCAAGGGCGAACTACAAGGACATCGACCGTTGCTGGGAAGCGGTCCGCCACGCCGCCAGCCCCCGCATCCACACCTTCATCGGCACCTCGCCGCTGCACCGCGCCATCCCCAACCTGGACATGGACCAGATGGCCGACCGCATCCACGAGACCGTCACCCACGCCCGCAACCTCTGCGACAACGTCCAGTGGTCGCCGATGGACGCGACGCGGACCGAACCCGATTACCTCTGCCGGGTGGTCGAGATCGCCATCAAGGCCGGCGCCACCACGATCAACATCCCCGACACGGTGGGCTACACCTACCCGATGGAGTCCGCCAAGATCATCCGGATGCTCCTGGAGCGCGTCCCCGGCGCCGACACCATCGTCTTCGCGACCCACTGCCACAACGACCTGGGCATGGCGACCGCCAACGCCCTGGCCGCCGTCGAAGCCGGCGCCCGCCAGATCGAGTGCACCATCAACGGCCTCGGCGAACGCGCGGGCAACACCGCGCTGGAAGAGGTGGTCATGGCCATGCGTGTCCGCAACGATATCCTGCCCTACCGCACCGGCATCGACACGACCAAGATCATGAACCTCAGCCGCCGCGTGGCCGCGGTGTCCGGCTTCCCGGTCCAGTTCAACAAGGCCATCGTCGGCAAGAACGCCTTCCTGCACGAAAGCGGCATCCATCAGGACGGCGTTCTGAAGAACGTCCAGACCTTCGAGATCATGCGCCCCGAAGACATCGGCCTGACCGCGAAGAACATCGCGATGGGCAAACACTCGGGCCGCGCCGCTCTGCGGGCAAAGCTGAAGGAACTGGGCTACGAGCTGGCCGACAACCAGCTGAACGACGTCTTCGTGCGGTTCAAGGCGCTGGCCGACCGCAAGAAGGAAGTCTACGACGATGACATCGTGGCCCTGGTCGCCGATCAGGCCACCACCGATGAAAGCGATCACCTCCAGCTCAGGAAACTGCGCGTGGTCTGCGGCACCGATGGCCCGCAAGAGGCCGACATGGTGCTGTCCATCGACGGCGTGGACCATCATATCGACGCCACGGGCGACGGTCCGGTGGACGCGGCTTTCAACTGTGTGAAGATGCTTTTCCCCCACAAGGCGCGCCTGCAACTCTACCAGGTCCATGCCGTGACCGAAGGCACCGACGCGCAGGCCACCGTTTCGGTGCGACTGGAGGAGGATGGCCGAATCGTGACGGGCCAGTCGGCCGACACCGACACCATCGTCGCTTCGACCAAAGCCTACATCAACGCGCTGAACCGGCTGATCGTGCGCCGCACCAAGACGGCACCGGATTCCGATGTGAAGTCGATAAACTACAAGGACGCGGGCTGAACGCAGTAGCATCCGCACCCGAATGTTGCAGAAGTGAAAGTCGGGGAAGGGGTAGGCGGAAAGGCGCCTGACCCCTTCCGCCCCCGGCCCACGAGCCGTATATGAAGGCGCCCGCCTCGGAACCCCGAGTCGCGGGCATTTTCACGCTTCCTCGTGCAAGGAAACCCCATGTCGCTTCTTCCCGGACTGTTCTCGTCGGACATGGCGATCGACCTCGGAACGGCCAATACGCTGGTCTACATTCGAGGCAAGGGCATCGTGCTGAACGAGCCCTCGGTGGTCGCCTACCATGTGAAGGACGGCAAGAAGCAGGTGCTGGCCGTAGGCGAGGATGCCAAGCTGATGCTGGGCCGCACCCCCGGCACCATCGAGGCGATCCGCCCGATGCGCGACGGCGTGATCGCCGATTTCGACAGCGCGGAAGAGATGATCAAGCATTTCATCCGCAAGGTTCACAAGCGAACGACCTTCTCGAAGCCAAAGATCATCGTCTGCGTGCCGCATGGCGCGACCCCGGTGGAAAAGCGGGCCATCCGCCAGTCGGTCCTGTCCGCCGGCGCTCGCCGCGCGGGCCTGATCGCGGAACCCATCGCTGCGGCCATCGGGGCCGGGATGCCCATCACCGACCCGACCGGCAACATGGTGGTGGACATCGGCGGCGGCACCACGGAAGTGGCGGTACTGTCGCTTGGCGACATCGTCTATGCCCGTTCGGTCCGCGTCGGTGGCGACCGGATGGACGAAGCGATCATCAACTATCTGCGCCGCAACCAGAACCTTCTGGTTGGCGAAAGCACGGCCGAGCGCATCAAGACCTCTATCGGCACCGCCCGGATGCCCGATGACGGGCGCGGCGCCTCCATGCAGATCCGCGGGCGCGACCTGCTGAACGGCGTGCCCAAGGAAACCGAGATCAACCAGGCCCAGGTGGCCGAAGCCCTGGCCGAGCCGGTTCAGCAAATCTGCGACGCGGTCATGCAGGCGCTGGAGGCCACGCCGCCCGACCTGGCTGCCGACATCGTGGACCGCGGCGTCATGCTGACCGGGGGCGGAGCCCTTCTGGGCGATCTGGACCTGTCCTTGCGCGAACAGACGGGCCTGTCGATCTCGGTCGCCAACGAGTCACTCAATTGTGTGGCGCTTGGCACGGGCAAGGCTCTGGAATACGAAAAACAGCTGCGGCATGTGATCGACTACGACAGCTGATCCCAAGCCCTGCGCTGCCAAGTGAAAGACGAAGACCGTGGCGAAAACGCGCACCGGACCTGAAGAGTATTCCCGCCCCCTCAGGCGGGTGCTTGTCGGTCTTCTGGTGCTGTTCCTTCTGGCGATCTTCGTGTTGTGGCGCATCGACAGCCCGCGGGTCGAGAGGTTCCGCGCAGCATTGGTCGACCGTGTCGTGCCCAACCTCGATTGGGCGATGGCCCCGGTGACGGCGGCCTCGAAGATGATCGAGGGTTTCCAGACCTATGCGGCGCTTTACCAGCAGAACCAGGAGCTTCGCCGCGAGTTGCAGCAGATGAAGGCCTGGCGCGAGGCCGCCCTGCAGCTGGAACAGAAGAATGCGCGCCTTCTGGATCTGAACCAGGTGCGGCTGGACCCGAAGCTGACCCATGTGACCGGTGTGGTCATGGCCGATTCAGGCAGCCCCTTCCGCCAGTCGGTCCTCCTGAACGTGGGCTCCCGCGACGGCATCCGCGATGGATGGGCCACGATGGATGGCATCGGCCTTGTCGGCCGCATCTCGGGCGTGGGCGAGCGGACCAGCCGCGTGATCCTACTGACCGATTCGAACAGCCGCATCCCGGTGACGGTGCAGCCCACGGGGCAGAAGGCCATCCTGTCGGGCGACAACAGCGCCTCGCCGCCTTTGGAGTTCCTGGAACACCCGGACGTGATCCGGCCGGGCGACCGCGTGGTGACCTCGGGCGATGGAGGCGTGTTTCCGGCAGGGCTTCTGGTCGGGCAGGTGGCACTTGGCACCGACAAGCGGCTGCGCGTGCGGCTTTCGGCGGATTACGAGCGGCTGGAATTCCTGCGCGTGCTGCGCAGCCACGAGATCCAGCCGATCGAAGACCCCGGCACGCTTCTGGCGGTGACGCCCACCCTGCCGCAGCCCGATGTGACCGACCCCGGCAGCCAGCAAACCACACCGGACGAAGGCCAGCCCACGCCCAACATCGTCGATGGCAGCCCCGAGGTGCCAAGTGATTGATCCGCAAAGCCGCGAAGTCTGGCTCTACCGCGCCGCCTTCGTGGGCGTCGCACTGTTTCTGTTGTTCCTGAAGCTCCTGCCGCTTGGCAGCGAGCCAGGAAGCTGGCCAGGACCGGACCTTCTTTTGTGCATGATCCTGGCCTGGGTTGTACGCCGGCCCGACCTTCTGCCGGTGGCTCTCATCGCGGCGATGGTGCTGATGGAGGACCTGATCCTTCTGCGCCCGCCGGGCCTGTGGTGTGCGCTGGTGGTGCTGGCGTCGGAATTCCTGCGGTCCCGCGCCGCGCTGACGCGTGAACTGAACTTCGGAACGGAATGGCTGCTGGTGGCGGGGGTGATGCTGGGGCTTCTTCTGACCTATCGCATGGTCTTTGCCCTGACCATGCTACCCCAGCCGGGTTTCGGCTTTGCACTCATCCAGACAATCTGGTCCATCCTGTGCTATCCGCTGGTGGTGCTGGTCTCGCGCTATGCGTTTGACCTGCACAAGCCTGCCACGGGCGAGATCGACAGTTTCGGGAGGCGGCTGTGAGACGGACCGCACGCGACAGCGAGGAAAGCGCCAGGAAGATCACCCGCCGGGGGCTGTTCCTGGGCGGGGCCATGGTCGGCTATGCTGCCGTCCTGGGGATGCGGATGCGCTACATGCAGGTCGAGAAGGCGGATGAGTTCCGTCTTCTGGCCGAAGAGAACCGCGTCAACATCCGCCTGATCCCGCCGGGGCGCGGCCTGATCCTGGACCGCGAGGGTCGGCTCATTGCCGGCAACGAACAGAATTACCGCGTTGTCGTCACCCGCGAGGATGCAGGCGATGTCGATGAGGTGATGGCTCGGCTGTCGCACATCATTCCGATGACGGCCGAAGACTACGATCGCACAATGAAAGAGCTTCACCGTCACTCGGCCTTCGTGCCCGTGGTGGTGGCCGACCGGCTGACTTGGAACGACTTTTCCAAGATAGCGATCAACTCCCCCACCCTGCCCGGCGTCTCGCCCGAGGTCGGCCTGTCGCGCAACTATCCTCTGGTCGAAGATTTCGCCCATGTCGTGGGCTATGTCGGCCCCGTCAGCGAGAAGGACCTCGAAGGGCTGGAAAAGCCCGATCCGCTGCTGCAAATCCCGAAGTTCCAGATCGGCAAGATCGGCGTCGAAAAGTGGATGGAAGACACGCTTCGCGGCACCGCCGGCAACCGCAAGATCGAGGTCAACTCCGTCGGCCGTCTCATGCGCGAGCTGGAGCGGGTCGAGGGTACGCCTGGCTCCGACATCCGGCTGACCATCGACGCGGGGTTGCAGAACTTCGTGCAGGCAAGGCTTCTCGACCAGAGCGCCGCCTGTGTGATTATGGATGTCAACAACGGCGACATCCTCGCCTGTGTTTCGGCCCCCTCCTTCAACCCGAACCTCTTCGTGCGGGGCATCAGCTCGGTCGACTATTCGGCATTGATGGAGAACGACCACCGTCCCCTGGCCAACAAGACGGTGCAGGGCGTCTATCCGCCCGGCTCCACCTTCAAGATGGTCACCGCATTGGCCGCGCTGTCTGCCGGGGCAATCACCGTGGACACCCGCGTGCGCTGCCCCGGATACATCGAATACGGCGGTCGCAGGTTCCACTGCTGGAAACGTGGCGGCCATGGCTCGGTGAACCTGGAACGGTCTTTGGCCGAAAGCTGCGACGTCTATTATTACGACATCGCCCAGAAGGTCGGCATCGACAAGATTGCCGAAATGGGGGTGCAGCTTGGCCTGGGCCAGCGCCATGACCTTCCCATGTCGGCCATTGCCGAGGGCAACATGCCCAACAAGCAGTGGAAGATGGAACGCCACAAACAGGAATGGCGGATCGGCGACACGATCAACGCTTCGATCGGCCAAGGCTATGTGCTGGCCTCTCCCCTGCAGCTGGCGGTCATGACTTCGCGCATCGCCTCGGGTCGCGCGGTCGAACCGCGGCTGATCCTGTCGATTGCCGGCGAGGAACAGCCCGTGCAGGTCGCCCCGCCGCTGGCCATCGACAGCTCGATCCTCGAACATGTCCGCCGCGGCATGTACGAGGTGGTGAACGGGGCCCACGGCACCGCCAAGGGTTCGCGCATTGCCGAAGAAGCCATGCTGATGGCCGGCAAGACCGGCACTAGCCAGGTGCGCAACATCAGCGCGGCGGAACGGGCGCGCGGGGTGGTCTCGAACGACCAGCTGCCGTGGAACCGCCGCGACCATGCGCTGTTCGTGGCCTTCGCCCCCTATGATGCGCCGAAATATGCCGTCTGTGTCGTGGTCGAGCATGGTGGCGGCGGCTCTGCCGTGGCGGCCCCCATCGCGCGCGATGCGCTTCTGCGCGCACTTTACGGCGAGATCCCGCCGCTCACGGCCTATCCGTCCAGCCAGCGCGGTCGAATGGAGAGCCTGTTCGAGGAATTGAAGCTGCGGGAGTTCACCCCCGGCACGCAATCCAGTTCGCGGGCCTGAGGCGCAGCATGAGTTTTCTGGAATACCGCATCAAGTCCGCGCCGACCGGGTGGTCGAAGGTGCTGTATGTCCACTGGGCACTGGCCCTGACCGTGACGGCCGTCGCCTGCGTCGGGTTTCTCATGCTGACCTCTGTTGCGAACGGCGATATGTCCACCTGGGCCGAACCGCAGATGAAGCGCTTTGCCATCGGCTTCGTGCTGATGCTGGCTATCGGCTTCGTGCCGATCTGGTTCTGGCGCAATGTCTCGGGCGTGGCCTACCTCGTTTCGCTGGCTCTGTTGGTGGTGGTGGAGTTCTTCGGTTCGGTCGGCATGGGCGCGCAGCGCTGGCTGGACCTGGGATTCATCCGGCTTCAGCCGTCCGAGTTGATGAAGTTCACGCTCGTGATGATGCTGGCCACCTATTACGACTGGCTCGACATCAAGAAGGTCTCGCGGCCCCTGTGGGTGCTGATCCCGGTGATCCTTACCGTGGTGCCGACAATCCTGGTGCTGATGCAGCCGAACCTCGGCACCTCGATCATGCTCCTGATGGGCGGGGCGACAGTCATGTTCCTCGCCGGGGTCAGCATCTGGTATTTCCTGGCTGTGGGGCTTCTGGTTGCGGGGGCCATAACGGCCGTCATCATGTCGCGCGGCACGCCCTGGCAGTTGCTGCATGACTACCAGTACACCCGGATCGACACGTTCCTTGACCCCACCGCCGACCCGCTTGGCGCGGGCTACAACATCATCCAGGCTCAGATCGCGCTTGGTTCCGGCGGCTGGACCGGCAAGGGCTTCATGCAGGGCACCCAGTCCCGGCTGAACTTCCTGCCGGAAAAGCACACCGACTTCATCTTCAACACCCTGGCAGAGGAGTTCGGCTTCATCGGCGCCTTCTCCCTGCTGGCGCTTTATGCGCTGATCATCGGCTTCTGCGTGGTGTCGGCGTTGAAGAACAAGGACCGCTTCTCCTCGCTTCTGGTGCTTGGGATCGCGGCCAACTTCTTCTTCTACTTCGCCATCAACCTGTCGATGGTGATGGGCCTCGCCCCAGTTGTCGGCATCCCGCTGCCGCTTCTGTCGTATGGCGGCTCGGCGCTCCTTGTGATAATGGCAGCCTTCGGGCTGGTGCAAAGCGCCCATGTCCACCGGCTCCGCTGATCCCGCCCCGCCGCCGGTCCCGTTCCATGCCCGAAGGCTGGTGCGCTTCGTCATTTCCGCGCTCTGCGGACTTGCCGCCGGCGCCTTGGCCATGGCCTTGCCCATCGGCAGCGTCAGCCGGGTCCTTCTGGCCCTGGATGTCTTTTTCGCCGCCTATCTGATCCAGATGCTGCGCCTGTCCGGATTGGATGCCCGCACCCTCCGGGCCCATACGACAGAAGACGACGAGGGGGCGGTGCTGATTTCTCTTCTGGGCGGACTGGCCTTCGCCGGCTCGCTCGGAGCCATCGTGTTCGTTCTGTCCCATCCCGACGGCGGCGCGGTCGAGGCGGTTCTGGGCCTGCTGGCGGTTCCCCTGGGTTGGGGCATGGTGCATTCGCTCGCCGCCCACCACTATGCGTATCTGTACTACGACGGGCTTCCCGGTCCCGGCGTCGCGCCGAGGGGAGGGCTGAAGTTTCCGGGCCACGGTGAGCCTGCCTCGATCGACTTCCTGTACTTTTCCTACTGTGTCGGGATGGCGGCGCAGGTGTCGGACGTGGTGGTCACCACGCCCGAGATGCGCCGGGTTGTCACGATCCACGCCATCTGTTCCTTCTTCGCCAACGCCGTCATCCTTGCCCTGGCCGTGAACGCGGCCGCTGCCATGCACTTCTGAGCCGAGACCGCGATGCCCCTGACCGTGCTTTTTCCCATGCCCGCGCTCTGGCCTGAATGGCAGGCGCCGTTGACGGCGGCGCTGGCCGAGGGGGGGCTTGATGCGCGGCTGGCGCCAGAGGCAGACCCGGCCACGGTGGACTACATCGTCTATGCCCCCTCCAGCCCGCTGCAGGACTTCACGCCCTATACCCGCGCCAGGGCGGTGCTGAGCCTCTGGGCCGGGGTGGAGCGGATCGTCGGGAACGAGACCCTGACCATGCCCCTGTGCCGGATGGTCGATCCGGCGCTGACCGAGGGGATGGTGGAATGGGTGGTGGGCCACGCCCTGCGCCATCACCTGGGGATGGACCGGCACATCGTGAACCCCGGCCATGTCTGGGATCCGACCTGCCCACCGCTGGCGCGGGAGCGGCCCGTCACGATCCTGGGCCTGGGCGAGTTGGGCGCGGCCTGCGGGCAGGCGCTGGCGGCGCTGAACTTTCCGGTCACCGGCTGGAGCCGGACGCCAAAGCAGGTGCCGGGACTGACCTGCCTTTCGGGGCCGGAGGGGCTGGACCGGGCGCTGTCCACCGCCGCGATCCTGGTGACCCTCCTGCCCCGCACGCCGGGGACCGAGAATATCCTGGATGCCCGGACCCTGGCCCTTCTGCCGGAGGGCGCGGTGATCCTGAACCCGGGGCGGGGGGCGCTGATCGACGATGAGGCCCTTCTGGCCGCGCTGGATGCGGGCCGGGTGGGGCATGCCACGCTGGACGTGTTCCGGGTGGAGCCGCTGCCGGGGGACCATCCCTACTGGACCCATCCCCGCGTGACCGTGACCCCCCATATCGCCGCCGATACCCGGACGGCCAGCGCGGCTCGGGTGGTGGCCGAGAACATCCGGCGGGGGGAGGCGGGGGAGCCGTTCCTGCACCGGGTGGACCGGGTCCGGGGGTATTGAGGGGGGCGTCCGAGCTCGGACGCTTCCCTGCATCCAGTGAAATCAATAATTTGCGCGCACGCTTTAACTTGGACTTAACACTTGCCCGAGGGGTGGAGCGCAAATTCCTTCGAAGGAATCTGCCCTCTACCGCGAGCGGTGGAAGAAGCGGGCGCGGGCGTAGAGGTCTTCCATGCGCTTCAACCTGGCTTCCGAGATGTCCCAGATTCGCGCCTGGACCGAGGCGAGCAGGGTTTCCACCAGCACCAGGAGCGAGACGATGGAATCCGAGGCGAGCGGGGTCTGGACATGGGCCGCCATCACATGCCGGGCCTTGTCGGCGGCCGGCGAGCGCCAGCGGTCGGTGATGAGCACCACCTCGGCGCCCTGTTCGGCCGCCATTTCGCAGACTTGCACGACGGTCGCCTCGTAGCGGCGGATGTCGAAGGCCAGAAGCACATCGCCCGGCGCCATGTCGAGAAGTGCGGCCTGCCAGTTCAGCACCGTGCCCGAAATCAGCGAGACATCGGGCCGGGCGCCGACCAGAAGCGTGGCGGCGTAATCGGCGGCCACGTGGGTCAGCCGCCCGCCGATGCACCAGACATGGCGGGAAGGATCGGCGATGAGCGCGGCGGCGGCGTCGAAATCGGCATGGTCGATCTGGCCGAGCGTGGCAGAGAGATTGGCCACCACGGCATCGGCATAGCGGTTCAGGATATGGCTGTCAGGCGCGCCTTCGGTCCAGCGGTCCTGCCGGCCCATGGGAGAGACGAGCATCGTCTCGACCTCGGCACGCAGCGCCTGCTGGTAATCGGGATAGCCCTTGTAGCCAAGTTTCTGCACCAGCCGCACCACGGTGGGGGTGGACACCTCGGCCGCCTTGGCCAGCGCGGTGATCGAGCCAAGCGCCGAGACCGGGAAGTGGCTGAGGATATGGGTGGCCAGCTGCCGTTCGGCGCGGGTCAGGTCGGGCAGGGCCGTGCGCATCCGCTGCTCGATTGCGGAGTCTGCGCTGCGGTCGGTCGGGGACTTGTCCATCGCCTGCCCTTTCATCGGTCCGCCCCGGCGGGCGTTGGTAAAGTTTGTAACAGGAATCTTCGGAAAGAAATATTCTTGACACAACGGCGCGCCGTGAAGGACGCTCGGCCAAACAATACGGCAACAGGGAGCCGACTCGCAGCCATGACTGCGCTTGCCGAACCGGGTTTTCCGGGCGGATTTTCCGGGCTTGTGGAAAACGAGTCCGGGGCCAGCCCGATCGTGCTTGTCTGCGAACATGCGTCGCGGATGATGCCTGCCCCCTGGGGCGACCTTGGCCTGTCAGAGGACCAGAGGCGCGCCCATATCGCCTGGGATCCCGGTGCGTTGGGCCTGGCGCGCGGGCTGTCGGCGCGGCTTGATGCGGCGCTGGTTCATGCGCCTGTCTCGCGGCTGATCTATGATTGCAACCGCGCGCCCGACCAGGCCGGGGCCATGGCGGTGCGTTCCGAGGTCCATGTCATCCCGGGCAACCAGAACCTGAGCGCGGAGGAGCGCGCGGCGCGGACGGAAGCGGTTTACCTGCCCTTTCAGGCCGCGCTGCACGGGGTGCTGATGCGGCGGCTGGCGCGCGGGCGCGCGACGGCGGTGGTGACGATCCACAGCTTCACGCCGGTCTGGCATGGCCAGCCGCGCGCGGTGGAGTTCGGCGTGATCCACGATGCCGACGACCGGCTGGCACGCGCCATCCTTGCCGAGGCGCAGGCGCAGACCGGCCTGCACTGCGGGCTGAACGAGCCCTATTCGGCGGCCGATGACGTGACGCATACCCTGCGCGTTCAGGCCACGCCCTACGGCCTGTTGAACGCCATGCTGGAGATCCGCAACGACCTGATCGCCGATGCCGCCGCCGAAGCGGCGATGGCAGAGCGGTTGGCGCCCGTTCTTCGGGCTGCGCTGCACAGCCTGTCCCCTGCCGCAGCCGCCTGAAGGAGCCCCATGAACCCCGCGCTGGTTGCCTATGTGAAGACGGTGGAGCGGATCAACTACCGCGTCGGCCGCTTTGCCATGTACCTCTTGTTCGCCATGATGGCGGTGCTTCTGTATTCCTCGGCCACCAAGGTCTTGCAGATACCGGCAATCTGGACGCTGGAAATGGCGCAGTTCCTGCTGGTGGCCTATTACCTGCTGGGCGCGCCCTATTCGCTGCAACTTGGGTCCAACGTGCGGATGGACCTGCTGTATGGCCGCTGGTCGCCCCGGACGCGGGCGATGTGGGACATCTTCACCGTCTTCTGCCTGATCTTCTATCTTGGCGTGATGCTGTATGGCTCGGTGGAAAGCACCGTCTATGCCTTTGAGATCGGCGAGCGCAACCCGACCGCCTGGCGGCCGGTGATGTGGCCCCTGAAGCTGACGATCACGGTGGCGTTCTTCCTGATGGTGTTGCAGGCCTTTGCCCATCTGATCCGCGATGTGGCGACGATCCGGGGCATCGACCTTGGCCCCTATCCGGGTGGCCGCCAGCATACCGATGCCGAGGTGATGTGATGGAATACGAGACCATCGCCATCCTCATGTTCTCGACCATGCTGCTGATGATGCTGACCGGGCAGCGCGTGTTCGGCGCCATCGGCTTTGTGGCCGTGGTGGCGGCCTTGTCGCTGTGGGGCACCGGCGGGCAGCAGATGGGCATTTCGGCCGTCATGAAGCTGATGAAATGGAACGCGATGCTGACGCTGCCCATGTTCGTCTTCATGGGCTATGTCATGTCGGAAACCCGGCTGGCCGAAGACCTGTACCGGATGTTCCATGTCTGGATGGGGCCGGTGCCGGGGGGCCTGGCCATCGGCACCGTTCTGTTGATGGTGCTGATTTCCGCAATGAACGGGCTGTCGGTCGCGGGCATGGCCATCGGTTGCACCATCGCTTTGCCGGAACTGGCGCGGCGGCGCTATGACAAGCTGATGATTTCCGGGGTGATCCAGGCGGGGTCATCGCTGGGCATCCTGATCCCGCCCTCGGTCGTGCTGGTGCTGTATGCGATGATCGCGCGGCAACCCGTGGGGCAGCTGTGGCTGGCGGGCATCGGGCCGGGGCTGATGATGGCGGCGATCTTCGTGGCCTATATCTGGATCCGCTGCCGGCTGAACCCCTCGCTTGGGCCGGCGCTTTCGGCCGAGGAAAGTGCTGCGATCCCGCGGGCCGAGAAGATCCGGCTTCTGCGCGCCGGGCTTCTGCCGGTGGGCATTTTCGCGGTGATGATGGTGCCCTTCGTGAACGGCTGGGCGTCCCTGACCGAAGCCTCGGTGATCGGGGTGGTGGTGACGGTGCTGGCCGCCGTGGCCAAGGGCCGTTTCACGCGCGAGGTCTTCGAGGTCTCGACCCGATCCACCCTGGCGATCACCTGCATGTTCATGCTGATCATCATGGCGGCCTTGTCCTTCGGAGCGGTGTTTGACGGGCTGGGCGCGGGCCGCGCGATCGAGCGGCTGTTCGTCGAGGACATGGGGCTGGGGCCCTGGACGATCCTGATCATGATGCAGCTGTCGTTCCTGATCATGGGGATGTTCCTGGACGACACGGCCATGCTGGTGATCGTGGCGCCGATCTATGTGAGCCTGGCGGGGGCGCTTGGCTTTGACCTGATCTGGTACGGGATCCTGTACACCATCACCTGCCAGATCGCCTATCTGACGCCGCCCTTCGGCTATAACCTGTTCCTGATGCGGGCCATGGCGCCCAAGGATTACAGCCTGGCGGACATCTACCGGTCGGTCCTGCCCTTCGTGGGGCTGATGGTGCTGTCGCTGGTGATCCTGATGATCTTCCCTGACATTGCCCTTTGGCTACCCAACGCAATCTATACCAAGTGACCCGAACGGGCGGCGCTGATCGCCCCACAACAAGGAGGTTCCCATGACGACGAGACGCACATTCCTGACCCGCGGCGCTCTGGCAGGGGCCGCCACGCTGGCCGCGCCCGCCGTGGTGCGCGCGCAGGACGTGATCAAGTGGCGGATGCAGACCTATGCCGGGGCCGCGCTTGGCGAGCATGTGGTGAAGCCCGCGGTGGACATGTTCAACGAGCTGGCCAAGGGCAAGATGGAGATCGAGCTGTTCTATTCCGACCAGCTGGTTCCCACGGGCGAATTGTTCCGCGCCATGCAGGCGGGCACCATCGACTGCGTGCAGTCCGATGACGACTCCATGGCCTCGCCGACCGAGGTGACGGTGTTCGGCGGCTACTTCCCGCTGGCGCTGCGCTATTCGCTGGATGTGCCGGCGCTGTTCTACAAGTACGGGCTGGACCAGATCTGGAAGGACGAATACGCCAAGGTCGGGGTCAAGCACATCTCGGCCGGGTCCTGGGACCCCTGCAACTTCTCGACCAAGAAGCCGATCAACTCGCTGGCCGACCTGAACGGGCTGCGCGTCTTCACCTTCCCGACGGCGGGGCGGTTCCTGACGCAGTTCGGCGTGGTGCCGGTGACGCTGCCCTGGGAAGACGTGGAAGTGGCGCTGCAGACGGGCGAGCTGGACGGGCTGGCCTGGTCGGGCATCACCGAGGTCTATACCGTGGGCTGGGCCAATGTGACCGACTATTTCCTGACGAACGAGATCTCGGGCGCCTGGATCGGCCATTTCTTCGCCAACATGGACCGCTGGAACGCGCTGCCTCCCGAGATGCAGGCGCTGATGGAGACCTGCTTCCAGCAGTCGCACTACTATCGCCAGCACTGGTACTGGGCGGGAGAGGCGAGCCTGCGCGTGAACGAGACCAAGCTGAAGCTGACCACGATCCCGTCCGAGGAGTGGAAAGCGGTGGAAGATGCGGCGGTGAAGTTCTGGGACGAGATCGCGGCGGAATCCGAGGTGAAAGCCAAGGTCGTTTCGATCATCAAGACCTACAACGAGACCATGACCAAGGCGGGCGTGCCCTACCGCTATTGATCGCGAAAGACCGGGCGGGGCTTGTTCCCGCCCGGTATTTCCGGCACGACTGACTGGTCTTTTGGAGAAACCCATGTCCCCCGACTGCCGCGATTGCGGCCGGATCATTGCCCTGATGCGCCCTCGCCTGGCGCGGCCCTGGGCTCGCAAGCCGGAATTCGGCGGCGCCTACCGCGCCCTGTGACTTGCACCCTGCCCCGGCGGCGCCGGGGTCCATGATCTGACGAATAAGACAAGAGAGGCACGACCATGCCCGGCAATCTGAGTTTTGACGCATTGAAGGAAGCCGTTGCACGCGGCGAGATCGACACCGTTGTGGTGGCCGGCATCGACATGCAGGGCCGCCTGATGGGCAAGCGCTTCCATGCGGCCTTCTTCGTGGAAGGCGGCTGGAAGGAGACCCACTGCTGCAACTATCTGCTGGCGGTGGACATGGAGATGACCACGGTTCCCGGATACAAGTCGGCGGGCTGGGAACAGGGCTATGGCGACTATGTGCTGAAGCCCGATCTGGCCACGATGCGCCCCCTGCCCTGGCTGCCGGGCACGGTGCTGGTGCTGGGCGACCTGTTGGACCACCACACCCACGAGGAAGTGGCGATCAGCCCGCGCGCCATCCTGAAACGCCAGGTGGCCCGCGCGCGTGCCTTGGGCTTTGACCCGATGATGGCGACGGAACTGGAATTCTACATCTTCGAGAATTCCTACGAGAACCTCCGCGACGGGGGCTTGCGCGACCTGAGGCCGATCAGCGCCTATAACGAGGATTACCACGTCTTCCAGACCACCAAGGAAGAGGGCCTGATGCGCGCCGTGCGCAATGGTCTGTACAAGGCCGGAATCCCGGTCGAGAACACCAAGGGCGAGGCCGACAGCGGCCAGCACGAGGTGAACTATCGCTATTCCGACGCGCTGGACACCGCCGACAACCATGTGATCGTCAAGGAAGCGGTGCGCGAGATCGCCCATGCGCAGGGCAAGTCGGTGACCTTCATGGCGAAATACGATCACCGCAAGGCGGGGTCGTCCAGCCACATCCACCAGTCGCTTTGGACGCTGGATGGCAAGCCCGCCTTTGCTGACCCGGCGGACGAACATGGCATGTCGCCCGTGATGAAGCAGTTCCTCGCCGGGCAATTGGCCCATGCACGCGAGATCACGGCCTTCCTGGCGCCTTATGTGAACAGCTACAAGCGGTTCTGCATTGGCCTTTTCGCGCCGACCAAGGCGGTCTGGAGTGCGGACAACCGCACCGCCGGCTTCCGCATCTGCGGCGAGCACACCAAGGCCGTGCGGGTGGAATGCCGCATTCCGGGTTCCGACGTGAACCCCTATCTTGCCTGCGCCGCGCTGCTGGCGGCCGGTCTTGCCGGAATCGAGCAGAAACTGGAGCTGGAGCCCGAGATGAAGGGCGACATGTATAACACGGCGAACATCCGCGAGATTCCGCACAACCTGCGCGAGGCTGCGGAGCTGCTTCGGGGTTCGGCCATGCTGCGCGCGGCTTTCGGCGACGAGGTGGTGGATCATTACCACCATGCGGCGCAGTGGGAGATCCTGGAAACCGACCGCGTGGTGACGGATTTCGAGCTGCAGCGGCTTCTGGAACGCGCGTGACGGAACGGCACCCATCATGAACTGGCGAAGCCTCGACCCCAAGAAAGAGCCCGGAAAGTTGTCAGCCATCATCGTGGCAGGGGCGGCGATCAGGGGAATGTTTGGGGGAGATCTCGTTAGATTTGTATCCCGACTTCTCGAATAGCCAAATTCGGGAAAGTGAACTTGGACGGTGCGTGCAAGCACGCACCCTACCCTTCGATCCGGCGCACGGCGCCAGAGGTGAGAGATGAAACCCATTCAACTGATCAGCCCCGTGGACGGACGGGTCTATGCCGAGCGCGTGCCCTATACGCTGGAGGCCGCGCGGGCCGCGGTGGCGCGGGCCAAGGCGGCGCAACCGGCCTGGGCGGCGCGGCCGCTGGAGGAGCGCATCGCGCTGGTGTTGGCCGCGGTGCAGCACCTGAACGAGGACAAGGCGCGCATCGTCGAGGAGCTTGCCTGGCAGATGGGCCGCCCGACCCGCTTTGGCGGCGAATTCGGCGGGTTGAACGAGCGCGCGAATTACATGGCGAGCGTGGCCGCCGAGGCGCTGGCGCCGATCATGATCGAAGAGGATGACCGGTTCGGTCGTCGCATCGAATGGGCGCCGCATGGCGTGGTCTTCGTGATTGCGCCCTGGAACTACCCCTACATGACGGCGATGAACACCATCGTGCCGGCGCTGATCGCGGGCAATGCGGTGATGCTGAAGCACGCGAGCCAGACGCTTCTGGTGGGCGAGCGCATCGCCGAGGCGATGGCCAAGGCAGGTGTGCCGGCGGATGTGTTCCAGAATGTCGTGCTGGACCATGCCGGCACCGAAGCCCTTATCCGCGAGCGGTCTTTCGGCTTTGTCAACTTCACCGGATCGGTGGGCGGCGGCCAGGCGATCGAGCGCGCGGCGGCGGGCACCTTTACCGGGCTGGGGCTGGAACTGGGCGGCAAGGACCCAGGCTATGTGATGCCGGATGCCGACCTGGACTGGGCGGTGGACGTGCTGATGGACGGCGCGATGTACAATGCCGGTCAGTGCTGCTGTGGCATCGAGCGGATCTATGTGCATGAGAGCCTGTTCGACGAGTTTGTCGACAAGGCGGTGAAATGGGCCAATGGGCTGAAGCTGGGCAACCCGTTCGAGGCGGATACGACGCTTGGGCCGATGGCCAATGCCCGCTTTGCCCGCACCGTGCGCGAGCAGACGGACGAGGCGCTGGCCAAGGGGGCCAAGGCGCTGATCGAGAAGCAGAACTTCCCGGCCGACGATGGCGGGGCCTATCTGATGCCGCAGGTGTTGGTGAACGTGGACCATTCCATGCGGGTGATGACCGAGGAAAGCTTTGGCCCGGTCGTGGGCATCATGCCGGTGACGTCGGACGACGAGGCGCTGCGGCTGATGAACGACTCGCCCTATGGCCTGACAGCGAGCCTCTGGACGAAGGATATCGACCGCGCCTGGGACATCGCCCGCAAGATCGAGACCGGCACGGTCTTCCTGAACCGCGCCGATTACCTGGACCCGGCGATCTGCTGGACAGGCTGCAAAGACACCGGCCGCGGCGTCGGCCTGTCGAAGCTGGGCTACCAGTCGGTGACCCGCCCCCGTTCCTATCATTTCCGCAAGGTGAAACCGCAATGAGCGTTCCGAACCGCAACTGGTCCTATCCCACCGCGATCAAGTTCGGGGTGGGCCGGATTTCCGAACTGGCCGAGCATTGCAAGGCCGCGGGCATCACGAAGCCGCTTCTGGTGACCGACAAGGCGCTGGCGAGCTTGCCGATCACCGCGCAGGCGCTGGACGTGCTGGAAGCCGCGGGCCTGGGGCGCGCGGTGTTCTCGGACGTGGACCCGAACCCGAACGAAGGCAACATGGCCGCGGGGATCAAGGTTTACCTCGCCGGCGGGCATGATGGCGTGGTCTGCTTTGGCGGCGGGTCGGCGCTGGATCTGGGCAAGATGATCGCGCTGATGGCGCATCAGCGGCCCGAGCTTTCGGTCTGGGATCTGGAGGATATCGACGACTGGTGGACCCGCGCGGACGCGGCGAAGATCGCCCCCATCGTGGCGGTGCCGACCACGGCGGGGACCGGCAGCGAGGTGGGCCGTGCCGGGGTGCTGACCAATAGCGCCACGCACAAGAAGAAGATCATCTTCCACCCGGCGCTGATGCCCAAGGTCACGATCTGCGACCCCGCGCTGACCGTGGGGATGCCGAAGTTCATCACCGCCGGCACCGGCATGGATGCGCTGGCGCATTGCCTGGAGGCCTATTGCTCGCCCTTCTACCATCCGATGAGCCAGGGCATTGCGCTGGAAGGGATGCGGCTGGTGTTCGAGAACCTGCCCGTGGCCTATGCCGAGCCGGGCAACCTGGAGGCGCGCGCCCACATGATGAGCGCGGCGGCCATGGGGGCGGTGGCCTTCCAGAAGGGGCTGGGGGCGATCCATTCGCTGTCGCACCCGGTGGGCGCGGTCTATGGCACGCATCATGGCACGACCAATGCCGTGGTGATGCCCATGGTGCTGGATTTCAACCGGCCCGAGATCGAGGCGCGGATCGAGCGGGCGGCGGCCTATCTGGGCATCGCGGGCGGCTTTGACGGCTTCCGCGCGGCGGTGATGGAGCTTCGGGCGAAGCTCGGCATCCCGGCCAACCTGACGGCCATGGGCGTGGAGCGGGCGCGGCTGGACGAGCTGACCGAGATGGCGCTGGAGGATCCCTCCTGCGGCGGCAACCCGGTGGCGATGACGCGCGAGAACACCCGCGCGCTGTTCGACGCCTGCATGTGACCGCGGCGCGCCTTGGCCCTGCAGGGCCGATGCGCGAGGATCGCGCGATGACGCGGCACATCACGACGGATATTGCGGTGATCGGTGGCGGGGTGGTCGGCCTTGCCACCGCCGAGCGGCTGCTGGAGGACGGGCGCGAGGTGGTGCTGGTCGATCCGGGCCAGCCCGGCATGGGCGCGAGTTACGGCAATGCCGGGACCATCGCGGATTATGCGGTGTTGCCGGTCGGCACGCCGGATGTGCTGAAGCACCTGCCTGCGCTTCTGTTCGACCGCAACTCGCCGCTTGCGATCCGGCGGGCGGCACTGCCCGCGCTGATGCCGTGGCTCACGCGCTTTGCCGTGCAGTCTCTGCCGGGGCCGGCGCGGCGCAATGCGGTGGCGATTGCGGGCCTTCTGTCCGGGGCGGGCGATCTGTGGCGCGACCTGGCGGCGCGGATCGGTGCGGCGGACCTTCTGGTGCCGCGGGGGTGCCTCTACGTCTATGACACGGCGAAGGGCTACCGGGCAGCGGCGGCGGACATGGCGTTCCGGCGCAGCCTGGGCGTGACGGTGGAGCTGCTGGAGCCGCATGAGTTACGCCAGCTGGAACCCGGCCTGCCCGAGGTCCAGGGCGGGGCGGCCTTCTTTCCGCAGGCGATCTTCCTGTCCGACCCCGGCGCGATGATGCGGCGGCTGGCCGCCCATGTCACCGCGCGGGCGGAGCATGTGGCGCTGCGAGCCGAGCGGCTGGAGCGGATGGTGGATGGCGTCGTCGTCCACGGGCCGGGGCTGCACCTGCACGCCCGGCGCGTGGTGATCGCGGCGGGCGCCCATTCGCGTGCCCTCGCCGCCAGTGCGGGCGACCGGCTGCCGCTGGACACCGAGCGCGGCTATCACGTCGAATGGGACATGCAGACGCCCCGCCTGACCCGGCCCGCCTGCCATACGGCGCGGGGTTTCTACCTGTGCCCGATGACCGGGCGGCTGCGCGCCGCCGGCACGGTGGAACTGGGCGGGCTGACCGCGCCGCCTTCGCCGCACCGCATTGCCCGGCTGGTGGAAGGCGCGCGGCTCTTCTACCCCGATCTGGGTGAACCCGACCGGGAATGGATGGGCTTCCGCCCCTCGATGCCCGACAGCCTGCCGGTGATCGGCCCGTCGCGGGGCGGGGCCGAGGTGATTCATGCCTTCGGCCATGGCCATATCGGCGTGACGCTGGCGCCGGTCACGGCGGGGATCGTCGCGGATGTCGTGGCCGGGCGGGTGCCGGCGCGCGAAACCGCCGCCGTCTCGCCCGGCAGGTTCTGACGCAACGGGGGCATTCTGCCCCCTCGCCGCTGGCGCGGCTCATCCCCCGAGAGTATCTGGGGCAAGGATGAATTGGGGAAGACCATGACCAAGACAGTGCTGATCACCGGGGCGGCCGGGTTCATCGGGTTCCACCTGGCGCGGCTGTTGCTGGCGGACGGCTGGCGCGTGGTGGGTGTGGATGGCATGACGCCCTATTACGACCCCGCGCTGAAGGAAGGGCGGCTGGCCCGGCTGTCGGGCGACCTGCGGTTCGAGCGCGGCCTGATCGAGACGCCCGGCCTTCTGATGCGGCTGATGGCCGAAGAGAAGCCGCAGGCGGTGGTGCATCTGGCCGCGCAGGCGGGGGTGCGCTATTCGATCGAGGCGCCGCGCTCCTATGTCGAGGCGAACCTGATCGGCACCTATGAGTTGCTGGAAGCGGCGCGGGCGCATCCGCCCGCGCATATGATGCTGGCCTCGACCTCTTCCGTCTATGGCGCGAACGAGAAGGTGCCCTTCGCCGAAACCGATAAGACCGACCGGCCGATGTCCTTCTATGCCGCGACCAAGATGGCCACCGAGGGAATGGCCCATTCCTATGCCCATCTCTACCACCTGCCGGTGACGATGTTCCGCTTCTTCACCGTCTATGGTCCCTGGGGCCGGCCCGACATGGCGCTGTTCAAGTTCACGCGCGCGATCCTGAAGGGCGAGCCCATCGACATCTACAACGGCGGCGAGATGGCGCGCGACTTCACCTATGTCGAGGATCTGGTCGAGGGCATCCGCCGGCTGATCGCGGTGGCGCCAGGCACGGTTTCCGCCGGGCCGATGGACAGCCTTTCGCCGGTGGCGCCGTTCCGCGCGGTGAACATCGGCAATGCCGCGCCGGTGCCGCTGATGGAGTTCGTGGCCGCGATCGAGCGCGCGACGGGGCGGGTGGCCGAGAAGAACTTCCTGCCGATGCAGGCCGGCGACGTGCCGCGCACCTGGGCCTCGGACGCGTTGCTGCGCGCCCTGGTCGGCGGCATCCCTCGCACGCCGCTGGACGAAGGCGTGGGCAATTTCGTGCGCTGGTATCGCGACTGGGCGGGGGTCTGACCTAGCCCAGAACGGCGGCCTGCACCAGCGGGCCGACCTCGTGCCAGCCGCGCCAGATCATGTCGAGCGCGACATAAAGGATGATGGCCAGGCCGATATAGGCGATCCAGCGGAAGCGGTTCAGGAGCCGCGCTATGAACGAGGCGGCAATGCCCATCAGGGCGATGGAGAGACCGAGGCCGAAGATCAGGATCGTCGGGTGTTCATGGGCGGCGCCCGCCACGGCCAGCACATTGTCGAGCGACATGGAGACGTCGGCGATGACGATCTGCCAGGCGGCCTGGGCAAATGTCTTGCGCGGCGCGCCTTTGGCGATGGTGCCGTCCGCGTTCAGGTCGGCGTTGGCCAGCGCCTCCTGGGCCTGAACCTCTTGGTCGCCGTGGCCCGAGCGCAGTTCGCGCCACATCTTCCAGCAGACCCAGAGCAGCAGGATGCCCCCGGCCAGCAGAAGCCCGGTGATGGCCAGAAGCTGGGTGGCGACCAGCGCGAAGGCGATGCGCAGCACCGTGGCGGCCAGGATGCCCACCAGGATGGCCTTGGTGCGCTGTTCCTTCGGCAGGCCCGCCGCGGCAAGGCCGATGACCACCGCATTGTCGCCCGCCAGCACGAGGTCGATGGCGATGACCTGCAGGAAGACGGCAAAGCCTGCGGCGGTGAAGATTTCCATGGCTCTCGCCCTTCCTGACGGTCGCGCCGCACATACGCCCCGGCTGCGGGAGTTTCAACTGCGCGCCGGCGCTGCTTTGCAAAGCGTGATGGGCAGGGCACAGCGCGCCGTCACCTCATGCCGTAGTAGAGGCCGACGACATGTTCGGCCTCGGCGAAGAACAGCCAGCGCGCCGCCATTGCGCCGATCAGATGGATCGCCGTTGCCAGCGGGATGGCGGCCACGAGCGGCAGCACCAGCAGCACCAGCGCGGGCAGGATGCCCGCCAGAAGGATGGCGATGATCCGCAGTTTTTCGGCATGTTTGCGGCCGACGACATGGATCATCTCGGTCAGAAGGTAGTTGCCGGCGGTATGCCCCCGCTCCAGCACCGTGACCCGGCCCAGATGGGCCAGGCCCGTGGCATGGCCGGTGGTCAGCGCGGCCGCGGGGAACTGGCCGTCGCCGATGCGGAAGGAGAGGAACAGGATCGCCGACAGCGCCAGGGCCGCGGGCATGGCCAGCATCTGCCCGGCCAGGATCAGCCCGCCGGTCAGCGCAAAGGCCAGGAACAGGACCGGGGTGATCCAGTGGTGCCAGCGCGGCACGGTCTTGAGCTGCGCATAGATCATCGAGGTGCAGAAGACGGTGGCCGCGCAGCCGGCCGCGCCGATCCAGCCCAGCCCCTGCGGCGCGGGCAGGCCCAGCCACTGCCCGGCGGCAACCGGCGCCAGCACCAGAAGCGTGGCGACAGAGGCCACGCCCTCGCGCGAGAGCCAGGAGGTCTGCCACTGGCTGAAGGCGCGGAAGGCGCGTTCGGGATGGCCGAGGTGGAAGGTCGAGGCGACAAGGCCGCCCACAGCCAGCGCATAGCCAAGGCCCCAGAGGAAGAACGCGGTCCAGCCGGAGGCGGTCAGCACGCCCAGTCCCAGAAGGGCAAGGAAGCCGAAGCCCATGCCGGAGAACACGGTGAACAGGATGACGGAGGGCGCGGGATGCATGTCAGATCTTCCCCAGCATCCGGTCCAGCCAGCCGGCAAGGCCGCTGGCCTTGATGTCCAGCAAAGGCGCCAGCGGGCTTGCCTGGTCGGGCGCGTCCTTCGGGCGCGGCGGCAGATAGCGGTTGACGGGCCGGGTGCCCATGTCCGGCATCAGCGCATAGCCGCCGCGGTCGGCCGTCAGGCGGCTGACGCTGCTGTCGGGATCGGCGAAATCGCCGAAATGGCGCGCGCCGGTCGGGCAGGTGCGCACGCAGGCGGGCACGCGGTCCTCCTCGGGCAGGTTCTCGTTGTAGATGCGGTCCACGCAGAGCGTGCATTTCTTCATCACACCGGCTGCCTGATCCATCTCGCGCGCGCCATAGGGGCAGGCCCAGGCGCAGAGGCCACAGCCGATGCAGATGTCCTCGTTCACCAGCACGATGCCATCCTCGGCCCGCTTGTAGCTGGCGCCGGTCGGGCAGACGGTGACGCAGGGCGCGTCCTCGCAATGCAGGCAGGACCGGGGGAAGTTCACCGTGACGCCCATGCCTTCTGGCGTTTCGGCCTGGTAGGTATGGACGCGGTTCAGGAAGGTGCCCGATGGCTTGGCGCCGTAGGGGTCCTGGTCCGACAGCGGCACGCCATAGCCCTGGTCGTTCCAGCCCTTGCAGGCGGTGACGCAGGCCTGGCAGCCGACGCAGGTGTCCAGGTCGATGGCCAGGCCGAGCTTCTTATCGGTGCGGGCGGGAAGCTGGGTCACGTGGCGCTCCCTCTGCCGGCCCGCGGGCAAATTCCTTTGAAGGAATTTGCAAGTTTCTTCGAAGAAACTTGCTTCATGTCCGCCGTTCCTTTCCCTGCGGGACCACGCGCGGCAGGTCGGGGAACTGCGGCAGGGCGTGGTCCATCGGCCCGGCATTTTCGATCCGCACGCGCAGGTCGAACCAGGCCGCCTGCCCCGTCACCGGGTCGGAGTTCGACCAGCGCATCCCGTCGCCTTTTTCCGGCAGCAGTTCGCTGATCAGGTGGTTCAACAGGAACCCCTCCTTCGCCTCGGGCGCCTCGCTGTCCAGTGCCCAGGCGCCCCGGCGTTTGCCGATGGCGTTCCAGGTCCAGACCGTGTTCTCGTTCAGCCCGGCCATATGCGCAGCCGGCACGGTGATGACCCCGTTGGGCGAGGACACCCGGGCATAATCGCCGTCCTTGAACCCGTGCGCCTGCCACAGCTTCGTGGGCAGGTAGAGGTAGTTCATCCCCCGGATCTGGCGCAGCCAGGCGTTCTGGCTGCCCCAGCTGTGGTACATGTCCATCGGCCGTTGCGTCAGCGCATGGACCGGATAGCCCCAGCCCGCCGCCTCCTGGTCGCCGAAGGGCGGATACCAGACCGGCAGCGGGTCCATCGCCATCTTCAGTCGTTCGCGCAGGGGATCGGGCGGCTGGATCGCGCCATGCCCCTCCGCCGCCAGCTGGAAGCGGCGCATCGGTTCCGACCAGATTGAGAACAGGTAGGGTTGCGGCGTGTCGTAGAACGAGGTCGCCACCGCCCAGTCCTGATAGGCGGCGTTCCAGGGCTTCATGAACTCTGCCCCATGCGGGACATGCGCCTGATAGAAGCTGCCGTTTTCGATATAGCGCTGCAACTGGTCGGGGTTCGGCGCGCCGCGCCCCTCCAGGTCGCCGTTTCCGCGAAAGCCGATCAGCGGACCCACGCCGGGGCGGCGCTGGTGGTTTACGATGTAATCGGCGTAGTCCTTGAACTTCGGGCTTCCGTCCTCGGCCACCATGCCCGGAAGGCCGAGGCGCGCGCCCAGGTCCAGAAGCACGGACTGGAAGCCGCGCACGTCCCGGTCCGGCTCCACCACCGGCCAGCGGATGCTGTCGCCTGCGGCCTCGGGTTCGGAAATCGGGCGGTCCAGCAAGCTGATGCAGTCGTGGCGTTCGACATAGGTCGTGTCGGGCAGGATCAGGTCGGCATAGGCCACCATCTCGCTGGCATAGGCGTCGGAATAGATGATCCGGGGGATGACATATTCCCCGTCCGCGCCCTTGTCGGTCAGCATCTCCATGACCTTCGCCGTGTTCATCGACGAGTTCCAGGCCATGTTCGCCATGTAGAGGAACAACGTGTCGATGCGGTACGGGTCGCCCGCATGGGCATTGGGAATCACCATGTGCATCAGCCCATGGGCCGAGAACGGGTTTTCCCAGGTGAACGCCTTGTCGATGCGGGCGGGCGAGCCGTCGGGCTTCAGCGCCAGCTGTTCAGGGCTGCGTACATAGCCCAGATGCGGCCCGGTCAAGGGCTTGCCGGGCACGGCCACATGGTTCGGCGTCGGATGCGCCTCGACCGGCTTCGGATAGGGTGGCTTCATCCGCCACGAGCCCGGAGTTTCCACCGCGCCCAGCACGATCTGCAACAGGTGCAGCGCGCGCGCCGTCTGGAAGCCGTTGGAATGGGCCGAGATGCCGCGCATGGCGTGAAAGCTGACGGGGCGTCCCACCATCTTTTCATGCTCGTCGCCGCGGAAATCCGTCCAGCGGATTGGCAGTTCGATGGCTTGGTCAAAGGCCACCTGCGCCAGTTCCGCTGCCAGAGCGCGGATGCGCGCCGCCGGTACAGCGCAGCGCGCGGCCACGGCCTCGGGCGCGTAATCGGGCGACAGGTAGCGTTCCGCCATGTGCTGAAACACTGTGCGGTGCCCGTCCCAGGTGGCGCCCAGGTCCGGCTCTACCCCCTTGCCGTCCCAGGGGGCCGGCCGGCCGGTGCGGCGGTCGATCACGAAGGGCTGGCTTTCGGCGTTCTTCAGGATCAGCCCCTTCTCGGGGCCTTCCGTGCCATTCACCAGCAAGGGCGCGTTGGTCCAGCGCGCCAGATAGTCCAGGTCGATCTTGCCAGCTTCCAAGAGGCAATGGATCAGCGACAGGATCAGCAGGCCATCCGCCCCCGGCGTGATGCCGATCCAGTCATCGGCCACGGCGTTATAGCCCGACCGGATCGGGTTGACCCCGATCACCCGTCCGCCGCGCGCCTTGATCTTGCCGATGCCGATCTTGATCGGGTTGCTGTCATGGTCCTCGGCCACGCCGAACAGCACGAACAGGCGCGAGCGGTCCCAGTCTGGCGCGCCGAACTCCCAGAAGGCGCCGCCCAGGGTATAGATGCCGCCCGCCGCCATGTTCACCGAACAGAACCCGCCATGGGCGGCATAGTTCGGCGTGCCGAAGGCCTGCGCCCACCAGCCCGTCAGCGATTGCGACTGGTCGCGCCCGGTGAAGAACGCCAGCTTTTCCGGCGCCGTCTCGCGCAGCGGCTTCATCCAGGACACCGCCAGCTCCAGCGCCTCGTCCCAGGTGATTTCCTCGAAGGCGCCCGACCCGCGCGGCCCCACCCGTTTCATCGGCGCGCGCAGCCGCGAGGGCGCGGTGATCTGCATGATGCCGCTGGCGCCCTTGGCGCAGAGCACGCCCTTGTTGATCGGATGGTCGCGGTTGCCCTCGATATAGCTGACGCGACCGCTTTTCAGGTGCACGTTGATGCCGCAGCGGCAGGCGCACATGTAGCAGGTGGTCCTGCGCACCTCGTCCGACACGGGCGGCGACAGGTTCAGGCGAGGCTCGCTCATCAGGTCATTCCGGTTCGGCGGCCGTAGGGGCCAGATGTATCGGGGCCCCCGGATCGCGCCTTCGGCAACCCGGTCGCAGGATCAGGCGTCAGCCGCCGTGCCGGATGACGAAGCGATAGACCGAACCATCGACATCCTGTTCCACCAGATCGTTTCCGGTGGTGCGGCAGAAGGCTTCGAAGTCCTTCACCGCGCCGGGATCGGTGGTCAGCACCTCCAGCGTCGCGCCGGTGGGCATGTCGGTCAGCATCTTCTTCGTCCGCAGGATCGGCAGCGGGCAACTCACGCCCCTCGCATCAAGAACCTGATCGGCCATTCGGTCTTTCCTCAGATGTACAGGTTGATGTCGCATTTCGTCGCCGCCTCGACCCAGGTCGCGGCGCCGCCGATGGTCAGGCCGGGGATCATGTCGTCCAGCTTGTATTCGAACAGGTCCATGGTCATCTGGCAGGCGATCAGCCGCACATCGGCCTCGACCGCCAAGTCGCGCAGTTCCTCGATCGAGGCGACGCCCTTCTTGCGGATCATGTTCTTCATCATCGCCGAGGTCAGCGACGAGGCGCCCGGAAGCGCCGCCAGGATGTTGGGCATGGCCATGTGCGCCCCGCCCATCGGCATCTCCATCGCCGGGTTGCCGAGTGTGGAGATCTTCAGGTTCAGGTCTTTCTTCAGAAGGCCAAGCCCATAAAAGGTGAAGAACATCGTGACATTCAGCCCCATGGCCGCCGCCGTGGTGGCCAGGATGAAGGGCGGATAGGCCCAGTCGAGCGTGCCCTTCGTCACGATGATCGACATCGACTTGCCGTTGGCTTCGTCCAGCATGGTCCCCGTCTCCCCGGCCGGTCCCGATACGGGCAGCCCCCCAGGGCCGCGCGCGGGGGAAAAGGTCGCCGGGCCGGCGGGCCGTGTCAACACATATTCCCGATACAGAATAAAATGCTCTGGCCGGGGCCCGCGACAGCGACGATCCTGCTGCCTGGCCGCGCTCAATTCCTAACGCCGAGTTAATGCGCCTCGACAAGGCATTGATTTCATTGACCCGGACAAGGCGTCCGAGCTCGGACGCCTTCAGCCGCCGAGCTTCGCCTCCAGCGCCGCCAGCCGGGCGGACAGGGCCTCGTTCTCCTCGCGGGCCTTCTGGGCCATGGCCCGGACGGCATCGAACTCTTCACGGGTCACGAAGTCCCGGTCGGCCAGCCAGCGGTCCATCAGGCCCTTCATGGCGGTCTCGGCCTCGGTCCGGGCGCCCTGCGCCACCCCCATGGCATTGGTCATCAGCTGGGACAGGTCGTCGAAAATCTTGGACCGGGTCTGCATGGCGGAACTCCTTTGACTCACCCCTATATGACCCCGCAACCCCGCTCCGGCAAGCGCCCCGGATTGACAACCGGACGCGCCCGCCCGAGAACCCCGACCGTGGATCAAGTGACCCCCCTTCCCTTCCCGCCGCTCTCGCCCGAGGTCTTCACCATCGGCCTCGGAGGCCTGACCTTTTCGCTCCGCTGGTATGCCCTGGCCTATATCGCCGGGATCCTCATCGCCTGGCGGCTGGTCCTGGCCGCGATCCGCCGCCCGGCACTCTGGGGCCCCGCGGGCGCGCCGCTCACGCCAGAGCAGCTGGAACGGTTCCTGACCTGGGCCATCCTGGGCGTCATCCTGGGCGGCCGGCTGGGCTTCGTCCTCTTCTACCAGCCCGCCCACTACCTGACCCACCCCTTCGACATCCTGAAGGTCTGGGAGGGCGGCATGTCCTTCCACGGCGGCTTCCTGGGCGTCGTCGCCGCCGCCATCCTCTTCTGCCGGCGCGAGCGGGTCCCCATGCTGGCGATGGGCGACCTTCTGGCCATCGCCGTCACCCCCGGCCTGTTCCTTGGCCGCCTGGCCAATTTCATCAACGCGGAACTCTGGGGGCGCCCCACCGCTCTGCCCTGGGGCGTGGCCTTCCCCGGCGAGGCCGCGCAGACCTGCCCCGGCATCGAGGGCATCTGCGGCCGCCACCCCAGCCAGCTGTACGAGGCGCTGCTGGAGGGCCTGATCCTGGGCGCCCTGATCCTTGTGCTGGCCTTCCGGCGCGGCTGGCTGAAGGCCCCCGGCCGGCTGATGGGCCTTTTCGTCGCGGGCTATGGCCTGGCCCGGTTCCTGGTGGAATTCGTCCGCCAGCCCGACGCCCAGTTCATCACCCCCGGCAACCCGCTTGGCCTGGCCCTGCAGGTGAACGGCTGGGGCCTGACCATGGGCCAGCTGCTTTCTCTGCCGATGATCGCCGTGGGCCTGTGGTTCATCGCCCGGTCGCGGGCCGCATGACGCCGCTGGCGGACCTGCTGGCCCGTCGCATCGCTGCCACCGGGCCGATCACCGTGGCGGAGTACATGGCCGAATGCCTGCTGCACCCGGCGCATGGCTACTATGCCACGCGCGACCCTTTCGGCACCGCCGGCGATTTCACCACGGCGCCCGAGATCAGCCAGATGTTCGGCGAGCTTCTGGGGCTATGCCTCGCGCAAAGCTGGCTGGACCAGGGCGCGCCCACGCCCTTCACGCTGGCCGAGCTTGGCCCCGGTCGCGGCACGCTGATGGCCGATGTCCTGCGTGCCACCCGCGCGGTGCCGGGCTTTCATGCCGCCGCACAGGTGGTGCTGGTCGAAGCCTCGCCGGTGCTGCGGCAGGTGCAGGCGCGGACGCTTGGCTCGCACCCCGTCGAATGGGTCGGCGATGCGGCGGACCTGCCCGACCGGCCGCTGTTCCTTCTGGCCAACGAGTTCTTCGATGCCCTGCCGATCCGCCAGTTCCAGCGTGACGGCGCCCAATGGCGCGAAAGGCTCATCGGCCTGAAGGGCGGCGCGCTGGCCTTCGGCCTGTCCGATCCGGTCGGCCCCGCGCTTCCCGGACCGTGCTTTGCCGCCGACCCGCCCGGCACGGTGGCCGAGATCTGCCCCTCCGCGCTGCCCGTGATGGAGGAGATCGCCCGTCGCCTGCGCTCCCATGGCGGCGTTGCGCTGATCGTGGACTATGGCGGCTGGCGGTCGAAGGGAGACACGCTGCAGGCTCTGCGCGCGCACCGGATGGAAGACCCGCTGGCCAACCCCGGCGAGGCCGACCTGACCGCCCATGTCGATTTCGAGGCGCTGGCCCTGGCCGCCGATGTTCCCCACAGCGGCCTGACCCGGCAGGGCGACCTGTTGCTGCGCCTCGGCATCGCGGGCCGGGCTGAGCGGCTGGCACAGCGCCTGACCGGCGCGGCGCTGGACAGCCACCGCGCGGCGCTGCACCGCTTGACCGACCCTGCGGAAATGGGTTCCCTGTTCAAGGCGCTGGCGCTGCACGCGCCGGGCATGCCGCCGCCGCCCGGATTCGACCCGCCCACCCACAGGCCCTGAGACCATGCTGGAAATGATCACCTCCCAGGCCCTGAAGCCCCGCCACGGGTTCTTCACCCGCAAGGGCGGCGCGTCCTCGGGCGTGTTCTCGGGGCTGAACTGCGGCCCCGGCTCCAGCGACCTGGCCGAGGTCGTGGCGATCAACCGCGCCCGTGTGGCCGCAGCGATGGGGGTGGAACCGCATCGCCTGCTGACCCTGAACCAGGTGCATTCCGCCGACGTCCTGGTCGTGGACGAGCCGTTCGAGGGCCGCCCCCGCGCCGATGCCATGGTGACTGCGACGCCGGGCCTGGCGCTTGGCGTGTTGACCGCCGACTGCCAGCCGGTTCTGTTTGCCGATGCCGAAGCCGGCGTGATCGGCGCGGCCCATGCGGGCTGGCGCGGCGCGAAGGATGGCGTGCTGGAAGCCACCGTCGCGGCAATGGTGTCGCTGGGTGCCCGTCGCGAGGCGATTGCCGCGGTCATCGGCCCGACCATCAGCCAGGCGGCCTATGAGGTGGGCGACGAGTTCGTGGAAGCCTTCATCGACGAGGATCGCGACAATGCCCGCTTCTTTGCGGGCGGCCCCAACGGACGGGCCATGTTCGACCTGCCCGCCTTCGGCCTGTCGCGCCTGCGCGCGGCCGGCGTGGGCCATGCCGAATGGACGCGGCACTGCACCTACCGCGACCCCGAGCGATTCTTTTCGTTCCGCCGCACCACCCATGCGGGCGAGGCCGACTACGGCCGGCTGATCTCGGTCATCACGCTCTGATCCTGCCCGATTCTCGCGCCGCGCCGCCGCGAAGCTGCCCCAATCTGGCCAAGCGGCCCGGTGACGCCCGGACGGATTGTTCACGCGATCGCCTGCAATCCTTGGGATAATCGGGTTTCTGTTGCCACGCCACAATCGCGGAAGCCCGGCCAGGCCCTGGCCCCAATCTTCCCCCCGCCCTGCCCGACTGGTGCCGCAAACCGAAGCGAGAGTGTTCTCAACAGCCCGGCAGGATCGAGCAGTCCAGAGGGCAAGACAGAACGAAGTGGAGAAGACCGTGAAGACCGAACGCCGCTGGATGAAGTCGTTGATCGCCACCTCGGCCGAGGTGCAGGCCGTGATGCCCTGGACCCGTGGCGAACGCCGTCGCCCGGACAGCATGAAACCGGTCGCGCCACGCCCGGCGATCCTGCCCCGCCGCCCCGCGCTGGCCGCGCGCTGACCCGATCACGGCAAAAGCCGAATCTGCCGAAGGGCCGGGCTATCCCGGCCCTTCGGCATTTCCGGCCCAGGCGGGCGAATCGTGGCGCGGGCCAATTGTGGCAGGATGCCCCGCATCCAGAAACAATCGGACGCTAGGGGCCCGATCATTTCCACCCAGCTCCGGATTCTGGAGAAACTTTGACAGAAGGCGCGTTTGTGGCCATCTTTCACTCACAGGCAGCCCGCCAGGGTCGCGATGCAGGTTTGAACTGATTTGAACCTGTGTTGCCCGCGGACGCTGTCGGTTGCTCGGCAAGACCGTCCCGGCGCTCCTCTGGCGCCACAGGGGGCGGTCTTTCCATTTGGGCCGCCGCGTTTTGCGGCAGGCCCCGCCTCAGGCGCTGCGCGCGATGCGGGCTTCCAGAACGTCGAAGGGAACGCCGGGCTCGTCCTTGGCGCAGCGGATCACCAGGCTGGTCTTGACGCTGGCCACATTATCGGCGCGCAGAAGCTCCTCGGTCAGGAAGCTTTGAAACGACGACAGGTCGGGCGCCACGCATTTCAGGATGAAGTCGATCTCGCCGTTCAGCATGTGGCACTCGCGGACCAGCGGCCAGGCACGGCAGCGCGCCTCGAAGGCCGACAGATCGGCTTCGGCCTGGCTTTGCAGCCGAACCATCGCAAAGACCTGCACTTCGAACCCCAGTTCGCGCGCGTCGATGTCGGCGTGATACCCCTTGATGTACCCGGCCTCCTCCAGCGTCCGCACCCGGCGCAGGCAGGGCGGGGCCGAGATGCCGACACGCTTGGCAAGTTCCACATTCGTCATGCGTCCATCGGCCTGAAGCTCGGTCAGAATCCGGCGGTCGATCGGGTCGAGACGCGATTGGGCCATGCGAACGCTCCTTGGTGATGGCATTTCTCTAGGGCCGACAGGCGCCATGCGCAATATTATTTCGCAAGTGAGCAAGGAAGCGTCAGCCTCTGCACGATCCTTCAGCATGTCCGCCTTGCATCGCGGGGCCTTTTCGCCGTCGGCGCTGCCGCCTATATCGGGCCTCCAGCGACATTTGAGGGCATCATGGGCGAGTCTCGGCATACCAGGGTTCTGATCATCGGTTCGGGGCCTGCCGGCTATACCGCCGCCGTCTATTCGGCGCGCGCGATGCTGAACCCGGTCCTGATCCAGGGGATGCAGCCCGGCGGACAGTTGACCATCACCACCGAAGTCGAGAACTGGCCCGGCGACACCACGGTGCAGGGCCCCGAGCTTATGGTGCGGATGGAGCACCACGCCCGCGAGATGGGCGCCGAGGTCATCACCGACATCGTCACCCGGCTGGACCTGTCCGCCCGCCCCTTCACCGCCGAAACCGACAGCGGCACGCGCTGGACCGCCGACGCCGTGATCCTGGCCACCGGGGCGCAGGCGAAATGGCTGGGCATCCCGACCGAAGAGAAGTTCAAGGGCTTCGGTGTCTCGGCCTGTGCCACCTGCGACGGCTTTTTCTATCGCAACCGCGAGGTTGTGGTGATCGGCGGCGGCAACACCGCGGTGGAAGAGGCGCTGTTCCTGACGAACTTCGCCACTAAGGTCACCGTGATCCACCGCCGCGACAGCTTCCGCGCCGAAAAGATCATGCAGGATCGGCTGTTCAAGCACCCGAAGATCGAGGTGGTCTGGAACTCCACCGTGGAAGAGATCCTCGGCACCGAGGCGCCGCTTGGCGTGACCGGCGTGCGCGTGAAGAACGTCCAGACCGGGGCGGAACATGTCGTGCCCTGCGACGGCTTCTTCGTGGCCATCGGCCATGCCCCGGCCTCGGAACTGGTGAAGGACCAGTTGGAACTGCACGCGGGCGGCTATGTGAAGGTCGAACCCGGATCGACCCGCACCTCGATCCCCGGCGTCTTTGCCGCCGGCGACCTGACCGACCACATCTACCGCCAGGCCGTCACTTCGGCCGGCATGGGCTGCATGGCCGCGCTGGATGCCGAACGGTGGCTGGCGGAACAGGGCTGATCCCCTTTTCCGGCACGGTCTGGCGGATGATCTTCGCCGGGATGTTGCGCATACGACACTTGGGGGCGGGAACGGCTCGGCTTCGCCTGGCCGGATACCCCGGCAGGCAAATGCTGCACCGCAGCAACAGCCGCGCGGTTTCTGGCAGGAAAAGCGGAAAAACGGGGCGAAAACCCGCCGAATCGGCCCGGAAACCTTGCAAAGCAGCCAATTCCCGCGCTATTGCCGCCCCGACGCCTGGGGCCATTCCCCGCCCTGCGCTCGCGTCCATTGCGAAAAGGTCCGATACGAGATGTCCCTTCCGAACCATGCTCCTGTGCCGGAGCTCTATGTTTCCCATGACTCCGCCCAGAAGCTGAAGCACGAAGCCGGTGCGCTGGCCTCCTGGGATCTGACCGCCCGCCAGCTCTGCGACCTCGAGCTTCTGATGAACGGCGGCTTCTATCCGCTGAAGGGCTTCCTCTCGCAGGCCGACTACGAAGGCGTGGTCGAGAACATGCGGCTGGCCGACGGCACGCTGTGGCCGATGCCGATCACCCTGGACGTGAACGAGAAGTTTGCCGAAGGCATCGAGCCCGGCCAGGACATCGCACTGCGCGACGCCGAGGGCGTGATCCTCGCCATCATGTCGGTCACCGACAAGTGGGTGCCGAACAAGGCGAACGAGGCCGAAAAGGTCTTTGGCGCCGACGACCTCGCCCATCCAGCTGTGAACTACCTGCACAACGTGGCCGGCAAAGTCTATCTCGGCGGCCCGATCACTGGCATCCAGGCGCCCGTCCATTATGACTTCCGCGCGCGCCGCGACACGCCGAACGAGCTGCGCGCCTATTTCCGCAAGCTTGGCTGGTCCAAGGTCGTGGCCTTCCAGACCCGCAACCCGCTGCACCGCGCCCACCAGGAGCTGACCTTCCGCGCCGCCAAGGAAGCCCAGGCCAACCTGCTGATCCACCCGGTCGTCGGCATGACCAAGCCGGGCGACGTGGACCACTTCACCCGCGTGCGCTGCTACGAGGCGGTGCTGGACAAGTATCCCGCCTCGACCACGGCGATGAGCCTTCTGAACCTGGCCATGCGCATGGCCGGCCCGCGCGAGGCCGTCTGGCACGGCCTGATCCGCCGCAACCACGGCGTCACCCACTTCATCGTCGGCCGCGACCATGCCGGCCCCGGCAAGAACAGCCAGGGCAAGGATTTCTACGGCCCCTATGACGCGCAAGAGCTATTCAAGAAGTACGAAGCCGAAATCGGCGTAACCATGGTCGACTTCAAGCACATGGTCTATGTGCAGGAAAAGGCGCAGTACTACCCGGCCAACGAGGTTCCAGAAGGCTGCACCGTTCTGGACATCTCGGGCACCGAACTCCGCCGCCGCCTGCGCGAAGGGCTGGACATCCCGGAATGGTTCTCCTTCCCCGAAGTCGTGACCCAGTTGCGCCGCACCTCGCCGCCGCGCGACAAGCAGGGTTTCACCGTGTTCTTCACCGGCCTGTCCGGCTCGGGCAAGTCCACCATCGCCAATGCGCTGATGGTCAAGCTGATGGAACAGGGCGGCCGCCCGGTCACGCTTCTGGACGGTGACGTGGTGCGCAAGCACCTGTCGTCCGAACTCGGCTTCTCGAAGGAACACCGCGACATCAACATCCGCCGCATCGGCTATGTCGCCTCCGAAATCACCAAGAACGGCGGCATCGCCATCTGCGCGCCCATCGCGCCCTACACCGCGACCCGCCGCGCCGTGCGCGAGATGATCGAAGCCTTCGGCGCCTTCATCGAGGTGCACGTCGCCACCTCGGTCGAGGAATGCGAACGCCGCGACCGCAAGGGGCTCTACAAGCTGGCCCGTGAAGGCAAGATCAAGGAATTCACCGGCATCTCCGACCCCTATGAGGCGCCCGAGAAGCCCGAACTCCGCATCGACACAGAGGGTTCCGACGTGGACGGCTGCGCCCACCAGGTGCTGCTGAAGCTGGAATCGATGGGGCTCATCAAGGCCTGAGCCTTGCCCTGATCGAACAGAAAGCGAAAGCGCCGCCCCTGAAAAAGGGGCGGCGCTTTTCATTTTCCAACATCACGTCACTCGGGCCGCATCATCCGCAGCAAAAGCCGGTCCTTCAGCACATATTGATGGAACAGCGCGATAGCCGCATGGGCCAGCGCGACGAAGAACAGCACGTTCCCGGCCAGTTCATGCATATCACCAAGGCTGGTGATACCCAGGTACCAGACCAAGGCGCCACCAAGCGGCACCCCAATCATCAGGACATACAGCAGCAGATGCCCACCCTTGGCCAGAAGCACGGCGGCCGACCCCAGCCGACCAGGCGGCTGTGGCCCGCCCTGGAGCAGGCGCACCACCACACGCAGCAGGACAAGGACGAGGACCGCCACGCCCACCCACACGTGCAACGGCGTTTCCACATCCGTGGCGCCCCCGCGCAGTTGGCGCAGCACTCTGCCGACGCCCTCGCCGGTGAACCAGTTGAACAGGATCAGCCCGGCAATCAGCCAATGCAACCCGATCTGCAGCCCTGAATATCCTGACTTCTCAGCCATCTTGCGCTCCCATGCGACAGGCGTGTCGGGCACGCCCACCGGTGCAACGCTGCACCGGCGCATCTCCGTCGCGCAAGAACCTGAATCAATGCACGTTCACCGGCGCCAGATCGTTCTGCCGCGCCAGGGCAAAGGCCAGCGCCCGGTCGCGCACCAGGGCAAGCCGCTCGCCATCGGGGCGGTGGACCGCATAGATCACCTCCAGCCCCTCGGCCTGCTGCCGCACCTCGTCGGGCAGATCCGCCACCTTCACCGGCCGCACATAGACGATGGGTTCGCCCGCCTGCGGCAGTCCTTCGTATTTCACATCCATGATGACCTCCTCAAACCTTCTTGCGCGCTGACCGGATCGCGATGGTCTGGACAACCGCCTCGGGCACCGACCGCTTCAGATCGACATGCAGAAGCCCGTTCTCCAGTGACGCGCCCGCCACCTCGACGCCATCCGCCAGCACGAAACTGCGCTGGAAGGCGCGCGCGGCGATGCCCCGGTGCAGGAACACCCGCTCGCCCGCATCCTCGGCCTGCCGGCCCCGGATCACCAGCTGGCGATCCTCGACCGTTATCGACAGATCCTCCTCGCGGAAGCCCGCCACCGCCAGCGTGATGCGATAGGCGTTTTCCGACGTGGCCTCGATGTTGAAGGGGGGATAGCCCTCGGCGGCGGTCTTGGCCGTCCGCTCGACCAGCCGTTCAAGCTGTTCGAACCCCAGAAGGTAGGGGTGGGACCCGAGAGAGAGTTTCGTCATCACCGATGTCCTTGGCAAAGCGACATGCACGACAGGCCCCGGTCGGGCACCCGTCCCATCGAATATGGGGCGCGCCCCGCCGCCCTGCAAGGCCGTCAAGTGCAGCGCAAGGCGCAGAATTCTTCCCGCAACGGCGTCGAATCGCTATATCGTTGACGCCAACGAAAAGGACGCAAGGTTCCGAGCACGCCATGAACGCCGCGACCGAACTGAACTTCGACGACATGCTCCGCATCAAGCTGGAAGTCCTGCGCCGCGAACACCGCGACCTCGACGAAGCCGTGCGCGCGATGGAGGCGACGGGCCGCCCCGACCAGCTGGCACTGCGCCGGCTGAAGAAGCAGAAACTGGCCCTGAAGGACCAGATCGTGAAGATCGAGGATCAGCTGATCCCCGACATCATCGCCTGACCCGCTTTCCCCGGTGAATCCCGCGCCGCGGGTTGACCCATGCCGCCCCGCAGGCTAGTGCCGCCCCGGAACCGACCGGAGGGCGCGATGGCCGTCGAAGTGGGAATCATCATGGGCAGCCAGTCCGACTGGCCCACGATGAAGGAGGCCGCGCTGATCCTGGACCAGCTTGGCGTGCCCTACGAGACGAAGATCGTCTCGGCCCACCGCACGCCCGACCGGCTGTGGACCTATGGCAAGACCGCCGCCGAGCGCGGCCTGAAGGTCATCATCGCCGGCGCCGGCGGGGCTGCCCACCTGCCGGGCATGATGGCGTCCAAGACCCGCGTGCCGGTGATCGGCGTGCCGATCCAGACCCGCGCGCTGAACGGCGTGGACAGCCTCTATTCCATCGTCCAGATGCCCAAGGGCTTCCCGGTCGCCACCATGGCCATCGGCGCCGCCGGCGCCGCCAACGCCGGGCTCATGGCCGCCGCCATCCTCGCCACGGGCGATGCCGCGCTGGCCGCGCGGCTCGATGCCTGGCGCGAGGCGCTCGCCGCCTCCATCCCCGAGGAGCCGAAGGATGAGTGAGCCCCTCCCCCCCGGCGCGACCATCGGTATCCTCGGCGGCGGCCAGCTGGGCCGGATGCTTTCGGTCGCAGCCTCGCGCCTGGGGTTCCGCTGCCACATCTATGAACCCAGCACCAACGCCCCCGCGGCCGACGTGGCCCACCGCTGCACCACCGCACCTTACGACGACGTGGCGGCACTAACCGCCTTCGCGCAGTCGGTGGACGTGGTCACCTACGAATTCGAGAACGTCCCCACCGCCGCGCTGGACCTGATCGAATCGCTTCGCCCCATCCGCCCCAACCGCCGGGCGCTCGCCGTCAGCCAGGACCGCATCGCGGAAAAAGACTTCCTCACCGGCATCGGCCTGACCGTGGCGCCCTATGCCGCTGTCAGCACCGCCGACGAACTCGATGCCGCCATCGCCCGCATCGGCACGCCCTCGATCCTCAAGACCACCCGCCTCGGCTATGACGGCAAGGGCCAGGCCCGGCTCACTTCGCCCGCCGACGCACCCGCCGCGCTCGCCGCCATGCAGGGCGCGCCCTCGGTGCTGGAGGGCTTCATCGCCTTCGACCGCGAAGTGTCCGTCATCGCCGCCCGTGGCCTGAGCGGAGAGGTCGCGGCCTTCGACCCCGGCGAGAACGTGCACCGCGAAGGCATCCTGCGCACCACCACGATCCCCGCCCGGCTGTCCCCCGGCCAGCGCAGCGATGCCGTGCTGATCGCCGCCCGCATCCTGAACGCTCTGGATTATGTCGGCGTCCTTGGGGTGGAGCTTTTCGTCACGAAGTCCGGCCTTCTGGTGAACGAGATCGCACCCCGCGTCCACAATTCCGGGCACTGGACACAGCTTGGCTCGGCCGTGGACCAGTTCGAACAGCACATCCGCGCCGTGGCCGGCTGGCCGCTTGGCGACGGGTCGCGCCATGCCGATGTGGTGATGGAAAACCTGATCGGCGACGACATCGCCCGCGTGCCGCAGATCGCCCGCGAAGCCGGCACCCAGATCCATCTCTACGGCAAGGGCGAGGCCCGCCCCGGCCGCAAGATGGGCCACGTCAACCGGCTCGCCCGGCCGTCCTGACAGGCGGCATCTCGGTTTCCGGCGTATCCGTGTCGCGTTCGCCCTTTCCCAGCCTGTCGCGCGCCGCCGCTGCAAGAGCTTCATAATTAAGCCGAAACTGCTCAAGCTGGCGCTCGTCCAGCTCCTCAAGGTCCAAAAGCGCGTTGTGCGCCCCTTGCGTCGCCCGGATCAGCTCGTCCAGCTTCAGCTGGATCGCCGCGGTATCGCGGTTCTGGGTGTTCTGGATCAGGAACACCATCAGGAAGGTCACGATCGTCGTGCCGGTGTTGATCACAAGCTGCCAGGTGTCGGAAAAGCCGAACACCGGCCCCGTGGCCAGCCAGACCACGATTGTCATCACTGCCAGGAAGAACACGCCCGCCCGGCCCATGAACCGCGAGACTGTCTTCGCAAGTCCGGCATAGCGGCCCATCCCCGTCCTCATCCGCCGTTCCCCGCAAGCATCGCCACCGCCTCGGTCAACCCCAGCCCGTGATCGAAGGCGCCGGTCTTCAGGAAGGTCACCGTCTCGGCAATCACCACGGGCGAAAACATCATGAAGGTATGGGTCACTGGCAGCACGATATGGTCGGCCATGCCCTCCACCTTCGTGGATTCAACCGAAACCTTCCCGTCATCCACCCCCGGCAGGACCGAGGACAGGATCGGGTTCACCGACCGGCTGCCCGCGATCACGCCCAGGTCGAAATCCACCGGCGGCAGGGTCATCGTCACGCCATCCGCGCCCGTGCCCAGTTCCATCCCCGCCGGCCCGTTGATCCAGCGGAACGCCTCCCATTCGCCGAAGGCATCCACGATCTCCGACCCATGGTTCGGCGGCGCCAGCATCACCACGCGGCCCAGGTCTTCCGGGCGGTTCTGCATCAGCCAGACCCGCAGCAGAATGCCGCCCATCGAATGCGTCACGAAATCCACCCGCGATCCCGGCGCGCATTGCGCCACCCGTGCGCCCACACCTGCCGCCAGTTCCTCCAGCGGGGCCGAGGTCGAGGGGTAGCCCTCGTTCACCACCTGCCAGCCCTGCGCGGCCAAGGCCGTCTCCATCGCCATCAGCGATGTCTCGGTCCGCGCCAGCCCGTGCAGCAGCACGACGCAATCGCCCGCCGCAGCCGGCCCCGCCATCAGCGCCAGCACCGCCGCCGTCACCACATTCCTGCACATCGCCCTTGCACCTTCGCAGACCGGCCCCGCTTGCCCCCGCCCCCGCTCTCGCATAGCACATGTCCCGCCGGGGTCGTCCCGGCATTCTCAGGGCGGGGCGGAATTCCCCACCGGCGGTCACAGCCCGCGAGCGCCTTGCCGCAAGGCAAGGGTCAGCAGATCCGGTGGAACTCCGGGGCCGACGGTCACAGTCCGGATGAAAGAGAATGTGTCTGCCATCCCGGCACCCGCCGGGATGAAGGCCGCATTTCCCCTGATTGATGCGTGTTCTTGAAAGGAGACACCATGAATCAGACCCACCCCGATCCCCTCAAGGGCGCGCTCTTCATGATCGCCGCCGGGATCGCCTTTGCGCTGGCCAATGCGCTGACGCAGATCGTCACCTTCCACCTCGGCTTCAAGCCGCAGTCCGACACCTTCTGGCAATATGCCATCGCGCTGGTGCTGGCCTTCCCCTTCGTCTGGCGCGAGGGGCTGGCGGGCTTCCGCACGGACCACCCCGTGCTGCATGTTCTGCGCGTCATCGTCTCGGCCTTCGGCGTGCAGGCCTTCGTCATGGCGCTGGCGAACGGCGTGCCGATCTGGCAGGTCATCGCGCTTGTCATGACCTCGCCCTTCTTCGTCATGCTCGGCGCCTTCCTGTTCCTGGGCGAACGGGTCGGCCCCAACCGCTGGGGCGCCGCCGCGCTTGGCTTTGCCGGGGCAATGGTGCTGCTCAGGCCCTGGGACCAGGGCTTCAGCCCCGCCGCGCTCTACCCGCTGGCCGCCGCCCTTCTCTGGGCCGCCGCCTCGCTCCTGACCAAGCGGCTCACCCGCACCGAGCGGCCACAGACCGTGACGCTCTGGCTGCTCGCGCTCCTCACACCCATCAACGCCGGGCTTTCGGTCCAGGCCGGCTTCGAATGGCCCACGGGCACCATCCTCCTGGCCCTCCTTGCCGGAGGCGTCCTGATGCTGGCCGCGCAGCACATGCTGACCATGGCCTATGCCTCGGCCGATGCGGCCTTCGTGCAGCCCTTCGACGACCTGAAGCTCCTGTCCAACATCCTGGTGGGCTGGCTGATCTTCGGCTACCTGCCCGAAGGCACGCTCTGGCTTGGCGTGGCGATGATCCTCGCCGCCTCGTCCTGGCTTCTTTGGTCCGAACGCGAAGGCCGCAGCCCCGGCCTTGCCGCCCGCCCCGCCCAGGAAACGGCCTGACACTGGACAAACCGGGCGGCCCGCGCCAGCGTGGCCGCCCATGAAGCACCGCACGCCAAGACTGGCCGCCCGCGCGCTGATCCTGCACCAGGACCGGCTCCTTCTGGTGAACGCCTACCCCGGCGGCCGCTCCGACCTCTGGGCCGCGCCCGGCGGTGGCGTCCGCTCCGGTGCCCCCCTGCCCGAAAACCTCGCCCGCGAGGTGCACGAGGAAACCGGCCTCGCCGTCAGCGTGGGCGCCCCCGCCTTGATCAACGAATTCCACGATCCCAGGACCGGCTTCCACCAGGTCGAGATCTTCTTCCGCTGCACCCTCGCCTCCGCCAGCCTGGACCCCGCCTGGAAGGACCCCGAAGGCATCGTCACCGAACGCCGCTTCTTCACCCGCGACGATCTCGCCCTCGGCCGCATCCGCTTCAAGCCCGACAGCCTGGCTGAGGCCGCCTGGGGCACGGGCCTCCTCTACGACCCGCTGGAGGTGATCGTCCCATGAGCCGCGCCTTCGTCAAGGAAGGCTCGGGCGAGCTTGATCCCCTTCCCGACCTGCCGATCTCGCCCCATCCGAACTACGTCACCCCCCGCGGCCTCGCCGCACTGCGCGAAAGGCTGGCCGCCACCCAGGCCGATCTCGCCCGCCTGCGCGCCCGCCCCGACCGGCTGGACAAGCTGCCCGAAGCCGCCGCCGAACGCGACATCCGCTATCTCGAGGCGCGGCTGCGCAGCGCCATCCCCATCGACCCGGCCATCCAACCCCTCACGTCCGCAGCCTTCGGCCTCCGCGTCACCGTGGCCGACGACCAGGGCCATGAGACCACCTACGAGATCACCGGCGAGGACGAGGCCGACGCAAGCCTCGGCCGCATCGCCCCCCACTCCCCCCTCGCCCGCGCGCTCCTGGGCGCCGAGCCCGGCGATACCGTCACCGTCCGCCGCCCCTCCGGCCCGACCAGTCTGGACATCGTCTCGATCGCGCGCCCATGATCATCCGCCCTCTCGACCCCGACACCGAGCGGCCCCTGGTCCTCGCCTTCCTGCACGAGGCCGCCGATTACATCGACATCGAACGCGGCACCCCGCCCGATGACAGCATGGTCGAGGAATTCTTCACCGACGCGCCCCCGAACTCCGACCCGGCGGAGTCCCTCCGCCTCGGCCTCTTCGACGGCGGCCGCCTCGTCGCCATCGCCGAGATGGGCTGGAACTACCCCGAACCGACCGACGCCTATCTTGGCCTGATGATCGTCTCGCCCGCCGCCCGCGGCCGGGGCGCCGGCCAACGCTTCCTGCGCCACCTCGAAGCCCAGGCCCGCGCCCGCGGCAAGACCGCCCTCTACCTCGCCGTGCTGGACGCCAACCCCCGCGGCCGCGCCTTCTGGGAACGCGAGGGCTTCCGCGTCACACTCCCCAACCGCCAGGTCACGCTTGGGCAAAAGACCCAGATCGCGCACCGCTTGGGCAAGGCGCTCTAGCCCCGCGGCAGGTGCCCGCGGATCAGCTCGCTGCGGTGGCGGAACACGTCCTCGTCGTTGAACGGCGCCCCATCCGCCGCCGCCCGCTCGATCAGCCCGGCCAGCCGCGCCCGGTCTCCCGCCAGTTCGGCCAGCACCCCGGCCAGCCCCTCCACATCGCCCATCGGCCGCAGCACCCCGCCGCCATGCAGATGGATCAGGTCGCGCGCAAAGGCGCCGTCATGGCCCACCAGAACCGTGCCCGACACCAGCGCCTCGATCAGGTTGCGCGGGCTTTCCGGCGTGCGGTGGCAGAACAGGAAGACCTGCGCCCCGCGATAGGCCTCCAGCACCGCCGCCCGATCGGCGACAAAGCCGCGCAGCGCCACCCTGTCACCCAGACCCGCCGTCGCGATGCGCGCGGCCATCGCCGGCACCTCATCGCCATCGCCCAGCCATTCCGCCCGGAACTCCACGCCATTCGCCGCCAACCGCTCCAGCACCGCCACCCAGTCCATGGGCCCCTTCATCGCATCGGCCCGCCCGACATAGGCGATCCTGAGCGGCCCCGCCCCCGCCGCCGCCACCTTCGCGGCCAGCGCCTCCGGCCTGATGCGGTCCTGCTTGCGGATATGGATGTCATGCACCAGCTGCGGATCGCGCGAGTAGGGCGCATAGGCCTCATAGGTCTCGCGCCCGTGAAACAGCCCCAGGTCCGCGCGCCGGATCGCCCAGCGTTCCAGAGCCGCCATCGCCCGCCAGGTCAGCCGCGCCTTCAGCCGCCGCCGCAGCCTCGGCGCCGTCCGCGCCGTGCCCCGCTCCACCTGGCTTTCCACCCGGTCGGTCCACACGAAGAACGGCCGCCCCATCGCATGAGCCTCGTAGCAGCCCACCGCCCCCCAGTCGCCCACCAGCCCGCCCAGGGAAAACCCGCAGTAATCCGCCTCGGCGATCCGCGCCCGGAACATCCGCCGCACCGAAGGCAGCGCCTTCAGGAAGGGCCGCAGCCGCCAGGCCACCGGCACCGTTTCGATGCGGATGCGCGAAAGCCCCGGCCCCACCGCCTCCAGCGGCACCCAGGCCGGCGGCACCGGCCCCTCGACCAGCGGCATCACCGCCGTCACATGCTCGAAATTCTCGGCCCATAGCCGCAGCCCGTTGCAGGCCTGGTTTTCCAGCATCAGCCGGCCATCGTCGTCCCGGTACAGCTGCACCGGCGCAAAGATCAGCAGGCTCGACCCGTCGCGCATCGGCCCTCCTGCCGCAAGCGCGTCAAACCTATCCGCCCGGCGCGCAGGTGCAAGTCGCCACTGCGGCTCCCCATTCGCCCGAAAAGCAAAGGGGCGGCCCGAAGACCGCCCCTTCCAAAGTCCCGATGGGGGATGGATCAGAAGTCCATGCCGCCCATGCCGCCGCCGCCCGGCATCGCCGGAGCAGCCTTGTCGGCCGGCTTGTCGGCGATCATCGCCTCGGTCGTGATCAGCAGCGAAGCGACCGAAGCCGCATCTTCCAGCGCGGTGCGGGTCACCTTGGCCGGGTCGATCACGCCGAAGGCGAACATGTCGCCATACTCTTCGGTCTGGGCGTTGAAGCCGAAGGCCGCATCGTTCGACTCGCGGATCTTGCCAGCCACCACGGCGCCGTCGACGCCGGCGTTGGTCGCGATCTGACGCAGCGGCGCTTCCAGCGCGCGGCGGACGATGGCGATGCCCGCGTCCTGGTCGCTGTTGGCGCCCTTCAGGCCGTCCAGCGTCTTGGCCGCCTGGATCAGGGCCACGCCGCCACCGACGACGATGCCTTCCTGCACGGCCGCACGGGTCGCGTTCAGGGCGTCATCGACGCGGTCCTTGCGCTCCTTCACTTCCACTTCGGTCATGCCGCCGACGCGGATGACGGCCACGCCGCCCGCCAGCTTGGCAACACGCTCCTGCAGCTTCTCGCGGTCGTAGTCCGAGGTGGTTTCCTCGACCTGGGTGCGGATCTGCGAGACGCGGGCCTCGATCTCGGCCTTGTCACCAGCACCGTCGACGATGGTGGTGTTGTCCTTGTTGATCGAGATCTTCTTGGCACGGCCCAACATGTCGATGGTGACATTCTCAAGCTTCATGCCCAGGTCGTCCGAGATCACCTGGCCGCCGGTCAGGATCGCGATGTCCTGCAGCATGGCCTTGCGACGGTCGCCGAAGCCCGGCGCCTTGACGGCAGCGATCTTAAGGCCGCCGCGCAGCTTGTTGACCACCAGCGTCGCCAGGGCTTCGCCTTCCACGTCTTCCGCGATGATCAGCAGCGGGCGCTGCGACTGGATCACCGATTCCAGCAGCGGAACCATCGGCTGCAGCGAGGACAGCTTCTTCTCGTGGATCAGGATCATCGCGTCCTCGAGGTCGGCGATCATCTTGTCGGCGTTGGTCACGAAATAGGGCGACAGGTAGCCGCGGTCGAACTGCATGCCTTCGACGACTTCGACTTCCGTCTCCATGCCCTTGTTTTCTTCGACGGTGATGACACCCTCGTTGCCGACCTTCTGCATCGCGTCAGCGATGAAGCGGCCGATCTGGGCTTCGCCGTTGGCCGAGATGGTGCCGACCTGGGCGACTTCGTCGCTGTCCTTCACGGGACGCGCGGCCGCCTTGATCTGCGCCACGACCTTGGCGGTGGCCAAGTCGATGCCGCGCTTCAGGTCCATCGGGTTCATGCCGGCGGCAACCGCCTTCAGGCCTTCCTTGATGATGGCCTGGGCCAGCACGGTCGCGGTGGTGGTACCGTCGCCGGCCTCGTCGTTGGTGCGGGAAGCGACTTCCTTCACCATCTGCGCGCCCATGTTCTCGAACTTGTCGGACAGTTCGATTTCCTTGGCGACGGTCACGCCGTCCTTCGTGATGCGCGGAGCACCGAAGGACTTCTCGATCACGACGTTGCGGCCCTTCGGACCCAGCGTCACCTTCACGGCATCGGCGAGGACGTTCACGCCGCGCAGCATGCGGTCGCGGGCATCGGTGTCAAAACGGACGTCTTTTGCAGCCATTGTGCAGACTCCTAAATGTCATGTTGCGGTAGGGTGCGTGCTTGCACGCACCGGACGGGAAAGGCGACCTCAGGCGATGATGCCGAGGATGTCGCTTTCCTTCATGATCAGCAGGTCTTCGCCGTTCAGCGTGACCTCGGTGCCCGACCACTTGCCGAACAGGATGCGGTCGCCCGCCTTCACCGACGGGGCGATCAGCTCGCCCGAATCCTTGCGGGCGCCTTCGCCCACGGCGACGATCTCACCCTCGGCGGGCTTTTCCTTCGCGGTGTCGGGGATGATCAGACCACCCTTGGTCTTTTCCTCGGACTGGACGCGGCGGACCAGCACACGGTCATGCAGCGGTTTGAAAGCCATCTGGCAACTCTCCCTTGGGTTCCAGGTTCAATCAGAATTAGCACTCACCGGCGGCGAGTGCCAACGCCGCTGAGTTAGGCACTCCCCCCGAGTCTGTCAACACCCCCCGCCCCGCGAAATCGCGGCGATTTGCGGGGTCGCCCCTTGGCCTCGGCCGCCAGCGGTGCCACCTTCGCCAAAACCAGAGGGAGTCCCACCCTGCCCCGCCGCCTCATCGCCGCCGCCCTCGCGCTCCTCGCCCTGCCTGCCGCGGCCCAGGCCGCCTGCACGGGCACCGATCTCATCGCCGCCCTTCCGGCCGAAACCCGCGCCGAGCTGACCGCGCGGGCCGAATCCGTGCCCTTTGCCCGCGGCAACTTCTGGCAGGCCAGCCGCGGCGACCAGACCGTCACCCTCGTCGGCACCTTCCACCTCGACGACCCCCGCCACGCCGAAACCATGGCCTGGCTCGACCCGCTGATCGCCGGAGCCTCCACCGTCCTGGTCGAAGCCGGCGCGCAAGAGGAAGCCGCGCTGAAGGCACGCCTCGCCAAGGAACCCGACCTCCTGCTGCAGGACGGCCCCACCCTGCCCGAACGCCTGCCGCCCGAAGACTGGGCCCGCCTGTCCGAGGCGCTGACCGAACGGGGCGTCCCCGCCTTCATGGGTGCGCGGATGAAGCCCTGGTATCTCTCCGCCATCCTCGCCGTGCCCCCCTGCATGATGCCCATGGACCAGGGCATGAACGGCCTCGACGCCCGCGTCATCGAAGCCGCCGGGGACCACGGCGTCCCGGTCCGGGCGCTGGAGCCCTATGACACCATCCTGGGCCTCTTCGACAGCTTCACCCCGGAAGAGGAAGTCGCCCTCCTCCATGCCGCCATCGCGGTCGAAAGCGACGCGGGCGACGAGGCCATCACCACGGCTGCGGCCTATTTCCGTGGCGACAGCCAGCTTCTGTGGGAGTTTTCCCGCCACACCGCGCTCACCACGCCGGGCGTGGACCCGACCGCCGCCGCGACCGCGCTGGACGAAACCCAGAAGACCCTGATCGACGCCCGCAACCAGGCCTGGATCCCGGTGATCGAGCAGGCCGCCGCCCAGGGCCCGGTCGTCGCCGCCTTCGGCGCGCTGCACCTGCCGGGGTCCGAAGGCGTGCTGAACCTGCTTCAGCGCAACGGCTGGACTGTCACTGCCCTCGCCCCCTGATCCGCCCCCTCAGGGCCACACCAAAGACCGGTGCAACTGCGCCCCGGCCCAGGCCCCGTCGCCCACCGCCAAAGACACCGAATGCGGCACACGCGCGACGTCGCCGCAGGCAAAGACCCCGGCCAGGCTCGTCTCCTTCGTGTCGGCCGTCGCCACCTGGACCCCCATCGGCGTCTCCCTCAGCGCACAACCCATCGCTTCCGCCAATGGGCTCGCCGGCACGCAGCGCGCCGCGGTGAACAGCCCCGCGAACTCCAGCCGCCGCCCGTCGGCCAGCACCACCTCGGCCCGGCCCTCGATCCGCGCCACCGGCACCGGCTCCACCGCCACCCCGCGCGAGCCAAGATCCGCCCGCGCGGCCTCGTCCGGCTCCGCCGCCCCGTTCAATAGAAACGTCACCTCGCCCCACTCTGGAAGAAGCTGCGCCTGGTGCACCGACATCGGCCCAGTGGCGATCACGCCGATCCGACCCCGGTCCAGTTCGTAGCCGTGGCAATAGGGGCAATGGAACACCGATTTCCCCCACCGCTCCGCCAGCCCCGGCACTGCGGGCAACTCATCCGCAACGCCCGTCGCCAGCAGGATCCGCCGCCCCTCCAGCACCGCGCCGCCGTCCAGGTCCACGCGGAAGGCGTCCTTCCGCCCCCCGGCCGCCACGGCGCGCCCCTCCACCCAGGTCAGCGTCGGATAGGCCGCCAGTTGCGCCCGCGCCTGCGCGGCAATCGCCGCCGGGTCCACGCCATCCTGTCCCAGGAAGCCGTGCGAATGGCTGGCAAAGCGATTCCGCCGCAGCCCCTCGTCCACGATGGTCACCAACCGCCGCGCCCGCAGCAATTGCAGCGCAGCCGCCATCCCGGCATAGCTGCCGCCCACCACGATCACATCCTGCATGTCCTATCCCTTGTCCTGCCGACGCGCGGCGTGACGCCGCGCAAAATCCTCGGCCAGCATCGCCAGCGTCACCCGGCCAAACCGCTCCAGCAGAAGCGCCTCCGCCTCGGCAAAGGCCCCGTCCAGGGCCGCGTTCACCGCCTGCTCCACCAGGCATTGCGGCGCCATGTTCCGGTTTCCCACGGCAAACAGCGCCGGCTCGCCCAGGGCCTCGTGCAACTGGCGCAGCGTCACGCGGTCCAGATCCGCCACGATGCGCCAGCCCCCCGCCTTGCCCCGGTCCGAGGCGACAAGCCCCGCCTCCCGCAACAACCCCATCGTGCGCCGCACCACAACCGGATGCGTGCCTAGGCACTTGCCCAACTCTTCCGAGGTCATCGGCCCCTCCCGCTCCGCCATGTGCAAGAGCGCGTGCAGGACCGAGGAAAGGCGGCTGTCGTGGTTCATGTAACTTTTAATGTTACGATTCGTGCCGCAAGTCAAGAAGCGCCTTTGCGGGGACGCGGCCTTTGGCTGTCACGCTTCGTCCAGCAAGCCCGGCTCGATGCCCCGTCGCCGCAAGATCGCCGGATCGCATCGCAGGCGATAGCCTTTCACTCCAGCCCGCTCGACGGGCTCAACACTGATGCTCTGGTCCAGTCGGAACCATCGCTCCTTGCCCTGCACAGGCGGGGTGAAGAGGTATCCTGCGCTGGTCCATGCTCCAGGCAGGAAGCGCGACACCAGCGCACCCCCGTCAGGAGTTCCTGGCGACCCGCTGTCACGCCCAGGAGTCCCCGGCGGCGACTGCGCCGCGACACGCACAGACATTGCTTCCCTCAAGCGTTCCAAGCCGTCCCAATCTGTCCGCACCGGGGCGCGGTCGCGCGGGTCAGCGAGACCAAGTTGGCGAAGGGTAAAGCGATCCTTGCCAAAGTTGCAAAGCGCGCAGCAGATGACAACATTGTCCGCCGTCGAACGGCCGCCGTGGCTGTGCGGCACGACATGATCGTACTGCAGCCATAGGCATTGGAATCCCGCATGTTCAGCCGCGTTGTCGCGCGGATTCCACGGTACGACCTCCGGGTAATGTCTGTGGGCAATCTTGCGGATCGCCGCATCGACAACCGGGATCCCGCAGTATCGGCAACGATGTCCGTCCCGCCGAAGAACGGCCTTCCTTACATGGGGCGCTATGCTTCGGTCAGGAACTCGCTCGGCCTTCGGAACAGTCCGGCTGTCTCCAAGTGGCTTGGGCACCAGAACATTCTTGTCGGGGCGCGACCACGCCGGATTGGTCCATTCCCAGACAATCCGCGAGTCAGCGCGACGGAACTGCTCCCTCGCCAAGCCCGTATCGCCGACCAGATGCGCGTCTACCGCCGCCGAAAGTTGTTCGGCGGCTTCGTAGATTTCCGGAATCGGTGTCTTGATGCAGTTCTTCATCCGGACAGGCTCCGCGACACGTCGGGCGTAAGCGTGGCGATGGTCCGGCGTGTTTCGGACCTGCCAACCTTGCCGAGGCCCCCCGGTCGTTGACAATGTGGCCTCGTGCCACCACACCAAGGGCTTAACCGGATTTCTTCTCCATGCCCGCCTTCCGTCCCGACCGCCGCCTCGGCTTCCTCATCGTGACGGCCTCGACCCTGGCATGGAGCACGGCCGGCCTCTTCATCCGCTTCATCGACCTCGATACCGCCAGCGTGCTCGTCTGGCGCGGGGTCTTTGCCACTTTGGGGCTGCTGGCGGTGCTTCTGGCCACGCAGGGGCTGGCGGGCTTCAAGGGCTTTGCGCGCCTCGGACGCACCGGCTGGCTCTACACCTTCATCTCCACGGCAGGGATGTTCCTCTACATCGGGGCGCTGACCAACACCTCGATTGCCCATGTCTCGGTGATCTATGCCGCCGTGCCCTTTCTCGCCGCCGGTCTCGGCTGGCTGATGCTGGGCGAACGACCACCAGCTTCCGCCCTTCTGGCCTGCGCCGCCGCGCTGGCGGGGGCCGTGATCATGGTGGGCTTCGGCCATGACGGCACGCTTCTGGGCGACCTGATGGCGCTCGGCATGACCATCGGCATGGCCTTTCTCATCGTCATCGGCCGCCGCTCGCCAGACATCCCCACCCTGCCCGCCGGGGCGCTTTCCGGCGTGATTGCGGCAGTGGTCGCCCTGCCTTTCGCAACGACCCTGCACCCGACCGGCGAACAGATCATGCTTCTGGCGGCCTTCGGGCTCGTGAACTCGGCCATCGGCTTCAGCCTGTTCCTGATCGGCTCGCGCCACCTGCCGCCGGTGGAAACCGCGCTTCTGGGTGCGCTCGAGGCGCCGGTGGCCCCGCTCTGGGTCTGGCTCGTGTTCAACGAAACCCCGGCTCCGGCGACGCTGATCGGCGGAACCGTGGTCATGGCCGCAGTGATCGCCCATATCCTTGCGGAAAACCGGCGCCCCGCGCCGACATGACGCGCCGGCCCCCTCGGCACCAGAAGTTAAGTCCAAGTTAACTCGGCCGGGCAAGCCATTGATATTGCAGAATCGAGGCAAGCGTCCGAGCTCGGACGCCCCCGCCGGGCCGGCCGGGCGCAGCGAAAGCCTGCCCCGTGACAACGCCCGGCCCCTTGCCTATAAGGCCCGCCATAGCTCCCAAGCCACGGAACCCATTCCATGATCAAGGTCTTCGGCCACAAATCCCCCGACACCGATTCCACCGGCTCGCCCATCATCTGGGCCTGGTACCTGACCGAGGTGAAGGGCACCCCCGCCAAGCCCGTGCTCCTCGGCGAACCCAACACCGAGGCCGCCTTCGTCCTCAAGCACTGGGGTCTGGACAAGCCCGAGATCATCTCGGACGTCGCGGCCGACGACACCTGCGTGATCGTGGACACCAACAACCCCGCCGAACTGCCGCCCTCGATCAACGACGCCAAGGTCGTCGGCATCATCGACCACCACATGCTGGTCGGCGGCATCAAGACCAAGACCCCCATCGACATCACCATCCGCCCGCTGGCCTGCACCGCCACCATCCTTCACGACCTGATGGGCGCCGATCTGGCGAAGGCCCCGAAGGCCATCAAGGGCGCGATGCTCTCCTGCATCCTCTCCGACACGCTGGAGTTCCGCTCGCCCACCACCACGCCGCATGACAAGGCCGTGGCCGAGAAACTGGCCGCCGACCTGAGCATCTCCATCCCGGAATTCGCGGCCAGGCTGTTCGAGGCCAAGTCCGACGTCTCCGCCTTCTCCGACGCCGCCCTGCTGCGGATGGACTCGAAGGAGTACAACGTCGACGGCACCGAGCTGCGCGTCTCGGTGCTCGAGACCACGGCGCCCAAGGTCCTTCTGGACCGCAAGGCCAGCCTGATGGCCTCGATGCCCGCCGTCGCCAAGGAAGACGGCGCCGATCAGGTCCTCCTGTTCGTCATCGACATCCTGAAGGAAGAGGCGACCCTCCTCGTCCCGAACGACCTGGTGAAGAAGATCGCCGAAGCCTCCTTCGGCTGCACCGTCAAGGGCGACACCGTGGTCCTGCCGGGCATCATGTCCCGCAAGAAGCAGATCATCCCGGCGCTGAAGGTCTGACTTTCACCGCACTGAAGCCAAAGGGCCGGGGTCATCCCCGGCCCTTTGTCATTCAGCCCGGCGGCACCGCCTGGTAGCCCTCGCCGATCAACACGTTCATGCCCCCGTCCTGCGAGACGATGCGGTTCGGGATCAGCGATTGCAGCGCCTCGGCTGCGGCACCGCTTCGCCGCCCCGACCGGCACACCAGAACGAGGTCGCGCCCGTCCGCCAGATCCGGCCCCACCGTTGCCAGGAAGCTCTCAGCATCGGTGAAGGTGACGAGCTTCGCCCCCTCGATCACCCCGGTCTCTGCCCATTCCTCGGGCGTGCGGATGTCCACCACCAGCGCGCCACTGGCCTTCATCTCCTCGACCGACATCTGCGTCACCACGACCTCGCCCGCGCCGGCAGGCAGGACCGGCAGCGCAAGCGCCGCGACAAGAAGCATCCGGGCAGTCAGGCGCATCGTCCCCCCCCATCACATTCGACACAAAGAATATAAGTGCGCCCAGCCGGCAGGCAATCCCGCCCTTCCCTTCCTGCGCGCCAGCGGCCACAACGGGGCAACAGAGGAGCCCGCCATGACCGAGATCATCCCTTCCCTCGCCGCCATCGCCCCCCGCTACGACGCGCTCCTGTGCGACCTCTGGGGCTGCCTGCACGACGGCAAGCGCCCCTTCCCCGCTGCGGTCGCCGCGCTGCAGGGCTTCCGCCGCACCGGCGGCAAGGTCATGCTCGTGACCAACGCCCCGCGCCCCGCCTCTTCGGTCATCGCCCAGTTGGATAGCCTTGGCGTGCCGCGCGACGCCTGGGATGGTGTGGTCTCCTCGGGCGATGCCGCGCAGTATGCGCTTCTGTCCGGCGCCGTGGGCCGCAAGGTCTATCCCATCGGCGCGCCCAAGGATGAACCCTTCTACACCGACTTCGCCCAGGACCTGGCGGAACTGGCCGCCAGCCAGCCAAAGGTCCAGCGCGTCAGCAAGCTTCAGGACGCCGAGGGCATCGTCTGCACCGGCCTGCGCGACGACCTCTCCGAGACCCCGGCCGACTACCGGGGAGAGCTTTTGATGGGAAAGACCCTCGGCCTGCCCTTCCTTTGCGCCAACCCCGACATCGTGGTCCACTTCGGCGACAAGCTCCTGTACTGCGCCGGCGCGCTGGCCCGCGAATACGAGGAAATGGGCGGCTCGGCGCTGTACTTCGGCAAGCCCCACCCGCCGATCTACGACCTCGCCCGCCGCCGCCTCGCCCGGCTTGGCCTGAAGGACGACGCCCAGCTTCTCGCCGTGGGCGACGGCATCGCCACCGACATCCAGGGCGCCATGGGCGAAGGCATCGACTCGCTCTACGTCTCGGGCGGCATCGACGCCGAATCCTTCGGCCCCGATTCCGACAACCCCGACAAGGCCCTGCTCGAAACCTGGCTCAACGAGAAGATGATGTCCCCCACCTTCACCATCGGCCATCTCCGCTAAGCCAAAGCAACTTTGTTACGACCAAAGTGGAGCAGGCGAAGTATTCTTGCGCGATGGAATTGCGCTGCGCCGCAGCATGTGCTAGGACTCTCCTATCCAGACGGGACCAGCCATGATGCTTGACACCACTCACAACCTGCCGCGCGGCACGATCTGCATCGAAGATCTTGAAATCGGCATGACCCGCAGCCTCACGAAGGAGGTGACGGACCGCGACATCCAGCTGTTCGCCGAGGTCTCGACCGACCGCAATCCCGTCCATCTGGATGAAGGCTATGCCCAGGACACCATCTTCGAAGGCCGCATCGCGCACGGGATGCTTACCGCCGCGCTGATCAGCGCCGTCATCGGCGAGCAGCTGCCCGGCCATGGCACTGTCTACCTGGGCCAGTCGCTGAAGTTCCTCGCCCCCGTCCGCCCCGGCGACCGGGTCACGGCCGAGGTCAAGGTGCTGGCCATCGACCACGCAAAGCGGCGGGTCACCCTTGAAACCCACTGCTCGGTGGGTAAAACCATGGTCCTCAAGGGCGAGGCGCTGGTTCTGGCGCCAAGCCGCAAGTTCGACTGACGCGACCAACGGGGATCACGCCCCGGAAACCGGGGACACATGCTGATTCACCGCACCTGGCAGGGGCTCGATCCGGCCACCCGCGGCACGTCGGTTGCCATGGGCAACTTTGATGGCGTCCACCGCGGCCATCAGTCAGTCATCGCGCTGGCCCGCGGCCACGGGCCCCTGGGTCTGGTCACCTTCGAACCCCATCCTCGGCAGTACTTTGCCCCCACCGCCCCCGCCTTTCGCCTGATGAACCCCGAGGCCCGGGCCAGCCGCCTGGCCAAGTTGGGTGTGCAACACCTGTTCGAACTGCCGTTTGACGCCACTCTGGCCGGCCTGACCCCCGAAGCCTTCGCCAGCGAAGTGCTGGCCGATGGCCTGGGCCTTGCGCATGTCGTCGTTGGAGAGGATTTCCGCTTTGGCAAGGGCCGGGCCGGTTCGGCAGAAGACCTGGCCGCCCTTGGGCGTGAGCACGGCTTTGCAGTTACCATCGCTCCCCTGATGAAGGAATCGGGGGAAGAGATCTCCTCCACCGCGATCCGCCGCGCCCTCACCGAAGGCCGCCCGCGCGATGCCGCCGCGATGCTGGGCCACTGGCACCGCATCGAAGGCATGGTGATCCACGGCGAAAAGCGCGGTCGCGACCTCGGCTATCCCACCGCCAACATGTCGGTGGACGGGCTGCACTTGCCCCGCCTTGGCGTCTATGCCGTCAAGGTCGATGTGCTGACCGGCCCCTACACCGGCAGCTTCATCGGCGCCGCCAGCCTGGGTGTGCGCCCGATGTTCGGCGAGAACCGTCCGAACCTGGAAACCTTCCTCTTCGATTTCTCGGGCGATCTTTACGACCAGCAGCTTTCGGTGGCCTTCGTCGATTACCTGCGCCCCGAAATGAAGTTCGACAGCCTGCCCGGCCTCATCGCACAGATGTCGGCCGATTGCAGCCGCGCGCGAGAGATCCTCTCCGTACTCTGACCCCTTCCCTTTTTCCCTGCCCCGGCGCAGGGTCCGCCCCATGTCCAAGCTCCGCGCCCGGTTCTGGGAAACCGTTCCCCTGAAGAAGCTCACTCCTGCCGAATGGGAGGCGCTGTGCGACGGCTGCGGCAAATGCTGCCTGAACAAGCTGGAATACGAAGACACCGGCGAGGTCGAATACACCCGCATCGCCTGCCGCCTGCTGGATGGCGAGACCTGCCGCTGTTCCGACTATGGCAACCGCTTCGCCCATGTGCCGGAATGCGTGCGGCTCACGCCGAAAAGCCTGCCGAAGATCGCCTACTGGATGCCCGCCACCTGCGCCTACCGCTTGCTCTGGCAGGGCGAGACACTGCCCGACTGGCATCCGCTGGTGACAGGCGACCCCGACAGCACCCACAAGGCCGGCCAGTCGGTGAAGGGATGGACCCTGCCGGAAGGATCGGTGCCCGAGGATGACTGGGACGACTACGTCATCCCCGGCGACTGGACCGGTCAGGGCATCGGCTGACCCCGCGACACCCCGAGTTTTGGCAGAAGATTCGTTCCCCGCACGCCCTCTGGCCATTCCGCCCGCGTCGGTGCAGTCTCGCCCCCGCCTTGCAAGGGAGTGACCCCATGTTCTTCGCCTCCGACAACGGATCGCCCGTGCCGCCCGAGGTTCTGGCCGCACTGGCTCGCGCCAATGAAGGCTATGCCCGCGGCTATGGCGCAGACGAAATCATGGCTCACGTCACCGCCCGACTGCGCGAGATCTTCGAGGCACCCGAAGCCGCCGTCTTCCTGGTCCCCACCGGCACGACGGCCAATGCGCTGGCGCTGGCCACCTTCTGCCCGCCCTGGGGCGCCGTGTTCTGTCATACCCATGCCCATGTGGCCGAGGACGAATGTGGCGCGCCGGAATTCTACACCGCCGGGGCCAAACTCGTTCTGGTTCCCGGCGCGCATGGGAAGATGACGCCTGAAACCCTGGCGCCCGTGCTTGCGCGCACCGGCGCGGGCGGCGTGCACTCGGTGCAGAAGGGCATCCTGACCCTCACCAACGTCACCGAAGCCGGCACGGTCTACACCCCGGCCGAGATCGCTGCGCTGTCCTCGATGGCCCGCGAGGCGGGCATACCCGTGCACCTGGACGGCGCGCGTTTCGCCAATGCACTGGTCGCCACCGCCAGCAGCCCGGCGGGCATGACCTGGAAAGCCGGCGTTGACGTTCTCTCCTTCGGCGGAACAAAGAACGGGCTGATGGGGGTCGAGGCGGTGGTGATCTTCGATCCCGCGAAGGCCTGGGAATTCGAGTTGCGGCGCAAGCGGGCCGGGCATCTCTTTTCCAAGCACCGCTATCTCTCGGCGCAGATGGAGGCCTATCTCGCCGAAGGGCTCTGGCTGCGGCTGGCGATGCACGCCAACCGTATGGGCGGGCTGGTGGCCGAAAAGGTGGCCGCGCTGCCGGGTGCCCGGCTCCTGCATCCGGCGCAAGCCAACATCGTGTTTGCCGACTGGCCCGAAGGTCGGCACGGCCCCGCCCGTGCCGCAGGGGCGGTCTATTACGACATGCCCGCCGAACCGAGGCGCGAGGCCGCGCGGCTCGTCGCCTCCTGGTGCACGACCGAGGCCGATGTCGAGGCTCTGATAGCCGCGCTCACACCCTGACCAGGGCTCGGCGATTGCCCCGAAGCGGCTTGCGGAGCTGTCCAGGCTCGCGCTTGTCGCACAAGGCCCTGGAACACAAAAGGAATCCGAAGAATCCTGGCTTCACTCGGATTGCAAGGCGATCCAGCGGGGCAGCTACATCAGCCCCGTTCTGACACGGCGTAGCGCGATCTGGACAGCCAGTCGGGGCTGACCCCAACCCCCCAGCCCGGCGCGTCGGTCACGATGGCGTCGCCATCCTCGATCCGGTAGGGATCGCCCAGGAACAATCCGTCCTGCCAGGGATAGTAATCCAGCCCCTCGATCGAGAACTCCAGATACTTGCCAGGGTTCGGGATTGCCCGCAGAAGGTGCATGGTGCACATGGTCACAAGGCCCAGGTTCGCCGCATGGGGCGTGACGGGAATCCCTGCCCGGTGGGCCATGTCGCAAACCAGCAGTGTGCGGCTCATCCCGCCCATGTACATCACATCGGGCTGAACCACGTCCACCACGCCGCCCTGAATCATCATGCGCCAGACGTTCAGGTCGTTGTCCTGCTCGCCCCCGGTCACGTCGATGGCCAGGGCCTCGGTGACGGCCTTTGTCTGGTCCAGCTCCCAATAGGGCGTGGGTTCCTCGAAATGGCCGATGCCATGCTGTTCCAGCATCCGGCCGACTTCAATGGCCCGGGTGGGCGAGAAGCCGGAGTTGCCGTCCACCAGCTTGTCCATGCCATCGCCCAGCATCTTCGAGACCACGGGGATGACCTCTTCGGTGCGGCCGGGCCATTCGTCCACATCGTGGCCGCATTCGGCGCCCACGCGCCATTTGAAGGCCGTGAAGCCCTTTTCGTCGCGCAGGCGGGCCAGGCGGGTGCCTTCGTCCACGGGCGTGATGTCACGCTTCATCGAGGAGGCATAGGCGCGCACACGGCCCGGTGTGCCACCCAGAAGGCTGACCACCGGCTTGCCCTGCCGCTTGCCCAGCAGATCCCAAAGTGCGGTATCAAGGCCGGCGAGCGCCCGACACCGGTAGGAGCCGGGGAACTTGTGTTCCTTCTCCTCGACATGGCGCACCAGGGCGAGAATGTCGTCCGTGGGTTTGCCCAGCACATGCGGCGCGACCTGGCGGTGGAAGACCTGCGCGGTGATGTCGGCGCAATAGGTCGATGTCTGGCCCCAGCCGATGCCACCCTCGCAGTCCGTCACCTTGACGAAGCAGACGAAATCGTCGGTGAAGGTTTCCAGGCGTTTGATCGTCGGTGCATCAGTCGGCATCGGAGGGGGCCTTTCCCTTTGGTCCTTCATAGGGCTTGAACGTGGTCTGGGCGCCGGCGCCGATGCGGGCGACTTCCTCGGCGATTTCGGCTTCGGTCAGGCGCGGCCATGGTTCGGGGTTGGCAATAAGCCCGGCCTTCAGAAGCGCACCATGCAGGGCTGTAAAATCAACCTCGCCCCAGGAGGTGCGCGAGGGTCGCGTGGCATCGGCCTCGATCCAGTTGCGGATCAGGAAGTTCATGGGCCACGCCTCGGCGCCCTGGAAGGCGCGGATCTGGCGGGCGAAATACTGGTCGAGGTCGCCGTCGCGGCGAGCGACGATGCCGGTCTTCTGCTCCTTGTCGCCGACCAGCGCCAGAAGGTGCAGGGGCGAGCAGTCCACCCCAACGATCTGGCGAGCGGCGCGGTAGGCGGCGATCTGCGCGTCGTGCGGGTGCTTCTGGGGATGGAAGACCTCGTAGCCTTCTGCTTCGAGCAGGGCTTCCAGCCGCTTTTCTCCCAGGACCGAGCCGCGGATGGCCGGCAGGGCAGAACGCGAGATGTAGATCTTTTCCGCCCCTTTGGGTTCGATGCCCTTGCCGGCATGGGCGCGAACGAAGTCGCGGTATTCCGGCGCGCCCTCGATCATCTGGAACATGCCGAAGCCCTGTGCGGGGACATACAGCCGTTCAACGCGGGTGGGGTCTTCCAGGTTGACCATCGGCGCGGTGACACCAAGCGCCTGAAGGAAGGGGCGGTAGACATTGGCGACGTGATCTGGCCGGTTCTGGAATTTCGGGACGTAGATCACGCCGTCGATCTTGTCCTTCAGCGGACCGAAGGCCCAGATGCGGCAGATGCTTTCCACCAGGAAATGGCCGAAATGGCCAAAGAGCGGCCCGAGGAACATCCAAGTTCCCTTGAGATCGGCAAGTTCGCCCGGGGGCATGGCCGGGGCTATGGTGACCGGGGTCTGGCCGCGCCAAGTGATGCCTTCCTCGACCAGACGGCCATCGGGCGTCAGAACGCCCGAGCGTTGAACCGACTGGTTGCCCAGACCCTTGGCGGGCGGCACGACGATTGCACCCTCGACCAGTGCAATGCGGTCGCCGACGCCGCCCGAGATGTCGGGGACCGTGTAATCGAACTGGATGGCCATGCTGCCGGTGCCTGCTGCTGCTTCTTTTTCGTCGCAGGCTAGCAGTCGCGCGCAGATGCATGAAGCGTCAAGCACCCTTGCGCCGCAGTTTTGCCGGAAAGGGGTTTCCAAATGCCACAGCATGGGGTTTCATTCCGCGAAACGCAGAACGGGTGGCGCCGACCGTCCGCATTTGAGGCATCGAGAGGTTCATATGTCCGAGGACCGGAACATCGAACGCATTTCCGCGCATACCGCGTTTCAGCGGGCTCGGAAGAACGACCTTCGCCGCTATCCGACCCCGGAAAAGGATGGCGACCGGCTTTACCCCATGGCGCAGCCTGCAGCGCGGCCCTCGTTCCGCATCGGCCCGGATGACACGATCTTCGCCATCGGCTCCTGCTTTGCGCGCAACGTGGAGCGGGCGCTTGAGGCCGCCGGCAAGCGCATTCTGAGCCGCGAGTTCCAGTTGGGCGAGATCGGAGAGTCGATCGACGACGGGGCGAACTTCTTCAACAAGTACTCGATCCATTCGGTCCTGAACGAGATCCGTTGGGCGCTGGAGCGCGAGACATTCCCCGGCGCAGCAGTGCTGTATCCGGCTGGCACGGACAAGTTCTTCGACCTTCAGCTCGGCATGGCAAAACTGGAATTCCCGGTCGACAAGATCGTAGACTTCCGCCACCGCTACCTGGATGGCATGGCCGCTGTGGCCGAAGCCGATGTGATCATCTTGACGCTTGGCTATGTGGAGACGTGGTTCGACCGCAAGTTGGGGCTTTACCTCAACATCGCGCCGCCGCTGAGCTCGATCAACGCCGAGCCGGAACGGTTCGAGTTCCGGGTGCTGAGCTATCATGACATTCTGGACGGGTTGAACGCACTTCATGCGTTGCTGATGAAGCATCGCAAGAAGCCGATGAAGATGCTGGTCACCGTATCGCCCGTGCCACTGCTGGCCACGTTCCGCGACATGGATGTGCTGATCGCAAACACCTATTCCAAGTCGGTGCAGCGCGCGGCGCTGGACGAGTTCCTGATCGGCAAGGAGGGGGTGGACTACTTCCCTTCGTATGAATTCGTGACGCTTTCCGAACCGTCGCAGGTCTGGTCGAAGAACGACTATCGCCATGTGTCCAACAAGATCGTCGACCGGATCATGGGCAATGTGATGGACCGCTATCTTTCGGCTGGCGCGCCCGCGGCCAAGGCGGCTCCGGCGCCGGCGGAAGTGGCCTTTGCCCCGGTGGCAGACACGCCCGAGGTCGGGCGTGGGGCGGGGCGGCAGCCTGTGGGGCGTCTTCTGGCGATCCTGAAGGAACTGGCCAAGCTGAACCGCAATGTCGAGATCCTGCAGACCTGCGTGAAGAACCGGGAAATTGCAGACCGCGATTGCGACATCCTGATGTTCGAGGCGCGCGCGGCGCGCAAGGAAGGGCGGATCGACCTGTCTCACGAGGCGCTGGTGAAGGCGGTTGCTCTATCGCCCGAGCGGCCCGATGCGCTGGAACGCCTGGCCACGGTATCGCGCCAGGCCGGCAAGGCGGCCGAGGTGGAGGAATTGCTGGCGCGCCATGGCCGCCTGTTCCCTGACCGGGCCGAGTTCCGTGAGAAGTTTGCCACCGCGGCGGGCGCGGATTGACCATGCCCACGATCCTGATCACCGGGGCGGGCAGCGGCATCGGCCGGTCCACGGCACGGCTGTTCCTGCGTGAGGGCTGGCAAGTCGGCCTGATCGGCCGGCGCGCCATCGCGCTGGAGGAAACCGCCGAGGGCCACACCGCTGCGCTGATCCTGCCCTGCGACGTAACCGATCCGACGCAGGTCGAGGAAGCGTTCGGCAGGGCCGTGGCCGCCTGGGGTCGTCTGGACGTGCTTTTCAACAACGCCGGGATGTCCGCAAAGGCCGCGCCCATCGACGAAATCGCGGTCGAGGACTGGATGGCGGTGAATGCCGTAAATATCACCGGCATGTTTCTGTGCGCCCGTGCGGCCTTTGGCCAGATGCGTCGGCAAGCCCCCCAGGGCGGTCGGATCATCAACAACGGCTCGATTTCGGCCCATGTGCCACGGCCGGGATCGGTACCCTACACCATGTCGAAACACGCCGTGACGGGGCTGACGAGGACGCTTGGCCTGGACGGGCGCAAGTTTGATATCGCCTGCGGGCAGATCGACATCGGCAATGCTTTGACCTCGATGGCCGAACAGTTCACGCGCGGTGTTCCTCAGGCCGATGGCAGCGTCCGCGTCGAGCCCGTGATGAACGTGGCCCATGTGGCCGAAGCAGTGCTGCACATGGCGCGGCTGCCGCTGGACGTGAACATCCCGTTCTTGACCATCATGGCGCGGGACATGCCGTATGTCGGGCGGGGCTGACCGCCCTCGGCTTCAGGCCAGACGCGGTTCGCGGCAGAACATGTCATAGACGAGGTCGATCATGCGGATCACCTTCGGATCCTGGATCGAGTAGTACATTGCCTTCCCGTCGCGGCGGCAACTGACCAGACCCTCCAGCCGCAGCCGCGCCAGCTGCTGGCTGACGGCAGCCTGGCGCGAGCCCAGCTTCTGCTCCAACTCGGTCACCGACTTCTCGCCCGAGGACAGATGGCACAAGATCATCAGCCGCCCTTCATGCGACAGGGCCTTCAGGAAGGCCGCGGCAGCCGTGGCCTGCACCATCATGTCATCGGCCGAAAGTGTCGCGCAACCATCGTCATCCGAACCCGGCGCGCCGGGGATGGCCATTGGCTTGTCGAAGGACATGGAACGCCTCACACTGCGGACAATGAATATATAGCATGGGCACGCGGAAATGCGAGGCCCCGCCGCCAGGCCGCGCGCCTTGGTGCCAACGCTTGAAATTCCCGCAACAAGCGCGTATCTCGCCCCAACGCGGTAACGGGACCCCCGAGCAATGGCAACGAAGACCACCCCCTTTCAGTTCCTCCAGCAGGCCCGCGGTGAAATCGCGAAGGTCGTCTGGCCGACTCGCCGCGAAGTGTTGCTGACCACGCTGATGGTTTTCCTGATGGCTGCATTGACGGCGGCTTTCTTCAGCTTGGTGGACATTGTCATCCGTTGGGGCCTGACCTTCGTCCTGAGCTTCTTCCACGGCTGACGCGCGACTGCGGAAGGGCGATAGGCCGTTTCCGCTTGCAACGGAAATCAAGCGGGGCTATGTGCCGCCCCGAGTTGACCGGACAAGGGCGCGCAGCGATTCGGACCTGCGCGCTGTTTTTTGTTCCGATCTCCGACAAGGCGCGGGGGAAACCCTGCAAGGGAAGGGTTCAGGGCGCATGGCCAAGCGGTGGTATTCGGTTTCCGTTCTCTCGAACTTCGAGAAGAAGGTTGCCGAGCAGATCCGGACGGCGGTGAAGGACGCGGGTCTCGAGGACGAGATCGACGAGGTCCTGGTGCCGACCGAGGAAGTGATCGAGGTCCGCCGCGGCAAGAAGGTGACCTCGGAACGTCGATTCATGCCCGGCTATGTGCTGGTTCACATGGAAATGTCGAACCGCGGCTACCACCTGATCTCGTCGATCAACCGCGTCACCGGTTTCCTGGGCCCCCAGGGCAAGCCGATGCCGATGCGGGACGGCGAGGTCAACACGATCCTGAACCGGGTCGAAGAAGGCCAGGAAGCGCCGCGCAACCTGATCCGCTTCGATGTGGGCGAAAAGGTCAAGGTCACCGACGGGCCCTTCGAGGGCTTCGACGGAATGGTCGAGGACGTGGACGAGGCGCACAGCCGCCTGAAGGTCTCGGTCTCGATCTTCGGGCGTCCGACGCCCGTGGAACTGGAATTCACGCAGGTGTCCAAGAACATCTGACGTGTGGTGCGCGGGAGGCGAGCGGGGCGATGCCCTTCGGACCGGACCGCTAAACTCGTCCCCATCGGGACAGTGACAGAAGGAGCGGCCACATGGCCAAGAAAGTGATCGGCAGCCTCAAGCTGCAAGTTAAGGCGGGGCAAGCCAACCCTTCGCCGCCCGTGGGCCCGGCCCTGGGTCAGCGCGGCCTGAACATAATGGCCTTCGTGAAGGAATTCAACGCGAAGACCGCCGACCTGCCGCCCGGCACCCCGACCCCGGTGATCATCACCTACTACCAGGACAAGTCGTTCAGCCTTGAACTGAAGACGCCGCCGGCGTCGTTCCTGGTGAAGCAGGCTGCCGGCCTTCCGCCGGTGGGCAAGCGCAACCGTGCCAAGGGCTCGACCAAGCCGGGCCGCGAAGTGGCTGGCACGATCAGCGTCGCCCAGGTGCGCAAGATCGCCGAAACGAAAATGAAGGATCTCAACGCCAACACGATCGAGGCGGCGATGAACATCATCCTCGGCTCGGCCAAGTCCTGCGGTATCGAGGTCAAGGGGTAAGCCATGGCACATGTTGGCAAGCGCTCGAAGGCTGCGCGCACGCAGTTCGAAGGCAAGGCGAACCTCTCGGTCGAGGACGCCGTGAAGCTGATCAAGGGCGCCGCGTCGGCCAAGTTCGACGAGACGCTGGAAATCGCCATGAACCTGGGCGTTGACCCGCGCCACGCGGACCAGATGGTCCGCGGCGTGGTCCAGCTGCCGAACGGCACCGGCAAGGTTGTCCGCGTCGCCGTGTTTGCGCGTGGTGCCAAGGCTGATGAAGCCAAGGCGGCTGGAGCGGATATCGTCGGCGCCGAAGACCTGATGGAATCCATCCAGGCCGGCAAGATCGAGTTCGATCGTTGCATCGCCACGCCGGACATGATGCCGCTGGTCGGACGTCTGGGCAAGATCCTCGGCCCGCGCAACCTGATGCCGAACCCCAAGGTCGGCACGGTGACGATGGACGTGAAGACGGCCGTGGCGAATGCCAAGGGCGGCGAAGTCCAGTTCAAGGTCGAAAAGGCGGGCGTGATCCACGCCGGCGTCGGCAAGGTGTCGTTCGATGATGAAAAGCTCGCACAGAACGTGCGCGCCTTCGTCGATGCCGTCAGCCGGGCCAAGCCGTCGGGCGCCAAGGGCACCTACCTGAAGAAGGTCTCGCTGTCCTCGACCATGGGGCCTGGCGTGAGCCTGGATCTGTCGTCGGCCACGACGCATTGATGATCCGGGCGGGGTGACCCGCCCGACGAGATTCCCCGCCGCAACGCGGGGATGGCCGGGCGAAGGAGAGATCCCAGCCCGGTCCTGTCCGAGACGGCCGGTGGCGCGCAAACGCCTTAATATCCTGCCTGAGATGGGGAACGGGATTGAAGTCGCCCTTGGGCGATCTTGGTTTCGGAACCGTCGCGGACCGAAACGCCGACCATTCGGTCGGCAGAAGAGAGCCGGGGGGAAACCCCCAAACTTGGAGTGTAACTGTGGATAGAGCCCAGAAAGAGAAAGTGGTCGAGGAACTCGGCCAGATCTTCGCAAGCTCTGGCGTGGTAGTGGTTGCCCACTACACCGGCATGACAGTTGCTCAGATGCAGACCCTCCGCGCAAAGATGCGCGAAGTCGGGGGGTCGGTCCGTGTTGCCAAGAACAAGCTCGCCAAGATCGCTCTTGAAGGACAGCCCGGCGTCGGCATGGGTGACCTCCTCAAGGGCATGACCGTCCTTGCCTTCTCGGAAGACCCCGTCGCTGCGGCGAAGGTCTGCGAGGCCTATGCCAAGTCGAACGACAAGTTCGTGATCCTTGGCGGCGCCATGGGCAATGCGGTTCTGGACCAGGCCGGTGTGAAAGCCGTGGCCGCCATGCCGTCGCGTGAAGAGCTCATCGCTCAGATCGTGTCCTGCATCGGTGCGCCCGCGTCGAACATCGCCGGGGCCATTGGCGCGCCTGCTGCAAACATCGCGGGCATCCTCAAGACTCTTGAGGAGCGGGAAGCCGCCTGAAGCAATCCCTTGTCGGCGTCGGGTTGACACCCGCACGTTGGAACCCATCTGAACGAACGGAACGGAAAAATGGCTGATCTGAACAAACTCGCCGAAGAAATCGTTGGCCTGACCCTGCTGCAGGCTCAGGAACTGAAGACCATCCTGAAGGACAAGTATGGCATCGAGCCCGCCGCTGGCGGCGCTGTGATGGTTGCTGGTCCGGCCGCTGGTGGCGCTGCCGCCCCGGCTGAAGAAGAAAAGACCGAGTTCGACGTCGTCCTGACCGACGCCGGCCCCAATAAGATCAACGTGATCAAGGAAGTTCGCGCGATCACCGGTCTGGGTCTGAAGGAAGCCAAGGACCTCGTCGAGGCCGGTGGCAAGGTGAAGGAACAGGCCTCGAAGGCCGACGCCGAAGCCATGAAGAAGAAGCTCGAAGAGGCTGGCGCCAAGGTCGAGCTGAAGTAATCGCGCCTGCGGGCCTTGCCCGCAGCACGGTTTCTGGCTGGGGATGGAGCGTTCCATCCCCAGCCAAATCGCGTCTTGGAAGGGGCTTTTGCGAAAGCCCGTTCCCAGGTGCGGTAGCAGGTTCGGGAGCGGCCCCTCGGGTGGGGCAAGCACGAATGGAACCTGCCCCCCTTCGCCAGGCGGCGCTGCCCGGGACCCGACGGGTATGCGCCCCCGACACGAGAAAAGGTGACGACGAGCATGGCGCAAGCTTACGTTGGCCAGAAGCGTATCCGCCGCTACTATGGCAAGATCCGTGAAGTGCTGGAGATGCCGAACCTCATCGAGGTTCAGAAGTCCTCCTATGACCTGTTCCTGCGGTCCGGCGATGCCGACAAGCCGCTGGACGGCGAGGGCATCCAGGGCACCTTCCAGTCGGTCTTTCCGATCAAGGACTTCAACGAGACTGCTGTGCTGGAGTTCGTGAAGTACGAACTCGAGAAGCCGAAGTATGACGTCGACGAGTGCATGCAGCGCGACCTGACCTATGCGGCGCCCTTGAAGGTGACGCTGCGTCTGATCGTGTTCGATGTCGACGAAACCACCGGTGCCCGCTCCGTGAAGGACATCAAGGAGCAGGACGTCTACATGGGCGACATGCCGCTCATGACGCAGAACGGCACGTTCATCGTGAACGGCACCGAGCGTGTGATCGTCAGCCAGATGCACCGCTCGCCCGGCGTGTTCTTCGACCATGACAAGGGCAAGACCCATTCCTCGGGCAAGCTTCTGTTCGCCTGCCGGATCATTCCCTACCGCGGCTCGTGGTTGGACTTCGAGTTCGACGCCAAGGACATCGTCTTCGCGCGCATCGACCGCCGCCGGAAACTGCCGGTGACGACGCTGCTCTATGCCTTGGGCATGGATCAGGAAGGCATCATGGATGCCTATTATGACACGATCATGTTCCGCTATGTGAAGAACAAGGGCTGGGTTACCCGGTTCTTCCCGAGCCGCGTGTCGGGCACCCGTCCGTCCTACGACCTGGTCGATGCGGCCACTGGCGAAGTGATCCTGAAGGCGGGCGAGAAGGCCACGCCGCGCATGGTCAAGAAGTGGAAGGACGAAGGCCAGGTCACCGAACTTCTGGTTCCGTTCGACCACATCCTCGGCCGCTATGTCGCCAAGGACATCATCAACGAGGAAACCGGCGAGATCTGGGTCGAAGCCGGCGACGAACTGACGATGGACTACGATCGCGACGGCGAGCCGAAGGGCGGCACCGTCAAGCTGCTCCTGGACCAGGGCATCACCGAGATTCCGGTGCTGGACATCGACAATGTCAACGTCGGCCCCTACATCCGCAACACCATGGCGGCGGACAAGAACATGGGCCGCGATACGGCGCTCATGGACATCTACCGCGTGATGCGCCCCGGCGAACCGCCGACAGTCGAAGCGGCCTCGGCGCTGTTCGACACGCTGTTCTTCGACAAGGAGCGGTATGACCTGTCTGCGGTCGGCCGCGTGAAGATGAACATGCGCCTTGATCTGGCCAAGCCGGACACGCAGCGCACTTTGGACCGCGACGACATCATCGCCTGCATCAAGGCGCTGACTGAACTGCGCGATGGCAAGGGCGAAATCGACGACATCGACCACCTCGGCAACCGCCGGGTCCGGTCCGTCGGTGAGCTGATGGAGAACCAGTACCGCGTCGGCCTGCTGCGCATGGAACGCGCGATCAAGGAGCGCATGTCGTCTGTCGAAATCGACACGATCATGCCGCAGGACCTGATCAACGCGAAGCCCGCTGCGGCTGCGGTGCGTGAGTTCTTCGGCTCCTCGCAGCTGTCGCAGTTCATGGACCAGACCAACCCGCTGTCGGAAGTGACGCACAAGCGTCGCCTGTCGGCCCTCGGGCCGGGCGGTCTGACCCGCGAGCGTGCCGGCTTCGAAGTGCGCGACGTTCACCCGACCCACTATGGCCGGATGTGCCCGATCGAGACGCCGGAAGGCCAGAACATCGGCCTGATCAACTCGCTGGCGACCTTTGCCCGCGTGAACAAGTACGGCTTCATCGAGACCCCGTACCGCAAGGTCATCGACGGCAAGGTCACGGATGACGTGGTCTACATGTCGGCGACCGAGGAAATGCGCCACACCGTGGCGCAAGCCAACGCGGCGCAAAGCGCGGAAGGCAAGTTCACCGATGACCTGATCTCCAGCCGCAAGGCCGGGGAATTCATGCTGAACCCGCCGGATGCCATCGACCTGATCGACGTGTCGCCGAAGCAGCTTGTTTCGGTTGCGGCCTCGCTGATTCCGTTCCTAGAAAACGACGACGCCAACCGCGCGCTGATGGGCTCGAACATGCAGCGCCAGGCGGTGCCGCTCCTGCAATCCGACGCGCCCTTCGTCGGCACCGGGATCGAGGCCGTGGTGGCCCGCGACTCGGGCGCCGCGATCATGGCGCGCCGTGCCGGCGTCATCGACCAGGTGGACGCGACCCGTATCGTCGTGCGCGCCACCGAGATGCTGGAACCGGGCGAGCCGGGCGTGGACATCTACCGCCTGCGCAAGTTCAAGCGGTCGAACCAGTCGTCCTGCATCAACCAGCGCCCGCTGGTGAAGGTGGGCGACCGCGTGGCCCGTGGCGAGGTGGTGGCCGACGGCCCCTGCACCGACATGGGCGAACTGGCCCTGGGCCGGAACGTCATCGTCGCCTTCATGCCCTGGAACGGCTACAACTACGAAGACTCCATCCTGATTTCCGAACGGATCCTGAAGGATGACGTCTTCACCTCGATCCACATCGAGGAATACGAAGTCGCCGCCCGCGACACGAAGCTCGGCCCGGAAGAAATCACCCGCGACATCCCGAACGTCGGTGAAGAAGCGCTGCGCAACCTCGACGAGGCTGGCATCGTCTACATCGGCGCCGAGGTGCAGCCGGGCGACATCCTGGTGGGCAAGATCACGCCCAAGGGCGAAAGCCCGATGACGCCGGAAGAAAAGCTTCTGCGCGCCATCTTCGGCGAAAAGGCGTCCGACGTGCGCGACACCTCGCTGCGCCTGCCGCCGGGGGCCTACGGTACCATCGTGGAAGTGCGGGTCTTCAACCGCCACGGCGTGGACAAGGACGAACGCGCTCTGCAGATCGAGCGTGAAGAAGTCGAACGTCTGGCCCGTGACCGGGACGACGAGCTGGCGATTCTGGAACGCAACATCTACTCGCGTCTGAAGTCGCTGATCATGGGCAAGGTCGCGGTCAAGGGGCCGAAGGGCGTCAAGGCCGGTTCGACCATCGACGAGGACCTGCTTTCGGGCCTCAGCCGTGGCCAGTGGTGGCAGCTCGCCCTGGGCGAAGAAGCCGAGGCCAAGGAAGTCGAGGCGCTGCACGACCAGTTCGAGGCGCAGAAGCGCGCCCTGGATCACCGGTTCGACGACAAGGTCGAAAAGGTGCGTCGTGGCGACGATCTGCCTCCGGGCGTGATGAAGATGGTCAAGGTCTTTGTCGCGGTGAAGCGCAAGCTGCAGCCGGGCGACAAGATGGCCGGCCGTCACGGCAACAAGGGCGTCATCTCCAAGGTCGTTCCGGCCGAGGACATGCCGTTCCTGGCCGACGGCACCCCGGTCGACCTGGTTCTGAACCCGCTTGGTGTGCCGTCGCGCATGAACGTGGGCCAGATCCTGGAAACCCACATGGGCTGGGCCGCGCGCGGCTTGGGCCTGAAGATCGACGATGCCCTGCAAGAGTATCGCCGGTCGGGTGACCTGACCCCGGTGCGCGAGGCGATGCGCTTCGCCTATGGCGACGAGACCTATGAAGGCGCCTTCGGCGACCTCGGCGAAGAAGACCTGGTCGAAAAGGCCGGCTTCGTCACCCGTGGCGTGCCGATCGCGACCCCGGTCTTCGACGGCGCCAAGGAAGCCGACGTGAACGACGCGCTGATGCGGGCGGGCTTCGACAAGTCGGGCCAGTCCGAGGTCTTCGACGGCCGCACCGGCGAGAAGTTCGCGCGCAAGGTCACCGTGGGCGTGAAGTACATGCTGAAACTCCACCACCTGGTGGACGACAAGCTGCACGCCCGTTCGACCGGCCCGTACTCGCTCGTCACCCAGCAACCGTTGGGCGGCAAGGCGCAGTTCGGCGGCCAGCGTCTGGGGGAAATGGAGGTCTGGGCTCTGGAAGCCTATGGCGCCGCCTATACCCTGCAGGAAATGCTGACCGTGAAGTCGGACGACGTGGCCGGCCGGACCAAGGTGTACGAGAGCATCGTCAAGGGCGAGGACAACTTCGAGGCGGGCGTTCCCGAGAGCTTCAACGTGCTCGTCAAGGAAGTCCGCGGCCTCGGCCTGAACATGGAACTCCTGGATGCGGAGGAGGAGTGACGGAGCCTTCCGGAACGGTGCGTGCAAGCACGCACCCTACCGCGACTCCGTAGGGTGCGTGATTTCACGCACCACTTCCCCCCCGCCGCCGACATTCATAAGGTTATGAAATGAACCAGGAACTGACCAACAACCCGTTCAACCCGGTTGCGCCCGTCAAGACCTTTGACGAGATCAAGATCTCGCTGGCTTCGCCCGAGCGGATCCTGTCGTGGTCCTATGGCGAGATCAAGAAGCCGGAAACCATCAACTACCGGACCTTCAAGCCCGAGCGCGACGGCCTGTTCTGCGCCCGTATCTTCGGGCCGATCAAGGACTACGAATGCCTCTGCGGCAAATACAAGCGCATGAAGTATCGCGGCGTCGTCTGCGAGAAATGCGGCGTGGAAGTCACGCTGCAGAAGGTGCGCCGCGAACGCATGGGCCACATCGAACTGGCCGCGCCCGTCGCCCATATCTGGTTCCTCAAGTCGCTGCCCTCGCGCATCGGCCTGATGCTGGACATGACGCTGCGTGACCTCGAGTCGATCCTGTATTTCGAGAAATACGTCGTCATCGAGCCGGGTCTGACCGACCTGACCTATCAGCAGCTGATGACCGAAGAGGAATTCCTCGACGCGCAGGACCAATACGGCGCCGATGCCTTCACCGCGAACATCGGCGCGGAAGCGATCCGCGAGATGCTGGCGGCGATCGACCTCGACGCCACCGCCGAACAGCTGCGTGAAGAGCTGAAGGAAGCCACTGGCGAGCTGAAGCCGAAGAAGATCATCAAGCGGCTGAAGATCGTCGAGTCGTTCCTGGAATCCGGCAACCGCCCGGAGTGGATGGTGCTGACCGTTCTTCCGGTGATCCCACCGGAACTGCGTCCGTTGGTCCCCCTGGACGGCGGCCGCTTTGCGACCTCCGACCTGAACGACCTGTACCGCCGCGTCATCAACCGCAACAACCGCCTGAAGCGGCTGATCGAACTCCGCGCGCCCGATATCATAGTGCGCAACGAAAAGCGCATGCTGCAGGAAGCCGTCGACGCGCTGTTCGACAACGGCCGCCGCGGTCGCGTCATCACGGGCACCAACAAGCGTCCGCTGAAGTCGCTGTCCGACATGCTGAAGGGCAAGCAGGGCCGGTTCCGCCAGAACCTGCTGGGCAAGCGGGTCGACTTCTCGGGCCGTTCGGTCATCGTGACCGGGCCGGAACTGAAGCTGCACCAGTGCGGCCTGCCGAAGAAGATGGCGCTGGAACTGTTCAAGCCGTTCATCTACTCGCGGCTGGAAGCCAAGGGCCTGTCCTCGACCGTGAAGCAGGCCAAGAAGCTGGTGGAAAAGGAACGCCCCGAGGTCTGGGACATCCTGGATGAAGTCATCCGCGAACACCCGGTCCTTCTGAACCGCGCGCCGACTCTGCACCGTCTGGGCATCCAGGCCTTCGAGCCGATCCTGATCGAAGGCAAGGCGATCCAGCTGCACCCGCTCGTCTGCTCGGCCTTCAACGCCGACTTCGACGGCGACCAGATGGCCGTGCACGTTCCGCTGTCGCTGGAAGCGCAGCTGGAGGCCCGCGTCCTGATGATGTCCACGAACAACGTGCTGTCGCCCGCCAACGGCGCGCCGATCATCGTGCCGTCGCAGGACATGGTTCTTGGCCTTTACTACGTGACCATGGAACGCAAGGGCATGGTCGGCGAAGGCATGGCCTTTGCCGATATCGACGAAGTCGAACATGCGCTGGCCGCCGGGGCCGTGCACCTGCACGCCCGCATCAAGGCCCGCCTGCGCCAGGTCGACGACGAAGGCAACATCGTCTGGAAGCGCTTCGACACCACGCCCGGCCGCCTGCGGCTTGGCAACCTCCTGCCGCTGAACGCCAAGGCGCCCTTCGAACTGGTCAACCGCCTTCTTCGCAAGAAGGACGTGCAGACCGTCATCGACACAGTCTACCGCTACTGCGGCCAGAAGGAATCGGTGATCTTCTGCGACCAGATCATGGGCCTGGGCTTCCGCGAGGCTTTCCGCGCCGGCATCTCGTTCGGCAAGGACGACATGCTCATCCCCGACACCAAGTGGACCATCGTGAATGAGGTCCGCGACCAGGTGAAGGAGTTCGAGCAGCAGTACATGGACGGCCTGATCACCCAGGGCGAAAAGTACAACAAGGTCGTCGACGCCTGGTCCAAGTGCTCGGACAAGGTGGCGGGCGAGATGATGGCCGAAATCTCTGCGGTCCGGTACGACGATGCCGGCGCCGAGAAGGAGCCGAACTCGGTCTACATGATGTCCCACTCGGGCGCGCGGGGTTCGCCCGCCCAGATGAAGCAGCTTGGCGGGATGCGCGGCCTGATGGCCAAGCCCTCGGGCGAGATCATCGAGACGCCGATCATCTCGAACTTCAAGGAAGGTCTGACCGTTCTTGAGTACTTCAACTCGACCCACGGCGCCCGGAAGGGCCTCGCGGACACTGCGTTGAAGACGGCGAACTCCGGCTACCTGACCCGCCGCCTGGTGGACGTGGCGCAGGACTGCATCATCCGCGTGCATGACTGCGGCACTGATCGTGCCATCACGGCCGAACCCGCGGTCAACGACGGCGAAGTCGTCCAGACCCTGGCCGAGCGCATCCTTGGTCGCGTTGCGGCGGATGACATCCTCGTTCCGGGTTCGGATGAGGTCATCGTCGCCCGCGGCGAAGTGGTCGACGAACGCAGGGCCGACCTCGTGCACACGCACGGCGTACAGTCCGCGCGCATCCGCAGCCCGCTGACCTGCGAGGCCGAAGAAGGCGTCTGCGCCATGTGCTATGGTCGTGACCTGGCCCGCGGCACGCTCGTCAATATCGGGGAAGCGGTCGGCATCATCGCCGCCCAGTCCATCGGCGAGCCGGGCACGCAGCTGACCATGCGCACCTTCCACATCGGCGGCATTGCCCAAGGCGGCCAGCAGTCGTTCCTGGAAGCCAGCCAGGAAGGCAAGATCGAGTTCCGCAACGCGAACCTGTTGTCCAACGTCAATGGCGAGCAGATCGTGATCGGCCGGAACATGTCGATCGCCATCGTGGATGAATCGGGCAATGACCGCGCCGTCCACAAGCTGACCTACGGCGCCAAGGTGCTGGTCAAGGAAGGCCAGGCGGTCAAGCGTGGCACCAAGCTGTTCGAATGGGACCCCTACACCCTGCCGATCATCGCCGAAAAGGCGGGGGTCGCGCGGTTCAAGGACCTCATCTCGGGCCTCTCGGTGCGCGAAGAGACCGATGAAGCCACCGGCATGACGCAGAAGATCGTCTCCGACTGGCGCTCGGCGCCCAAGGGCGGCGACCTGAAGCCGGAAGTGATCGTCATGGACCCCGCTACGGGCGAGCCCGTGCGTGGCGACAATGGCAACCCGATCACCTATCCGATGTCGGTGGACGCGATCCTCTCCGTCGAAGACGGACAGGACATCCGCCCCGGCGACGTGGTGGCGCGTATCCCGCGCGAAGGTGCCAAGACCAAGGACATCACCGGGGGTCTTCCCCGCGTGGCGGAACTGTTCGAAGCCCGTCGCCCGAAGGATCACGCGATCATCGCGGAAATGGACGGCTACGTCCGCTTCGGCAAGGACTACAAGAACAAGCGCCGCATCACCGTGGAGCCGGTCGATGAGACGCTGCAGGCCGTCGAATACATGATCCCCAAGGGCAAGCACATTCCTGTCCAGGAAGGCGACTTCGTCCAGAAGGGCGACTACATCATGGATGGCAACCCGGCTCCGCACGACATCCTGCGGATCATGGGGATCGAGGCGCTTGCCAACTACATGATCGACGAAGTGCAGGACGTCTATCGCCTGCAGGGCGTGAAGATCAACGACAAGCACATCGAAGTCATCGTCCGGCAGATGCTGCAGAAGCTGGAAATCCTCGACAGCGGGGACACCACCTTGCTGAAGGGCGAACAGGTCGAGAAGATCGAACTGGACGAGGAAAACGCCAAGGCCCGCGCCCGCGGGATGCGCGAGGCGAAGGCCGAGCCGGTGCTTCTGGGCATCACCAAGGCGTCGCTGCAGACCCGCAGCTTCATCTCGGCGGCCTCCTTCCAGGAAACTACCCGCGTGCTGACCGAGGCGTCGGTTCAAGGCAAGCGCGACAAGCTGGTGGGCCTGAAGGAAAACGTCATCGTCGGCCGCCTTATCCCGGCGGGTACCGGCGGGGCGACCAGCCGCGTGAAGAAGATTGCCTCGGATCGCGATCACCACGTGATCGAGGCGCGCCGGCAAGAGGCGGAAACCGCCGCTGCGCTGGCCGCCCCGATGGACGAGGTGATGGAGTTCGATACGGACTCGGGTCTCGTGGACACCGTCGAAAGCCGCGATCTCTGATCCTCGGCTGACCTGAAAGAGGAAAACCCCCGCCCAGACCGGCGGGGGTTTTCATTTGCCCCGCCCCCTTGGCGGCGCGAACACAACATCAGCCACCCGCTTCCTGTTTCCCGGCCTCTGGTCCTTCCCCACCGGCGCTGATAGCCCTTTCCCTCGGGAGAGACCGAAATGCCGATGTCCGACAACACCCGCGGCGCGATCTACATGAACATCGCGATGCTGGCTTTCACGCTGAACGACACCTGCATGAAGGCGGTGTCCGAGACGCTCCCCCTGTTCCAGGCCATCGCCCTGCGCGGGGCCTTTTCTACCGCTGCGCTCGCAACACTCGCGGTTGTCACCGGGGCGCTGATGCTGCCGAGGGGCAAGGCGCTTGCCTCGCTCTCGCTACGCACTCTGGCCGAGATCGGCGGAACGGTGTTCTTCCTTGGCGCGCTCACCCAGATGCCGCTGGCCAACCTGTCGGCCATCATGCAGTCCATGCCGCTGGCGGTCACGCTGGCCGCGGCGGTGTTCTTCCGCGAACGGGTCAGCCCGGCTCAGTTGGTGGCTATCCTTGTCGGCATGGGCGGGGTGCTCCTCATCATCCGGCCCGGCACGGCGGGGTTCGACATCTGGGCGGTGATGGGTCTGGCCTCCGTGGCCTGCGTCGTGGTGCGCGACCTGTCGACCCGCGCGATGCCCGCATCCCTTCCGTCTGTCATCGTGGCCGTGTTCGCAGCGGCGGCCGTGGCGCTGACCGGCCTTGGCGTGACGCTTGTGCGCGGATGGCAGCCGGTCAATCTGCACGAAATGGCGCTGGTCGTCGGTGCCGCCGTCTTCCTGGTGATCGGGTATCTGTCAGTGGTCAAGATGATGCGCGTCGGCAGCATCGCCGCCATAGCGCCCTTCCGTTATACGGCGCTTATCTGGGCGTTGCTGCTTGGCTGGATGCTGTTTGGCACCTTCCCGGATCACCTCACCCTCATCGGGGCGGGCATCGTCGTGGCGACCGGGCTCTTCACGCTGTATCATGGGGGACGGCAGGGTCGGATTGCCGCGGTTCCGCCCGAATCCCGCCTGAAGGGTGCCCGGGCAGGCCGCTAGGTCCGAGGCATGAGGAACGCGATGGATCAGGGCAGGAGAGATGTCTCCGGGACCGGACAGTCCCGTGTGTTCCTGCTTGCCGGGCTTTTCCTAGTTGAACTGGCCGTCCTGGCCATCGCTTACCAGTTCTTCGCCAGCATCGAATGTCAGCAGACGGGCTGGTCCGCCGGTTGCACCCTCCTGCGCAGCCTGATGGGACGTGCCATCGTAGTCCTTGCCGCCAGCGGCCTGATCGCTGTCGCCTGGCCCGATGCCCTGCGTCGTTTCCTCGCCGAGGTCGCGGCAGCTCCCCGCCGCACCTGGCCTGCCCTGCTGCATTTCGTCGGCCTCGTGCTGATGTTCATTCCGATCCTGCGAGGCTGGGGCCCGGAGCTTGGCGCCCATTTCGCCTCTGCCCTGCCCTACTGGCTGGCTGGCGCAGCCCTGGCCATGGTCGGCGGCCTCGCCTGGGTGGCCCCTGGCTCTGCCTGGCACCACCTGATCGCCCACAACCGCTATTCCGTCGCCCTCGTCCTTGTGCTCGCCGCCATCCTGCCAGACCTGGCCGAGACGGTTCGGCCGCTGTGGGACTGGACGGCGCTCTCCAGCATCACCTTCGCCGCCGTCGAACACCTGTTGAACCTCATCAGCGACGAGGTCTATTCCGATCCCGCGCTCTACCAGATCGGCATCAACAGCGCGCTTGGCGGCATTGTCGTGCGCATCGGCCAGCCCTGTTCCGGCGTCGAGGGCTTTGCCCTCATCACCGCCTTCGTCGCGCTCTACGGCTACCTCTTCCGCGCCGACCTGCGCTTCCCGCGCTACTGGCTCGTCGTCCTGCCGCTTGGCCTGCTGGCCAGCTGGATCCTCAACGTCCTGCGCATCACGGCGCTGGTCTGGATCGGGGCACGTGTCTCGCCCGACCTGGCGGTCAACGGCTTCCACTCCTATGCCGGCTGGTTCCTCTTTACGCTCCTGACGCTCGCCGTCATCGCCGTGGTGCAGGCGACCCCCTGGCTGCATCGCACCAACGCCATCGCACGTCCTGGCCTGCCCATGCGCCGCGATCCGGTGGCAGCCCAGATCCTGCCCTTCATCGCCATGATGCTGGCCGGCATCCTGACCTCGACCTTCCTGATCGAGCCGGCGCTCGGCTATCCGCTGGTGGCGTTCGTCCTCATCGCAGCGCTCTGGTTCGTCTGGCCCGCCCTGCGGCAACTGCCTCTGTCGCCCGATCCCCTGTCGCTTGCCCTCGGCGGGGTGGTGGGCGCGGCCTGGGTGATCTTCGCCCCGCCCGCAACCGGCACCCTGAACGACAGCCTCGCCACCCTCGGCAGCCTGGGCTTCGCCCTTTGGGTCGCCTTCCGCCTGCTTGGCACCGCTGTCCTTGTGCCGGTGGTCGAGGAACTCTTCTTCCGCGGCTACCTCCTCTCCCGCCTCGATGGCCCCGCCCCCTGGCGCCGCTGGCTGGCGCTCGGGATCACCAGCGCCACCTTCGCCCTGCTGCACGGCCGCTGGTTTGCCGCCGCCGCCGCCGGCCTGGTGTTTGGCCTCCTGGCGCTGCGGCGCGGGCGGGTGACCGATGCCATCCAGGCCCACATGACAGCCAACGCCCTCATCGCCCTTGTCGCACTCGCCCGGTCGGACTGGACGCTGATCTGACCCCCGCAAGGCACAGCGCCCCCCGGACCATGTCCGGGGGGCCATCCTGAGGTCTGAGGGGACAGAGATCACAGGATGAAGTCGTTCAGCGTCAGGTTCACCAGTCCGTTGATCTGCACCACGATGTCGGCGATCCCGTCGCTGTTGGTGTGACCTTCCACAAAGGTCGCGCCGTTCCGCTGCACGAAGGACATCGCCCCCGCTCCGACCCCCGACAGCACCAGCTGGAAGGCCTGGTCGCCGGCCAGCGCGGTGTTCGCGTCGATGGCCGAGAAGTCCAGCAGATCGTCCACCACCGAGAAGTCCAGGATCACATCGTTCCCGCCGATCTGGTTCAGCGAGTCCGCGGTCGAGGTGAAGACGAAGGTATCCGCCCCCAGACCACCGGTCATCTGGTCGGCCCCGGTCCCGCCGATCATCCGGTCGTTGCCGATCTCGCCGAACAGCTGGTCGTTCTCCGACCCGCCAAGCAGGGTATCGTTCCCGCTGCCGCCGGTCAGGAAATCGGCCGAGGACCCGCCATCCAGGCTGTCGTTGCCGTTTCCGCCTTCCGTGGTGTCATTGCCGGACCCGCCAAACAGCGAGTCGTCGCCTTCCAGACCCCGCAGCCGGTCCGAGTCGAGGCCGCCGAACATCTGGTCGTTGCCGTTGTCGCCGTTCATGAAGTCCTGGCCGAAGCCGCCATCCATCACGTCGTTGCCGTCCCCGCCGTTCAGCACGTCGTTGTCGAAGCCGCCCAACATGCTGTCGTTGTCGGCGCCGCCGTACAGCGTGTCAGCGCCGCTGCCGCCGTCCATCGTGTCGAAACCCGTCCCGCCAATCAGCGAGTCCGCCCCGCTGTTGCCGTTCAGGATGTCGCTGCCCAAACCGCCGTCCAGGATGTTCGAACCCGTCGTGCCGGTAATGCGGTCGGCAGCGACCGTGCCCAGCACATGCTCCGCTTCGGCCACCACCCAGGTCGTCGAACCGAAGGCACCCGAGTTCATGTCGATCACGGTGAACGTGCCGGGCAGCTGGAACCGCGACCCCATGTGCGAAAAGTCCAGGGTGTCAAATCCGTCGCCGGTCGAAATCGTGTCGGCGCCCCCGCTGATGAACACACGGTCATTGCCCACACCGGCCGAAATCGCGTCGTTGCCGTCGCCGCCATCCAGCACGTCGTTGCCGTCCGACCCGCTCAGAACGTCGTTCTCGGTGCCGCCGTTCATTGTGTCGTCGCCCGACCCGCCGAACAGGCTGTCCGCGCCGGCCTCGCCCAGGATCGAGTCGTTGCCCGCATCGCCGAAGGCCGTGTCGTTGCCGTTGCCGCCGCGCAGGATGTCGTTGCCATCCGACGCGGACAGGCTGTCATTGCCTTCACCGCCCGAGACCTGGTCGTTGCCCGATCCGCCATAGGCACGGTCATCGCCCAGGCCGCCGTCGATCACGTCATTGCCCGACCCGCCATACAGGCTGTCGTTGCCAGCCTCGCCTCGGATGTTGTCGTTGCCGTTCAGGCCGGCGATCTGGTTGGCATTAGCATCGCCCCGCAGCGCATCCGAGAAGTTCGATCCGGTGATGTTCTCGATGCTGATCAGACGGTCGCCCTGGGCGATGCTGCCGGTCTGGCTGGTGCGGTTCAGGTCGATGTTCACCGCGCCGCCTGCCCGGCTGTACGAGACCGAGTCGATGCCCGATCCGCCGTTCATCGTGTCAGCGCCTTCGCCGGCGTTGAAGATGTCGTTGCCGTCCTCGCCAAGCAGCAGGTCGTTGCCAGACCCGAACACGGCGATGCTTTCGTCGTTGATCACGTCATTGCCGTCGCCACCCGAAACGGTGTCGTCGCCGGCATAGGCGAAGATCGTGTCATTGCCGGTCAGGCCCGAGATCAGGTTGCCGCCAAGGTTCAGCGTGCCATCGGTGACTTCGGCGTCGCTGCCCAGGGTGCCGCGGATTTCGATGAGGGATGCCATTTTCAAGTCTCCATGTTCAGGGTTTGGGAAGGTCCGTCGCCTTCTGTGAAACCCTTTTCGCCCGAACCCGACCGGCCCGCTGTTCCCCAGGGAACACCCCCTTGCGTGGCGGCTGACCCAAGGGCAGTCTCGCGCCATCGGCGGCACGGAGGCGCTTGTGGGCAACAGCCCGGCCCAGCACTTGAAGGCATCGTTCTGGCGGTCCTTCCCGCTGTTCGAGGCGCTGGATGACGCTGCACTGCGTGATCTTGGCACCATTGCGCGCCCCGGCGGCTGGACGGCGGGCGAGACGATCTTCCAGCGCGGCGATACGGGTGACTGGCTTCTTGCCATCGACGACGGCCGCGTCCGCCTGTCCCTGCTCACCCAGGGCGGGAAGGAGCTGACCCTGCGCCACGCGGGGCCGGGCGACACGCTTGGCGAAATGGCGGTCTTCGATCACGAACCGCGCTCGGCCGATGCCGTGGCGCTGGTGCCCACCACGGGCCTTGTGATCCTGGCCGCAGACTTGGCTCGCCTGTCCGACCGTCACCCCCGCCTTCTGCCCTCGATGGCGCGCTATTTCGTGCGCCGCCTGCGCGAAACCACCGAACAACTCGAATCCATCGCGCTCTACCCGCTCGAGGCGCGCATGGCCCGGTTCATTCTGTTCACGCTGCGCCAGTTGAACGGCGACGGTCTGCCGGATGTCGCCAGCCTCAGCCTGCAGATCAGCCAGTCGGAACTGGCCGCCGTGCTTGGTGCCAGCCGGCCAAAGGTGAACCGGGTGATCCAGACGCTGACCGCCGAAGGCGCGCTCACGCGCGACGGCGATACCTGGCGTTGCGATACCACCCGGCTTCTGGCGCTGGCCGAACCCGATGCCGATTGACCCTGCGCCGCTCAGGTGGGGGCTCACGGGGCTGGCGCTGGCCGGGGCGCTCGCGCTCTTGCCGCAGCCGCGCGAGACCCTTCGCGAGGCGGCGCTGGACGAGGCCCTCGCGCTCACCGCCTCCGCGCCGGCCGGCGAGGTCCTCGTCGTGGCCATCGACAGCGAGGCCATCGCGCGCTTTGGTCCCTGGCCCTGGCCCCGGGCGCGTATGGCGCAGGTGGTCGCGCGTCTTGCCGAAGGTGGCCCTGCCGTCCTGGCCGTGGAACCGGTGCTCTCCGGCCCCGACCGTGCCGGGCCGGATCATCTGGCCCGTGCCCTCGCCGGCCTGCCGGGCGAGGCCGGGGCAAGTCGCCTGCCGGATGGCAACATCCCGCTGTCACAGGCCCTTGCCGAGGTTCCTGCCATCCTGGGAGCGTCCCTGTCCGACCTGCCATCGCCGTCGCCCGTTCCTGCGGCAGTCCTGCTGGTGTCTGGCCCGGTCGGTCCGGTCGATCCCTGGCGCGCGGCGGGGCTGGAAGCACCCTTCCCGGTGCTGGCCGACAGGGCAACGCTCGGTGTCGTCTCGCTGAAAGGCGAACAGGGCGGCATTGTCCGCCGCGCGCCGCTGCTCGTCATGGCAGGCGACACCGCCGTGGCAGGCTTCGCCCTCGCCGCCGCGCAGATCCGTCAGGGTGCAACAGCGCTCCGCCTCGGCGACGGCGCTCTCGCGGCGGGAGAGGTCAGGATGCCGCTCGGCCCCACCGCCGATTTCCGCATTCGTCCGACCGATCCGGCGACCTGGCCGCAACGCAGCTTGCCCCTGGGCGCAGTGCTGGACGATCCCGCACTCCTGCAGGGCAAGACCGTGCTCGTGGGCCTCACCGCCCCCGAATTCGCCCTCTTCCGCCCGACCGCTGCCACCCCCGTCGCGCCTTCAGTGCAGGTCCAGGCCGATGCGGTCGAAACGCTCGCCTCCGGCCAGCCCCTGCTGCGGCCCGCCTGGGCCGGCCTGGCCGAGGCAGGCCTCGCCCTCACTCTCGCCGCCGCCGTCCTGACTGCAGCCCTGACACTGCCGATGGCACCGGCCCTCCTTGCCACCCTCGCCGCGACCTTTGCGGCCAGCACCCTGGCCCTGTCGCTCTTCCTCCTGCGCGGCTTCGCCCTCGACCCCGTCGCCCCGGCCCTGACCGTGCTTGTCACCGGCCTCGCGGCCATCGCCGGCGGCATCATCCAGGCCCGCCGCCGCGCCGCCCGCTTGCGCGAACGGTTCGAACGCCACCTCGCCCCCGCCGTCGTCGCCCGCCTCGCCGCCGCGCCCGGACTCGTCCGTCTGCCTGGCGAGCTGCGCGAGGTCACGGCCCTGTTCACCGATCTGGAAGGCTTCACGGCGAAGACCGCCGCGCTGCCGCCCGACCGGCTGATCGCCATCCTCGACCGCTACTTCGATGGCCTCTCCACACTGGTCCACCGCCACGGCGGCATGATCGACAAGTACGTGGGCGACGCAGCGCATGTGCTGTTCAACGCCCCGCTCGACTTGCCCGGCCACCCGCAAAAGGCGCTCGACTGCGCCCGCGCCATCAGCGCCTTCGGCACCGCCTTCGCCGCCGACCCGCAGAACGCGGGCCTCGGCCGCACCCGCATCGGGATCGAGACAGGCCCCGCCGTCGTGGGCGATGTCGGCCAGGGTCAAAAGCTCGACTACACGGCCCATGGCCCCGCCATCAACCTCGCCGCCCGTCTGGAACAGGCCTGCAAGGACCTGGACCGCCCCATCCTCGCAGGCCCAGGGCTCTGCGCCGCCCTGCCATCAGAACCGTGGGAGAACCTCGGCCAACTCCCGCTGAAAGGCTTCGGCCCCGTCGCGATCCACGCGCCCGCGCCCTAGGCGCCCACCAAAGCCAGCGCCGCGTCAATCCGGGCCTGCCCCCAGGGCGCGGGCTCGGTCGGCGGCGCCCCCGGCGCGGCGATGTTGGTGCCCAGCCCCGCGCCCACCGCGACCGTCACGCCGCCCCCGGTCACCTGCACCGTGCCGCGCTCGACGAAGATGCCGAAGACATCCTTGCTCGGCCCCGCAAAGAACCGCGTCCCGCGCACCGCGATCACGCCAAAGACCGACTGCACCTCCACCGGTGTCCTCGGCGCATCCTCGGGCCGGTCGAACAGCATCGCGCCCGACCCCAGCACAAGTTCGCCCCCTGCCTCGGCGGTAAAGCGGTCGATCACCAGATCGGTCTGCGGCCCCATCAGGATGCGCGTCGTCCCGGCCAGCAGCATCGCCAGGCGAGACTCCTGCGCCGTCGCCACATGGTCGCCGATGTAGACCGGCGCATCCGCCGTCAGCCTCCGGTCCGGGTCGGCCCAGGCTCGCCCCTCGGCCCGCTCGACCCGCCCGGCATCAGTGCCGGCATGAAGCGGCAGAGGCAGGCTGGCCAAAAGCCCCGTGCCCAGGATCATCCGTCTGGAAATCGGCGGCATGGAAATCTCCGGTGCGCAATCGCGCCGACGATACCGCGAAACGGCCCGCGAGGCGAGCCTCGCGCAAGCCCCCGCCAGCCGCCTCTACAACCCGCGCTTTTTCGTCTCGGCAGTGATGTCGAACAGGCTCGGCCGCATGGCCCCGCCCTTCTTCAGCTCGCCCAGGATCACCGTGGTCTGGTTTCCCGCGTCATCGGTGATCACCCATTGGCGCAGCTCCACCGGGTCGGCCGTGAACACCAGTTCGATCTGGCCATATTCCGGATGCGCCGGATCCTGTGCCCGTACACGGGTCGTGTTCTCCACCTCGGTATGGCCCACCACCATGCGGGCCTGCCCCAAATCCACTTTGGCCGCCAGGATCAGGCTCAGCGGCGTGCGTGGCAGCGGGTATTGCTCCGGCGGCTGGTTCGATTTCGGGTCAAAGATCGCCACCTGGCCGCCCCCGGCAATCACCAGGCTCTTGTCGGGCGGCGCATATTCGAACCGCGCCCGCCCCGGACGCCGGATCGAAAGCGTCCCGGTCGAAATCGTGCCATCGGCATTGATCTGGGTGAAATCGGTTTCCAACGTGGTCAGCCCGTTCAGATAGGCCGACAGGGTCGAAAGCGGAATCTTCTCGGCCGCGGCCGGCAAGGCCAGGGCAACCAGAAGGGCGGGGGCAAGAAGCAGACGGGTCAGGCGCATGGCCGCAATATAGGCCAGCCCGCCCCCCGGCGCGACCCCGCCCGCGCTCAACAGGCCGAGAGCCGCCACCCGCGCTCCACCCTTGTCATCCATGCCGACCGCTGCAAGACTCCGCGGCGCACAACGCCGCAGGGGCCCCGCCGATGATCGCCGAACGGCCACACTCCCGTCCCCCCGCGCCCGCCCTGCCATGCACGCGCTAGACCCGGAAACCGGGGCCTCCGAAAAGCCCGTTCCAGAATCCCCCGATGCCATCGCCCGGCTCTGCGCCGCGCATCCGGGGTCCACGGGCATGGCGCTCATCTCCTCCGACACGGCCGCCTTCGCCGCGCGCCGAAGTCTCGCGCGCCAAGCCCGCCACAGCCTCGACCTGATGTACTATATCTGGGAAGAAGACCTCACAGGCCGCCTCCTTCTGGGCGAGGTGCTGGCCGCCGCCGACCGCGGGGTGAAGGTGCGCCTCCTCCTCGATGACATCGGCTTCACCAGCCTGGACCGGCTGCTTCAGGCGCTTGACGGCCATCCCAACATCTCGGTCCGGCTGTTCAACCCCACCCGCGCGCCCAAGGGCAGCCTGCGCCGTGGCCTCGAACTGGGCCTGCGCCTGTTCTCCATGACCCGGCGGATGCACAACAAGGCCTGGATAGCCGATGGCGAGGCCGCCGTCCTGGGCGGCCGCAACATAGGCGATGCCTATTTCGGCGCCTCGCGGGCCTCCAACTTCCACGACCTCGATCTCATCGCTCTCGGCCCCGTCGTGGCCGAGGCCGGGGCGCTGTTCCAGGATTTCTGGACAAGCGAGCCCACGCATCCGGTGCGCCCGCCCCTGAACCCGATCCGCCGCAGGCCGATCCTGAATGCCCTGCGCAGCTTCGCGGCCAGCGCCGAGGCGCAAAGCTACCTCGACCGCCTGCCCAGCCTGTCCTGGCCGCCGGTCGAAGGCGCCCTCAACTGGTGCAGCGAGGCGCACCTGGTTGCAGACCCGCCAGAAAAGGCGCTTGGCCGCAAGGGGCAGAACTGGCTGATGGCCAGGCTACTGCCGCAACTCGAAGCCGCCCGCGACCGCATCGCGATCATCTCGCCCTATTTCGTTCCGGGTCAGAACGGCACCCGCCGTCTGTCCGACCTCGCCGAAAGGGGCATCCAGATCAGCGTCCTCACCAATTCTCTTTCTGCCACCGATGTCGCGGCGGTGCATGGTGCCTATGCCCGCTATCGCAAACCGCTCTTGCGGGCCGGCATCCGGCTCTACGAACTGCGCGCCATCGCCCGCCTGCGCCGCCTGTCGCTGCGCGGCCGCACCAATGCCAGCCTGCACACCAAGGCCTTCATCATCGACGGCCAGACCGGCTTTGTCGGATCGCTGAACTTCGATCCTCGCTCGGCCTCGCTCAATACCGAAATGGGCGTTCTCTTCACCGAACCCGGCCTTGTCGCCGGGATCCAGCACATCTTCGCCGCCGAAACCGCACCCGGCATCAGCCACGCGCTCCATCTCGATGACAGGGACCGCATCCTCTGGCATGGCACCAGCGGCACCCCGCATCGCCGCGACCCAGGCGTCTCCCCGGCCCGCCGGGCGCTGTCCTGGTTCATGGGCCGGCTTCCGCTGGAATCCCAGCTTTGACTCAGGCCCCCCTCTCGCCTCAGTCCAGTCCGTAGATGCGCCGCGCGTTGCCCTGTCCGATGGCGTCCTGCTCCGCCGCGCTCAGCCCGGCCAGCAACGCGCGCGTCATGTCGATCCAGGCGGGCAGCCCGACGCCCAGGTTGACCACCGGCCAATCGCCGCCCCAGACAATGCGCTCCGGCCCGAACAGGTCCACCACCCGCTCGACCCAGGGCCGCACCGTCTCCAGGTTGGCGGTGCCGGGGGCGCAATAGGCAGTGATGCCCGAGAGCTTCACATTCACCTGCGGCAGGGCGGCCACCGCCTTCATCCCTTCAGACCAGGCTTCAAAGGCGCCGCCCGCGACGTCGGGCACACCGCAATGGTCCAGAACAAAGGTCTGGTTCGGGCAGGCGCGCACCAGATCCACCGCCAGCGGCAATTGCCCGGCGAGGAAGCAAAGATCGAAGGGCAGGCCCCTCGCGCCGATCTTGCGCAGGTTGCGCCGGAATCCTTCCGCCTGGGATGTGTCGTCCGGCATCACATGCAGGATCCGGCGATAGCCCACGATCTCCAGGTCGTCGCTCTGCTCCAGCCAGGCGTCAAAGCCCTCGTCGGTTTCGGGCCGGATCGAGGCGATCTGACCCATCATCCGCCCGGCCTTCACAAGCTCTGCCACCATCCGCGCCTCGGCCTGGTAATCGGCATCATCCACGCCGGTTTCCATGAAGACCGTGCCCGCCACACCCTTCCCGGCGGTCAGCCGGGCATGGTCGTCCAGCGTAAAATCGCCCTGCAGCGCCTCGATCCCCACGGTCCAGCCATAACCGATGCGGCCCCGGTAGATCAGGTGAAGATGGGTGTCGATCAGGTCCACGTCGCAATCCTTCCCTCGCGCGGTCACCCGTCCGGGTGTCCAAAGGTTAACTGCCCATGAATCCGCGCAGATAACCCATTGAAATCGTTTGCCCCCCGGAAGCGTCCGAGCTCGGACGCCCTCGGACAGCCTACTGGTTGGCCCAGCCCCCGTCGATCACATGGGCGACCCCCGTGGTATAGCCGCTCTCGTCCGAGGCCAGATAGACCACCAGCGCCGCGATCTCCTCCGCCCGCCCGATCCGGCCGATGGGCTGGCGGGCAATGAAGGCCGCCTTCGCCGCCTCATAATCCCCGGTCGCCCGCAGCCTCTCGTCCAGCGAGGGGCTCTCAACCGTGCCGGGGCAGATCGCATTGGCCCGGATTCCCTTTCCCACGAAGTCCGCCGCGATGGCCTTGGTCAGCCCGATCACCCCCGCCTTCGTCGCCCCATAGACGAACCGGTTGGGCGCCGCGATCACGGACGAGGCGACCGAGGCCATGTTGATGATCGACCCGCCCCCCTTCGCGATCATCCCCGGCAGGAACGCCCGGCACATCCGGTACATGGCGGTCATGTTCAGGTCCACCGAGAAGGCCCACTGCTCCTCGTCGCAGTCCAGGATCGTCCCAGCCGCCACGAAGCCCGCGCAGTTGAACAGCACGTCCGGCGCCCCAACCGCCTCGACCGTGGCCGCGATTGCCGCCGGGTCGCGGACGTTCAGCACCCGCGTCTCCACCCCCATCGCCGCCAGCTCCGCCAGCGCCGCCGGGTTCACGTCGGTCGCGAAGACCCGCGCCCCTTCGGCCCGCATCGCCAGCACTGATGCCCGCCCGATCCCCTGTCCCGCCGCCGTCACCAGCGCCGTCTTGCCATCCAGCCGTCCCACGTCCCGTCCTTCTCTGATGTCACACCGGCAGACACGCCGGCCCGATGGGGTCAAAGCTCTTGTAGGTCAGGATGAACTCCCGATGCCCCAGTTCCTCGGATTTCGTCTGCCGCCCGTCCGCCACGTCCAGCACGAGGTCGAAGATCTCCTGCCCGACCTCCTCCAGCGTCGCCTCGCCAGCAAGCACCCGCCCGGCGTTCACGTCCATGTCCTCGGACAGCCGGGCATACATGTGCGGGTTGGCGGCGATCTTGATGACAGGCGCCAATGCCGACCCCACCACGGACCCCCGCCCGGTGACAAAAAGCGTGACATGCGCCCCCGAGGCCATCATCTCCACGATCTCGGCATTGTCCGAGATGTTCGGGAAGCCGAAGCGCACCTCGCCATCGGGCACCACATCCATGAGGTAGAGCCCGCCCTTCGGCGGAATGTCCCCTGGCTTGATGAGCCCTGAGATCGGCGACTGGCCCGATTTCATATAGGCGCCGAGCGACTTCTCCTCGATCGTGGTCAGCCCGCCGTCGGCATTGCCGCTGGCAAAGCTGCCATAGCCGAGTGTGGCATAGTAACGCGCGGCCTTTGCCACGCTGGCGCGGATTTCGCCTGCCAGGGCCGGTGTCGCGGCACGGGCCTCCATGATGCCCTCGCAGCCGATCAGCTCGCCGGTTTCCTCGAAGATGCAGGCCGCGCCAGCGGCTACCAGCTTGTCGAAGGCGATCCCGGCGGCGGGGTTCCCGGTGATGCCCGAGGTCCCGTCCGACCCGCCGCACACTGTGCCGACCACGAGGTCGGAGGCAGACATCGGCTCGGTCGGCGCCGCCGCCAGAGCCGCCGCCTGTGCCCGTACCCAATCGCGCCCGGCCGCGATGGTGGACTTCGTGCCGCCCTCGTTCTGAATCACCAGCACCTTCACTGGTCGACCCGTCGCGGCGACCGCTTTTTCCAGCTGGAAGCGGTTGAAGCTTTCGCAGCCGAGGCTGACCACCAGCACCGCACCCACGTTCGGGTGGGTGCACAGCCGCTCCATCATCTTCTGGGCGTAGGGGTTTGGGAAGCAGCCGGGGAAGCCGATGACATGCGCCTCGTCTTCGCCTGCCGCGATCTGACGGGCGACATGATGGGCGCATTCCACCAGGTAGGCCACCGCCACCACGTTGCGGATGCCCTTGCGTCCGTCAGACCGGAGCCAGCCCCTCATGCCTTGCCCTCCAGCGCGTAGGTCGGTGTGTAGTCGCTGGCCAGGTTGTGCAGATGCACATGGTCGCCCGGCGCGATGGCCCGCGTCGCGCGCCCGATGGGGGCGCCATACTTGATGACCGGCTCGCCTTCGGCCACGGCCACTCGTGCGATCTTGTGCCCCAGGCCGAGCGGTTGCGCAAAGGCCACTGCGGTGCCCGAGACCAGAACGGTCTCGCCCGCCGCGATCTGGTCGCGCAGGACGTAAACAGAATCTCCGGGGTGTAGCAGCAAAAGGCGCGGGTCGGTCGGCATCAGAACTTGCCCCACTTCAGGTAGGCTTCCTGCGGGTCGGTCCCTTCCAGGATCGCCTTGCGCACCAGGCTTTCGGTGTTCATTGCGCCAACGGCGTTTTCGGCCACTTCCGCCACGATTTCTGCTGGGATCACCACCATCCCGTCGCGGTCGCCGTGCAGCCAGTCGCCAGGGCGGATAAGGCAATCGTCCATCAGGATCGGCACATCGGTGCCGGTGGGCAGCCAGCAGCCCACCACGTCACGCGGGGTGTGGAAGGCGCCCCAGCAGGGCAGGCCAAGGCGCAGGATGAAATTCGTGTCGCGCAGGCCGCCGTCGGTGACGACGCCAAGCACGCCCTTGCGGTGCAGCGTCTCGGCCGACAACTCTCCCATCTGCGCAACAAGGTGGTTGTGCGGCTGGCTGATCCAGACATGGCCAGGCTTCGCCTTCGACAGAAGGCCGGTCCAGGCCAGCAGCGTTTCATGCGGGTCGGCAGTTTCGTCGATGCGGCCCTCGACTGTGAAGGCGGGTCCGGTCAGAACGCCTTCGGGGTTCAGGGGGCGAAGGCGGGGCGGCAGGGTGAAGTTGCGCCGCCCCAGGGCGCGCAGCACGTCATGCACGACGCTGGTGTAGCAGGACAGAAGCTGCGCGCGGGCGTCAGTCATTGTGGAAGACCTCTTCCATCATGGCCCACCACTCGCCATCCTTGCGGCTGTCCAACGGCTTCTGGCAGGGCATACAGACCGCCCACCATTCCTGTGTCTTGGGGTCCGCCGCCATCATGGCCTGATCGGCTGCCCAGTCGGTGCCGTGGTATTCGAAATAGGCGAACATCAGGTTCTCGGGTTCTTTCAGAAAGATCGAGTAGTTGCGGATGTTGCACTTTTCGATCATGCGAAGCACGTCTGGCCAGACAGCCGCGTGCAGGCGCTTGTAGGTTTCGATCTTGTCCGGCTGGATGCCGATGATGCTGCCCATGCGTTGCATTTTACTCTCCCATTGCTGAATGGCTGCCTTCGACGGTCTGGCCGCGGATAGCCGCCCAATCCCAATCTATGCCGAGCCCGGGCGCATCTGGTGCATGGGCGAGGCCCCCGCGCAGGTCGAGCCGCGAATGGGTGACCGTATCCAGCTGCGGGATGTACTCCAGCATCCAGCTGTTCGGCACAGCGCAAACGAGGCTGACGTGCAACTCCATCAGGAAATGCGGGCAGACGGCAATGTTCATCGCCTCGGCCATATGAGCGACCTTGAGCCAAGGCGTGATGCCGCCCACGCGGGCCACATCGACCTGGACGATAGAGCAGGCCCCGGCGCGCAGGTAATCGGCGAATTGGCCGGGGGAGTAGAGGCTTTCACCAACTGCGATGGGAACCGGCGATTGCGCGGCCAGACGGGCATGGCCGGACAGGTCGTCGGCGGGCATGGGTTCTTCGAACCAGACGACACCATGGTCGGCCAGCATCCGGGCGCGCAACAGCGCTTCGTGGAAGGCGAAGGACTGGTTGGCATCGACCATCAGGCGGAAGTCGTCGCCCACAGCCGCGCGCACCGCCGCCAGACGCGCGGCATCCTGCGCCAGGGTGGGGCGGCCGACCTTGATCTTGGATCCTGCAAAGCCAAGCGCCTTCACCGCAAGCGCATCCTCGACCAGCGCGGGCGTGTCGATGTGCAGCCAGCCGCCCTCGGTGGAATACAGGGGGATGGCGGGCTTTGCGCCGCCTGCCATGCGCCACAGCGGAAGGCCGGCGCGGCGGCAGCGCAGATCCCAAAGGGCGGTGTCGATGGTGGCCAGAGCCAGCGAGGTGATCGCCCCCACAGCCGTGGCATGGGTGACGAACAGAAGGTCGCGCCAGATACTCTCGATCTCTTCCGCTTCGCGTCCGATCAGGCGGGGGATCAGTGTGTCGCGCAGAAGGGAAATGACGGCAGGCCCGCCGGTGCCAATGGTGTAGCTGTATCCGGTGCCGGTCCCGCCCTCGGCGTCGGTCAGGGTCAGGATCGGGGTCTCCTGGCTGACAAAGCTCTGGATTGCATCGGTACGCTTCACCTTCGGCTGAAGGTCCACCATGCGCAATTCTGCTCGAGCAATTTTCGCCATCAGGATGCCCTCACCGAAAGACCCGTCGCCGCATCGAAAAGATGCGCCCTGTCCAGCGCCAGGCGGAAGGTCAGCCGTTCGCCCGGTTGAACGATGCGGGGGCCGTAAAGCTTGGCCTGGACCTCCTGCCCTGCGAGGCGGGTGTAGATCAGGCTTTCCATCCCAAGGGGCTCGGCCAGATCGACGGTCAGGTCTACCTCTGCCCCCGGTCCGTCCTGACTGAGGCCGTGGCCGACCGGGCTGATGTCGTCGGGCCGGATGCCAAGCTGGACCTTCTGGCCTTCCCTGGCGTGGGCCTTCAGGCGGTCGGGCACAGGGACGGCGGTGCCATCGGCCAGGCGGACCGCGCCGCCCGAGATGGTGGCAGGCAGAAGATTCATCGGCGGTGAGCCGATGAAGGTGGCAACAAAGACGGTGCGCGGGTGGTTGAAGACCTGCATCGGGGTGCCGATCTGCTCGATATGGCCGTCGCGCATGACGACGATGCGGTCTGCAAGCGTCATCGCCTCGACCTGGTCGTGCGTCACGTAGACAACTGTGGTGCGGACCTTCTGGTGCAGCTTCTTGATTTCGGCCCGCATCTGTCCGCGAAGCTTGGCGTCAAGGTTCGACAGCGGCTCGTCGAACAGGAAAGCATCGGGGTGGCGAACGATGGCGCGGCCCATGGCGACGCGCTGGCGCTGGCCGCCGGACAGTTCCGCCGGCGTACGGTCCAGAAGCGGCGTTAGGCCCAGGATTTCGGCCGCCTCGGCCACACGGGCAACTATGGTTGCCGGCGGCTCGCCTGCGATCTTCAACCCGAAGCCCAAGTTGTCGCGCACGTTCATGTGGGGGTAGAGCGCATAGTTCTGGAACACCATCGAGATGTTGCGCTTGCGCGGAGGCAGATCGTTCACCACGCGCCCGCCAATGCGGACGAGCCCGCCCGAGATGTCCTCCAGCCCCGCGATCATGCGCAGGGTGGTGGACTTGCCGCAGCCCGAAGGGCCCACAAGCACCACGAATTCCTCGTGGGCGATGGCCAGGTCAATGCCGTGAACGACCTTCACGGCCCCGTAGCTCTTGACCACCTTCTCCAGCGTGATTTCCGCCATGACTACCCTTTCACGCCGCCGAAGGTCAGCCCGGCGATCAGATGTTTCTGCACGATGAAGGTCAGGACCAATGCCGGGATGATGATGATCACCGCCATGGCGCACATGCCTGCCCAGTCGATGGTGAACTGCGCGGTGAAGTCCAGAAGACCGACCGGCAACGTCTTTGAATCGGTGGAGCGCGTCAGCTGGCTGGCCAGCGCGAATTCGTTCCACGACGTGAGGAAAGCGAAGACCCCCGCGGCAGCGATGCCTGATCGGGCCAGCGGAAACTCGATCTTCCAGAAGGCCTGCCAGCGGGTGCAACCGTCCACCTGCGCCGCCTCGGACAAAGACAGGGGGATCTGGCGAAAGAAGCCGTCGATCAGCCACAGGGTGAAGGGCACGTTCAGGCTGACATAGACAATGATGAGGCCGGCCTTCGTGTCGATCAGGCCCAGTCGGCTCCAGATCATGAACACGGGCAGTGACAGAGCGATGCCGGGCACGGCGCGGAACAGCATGAACCCAAGGAAGAGCGAGCCCTTCCCGCGGAAGCGGTACCGTGCGAAAGCGTAGCCACCCGCCATGCCGATCAGCAATGCGATGACCGTCGAGGTCAGGGCAATGATCAGTGAATTGGCAAAGTAGCTGCCGACCGGGATCGCCACCTGTTCCGTACCCCAGCCGAAGATCTTGCCGAAGTTGTCCAGCGTCAGCGTCTCCGGCACCCAGATTGGTGGCTTGGCCAGGATTTCGCGGTTGGGACGAAAGGCAGACAGCACGACCCAGAGGCCGGGGAGGCACATCAGGATCATCAGAAGGAACGTCAGCATCGTCAGAGCGACCCGTTTCAGCCGCTTCGATGCGGCGCTTTCCACGACTTCGGTCATGTCGCGCCTCCCATGTAGCGACGCGCGGCCACCAGCTTGCGGTAGAAGTGCCAAGTGAACAGGATCGACAGCAACGTCGAGATGAAGGCGATGGCATTGGCCTGGCCCATCTTGGCGTTTTCATAGCCGACGCGGGCGATCACAGTCCAAAGCAGTTCGGTCCGCCCGGCCGGGCCGCCGTCCGTCATCACGGCGACGATGTCATAGGCTCGGGCCACATCCAGCGAACGGATCGCCATGGCGATGTAGGCGAAGGGCATGAGGAAAGGCAGGGTGATGTGACGGAACACCTGCCAAGCGTTGCAGCCATCGACCTTGGCGGCCTCCACTGGGTCGCGCGGCATGGCGAAAAGGCCTGCAAGCAGAAGGATCGCGAAGACAGATGTCGACATCCAGACTTCGGCCAGGGTGATCGAGAACATGGCGAGGCGTGCATCGACCAGCCAGGGTATGGCCTGATCGGTCAAGCCAAGCGATTGCAGAGCGTTGTTCACGATGCCGATGTTGTCGTTGAACAGGAACTTGAACTGGAACCCCACAAGGATCGGCGAAAACATCATGGGAAACATCATGATGGTTCGCAGAGTCCGCTGGCCCCACGTGATGCGGTTGATCAGAAGCGCGATGCCGAGGCCAAGAAGCAGCTCGACGTTCAGCGCGATGGTCAGGAACAGGATGGTCCGGCCGAAGACGATCCAGAAGGCGCTGTCGCTCAGGGCGCGTCGATAGTTTTCCAGCCCGATGAAGCGCCAGAGCGTGGCGGGCTTGGTCAGCTGATAAGGGGTCAGAGACGCCCAGAGAGAGAACACCAATGGCACCGCCACCACGAACAGCATGGTGATCAGCGCGGGCGTGAGGAGCAGGAAGGGCGCGGTTTCGACGCGCCGGGTCCGCAAGGCTCGGATCATCAGGGTCAGTCCCGGAAGGGACCGGCGCGGGGGGGAGCGACCCCGCGCCGGCAGGGCGTCAGTTGTAGCCGGCGTCGTGCATGACGGTCGCGGCTTCGGCCGCGGCGGCATCGAGCGCGGCCTGCGCCGTCATGTCGCCCACGATGGCGGCCTGCAACTTCGGCCAGAGCACGTTCGACACCTCGATCCATTCCGGGATCAGCGGTGGCGTGAAGGCATCCTCGGCCATCGATGTCTGGAAGGTCTTCATCACCTCGGCGTTGAAGGTGTTGCCCGAGGCCTCGAACTCGGCGATGGCGTCGGTCCAAACTTGGCTGCGGGTCGGCAGAAGGCCCTTGCGCGCCTCGACCATCTGGTTGTCGTAGTCGGTCAGGAAGGTGACGAAACTTGCCGCCGCATCCTTGTTGTCACAAGTCTCGGTGATCGAGAAGCTGTGCGAGCCAGACCAGCCAGTGCGCTTGCCCGAAGCGCCCTTGGGCGCGCGGATCAAGCCCACATTGCCCGCGACCTTGGAGTTGGCCGGATCGTTGAAGAAGGCCGACCAGCCGCCCCAGTCCAAGTCCATCGCCACGGTGCCGCTGGCGAAGCCGAGGCCGGTGTCATCCCAGAGGTAGTTGGGCACACCGGCCGGGACGGCCTTGGCATTGTAGAGATCGACGAAAAACTGAAGTGCCGCCACGCCTTCGGGCGAGTTGAAGGTGGGGTTCCACTTGTCGTCGAACATCGCCCCGCCGTTGGCGACCAGAAGCTCGTAGAAGCGCCCGGTAACGGCCTCGTCCTTGCCGACGTACTGGAAGCCGTAGAAATCCGGGGGAGCCGCGAAAAAGATCGCCTGGTCCTTCACCTGGTCCCAGGTTTCGGGCGGGGCGAGGTCATAGCCATACTTCTCCTTGAAGGCCGCCTGCTTGGCCGGGTCTTCGTAGAGCGATTTCTGGTAGAACAGGTTCGACACGTCCGAATGGCGCGGAAGTTGCACAAGGCGGCCATTCACCGTGCCGTGCTGAATCACCAGCGGCACGAATTCGGCGATGACCTCGGGTTTGATCAGCCCATTCAGATCGGCATAGATGTCGCCGTACTGCGGGGCAAACGACGTGTGGTTCGAGCCCACGCACCAGTCCAGCGTCCCGGCCGCGATGTCCTGCTTGATCTCGCGGTCCAGCTCGAAGTGGTTCTTCCGGCTGAGGATCTCCACCTTGGCGCCGGTTGCCGCTTCCCATTTCGGGATCTCGGCATAGAGCGGTTCGTACTGGGCGCCGCCAATCAGCTTCACGCGCAGCGTATATCCGGGGAAGTCGCCCCAGGTTTCGTCCGCCAGGACTGGCGCAGCCAGCGCGGTCAAGGCGGTGCCGAGCACGAGTCTCTTGATGACCTTCATTCCTTTTCCTCCCTCTGGAGCCGCCTTTTCGTGACGGCCGTTTCTCTCAGCTCGCGATGCTTCGCGACCTGCCTTCCCCATCGGCAGGGGCCACTGCCCCGAGGCCGAATTCCTTGATGATCTGCCCGCGGTCAGCACCCAGATCCGGCGCCGCCCGGCGGCTGGTCAAAGTTGCGCCGTCCAAACGGATGGGTCCCCGTAACGTATCGAGGCTGATGCCAGCGCTCTCGATGTGCTGAACCATGCCAAGACGACGGAATGCCTCGGAGGCGAAAAGCTGAGGCCAGTCCAGCACTTCGGCGCACCAGATGTCGGCTGGTTGCAGGATCGCCAGCCAGTGTGCGGTCGGTTGACCAGCAAGCGCCTGGGCAAGGATCGCCTTGATCGCATCCCGGTCGCGCATCGCGGCACTCTTGTCTGCGTACCAGCCTTCCAGGCCCGATACGCCCAGAAGCATCGCGAGCCGCTCCAACGAGGGTGTCATCGCCAGGGCAAGCCAGCCGTCTGCCGTGCGATAGACGCCATAAGGCGCCCCAAGATAGGCGTGCGCCCCGTTCACGGCCGATCGCTGCGGCAGCCGACCGCCGTCGTTCAGATGGGTCGTCAGTACCTCGAACTGGAAGTCGAGCAGCGCCTCGAGAAGCGAGGTCTGAACATGTGCGCCCTTGCCCGTCCGCCCCTTTCGGACCAGCGCCGCCAGGATGCCCTGTGCCAGGGCGTTGCCCGCCAGCATGTCAGCCGCCGCAAGGCCCATGGGCGTGGGCGGATCGCCCGCGCTGCCGGTCAGCCACAGGAGGCCCGAGCGCGCCTGAGCAAGCAAGTCCTGGCCGGGCAGGTCGACCCATGGGCCGTCCTCCCCGAAGCCCGAGATCGATCCATAGACGATGCCGGAGTTGATGGCGCGGCAGGCTTCGTAGCCGAAGCCTTGCCGCTCGATCACGCCGGGGCGGAAGTTCTGCATCACGACGTCGGCCTGCGAGATCAACTGGCGGAGCATCTCGCGGTCGCCATCGTCACGCAGGTCGGCGGTGAAGCTTTCCTTGTTGCGGTTGATTGCATGGAACAGGCTGTTCGTGCCGCCAATCTCGGTATCGGACAGGTAGAGGGTACGGCAGAGGTCACCCTGACCGGGCCGTTCGATCTTGATCACACGCGCGCCAAGATCGGCCAGCTTCAGGGCGCAGAGCGGACCCGACAGGAACTGGCTGAAGTCAATGACAAGAATGCCTTCCAGCGGTAGCGTCATGCGCGGCTCCTCCGGTAGGCGGCGTCAAGCGCATCGACCGTGGCGGGAACGGTCGCCTCGCCCAGCAAGCAAGCGTGGACGATCTCGCCAGCTTGGTCCTGCAACGCCAAGTAGCCATCAAAGCGTGGGCGCAACCAAGAAGATTGAAGCGTGGACCGGGTATTGCGGAAGAAGTCGTCGGTTAGCACGTTGCAGGCATCATCTTCCCAGGCCGCGGCATGGCCGGGCTGGCCGCCACTGGCTGTGTAAAGGCCCTTCTGGCACTCTGCCCCGGCGATCCAGAAGGCATAGTCCACCGCAATCTCGCGATGCTTGGTGAAGGCCGAGACGGCAATGCCGGTACCACCAAGGACGGTGCCCCTCGGTGTGTCCGCGTCGATGCCGGGCGCATCGCGAAAGGACAGCGGGAACGGGCAGAAGCCTGCGCGGGAATAGTTGGTATAGCCATAGCCGAAGGGCGAGTAGGCGGGACCATCCGCGTGGTTGCCCATCCAGTCATAGATGCCGATCGGGTCCAGCGTCAGGCAGCGCGGGTCCATCAGCGCGACGATCTCGCGCATGAGGTCCAGGACGCGGGCGGCATGATGGGCCACCATCAGGCGATCCGGTTCTTCGGCTACCGGATAATCCAGGTTGCGTGCCATGCCAAAGAAGGTCATCAGCGCGTTGATCGGGATCAGTGCAAAGGCCACCTGGCCCACCCGCGCAAGCGCCAGAACCTCGCTCCAGCGCCGAGGTGCACGATCCAGCCTGTCCGGTCGCAGGCAGGCGACCGGCGTTGCCGCGTCTATGGGAAGCGCCCATTGCCGGCCCTCGAACTCGTACGACGGATGGGACAGGCCAACCGAACCTGCGGCGATTGCAGCCATTTCCGCATCGCGCAATCCGTCCAGCACAAGAAGATTTCCCTGCTTCGCGACCTCTCCCACGTGAGGGTGGTCGATGACCATGAGATCGTAGGTCTCTGCCATTTCCGAGATGGGCCGGTCAGCAAAAGCCTGCAGGGTACGCTTCTCCCAGGTGATGGTCACACCGGGATGCGTCTCTGCATAGGCGGCCGATGTCGCCACCATGGGGTCGAAGCCGCGGGCATGGGCCCATGTCATGCCGCGTAGCTTCACATCAGCCATGCGCCGCCACCTTGCGCGCGGCCTTCTCCGCCAACTTCGCACGCGCTTCCTCCGCAAAGGGCGAAGGATCGCGGTAAAGCGCGGTCAGGATGTGTTCGGCGTAAAGCGCCAGCTCGCCCTCGCCCTTGTAGACCGAATAGGACACGCGCAGCTTGCCCATCCGGGTGTCGTGCACCTCTTTCCCAAGGTTTTCGCGGATCGTGTAGATTGTGTCGCCGATGAACACAGGCCGGATGAAGCGCAGCCTGTCGTATCCATAACTGAACGAGTTCAGGCAGTTCGTCGCACACAGGCCAAGACCAAGCGAAAACACGAAGGCGCCAGCTACCAGTCTGCGACCGAAGACACCCTCTTCGACCGCGAAGCGCTCGTCACTCACATAGGGGTGGTGGTCCATGACCAGACTGTTGAACTGCATCGACTCGCCCTCGGAGATTGTCCGACGGACCGAGCGGATGCGGTCGCCGATCCTGAAGTCCTCGAAGTACCAGTCTTCGGCATTCCACACCGGCACCGCAGCATGGTCGGCCGGAAGCCCCGGCAACCCTCTTGCATGAACCCCGATCTCGGCCATTGCGCTTCCCCCTCACTGATCTGACGATGCAGTGAGTCATTTCACTTGTCAAAGTATATTTCATATGAGAAATATTCTTTCGAGGAGGACCGAATGGAAGTCGAACAGTTCTTCGAGGACTATGAAGTCGGCGCAAGCCGCAGAACCCTTGGCCGCACAATAACCGAGGCGGACATCGTGTTTCATGCCGGCCATTCGGGAGACTTCTTTCCGCACCACATGGATGCCGAGTTCTGTCGGGGCCAGCCCTTTGGCCAGCGGATCGCTCATGGCACGATGACCTTCGCGATCGGCATTGGCCTGACCGCTACGCAGATCAACCCGCGCGCCATGACCTATGGCTATGAACGACTGCGCTTTCCGAACCCTGTTTTTGCCGGTGACACGATCCGGACGACCGTGACCATCGGGCGCAAGGTCGATGATCCAAAGCGCCCGGGCTTCGGCCAGGTCGTCGAGATATGTGAGACCGTGAACCAGCACGGCAAGACCGTGATGTACTGCGAACACATCCTTCTTGTGCAAGAGAGGGGCTCCCCATGAGCTTCGAGTACCGCCAAGACTGGCCCGCCCCCTCGCGTCCGAAGCCAATCGTCATTATCGGCGCCGGCGGCATCGTCAGGGATGCCCACCTCCCGGCCTATCGCAAGGCTGGGCTGCTTGTCGCTGGAGCGACGGACCTTGACGTTGGGCGGTCGAACGCACTTGCGGCCGATTTCGGACTGCCTGCAACATGGGAAAGCGTATCAGAAGCCGTCGCAGCCAATGGCACGGACGCCGTCTATGATGTCGCCGTCCCGCCCGGGGCAATCACCAGCATCTTGCCAGACCTGCCAGATGGCTCCGCTGTACTTATCCAGAAGCCAATGGGAGCCAATTTGGCTGATGCCCGCACAATCCGGGCGATCTGCCGCGACAAGGGGCTCAAGTCGGCGATCAACTTCCAGCTGCGCTTTTCGCCAATGATGATGGCGGCACGGCAGGCGATCGAATCCGGGCTGATCGGCGATCCGCTCGAACTCGAGGTCCACCTCAACATCTTCACGCCCTGGACGCTCTTCCCCTTCCTTCTGCCGATGAAGCGGGTCGAACTCCTCGTCCATTCCATCCACTATCTTGATTCGATCCGCGCTCTGTTCGGCACGCCGAAGGGAGTGTTTGCGCGGTCGATGGGCGATCCGCGTGCGCCGGGCTTTGCCCAGACCCGCACGACGGTCATCCTCGATTGGGGCGACTTGCGGCGCGGCGTGATGAGCATCAACCACAACCACCAGGCCGGGCGCCGGTTCCAGTCAGCCTGGTTCCGCATCGAGGGCACGGCGGGTGCAATGATGGTCAAGCTTGGCGTCTGCTTCGACTATCCGCGCGGCGAAGCGGACGAGTTGTGGTACTGCCCGAACGGCGGCGAATGGCACCAGGTGCCGCTGACCGGAAGCTGGTTCACAGAAGCCTTCATGGGGCCGATGCGGAACCTGCAGCGGTTCGACGCGGGCGAAGATGATCATCTCTTCTCGGGCACCGACGACGCATTCCATACCATGGCGTTGGTTGAAGCCTGTTTCACCGCCATGGAGACCCCGGCGGTTCCACTGCAAGGCGATTGACGCGTTTCAGCTTCGGGAGAATGCGCGGGGCAAGCCCTCCCCCACAACGCCGCCCCCCAGACTGCGCGTCAGGCGCGCAGCTGTTTCTATGGCCTTGGTGCAGCAATCGGCGAAACTGACCGAGTCTTGGATACGCTGGATGTGCGGTACGGTCAGCGCAGCGATTGCCTGGCCCGTGTGGTCGATGATCGGGGCCGAGATGTTGACCACGCCCTTGATGACAAAGCTGTCCACGATCTCGTGCCCGCGCTTGCGAATCGCTTCCAGGTCGGTCCTGATTTGCGCCTCTGTCATGCCATCGGGCACGGGCGCACGCCGGAACATCTCGTCCAGCTCCGGCGCGCCGGCGAAGGCCATCATCACACGGCCCGAGGACGCCCGCCACACATCCACGCGCGTGCCCAACCTGACCGACATCACGTGACGGGCGGGCGGATCGACCTGCCCTGCAATCAGGACGGAATCGTCTGTCAGTACCGCCAGGTGGACCGACTGATTGATGACATGGGCCAGGTCACGCATCAGTGGGGTCGCAGCCGTGGTCAGACGCCGGATCAGCGAGGTCCTGTGCGCGATCTCGAACAGCAGGGTGGTCAACACGTACCGGTCGGTTGCCGGATCCTGCGCGATGTATCCCCGCGCCTGCAGAACAACCAGCATCCGGAATATCTCGGAAACGGACCGGTTGAGGTCGCGTGCGATTTCACTCTGCGACAGGCCCGAGTCGAAATTCGAAAGGTGCTCCAGGATATCGAGGCCCTTCTCAAGAGCAGGGGCCGTGTACTTTGGCGGGGTGTCTTCAGGCATTATCGGGTCTCGACTTTCATGGATGAAACGTAGAGGCACTTCCCCGCATTGGCAACGTGTCACCTTTGTGGATGGCACAGACCCCTTGCCTGACGTCTGCCAAGGGTGTAAGCGCCCGCGGTGGCTCGAACGAGGGTCACGTTTCAGAAGAAGAAATGCCGAGTTGGCCCCATCCGTCGCAGGCGGGGCCCTTCCGGCCAAAGGAGATGCGACATGAAACTGAACGAACTGCGCGACAACGACGGCGCGGCCCGCAAGCAGAAGCGCGTGGCGCGCGGCCCGGGTTCGGGCAAGGGCAAAACCGCCGGCCGCGGCATCAAGGGCCAGAAATCCCGTTCGGGCGTTGCCCTGGGTGGTTACGAAGGCGGCCAGATGCCGCTGTACCGCCGCCTTCCGAAGCGCGGCTTCAACAAGCCCAACAAGCTGCACTATTCCGTGGTGAACCTCGGCCTGATCGAAAAGTTCATCGCCGCCGGCAAGCTGGACGCCAAGACCGAAATCACCGAGGACGCTCTGGTTTCGGCTGGCCTGACCTCGAACAAGCGCGACGGCATCCGCGTGCTGGCCAAGGGTGAAATCAAGACCGCCATCACGCTGAAGGTCACCGGCGCTTCCGCCGCGGCGATCGAGGCGGTGAAGGCCGCGGGTGGTTCTCTGACCGTGGCGGCTGCGGCTTCGGCCGAGTAAGGGCCAACAATCGGGTTGTGAGCGGTCTCAGGACCGCTTACATCACCGTCAGTTTTCCCGCGCCGCCGCCCGGAAGACGGGACGGCGGCGTTGTCCATGAAAAGGACCGGATATGGCATCTGCTGCAGAGCAAATGGCCGCGAACCTCTCTTGGGGCGCGCTCGGCAAGGCGACCGATCTTCGCCAACGCATCCTCTTTACCATTGGCCTGCTGATCATCTTCCGGCTCGGCACCTACATCCCGGTCCCCGGGATCGACGGTGAACAGCTGCGACAGTTCATGGACCAGGCCAGTGCAGGCATCGGCGGCATGCTGTCGATGTTCACCGGGGGCGCGATCAGCCGCATGGGTATCTTTGCCCTTGGCATCATGCCATACATTTCGGCCTCGATCATCGTGCAGCTTCTGGCGTCAATGGTACCTTCTCTGGAGCAGTTGAAGAAGGAAGGCGAGCAGGGCCGCAAGAAGATCAACCAGTACACGCGCTACGGCACCGTGCTTCTGGCCACGTTTCAGGCCTGGGGTATCGCCGTTTCGATCGAGGCGGGCGGGCTTGCCCACTCGCCGGGCCTGTTCTTCAAGCTGGCCTGCGTGATCACGCTGGTGGGCGGCACGATGTTCTTGATGTGGCTGGGCGAGCAGATCACGGCGCGCGGCATCGGAAACGGCGTATCGCTCATCATCTTCGTTGGTATCGTAGCGGAAATCCCTCGGGCTCTGGTACAGTTCTTGGAAAGCGGGCGGTCCGGCGCAATCTCGACCCCGGTCATCCTTGGGGTGATCGTCATGGTCATCGTCGTGCTGGCGGTCGTGGTCTTCATGGAACGTGCGCTTCGAAAAATCCACATCCAGTATCCACGTCGCCAGGTGGGCATGAAGATTTATGACGGCGGGTCGTCGCACCTGCCCGTGAAGGTCAACCCGGCCGGCGTCATACCCGCGATCTTTGCATCGTCGCTGCTCCTGCTGCCGACCACCATCAGCACCTTCTCGGGCAATTCCACGAACCCGGTGCTGAACTTCATCCAGATCTACTTCGGCTATGGCACCCCGCTGCACCTTGCAGCGATGGCGGCGATGATCGTGTTCTTCGCCTACTTCTACACCCACAATGTCAGCTTCAAGACCGACGACGTGGCAGAGAACCTCAAGAACCAGAACGGCTTCATCCCTGGTATCCGCCCGGGCGTGAAAACGCAGGAATACCTGGACTACGTGGTCAATCGCATCCTGGTGCTCGGCTCGTTCTACCTTGCGGCAATCTGCCTTCTGCCGGAAATCCTGATCGCCGAAGTCGGCCTGCCCTTCTACTTTGGCGGCACCTCGGTACTGATCGTCGTTTCGGTCACGATGGACACGATCAACCAGATTCAATCTCACCTGCTGGCACACCAGTACGAGGGCCTGATCGAGAAGTCGCAACTGCGCGGCAAGAAGCGGTCTGCGCCCAAGGCGCCGGCGCGGCGCTGAAGGGGGGCCGATGACGAACATCATCCTGCTGGGACCGCCGGGAGCGGGCAAGGGGACTCAGGCCAAACGGCTCGTTGAAGAGCGCGGCATGGTGCAACTGTCCACCGGTGACATGTTGCGCGATGCCCGCACCTCCGGCACAGAGATGGGAAAGCGCGTCGCCGAAGTCATGGACCGTGGCGATCTGGTGACGGATGAGATCGTGATCGGCCTTATCCGCGAAAGACTGGATGACCTGTCGCACGGCGGCTTCATATTCGACGGCTTCCCGCGGACGCTCAAGCAGGCAGATGCCTTGGGTGAACTGCTTGCCCAGACAGGGCAGTCGCTGGACGCCGTGATCGAGATGCAGGTGGACGACTCGGCGCTCGTGGCCCGCATCACTGGTCGCTTTACCTGCGGCAATTGCGGCGAGGTCTATCATGACCGTACTCGTCCGACCAGGGTGACGGGCTCCTGCGATGTTTGCGGTTCGACCATCCTGAAGCGGCGAGCCGATGACAACGAGGACGCGCTGAAGACGCGCCTCATGGAATACTACAAGAAGACCTCGCCCCTGATCGGCTACTATTACGCCAAGGGCAAGCTTTCCACCGTCGATGGTCTTGGCGAAGTGGACGCGGTTTCCGCTGCAATCGCCAAAGTTCTTGACAAGTCCTGAATCCTGGGTTCGCGGCCTTGACGGGCCGCGGAAAAGCCCATAAAGCACGGCGTCCTGCGGGTCTCCCGAGTCGCGGGCATCCCCATTCGGGGAAGAAGGTTCGCGGGGCTTAGGTACCGCGGGTTGTGAAAAAAGGTTCTGGTGCTACGGAACCGCAACGAAAGGAATAAGCCTTGGCACGTATTGCCGGCGTTAACATCCCGACTCAAAAGCGCGTTCCGATTGCGCTTCAGTACATCCACGGCATCGGCGCGCACTTTGCGCAGCAGATCTGCGACGCGTTGAAGATCGACGTTGCCCGCCGCGTGAACCAGCTGACCGACGCCGAAGTGCTGGCGATCCGCGAGTACATTGATGCGAACTTCACCGTCGAGGGCGACCTGCGCCGTGAAGTTTCCATGAACATCAAGCGCCTGATGGACCTTGGCTGCTATCGCGGCCTGCGCCATCGCCGCAACCTGCCCGTGCGCGGCCAGCGCACCCATACCAATGCCCGCACCCGCAAGGGCCCGGCCAAGCCGATCGCCGGCAAGAAGAAGTAAGGGAAGGGCAGATCAATGGCACGTGATACCAAGACCACCCGCACCAAGAAGAAAGAGCGCAAGAACATCGCCGCGGGCGTTGCTCATGTGAACTCCAGCTTCAACAACACCAAGATCCTGATTTCTGACGTTCAGGGCAACGCGATCTCCTGGTCGTCCGCCGGTACTATGGGCTTCAAGGGTTCGCGCAAGTCGACCCCCTACGCTGCCCAGATGGCCGCTGAAGACGCGGGCCGCAAGGCGCAGGAACATGGCGTGAAGACGCTGGAAGTCGAAGTACAGGGCCCGGGTTCGGGCCGCGAATCGGCGCTGCGCGCGCTGGCCGCCGTGGGTTTCAACATCACCTCGATCCGCGACGTGACGCCGCTTGCCCACAACGGCTGCCGTCCCCCGAAGCGCCGCCGCGTCTGACGCGAGCTGTTTGGTGTCGGGCTGTGCCAGTGGCACGGCCCGATTTTCGTATTGAAGATCCTCGGGCGTCGCTGGCTTACGGACATGGGCCAGAGACAAGAATGGAGGCAGTCGCATGATCCACAAGAACTGGCAGGAACTTATCAAGCCGGCCCAGCTGGTCGTGAAGCCCGGCGCTGACCCGTCGCGTACCGCGACCGTCATCGCCGAACCGCTGGAGCGGGGCTTCGGCCTGACGCTCGGCAACGCGCTGCGCCGGGTGCTCTTGTCCTCGCTGCAAGGCGCGGCCATCACCTCGATTCAGATCGACAATGTCCTGCACGAGTTCTCCTCGGTGGCTGGTGTCCGCGAGGACGTGACCGACATCGTTCTGAACCTGAAGGGCGTGCGTCTGAAGATGGAAGTCGAGGGGCCGAAACGCCTGTCGATTTCGGCCAAGGGGCCGGGCGTCGTTACAGCCGGCGACATCTCGGAAACCAACGGCATCGAGATCCTGAACCGCGACCACGTCATCTGTCACCTGGATGACGGCGCCGACGTGTTCATGGAACTGACGGTCAACACCGGCAAGGGCTATGTTTCGGCAGACAAGAACCGCCCTGAAGATGCGCCGATCGGCCTGATCCCGATCGACGCGATCTACTCGCCGGTCAAGAAGGTCAGCTACGAAGTGCAGCCCACCCGTGAGGGTCAGGTGCTTGACTACGACAAGCTGACCATGAAGATCGAGACTGACGGGTCGCTGACCCCCGATGATGCCGTGGCCTATGCGGCACGCATCCTCCAGGACCAGCTGGCGATCTTCGTCAACTTCGACGAACCCGAATCGGCTTCCAAGCAGGAGCTTGATGCGGGTCTGGAGTTCAACCCGCTCCTCCTGAAGAAGGTGGACGAGCTTGAGCTTTCGGTCCGTTCGGCGAACTGCCTGAAGAACGACAACATCGTCTACATCGGCGACCTTATCCAGAAGACCGAGGCGGAAATGCTCCGCACCCCGAACTTCGGCCGCAAGTCGCTGAACGAGATCAAGGAAGTGCTCTCGGGCATGGGCCTGCACCTCGGCATGGAAGTCGAGGACTGGCCGCCGGAGAACATCGAGGATCTCGCAAAGCGGTTCGAGGACCAGTTCTGATCGCCGGGCGGGGTTTCGCCCCGCCCGAACCAAAAATGCCCGGCCATCCGGGGAACTCCAGGGCAATCCGCCCCAACGACGCGGCCCGCACGCACGGGCCGCAACACAAAGCAAAACACGACGTTAGGAGATCATCATGCGTCACGCCCGCGGTTACCGCCGCCTGAACCGTACCCACGAACACCGCAAGGCGCTGTTCGCCAACATGGCAGGCTCGCTCATCGAACACGAGCAGATCAAGACCACCCTGCCCAAGGCCAAGGAACTGCGCCCGATCATCGAAAAGCTGATCACTCTGGCCAAGCGCGGCGACATGCACGCTCGCCGCCAAGCTGCGTCGCAGCTGAAGGAAGACCGCCACGTCGCGCGTCTCTTCGAGATTCTGGGGCCGCGTTACAAGGAACGCGCCGGCGGCTACGTCCGCGTTCTCAAGGCCGGTTTCCGTTATGGCGACATGGCGCCGATGGCGATCATCGAATTCGTTGACCGCGACCCGTCGGCCAAAGGCGCAGCGGACCACGCTCGTACCGAAGCGGCAGAAGCCTGAGTCAGGCTCCGAACGGCATTTCAGGCCCGCCGATCACGGCGGGCCTTTTGCGTTCCGTGGCGGCAATGCTATCGAAGCAAGATGCGCAACGTAACATTCACCTTGCGCTGGACTGTTACCCGTTGGATAACAATCTAGAGTAGAAAGGAAATTCCCCGTCGGTGGGGCGATGTGATGTCAGAGCGAAAGGCAGTGTTGGTGTTGCTCGAACAGCTCGAAGAATTGGCCCCGATGGGATACACGGTCGGCCTTCACATCCGATTTGCCACTCCGCTTGTTTATCGCAGCTCCTACCCGGAGGCTTGGGTAGAAGTCTACAACAGCCACTCGTACTACCTCCGCGACCCCCTCGTCTTCTGGGGCGTCGGCGTGGAAGGTACGACGAGGTGGAGTTCAATTCCGCTGCCCGACCCCTTCGGGGTCATGAAGAAGGCCGCCGCCCACGGGCTCAAGTTTGGCGCCGTCTCATCCTATGGGCCCATCACCTCGCGTTCCATCGTTGGCATCAGCCGGTCCGACCGGGAGTTTTCCGACGAGGAGCTGGACCAGCTCAAGGAGCTGACCATCAGGCTGCATATCGAGGCAAAGCCACCCTCGGAACTGACACGAGCTCAGATCGAGGCGTTGCAATGCCTAGCCAATGGGGACAGGCACACGGCAGCGGCGGCGAAACTCGGCATATCGGAAAGCGCCCTCAAGGCGCGCCTGCAAAGTGCGCGCATCCGGCTTGAGGCGCGGACCACGTCGGAAGCGATCAGAAAGGCGCGCGAATACCGCCTGCTCTAAGCCCGCGCCGGTCCCCTTCACAGGTTCTACTTGGCCCCTGAGAAGGAGAAACGACGATGGAAGTTACGACCCTTTCCTACGACAACATCCACAACCACGGGATGCTTTTCGCGAACCTGTTTCGCGCGCGGCACAAGACCTTCATCCGCATGGCCGGATGGGATCTTCCCGAGGCAGATGGGATGGAGTTCGACCAGTACGACACGCCCGCCAGCCGGTGGGTGGCCGTGCATGAACGCGGCGAGGTCCTGGCCGGTGTTCGGCTGACACCGACCACGCACCGCTGCGGGATCTACTCCTACATGATCCGCGATGCGCAGCGTGGATTGCTGGAGACGATTCCGGACACCCTTCTGAACTTCCCGGCGCCGGTCGACCCCAACATCTGGGAATCCAGCCGCGTCTTCGTGTCCGATGCGGTTCCGGCGGGCGACCGACTGCGTGTCCAGATGCAGCTCATCCACGAGATGGTGATCTCGGCCCGCACCCTGGGCGCGACCCAGCTTCTGGGCATCATTCCGGAACACTCGCCCCGCCTGGCCCGGCGGGTTGGGCTCGACTGCCAGCCGGCCGGTCCCGTGCTTGACATGGGCGGGTCGCGGTCGGTCTGCGTGACAATCAGCATGGCGACCAAGCTGCACTGATTGCCCCGCCGGGTCTGCCGGGTCCCCACGGCAGATCCGCCCCCGTGCCCTGCCAATGGGCCTCCCGTCCGTTCAATCGGTCGTGAGGCCCCATTGCTCCCCGAGAATGCCGTGCCGATAGTCCGGTGCAAAGTTCATACCGGATTGCCCATGTCCCGCCTCCGTCTCGCTCCAGTGGTTTCCTTGGTCGCCGTGGCCGGTCTAGCCGCCCTCGCGCTTCATGCCGAAACCGCTGCACCCGATCCTGACGCCGCCAGCACAGTCCCGGCCAGCCAGGCGCAGATCGATCTCAGCTTCGCGCCGGTCGTCCATTCCGCTGCTCCGGCGGTTGTGAACATCTATGCAACCCGGGTGGTCGATCAGAAGGCCAGCCCCTTTGCCGGCGACCCGCTGTTTGAACGCCTGTTCGGCGACCTCGCCCCCACCACGCCGCGCGTTCAGAACTCGCTCGGGTCCGGCGTGATCGTTGGGTCTGATGGCATCGTCGTGACCAACTTTCATGTGGTCGGCAGCGCCACCGAAATCCGCGTGGTGCTGAACGACCGCCGCGAATACGCCGCAACCGTCATGCTGGGAGACGAAGACAGCGACCTCGCCATCCTGAAGCTGGACGGCGCTTCCGATCTTCCCTCCCTGGCCTTCACAGATTCCGACGCCATCGAGGTCGGTGACCTCGTGCTGGCCATCGGCAACCCCTTCGGGGTTGGCCAGACCGTGTCCTCGGGGATCGTTTCGGGGCTTGCCAGGTCCTCCACAGCCGTGGGCGACGGGCTAGGCGCCTTCATCCAGACCGATGCAGCTATCAATCCCGGCAACTCCGGTGGGGCATTGGTGGACATGCAGGGCCGTCTTGTCGGCATCAACACGGCGATCCTGTCCCGCACGGGTGGCTCGCTCGGCATCGGTTTTGCCATTCCGGCCAACCTGGTGGCGCAAGTCGTCACGCAGGCCCAGGCGGGCTCTGACCGTTTCACCAAACCCTGGGCCGGACTGACAGGCCAAGCGGTCGATGCTGCCACGGCCGAGGCAATGGGCCTGCCCCGTCCCGATGGCGTCGTGCTAAGCTCGGTGCACCCCGAAAGTCCCTTTGCTGCCGCGGGCCTCAAGGCAGGGGATGTGATCACGGAAGTGGACGGGCTACCGGTTAACAGCCCGCAAGAGATCGTGCTGCGCATAGCCACGCGCGGCGTGGGCGCCAAGGTCGATGTGTCCTGGCTTCGGGATGGCGAGGCGCAAGGCGCCACGGTGCTGCTGATTGCCGCTCCCGACAGTCCGGCGCGCGAGGCACGCACCATCTCGGGCGATACGCCGCTGGACGGTCTGTCCGTGGCGCGCATCAACCCTGCGGTGCTGGAAGAACTCGACCTGCCACCGAAGGCCGATGGCATCGTCGTCACCCAGGCCGGCCGCACCTCCGCCGCGGCAGGTTTCCGTGCGGGCGACCTGATCCTGGCCATCAACGGCGCCGAAGTCGGCTCGACCGCCGATGTCGAGACGCTGGCCCTGTCGGGCGACCGCCGCTGGCGGATCGACCTCGTGCGGCAAGGCAAGCCGGTACGCCTTCAGTTCCGGTACTGAGCCGGCCTTCCGCCGGCGCGCCCGCGGGTCTACGATGGCGCCATGTCCGACCTTTTCGACACGCCATCCCCCGCCCATGCCGAGGCTCCGCGGCCGCTGGCCGACCGACTGCGCCCGCGCGTTCTGTCCGAGGTCATCGGCCAAGAGGCCGTGCTGTCGCCCGACGGCCCGCTCGGCGCCATGCTGGCGGCGCGGTCGCTGTCCTCTCTCATCCTGTGGGGCCCGCCCGGCGTGGGCAAGACCACCATCGCGCGGCTGCTGGCGGACGAGACCGACCTGGCCTTCGTCCAGATCAGCGCGATCTTCACCGGCGTGCCCGAACTGCGGAAGGTGTTCGAGGCGGCGCGGATCCGGCGGCAGAACGGGCAGGGGACGCTTCTTTTCGTGGACGAGATCCACCGCTTCAACAAGGCGCAGCAGGACGGGTTCCTGCCGCATATGGAGGACGGGACGATCCTGCTGGTGGGCGCCACCACCGAGAACCCGAGCTTCGAGCTGAACGCCGCGCTTCTGAGCCGGGCGCAGGTGATCGTGTTGGCGGCACTGACGCCGGCTGATCTGGAGCGGCTGGCGCAACGGGCCGAGCATGAGCTGAACCGGGCGCTGCCGCTGACCGGCGAGGCGCGCGAGGCGCTGGTCGAGATGGCGGACGGGGATGGCCGGGCGCTGTTGAACCTGATCGAGCAGGTGATGTCCTGGCGGGTCGAGCGGCCCCTTACCCGCGACGAGCTGGCCAAGCGGCTGATGCGGCGGGCGGCGCGGTATGACAAGGCGGGGGACGAGCACTACAACCTGATCTCGGCCCTGCACAAGTCGGTCAGGGGGTCGGATCCGGAGGCGGCGCTCTACTGGTTCGCCCGGATGCTGGAGGGGGGCGAGGACCCGCGGTTCCTGGCGCGGCGGCTGACCCGCATGGCGGTGGAGGATATTGGCCTTGCCGATCCGCAGGCGCAGGCGGTGTGCCTGGATGGCTGGCAGACCTATGAAAGGCTGGGATCGCCCGAGGGGGAACTGGCGCTGGCCCAGGCGGTGATCTATCTGGCGCTGGCGCCCAAGTCGAACGCGGCCTACACGGCATACAAGGCGGCCAGGGTGGCGGCGCGGGAGACCGGCAGCCTGATGCCGCCCCGCCACATCCTGAACGCGCCCACCCGGCTGATGAAGGAGGTGGGCTATGGGGCAGGCTATGCCTATGACCACGACCAGGAGGATGGCTTCTCGGGGCAGGACTATTTCCCGGAGGGGATGAAGCGGCCGGCCTGGTACGTGCCGCCGGAGCGGGGCTTCGAGAGGGAGCTGAAGAAGAGGATCGAGTACTTCGACCGGCTGAGGACCAAACGGCGGGGCGACTAGGCGTCCGAGCTCGGACGCCATCGCAGATCAAGCAATATCAATGACTTGCCGACGCGCATTAACTCGGCGGTAAGAAACGGCCCCCGGCCAATTGCGCAGCGCGGTCAGGCGCGCGCTGTCCCGTCCGCCCGGTCCAGCTGGCGCTTGTGCCGGACGACCCGGACCACGATGGCGGCGTGGATCAGGATCGCGAGGCCCAGGCCGATCACATGATCGGTCGCGGTGACATCGGCGTTGCCCGCGAGCACCCAGAGCGTGAGGGCGCCAAGCGGGATGAAGACCAGGATCGAGGTGACGAGACCGGGGTTGTAGCGCCGGAGCGCAATGGCCTGGAGACAATGGATGATGCCGTTGACCAGGCTGAGATAGACCGCGATCAGCCCGAGGCCGAGATGGACCCATGCCGCCAGCAGGAAGGCGATGGCATCCACGCCCCAGACGCCGAGGATGTTGATGATGAAGACATCCATCCGCGTCAGCACTTCCTTGCCACCGCCGATGACGGTGTTGACGAAGGCGCGGAAGCGGTCGGCGTCATGCTCTTCGAACTGGTGGATCATGTAGGCTGGCAATTGCAGCCAGATCAGCGTCAGCGCCCAGGACCAGTCGCTGGCCAGAACCGGGGTCAGGACAAGAAGCATGATCCCGGCCAGGAAGCCGCCGTAAACCCAGTTGTCGCGCAGACGGGCCAGCATGTCGCAGCTTTCCTTCATCGAGATGAGTGGACTTGAGTTTCATTGCACCTTAAGTGTAATGAATACATTAACGCAAGATGGAAATGACGAACCGCTCCAGACGCAGCTACAAGTCGGACCTGCGCGCCGCGCAGGCCGGGGCGACGCGGCAGGCCATTCTGGATGCGGCGGCGCGGATCGTCATCTCGGGCGGCTGGCAGGGCGCGACCATCGCTGCCATCGCCCGGGAGGCGGGGGTTTCGAAGGAGACGGTCTATGCGGTCTTTGGCACGAAAGTTGCCTTGATCGGCGAGATGGTGACATCGCGCGTGGCTGAAGGCGCACCCGGCCCGCATTTTCTGGACAGTGAGCGGCCCGCACTGATCCGTGCCGAGACGGACCCGGCACGTCAGATCGCACTTTGGGCGGCCTATCTTTCCGAAATTCTGGAGAGGGTTGCCCCGGTGCTGGCTGTGGTCCGATCGGCCGCGGAGTCCGAGCCGGAGATGGCCGAGTTGTACCGGAGGCTCCACGCCGGGCGGCGGGCCAACCTGGGCCGGGTGGCAGAGGCCATCTGCAGGCTGGACGGGCTGCGCGATGGCTTGGGGGTCGAGGAAGTGACCGAATTGCTGTGGCAATTGGCGAGCCCCGAGCTTTACGGGCTGATGACCGGGCTCGGCGGGTATTCCAGAGAGCGCCATGCCGGCTGGCTGGCGCAGATGCTGACCATGGCGCTGCTGGCCGAGCGGGGTTGAGGCGGGCCGCCGGGGGCCGGGCGGGCAAACTCCTTCAAAGGAATTTGCCGGTTTCTTCCAGGAAACCTGGCCTCCCCTTGCAGTGGCAGCGGGTCAGGGCTGGGGCGCAGACAGATGCGGCATCAACAGCGCGAAAAGCTCGGCCTGCGAAGTGACGCCGCAGCGCGCGTGGATCTGGCGGCGGAAAACCTTCACCGTCTGCGGCGAGAGGCCAAGGTGCAGCGCCACCGAGGCGCTGGAATGGCCGCGCAGCACGAGGAGCGCGATTTCCGCCTGGCGCGGAGTGAGAGCGATCCCGGTGGCGCCGTGCAGGCGATGCGCCAGGCCGGCCGCGAGCGGGACCGCCGGCGATGGTGAAGGCGACGGGGTTGACGGCGGCTGATGTCCGGCGGGCCAATGCCGCTCGGCCAAAGCGGCGGCAACGGAGGCGATGCGGCGGGCTTCCGCCAGGGTGGCGGCGGTGAACGGCCGGCCCGAAGCGGCATCGCGGCCGAGGCAAAGCATCAGCGTCGTCCCGGGGCCGGGCCGGGCGAGGAATGTCGCCTCGTCGATAAGAGTCGTCGCCCGGTAGTATCCCAGGTAGTAGCGGCTGCGGCGAAAGCCGGGCGGGGCGAGATCGGCCAGCCGATAGAGGCCGGGCGCGGCGCTGCCCTCGTGCAGGGCGAGATAGGGGTCGAGCCGCCAGGCGCCGGCGAGGTAGTCATCGAGTGCCCGGAACACCGGGCCGCGGGGCGACCAGCGGTGCAGCACCTCTGGCGGATCGGCGCCGCGGTAGGCGAGGATCAGCAGGTTGTCGGGCGAAAGCGCGGCCTGAAACCAGTCAGTCAGGCGGTCAGGGAAGGCCGGCGCGCCGAGGGCGCGGATCGCGGCGGCGAGTTGGGGGGCGGGATCGGGAGATGGGTCGGGCATGATACCTCTTGGGGGGTATATACCACTGCTTTTCTTAAAGGATATGGATTGCGCGGATTTCAGGGGTATGACCTCTGGCCGGATTGCGGGGTTAGACCGCGCTGCGGGGGTTTCACACCCCCCAGTCCATCGGTCTTCTTGAACCGATGGCGAAAACGCGATGGACTACCCCGTGGGATAGTTGCGGGCAGAAAATGCAGGGTGGCGCGTGGCGGCCCTGAAGGAAAGGGAGCGGTCATGCGGCTGGCGGTTTGGCAGGGGGCCTCCCCGGCGGGGGATGCGGCGGCGGGTCTGGCGGCCCTGGCGCCCGCGCTGAAGGCGGCGGGGGCACTGGGGGCGGCGGCGCTGGTGGCGCCGGAAAGCTGGCTGCCGGGGTACAACAGCGACCGGATTCCTGCGCTGGCGCAGCCGCGGGGCGGCGCGTGGCACCGGGCGCTGGCGGCCCTGTGTCGGGACGCAAGCTGCGGGGTGGTGACGGGCTATGCCGAGCGGGATGGCGCGGCGGTCTACAACGCGGCTGTGGCCTTCGACGCAGCCGGGCGAGAGGTGGCGCATTACCGCAAGATCCAGCTTTATGGCCCGCGCGAGAAGGCGCTCTATGTGCCCGGCTCGGCTTACGAAGTCTTTGACCTGGGCGGGGTCAAGGCGGCGCTTCTGATCTGTTATGACATCGAGTTTGCGCCGCATGTGGCGGAGCTGGCGGCGCGGGGAGCAGAGGTCATCCTGGTGCCCACGGCCAATATGAAGCCGTTCTTCCATGTGGTGCGCGCCACCGTGCCGGCGATGGCGGCCAATCATGGCGTGGCGATCGCCTATGCCAATTACTGCGGGGTGGAGGGCGACCTGGATTATGTCGGCGGCAGTCTGATTGCCGGGCCGCATGGCGAGGTGCTGGCCCAGGCGGGCGAGGCCCCTGCCCTGCTGGTGGCCGACATCCCGGCCGTGGACCCGGCCCGCCTGAGCACCCAGGCCGCCGATTTCCGGAAGGTGTGAGATGGCGAAGGATAGCCTCCGGGACTCGCGCTATGACGTGCTGTTCGAGCCTGTGCGGATCGGCCCGAAGGTCGCGAAGAACCGCTTCTTCCAGGTGCCGCATTGCAACGGCGGCGGCTATCGCGACCCTTCGGCGGTGGCCGAGATGCGGCGGACCAAGGCCGAGGGTGGCTGGGGGGTGATCTTCACCGAACAGACCGAAATCCACCCCACCAGCGAGATCACGCCCTTCATCGAGCAGCACCTGTGGGAGGACAAGGACATCCCGGCGCTGGCGGCGATGGCCGAGGCAATGAAGTCGCATGGCGCGCTGGCGGGGATTCAGCTGGCCTATTCGGGGATCAACGGGCCGAACCTTTACTCGCGCGAGGTGCCGCTGGCGGTTTCGGCAGGACCGATCCTGACCTTCACCTCCGACCCGGTGCAGGCGCGGGCGCTGGACCGCGAGGACATCCGCGAGCTGCGCGGCTGGTTCCGGGCCGCGTTCCGGCGCAGCCACCAGGCGGGGTTCGACCTGATCTGCCTGTATGGCGCGCATGGCTTTGGTATCTTTCAGCATTTCCTGTCGCGCGCCACGAACTTGCGGGATGACGAATATGGCGGGTCGCTGGAGAACCGCTCGCGTTTCCTGCGTGAGGTGGTGGAAGACGCCCGGGAGGTGACGAAGGGCGAGATGGGGATCACCCTGCGGCTGTCCCTGCACGAGGAGGGGCCGAAGGGGCTTTCCAACGCGGAGCTGCGGGAGTTCATCGCGCTGAACGCCGAGGTGCCGGACCTGTGGGACCTGGCGCATGGGACGTGGGAGGCCTGTTCCGGCACCTCCCGCTTCAAGCCCGAGGCGGCGCAGGAAGAGCTGGTGCGCGGCATCAAGGCGCTGACGCCCAAGCCGGTGGTGGGCGTGGGCCGCTTCACCAGCGCGGACGAGATGGTGCGGCAGGTGCGCTCGGGCGTGCTGGATTTCATCGGCGCGGCGCGGCCGTCGATTGCCGACCCGTTCCTGCCCAAGAAGATTGAGGAGGGCCGCTTCGAGGACATCCGCGAGTGCATCGGCTGCAACATCTGCGTGTCGGGCGACATGACCGGGGCGATCAGCCGCTGCACGCAGAACACGGCCTTCATGGAGGAGTGGCGGAAGGGCTGGCATCCGGAGCGGGTGCGGGCGAAGGGGCCATCGGACTCCGTGCTGATCGTGGGGGCTGGGCCGGCGGGGCTGGAGGCGGCGCAATTGCTGGGCAAGCGGGGCTACCGTGTCACGCTGGCCGAGGCCGGGCGCGAGCTGGGTGGGCGCGTGGCCAGGGAACGCAAGCTGCCGGGGCTGTCGGCCTGGGGGCGGGTGGCGGATTACCGGGTGGGGCAGATCGCGCCGATGCCCAACGTTGAGGTCTATCGCGAAAGCCTCCTGAGTGCCGAGGACGTGCTGGCGATGGGGGCGGAGCATGTCTGCATCGCCACGGGGGCGACCTGGCGGCGGGATGTCGTGGCGCGACGGCACCTGGCGCCGATTGCGATGGATTCCGCGATGCCGGTCTTCACGCCAGACGACCTGATGGCGGGGGGCGGGCCGATACGGGGCCGCGTCGCGATTTATGACGACGATCATTTCTACATGGGCTCGGTGCTGGCCGAACTGCTGGTGGCGCGGGGCTGCGAGGTGGTTTTCGTCACGCCGGCGGTGAAGGTGGCCGAATGGACAGAGAACACGCTGGAGCAGGGGATCATCCAGCGGCGGCTGCTGGACCTGGGGGTCAGACTGGAACTCAGCCGGGTGCCCGAAGCGGTGGAGGCGGACGGTCTGCGCCTGTCCTGCGCCTATACCGGGCGGGAAAGCCGGATCGCCGCAGAGGCGCTGGTGCTCGTCACCTCGCGCGTGGCCGAGGAAGGGCTTTTCCGCGCGGTGCGGGCGCTGGACTGGCAGAGCGCCGGGATCGCCTCGGTGAAGCGGATCGGCGATGCCGAAGCGCCGGGGCCGATTGCCTGGGCCACCTATGCCGGGCGCCGCTATGCCGAGGAACTGGATGCCCCCGACCGGGGCGAGGCGCTGTCGTTCCGGCGCGAGGTGGCCCGGCTGGAGCCGGGGCTGCCGGGGTGAAGGCGGGGTGAGCCCCCTCCCCATCCCTCCCCACAAGGGGGAGGGAGGCACTTGCCCTACAGGCCAAGGCGCGGGGGACGGCTCAGGTGCCGCAGTATGTGACGTAGCGCCCGAAGCCTTCGGGAGCGGGAAGCAGGTATTTCTCGCGGCCCGACACCTCGTGGAACGGGTCGGTGATGGCGGCAAGAAGGGAGTCGAAGGGGGCCATGTCGCCCTGATGGGCGGCGGCGAGCGCCTCTTCCACCAGGTGATTGCGGGGGATCACCGCCGGGTTGGCGGTCTCGATCCGGGCACGGGCGCCGGGTCCAAGCCGAGCCTGCCAGTGGCCGAGCCAATCGGCCAGGGCGGGCTGGTCGGAGATCAGGGCGCGCAGGCGCGTCGCATCGCCTTCGGCAGCGGGGCCAAGGGCGCGGAAAGCGCGCGTCCAGTCGGCACCGGGCAGAAGCGCGAGGAAGCCTTCGCGCAGCGCGGCGTCATCGGCATCAAGACCCAGCTTGCGCTGCATCACACCGCCCCATTCGGCCTGATACGCGGCGGCGGCGCGGTCCAGGCCGGCATTGGCGATATCCACCGCCGTCTTTTCGTCGGCATCGAACAGCGGCAGCAGCGTTTCGGCCAGCCGGGCAAGGTTCCACAACAGGATGGTGGGCTGGTTGCCAAAGGCATAGCGGCCCTGGGTGTCGATCGAGGAAAACACCGTGCCGGGCGCATAAGCCTCCATGAAGGCGCAGGGGCCGTAGTCGATGGTTTCCCCCGAAATCGTCATGTTGTCGGTATTCATCACGCCGTGGATGAAGCCGAGGCCCATCCACTGCGCGATGAGCCGCGCCTGTGCCGCAGCCACGGCATCGAAGAAGGCGAGATAGGGGTTTGCCGCCTGGGCCGCCTGGGGGTGGTGCCGGGCGATGGCATAGTCGGCCAGGCGGCGCACGTTGTCGTCCTGACCGCGTGCGGCGAAGAACTGGAAGGTGCCGACGCGGATATGGCTGGCAGCAACGCGGGTCAGCACCGCGCCGGGCAAAAGCCCTTCGCGCAGAACGGGCTGGCCGGTTTCCACCACGGCCAGAGCGCGGGTGGTGGGCACGCCAAGCGCGTGCATCGCCTCACCCACCAGGTATTCGCGCAAGGCCGGGCCAAGTGCCGCCTTTCCGTCGCCGCCGCGCGAAAAGGGCGTGCGGCCCGAGCCTTTCAGCGCGATGTCGCGGCGGTTGCCCGCGCGGTCGATCACCTCACCCAGAAGGACAGCGCGGCCGTCGCCCAACTGGGGCGAAAAGCCGCCGAACTGGTGCCCGGCATAGGCCTGCGCAATGGGTTCCATCCCCGACAGGAGTGACGTGCCGGAAAACACCTCGGCGGCAACCGGCTCCAGCCCGGCAGGGTTCAGCCCAAGCTCGGCCGCAAGCGCGTGGTTCAGCCGCACCAGCCGCGGAGCAGGCGCGGGATCGGGCGCCTGGGCCACGTAGAAGCCGGGCAGGTCGCGGGCATAGCTGTTGTCGAAGGCCGGAAGGCCGGCCGGATCAAGGCGAATCATGGGGCACCGCAAGAAGGCATGACCGGGATATGGGTTTCGCGGCGCCCGGCGGCAAGCGCTGTCAGGGCAGGACGTCCAGCGCGTTCAGCTGCCAGATGCTGCGGGTATAGATCACCTCGCTGCGCCAGCGGGCGTCGTCGTCATAGGGATAGACGATCCACAGCGGCCCCTTGTCGCGCACGGAGAGCAGGCTGCCGTTCTGCGCATAGGCGACGATGGGGCCCGGATCGGTGATGTCGTCGACCGGGATTTCGGTGAAGTAGTCGTTCAGGGCATGCGCCTCGACCGGCTTTCCGCCGGCGCCGATGCTGTCGAGCAGCGCCTTCAGTGGTACGCCGGTGAAGGCCTGCGGCCCTTCGGTCCAGATCGTGGTGGTGGTGATGGTCACGGGTTCCATCGCTTGCAGCATGGCAAGATCGAAGACCGCGGCATCGCCCTGATTGGCGGTGCCGATTGCACCGGTGACGGTCAGGACGACATCGCCTTCGGGCGGGAGCAGCGGCTCTGCCGCATGGCCGGGGACGGCTGCAGGAAGACACAACAGGGCAAGGGCGGCAAGCGAAGAACGGGGCACGGCGGGACTCGATCTGGGGTAAGGACCTCTTGAACGGAACGTCCGGCTGCCGCAACGTCACCTATTCTTTCGAGACAGGACGACCGGCAGGAAGCCGCCGGCTTTCACGATTCCGGGGCGAGCGCCTGGGAATCTTCGGTCTCGGGCAGGTCCCAGCCGTCGATCTGCGAACGCTGCGTGCGGCTGACCGGAAGGCGGTTGCCGTCGGCCAGTTCCAACAGGACGCGGTTCCCGCTGCGGCGGATGCCGCGCGCCGCATGGCGGGCGACCCAGTGGGAGCGGTGGATGCGCGCGCCCTCCTCGCCCTCGGCCTCGGCCATGGCATCCGAAAGCCGCATGAGAAGGCTGGCGCGGCCCGCCGTGGTGACGACATCGACATAGTGGTCGCGCACCGAGATGGAGATCAGGCGGCCGCGCAGGTCCGGGTCGAGCCGCCGGAGAAGCCGGGGTTCGGGCGCTTCGCTGGCCGCGGCCGGATCAGGTGATGGCGCCGGCTGGGGGGCCGGGGCCGGTTCCCCTCCGGTCTTCGGCGGCGCGCGCAGCCGCGAGAAGGCGGCGGCGGCCATGGTGGCGAAGAACAGAGAAGCGCCGATTTCGGTCGCGGAATGGACCGGCGGTTCTTGCGGGGCGAAGGCCTGGACCATCCGGCTGAAGGGAAAGGACAGAAGGATCGCAAGCATCGCCCCGACGGCCAGCCCGGAAAGCCAGCTGTCACGCAGGCGCGGCACACGGCGAATCAGAACCGACAACAGCGATGCGGCCAACAGGACAAGGGCAACGGTGGCGCCCCAAAGCACGAACCGGCTTGGCAGATCCATCGCGGCATAGGTGCCAAACGGCCCCACCAGGGCCACGGCCAAGGAGACGGCCAACCAGAACATATAGGCACCGCGCTGGCGGAACGGCGCCAGCCACTCGTCAAACACACGTCGCATTCTTCCTGCCGATGCAACCGCTTACAGCATGGTGCTACCGGCTGCAGGTTGAATTGGCAACGGCGGAATCGCCCAATTGAGCGCGCGGTCGCGCAGCCGTGTCAGGCGGTGAGGCCTTCTGGTTCCGCCAGACCGTTGGCGCGGCAGCAGGCGGTCAGCGTGTTGGCCAGAAGGCAGGCGATGGTCATGGGTCCGACGCCACCAGGAACCGGGGTGATGGCGCCCGCGACCAGGGCCGCACTGGCGTAGTGGACGTCGCCCACCAGCTTCTGCTTGCCGTCGCGCTCGATGCGGTTGATGCCCACGTCGATCACCGTGGCGCCGGGCTTCACCCAGTCGCCGGGGATCATCTCGGGCCGGCCCACCGCCGCCACAAGGATATCCGCGCCGCGGCAGACGGCGGCCAGGTCTTTCGTGCGGCTGTGCGCGATGGTCACGGTGCAGCTGTCTCCCAAGAGAAGCTGGGCCATCGGCTTGCCCACGATGTTCGACCGGCCCACGACCACGGCGTTCAGCCCGGCCAGCGAGCCATGATGGTCGCGCAGCATCATCAGGCAGCCAAGCGGCGTGCAGGGCACCATCGACTTCTGCCCGGTGCCCAGAAGGCCCACGTTCGAGATGTGGAAGCCGTCCACGTCCTTCGCTGGGTCGATGGAATTGATCACCAGATCGCTGTCCAGATGCTTTGGCAGCGGCAGTTGCACCAGGATGCCGTGCACCGCCGGATCGGCGTTCAGCCGGGCGATCAGGGCCAGAAGCTCGGCCTCCGAAGTCTCGGCCGGCAGCTTGTGTTCAAAGCTCGCCATGCCGCATTCCACGGTCTGTGTGCCCTTGTTGCGGACATAGACCTGGGAGGCCGGGTCCTCGCCCACCAGAACCACGGCCAGACCCGGCGTCAGGCCCTGTTCTTCCTTCAGCTTCGCCACATGCGCCGCCACCTGGGCCCGCACCTTGGCCGCAAAGGCCTTGCCGTCGATCACCGCTGCTGTCATCGCGCCCTCTTTGGACAGGCGACTCCCCTGCCCTTTCTTCCGTTCACAAATATCCCACGGGGGGCGCGGGGGGTGTGAAACCCCCCGCTCCGCCGGTCGACGACTCAGAACAACCCTTCGACCTGGCCCGCATCGTTCAGCCGGATCACCTCGGCGCTCGGCACCTTGGGCAGACCCGGCATCGTCATGATCTCGCCGCAGATGGCGACGATGAAGCCCGCGCCGGCCGAAAGCCGCACCTCGCGCACCGGGACCGAATGGCCGGTGGGCGCGCCGCGCAGGTTCGGGTCGGTCGAGAACGAGTACTGCGTCTTGGCCATGCAGATCGGCAGGTGGCCGTAACCGGCGGCTTCCCAGGCCTTCAACTGGTCGCGGATCGACTTGTCGGCCAGCACTTCGTCGGCGTGGTAGATGCGCTTGGCGATGGTCTCGATCTTCTGGAACAGGCCCATTTCGTCGGGATAAAGGGGCGCGAAGTGGCTTGCGCCGCTTTCGGCCAGGCTGACCACCTTCTTCGCCAGATCCTCGATCCCGGCAGAGCCTTGCGCCCAGTGCTTGCACAGGATCGCCTCGGCGCCTTGAGCCGCCACGTAATCCTTCACCGCCTGGATTTCGGCGTCGGTGTCCGAATAGAAATGGTTGATCGCCACGACAACCGGCACGCCGAACGACTTCACGTTGGCGATGTGGCGGCCAAGGTTCGGGCAGCCCTTCTTCACGGCCTCCACATTCTCGGCGCCCAGGTCGGCCTTGGCGACACCGCCGTTCATCTTCATCGCGCGCACGGTCGCCACAATGACGGCGGCCGATGGCTTGAGCCCGGCCTTGCGGCACTTGATGTCGAAGAACTTCTCGGCACCGAGGTCGGCGCCGAAGCCGGCTTCGGTGACGACATACTCACCCAGCTTCAGCGCGGTCTTGGTGGCGATGACCGAGTTGCAGCCGTGGGCGATGTTGGCGAACGGGCCGCCGTGCACGAAGGCCGGGTTGTTTTCCAGCGTCTGCACCAGGTTCGGCTGCATCGCGTCCTTCAGAAGCACGGTCATCGCGCCGTCGGCCTTGATGTCGCGGCAGTAGATCGGCTTCTTGTCGCGGGTGTAGGCGACGACGATGTCGCCCAGGCGCTTTTGCAGGTCTTCCAGGTCATTCGACAGGCAGAGGATCGCCATGACTTCCGAGGCCACGGTGATGTCGAACCCGGTCTGGCGCGGGAAGCCGTTCGACACGCCGCCAAGCGAGACCACGATGTCGCGCAGCGCACGGTCGTTCATGTCCATCACGCGGCGCCACACCACGCGGCGCTCGTCGATCTTCAGCTCGTTGCCCCAGTAGATGTGGTTGTCGATCATCGCCGACAGCAGGTTGTGGGCCGAGGTGATGGCGTGGAAGTCGCCGGTGAAGTGAAGGTTCATTTCCTCCATCGGCACGACCTGGGCCATGCCGCCACCCGCAGCGCCGCCCTTCATCCCGAAGTTCGGGCCAAGCGAGGCCTCACGGATGCAGATGACCGCCTTCTTGCCGATGCGGTTCAGCCCGTCGCCCAGGCCCACGGTGGTGGTGGTCTTGCCTTCGCCCGCCGGAGTGGGGTTGATGGCGGTGACGAGGATCAGCTTGCCATCGGGCTTGCCCGCCAGCGACTTGATGAACTCCTGGCCCACCTTGGCCTTGTCATGGCCATAGGGCAGCAGGTGTTCGGCCGGGATGCCGAGCTTTGCCCCGATCTCCATGATCGGCTTCTTCTTCGCTTCCCGCGCAATCTCGATGTCGGTCTTGAAGGCCATTCTCGCGTCTCCCTGGAGGGCTTTGCCCGTTTGCGACGTGATACCGGGCGAAACCGGGCCAGCAAGGCGGATTTCCGACCTGTCCGGCGCGAAATCCGCCCCTGAGGTTTCCGATGGGAAACCTCGGGCCCGGCGCGGGGCGTTTGGCCTGGCGGGGGCCGACCTCTTCGAAGAACCCGGGCAAGGCGCGGGGTCAGCGCCGCAGGGTGAAGAAGGTCCGGCGAAAGGGCATCAGCGCCGATCCGTCCGGCCGCAACGGATAGGCCGAGGCCAGCGCCTCGTCATAGGCGCGAGTGAAGGACCGCGCTTCCACCTGGTCCATCCGGTCGAGGAAGGGCCGCATGGCGGTGGATTCGGTGAAGCGGCGCACCGGGTGGGCATCGTCATCGGCGGGCAGAGGCTGGATGTAATCCGTCTCCCAGGCCGTGACCTCGCCCAGGGGCTCCAGCATCGCCCAATAGTCGGCCGCGGGGGCCACTGGCGGTTGCCAGTCGGCAAGGTCGAAGCGGCCGGGGAACATCGCGGCGGCAATGTCGCGCAGGAAGCGGTGCGAGGGCTGGCCATACTGGCGCGGCATCTGCACCGCCAGAACGCCGCCGGGCGCGAGACGTGCCGCAAGGCGCGGCATGAGGGCCGCGTGGTCGGGCAGCCAGTGCAGCGCGGCGTTCGAGTAGATCAGCGCAGCCGGTTCCGGGGGAACCCAGGCGGCGATATCCGCCTCGCATATCACATGGTAAAGGCCGCTTTCCGCCGCCTTGGCCAACATCGCGGGCGAGGCATCCACCCCGATGCGGGGGTGGCCGGGGAAGCGTTCGGCCAGCGCGGTCGCGACCGCGCCGTTGCCGCAGCCAAGGTCGATCACCGGGCCGTCCGGCAGGTCTCCCACCTGCGCCAGCAGGTCGAGCGCCGGTCGCAAACGCAAACCCCGAAACCTGGCATAGGTTTCGGGGTTCCAGTCTGTTGCGCCTATGCCTGTCACACCGCGGGCTCGGGTTCCGGCCCGGGTGATGCAGCCTTGGGCTTGGTCTTTGGCACCCCGATCACCGAGGTGATGCCGCCGCCAGGGCTGGAGCCGGCGCTGTCGTCATCGCCGCCCAGTGCTTCGCCCGCCATGACCTTGCGGATCTCGTCGCCCGTCAGGGTTTCGTATTCCAGAAGGCCCTTGGCCAGACGTTCGAAGTCATCCGCCTTCTCGATCAGGATGCGTCGGGCGGTTTCGTAGCCTTCGTCGATGAGGCGCTTCACCTCGTTCTCGATCAGTTCCTTGGTGTGGGCGCTGACCGAGAAGCCGGCGGTGTTGCCCTGATAGCCTTCATGCGCCTCGGCATAGTCGATGTTACCGATCTTGTCGGACATGCCCCACCGCATCACCATGGCGCGGGCCAGCGACGAAGCCTGCTGGATATCGCCCGCCGGACCGGAGGATACGCCCTCTTCGCCGTACTTGATGATCTCGGCCGCCTTGCCCGCCATGGTCATGGCGATCTTCTGCTTGCCCTCGTCCTTGTGCATGTTCAGCCGGTCCATCTCGGGCAGGCTGACCACCATGCCAAGCGCACCGCCGCGCGGGATGATCGTCGCCTTGTAGACCGGGTCGCATTTCGGAAGGTTCATGCCCACGATGGCGTGGCCGGCCTCATGGTAAGCCGTCTTTTCCTTCTGGTCGGGGGTCAGGACCATGGACCGGCGCTCGGCCCCCATCATCACCTTGTCCTTGGCGTTTTCGAAATCTTCCATCGTCACGAAGCGCCGGCCAACGCGGGCGGCCATCAGCGCCGCCTCGTTCACAAGGTTCATCAGGTCGGCGCCCGAAAAGCCCGGCGTGCCACGCGCGATGGTGCGCAGGTCCACATCGGGGCCAAGCGGCACCTTGCGGGCGTGAACGGAGAGGATCTTCTCGCGCCCCTTGATGTCGGGGTTGGGCACATGAATCTGCCGGTCGAACCGGCCGGGCCGCAGCAGCGCGGGGTCCAGCACGTCCTTGCGGTTGGTGGCGGCCACGATGATGACGCCTTCGTTCGCCTCGAACCCGTCCATTTCCACCAGAAGCTGGTTCAGCGTCTGTTCGCGCTCGTCATTGCCGCCGCCGATGCCCACGCCGCGCGCGCGGCCCACGGCGTCGATTTCGTCGATGAAGACGATGCAGGGCGCGTTCTTCTTAGCCTGTTCGAACATGTCGCGCACACGGCTGGCGCCGACGCCCACGAACATTTCTACGAAGTCGGACCCAGAGATGGTGAAGAAGGGCACGCCTGCCTCGCCGGCGATGGCGCGGGCCAGAAGTGTTTTACCCGTGCCGGGCGGGCCGACCAGCAGCGCGCCTTTCGGGATCTTGCCGCCCAGACGGCTGAACTTCTGCGGGTTGCGAAGGAACTCGACGATCTCTTCCAGCTCTTCCTTGGCCTCGTCGATGCCCGCCACGTCGTCAAAGGTCACGCGGCCATGCTTTTCGGTCAGAAGCTTGGCGCGCGACTTGCCAAAGCCCATGGCGCCGCCACGACCGCCGCCCTGCATCCGGTTCATGAAGAAGATCCAGACGCCGATCAGCACGATGAAGGGCAGCCAGATCGAGATCAGCGACATCACGCCGGATTGTTCCTGCGGTTCCACCCGGACCTCGACGCCCTTGCCGATCAGGCGGTCGGCGACCTCTTCCCCGGTGGGCTTGATCGCCACAAAGGTGGTGCCGTCCTTGGTGCGCAACGTCACGCGCTCGCCATCCAGCACCACGCTGGTGACATCGCCGGCATCCACCTTCTGGATGAAGTCGGAATAGGAGATCGACCGCGAGGACATGGTCGTCGCGCCGCCATTGAACAGGTTGAACAGCGCCAGGATCAGAAGAAACAGGACAACCCAGAACGCGATGTTCCGCATATTTCCCACGGGAAGACTCCTCCACGGCTCCGGGGTCGGAGCCTTTCGACATTGCGACTAAAATAGGGATAAAGCCGGGGGGTTCAATGCGCGAATAGTCCGGCAAAGAAGGACAGGGGGTCGCGGGCCGGAATTGCGCGCCATTCCGCCTCTGGACGAGCCAGCGGCGCGGCCAGAAGACGGCCCTCCAGCCAGACCGAGGGAGACACGACAAGCGTGGCGCGCGGCAGTCCAGCCTCGCGCCAGCGGGGCAGATGTGCCAGCCCCTCGGGGCCAAGCGCGCGGATCTCGGCCCGCGCGTCCGGCCCCGAGACAATCCAGCGATTGTCCCAGACCTGCCCCGGGGCGACCGCCGGTCCGCAGGCGCGCAACTCGCGGCCCACGCGCAGCCCGGTCTTGCCCCGCGACACAACCGCACCCGCCAGCGTGGCGCGGCGTGGGGCGTCCAACGCGTCGGCCAGTGCTGACAGGCGGGGCCGGTAGTGACCCCCCGTGACCCAGCCGATGGCACGGGCCAGAAGGCGCAGCTGAGTCTCGCGCGGGGCGTCGGCCAGGGCCGGGGACAAGAGCACCTCGCCCGCCTCAATACGCCCCACAGCACGGGCGGTGCGGTTGGCAAGCTCCTCCAGCGCGTCGCGTGCTAGGGCCTGGCGTTCGGCGGTGGCAGTCAGGCGGTCCACCGTAAGGCCAAGCCCGGCCAGGACCGGCAGCGCCTGCCGGGCGCGGGTCCGGTCATGCGCGGGGTCGTCATTGGTGGGGTCTTCGGTCCAGCCCTGACCACGCGCGATCAGGTAGTCGCGCAGCGCCGCGCGCCGGATGCCCAGAAGCGGGCGCAGCCACTGGATGCCCTCGGCCTCGCGACTGGCCGCCATGCCGGCCAGACCGTCCACGCCCGAGCCGCGCGCCAGCCGCATCAGAAAGGTTTCGGCCTGGTCATCGGCGGTATGCGCCAGCGCCACGCGAGAAATGCCCCGCGCCCTGGCCCAGCCGGCGATCAGCCGGCGACGGGCGCGGCGGGCCTGGTCCATCAGGTTCCCACCCGTCGGCCCCTCGGTCCAGCGCATCGTGTCATGAGGCACACCCAGTTGCGCGCAAAGCCGCGCCACCGTCGCCGCCTCTTCAGCGGCTTCCGGGCGCAACCCGTGATCCACCGTCACGGCGGCCAAGGGCGGGCCGCCCGCGCGGCGAAGATCGTCCAGCAAAAGCAGAAGGGCGACGGAATCCCCGCCGCCCGATACAGCAACCCCCAGAGGCGCGCCGCCCGTGACAGCCAGCCGCAGCGCCTGGGTCAGTTCTGGCACCCGAAGCCCTGCGCCGCAGCCACGGCCTCGCCCGCCTGGGCCGAACCGGGGAAGCGGTTGCCCACTTCGGCCAGCGTCATGCAGGCCTCGGGCGTCTGGCCCAGGGCGCCAAGCGAGCGGCCAAGCTTCAACAGCGCGCCCGCCGCCTGCGGCCCGTCGGGCTGGCCCGAAAAGGCCTCCAGATAGGCCCGTGCCGCCTTCGAGGTTTCGCCCAGGCTGGTCAGCGCGTCGCCGCGCAGCACCTGGGCCTCGGCCATCAGGGGCGAGCCAGGATAGGATTGGGCAAAGGTCGCAAAGAGCTCTGCGGCGGTACGAAAGTCACCCTGACCGAGCACCTCCTTGGCCCGGTCGAAATCGGCTTTCTCGTTGACGGCAAGTTCGGCGCCGCCTGCGTCGGAGCCCGTATCGGACGGCGCGGGCGCAGGCGCGGGCGCGATGGGCGCCGTTGTCTCGCCGCCTAGGGGCGCCTGGCCGATCTTGGTGACGTCGCAGCCTTCCTCCAGCTCGCAGACGCGGAACTCCAGGTCGCCCAGCCGGTTGCTGCCCTCGCTCACCACACGGTTGACCTTCTGCTCCACCGCCTCGGTCTGCGCGGTCAGTCGCGCCAGCGCCGCCTCGATCGCATCCAGCCGTTGCAGCGCATCGCCGCCAGCGGCGCCGGACGTGGCCGCCCCGGTCGAGATCAGTTCCGACTTCAGCGTGTCGAACTGGGCCGACAACTGGCCCAGCTCGGCCTTGATGTCGGCCAGCGTCTGGCTGTTGTCCTGCGCCAGCGACGGCACGGCCGTCAGCGCCAGCACAAGCGCCAGGGCGGGGGCGAAGGCGGCGCGCACCGGATCAGGCCCCCGATCCGGCCGACAGCACCGTCACGGCGCGGCGGTTCTTGGCATAGCAGGCTTCGTCCGAGCAGACCTCAACCGGGCGTTCCTTGCCATAGCTCACCGTGCGGATGCGGCTGGCGGGGATGCCTTGCACGATCAGGAAGTCCTGCACCGCGCTGGCGCGCTTGGCCCCCAGGGCAAGGTTGTATTCGCGCGTGCCCTGCTCGTCGGCATGGCCTTCGATCAGGATGCCGTAGTCGGGGTTGGCCTTCAGCCAGGCGGCCTGCGCCACAAGCGTCTGGCGCGCGGTGTCGGTCAGGGTGAACTGGTCCACCAGGAAGAACACGCGGTCGCCGACGCTGGCCTGGAAATAGGCGGGCGAGGCGGGATTGCTGGCATCGCCCAGGGCCGAGGTGCCGATGCCTCCCGCCCCTGTTCCACCGGCACCGCCGGCCCCACCTGCACCGCCCGCGCCACTTCCGGCGCCGTAACGGTCGGGGTTCTGGCAGGCCGCAAGGCCCAGCATCGCGATCAGCAGGACGGCCTTGGAAAGTCGGGGCATGAGGGTTCCCTCTGTTGGTCTTGGCTCGATGGGCCAAACATATCAGGTTCCCTGCGGCAGGGGAATCCGCCGCAGGGGGCAATCACGCGCCCGTCAGGGCAAAAGCGGCGACCAGGCCGGGTCAGAGGCGGGCTGGTCCAGCGGCACCTGCCGCAGGTTGCGCCCCGAGATGTCCACCGACCAAAGCGCGGGCTGGCCGCCCGCCCCCGCGCCCTGGCGCGTGAACATCAGCACGCGGCCGTTCGGCGCCCAGGTCGGGCCCTCGTCCAGGAAGGACGAGGTGAGCAGCCGTTCCTCGGACCCGTCGGTGCGCATCACGCCGATGTGGAAGCGCCCGGCATTCTGCTTGGTGAAGGCGATCAGGTCGCCGCGCGGCGACCAGACCGGGGTGGAATAGCGCCCGGCCCCGTTGGAAATGCGGGTCGCGTTGCCGCCACCCGCGGGCATCACGTAAATCTGCTGCGTGCCCGACCGGTCGCTTTCGAAGACGATCTTGCTGCCATCGGGCGAGAAGGACGGCGCCGTCTCGATCGAGGGTGCGTCCGTCAGCTGCCGCAGCCGGCCCGAACCGATGTCCAGCGCATAGATGTCGGTGTTGCCGCCCTGTTCCAGGCTGAACACCACGGTCTGCCCATCGGGCGAAAAGCGCGGGGCAAAGGTCATGGTGCCGGGCTGTTCCTCCAGCGCGCGGGTCTTCAGGCTGGCCACGTCCATCACATAGATGCGCGGGAACCCCGTGGCATAAGAGGTGAACAGGATCCGGTCACCCGTGGGCGAGAAGCGCGGCGCGATGACGATGGAGGAGGAATCCGTCAGGTACTGCACATTGGCGCCGTCGTAATCCATCACGGCCAGGCGCTTCTGGCGGTTGTCCTTCGGTCCGCTTTCACTGACGAAGACCACGCGGCTGTCGAAGTATCCGCCCTCGCCGGTGATGCGGGAATAGACCTGGTCGGCCACCTTGTGCGCCATGCGCCGCCAGCTTTTCGTGGTGCCGGCGAATTGCAGCCCCTCGCCCAGGGGCTGGCCCGAGAAGATGTCGAACAGGCGGAACTTCACCACCAGCTTGTCGCCGGAAACGCTGACCGCGCCCGTGATCAGCGCCTGGGCGTTGATCGCCTTCCAATCCTCATAGGCCACCGGGGCGTCGAAGCTGGTCACCTGGCTGATGTAGGCATTCGCCGGGATCTCGGCGAAAAGGCCGGTTCCCGCCAGATCGGCCGCCACCACCCTGGTCAGGTTGGCGGCATATTCCCCGGCCGCGCCGTTTTCCGCGATGAACTGCGGAATGGCAAAGGGCAAGGGCTCGATCACGCCATCTGTGATGACGATGCGCAGAGGCTCGGCCGTGGCCGTCTGCGGCACGGCAAGGGCCAGTGCGGCAAGGGCGGCGAAAAGTGTGGCAAGGGTTTTCAGGCGGGTCATCGGGCGGTTCGCTCCCTGTTCGGGGGTCGGGGGGATGATGGGCAGCGGGGCGGTCATCTCATCCTCATCCCGCTGGGATCGAAGACAAGCTCCAGTTCCTTCCACTGGTCGTATTTCTCGGGCGGCAGCGGGAAGCCCCGCGCGCCGCAGCGGATGATGGCACGCCGCGCGGCCTCGAAGGCGCCGCGCGCCCCGGCATCGGTGCCGCCCTGCGATTCGATCAGCCGGATCGAGGCGGCATCGGGCACGCCGTCCTGCGAGACATTCACGCCCACCACCACCGTGGTCTGCAAGGCATCCGAGGACAGCGCGCCCACATTCCAGCATTGCTGCACGGCAACCCGCAGCGCGTCCTTCTCGCCGCTGGTCATCGGCGGGCCCTGAGGCGCCTCCTGACCGCCCTCGGCGGCACTCTCGGCGGCCGCCTCGGCCAGTGCGGCCGCGATGGCCTCCGCCTCGGCATCCGCGGCCGCCTCCGCAGCCTCGGCCGCCGCATTGTCGGACGAGGCCGTGGCCGTCTCGGCCGCTGCCGGCTTCGCCGGTTTGGCGGGCTTGTTGCGCGGCCGGACCGAAGCCGTCGGCGCAAGCTCGGGGGCCGCGTCGGTCGGCTCAGCCTCGGGCGTGATCTGCGTCGTCGCTTCCTCGGGCGCGGTCTCGGGCTTCTCCTCCTCGACCACCTGCGGCTCGGGCGTCGGTTCCGGCGTCACGGCGGGCGTGGGTTCGGGCGCGGTTTCGGTCTGCGGCTCGGGCGCCTCGGCAGGAACCGGCGCCACGCGCTGCGAGGGCCGCGGCTTCGGGCGGGCCGAGGAGGTCGGCACCGGGATGGGCTGCTCCACCGCGGCGGGCGGGGCCACGGGCGGCGGCGCCTCCACCGGGGCGGGCTCGGGCTCCGGTTCGGGCACAGGCTCGGGGTCCGGCGCCGGTTCGGGCTCCGGCTCGGGTTCGGGTTCGGGCTCCACCGGCCTGGGCAACGGCGCAGGCTCTGGCTTTGCCGGTTCCGGGGCGGGCTCGGGCGCCGGTTCAGGCTCCGGTTCCGGTGCCGGCTCCACCGGCGCGGGCGCCTTGATCTCTTCGGCCGGGGCCGGCTGTTCCGCCGGGGTCTCGGTCGAGGGCGCAGCCGCCATCATCGCATCGAACTCGGCCGACGAGATCATCGAGACCTGCGTGACCTGCACAGGCTCCATGTCCTGCGGCGCAAAGAGCCAGTCCCCCAGGACGACCCAGAGGATCAGGCCCATATGCCCGATGCCGGAGATGACAGTGCCGGTGTTCATCGCCCCGGCCCGCTCAGCCGCCGTCGCCCGCGGGCTCGGCCGGCACCTGGTCGGCGCCGAAGCTCGGACCCTGGGTGTCGGTCACCAGGCCGATGTCGGTGAAGCCCGCGCGGTTCATCGCGCCCATGATCTGCGCCACGCGCTCATAGGGGATGGACCCGTCGGCGCGCAGGAACACCTTCTTGTTCTCGCGCTGCGCCGCAATCGCCGTCAGCTTGGGGATCAGCTCGCCCTCTGCCACCTCGGTGTTCATGATCATCAGCCGCCCGTCGGCGGTGACGGTCAGCGTCAGCGGCTCTTCCTGCTCGGTCGGCATGGCATTGGCGGCGGTCTTCGGCAGTTCAACCGGCACGCCCACTGTAAGAAGCGGCGCCGCCACCATGAAGATGATCAAGAGCACCAGCATCACGTCCACGAAGGGCGTGACGTTGATCTCGCTCATCGCGGCCGACTTGCCGCGGCGATGCCGCCTGCGCCCGCCGCTGCCGCCCGATTTCTGGATGACCCCTGCCCCCATGGCTCAGGCGTCCAGCTGGCGCGAAAGGATGGTGGCAAACTCGTCGGCAAAGGCCTCATAGCCGCCGACGATGCGGTCGCTGTCCGAGTTCAGCTTGTTGTAGAACACCACCGCAGGGATGGCCGCGATCAGGCCGATGCCTGTGGCCAGCAAAGCCTCGGCGATGCCGGGCGCCACGACGGCCAGGTTGGTGTTCTGCGAAATCGCGATCTGCTCGAACGAATGCTTGATCCCCCAGATCGTGCCGAACAGCCCGATGAAGGGCGCGGTCGAGCCGGTGGTGGCCAGGAAGGACAGACCCTTGTTCAGCCGCTCGCTTTCGCGCGCGATCGCCACATCCATCGCCCGGTCGATGCGCGCCTGGGCGCCCGCAATCAGGCCGCCGTCCTGCTTGTGGCTGCGCCGCCATTCCAGCATCCCGGCGGCAAAGATCTTCTCCGAAGCGCCGGCGGGCGTCGGTCCCAGCTTCTCGAACAGCTCGTCCAGCGGCTCGCCCGACCAGAAGGCCCGGTCGAAAATCGAGGCCTCGCGCCGCGCCACACGAAAGGCAAGGTGCTTCTGGATGATGATCGCCCATGACCAGAAGGACATGATCATCAGTCCGACCATGACCAGCTTGACCGTCAGGGTGGCGCGCATGAACAGCGCCAGCAGCGAGAAATCGATCTCCTGCGCCGCCGCAAGGGTGGTGGGTTCCATATCGCCTGCTCGTTGTTATGGGCCTTTGCGGCCTGCGTTTGACAGCGATTCTAGCCGGAATCCATCGGGAAAGCCAACCCACAACACCGACTTGTCAACATTCCGCCCATGCCGGCGCACAGGGCCTCAGCCCTTTGCCGCCTGCGTCAGCAGCTTGGGCATCCGCCCCGGCCGGCCCGCGGCGGTCAGCGCAACCAGCGTCACGCGGGCCGAAAAGAGCATGACACCGTCGCGCAGAACATCCTGGCGCAGCACCAGCCGCGCGCCCGTGGCCTCCGCCGGCTCGGTCTCCACCTCGATCAGGTCATCGAACTGCGCAGGGCTCAGGTAATCCGCCTCGATCCGGCGCACGGCAAAGACCGTGCCGGTCTCGGCCTTCAGCCGCGCCTGGTCCATCCCCAGGCCGCGCACCCATTCGCTGCGCGCGCGCTCGATGAACTTCAGGTAATTGGCGTAATAGACGATCCCCGCCAGATCGGTATCCTCGTAATAGACGCGGATCGTCATGCGATGGATCATGGTCTTCCCCTTCGGTCTGTCCGGCAGGCCACCCTTCGCCTAGCGCGCCGCAGCCGCCGGGGCAACGCTTGCGAAGCCGCGCCGGGTGCCCACATTCTGACGGTCCCTTTCGGAGTCTGCCCATGTCCAGAACCTTCCTTGCCGGGCTCGCCCTGATGCTAGCCCCCCTTGCCGCCCAGGCCGAGGAAGTCGGCCGCGTCGGTGTGGACTGGGTGGGCAATGACGTGGTGGTCGAAGCCTTTGACGACCCCAAGGTGCAAGGCGTGACCTGCCATGTCGCCTATTTCTCTCGCTCGGTGATCGACAGGCTCAGCCAGGGCAACTGGTTCGAGGACCCGTCCTATTCCGCGGTGGATTGCGCCGCAACCGGCCCGGTGGTGCTAGGCGCCATCGACCGCAGCGGCGATGGCGAGAATGTCTTTTCCGAGGGCCGCTCGCTGATCTTCAAGTCGCTGAAGGTCACGCGCATCTGGGACGAGAAGAACCGCACGCTGATCTACCTCGCCCATGCCAGCGAATTGACGCAGGGCTCGGGCAAGATGTCGATCTCTACCGTCCCGGTGCCGTAAGCGCGGCAATCATGGCGGCATGGTCGGCCAGGGCCGCCTGCCCGCGCGGCGTCAGGCCGTAGACCCCCTTCGCATGGCGCTGAAACCAGCCGTAATGGTCGGCCCGCATCAATGCGGTCGCCCTGCCGACCCCGGACATCCGCGCCACCTCGGCGCCCTTCAACGGGCCATCGGCCAACCGCACAAGGCAGCGCAGCGCGTCCTGACGATAGGCCGTCATCCGCTTGACACCCGTTGTGCCGGCCTCGTTGGGATCGCCCACCCGGCGCTGGAACTCGCGCAACAGCCGCCCGGCGCGGGCGGCATTCTGGCGCGGGCGATAGGGTCCGGGGTCCAGATGCGCCTCCACCCCCTGCCCCGGCGTCACGACCAGAAGCCCCAGTCCAAGCCGGCGGCACAGAGCGACGATATCGCCGTAACGCGCCGGCCAGCCCTTCCTGGGCGCGGGCACGGCCAGATAGACCGTCTCGAACAGCGCCTGACGCGCCACCCCCTGCAACACCAGCGCCAGCGAGAAGGTCAGCTTCATCTCGACGATCACCGGCGGATCGCCGTCGCGCAGGGCCATCACATCGCAGGCACCGATCTCGGCCTTGACCTCATAGCCCTGACCTTCAAGGAACGCCTTGATGTCGGGGTAAAGGTCGGCCTCCCTCACAGCCGCGCCGCCAGCCGCAGCGCGTGGCTGGCATCGCGGGCCACCGGCGGCATCACCGGATCATAGGCCGCGCGGATCACCCCGGCGATGTCCGGGCGCAGGATGGTGCGGCCTTCGTCACGCACCAGCGGCGGATGGGCACGAAACGCGGTGTCCGACCACAGCAGGATGATCTGCACCGCCTGCGCGAGGGCCAGCACCTCGGCCGGCACCTCGGCCAGATGCGCATCGACCCGCAGGAAGACGAAGGCCGCGCGGATCGCCCCCGCCTGATCGAACCGGAACAGCCGGTACTGGTTCGCCCCCTCGGCGGACAGCCGCGCGCACAAGGGCATCAGGTCCGGCACCAGCCGGTCGAGGTCGCGCACCTCCACCAGTTCTTCCCAATCGCGGAAGAAGAAGATCATCAGGTTCGCGCCAAGCTCGGGGTCCGTCTCGGCCATGCTGTGCCCGGCAAGCCGCACCACCGCCTCGATCGCCCCCTTCATCACGGCCAGCGTGGCATCGTCGCAGCCAAAGACCACCGGCACGATCGGCCGGCCCCACCGTGCACAGAGGTAGGACCCGTCGCCACGGGTGAACAGCGAAGCAATGGCTTGGGCGTCCATCCGGCCTCCTGAGTTTTCCCGCAGCGCCCTGCCGTGTTTTCGGCTAACCTGCAACTGTTTTACATGGAAAGAGGATTGAGATGCCGAGCTTCCTTCAATTCTGGAGTGTGCCCTACCGCGATATTGCCGAGACCCTCTTCATGGGCGGAACGACGGTGACCTCGTCAGATTCCACGCAGTTCACCCTGACCAACGGCACATATACGGTTCGGGTCAGCGGCACGAATCTCAGCTTCGACGCGAATGGCCGGATGCTGACGGGCGAGATCGACCACTACAACACCTATGAAGGCGACCCGTCGCTGGGCAAGGCGGTCATGATCGCCGATTCGAACTTTACCCTGCTCGACCGGGATACCTTCAACGCCGCCTTCGACCTGGCGCGCGCCGGTTCGATGCGGGCGGCGGTGAACCTCGTCATGGCCGACTGGGCGCAGGAGAACTACAGCCACACAAACTATTCCGGCGGATACATGAAGGGCACGATCCGCGGCGACAACCTGTTCGGCGGCGGCCCATCAGACTTCATCTTCGGCGGCATTGGCGAAGACGTGATCGTGCTCGGCTCCGGCCACGACGAAGGCTACGGCGGTGTCGACCGCGACTGGATCTACGGCGGCAGCGGCGACGACCTGATCTACGGCGGCGCGGGCGACGACAACATCTGGGCCGACGATTTCGGCCCCGCCTACCTCGGCGACGACGAGGCCTACGGCGGGGCGGGCAACGATGGCCTGACCGGCGGGCGCGGACGCGACTCGCTCTTCGGCGGCGCGGACAACGATTTCCTGAACGGTGAACGCGACAACGATCTCCTGAACGGCGGGACGGGCAATGACTCGATCCGCGGCGGGGCAGGCTTCGACACGCTGACCGGAGGCGATGGCAACGACAGCCTCGACGGCGGCATCGACAATGACCGCCTGTCCGGCGGAGACGGCGACGATTTCGCCATGGGCGGACAGGGTGATGACCGCATCGACGGTGGGGCCGGCAACGACACGCTGCAAGGTCATGCCGGGGTGGACAGCCTGTTCGGCGGCGATGGCAACGACACCTTGAACGGTGGCCTTGGCAGCGACGAGATGACCGGCGGCCAGGGTGCCGACCGCTTCGTCATTTCAGGCGCGGACACCCAGCCCTTCACCGACTACATCGACGATTTCGAACTCGGCGTGGACACGATCCTGTTTGCGAATTTCGGCCTGTCATCGACGGACGAGCTTCTCGCCCTCGGCATCGATACCGCCGATGGCGTGCTGTTCACCCTGTCGCCGAACCGCTGGGTCGTCGTCGCCGGGGTGGAAGTGCTGCAGCTTTCGGGATCGGACGACCTGATCGTCAGCTGATCAGCCTTCAAAAAGGTCCGCCTGGCCCGGCCCCTTGGGCGCTTCCAGCCCAAGGTGGCGCCAGGCCTTGGCGCCCAGCATCCGGCCGCGCGGGGTGCGCAGGATCAGGCCCTGCTGCAGCAGGTAGGGCTCGATCACCTCTTCTATGGCATCCCGCGCCTCGCTCAGCGCGGCCGACAGGGTTTCCACCCCCACCGGCCCGCCGCCGTAATTCTCGGCGATCAGCGTCAGATAGCGCCGGTCGCCGCCATCCAGCCCCAGGTGATCGACCCCCAGCCGGGTCAGCGCCCGGTCGGCCAGCGCCCGGCTGACCTTGCCCCCCGCCTCGACCACCGCGAAATCCACCACGCGCCGCAAGAGTCGCCCGGCAATGCGCGGCGTGCCCCGCGCCCGCCGCGCAATCTCGCGGCAGCCGCCCTCGTCGGCCTCCACCCCCAGAAGCCGCGCGCCACGCGCCACGATCAGGAAAAGCTCGTCTTCGGTATAGAAGCTCAGCCGCGTCGGGATGCCGAAGCGGTCGCGCAGCGGTGTGGTCAACAGCCCCAGCCGCGTAGTGGCCCCCACCAACGTGAAAGGTTGCAGGTCGATGCGCACCGTGCGCGCAGCCGGCCCCTCGCCGATCACCAGATCCAGCGCGAAATCCTCCATCGCCGGATAGAGCACCTCTTCGACCACCGGCGACAGGCGGTGAATTTCGTCGATGAACAGCACGTCGCGCGGTTCCAGATTGGTCAGGATCGCCGCCAGATCGCCGGGCTTGGCCAGAACCGGGCCGGATGTCATGCGGAACCCCACGCCCAGTTCGCGCGCCATGATCTGCGCCAGCGTGGTCTTGCCCAGGCCGGGCGGACCGTGGAACAGCGTGTGATCCATCGCCTCGCCCCGCCGCCGCGCGCTTTCCACGAAGACGGCCAGGTTCGCCCGCGCCTCGGCCTGACCCACGAATTCGCCCAGCGACTGCGGGCGCAGCGCGCGGTCGGAATCCTCGGGCAGCTTTTCGGGGGTCAGCAGGGGATCAGACATGGTTCCGCCAGGGTTTGGCGGAACAATCCCCGAACAGAGGCGACGATGCAAGGCCCGCCGTCGCAGGGGCGGGGCCAGCCAGAGATCAGGCCCAGGGCCCCGGCCGCCCACCACGGGTCGAGGGGATGCGGCTGGAAGAAACCGGCGCGGCAACGGCCATCTTCTCCAGCGCCGCCACCCGGTTGGCGGTGGCGGGGTGGGTGGAAAACAGCCTGTCGCGCGCATGGGCATGCAGCGGGTTGATGATGAACATGTGCGCCGTGGCCGGGTTGCGCTCGGCGGCGGCATAGTCGATGCCCTGCGCCATGCGCTCGATGCGCAACAGGGCCGAGGCCAGTGCGCGCGGCTGGCCGCAGATCTCGGCCCCCACCCGGTCGGCCTCGTATTCCCGCGACCGGCTGATCGCCATTTGCACCAATGCCGCCGCCAGCGGCGCCAGGATCATCAGCGCCAACTGGCCCAGGAAGCCGCCCTCGCGGTCGCGGTTGCCGCCAAAGAAAAAGGCCATGTTGGCCAGGAAGGAAACCGCACCGGCAAAGGTGGCGGTGACGGTCATGATCAGCGTGTCGCGGTTCCGGATATGCGCCAGTTCATGCGCCATCACCCCCGCGATCTCGTCACGCGACAGCCGCTGCAACAGCCCGGTGGTCGCCGCCACCGCCGCGTTCTGCGGGTTGCGCCCCGTAGCAAAGGCATTGGGCTGCGCCTGGTCGATGATGAACACCTTGGGATGCGGCAGGCCGGCCCGGTCGGCCAGGTCATGCACCATGCGCGCCAGGTCGTGGTCCGGCCCCACCTCGCGCGCGCCGTACATGCGCAGCACCGCCTTGTCAGAGCCCCACCAGGTGAACAGGTTCATCGCCGCCGCAATCGCCAACGCCGCGATGGCCCCGCCCTCCCCGCCGATCAGCGCGCCCATGCCCATGAACAGCGCCGTCATCGCCGCCATCAAGAGCGCCGTCTTGAAATAGCCCGTCATCCCGCACCTCCGAGGCGAGGATATGGGCGCACGAAGGGCACGGCTCAAGACCCCGGCCCGGCGCCCGGCTAGCGCGGCATCAACAGCTTCAGCGCCGACCGGATCAGCGTCGCGGTGTCGGCCTCCGGCGCCTCGGATGCCACCGTGGCCACCGCCTGTGCCGCGTCACCGGGGCCATAGCCCAGGTTGGTCAGCGCCGAAAGCGCATCGGCCGTGGCGGCGGCGCGGGCCACGGCAGCAGGCGGCGGCGCGGCCTTGCGTGCGGGTTTCGGCGCCGGGGCGGCGGGGACATCCTCGATCACCGCATCCGGCACGGCGGCCGACAAGGCCACGCCCTGCGCCATGACCGCCGGCGCCTTGGCCTTCAGTTCCAGGATCACGCGCTGCGCCAGCTTCGGCCCCACGCCCGGCGCGGCCTGGATGGCGCGCGCATCGCCCAGGGTAATGGCGCGCGCCACGCCCTCGGCCCCCAGCGTGCCCAGCATCGCCATGCTGGCCTTGGCGCCCACGCCCTGAACCGTCATCAGAAGCTTGTGCCACTCCTTCTCCAGCATGGTCGGAAAACCGAACAGCTGCAGCAGGTCCTCGCGCACCATGAGGTCGGTATATAGCGACACCGCCTCGCCCACGCCGGGTAATGCGGCCAGGGTCCGGTCGCTGACATGGACGATGTAGCCCACGCCGCGCACGTCGATCAGCACGTGGTCAGGCCCGCGCCAGTCCAGCCGGCCAGAGATGCGCCCGATCATCCCGCCGCCCTTCTCAACGCGGCCTGCAGCCGCCCGGCCGATTGCACATGATGCGCATGGCAGATCGCCACAGCCAGCGCATCCGCCGCATCCGGCCCGGCGATCTGCACGCCGGGCAGGTGCAGACGCACCATGTGATCGACCTGTTGCTTGGCGGCATGGCCCACGCCCACCACCGTCTTCTTCACCGCATTCGGCGCATATTCCCCCACCGCAATCCCCGCCTGCGCCGGCACCAGCAGCGCGATGCCCCGCGCCTGGCCCAGCTTCAGCGTCGCCACCGCGTCCTTGTTCACGAAGGTATGCTCCACGGCGGCCACATCCGGCGCGAAGCGGGCGACCACCTCGGTCAGCTGGCCATGCAGCGACAGAAGCCGCAGCGCAAGATCGCCCTCCTCCTCGCCTGGGGTGGAATGGCAGATGCCATTCGCCACATGCGTCAGCCGCGCGCCCGCCACATCGATCACGCCCCAGCCCAGATTCCGCAAGCCGGGGTCGATCCCCAGAACACGCATGCTGCCCCCTTGCCCCGCGCGGATTGCACCGCTTGGCCCAAGGACTAGCACGAAACGGGAACGCCCACCAAATGCTTTCGCCAGCCGCATCCGACCCTATGGCCGCAATGCCGCACCCTGCACACCCTGCATCACGCCAGGGATAGGTCCAAGGACTTGCCCCTGCGGCAGCGCCCCCCTATCTACGCCGGAATGCGACGCCGCAGCCGCGGAAACCGACCGCTTCGCCGCAAATGCCGGAAATCATGTCAATTTCATGCATGCTGCCATGCAGCATTTGCAAGGCCGCCATGCAGGGCGCCCCGCTTGCCGTTCTACTGGCGCCGCATTATCTGGCCGGCATGGCGCAGATATGCTGCGCTGTTGAGCAGTTTTGAAAGGATAAAGCCATGGCCGCCACTCACGCGTCGCGCCCGGCGCCGTTCGGCGCCATCACTGTCTACCGCCTGGTGAACGGGCTGGGATCGTTCGGCGAGAAGCTCTCCGCCTGGAACGACGCCCGCGTCACCCGCAAGGCTCTTGCCGCCCTCTCGGATCGCGAGCTGGACGATATCGGCCTCTGCCGCGGCGACATCGAGCTGATCGGGCGCTGATCCTTCCGGCCCGCACCCTCCTCCCTCGCCTGAAAAGGCATCGCGGGCCACTCGGACGGCCGCCGTCTCCTCCCGACGGCGGCCGTTCCGCATTTCACCTCAGCCGCGCGGCGGCATCCAGTCGCGCAGGCGATCGGCCACCCAGACAGAGGCCGGATCGGCCCACATGATCGCCGCGCCGATGCGCTCGACCTCGTCGCCCGCCGCAAGGCGTTCGACCCGCTGGTCGTAAAGATCGGGCCCGACCTGATAGTTCAGGACGCCCTTCAGGCAGATCACGCCCATCAGAAGAAACATGATCGACCGCAGAACCGGAACCAGCCGGCTGCGTCGCGCAGGGCGCGGCGTGCGCCCCAGCGTCCCCTCGGCCAGAAAGGCATAGCCTTTGGCATGGGTCCGCTCGATCCGGGTAACCCGGCTGTAGAAATCCCGCATATTCGGGTCGGTCATGGCATCACCAGCAAACACACCGACCCCCACCAAGGCCGTGATGCGCCATGATTACGGCAGAATTTGGGCAGTCCGGGCCATTTCAGGGCAATGAAGGCCGAAGGGCGGCCCCTCGCCTCAGTTCCGCCGCAACACCAGCGTGCACCACTCCCCGATGTCCTCGCGCGAAAGGAGAGTAAACCCGGCCGCGACATAGGCGTCGATGATCGATTCGGCCTGCACCACCAGCAGCCCCGACAGGATGGCGATGCCGCCTGTGCCAAGGTGAGCCGCCATCGAGGGCGCCAGTTCGATCAGCGGCCCCTTCAGGATATTGGCAAAGACCAGATCGAACGGCGCCGCGTCATGCAGCACCGCGTGCTCGAACCCCGCGGCCTCCAGGCATTCAACCCGCCCGGCCAGGCCGTTGATCGCCACATTCGCCTCGGCCACATCCACCGCCACACGGTCGATGTCGCTCGCGATCACCCTTGCCTCAGGCAGCACCGCTGCCGCCGCCATGGCCAGCACCGCGGTGCCGCAGCCGATGTCGGCCACATTGGCCGGGCGGAAGCCCTCGTCGAACAGCCGGTCAAAGGCGCGCAGGCAGCCCAGCGTCGTGCCATGGTGGCCGGTGCCAAAGGCCACCGTCGCCTCGATCTGCAAGGCGATGCGCCCTTCCGGCACCTTGTCGGCGTCATGGCTGCCGAACACGAAGAAGCGCCCCGCCTCCACTGGCGACAGTTCGCGCCGCACCTTGGCCACCCAGTCGATCTCGGGCAGTTCCGAAACGGCAAAGGGCTTGGCCCCCCAGGCCTCCGCCAGGATCATCAGCACGATATCGTCGGGCGCCTCCTCGAAATAGGCGCCCACCTCCCAAAGTCCCGATCCGTCCTCGATCTCGAAGACACCCACGCCGAGCGGCGCGTCGTCCAGATCCTCCAGCGCGGCGGCAAGTCCCTGCGCGGGCTCTTCGCCGGGCAGCGTGGTCAGGGCGGAATAGGTGGGCATGTCGGCCTCCGGGCTCGGGTCAGGGCGGGATAGGCCGCGCCCAGCCTGCGGTCAAGGTGGCTGCGGTCAAGGCGCCTCGTCCTCAGGCGCGCAGCACCATCCGCGCCAGATGCCGCAGCACGCGGGCGGGGCGCAGGTCGGCATAATCCATCTCGCCGGCCAAAAGCGCCAGGAAGCGCCGCTGCAACCGCATGTCCCGCGCCAGAAGGTCGATGCACCGCGCCCGCAGCCAGGGATGATAGACCAGCGCGCGCAGCCGCCGCGCCCGCGCCAACTCGCCCCGCAGATGCGCCGTCGCCGCCAGGTAGCGCGGCCCCGCCCCCTCGGGCCGGCCTTCCGCCAAAGCCGCCGCCACCGCCTGCGCCGCCAGTTGCCCCGATGTCACCGCCCAGCCGATGCCCTCGCCGGTCAGTGGATCGACGAACCCCGCCGCATCCCCCGCCAGCAGCACCGCGCCCCGCGCCGGATCGGGCCGCGCATCGCCAAAGGGCAGGTGATGGCCCTTCACCTTCAGCCCCGCCCCGCCATGCCGCGCCAGGTAAGCCTCCATCGCCGGTCGCAGGTCGGCGTTCCGCCCCGCGACCCCGCCCACCCCCACCGTCGTCCCGCCCGCCTTGGGAAAGGCCCAGCCGTAGCCCCAGGCCGCCGCCGCAAGGTCCAGTTCCGCCGCCGCCTCCGGCGGCCCCGGCACCTCGGTCTCCAGCGCGAAGCCGATCTCCTTCGGGTCGAAGGCCCGGCCGAACAGCGCCTTCGCCACCGCCGAATTGACGCCATCCGCCCCGATCAGCGCGCGCGCCGTCAGCCCCGTGCCATCCCCCAGCGTCATCGCCACCGCTGGCAATTCCAGCGCCGCGCGCCGCCCGGTGAAATCCGCCGCCCCCGCCGCCAGCGCCCGCCCGACCAGTTCGGCATCGAAGGCCCGCCGCATGGTCATGGCCAGCACCGGCGCATCCGGGTGGTCGCCGATCACCCGCGCCCCGGCCATCAGCCGCACATGGCGCACGTCATGAAACAGATCGCGCGGCAGCGCGCCGAACACCCCGGCCAAGGCCGCCTGCGCCCGGCCGGTCACGCCGCCACCGCACAGCTTGTCCCGTGGGAACCGCGCCTTGTCGACCAGCGCCACCGAAAGCCCCAGCCGCCGTGCCTCCACCGCGGCCGAGGCGCCCGCCGGTCCCGCGCCCAGAACGATCAGGTCAAAGGCGCGGGGGGCCAAGTCAGGCCGAAACGCCGGTGCCGATCGGGCAGGTCACGCCCGTGCCGCCGATGCCGCAATAGCCGTCGGGGTTCTTCGCCAGGTATTGCTGGTGATAGTCTTCGGCGAAATAGAACACCGGCACGGGCAGGATTTCCGTGGTGATCTGCCCCCGCCCCGCCGCCGTCAGCGCCGCCTGATAGGTGGCCTTGCTGGCCTTGGCCGCCGCGGCCTGCGCCTCGGTGTAGGTATAGATCCCCGACCGGTAGGTCGTGCCCACGTCATTGCCCTGCCGCATCCCCTGCGTCGGGTCGTGGTTCTCCCAGAACAGCTTCAGAAGTTCTTCATAGCTCACGACATTCGGGTCATAGATCACCCGCACCACCTCGTTGTGGCCGGTCAACTGGGTGCAGGTCTCGCGGTAGGTCGGGTTCGGGGTGAAGCCGCCAGCATAGCCCACCATGGTCAGCCAGACGCCCTCGCGCTGCCAGAACTTGCGCTCCACGCCCCAGAAACAGCCCATCCCGAACATCGCCTCTTCCATGCCCTCGGGCACGGGGGATTTCAGCGGCAGGCCAGAGATGAAATGCGTCTCGGCGGTCGGCAGCGGGTCAGGCCGGCCCGGAAGGGCATCCTGCGCGGCAACCATCTGCATCTTCTTGCGGTCCACGAAGAACATCGCGCGTCTCCTTGTGCGGGTACGGCCGGAATATAGGCACGGCCAGTCAAAGCCGCCAGCCCCGCACCGGGCCGCGATGCGGTCAGACCAGCCCGGTCAGATAGTCCGCCGTTGTTGTGGCCGCGCAGGAATCAAGGGTCGCCAGCAGGGTCAACTCGGACGAACTGACCACCGCATTGCCGTCCGACGAAGTGAAGCGGAAGATCCCAGTCGAGATGCCGGTGTCGAAAACGAACACCTGGTCGCGCCCAGCCGCCACCGCCGCCGTCGCAGAACCCGCTGCGGCGGCCGCCGCAGAAGTGCTCAGCGAGGCCAGGTTCTGCGTGAAGATCACCAACTCGTTGCCCGAAGCCCAGCCGCCGGACGCAGCTCGCGTCAACACCGCTTCCAGCACCAGATCGCCGTCCCCGATCAGGAAGCTGCCGCCCTGGTCAAAGATGATCCGGTCGCTGCCCGAGATGAAATCTGTAACCACATCATCGTCAGCCGTCCCTCCGGCTACCTCAAGAACAAAACCGTCAGACCCATCGCCGCCGGTAAGGAGGTCCTCGCCGGTGCCTCCAAGCAGCCGGTCGCTGCCGAAGCCTGCCGACAACGTGTCCTTCCCGCCAAGGCCCAAGAGCGTATCGGCCCCCTTGCCGGAACTGATGGCATTGGCCAGCGAATTGCCGGTGCCAGTCACATCGGCGAAGCCGGTGAACACCAGAGCCTCGACATTGGCGGCCAGCACATGTGCCGTCAGAGAGGTCTGCACCGTGTCCACCGAACCGGCCAACGTGTCGCTCTCGACAACCAGATCCCCGGCATTGTCCACCACATAGGTGTCGCTGCCTGTCCCGCCGACAAGCGAATCCGCGCCAGTGCCGCCGTCCAGTCTGTCGCTGCCCGCACCCCCGAACAGCGTGTCTGCCCCCGCGCCGCCCGTCAGCGTATCCAGCCCGTCGATGCCGGTCAGGACGTCATCGCCCGCCGCACCCTCGATCCGGTTGGAAAGCCCGTTGCCGGTGCCGGTGAAACTCCCCGCCCCGGTGAAGACAAGCGCCTCGACATTCGCCCCAATCGCGAAGAACGCCAGCGAGGTCTCGACCGTGTCCACCGAACCGGCCAGCGTGTCGGTCTCGACAACCAGGTCCCCGGCATTGTCCACCACATAGGTGTCGCTGCCTGTCCCGCCGACAAGCGAATCCGCGCCAGTGCCGCCGTCAAGTCTGTCGCTGCCTGCACCCCCGAACAGCGTGTCTGCCCCCGCGCCGCCCGTCAGTGTATCCAGCCCGTCGCCGCCGGTCAGGACGTCATCGCCCGCCGCACCCTCGATCCGGTTGGAAAGCCCGTTGCCGGTGCCGGTGAAACTCCCCGCCCCGGTGAAGACAAGCGCCTCGACATTCGCCCCAATCGCGAAGAACGCCAGCAAGGTCTGCACCGTGTCCACCGAACCGGCCAGCGTGTCGGTCTCGACAACGAGGTCCCCGGCATTGTCTACCACATAGGTGTCGCTGCCTGTCCCGCCGACAAGCGAATCCGCGCCAGCGCCGCCGTCCAGAAGGTCGGCCCCGGTGTTGCCGGTCAGGGTGTCGTCCCCGTCGCCACCATCCAGCGTGTCATCGTCCGAAGCGCCGGTGACGGAATTCGCGAGCCCGTTTCCCGAGCCGGAGAAGGCCCCCGATCCGGTGAACACCAGCGCCTCGACATTCGCCGTCAGCGCATAGGCGTTGACGAGGGCGTGAACCGTGTCGATGGACCCCGCCAGCGTGTCGGTCTCGCTCACGATGTCACCGGCATCGTCCACGATATAGACATCGCCGCCGGTGCCCCCCGCAAGGGAATCCGCGCCCGACCCACCGTCCAGCATATCCCCTTCCGAACCACCGAGCAGCGTGTCAGTGCCGGCAGCTCCATGCAGCGTGGCGGCGTCGCTCCCGCCGAGGATCAGGTTGTCCAACGCATTGCCGGTGCCGATGAACGATCCCGATCCCTCGAACACCAGGCTTTCCAGGTTGGCGCCCAGCGTGAACGCGGCCAGTACCGTGCGCACGGAATCGTTCGCGCCAGGCAGGGTTCCGGTCTCGCTGACGATGTCGCCCAGGGCGTCCACGACATAGGTGTCGCTGCCCTCGCCCCCGTCCAGGAAGTCGGCCTCCGCGCCGCCATCCAGTCGGTCGTTGCCGGCGCCGCCGAAAAGCGTGTCCTTGCCCTCGCCACCCACCAGATTATCCAGCCCGCCGCCACCGATCAGCGTGTCCTCACCCGCCGCGCCAAGAAGATTGTCGTTGCCCGCGCCGCCATTCAGCCGGTTGGCCCCGGAATTGCCCTGAAGGCGATTGTTCAGGGCATTTCCCGTCCCGTTCAGGTTCGACGTGCCCAGAAGCTCCAGGTTCTCCAGCCCGATGCCCAGGGCATAGCTGCGCAGGCTCAGGACGGTATCGGTACCGAACGTGCCGCTGTCGCTGATCACATCGCCTGCGGCACCAGCCAGATAGGTGTCGCTGCCATCGCCCCCGTCCAGAGTGTCGTTGCCCGACCCGCCATCGAGCGTGTCGTCACCGGTGCCGCCGATCAGGCTGTCATTGCCACCGCCCCCGGACAGGCTGTCATTGTCGCCCCCTCCATCCAGCAGGTCGCTGCCACCCCGGCCCGACAGCGTGTCGTCGCCGCCAAGACCCTCCAGCGTGTCGGGGCCTGACCCGCCGGTCAGGCTGTCCGCCAAGGGTCCGGGGAGCAAAGCGGTGTCATGGGCAGGCACGGGCATGACAGACCTCCGCAATACGCTGAACGACAGGTTGGCCTTGCGGCCGAAAATAGGATCATGTTCAGCCTAGCACAGCCGATCCGGACCGAAACAGCCTCTCGCGCAGCCTGAAGCCTGGGGCAAAGCCCTGCGGACTGCCCGCCCGACCCATCGGAAGCGGGACGGAAGTTAAGTCCAAGTTAATTCGCCCACGCAACCCATTGAAATAATTGGGACGAGCAAAGCGTCCGAGCTCGGACGCCCTCCAGCCTCAGCCCAGGTACTCCCCCAGAACCGCCGCCGTGCCCCGCGCCCAAAGGGCCCGCAGCTTCGCCTCGAAGGCCCCCGCAAACCGGGCATCCCCGGCCACCTCGCCATAGACCTCGCGCAGGGTCAGCCAGACCTTCGGGTCCTCCTTCGCGGCCCGGGCCAGCGGCACCAGCCGGTCCCAGTTGGGATCGTTGGGGGCAATCTCCTGCCCGCCCTCGGTCACCCCGAAACAGTACCGGCACCAAAGGGCCGAGACCAGCGCCAGCCCCTCGACCGATCCCCCCGCCGCCAAGGCATCCCGGATCGAGGGCACGATGAACTTGGGCTGCCGGTTCGACCCGTCCAGGCAAAGCCGCCGCTCGGTATCCATGACCTCGGGGTTCGAGAACCTCTCGCGGATCAGGGCATAATAGGCGGCCAGGTCGGTGTCCGGCACCGGCGGGACGTAAGGGATGATCTCCTCCCTCTCCACCTTGTCCAGGAACCCCGAGATCAGCGGATGGGCCATCGCCTCGTGGACGAACTCCACATCCATCAGCCCCCCCGGATAGGCAATGGTCGCATGCCCCCCGTTCAGGATCCGGATCTTCATCATCTCATAGGCATGGACATGGGGGGTGAAGGTCACGCCCACCCTCTCCAGCGCCGGGCGGCCGGCGGGGAAGTTGTCCTCGACCACCCATTGCCGGAACGGCTCGCAGGTCACCGGCACCGGATCGTTCAGCCCGAACTCCGCCGCCATCGCCCGCTCGCGCGGGCCGGTGGCGGGGGTAATCCGGTCCACCATGCCATTGGGAAAGGCCACGTTGGCCTCGACCCAATCCGCCAGCACCGGGTCCGACAACCGCGCCAGCCCCACGACGGCCGACCGGGTCACGTGGCCGTTGCCCGGCAGGTTGTCGCAGGACATCACGGTGAACGGCTGGACCCCGGCCGCGCGCCGGGCCTTCAAGGCGGCAAGGATCGCGCCGAAGGCGGTCGCGGGCCGCGCCGGGTTCGCCGCATCTGCCACGATCTCGGGCGCGGTGGGGTCGAACTGCCCGGTGGCGGGGTCGATGAAGTAGCCGCCCTCGGTCACGGTCAGGCTGACGATACGGATACCCGGGTCTGTCATGGCCGCGATCAGGGCAGCATTATCCGGATGGACGGGCAGGAAATCCACCATCGCCCCCACCCGGCGGGCACGGCGGCCGTTCGGGTCGAGTTCGATCACCGTGGACAGACAATCCTGAGCCACCAGCGCGTCGCGCATGGCAGCGTCGGGCGCGCGGACGCCGGCGCCAAGGATCGCCCAGTCATGGCTGTCGCCCACGCCGAACAGGTCGTCCAGATAGACCGCCATGTGCGCCCGGTGGAAATTGCCAAGGCCGATGTGGACGATGCCCGGCTTCAGCTTCGATCGGTCATAGGCCGGCATCATCACGGGTGGGAGCGAGGCGTTCATGTCAGGCCATCCAGTTGCCGCCGTCCACGCCGAAGCACTGGGCGACGATGTAATCGGCTTCCGGCGTGGCGAGGAAAATCGCCATGCCGGTCAGATCTGCAGCGGTGCCCATGCGCCCGAAGGGCACGGCCTCGCCCACTTCCTTCTTCTTCTGTCCCAAGGGCTTGCCCTCGTACTTCGCAAAGAAGGCGTCCACCCCGTCCCAATGCTCGCCATCCACCACGCCGGGCGCGATGGCGTTCACGTTGATGCCGTGGGCGATCAGGTTCAGGCCGGCACTTTGAGTCAGGCTGATGACGGCGGCCTTGGTGGCGCAATAGACCGCCACCAGCCCTTCGCCCCGCCGTCCTGCCTGGCTGGCCATGTTGACGATCTTGCCGCCCTTGCCTTGCGCGATCATCTGCCGCGCCGCCGCCTGCATGCAGAAGAGCGTGCCCGCGACATTGACAGCAAACAGGCGTTCATAATCGGCCCGGGTGATGTCCACGATGGGCGCAGAGGTGAAGAGCGCCGCGTTGTTCACCAGGATGTCCAGACCGCCCATCTTCGCCACGGCTTCGACGAAGCCCGCATCAATCGAGTCCTGGCGCGTGATGTCCATCTGCACGGCATGGGCTTGCGGGCCAAGCGACGCTGCGGCCTTCGCGACGGCTTCAGCATTGATGTCGGCCAGCGCGACCGTTGCGCCTTCGCCGATGTAGGCGCGGGCAAACTCCAGCCCGATGCCGCGCGCAGCGCCGGTGATCAGTGCGCGTTTTCCCCGAAGCCTCATGCCTTTGCCTTTCCGTCCGCGCCAAAGCGGTGAATCTTGCCGGCCTGCGGGGCAAGGCTGACGCGGTCGCCGTGGCGCAAGGCGACCTCGCCGTTGGCGCGCACCGTCAGGGTGCCGGCCTCGGCGGTTTCCACGCGCAGGAATGTGTCCGAACCCAGATGCTCGGACAGGCCCACCTTGCCCGTCCAGGGGCCGCCGTCGCGCAATTCCATGTGCTCGGGACGCACGCCGATGGTATGAGCGTCGTGCTTGGCCGCCTCGGCCCCGGTGATGAAGTTCATCTTGGGGCTGCCGATGAAGCCTGCGACGAACAGGTTGCGCGGACTGTGATACAACTCCAGCGGCGAGCCAACTTGCTCGATCCGGCCCGCGTTCAGCACCACGATCTTGTCGGCCATGGTCATCGCCTCGACCTGGTCGTGGGTGACATAGATCATCGTGGTCTTCAGCGACTGGTGCAGTTCACTGATTTCCTGCCTCATGCCCACGCGGAGGGCGGCGTCCAGGTTCGACAGCGGCTCGTCGAACAGGAAGGCCGCCGGTTCGCGCACGATGGCGCGGCCGATGGCGACACGCTGGCGCTGGCCGCCCGACAGTTGGCCGGGTCGGCGGTCAAGATAGCTGGACAGGTTCAGCACCCTGGCCGCGCGGTCCACCCGCTTGTCCTGTTCGGCCTGATCCATGCCTGCCATCTTCAGCGGGAAGGCGATGTTCTTGCGCACCGTCATGTGCGGGTAAAGCGCATAGGACTGGAACACCATGGCCAGGCCCCGCTTGGCCGGCGGCAGGTCGGTCGCGTCCTTGCCGTCGATGGCGATGGTGCCCGAGGTCGTGTCCTCCAGCCCTGCGATCAGCCGCAGAAGCGTGGACTTGCCGCATCCCGAGGGGCCGACGAAGACGACGAATTCGCCGTCCTCGATCAACAGGTCGATGCCGGGGATGACATCCACCTCGCCAAAGGACTTGCGGACCTGGCTGAGTACGATCTTTCCCATTGGTGCCTCACTTCACCGCGCCAAACGTCAGGCCGCGGACGAGTTGTTTCTGGCTGAACCAGCCAAGGATCAGGATCGGCATGATGGCCATGGCCGAGGCCGCCGAGAGTTTCGCGTAGAAGAGGCCCTGCGGCGCCGAGAAGCTGGCGATGAAGGCCGAGAGGGGCGCCGCCTTGGTGGTGGTCAGCGTGATGGTCCAGAACGCCTCGTTCCAGGCGAGGATCACGTTCAGAAGCATGGTCGAGGCGATGCCGGGAACGGCCATCGGCGTCAGGACATGGACGATCTCGTTCCAGAGGCTGGCGCCATCCATCCGCGCGGCTTCGAGGATCTCGCCAGGGATTTCCTTGAAGTAGGTATAGAGCATCCAGACGATGATCGGCAGGTTCATCAGCATCAGGGCCAGGACAAGGCCGAACTTGGTGTCGAAGAGCCCGATGCGCTGGAACACCAGATAGAGCGGGATCATCACCGCGACAGCCGGCATCATCTTCGTGGACAGCATCCACATCAGCAGGTCCTTGGTCTTCTTGCCCGGCACGAAGGCCATGGACCAGGCAGCGGGGATGGCGATGGCCAGGCCCAGAAGCGTGGAGCCGACCGAGATGACGACCGAGTTCCAGAAGAACCGCGGATAATCCGACCGGGCCCAGACCTCGGCATAGTTCTCGAACGTCCATTCGGCCGAGAGGAACTGCGGCGGCGAGGCGACGGCCGAGGCTTCGGTCTTGAAGCTGGTCAGGATCATCCACAGCACGGGGAAGAAGATCAGCAGGGCGACGAACCAGGCGGCGAGCGTGGTGAGCCAACGGCGGCGGGGGGATTGGGCGCGGGCCATGATGTCCTCCTCAGGCGTCGAGGTTCTTGCCGATGCCGCGCATCAGGAAGTAGGCGATGATGTTGGCCAGGATCACGGCGATGATGCCCCCGGCAGCGGCGCGGCCGATGTCCTTTGCCACGATGGCCTGCTTGAAGATCATGTAGGGCAGCGTGGTCGAGGCCGAGCCGGGGCCGCCCTGGGTGGTTGTGTAGATTTCGCCGAAGATGCCCAGAAGGAAGATGGTCTGGATCAGGATCACCACGGTGATGGCGCGGGTCATGTGCGGCAGGATGATGTAACGGAACCGGCTGAACGCGCTGGCGCCGTCCATCTCTGCCGCTTCCAGTTGTTCGGACGACAGCGATTGCAGCGAGGTCAGCAGGATCAGCGTGGCGAAGGGCAGCCATTCCCAGGCGACGATGCCGATGATCGAGGACATCGGATACTGTTCCAGGAACAGGATCGGCTGCGCGCCGAAGCCGCGGGCGATGGCGGCGAAGAGGCCGTTCTGGGGGTGCATGAACAGGTTTTCCCATATCGAGGCGGCCACCGGCGGCATCACGAAGAAGGGCGCGATCACCAGAATGCGCAGCATCCCCTGCCCCTTCACCGGCTGGTCGATCAGCAGCGCGATCAGCGTGCCCAGCACCACGGTGATGACCAGAACGCCCCCCACCAGGGCCAGCGTGTTCCAGATGGCCAGCCAGAAATCGGGCGACTTCAGGAACCAGACATAGTTGTTGAAGCCGACCCAGCCGGTGCGCTCGGGCGAAAGCAGACGGTACAGGCGGAACGAGAAGTACAGCGTCATCGCCAGCGGCACGATCATCCAGATGAACAGCAGGATGACCGAGGGCGCGACCATCACGCGTGCGGCAAGGCGGGTGGATTGCGTCGACATGGGGGTCTCCGGAGAGAGGAGCCGGGCCGAAAGGCCGGGAGCGGCGCGGGATGGAGGCGCAGATGTCTGGATGGCCGACCGGGCGGCGAAAGCGAAGGGCGGACGGAGGGGCCCGCCCTTCGAAGGCGCCGGGACCGGTCAACGGCCGGACCCGGCGGGAGGATCAGTTGTAGCCCGCGGCCTTCATTTCGTCGGCGACGGCGGTCTGGGCTTCGGACAGCGCCTGGTCAGCCGTCTTCTGGCCGGCAAGGGCGGCGGAGAAGATCTCGCCCACGGTGGTGCCCAGGCCCTGGAACTCCGGGATGGCCACGAACTGCACACCGACATAGGGCACCGGCTTGACGGTGGGCTTCGTCGGGTCAGCCGAGTTGATCGAGTCCAGCGTCATCTTGGCGAAGGGAACCTTGGCGTATTCCGGATTCTCGTAAAGCGATGTCCGGGTGCCCGGAGGCACATTGGCCCAGCCTTCCTTGCTGGCCACGAGCGCCAGATAGTCCTTGTTGGTCGCCCAGTCGATGAAGGCCTTGGCGGCATCCTGCTTCTGCGAAGAGGCCGGAATGGCCAGCGACCATGCCCAAAGCCAGTTGCCGCGCTTGCCAAGCCCGTTGTCCGGGGCAAGAGCGAAGCCCACCTTGTCAGCCACGGTGGAATCCTTGCCGGTCACAAACGAAGCGGCGACGGTGGCGTCGATCCACATGCCGCACTTGCCCTGCTGGAACAGCGTCAGGTTTTCGTTGAATCCGTTGTTCGAGGCGCCGGGCGGGCCGTAGTTGTTCATCAGGTTCAGGTAGCTCTCCAGCGTCGCCTTCCACTCGGGCTGGTCAAACTGCGGCACCCAGGCCTCGTCGAACCAGCGCGCGCCGTAGGAGTTGGACATGGCGGTCAGGAAGGCCATGTTCTCGCCCCAGCCGGCCTTGCCGCGCAGGCAGATGCCATACTGTTCCTTCGACTTGTCCGTCATCGCGGCCGCCGCCTTCTCGATGTCGGCCCAGGTCGGCGCATCGGGCATGGTCAGGCCGGCGGCTTCCATCAGGTCCTTGCGGTACATGACCATCGAAGACTCGCCATAGAACGGCGCCGCCATCAGGTTGCCGTCCACGGTCAGGCCGCCGCGGATGGCCGGCAGCAGGTCGTTCACGTCATAGGATTCGGGCAGATCGTTCAGCGACACGAGCCAGCCCTGCTTGCCCCAGATCGGAACCTCGTAGGTGCCGATGGTCAGCACGTCATACTGGCCCCCGCCGGTGGCGATGTCGGTGGTCACGTTCTGGCGCAGGACGTTCTCTTCCAGCGTCACCCATTCGACCTTGATGTCGGGGTGCTTGGCATAGAAGTCGTCCATCAGACCCTGCATCCGGATCATGTCGCCGTTGTTCACGGTGGCTACGGTGATGGTGGTTTCGGCCAGGGCGGCGCCCGCCAGGGTGAACGAAACCGTCGCGCCAAGAAGCGCGCGAAGCGTCAGTGTCATATCTATCCTCCCAGAGCCGCGATTGAGCAATTCATCGCAAGCTGGGCAAATACTCACACAGCGGCACGTTGCGTCAAGCCCCCTCTTTCGCTGCAACTGCGAAGGTTCAGGCGGCCAGGATCGTTCGGGCGGTGACGTCGTCTGTCACCAAGCCGTTGATGATACGAGATTTGAGCGCCGCAGCGATGGCAGGCGCCTTTGACGTGCCGGCTGCAATTCCGATGGCCGGCCGATCAAGCCCCGGCTCGACTCTGACCCCGCCCGTGCGGCGATTGGTGCCGACATCAAGGTATATGCCGGCCGAATCAAATACCCAGCCGGCGACCTCGCCCACCGCTCCGGCGGCCTGCATCTGGTCCAGTTCGGCCCGGCTGACGAAGCCATCCTTCAAGAGCGGCGCGTCATCGGACATCTGGCCGACACCGACCAGCACCACATCGGCCTTCCGCGCCAGTTCGACCACCCGACGCACGGGAGGAAGAGCGTGGAAGGCGGCGTTCTCTTCCGGCGTGGGCGAGATCACGGGCACCAGCATCGGATAGTGCGGCGCACGCACCTTGTCGGCAATGCGCATCACCACGTCGAAGAAACTGGCTGAACCATCGGGCGCGATGTTGCCGATCAGGCTGACCAGCCGGTGCCGGTCGGCCTCCATGGGCGCCATGGCGTCGACCATGCCCCGCATCGCCCGCCCAGTGCCAAGCGCGATCACAAGCGGCTCGGCCATGCGCAGGAAGCGCTCCAGTTCCCCCGCCGCGGATGCGGCGATCCCGGCCACTGGATCGCCCCCTGGACCAAGGCCCGGCGCCACGCGGCACCGCACCAGGCCGAAGCGGTCGGTCAAGGCCCGCTCAAGGTCCATGCAGGCACCGATGCGGTGGTTCAGCCGCACATGAATCAGCCCCTCGGCCATGGCCCGGCTGACCAGGCGCTGCGCGCGCTGACGGCTGACACCCAGTTCTGCCGCGATCTGGTCCTGGGTCAGCCCGCCCACATAGTAGAGCCAGCCCGCGCGAGCGGCTTCGTCCTGAAGGCTGGGTTCGGGGTCGAACTTGTTCATGGCTTTGGTCCCAATGCGGGCTCAATCTGAAAGAACTCGGCGAAGGAAGCAAACCTCCTGTCGGGCCGGGCGTCCTCGGGCTCCTCGGGCGTATCCGGCCCCATGTGGCTGCCACCGACGAAGCGCCAGACCTCCATGCCCGCGGCCCTTGCGGCGCGCACGCCGGTCAGGCTGTCCTCGATCACCAGACAGCTCGACGGGTCCGCCCCCATCTTCGCCGCCGCGTGAAGAAACAGGTCCGGCGCCGGCTTGCCCCGCTCGACCATCGAGGCGGTGAACAGGCGAGGCCCGGCCAGATGCCCAAGCCCCACGAGCTTCAGCGAAAACTCGGCACGGCGCGGGGAAGAGGAGGTGGCGATGCAGAACGGGACCGCCAGCCGATCCAGCACCCCGGCCACCCCCGGCATGATCTTCAGGTCACGCGCAAAGGCATCCAGCAACCGGGTGCGGTAACGCTCTTCGAAATCCCCCGGCAGATCCAGCCCGAACTCGCCCCGGATCGTCGCCATCACGGTAGGATAGCTGCGGCCCAGGAAATGCCGCGCGACATAGGCCAGGTCGATACGAACCCCCAGCCCCTCCAGCTCGGTCACAAGCATCTGCGCACTGATGATCTCGCTGTCGATCAGCACGCCATCGCAGTCGAAGATCACAAGGTCCGGCACCTGGTCCTCCCGTTTCGCCGTCATCATGGCGATGCCGCCGGAAAGGTCCATGCCTGCCTCAGCCTTTCGAAACCAGCCAGTCCAGACCCCGCGTCGGCAGCAGCCGTCGCGCAATTCCGGAAATCCAGGTGGGCGTGGTCACGTAGTAACGCGCCTTCGGCCGCGGGCTTTCCAGCGCGTGCACCAGCTTTGTCGTCACCGCGCTGGCCGGAAGTTCGAACCGGTCCGGGCCGCGGCTTTCGTAAAGGCGGTGCAGGAGGGCATTGTACTCATCGCTTCGGGCCGAGGACTTCCAGTCGATCCAGCGCTCGAAATGCGGGATGGCGTTGGCGCGGATCGAACTGGTGATCGGACCCGGCTCGATCAGGATCACCTCGATGCCCGTGCCCTTCATCTCCATCCGCAGCACATCGGTCAGGCCCTCCATGGCGAACTTCGTCGCCACATAGGCCCCGCGCCACTTCACGCCGACCAGACCCAGAACCGAAGAGCAATTGACGATACGCCCGCGCCCCTGCGCCCGCATCGCCGGGATCACCCGGCGGGCAAGGTCGTGGTAGCCGAACAGGTTGACCTCGAATATCTCGCGCAGAAGGCCGCGGGGAATGTCCTCTACCGCGGCGGGGCAGGCGAAAGCACCGTTGTTGTACAGCGCATCCAGCCGCCCATTGGTCAGGCCAAGGGCCATCTCGGCGCCCAAGGCCACGCTCGCCTCATCGGCATAATCCAGGCGAAAGCTCTCGAACCCCTCGCCGCGCAGCCGCTCGCAATCGGCCTCCTGCCGGCAAGTCGCCAGCACGCGCCAGCCCCGCATGCGCAATCCCCGCGCGGCGTCCAGACCGATACCGGACGAACAGCCGGTGATAACCACGCTGCGGCCCTGCCCCGTCGCCCTCATGGCATACCTTTCCCGATTGACGGCAGCGGCTTGCGTCAGGCCGCAGCCGGCGTCAACCGGTCAGTGGTGCTTGCGATCACTGGCCTGTCAGCTGCGACAGAAAGCGCGCGGCGACATAGCCGTCCAGGCCGTCCCCTTCGATCCGCACCGGCACCCAGCCATCCACGTCCGGGCCGACCAGCATCACCTCATCGCCGCGCACAAGCCGACCCGCCACGCTGTCGGCGGTGGAAGGTCCGGTGCGAACGTTCACCGCTTCGGCCATGACGACGGCCCAGACAGGCTGGGTTTCTTCTGGCCCGGGCAGGCTTTCCGGCGCCGATGACAACGCCGCCGCTGCGGCTTCGTCGGGCACAAGCTCCATGAGGCCGGCATTGGTGTTGGCCAGGGAAAAGACCTCTGTCCCCTCTTCGGGCTGGAACGAGGCCGGATTCACCAGCGGCATGGAAGCGACTCCCTGCGGGATTGGTTCCGCGTGGGCAACTTCGGACGGCGCCGGCGCAGGTTCGGCGGCAACTTCAGCGGGCGCGATCTCGGCAACGGCCATCGGCGACGGCGCGTCGGCAGGAGGCGGCGCATCGCGCAGGCCAAATCGCTTCTGGCCATGATCGGCGCCGGCAATCAGCAGGCAAAGATAAAGCCCGGCAACAAGAAATGCGGTCAGTCGAAACATCATCCGAACCCCGAATCGTGGGACTTCCCTGATAGCACGGTTCATCCAAGAAACTGGCCAAAGCAGTACAATTCCGGGGTGGATTTCTGTCTGGACCGGACCTTCGGCGCGCACTACACAACCGCTATGTCCGACGAAGACGACACCCCCAAGATCGAGCCGGTGCTTGTCGCCGAGCCCCTGTCGCGCGCCATCGGCGAGCGGTATCTGACCTATGCCTTGTCCACCATCATGCACCGGGCCCTGCCCGATGCGCGCGACGGGCTGAAGCCGGTCCACCGCCGCATCCTGTTCGCGATGCGCGAATTGCGGCTGTCCGCGACAGGGGGCTTCCGCAAGTCGGCCAAGATCTCGGGCGACGTGATGGGCAACTATCACCCCCACGGCGATGCCGCGATCTATGACGCGATGGCGCGGCTGGCACAGGATTTCAACGTCCGCTACCCGCTGGTCGATGGCCAGGGCAACTTTGGCAACATCGACGGCGACAACCCGGCTGCCTCCCGCTACACCGAGGCACGGTTGACGGCGATCGCCGAGGCCCTGATGGAAGGACTGGCCGAAAATGCCGTGGACTTCCGCCCCAACTACGACGGCACGCTGGAAGAGCCGGTCGTCATGCCGGCGGCGTTTCCCAACCTTCTGGCCAACGGCGCCTCTGGCATTGCCGTGGGTATGGCCACCAACATCCCGCCCCACAATCTGGATGAACTGATCCAGGGTTGCCACGCCATGCTGCGCGACCCCGGCATCACCGACGATGCGCTGGTTGCGCTGATCCCCGGCCCCGACTTCCCGACCGGCGGCGTCGTGGTGGAACCCCGCGACACCATCGTCGAGACCTACCGCACCGGGCGGGGCAGCTTCCGCCTGCGCGCCCGGTGGGCGGTCGAGGACCTTGGCCGGGGCATGTGGCAGATCGTGGTCACGGAGATCCCCTACCAAGTCCAGAAGTCGAAGCTGATCGAGAAGTTGGCCGAAATCATCCAGGCCAAGAAGGTGCCGCTTCTGGCCGATGTGCGGGACGAAAGCGCCGACGATGTGCGCATCGTGCTGGAGCCGCGGTCGCGCACCGTGGACCCCGAGCTTCTGATGGGTGCCCTGTTCCGCAACAGCGACCTGGAAATCCGCTTCAGCCTGAACATGAACGTGCTGATCGACGGCAAGGTGCCGCGGGTCTGCTCGCTGAAAGAGGTGCTGCGCGCCTTTCTCGACCACCGGCGAGATGTGCTGCGGCGCCGTTCCGAACACCGGTTGGAAAAGATCGACCACCGGCTCGAGATTCTGGAAGGCTTCCTCATTGCCTTCCTGAACCTCGACCGGGTGATCGACATCATCCGCTATGACGACGAGCCCAAGGCCGCGCTGATGCGCGAGACCTGGGGGCGGCCGCACAAGCGGGCGACCAGCGAAAAGGACTATGTCTCGCCGCCGCCCGGCGAGGGTGAGCTGACCGAGCCGCAGGCCGAGGCGATACTGAACATGCGCCTTCGGTCGCTGCGGCGGCTGGAGGAGATGGAGCTGGTCTCGGAACGCGACGCCCTGATGGCCGAGCGGGCGGGGCTGGTGGATCTGCTGGACAGCGAGAAGCTTCAGTGGAAGCGGATCGGGACAGAACTGGAGGAGGTCCGCAAGCAGTTCGGCGCGGGCGCGCCGGGGGGTGCGCGGCGCACGACGCTGGCCGAAGCGGCAGAGACGGCCGAGGTTTCGGTCGAGGCCATGATCGAGCGGGAGCCGATCACGGTGATCTGCTCGAAGATGGGCTGGATCCGGGCGATGAAGGGCCATGTGGACCTGGCCACCGAGCAGAAGTTCAAGGACGGAGACGGTCCTCGGTTCGCCTTCCATGCCGAGACCACGGACAAGATCCTGCTGGTGGGGTCGAACGGGCGGTTCTTCACGGTCCTTGGCGCCAACCTGCCCGGCGGGCGGGGCATGGGCGAACCGGTGCGCCTGCTGGTGGACCTGCCCAACGAGGTGGAGATCACCGACCTGATCCTGTGGCGCGAGGGAGGGCGTTATCTGGTCGCCTCGTCGGCCGGTGACGGGTTCCTTGTACCGGCCGATGACCTGCTGGCCCAGACCAGGGCGGGCAAGCAGGTGATGAACCTGGCCGAGGGGGTGCGCTGTGCGCTGTGCCGGCCGGTGGCGGGGGACCATGTGGCGGTGGTGGGAGAGAACCGGAAGCTTCTGGTCTTTCCTCTGGCCGAACTGCCCGAAATGGGCCGTGGCAAGGGGGTCCGGCTCCAGAAGTACAAGGACGGGGGGCTGTCGGACGCCATGACTTTCACCCTGGCCCAGGGGCTGACGTGGAAGGACCCGGCGGGGCGGACCCGGACCGAGACCGATCTGGCCCAATGGCAGGGCGCCCGGGCCGGGGCGGGGGCCATGGCGCCGCGTGGCTTTCCCAGGGACAACCGGTTCACCTAAAGGCATCCGAGCTCGGACGCCTCATTCGACTCAATGAAATCAATGGCTTGGGAAGGCATCTTAACTCGGCGTTCACTTTCTTCCACCAAGGGGCGAATGCGCACAATCGCCCCGTGCATGGGGGCGCATGGTCGGCGCGAGGCATTCGATTAAGGATTTGCCTTGAAGGGCGGGAGTCTGCCACAACAGGCGCATGTGCCGCGGCACAACCGCTTTCCGCCCGGTGATGACGCACCCTGGAACAGCGGGAGCATGGAGGATTTCAGATGGCGAATTTCACCTTCTCGTCGGGGTACTTCACGACGGGCATAAAGATGGGTGCCCAGGACTTTGACTTCGTGGTCGGCAACGGGTCCGGCACGTTCAGCACCACCTCGCTCGTGTTCACCAATGGCACCGACACGGCGACCTTCACCGGCACGAATCTTCAGACGGTGACGTTCTTCGGCTTCCTGACGGACATCACGGCCGGCGACCTGACCGGACTGAACGTACAGATCGGCGGCAGCACCGCGCTGGACATCACCGGCTGGAACATCTCGGCCGTGGATGTCTACGATCTGGTGGTCGCTGAATCCTGGCCGCAGCTGTGGGCCCTGATGGTGTCGGGAAACGATACCGTGACCGGGACCACCTTCAACGACCGCCTTCTGGGCGGCGCCGGCCACGACTCGCTGATCGGCGACAGAGGCCGCGACATCCTGATCGGCGGCGGCGGCAGCGACACGCTGAACGGCGGCGCAGGTCATGACGTGCTGACCGGCGGGCTTGGGGTCGACCGGTTCGTGTTCTCGGCTCCGATGAATGCCGCCCATTCCGACACGATTTCGGATTTCGTCAGCGGGACCGACAAGATCCTGCTGGACGACGACGTGTTCACCGTACTTGCGGTGGGTGGCCTTGCCGCAGCACGCTTCGTTCTGGGAACCGCGGCGGGAGACGGAAACGACCGGATCATCTATGATCAGGCGACCGGCGACCTTTCCTATGACCGCGACGGCACGGGCGCTGTGGCGCAGGTGCTGATCGCCAATCTGGGAGCCGGCACAGCCCTGGCTTCATCGGACTTCCTGATCATCGCCTGAGCCGGCCAAGCGCCCGGCAGTCCAAGGCCCGGCCCTGCGCCGGGCCTTGCCTTTGGCAGACTATACCGTGGCTATCAAGTGCAGCGGCGGATGCGCCACGACACGATTTCCAGACCTTGCTCCAGAACGGCCCGACCCGAGCCACCACCGGAATCGGCAGCAGGAAACATAACGCTCTGCGGAAGTTAAGTGGTGCCCAGAGCCGGAATCGAACCAGCGACACGCGGATTTTCAATCCGCTGCTCTACCAACTGAGCTATCTGGGCCCTTCCGGGACGTGCCGTCCCTTGGGTGCGGGGGTCATACGTCAGGCGCCGGGTGCTGTCCAGAGGGGGAACGGCGAAAAAACGTCATCATTCTTCGCGCGGCGGGTTTTCCGGGGGCTCTGTCTCGTCGGCCGGAATGCGGTAGCTGCCCGACATCCAGCGCCCGAGGTCGATGTCGGCGCAGCGTTTCGAGCAGAAGGGGCGATAGCGCGGTTCGGCGGGCTTGCCGCAGATCGGGCATTTCACGGGAGCACCACGGCCAGGGGAAGACGGTCGCGGCGGCGGGTCATCTCGAACAGCCCCAGCGTCGTCCAGCCGGCAAGCTGGGTCTGTTCGCCGTCCGACTTGAAGGCGGCTCGCAGCACCTGATCCAGGATGGCGCGGTCGCGCTTGGGGACCGGCGCGAAATCCACCACGATCTGCCCGCCAAGCCCGCGCAGGCGCAGCTGGCGCGGCAGGTCGCGGGCGGCGGCGATGTTCACCTTCAACCCGGTGCCAGGCGAGGTATCGGTCCCGGTGTTCACGTCGACCGCGATCAGCGCGCGGGTGGGTTCGATCATCATGTGCCCGCCGCCCGGCAGATCCACGCGCGGCGACAGCAGCTCTTGCACAAGGTCCAGCACACCGTCGCGCGCCATCGCACCGTCCACCACCTCGTCGGGCACCGGGTCGCCCCAGTCGCGCCAGGCCAGGTCATGCGCCCCGGCCCCCTCGACCAGAAGTTCCGGCCCGCCCTCCAGGTCAGCCACCACGGCCTCGGCCAGACCGCGCATCGCGGCGATGTCTTCGGCAACCGCTTCCGGCTCGGCGCCTTCGCAGGCCGACCGCAGGATCAGGCCCAGATCCTCGGGCGCGCCGGCCATCGCGGCCTCGGCCAGCGGCTGCAGCGCCGCGCGCTCATCCTCGTCGCGGATCCGGCGCGAGATGTTCAGGCCCGGCGCGCCGGGCGTCACGATGGCATAGCGGCTCTTGAACAGAAGGCGCGTCGTCACCGGCAAGGCCTTGCCATCTTCGGCCGGGCCAGTGCCCTGCACGATCAGTCGCTGGCCGGGCGCGATGCCGGCGGTCTGGCGCAGGAAGCCCGAGACGCCGCCGGGCAGCTTCACGAACATGCCACCCTGCCCCTTCATCGGCCGGTCCGCCACCGCGCGCCACATCGCACCTGGCAAGGGCTGGTCGTCCGCCGGGTCGATAAGGAAATCCTCCAGCCGACCGTCCACCACCAGCGCAGCGGCAGGCCGTCCCGAGATTTCGTCCAGATGGATCACACGGCCCTTCATGGGCTCCTCCACAGGGGATAGCCCGCGGCCTGCAAGAGCGCGGCGGTTTCGGCGAGCGGAAGCCCCACGATGCCGGCAAAGCTGCCCGAAATCCAGGGAATGAAGGCCCCGGCCGCGCCCTGGATGGCATAGGCGCCAGCCTTGCCCTGCCATTCGCCGCCAGCGAGATAGGCGTTCAGTTCGTGATCCGACAACCGCTTCATCTTCACGTCGGACAGGCTTTCGCGCGTCCAAAGACGGTCGCCCCGCCGCACGGCAAGCGCGGTGATGACCTGGTGGCGCCGCCCGCCAAGTGCGGTCAGGAAACGGGCCGCCTCGCCGGCATCGGCGGGCTTGCCCAGGATGCGGCGGCCAAGGGCAACGGTGGTATCGGCACAAAGCACGATGTCATCCGGCCCGGCCGGAACGGCCAGCGCCTTTTCACGCGCAAGCCGCGCGGCATAGGGGCGGGGCAGTTCGCCCTTGCGCGGGTCTTCGTCGATGTCGGGCGGCAGGATCGCGTCGGGCACGATGCCCAGTTGCGCCAGAAGTTCCTTCCGGCGGGGCGATCCCGAACCGAGGATGAAGCGCAACTTACTTGAAGCGGTAGTTGATGCGCCCCTTCGACAGGTCGTAGGGCGTCATTTCCACCTGCACCTTGTCGCCGGCCAGAACACGGATGCGGTTCTTGCGCATCTTGCCTGCCATCGTCGCGATCAGTTCATGGCCGTTGTCAAGCTCGACCCTGAACGTCGCATTCGGCAGGAGTTCCTTCACGACGCCCGGGAATTCGAGAATGTCTTCCTTGGCCATGGTCACTCCGAATGGGAACAGGCCCGCAGAAACCGCAGGCCGATGGGCGGTCCTATGCGCCGCCAACCAAGGATCTGCAAGGGAAAACTGTGACGGGCCGGCAAGGTTTCGCGTTTGTTTTCAGGCAAGGCAACTCTGTAACGATTGTAACAGAGAGCCGCGCCGCGCGGCGCCAATCTGAAACACGCGCCCGGCATGGTGCAGGTCAAGGCAAAGCGCCTTCCTCACAATCGCATTTCAGGAGAAGTTTCATGGTCACGAAAACCGGCACCTCGGGCAACGACATCATCGGCGGCACCTCCGGTTACGACTATCTTTACGGTGGCGCCGGGAACGACATTCTGCTCGGCAATGATCTGGAAGACGAGCTTTACGGCGGGGCGGACAGTGACACCATGTCCGGAGGCGCAGGCAACGATCTGCTTGACGGCGGCAAGGGCGCCGATGTCATGGAGGGCGGCTCGGGCTCTGACACCTATTGGGTCGACGATGCGGGCGACAAGGTCGTCGAGAACCTGAACGCGGGCTATGACGCGGTCAACACCATGCTCAGCACCTACACGCTGACCGCCAATGTCGAGGAGCTGTCCTACAAGGGTGCCACGAATGCGCGGATGACGGGAAATGCCCTGAACAACTGGATCACCACCGGCACTGGTCTGGACACGATCTACGGTGGCGACGGCCATGACCGCATCGAAGCCGGCGCCGGCAACGACATCGTCTACGGCGGCAAGGGGATGGACACGATCTTCGGCCAGGGTGGCAACGATACGCTCTATGGCGAAGGCGACGATGACACCTATCACCTGGGTACCTTCGCGGAAGGGCGCTACGATCAGCTGATCGAATTGGCGGGCGGTGGCATCGACACCGTCGTCACCGCCGGGCGCGGCTATGCGAACGCGACCGGCGCGGTCGGAGAGACCCATTACTTCACGCTGGACGCCAACATCGAAAACGTCATGGCAAGCGGCGACTACGCCTATCTGCTGACCGGCAACGCCGACAACAACCGCATCACCGGAGCCGGCCGCGCGGATACGCTGGATGGCGGCGCCGGGGCCGACACGCTTGGCGGCGCGGGTGGCAGCGACACCTACATCCTGGACAACGCCGGCGACACGATCCAGTACGAGGCGGCCGGCAAGGTAGATTACGACACTGCCAGGGTTTCGGGCATGGGCAGCTGGACCATTGCCGAAGGCATCGAGCGCGTCGAGATCGGCGCCGGCGTCAGCCAGATCATCGGCAATGCCGAAGCGAACGAAGTGTACGGCACCGCTGCGGCCGAAACGATCCTGGGCAATGACGGCAACGACGTCCTGTTCGGCCTGGGTGGAATCGATAGCCTTGTCGGCGGCCTTGGCAATGACACGATGAAGGGATCGGCCGAGGGCACCACGATGGAAGGCGGCCAGGGCGACGATCTCTACTGGGTCACTTCGGGCGCGGACGTGGTGAAGGAGGACGCAGGCGGCGGTTACGACAACGCCATCGTCTTTGTGAACTGGACGATGGCCGCCAATGTCGAAACCGCGGATGTCTGGCTTGATGCCGGCCTCGCCGTGATGGGCAATGCCACCGGCAACTACATCGGCGGGGCCGGCGGCAACGATACGCTGTCCGGTGCCGGCGGCAACGATACGCTCATCGGCGGCCTCGGAGACGACGTGCTCAACGGCGGCGCCGGCGCGGATATGCTGAACGGCGGCGCCGGGGCGGATGCGCTGTCGGGCGGGGCGGGCAACGACACCTATGTCATCAAGGACGCGGCCGACACGGTCAACGAAGCAGCCAGCGGCGGCAATGACCTGGTGCAGGCCTATGTCGATCACGGGCTGGCCGCCAATGTCGAGAAGCTGGAACTGATGGAAACCGCGGTTTCGGGCACCGGCAACGACCTTGCCAACACGCTGACCGGCAACGCGCTTGCCAATGCGCTGGACGGCATGGCCGGCGCCGACATCCTGGTCGGCGGCTTGGGCGCAGACAGCCTCACCGGAGGGGCCGGCGCCGACCGCTTCGTGTTCCGTCTGGGCGACTCGGGCACGGATGCGGCCAGCCGGGACATTGTGACCGACTTCGTCCATGGCGAAGACCGGCTCGACCTGCGCCAGATCGACGCCAACATCGCGACCCTGGCGGACGAGGCCCTGAGCTTCATCGGCACGGGCGCGTTCACAGGCGCCTCTGGCCAGTTGCGCTACGAGGCCTTTGCGGGCGGCCTGACCGTTCTGGCCGACATCGACGGCGACATGGTCGCGGATTTCAGCGTCACCCTGCTGGACCAGACGAAGCTGATCGCCGGCGACTTCCTGCTGTGACCCAGCCCGTCAGGCCCCTGAGTCTGGCAAAGGCAGCGCGCCGGAACCGGCGCGCTGATGGCATCAGGCACGGTCGATCATCAGCCACACGCCGCCTTCCGGGCGCAAGGTGAGGATCATCACGGGCTTGGGGTCGCGTCCGGGGATCGGGGCAAAGCGGAAGCGCGCCAGCAGGGTGGACAGGATGATGACCGCCTCCTGGATGGCGAAGTTGGCACCGATGCAGATGCGGGGTCCGTCGCCGAAGGGCAGGAAGGCGAAGCGGTCGACCGACTTGGGGTCGGCGAAGCGCGAAGGGAGGAAGGCATCGGGGTCGGACCACAGAAGCCGGTGGCGGTGCAGCGCATAGATCGGCAGGATCACCGTGTCGCCGCGCCGCACCTCGCGGCCGCAAAGCCGGTCTTCGGCCATGGCGGTGCGCGACAGGAAAGCGGCGGGCGGGTAAAGGCGCAGCGCTTCGTCCACGATGCGACGGGTGAGCGGCAGCCGGGCCACGTCTTCGGCCGTGGCGGCGCGGTCGCCGAGGACCTGTTGCGCCTCGGCCCGCGCCTCGGCCTGCACGGCGGGATCGAAGGCGCAGAGGTACAGCGCCCATGACAGGGTGAGCGCCGTCGTCTCGTGCCCGGCGACGATGAAGGTGAGAAGGTTGTCGCGTAGTTCGGCCGTGGTCATCTTGCGGCCGGTCTGCCTGTCCTCACCCGCCATCAGCAAGTCAAGCAGATCGGGCACGGGTTTCGCCCCCTCGGACCGGCGGCGGTCGATGGCGAGATCAGCCATGCGCTTGGTCTCACGCATGGCGGAACCGGCGATCAGGCGCGACGGGCGCGGCACCCAGGGCGGCGCACCCAGGATATCCAGGATCGAGACCTTGGCGGTCTGGCCGATGTATTGCTCGATGGCGCGGTGCACGGCGGCGCGATCAAAGCCCTCGCCGCCCGAGAAGGTGACGTCGGCGATGACCTCGAAGGTGGCGGCCACCATCTCGTCGAAGAGGTTGGCGGCGCGGCCCGGAGCCTGCATCAGCCGGGCCGAGGCGCGTTCGGCCGCCGCCGTCATCACCGGGGCCAGCGCGGCGACGTTGCGGTGGCTGAACACGGGCGCAGCGGTGCGGCGCTGCCACAGCCATTCGCGCCCCTCGGCCACGAAGAGACTGTCGCCGATGGCGGGTTCAAGGATCAGCTTCGTGACGACGGATTTGGGGTAGTTGTCCACCGCATCGCGCAGGATGTGGCGCAGCGCGGCGGGGTCCATCACCATGTGCCAGCGCTTGCCCGTCGTGCCCGAGACGATGGGCTGGCGCACGGCGATTTCCGGCACCAGCCCCAGCACGTTGCGCCGCCCGGCCTGGAGCGAGCCCCAGATGCCAAGCGGCTTCGTGCCAAGCGGCACGCGCACGGGCAGGCGGGTTTCGGGCGCAGGAACGGGACGGGGATCGGTCATGGCAGGACTCGCGCGGGGTGATCTGCAATTTAGCGCGGTTGCCGCCGATCCCAAGGCGGGCGGGTTGCGTGGAAGGCCGGGTTCAGGCTATGCCGGGTGCGCCCCAACGGAGCCGCCAGATGCCGAAATTGAGCAGGATTCTCTTGATTGCCGGTCTTGCAGCGGGACTTGCGGCCTGTTCCATCAAGAAGAACGACCTGGCCGATCCGCCCGTGCCCCTGGGCGATTTCGTGCTTGGGCACAATATCGTGATCCCCGACAACCTGGAGATGGTCCCGCTGTCACGCGAGGCCAGCAAGGAAGAGTGGAAAGAGGTCATGACCAAGGCGATGGAAGATCGCTTTGGCCGGTACGAGGGCACACGGATGTATGACTTCGGCGTGGCGCTGAACGCTTATGCTCTGGCACCGCCCGGTGTGCCGGTGGTGGCGGCGCCCAAGTCTGTCCTGGTGATCACGGTGAACATCTGGGACGACGCCACCCAGACCCGCCTGAACCCCAAGCCGAAGCAACTGACCATCTTCGAAGACCTCTCTGCCGATACGGTGATCGGGTCGGGGATCACGCGCAACAAGCGCAAGCAGATGGAAACGCTGAGCTATCTGGCGGTGCAGAAGATCCAGGACTGGCTGGTGCGCAACCCGCAGTGGTTCACCGACAATCCGCAGGTGGGCGACAACACCGAGAACGACCCCAACCCGCTGGCGCCCTTCATGGCCCAGGCCGGCGTGACGCCCGAGGAAGCCGCGGCCTCGCCATCGGCGCAGATTGCGCCCCCGGCGGCCGTACCCGCGACAGAGGCCATTGCCGTGGCGCCGATCGCGGCGACGCCTGCGGTTCCGGCCAACTGACGCTTGATTTTCCCGGGCCTTCGGCATAAGTCGCCGCGCGTGTGAACCGAGGGCCCCCGACAGGGCCCCCATCATGAGGGCGCCCGAAATGGCAAAGGCAAAGTTCGAACGTAACAAACCGCACGTCAACATCGGCACGATCGGCCACGTTGACCACGGGAAGACGACGCTGACGGCGGCGATCACGAAGTATTTCGGCGAGTTCCGCGCCTATGACCAGATCGACGGCGCTCCGGAAGAGCGGGCGCGCGGGATCACGATCTCGACGGCGCACGTGGAATACGAGACCGAGAGCCGTCACTATGCGCACGTGGACTGCCCCGGCCACGCCGACTATGTGAAGAACATGATCACCGGCGCGGCGCAGATGGACGGCGCGATCCTGGTCTGCGCGGCCTCTGACGGCCCGATGCCGCAGACGCGCGAGCACATCCTTCTGGGCCGCCAGGTGGGCATCCCCTACATGGTCGTCTACATGAACAAGGTGGACCTCGTGGATGACGAGGAACTGCTGGAACTCGTGGAAATGGAAGTGCGCGAGCTTCTGTCGTCCTACGAATACCCCGGCGACGACATCCCGATCATCAAGGGCTCGGCCCACCAGGCGATGATCGGCGAGCGTCCGGACATCGGCGAGCAGTCGATCCGCGCGCTGATGAAGGCGGTGGACGAATACATCCCGACCCCGGCCCGTGCGGTTGACCAGCCCTTCCTGATGCCGATCGAAGACGTGTTCTCGATCTCGGGCCGCGGCACGGTTGTCACCGGCCGGGTCGAGCGTGGCGTGATCAACGTCGGCGACGAAGTGGAAATCGTGGGCATCCGCCCGACGAAGAAGTCGGTCTGCACCGGCGTGGAAATGTTCCGCAAGCTGTTGGACCGCGGCGAGGCCGGCGACAACGTGGGCGTTCTGCTGCGCGGCGTGGAACGTGACGGTGTGGAGCGCGGTCAGGTTCTGTGCAAGCCGAAGTCGGTGAACCCGCACACGAAGTTCGAGGCTGAAGCCTACATCCTGACGAAGGAAGAAGGCGGCCGCCACACCCCGTTCTTCGCGAACTACCGCCCGCAGTTCTACTTCCGCACGACGGACGTGACGGGCACCGTGAAGCTGCCGGAAGGCACGGAAATGGTGATGCCGGGCGACAACCTGAAGTTCGAGGTCGAGCTGATCGCCCCGATCGCCATGGAAGAAAAGCTGCGCTTCGCCATCCGCGAAGGCGGCCGCACCGTCGGCGCAGGCGTCGTCTCGAAGATCATCGCCTGATCTTCAGCCGGGGCGACCTGATCGCCCCCGCAGGACATTCCGAAGGCCCCGGTCGATGACCGGGGCCTTCCTGTTTCGCGTTCCGGATAGCACCGCTGCCGGGATTCGGGAGACTGCACCGCGCAGGCGGGATGGGCACAGTCCCGCCCTGCCCTCCACCGGCCGCTTTGTCATGGCCCAATTTGCAGGAGTCTCCATGAAGATCGCGCTTACCCTCATGACCGTCACCGCGCTTGCCCTGCAGGTTCCGGCCTCGGCCGCGCATGCCGACACGAAGTCGGATCAGGCCGCTGCGGCAGCACTGGCCATCCTTGGCGTGGCCGCCCTCATGCACAACAAGCACCACTACCAGTCGGGCTATGCCCCGGGGACCGGAGAGGCGACCGCTGAATTTGAACGCGGCTACCGCGATGCGACCCACGGCTACAACTATGACGAATACGGCAGTACCCAGGATTATGCCCAGGGCTACGAGGCCGGCATCGAGGAACGCACCAACGCCAATGCCTACCGCCGCAACAATGCCTCCGGCGGCAATGGCGTGCCCTCGGCCGTGATCTCGGCCTGCACCCAGCTTGTGGCGAAGAACTATGCGGTAGGCATCCACCACGTCCACGTCACGAATTCGTACCAGAAGAGCAAGCACGAATACGTCGTGGAAACGGCAGTCGGCCACGGCGACATGGTCTGCACGGCCAAGGATTCGGGCGAGATCATCGACCTCCGCGGCAAGTAGGGCGGGGCGGCCGTTCCCTGGACACCGGGGCGCCCTGCGCCCCGGCGAAGGGGTACGGCAAGCCATGGGCATGCCCCGTCGATTGGCCCTTGATTTCGCCCGTGGCCTGCCGTAACCCGCTGCCACGGCCTAGGGGTATAGCTCAGTTGGTAGAGCATCGGTCTCCAAAACCGAGGGTCGCGGGTTCAAGTCCTGCTGCCCCTGCCAGTCTTCCGCCAGAATGACGAGAAAGCCGCGCATGTAGCGCGGCTTTTCGCTCTTGGTCAGGACCCGCGATCGGCCGGCACTTGTTCCAAGGCTCATGACCCGCGACCGGCCTGCGCAATGGCAAAGGCGAGCAGGGAAAGGCAGGCCCCGACTGCGAAGGTGAGTTGCAGCCCCGCACCGGCGCCCGCGCCAAGCCAGGCCAGCCCGCCCGCGCTGCCCCAGGCGAACAGCGCGCCCATCGCCGAGGCGCCCGCGATGAGGCCCATGTTGCGGGCAAGGCCCAGCAGGCCCGAAACCAGGCCGCGTTGTTCTGCGTCCGCGCGCGCCATGACGGCGGTGTTGTTCGAGGCCTGGAACAGGGCATAGCCCGCGGTCATGACGGCCAGGCTCGCGGCATAGCCCGGCCAGCCTAACCTCACAGGCACCAGCGCCATCAGCACCGAGCCGAGGACAAGAAACCCCAGCCCCAGACGGGTGACGGCGAGGGTGCCGAACCTGTCCACCGCCCGGCCCGCCGGGACGCCGCAGAGGGCCGAGACGGCGGGCCCGACCGACATGACCAACCCGGTGTGGAGCGCGTCGAGACCCAGCCCCAGTGACAGGAAGAAGGGACCGACGACCAGGGTGGACATCAGCACGGCCGCCACCAGCCCCGAGGCTGCAAGCCCCGCGGAAAGCGGCCAGTCGGCCAGCAGACCCAGCCGGATCAGCGGATGCGGCGCGCGCATCTCGACCCAGAGGAAGGCGAGGGTTGCCGCAAAGGCGATGGCCGGCAGCGCAGGCCAAGCCACGGCGGCCGCGTTGGCGGGGGTCAGGGCAAGCGCGAGGGCGGCCAGGGCGGCAGCCAGCAGGACAAGGCCCGCGGTATCGAACTGCAAGGGGCCAGACAACGGGCGGTCGGCCGGGAGAACGCGGCGCGCGACGGCACCGGCCGCCGCGGCGAGGATCGCCAGGACGGCAAAGACAGCGGGCCAGCCCCACAGGGCGACAAGGGCGCCGCCCACCGAGGGGCCAAGCGCCGTGCCGATGGCCGATACCGTGCCCATCAGGCCCATTGCGCTGCCGGCGCGGGTCTTCGGCACGAGATCGCCCACCGAGGCGATGGCCAGTGCCATCAGCAGGGCGGCGCCGAGGCCCTGAACCGCGCGCGACGCGATGACCGCCCAGAGGGCGGGGGCCAGCGCGCCCACGGCCGAGGCGGCCGCGAAGACCGCGAAGCCGGCCACGAGCAGACGGCGGCGGCCCAGCATGTCTCCCAGCCGTCCAGCCCCGACGATGAAGGCCGAGAGGGTGAGGAGATAGGCCAGCACCACCCATTGCACCGCCGGGAACTCCCCGCCGAAGTCATGGGCCATGTCGGGCAGGGCCACGTTGACGATGCTGGTGCCCATCGAGGGCAAAAGCATCGCGGCCGACAGGACGGCCAGGCCGGGCCAGGGCAGCTGCGGGGTCTGCGGGTTCATTGCGCCCGGCCCTCGGAGCGGACCGCCAGCGCCACGAGCCGGCGGGCCAAAGGCGCCACGACCAGAACGACGGGGAAGGCCACCGTCCAGGAGGGCAGCCAGGCGCCGGCCCAAAGGCTGCCAAAGCCCTCGGACAGGCCGGCGTTGCGCAGCGTGGCGACTCCCGACACGACAAGCGACATGAGGCCGGAAAGCAGGAAGCCGAAGAGGAAGGGGGCAAGGCGTGCAGGCATGGGATGTTCCTTTCTGATGGATGCCCGTGACCTAGTCCGGTGCCGATCATTGCAGAACGCGCAGCGATTGCATGATATCAGTGCATCTGACGCCATGATGCCGGAGTTCCCGATGCCCGACCTGAACTTGCTGGTGACGCTGGATGTGCTGCTGTCCGAAGGCAGCGTTGCGGGGGCGGCGCGCCGGCTGCGGCTCAGTCCTTCGGCGATGAGCCGGGCGCTGGCGCGGCTGCGCGAGGTGACGGGCGACCCGCTTCTGGTGCGGGCCGGGCGGAGGCTGGTGCCCTCGCCCCGCGCCATCGAGCTGCGCGCGCAGGTCGGCGCGCTGGTCGAGGGGGCGCAGAGCGTGCTGCGCCCAGCCGAGGCGCTGGACCTGGGCGGCCTGCGCCGGCAGATGACACTGCGGGCCAGCGAGGGTTTTGCGGAGACCTTCGGACCGCAACTGCTGTCACGGGTGGGGGCAGAGGCGCCGGGTGTGGTGCTGCACTTCCAGACCAAGCCGGACAAGGACAGCGCGCCGCTTCGCGCGGGCGAGGTGGACCTGGAGACCGCGGTGCTGGATGCGGCGACGGCGCCGGAACTGCGGGCGGTGGCGCTGTTCGACGACCGATGGGTCGCCGTTGTGCGGGAGGGCCACCCGCTGACAGGGCAACTGGTCTCGGCCGAAGCCTATGCGGGCGCGGCGCATGTGGCAGTGGTGCGGCGGGGGCTGCTGGCGCAGGGCATGGATGAAGCGCTGGCCGGTCTGGGGCTTGACCGCCGCGTGGTGGCCGGGGTCAGCGGCTTTGCCAGCGCGATTGCGCTGGCGCGGCAGACCGACCTGGTCGCCACCGTCCCAGAGCGGCATACCGAGGGGCTGCGGACGGGGGTTGCGGTGCTGCCCCTGCCCTTCGCGCTTCCGCCCTTTACCCTGTCGCTCTTGTGGCATCCGAGGATGGAAGGCGACCTGGCGCACCGCTGGCTGCGCGATCTGGTGGTGGCCGTCTGTGGCGAAAGGCGCGGGAGACGCTCGGAGTGACATGGCGCGTCGTGCACTGATGACCTGCATATAGTGCGCCTTCCGCATGGTTGGTGCGGGGCGCAGGATCGTGGCTGTTCCACTTCAACCAGAGCATTTCGCCATGACCCAAAGCCTTGCCGACCCGCTTTCCCCTCGCCAGGCGCAGCGCCTTGCGCGTCTGACGGGGCTGTTCTTCCTGATCACCTATGCGGCCTCGATCCCGCCGGTCATCAGTTTCTATGCGCCTGCGCTGAGTGATCCGGCCTTCATCCTTGGCGGCGGCTTCGATGCCGGTATTTCCTGGGGGGCGCTGTTCGAGATGGTGCTGATTGCCGCCAATGTCGGAACGGCGCTTGCGATGCTGCCGATCCTGAAGCGGCAGAGCGAGGTTCTGGCGCAAGGGTTTCTTGCGGCGCGGCTGATGGAATCGGCTTTCATTGCGGTGGGGATCGTGGCCCTGCTGGCCCTGAACACGCTTCGCGCCAGCCCCTCGGGCGCGGACGAGGTAACGCGCATGGCCATCGGTCAGGCGCTGGTGGCCACGCATGACTGGACCTTCCGGCTGGGGCCGGGCGTTGTGGTCGGCGTCGGCAACGGGCTGATCCTGGGCTTTCTCATGTGGAAGACACGGCTGGTGCCGCGCGGGCTGTCGGTCCTGGGCCTGATCGGCGGGCCGGCGCTGCTCTTGGCGGGGGTGGCGGTGATCTTCGGCCTGATCGACTTCGCCTCGGTGCCACAGGTCATTGCCACCGTTCCCGAATTTTTCTGGGAGTTGGGGCTTGGCCTGTGGCTGATGATCCGCGGCGTCGATCCAGAGGCGCTGGAGCGGCTGCTCGATCGTCCCCGCCCCTGAGCCGAAGCGCCGCGCCCAAGGGCGCGGCCTTCCCTACCGGCTGGTGGTATTGACCGGCAAGGCCGTGGTGAACTTGATGCGTTCCATCGCGAAATGCGAGGTCACGTTCTTGACCGGGACGGCATCGGTCAGACGACGATAGAAGGTATCGTACTGGTCCATGCCCTGCGCCACGACCTTCACGAGGTAGTCCATCGTGCCGGCCATGCGGTACAGTTCGGTCGCGACCGGCTGGGACTGGATGAAGCGCGTGAAGGCCTCGCGCCACTCGGCACTGTGATCGGTGGCCTCGATCTCGACAAAGACGGACAGGCCGAATCCCAGCCGGGCCGGATCCGGCAGCGCCACGCGGCCGGTCAGCACGCCCGAGGATTCGAGTTTCTGGATGCGCTTCCAGCACGGGGTCTGCGAGAGACCCACCCGGTCGGCGATCTGCGCAATGGGCAGGGTCGCGTCGCGCATCAGTTCGGCGACGATCTTGCGGTCGATCAGGTCCAGGTCCGTCATCCGTTCAGTTCCCCGAGTCCCGGCGCTGTTGGCGGCGCCGGTGCGGGAGGATGGCACAAAACTCGACAATGTCTATCGTGTTTTGGAAGGATTTACCCCTCGGATGGGCCTGAACGGGACTGATCCACCTCATCCGCGGGGTGCCTCGGGCTGATCCTGCAGCAAGATGGGGCATTTTATTCGTTTTACTTCTGATATTTACCAGAAACTCGCCCGAAGCCGTGGAATAAACTTCCAAATATACGATCACTTTTGGCGTGAATTTTCCGTTGCGATACTCGACTTCATCAGTCGATATTAAGACACGGGCCGTCAGCCCGACCCAGCCGGAGACCATGCCATGCCCACGCCAGCGACCACCCTGTCCATCGTGACCCCCGGGACCGCGCTCTGTGCGGTCAGCCTGATCGACCGCCGCACCGGGCGCCCGCATCGCGTGAACGGCGCGCCGCTTCTGGTGTTCACCCGGACGCCCGATTCGGCCGCGACCGACCTGATGCGTGGCCGAGACCCGGACATCTGGGAGACACGCATCGACCTCATCGGAAGGGAGCGGCTGTCATGATCGCCCCGCGTCCCGACTTCGCGCCCATCTCTTCCGCAACCGCATTCCCCTTGGCCCCTGTCGTGGCCCCGCCGTCCATGGAGACCGAATTGCTGACCACCATCATCCTTGCCGGGCGAATCTCGGCTCAGGGCACCCGTCTTGAGAACCATGCCGACGGCCGCGTGACGGTCTCGACCGGAGGGCTGCGCCTGACGGGCTGGCCCGTGGCCAAAGCGATCCGCGCCGCCACGGCGGCCGTCGCGCTGGCGCTTCTGTCGGTTGCCGCGCCGGGCGCGGCACGTGCCGAGAGCCTCTTGAACGTAAGCTACGACCCGACGCGGGAGTTGTACCGCGCCATCAACGAGGCCTTCGCGGCCGACTGGCAGGCCAAGGGGAACCCCGAGCCGCAGATCGAGACCTCGCATGGCGGGTCGGGCTCGCAGGCGCGGGCGGTGATTGACGGGCTGCAGGCGCAGGTGGTGACGCTGGCGCTGGCGGCCGACATCGACAAGATCGCCAAGGCCGGCAAGCTGCCCGAGGACTGGCAGTCGAAACTGCCGCACAACTCTTCGCCCTATACCTCGACCATCGTGTTCCTGGTGCGCGAGGGCAATCCGAAGGGGATCAAGGACTGGGGCGACCTTGTCGCGGACGGGGTCGAGGTGATCACGCCGAACCCCAAGACCTCGGGCGGGGCGCGGTGGAACTATCTGGCCGCCTGGGCCTGGGCCGAGAAGAACGGGCAGGATCCGAAAGTCTTCGTGAAATCATTGTTCGAGCATGTGCCGGTGCTGGACAGCGGCGCGCGCGGCGCGACCACGACCTTCGCGCAGCGCGGCATCGGCGACGTGCTGCTCGCATGGGAGAACGAGGCCTATCTTGCCCTTCAGGAAATGGGCGACGACCAGTTCGACATCGTTGTGCCTACTGTCTCGGTCCTGGCCGAGCCGCCGGTGGCGCTGGTCGATGGCAACATTACCAATGACGAACAGCGCAAGCTGGCGGAGGCCTTCCTGAACTACCTGTACACCCCGGAGGCGCAGGCGATCATCTTCAAGAACTTCTACCGGGGTTGGGATACGTCGAAGGCCGATCCGGCCGACGTGGCGCGGTTCCCGAAGCTGGACCTGGTGTCGATCGACTCCTTGGGTGGCTGGGGCAAGGTCCAGGCCGAGCACTTCGCCGACGGCGGTATCTTCGACCAGATCTACGTTCCAAAGTGAGGCAAGCCATGGGTCGACCTTTCGTCCAGAGGTCCCCCATGCCGGGTTTCGGCCTGAGCATGGGGGTGACCCTGACGATGCTGTCCCTGGTGGTCCTGCTGCCGATCGGCGCCCTTCTTATGAAGGGCGCCGCCTTTGGTGCAGGGAATGTCTGGGATGTCGTCAATACGCAGCGGACCTGGGCCGCGCTGTATCTTTCGTTCCGGCTTTCGCTGTTCGCGGCGGCCTTCAACCTTGTTTTCGGGGTCCTGCTGGCCTGGGTGCTGGTGCGCTACCGCTTTCCGGGGCGCAAGCTGATCGACGCGGCGGTGGACCTGCCCTTTGCCCTGCCCACGGCAGTGGCTGGCATCGCGCTGACCGCGCTTTATGCACCCAACGGCGTCTTTGGCTCCATCGCCAAGGACCTCGGATTCCGCATCGCCTATACCCAGTGGGGCATCCTGATCGCGCTGATCTTCGTGGGCCTGCCGTTCGTGACGCGGACGGTGCAGCCGGTAATCGAGGAAATCGAGCGCGAGGTCGAGGAAGCCTCGGCCACCTTGGGCGCGGGGCGGTTCTACACCATCCGCCGGGTGATCCTGCCGATGCTGGCCCCCGCGGCGCTGACCGGCTTTGCGCTGGCGCTGGCGCGGTCGGTGGGGGAATACGGCAGCGTCATCTTCATCGCGGGGAACATTCCGCTGCAGACCGAGATCGCGCCGCTGCTGATCGTGATCCGGCTGGAAGAGTTCGACTATGACGGCGCCTCGGCCATCGGCATCGCCATGCTGTTCATCTCTTTCACCATGCTTCTTGCCATCAATGCGGTCCAGATCTGGAGCCGCCGGAGGATCGGCCATGTCTGACCTGACCCTTTCCCCCGGCGCCGTGCGGCCTGTCCGCCGGTCGGCCACCACCGAGGCGCCCTGGGTGCGCGTGGCGCTGATCCTGGGCGTGGTGGGTACGCTGATCGTGCTCTTGTTCGCGCCGCTGATCGCCGTCTTTGCCGAGGCGCTGAGCAAGGGCCTTGGCGCCGCAATCGAGTCGCTGGGCAATGCCGAGGCGCGGTCGGCCATCGGGTTGACGCTGACGGTGACGGCGATTGCGCTGCCGCTGAACGCGGCCTTCGGCATTGCCGCCGCCTGGGCCATCACCAAGTTCGATTTCTGGGGAAAGTCGGTGCTGATCACGCTGATCGACCTGCCCTTCTCGGTCTCGCCTGTGGTGGCGGGGCTATGCCTGGTGCTGGTGTTTGGCGCAAACACGGCGCTTGGCACCTGGCTGGTGGCTTCGGGCTGGCCGATCATCTTTGCCCTGCCCGGCATCGTGCTGGCCACGATGTTCGTGACCTTTCCCTTTGTGGCGCGCGAGTTGATCCCGGTGATGATCGAACAGGGCAAGGCCGAGGAAGAGGCGGCGCTGACCCTGGGCGCCGGGGGCTGGCGGGTGTTCTTCACCGTGACCCTGCCCAACATCCGCTGGGCGCTATTGTACGGGGTGCTTCTGTGCAACGCCCGCGCGATGGGCGAGTTCGGCGCGGTTTCGGTGGTGTCGGGCAAGATCCGCGGCCAGACCGCGACCATGCCGATCACCATCGAGATGCTGTACAACGAGTACCTTTCGGTCGCCGCCTTTTCGATGGCGGCGCTGCTGGCCCTGCTGGCCCTTGTCACCCTGGCCCTGAAAACCCTGCTGGAATGGCGTCATGCCGACCAGCTTGCCGCATCCCACCGCCATTGAGGTCTGCCATGCTGATCGAAATCGACGAAATCTCGAAGGAATTCGGCACCACCGCGGCGCTGCACCCGGTTTCGCTGTCCATCCCCTCGGGGGCGCTGGTGGCGCTGCTGGGGCCTTCCGGATCGGGCAAGACCACGCTTCTGCGCATTCTGGGCGGGCTGGAATACCCGACCTCGGGGCGGGTGCTGTTCGACGGGCGCGACGCCACGGGGCTGAGCGTGCAGGAGCGGCGCGCGGGATTCGTGTTCCAGTCCTATGCGCTGTTCCGGCACATGACGGTGTTCGAAAACATCGCCTTCGGCCTGCGCGCCCGGCGGCGGGCCGAGCGTGTGCCGGAAGCCGAAGTCAGGCGGCGGGTCGGCAAGCTGCTGGAGCTGATCCAGCTGCCCGACATCGGCAAGCGCTATCCCAGCCAGTTGTCAGGCGGCCAGCGGCAGCGCGTGGCGCTGGCGCGTGCGCTGGCGATCGAGCCGCGGATGCTGTTGCTGGACGAGCCCTTCGGCGCGCTGGATGCCCGCGTGCGCAAGGACCTGCGCCAGGGCCTGCGCGACATTCACGACACGACGGGGCTGACGACGGTGTTCGTGACGCATGACCAGGAAGAGGCGATGGAACTGGCCGACCTGGTGGTGGTGATGTCGATGGGGCGGATCGAGCAGATCGGCCGGCCGCAGGACATCCGCTCGCGACCGGCCACGGCCTTCGTTCGGGACTTCATCGCCGCCTGACCGGGGCGGCCCCCGGCAGGAGGCGAAACCTTCCCCGCGGGGAAGGTTTCCGATGCAGCGGCGGGAACATCCGTTGATCTTGGCAGAACCTTCCCCGCGGGGAAGGTTTTTTTTGCTGTCATGAAAGCTTCATTGGACGGGGCGCATTGATTCCAATATTCCGGAATTATGGAACATGATTCAGCCGCCCGCGCCTTTACCATGCTTGGCCATCCCGGCCGGCTGGCCGTCTTTCGCCTGCTGATGCGCTTTGCGCCGCAGGGCGTGCGGCCGACCGAGATTGCCGCGACGCTTGGCCTGAAGCCGAACACGCTGTCGCATCACCTGGCCGACCTTGGCGCGGCCGGGCTGGTGCAGGTGGAGCGGCAGGGGCGGTCGCTGCTGTACTCTGTCGATCTGGAACGGGCCGAGGCGCTGATCGGCTATCTGGCGCTGGATGTGGGCCGCGCGCGGCCCGACCTGCTGGCCCCCCTTCTTGGCTATCGAAAGGACCCCGACATGCTGGATACGGATTTCGACGTGCTGTTCATCTGTTCGGGCAATTCGGCCCGGTCGATCTTTGCCGAGGCGTTGTTGCGCGATCTGGGCAAGGGCAAGTTCCAGGCCTTTTCGGCCGGGACACGGCCGAATACCGAGCTGAACCCCTTTGCGCTGGAAGTGCTGAAGCGGAATGGCCATGACATCTCGGGGCTGCGGTCCAAGCATGTGAGCGAGTTCCAGCGGCCCGATGCGCCGGTGATGGATTTCGTCTTCACCGTCTGCGACACGGCGGCGGCCGAGGAATGCCCGCCCTGGCCGGGCCAGCCGATCACCGGCCATTGGGGTCTGCCGGACCCGGTGAAGGCCACCGGCACCGATGCCGAAAAGGCGCTGGTCTTTGCCCAGACCTATGCCGCGCTGCGCCGGCGGATCGCTGCCTTTGTCGAGCTGCCCTTCGCCAGCCTGAGCCGCATTTCGCTTCAGGCGCGGGTCGATGCCATCGGGGCCGATACCTTGACCCATGGGAAGGGCTGACCCATGCCCCGCGTCGCCCTGAACGGCCTTGGCCGGATTGGAAAGCTGGCCCTGCGCGACCTGATCGACACCGGCGCGGGCGGAGAGATCGTGCTGGTAAACGATCCCGTTGGCGATGCCGAGCAGCACGCCCTGCTGATGGAGTTCGATTCGGTCCATGGTCGCTGGCGCACGCCGGTTGCGGCGGCAGAGGGTGCGCTGGTGCTGGGTGGGCAAAGCATCCGGCTGACGCATGAGAAGACCATCGAGGCGCTGCCGCTGGCCGAGTTGGGGGTGGACTTGGTGGTCGATTGCACCGGTGTGTTCAAGACCGCGGCCAAGGTGGCGCCCTATTACGCTGCGGGGGTGCGGAAGGTCGTGGTCAGCGCGCCGGTGAAGGATGGCGGGACGCTGAACCTGGTCTATGGTGTGAACCATCACCTTTATGACGGCTCGCAGAGCCTGGTGACGGCGGCGTCCTGCACGACGAACTGCCTGGCCCCGGTGGTGAAGGTGATCCACGAGGCCCTGGGCATCCGGCACGGGTCGATCACCACGATCCATGACGTGACCAACACCCAGACCATCGTGGACCGCCCCGCCAAGGACATGCGGCGCGCGCGGTCAGCGCTGACCAACCTGATCCCGACCACCACGGGCAGCGCCACGGCGATTGCGCTGATCTATCCCGAGCTGAAGGGCCGGCTGAACGGCCATGCGGTGCGGGTGCCTTTGCTGAATGCCTCGCTGACGGATTGCGTGTTCGAGGTGGAGCGGGCGACCACGGCGGAAGAGGTAAACGCGCTGTTCCGCACCGCCGCCGAGGGGCCCTTGAAGGGGATCCTGGGCTTCGAGAACCGGCCGCTGGTGTCTTGCGATTTCACCAACGATCCGCGGTCGTCCATCGTGGACGGACCTTCCACCATGGTGACGGGCGGTACGCAGGTGAAGATCTATGCCTGGTACGATAACGAATGGGGCTATGCCTGCCGGCTGGCCGATATCGTCCGGATGGTCGCGGGGTCGGTGTGAGCGCCTCCCCCAATCCCCTGCGCGCCTATGCGGCCGTGACGGCGGCCTATTGGGCCTTCATGCTGTCGGACGGCGCCCTGCGGATGCTGGTGCTGCTGCAGTTCAACGCGCTTGGCTTCACGCCGGTGCAACTGGCCTGGCTGTTCCTGCTGTATGAACTGGCCGGGATCGTGACCAACCTGGGTGCGGGATGGCTGGCGGCGCGGTTCGGGCTGGCGGCGACGCTCTATGGCGGGCTGGCCCTGCAGATCGGCGCGCTGGTGGCTCTGGCGCAGCTGGACCCTGGTTGGGGCGTTTCGGCCTCCGTCGTCTTCGTGATGGCAGTGCAGGGCGTCTCGGGCGTGGCCAAGGACCTTGCCAAGATGTCGTCGAAATCGGCGGTGAAGCTTCTGGCGCCATCGGAGGCGGGTGGGCTTTTCCGGTGGGTCGCCCTTCTGACCGGATCGAAGAATGCGGTGAAGGGGTTCGGCTTCTTCCTGGGCGCGGCGCTTCTGGCGCTGGCGGGGTTTCAGGCGGCCGTTTGGGGCATGGCGGCAGTGCTGGCCGCGATTCTGGCGGCGGTGGTGCTGTTCTTGCCGGCGGGTCTGCCGGGGCGGATGAAATCCGAGGACAGCTGGGGCGGCTGGCGGTCGAAGGACTGGCGGGTGAACCGGCTGTCTCTGGCGCGGATGTTCCTGTTCGGCGCGCGGGATGTGTGGTTCGTGGTGGGCATCCCGGTGTATTTCCAGTCGGTTCTGTCGGATGGCAGCGCCGAGGGGCGGCGCGCGGCCTTCTTCCTGGTGGGCGGCTTCATGGCGCTGTGGATCATTGCCTACGGGCTGGTGCAGGGACTGGCGCCGCGCATCCTGGGCCGGAAGGACCAGACCGAGGCCGCCATGGTGGCGAAGGCCACCCACTGGGCCGGACGTCTGGTGCCTTTGCCGTTCCTGCTGGCCGGGGCGGCCTGGGCTGCGGGCGGGCCGGCCCTGTGGCTGACAGCGGTGCTTGTGCTGGGGCTTCTGGCCTTTGGCTTTGTCTTTGCGGTCAATTCCTCGGTCCATTCCTATCTGATCCTGGCCTTCGGGGCGGCCGAGCGGATCACGCGGGATGTCGGGTTCTATTACATGGCCAATGCGGCGGGGCGGCTGATCGGCACGCTTCTGTCGGGGTTGAGCTATCAGGCGGGCGGCCTGCCCCTGTGCCTGGCCACGGCAGGCGGCATGGCGTTGGCGAGCTGGCTTTCGATGCGCTGGTTGCGGGCGGGAGCCTAGCTGCCAAGAATGTTGATGGCACGCGAGGCAACGACCACCAGCGTCAGAAGCGAAATGGTGCTTTGCAGCATCATCAAGAGCTTGGCGCGGGCCGTCAGCGGTGAGGCATCGGTGGTCGAGAAGGCCGTGGCGGTGGAAAAGGCGAGGAAGAGGTAGTCCACGAAGATCGGCCGCCAGCCGGGCGCCACGTCCGGGGCGTGATCGTCCTGGGGAAAGCGCCAGTCGGGCAAGGGCGTGACGCCGCTGTGCCGCGCCTCGGGTCCGCCCCGGTCGACCAGCCAGTAGATCAGCGAGAAGTAGAGGACATTGGTGCCCCAGATGGCGACCGAGGAGGCGAAGAGCACGAGCCCGTCAAACTCGGCCGCGTGGAGCGCGAGGGTTTCGATCATGCGGCCAAGGATCATCAGGCTGCCTAGGATCGCGAAGCCGACCAGGGTGAGGATCACGCGGCGTTCGATCCGCTGCCAGAACACAGAGCCGCGGGTGAGCGAGACGCCGACCATGGGAATCAGCATGAGCGTGCCCACCAGATAGGGCGTCCAGAGCGGTGCCATGCGGACCCGCTCGGGCAGGAAATGGAGAAGGATGGTGACGGCGATCAGCGTGGCGGCAACCGGCCAGCGCGGCTCGGTGCCTGTCACCGGTGCCCTGGTCTGCGCGTTCCTGGCCTGTTGCACTGGTCATCCCCCCTGCGGTTGCGCGCACGCTAGCCGAGGCGGGGGGACGGGGGAAGGGCCGGGCGCGGCCCCTCCCCCCAAGGGGTCAGGCGGCAGGCAGGGCGGCGATCGCGGCAGCCACGGTGACTGGCATCGGCGTGGTGGGTCGGCCGATCAGGCGCGACAGGGTGCGGCTGTCGTCGAACAGCGCGCCCGAGGCGGCCTTTTCGTCGCTGTCGGCCAGGACCTTCGCAAAGCCCTCGGGCACGCCGAAGCTGGCGAGGATGCCGGCATAGGTTTCGGTGGGCAGCGAGGTGTAGGGGATGGTCTTGCCGGTCAGGCGCGAGACTTCGGCGGCCATTTCGGCCATGGTGAAGGCGGTGTCGCCGGCCAGTTCATAGGCCTTGCCCTCGTGACCCTGCCCGGATGCCACGACGGCGATGGCTTCGGCATAATCGGCGCGCGGCGCGGCCGAAAGGCGGCCTTCGCCCGCCGATCCGACCATCGCGCCATGGGCCAGCGCGCCGCCGAGTGCGCCGGTCATGTTTTCGGTGTACCAGCCGTTGCGCAGCAGGGTGTAGGGCAGGCCAGAGTCGCGGATCGCGGTTTCGGTGCCGATGTGATCCTGGGCCAGGAGCATGGGGGAGGCCTCGCCCTTCAGGATCGAGGTGTAGATGATGTGGCCCACGCCTGCGGCCTTGGCGGCGTTGATGACGGCGCGGTGCTGGCCGACGCGGTCGTCCACATCGTTGGACGAGATCAGCACGAGCGTGTCCACCCCACGCAGGGCGGCCACCAGGCTTTCGGGCGCGGCCTTGTAGTCGAAGGCACGGACCGGCACGCCGAGGTCGGCGGCCTTTGCCGGGTCGCGCACCAGGGCGAGGACGCTGTCGGCCGGGACGCGCGTCTTGAGCGCGGCGATGGCGAGGCGGCCGAGATGTCCGGTGGCGCCGGTGATTGCGATGGTCATGGAAGGTCTCCTGAAGGTTCAGCGTGCCGGCACCATCCACTCTTTACTTACGAAAGAGAAGTACATACACTCTCGTAAGTATTCAGCAGGAGCGCACATGTCCGCCTTCGCCAATGCAGAGACCGCCCTGTGCTTTCCGGCGGATGTGATGGCTGCGGCCTGCCCGTCACGGCAGATCCTGACGCATCTGACCAGCCGTTGGAGCCTTCTGGTGCTGGTTGCCCTGCGCGACGGCACGCTGCGCTTTGGCGCGTTGAAGCGGCGGATCGGCGGGATCAGCGAGCGGATGCTGGCACAGACCCTGGGCGTGCTGGAAGGCGACGGCTTTGTGGAGCGGCGCGCGCTGGAGGTGGTGCCGCCGCATGTGGAATACAGCCTGACGCCTCTTGGCCGCGAGGCGGCTGAGCGGGTTCTGGGGCTGACCGGGTGGATCGAAGCCAACCTTGGCGCGATCCTTGGCGCGGGTGCCGCCGCGGGCTGCGCGACGGCTGTGCCGGATCAGGCGGCGGCGGAATTGCCTTCGCCCTGACCGGCGGCACCGGGTTCTGACGGCGGTCCGAAGCGCGCGATCATCCTGTCGCGGATCTGGTCGCGCGACTGGCGATAGGCGGCGAGCTTTGCCTCGCGCGATTCGCCCAGACCCGTAGGGTCGAGGATCGGCCAGTATTCGACTTCGAGGTGATTGTGGCGCGTCAGTTCCAGCGCCATGCGCTGGCTGGCAGGAGACAGCGCGACGATCAAGTCGAACTGGCCAAGGTCATCGCCCCATTCCTTCATCTCGTCGAAGGAACGCGAACGGTGGCGGCTGAGTTCGATGTCCATCTCGCGGCAGACGGCGATGGAGAAGCCGTCCACCTCCATGTCGTTCTTGACGCCGGCCGATTGCACATAGGCGCGCTGGCCGTAGAGCTTCTTCATCAGCCCTTCGGCCATGGGTGAGCGCACAGCGTTGTGGTCGCAACAGAACAGCACCGCCTGCGGGAAGGCCTGGCCCAACCGTTACCCCCAGTGCAGAACGCAGATGAGGGTGAACAGGCGGCGGGCGGTGTCCTTGTCGACCTCGGCCTTGCCTTCCAGCCGTTCCTGCAGCACGCGGGCACCTTCGTTGTGGATGCCGCGTCGCGCCATGTCGATGGCCTCGATCTGGCTGGGCGGCAGACGTTTCACAGCCTCGAAATAGCTTTCGCAGATCTGGAAGTAATCCTTCACCACCTGCCGGAACGGGCCGAGCGACAGGTGGAATTCGCCCACCTTCTCGCCGGGTTCCGTGGCTACGTCGAACACAAGGCGTCCGTCGCGGATGGCGAGGCCAAGGCGGTAGGGGCCGGGCGGAACAAGGCGGTCGTCGCGCTTCGGCAGACCGAAGCTGTTTTCTTCCAGCAGGTCGAAGATAGCGACGCGGCGTTCCTGCTCGATCTCGGGCGTGGGCCGCGCAAGCGACTTCTCGTCCAGCTCGATGGCGGAGATGCGGTTGGTCATGGGATCATGTCCTCCAACTCATGCTCCTCCCGGGCGGGACGTTAGGGGGTTCCGGCGGGCGGGCCAAGTGGTTCCTTGCACCATGTCAGCCCTGCCGGTTCAGCCGGTCGAGCCGGGCGCGCACGGACAGGCCGTGGGCCTGAAGGCTTTCGCTGGTGGCCAGCCGTTCGGCGGAGGGGCCGATGGCGGCCAGGGCATCGGGCGTCATGCGGGCGATCGTGGTGCGTTTCATGAAATCGAGCACCGAGAGGCCGGAGGAGAACCGCGCCGAACGGGCGGTTGGCAGGACGTGGTTCGGCCCTCCGACATAGTCGCCGATGGCCTCGGGCGTGAAGGCGCCCAGAAAGATCGCCCCGGCGTGGATGCACATGGGCCCCAGCGCCTCTGGATCGTCGGTGAGGATCTCCAAATGCTCGGGCGCGATGCGGTTGGAGAGGGCGGCGGCCTCGTCCAGGTCGCGCACCAGGATGATGGCGCCGTTGTTGGCCCATGAGGCCCCGGCGATGGCGCGGCGCTCCAGGCTTTCCAGCCGCTTCGCGACGGCGGCGGCAACGGCATGGGCGAGCGCCTCGTCGGGGGTGATGAGGATGGCCTGGGCGCTTTCGTCGTGTTCGGCCTGGGACAGAAGGTCAAGCGCGATCCAGTCAGGGTCCTGCCCTGCCCCGGCGATGACCAGAACCTCGGAAGGCCCGGCGATCATGTCGATGCCGACGCGACCGAAGACGCGGCGCTTGGCGGCGGCGACATAGGCGTTTCCGGGGCCGGTGATCTTGTCCACCGGGCTGATGGTTTCGGTGCCGTAAGCCAGCGCCGCAATCGCCTGGGCGCCGCCGATGCGGTAGACGGCATCCACACCGGCGAGTTCGGCGGCCAGGAGGACCAGGGGGTTCACCGCGCCGCCCGGCGTGGGGCAGGCGATGACGAGCCGTTCCACGCCGGCCACTCGTGCGGGGATGGCGTTCATCAGGACCGAGGACGGATAGGAGGCGAGCCCCCCCGGCACGTAGAGACCGGCGGCGGAAACGGCGGTCCAGCGCCAGCCGAGCGTGGCGCCCGTGGCATCGGTCCAGCTTTCATCGGCCGGCTTCTGCCGGGCGTGATAGGCTCGGATGCGGTCGGCGGCGAGTTCCAGCGCGGCGCGGTCTTCGGGCGAGACCCTGGCGATTTCGGCCGCGATCTCGGCCTTCGAGAAGGCGAGCGTCCCGGAGGTGAGGGTCAGCCGGTCGAAGCGGGCTGTCAGGTCCACCAGCGCGGCATCGCCGCGGCTGCGGACGTCGGCGATGATGGCGGCGACGGCTTGGTCCACATCCTCGGCCTCTTCGCGCTTCATGCCGAGAAGCGCGCGGAACTCGGCCTCGAAGTGGGCATCGCGGGTGTTCAGGTGCATCGGCATGGGCGGGACTCCCTTTCGCGTTTCCCTTTACGGAAGCGCGCGCGCCGCCTCAAGCACCGGTCCTGTCGCGGGAGAGGGTCTTTTCCATCGGATGCCCCTCGATCCAGCGGCCCTGCCGCGGCGGCGCGGCGGGTTGCCAGCCGCGGACAAGGTAGAAGGCGCGGGCGGTGGCGGTGGAGGTCAGCCGAGCGGTGACGGTGCCCTGTCGGGCCAACGCCTGCTCCATCGCTGCCAGCAGGGCGGTCGAGGCGCCGCTGCCGCGCGCCGCGGGGGCCACATAGTTCAGCGTGATCTTGCCGCCGCCTTCGGCATGGCCGTCGCGCGTGGTCTGGCCGACCGCGACGATCTGTCCTTCGCGCAGGGCAAGCCAGACGGTGGCATTGGGGTCGCCGATCATTGCCGCCAGCCCCTCGGTCGTCTTGTTGGCAAGCCAGGCTGTCAGGGCAGCGGGATCATTGCCATGGTCGGCGGAGCACAGGTCGCGGATCGAGGCGGCCACGGTGGCAGCGGCCTCGGCAGCATCTGCCGGGCGGGCGGCACGAACAGTGAGCCGATCAGTCGGGGTGGCGGGGAACATGGCCGGAGGGCGCGAGGTAGGGGCGGCTCACATCGGTGAGGGCCATGTCCAGCGCCTCGACCTGGAGCGCGATGGCGCCGTCGCCGGCAAGCGTGAGAAGGACAGTTCCAGCGCCCTCGGCACCGGCCTGGAAATCGACGGACAGCAACGACAGGATGGTTTCGCGGTCCTGCCGGTCGATGCCCTGAGTCCGGGCCTTCAGCACATCCTGCACCACAAGGACAGAGCGGACACGTTCCACTCCGCGGCCCGCGCGTTGCGCGGCTTCGGCGTCTTCCCAGCGGAAGCGGTTCAGCATCAGGGCAAAGCGCCGGGTGCGGCGGTCGAAGGACATCTCGGTGATCGGAAAGATCGAATCCTGCACCAGGGCGGCGATGACCTTCAGGTCATCGGCATCCTCGGCCATCAGGTGCAGCGGGCGGTCGTCGCCATCTTCGAACCGCGCGTCGGTCATGCCTGGACCCGTTCGATATGGGCGCCGACCGCGCGCAACTTTTCCTCGACCCGTTCATAGCCGCGGTCCAGGTGATAGACCCGGCTGACCACGGTTTCGCCCTCGGCAGCAAGGCCCGCGAGGATCAGGCTCACGCTTGCGCGCAGGTCGGTGGCCATGACCGGGGCGCCGCGCAGCTTTTCCACGCCGGTTACGGTGGCGGTGCCGCCGTGCACGTCGATCCGGGCGCCCATGCGCATGAGTTCCGGGGCGTGCATGAAGCGGTTCTCGAAGATCTTCTCCTCCAGCACCGAGGTGCCTTGGGCTGTGCAGAGGAGCGCCATCATCTGCGCCTGAAGGTCGGTCGGGAAGCCGGGGAAGGGTTCGGTCGTGACGTCAACGGCATGGACGCGACCGTTCTTGCGCGCGACCTTCAACCCGCGTTCGGTTTCGGTGACCGAAACGCCGGCGCGGTCGAGCTTTTCGGCGAAGGCGCCAACGAGTTCGAGCCGGCCTCCCAGACATTCGACCTCGCCGCCGCAGATCGCGGGGGCCAGCATGTAGGTGCCCAGTTCGATCCGGTCGGTGACGACGGGGTGGGTCGCGCCGCCCAGGCGGTCGACGCCCTGGATGGTGATGGTGTCCGTCCCCTCGCCCTCGATCTGCGCGCCCATGCGGCGCAGGCAGCGGGCCAGATCGACGATTTCCGGCTCGCGCGCGGCGGTCTTGAGGACGGTGGTGCCCTTGGCCAGCGTGGCGGCCATCAGCGCATTCTCGGTGGCGCCGACCGAGACGAAGGGAAACTCCACCACCGCGCCCTTCAGCCGGCCGCCCGGCGCGCGGGCATGGACATAGCCGTCGCGCAGGTCCAGCTCGGCCCCCATCGCCTCCAGCGCCTTGAGGTGCAGGTCAACGGGGCGCGCGCCGATGGCGCAGCCGCCGGGCAACGAGACCACGGCCTGACCTTCGCGCGCGAGCATGGGCCCGAGCACGAGGATCGAGGCGCGCATCTTGCGGACGATGTCGTAATCGGCCTTGTGATTGGTGATGCGGTGCGAGGACATGGCCAACACCAGCCCATCCTGCAGGCCCGCAACCTCGGCCCCGAGCGATTGCAGAAGCTGCGTCATCGTACGGATGTCCGACAGCCGCGGCGCATTGGTCAGCGTCAGCGGTTCGTCCGACAGAAGGGTGGCCGGCATCAGCGTGAGACAGGCGTTCTTCGCGCCCGCGATCGGGATGCTGCCATTGAGCGGGCCATTGCCGCGAACCAGAATCGAATCCATGCCTGCCTCTATGCTTCGCGGGTGGTCCCGTCGCCGTTTCTTGACTCGTCTTGCGGATCGCCCTCGCCAACCGCGCGGGCCCGGGCCTGGGCCTTGCGCCGGCCCATGTTGGCCTTGAGCGCGGCTTTCAGCCGGTCCTCGCGCGTGGGTGCGGCGGGTTTCGCGGCCGCCTTGCCCTTTGGTGTTTCCGGGTTCCGATCCATGCGGACCTCTGTATCGCAGCCCCGGCAAGGGGTCCAGCGGGAGGGTCTGTTTTGCTCTTGCGCGGGCCGCTCTTTGCGTCTAATGACCGCCACGCGCCGCGGCACAGACGCCGCAAGCGCCACCGGCGCTGCAGTAGCTCAGTGGTAGAGCACTCCCTTGGTAAGGGAGAGGTCGAGAGTTCAATCCTCTCTTGCAGCACCATCCAACCCACTGATTTCATGATGCAAAGTATGTAATGAAGGGGATGACCCATGGTTCATTGAACCTTCCTGATCTTTCCGAACTCCAGGACATTCGCGGCCCGGCGCAGGTGATCCGGGCTGAACCTGGCATACACCTGCCGGGTAGTCTGGGTGTTGGAGTGTCCGAGAAACTGAGCGATATCTTCCATGGGCACCCCGCCCTTGGCCATATGGACCGCTGCGGTTTGTCTCAGAACACGCGGTGTGACCCCTTCCAGCCCGGCCCGCTTCAGTACGGCGTTGAACCCGGTCTTGATCAACTGGACCAGCTTGTTGCCCCACTGCGCCACATGGCCAGACAGCGCGGCCGCGCGCTCAGTCGTGAGCACTGCCATGAGGTGTCGTTGATCGGCACGATGGCGTGGCCCTTGCGCGGGCCGGCGGCACGCCATACTCCCTGGGCGCAGCGCACCACCTCAAACCATTGAGATTGCTGAAGACCATGCCGATCAGGACGCGCGGATCACCGACACGCGGTCTGCCTTGGCTCTTCGGAATGGGCGGCTGAAATCGCGCCATCTGCGCGTCCGTCAGCCAGAACAGGTTGCTCATGGTTCAGTCTCCGCACCCAGCCTGAATCATGCCCCAGCAGCGACATCAATGTGTCCCGAGCCCACGGGCAACGCTATCGTTCTGATTTCATTGAATTCGTCATCTCATGGTTAAGGGACGCGCGAAAATTCCCCAGGATCGCGTGGGGGCCGTGGTGGTTGCAATCCCCGTGCCCGGCGTCATGCGGTGGTGTCGGGCAGTGTCTGGCCGGCCGTTAGCGCGGTGAAGTCAAGCAGCACATCGTTGCTCAGGAATGATTGCTGCCGAAGTACATTTTCGCGTTGCAGCTCGGGCCGCATGGCGGGGCCGCGCGCGGGCTTCAGGATCTCGACACGTCGGTGCCTGACCGAATACTCCATCACCGCGACCAGCCGCAGCGCCAGCGCGTGATCAGAGAGGTCGTCGCTCTCGCAGGGATCGCCGAGGGCTTCCGCGACCTCGTGTCCGACCGCCACTTCCGGGTTCGGAAGCCAGTATCCGGCGTCAAGGCCCTCTGCAGCTGGCGCCGCGCACAGAAGCCCACGCTTGACAGCAATCCGAGCGGCAGCCAGCAGCCGCAGATGACCCGTCTGCTGTGCAATCAGCATGTCTTGGACCCGCCGCCGCAACTCCTCGGGGCGTGCGCTACCCGGGACCGCGTGATCGTCCACAAGCCTCATCAGCCGGCCGCCTGGTTCGGCGAAGAATGGCAGGAGACGGGTGGCCAGAGGGCGATATCCGCAAGCAAAGCGGCCATCCTGCGTGAAGGCCGGCCGGGCCAAACTCTCGGGGCGCAGGTCGGCCATCACTACTGGACCAACGCTGCAGTCGACCACTGTCAGCGGAAGATGGCGTGCGATCTGATAAACTTCAGTCAGGATCACCGGACAGAATCGAAGATGTCTCAAGCGGTCGTCAAACTGCCGATCTGCCCAAGCCACCAGCCCGCCGTCGTCCAAAGGCTCTGCGCCACGAACGCCGGGCAGCACGTCATACCACCGCATCAGGCGGCACCCTTCGATTGTTCGATCAGCCGTGCCATCGCATAGAGCGACATGCGCTGCGCCGAAAGAAACCGGGCGACGGTTGGCCAGTAGACCGGTGGAAACTCCATCAGAATCAGGCGGTCGTCTGGAAAGGGCCGCACAACCAGAAAGTCGGGCAGCGCGTAGGCTTCAACGATGTGGGTCGGCAGAACGACCGGTTCCACCAGATCGTGACGGAAGACGAGTTCAGTCAACCGGTGTGTGGCCTCCAGATCGTGCCGAAAGGCGTGAAGCGCGTTCAACTTGAGTTCGGCGCCCGGCAGAAGCTCGCCGTTAGGGTCGAGGACATAGGATCCCCCATCTCTTTCCCGCATGGGAGACGCCTTCTCAAACCCGATATCGGCATCGGGCTCCATCTCTCGCAAGCGCAGGGGAAAGGCCTGCAACAGAAGAGGCAGCGACCGGCGACTGAGTGAGGCAGAACCGGGAATACCCGTCACACGGTCCAATCCGCGAAGGGCAACCAATTCCGGTTCTCCGGCGACCGTATGCCGCCAAAGCAATGGCGAGCGTGCACAAAGATTCATCGCTTCGCCTAGGCAGACCGGTATCATGCGTTCAAAATGGGCAGGGCGATAGGAAAACGGATCGAAGATGCGCAGGGCGCTTCGCGTAGCCGTTTCCCAATCTTCATATGAGCTGTACATGGCGGTTCTACTGGTGGCCGGGCGTGATGGTGGGTGCCTTGCATGAGGGTTGGCAATGTCGTTCGTGAGGTCCGCGGCCGGTACGCCGCGATCTGGCTTCAGAGCGTCTTCGGAGCTCTTCTTTCGCTGACACCCTTCCTATTCATGATGCAAATCACGGAACGTGTCTATGCAAGCCGCAGCTGGGAGACTCTGGGATTTCTGGTCATTCTGTGCGCAGTTCTTGTGCTTGCATGGGGGATGCTTGACCACTATCGCAGCATGGCGCTCTCCGCACTCGGCTACCGGATCGACAATGAACTGCGCCAGGGCGTCTATGATGCAGTGCATGTCGGAGAGTCGCCGGCGGCAGTCGGGGCGTTCAGCGATATCGCCGTAGTCCGGCAAGGCCTGACGGGGCCCTTGGTCGAATCTGCGATGGACGCTTCGCTTTCCCCGATTTTCATCACTGTCCTCTTCATCCTGAATATCTACTTTGGCCTCTTTGCCATTGCCTACCTGCTTGTACTGGCCGCTCTCAGCCTGTGGTCCCGCACAATATGGCAAAGCGTGCGCAGTTCCGCGCGAGAAGACGAAGAGCAAGCCTTTGCCTTCGGCATGGCCACGGCAGCGCGCCGCGACACGATCCGTGCCATGAACATCCTACCCGGTGTCCGGAAGGAATGGGCCGCACTTCAGGACAGCGCATCCCAGACGATGCTGGCCGGCCTTGCCCGTGCAAGCCGGATCGACAGCGTGATCGGCATGCTCCAATTGAGCCAGATGATCATGCTCATCGGCATTGGCGCGGTCCTCTACCTGAACGACGAAGCCTCGATCAACTCGGGCTTCGCCGCATTCATCGTGATGATACGCGGTGTCGGCCCCGCCGTGTCGCTGGCCCGCAACCTTTGGACGATCAGCGAACTTCGCGCCGCATGGGGCCGTCTTGACGTCCTGCTTGCCGACAGAAAAGAGCCACCTTCGGCGCCTCTGCCGGAGATGAAGGGCCAGATAACGTGCGAAAATCTGTCCTATCTGGGGTCTGACGGGAAGGTTGTCCTCTCTGGTGTCCGCTTCTCTGTGCCGGCCGGCTCCGTTGTCGGTGTGGTCGGGCCCAGCGGCGCCGGAAAGTCAACGCTGCTTCGCCTTCTGGCCGGGGCGGCTGCCCCGACATCGGGAAGCGTAAAGATCGACGGCTTCCCCATCGAACAGTGGCCGCCCAGCCAGCGAGGCCCTGAAATTGGCTATCTTCCGCAAAGCATTGACCTGCTCCCCGGCAGCATCTGGCAGAATGTCACGCGCTTCGCGCCTGAAGATGCGGACTTGACCCGCCAGATCACCGAAGCGCTCGACAGGGCCGGCGCGACCGATATCGTCCAGGCTCGTGGTCGTGGGCTCGGTTTCCGCCTTGGCGAGAACGGCGCCCCGCTTTCGGGCGGCCAAAGGCAGCGCATCGCACTTGCCAGGGCATTCTTCGGCGATCCGACCCTGCTGGTGCTGGATGAACCCAATTCCGCCCTCGACGCCAGCGGCGAGGCGACGCTGCTCAAGTCCATGGCGGGCCTACGCGAACGCGGCAGCACCATCTTCTTCAGCACCCACAAACTCGGCCTCCTTTGGATCTGTGACTACATCGTCGTGATCATGGACGGCTACATGCACTCATTCAGCACCCGGGACGACATCCTCGCGCGCCTCGGCACTGCCGGAAACACGCTGCTGGTGCCGGCAACCGCAACGGGGAGCAGCGCCTGATGTCCGGCCCGGCACAGGCCACGGCGCACCGGATCGACCCGCCGCCCTCGGCAATCGCGGGTTCAATGAGAACGGCGGCAAACCGGCAAGTGTCTGCTGCTGTTGCCAGTTGCGACGCGATGGTCCACAGATCCCTTCGATCGGCATTGATCGTCATCTTTCTCACATTCGGGGTCACCGGCACCTGGCTCGCCCTGGCGCGGCTCGACAGCGCGGTGGTAGCCCAAGGTGTCGTCGAGAATGCCAGCACGACACGTCTCATTCAGCACCTGGAGGGTGGAATCGTCGCAGAGATCCTTGTCCGGAACGGCCAGACTGTCCGGCAAGGCGATGTCCTCGTGCGATTTGACCCCACCCAAAGCGCCGCAACCGCCGACCTTTTCTCGACTCAGATACTTGGCAACCAGCTGCGCCAGGAACGACTTCAGGCCGAAATCGACATGGCAGAGACGCTGGTGTTCAGCCCGGCACTCGCCGAACGGCTGACGGCCATGCCCGACATGGCCAAAGTCGCCGACAATGAACGCAAGCGGTTCGAACTGCAGCGCAAGGAACTGCTGCAATCACGCGACCTTCTGCAAACGAACGTCGCCCAGGCTCAGAAAGAGATCGAGGCCAGCGAAGTCGCCCGAGACATCGCCCGGCGCGAGGCGGCCCTCGTCCAATCCGATCTCGAGGACCAGAAATCCCTTCGCGAGCGCGGGCTCGCAAGCCAGTCTCGCGTGACCGAACTGGAACAGGCCAGCCTCGGGCTGGAAGAACGGATCGCTCAAGCCGATATCAGCATCGCCCGGATCCAGCAGCAGATCATAGGTGTCAAACTTCAGATCGCCCAACTGGAACAGGAGTATCGCGGCCGTGCCGCCGACGAGATGGAGGCCGTCACCCGCGAGATCCGATCTCTTGAGCGTGACTCGATCATCGCGAAGGACTCACTGAAGCGGATCGAACTCCGCTCGCCGGTCGACGGGATCGTGCAGGAAAGCACACTTGGCACAGTGGGCGCCGTCGTGCCCGGCGGCGCAACGATAATGAAGATCGCCCCGCTGCATGACGAGTTCGTCATCGTTTCGCGCATTGCGCCCAACGACATAGACGGAATCGCCCCCGATTCCGAGGCGCTGATCACGTTTCCTGCCTACCAGTTGATGGACCTCCCGCCAGCCAAGGGCAAACTCCTGACCTTGTCACGCGATCGGATCGTCGATCCGCAAACGCGGGCAGATTTCTACGAGGCCCGCATAAGGCTTGACCTGACCTCCCTGCCAGAGGGTCCGCGCTCCAAACTCGTGGCGGGCATGTCCGCCACCACGATACTCCCGACCGGCGAACGGTCTGCGCTCAGCTATTTGATCGGACCCCTGCAGAGGCGACTGCACAGCGCGATGCGCGAGGAATAGCGGAAGGACTGGCCGGAGTGGCAGAGGCGTCGTCAAGAAAGAGATACGAAAAGCTCAGGCTGTCACCGGGCATCCTGACAATCCGCAGCGCTGCGGAACCCGGACTGGGGTTCAACGCCATCATACGGCCCATCGTGCCACTGGCCTCGCGTCACGCGATTACGCTGGTCTTCGATCCGTCCAACGCAGGGGGTGCGCTTACGCGCCCTGATGAAATCTGTGTTATCCGATGCAGTGACACGGCCGAGATCCTTCTCGAACTCCTGATTCCAGAGGGCTCAACCGCGCTACACGGCGGGGTTGAAATTGACTATCTGGTGAAATCAGGGCCCCGTCCAACACTCTCCCCTTCGGCCGATCTGACCGCTTATATCGACCGGTCGGGGGACAGGTCCGTCAGATTCGGCTCCTGGATAGGGGGGGAAGTCGCGGATCAGGCAATCCTTGGCCTCATGCTTCACCACCGCGCCCACCCGCCGCGCATCGTGCTGCAAAATCCGGTCACCGGCCAGATCGCGGCCCCCGGTGAATTTCTCGCAGGCGGCGCGGGAGGCCGACCCTTCTCCCAGTTGCGCATCTGGATCGAAGACCCGGATGGACAATTCCGCCTGTCCGCGTCGGCCGAATTCGAACTTGCCGGGCGCACAGAGGTGACCGGAACCTTTCTCACACTGACCGGGGCAAACCCGGCAGACCGGCTGCTTCGCCTCAAACTTCAGTTGACTGAAGTGAAGGCAACAGTGGATGCGACCGTCAGGCCCCAGCCGGCTTCCGGTCGCCATAGCCGTATCCGCATCTTTAGAAAGTCTACGGAGAAACGAGGCCGTGTTGATTGCCCATAGTTTAGGCAGATATCTCGATAGCCTGTGGATCACCCGGCAACACAGTTGATCAGTCCCCTTCGAAACGGTTCACTATAAGCCAAGACGGTTGGGTCACGAATCGCGGATGGGTTGAATGATTATTGGGGCCATTGAAAGCGCGTCGGACGGTGTCATTACAGGCTGGATGCACTGCAGGTCGTCTATTTTGACAGGTCAGACCGTTCTTGCCTATCTTGATGGTGTCTGTGTCGGCTCTGGCGAAATCGGGACCTTCCGTCAGGATCTTTGTGATGCGGGTCTTGCAGATGGCAAGCTCGGCTTTTCGTTTCCCATTTCCTTGCCGCAGCAAAATGACGCACGTCGGGTCGTGGTCTCACTCCAGAACTGCGAGGCATTTCTTCTTCAGCCTGGTGCACGCGTTGTCGATTCTTCAGCACCCGCCCAGCCGGACACCTATGTCTGCGGCAGACTGCCCGGTTCCGACCGCCTGCGCTGGATGAGAAATGTGGCCGCCTTCGAGGCGAAGGACTACGAATTGATGCGAACGCTGATCGAATTTGGCGCAGCAAATGAAGTCATCGACAGTGAACAGCCGGAAGACAGGCTGCGCAAGGTCTTTGAACTCGCCGCTCTTGGCCCGGTCGGCATCGGCCATGTCGATATTCCGGCAGAGGCGAACCTTGCTACCTACATGTCCGATCATCGGCCCGCCGGCCATTCCGGGCTTTTCGCGCTCGTTGGCGACCGGCGCACAACCGTATCCGTGCAGGAAACGCCGGAAGCCATGCCGGGGACCAGGGCAGATGCTCCGGTAGTGGGCGGAATCGAATACATGTTCGGTCCGAACATGGCTTTGATCTTGCGGAGGTGGACTCCGTTCTCGGCAACCCGGCTCAATGCCGGCAAGGTGAGATGCTACTTCCCGACCTATCCGGAGGATCTGGTCGCCAGTGCAGAGGTCGCGGCCGCTCAGGCCGAGACCACGTCTGAACGCCGCGCGTTTTCCTGACCATAAGGCAGAGTCTTCGTGACGTTCCGGACAGGCAGCATCGCGTCGCTTCAGAACGCCAATCTGGCAAAGGGCGAAAGCCTGCTGGGCCGGGCGCACAGCATGGCAGACGAACGGCAGATCGGTTGCCTCGAGGCCGTGGCGGTTGACGAATCCGGTCGATGCTGGGTGTTGGGCTGGGTCAAACGGTCAGCGGGTAACGCCTTTGGCGCCTTGATGCTGGACCGATGGAAGCACCCCTGCGCCATGGCGATCGCGCGGTTTTCGCGCGACGACGTACCGTCTGACGCGACCGGCTTCATCGGCCTGCTGCACGGCGAATGGCAACCAGAGATCGACGCGAAGCTGGTGGTGATGCTTCTGGCCGTGGAAGGCGTGCCGCATCTCAGGTCGGTGGGCGCAACCCTGCGCCGGGTCGACATGCGGTCGATTGCAACGATCCTGGATGCCGCCGGAAGCACGCTCCAAGACGGCTACTATCGCGAACTTCGGTCGATCCTTATTGCTCCGGAGTCCTGGGTTCCCGGCCTGTCGAAGGCCGCCCGCATCGATGTCAGGACCGGTGTGGACAACATCGTCGCGATACCGGGGGTCGGATGCATCATCGAAGGATGGCTTCTGGCACCGGGCAGGACGACCACGGGCTTCGCGCTCCGGGCCGGAGACACGGTCGCCCAGGCCGACCTGCGCAGTTCTTTCCGTCTCGCCCGCCCCGATCTTCTCGCAGCCTTTCCGAAAGCTGGTGGAGAGGTTCAGGACGCGGGCTTCGTCGCCTTCTTCCCCATGCGCGATACACGGGCGCTGATCGAGGAGCTCACTCTGAAACTGTATCATGGTGAGAATGCCGCCACCAACCATAGGCTTGCCGACATACCGATCCAGTGGCTCAACCGTGGTGCCGGCGAAGATGTGCTGCTTCGCTGCTATCCCTCACTGGAGCATGAGGCGTTCTTTCCGGCCCTGGCCGCTTCGTTGAAGCGCGCCCGTCAGTCGCAGCAACCACCGCCCGTTGGCTGGCAGATCGAACCCTCGGAGCGCTCGCTCTTCATCGCGGTTTCAGGCAGCCAGAGTGACGCTTACCGTGTCGCCGATCAGGTCATGGATGTGGCCGACCTGCTGGAAGCAGGCCGCATCCGCGTGGTGCTCATGGCTCACGAGGCCGTCCGCAGCCACGTCCTGCCACTCTTCCGCGATCTCGAAGACGGGGCGCAGCAGGGCAACAGCCTGTTCTTCCTGCGCGCGGCCCTGGGCCTGCGCGACGTGGCCGTGGCCTCTACACTGACCAAGGCCGACCGGCTGGTCGTCCTGCGCGAGGATGCCCGGATGACCCGCACGCTGGTCGAGCAGTGTGTCGAGCGTCTCTCTGGCAAGGACGAGGGTCTTGCGGTTATCGCGGCCCAGGACCGACCGATGCGACAGGACGGACCACCCGGACTGTTCTGGACTGCCCGCTCCCTGACCGACTTTGCCCGGTCTGGCGCCGACTGGGCCGGCCTGCCCGACGCGCCGATCCTGGGCCGTGTCGGGCGCAGCGCGTTGCAGCAGCCGCGGCCGCCCCTTCTTGCCCGCCTTGAACGCACGGGGGCGGCTTCTTGACCTCCGCTCCTCCGATGCGCGTCGCCATTGTGTCCCACGCCCATCCATCGGTGTCCAAGGGCGGCGCCGAAATCGCGGCGTATACGCTGTTCCGAGGGTTGCAGGACCTCGGCGTCCCGTCACTCTTCATCGCCGCTGTTCCGCAAGCCGCGCTTGACCGTGTCTCCCTCGCCTCCGCGGACGAGCATGTCCTTCCCTACGATCCGGCCCAGTTCGACCATGTCCTCCTGCTGGGGCGGCCCGCGATGTCCACCGCCCTGGTCCGGCTCCTGCGCGATCAGAACGCCAGCGTGATCAACTTCCACCACTATCTCAACTTCGGCATCGGCGCCGTCCGGCAGGTCAAGGCACAGACCGGCCTGCCCGTGGTGTTCACCCTGCACGAATACCTCGCCATCTGCGCCCACCACGGCCAGATGATCACCCGCCCCGCCCGCAACCTGTGCGAAGCAGCCTCGCCCGAAGCCTGCGCCGCCTGCTTTCCCGAACATGGCCGCGAAGGAATGACCACCCGGCGTGATCTCATGTTCGATGTCTTGTCGCGCTGTGACGGCTTCGTTTCGCCCAGCCGGTTCCTCATCGACCGCTATGTCGCCTGGGGTCTGCCGGCCGAGAAGTTCTCGCTGATCGAGAACGGCCTCATCGACACCGCCCCCCCGCCCGAACGCGCCCCGCGCAGTGCCGATGATCCGATCACCTTCGCCTATTTCGGCCAGATCAACCCGTTCAAGGGCGTGGATGTCCTGCTCAATGCCGTGGACAGTCTCGCCGCCCGCCCCGACCTAGCCGGCCGGTTCCGCGTCCGCATCCACGGCAATGTCATCGGCGTCACGCCCGCCTTCGAACAGCGCCTCGCCCGCGCGATCGAGACCTACGACTTCCTCGAAGTGCCCGGCCCCTACGACAACCGCCAGGTCCGCCGCCTGATGTCCGCGGCCGACTATGTCATGGTGCCCTCGACCTGGTGGGAGAACTCCCCCGTGGTGATCCAGGAAGCCTACGCCGCCCGCCGCCCCGTGATCTGCTCGGGCATCGGAGGGATGGCCGAGAAGGTGGTGGACGGCGTGACCGGCCACCATTTCCGGGTGGGCGACGCAAAGGATCTTGCGCGGGTGATGGAGGGGGCGATTAAGGAAGCCGGCCGACCAGAACGACAAGCGGCCCTCGCTCGACCGTCAAGCCATGCCGAAATGGCGAAGGAGTACCTCTCCTGCCTCAATGGAGCTTCAACTCCCGAGCCGTCCCCAACGCCATCGAAGAAGGCTCCGATTCATCGGCAGGATGAGGTCAGCCAAGCCATGAACCAGAAATTTAAGTCAAGCCGGAGGAGAGTTGGAAATGTCGTTCGGTGATCTGAAGCGGATGAGTCTTGCGGATTTCATTTCAGAATTCACCGAACCCTCCGCTTTGTGGTTCTTCCAGCACATCCCAAAGACCGCTGGGTCATCATTTTCGGCAGAACTGCGCTCAATCGCAAGCCCTTATCGCAACATCCATGCCTCCTACGGAGACGACGGAAGCATGAAGGCAGGATCTCTTGAGGAGGCGCTTTCCAACTTCTGCTCGGATCCGGAGTTGCCCTCCTACCGCTCCGCTTCAGGCCATCTAAAATGTGAGTTGCTCGAACCACTGAGGACGAGCATCCCTCGCTTGCGGGTAACGAGCATCCTGCGCGCGCCCGAGAACCGGGTTATATCCGACTACCGCTACCAGCGAACGGAAATGCACCCCCCGCACTTGAGGTTCCGAGAGCAGTTCCCGACGCTTGAAAGCTACATCGACCACCCCATGTCACAGAACACGATGGCCAAATTCATCGCAGGCCGCGACTGCACCGCAGAGAGCTTGATCCGCGCAGTAGAGGAAGATATGGCCTTCGTTGGGCTTCTGGAAATGTACCCGATGTCGTTTGGAATTATCTTCCAACTTATGGGGCACCCGAATAAGTTCCCATCTGAACACCAGCGGAAGACGCCAAATACAGCAGACACCTCGGTCGATTTGACGCAAGATATTCTGAGGAAGATCAAGGACAAGAACGAGAAGGATGTCTTCATGTTCGATCACGTGCGGAGCATATTGACAGCTCACCGGGATGAGTGGCGCTCTATCGTTGGCGCCTCACAAAAGCCAATTCACATTTCAGATTCAATGGCGTCCTAGACCTAAAGTCAAGCCGACGGGCTGCCGGAGAGTGAAGAGTGTGGTGAAAGATAGATGAGCAGGACTATAGTTGCCATTCGGTGCCGAAACATCGGGGCGCCCGAAAGGAAGCAATACGAATACCTTTCCCGGGTGTTCCCCGATCGTGTTTATTTCATCGTGGACAATGTCGATGGAGGCGCGCGGCTGGAGCCATCTCTTTCCAATGTCACGATTGAGATGTCAAGAGCGGCGATTGAAGACCTCAGACTTCGCTCGTTCAAGAATTCAGGCTGGCAGTGCGGCGACTATGTCGCTTATGTGGCGGCACGCGCCCTGAGTTTCGATTATCTTTGGATTGTTGAACCTGATGTTGCGTTCACGTTCACTGATCCGATGACACTGTTTTCTCGCTTTGAGGAGTGTGATGCTGATCTCGTTGGCGCAAGTCTCGGCAAGCGACCACCGCGCTGGGGTTGGCATGCCAGCGCGGCGAACTTGGTTGGAAAAGACAACGTTTTTGGCGTTTTTGTATCGTTTGCGAGATTGTCCAGGCGCGCAGTCTGCCATCTTGGCTTGGCACGATCTTTTCACTTCACCACTATAGCGGCAGATGCGCCTGGACCGGAGATCCCGAACGATGAGTCTTTTGTCGCATCAGTTCTAATTCGGGACGGCTTTTCACACCGCTCGATAGAGGATATTGCGCCGGCAGGCGCCTTCACTAATCAAACCTTCACTTCAAGTGTTCCGATTTGCAACCTTGAGGTTGAGGCTGGAACGCTTCAGGACAAGGTTCTTCATCCAGTGCGCGACGCAGCCGGAGCCGCGTTTAAGCTTGCGGCAATTAGAGAACGCAATGCTGATCTTTGGGAAAAGATCAGGTCCCGTGTTGTCAACAGTATAGGCGAGGAAAAATGGTCGGAGTGGTCAGCACCGAGTCAACAATTCAGCAAGAATTGAAGGAACGTAACCCGCGCTGACAGGACTACTTTTGCGCGGGCCCAATTAGCTGACCGATAAGTTTCAAATTAGCGGCAGAGCCAATATAGCCCACCGCCCAGAAATCCATCGCATCACCCACGTGGGTCTGCACTTCCTCGAAACCAGCTTCCAGCATCCTGCGGGCCAGCGAGACTTCGGTGAATCCGGTGCGGTGGGCCATGAAGAGATTACCGGCCTCGACCGAGGCGCGGTGGCCATAGATCACGTCAAGCACCGAGACCGGGCCGGCCGGTGACGTGTACAGCACCCGCTCCAGATCGGTCTCGTCCAGCCGCCGCATCACCTGGGCCAGGTCGGGCACGCGGATCACCGCGGCCCCGTCCGGCGCAAGAATGCGCAGGAAGCCGGCCAGCACCGCCGGGATCTGGTGGTCGTGGAAATGCTCCAGCACATGGCTGCACCAGATCAGGTCTGCCGCCCCGTCCGCCACCGCGCCCGAAAGGTCGGCGATGTCCGCCACGATGTCGGGATGATTGCCGGGATCCAGATCGACCGTCACCTCGGACCATCCGGCGAAGGGGCCGTCCTTCGGCATCCGCGACAACAGCCGCCGCGGCCCCGAGCCAAGGTTGTACAGCACCGGGCGGCGCGTCAGGGGGGCGGCGGTGCCGGTTCGGGGTTCTGCTCGGTCCATGTCAAAGCCACCCAGGCAGGGACGCCGAGGGCCGCGCGCCGGCATGGCGGGCGGCCGGGGCGCGGTGTGTCATCGAAAGCGCGCGGTATGGCAGGCAATCCACCCCCCACATCGGATGGTACTGCGGATCGTCCAGAAGCGCCTCGCGCCAGCGGGCGCGCAGGCAGGCCAGTTCGCGCTGCATTCGCAGGGCGGCCGGAGTTGCGGCTTCGCGCCCGCGGCTCACAGATTCAAAGTGGTAGATGCGAACATGCGGCGAAAACACCACGCGATGACCCGCCTCCCACAACCGGAGGCAATAGTCGACATCGTTGAAGTTCACCGGGAAGGCCAGCTCGTCGAAGCCGCCCAGTTTCTCGAACAGGCTGCGCCGCGTCAGAAGGAAGGCCCCTGTGACGGCACTCGTCTCGCCGGCCACGCGCAACATCTCGCCATATCCGGGGTCGCCCAGCATGCGGTCCTCGAAGGCATGGACAGCGCCATGCCAGGGGCCCAGGACCACGCCGCCATGCTGAACAATGTCGGACGCGCGCGTCATCAGTGGCCCGGCGGCGCCGACATCCGGGGCGGCCAGACGGCTGCACAGTTCGACCAGGACACCCGGCTCGGGAAAGGCCACGTCATTGTTCATGAAGCAGATCTGTTCGTGACGGACGTGTTCCACCGCCAGGTTGTTGATGAGCGCGTAGTTGAAGCCCTCGCCAAACTCGAGAATGCGAACCCCGCTCTGCTCCAGCGCGTCCAGGACGGCCAGCGTTCCGGGCTCGGTAGAGCCATTGTCCACCACCACGATATCCAGTTCGAAGCCCGGATTGCTTTCGATCAGCCCCTTCACCGCGTTGTTCAGCATCTCACCGCGGTTCCGTGTCGGAACGACGATACTCACCGAGCGTTCGCGAACCGGCCGACCGAGCCGGATCGACGGAAAGCGCGGCGCGCGCGGTCCGGGCGGCTCCACCGCGGCAACCGTCGTACCAGCCGGAAGCATCGTGCAACCGCGCAGGGCCGCAGCCAAGGCTTCACCGCGGGCGGCACAACTCGCGACAAGATCGTCCTCGGACAACAGGCCGGCCGGGTGAGGCACATGCAGGATCGCCGTTCGCCGCAGCGGCTGTCCTTCGGCCGCCAGCCAGCCCAGCATCAGTTCGGCCAGGGACAGGGCAGCCGTCCCCTCCACCGCTTCTGCCGGCACGGCAAAGCACAGGGTCGAATGTCCCTGTTCCATGAGCCGCTCCAGGTCGAAAGCCGGGAAAAGCAACGGATGGATCTGCTCGTCCGGCAACCGTACCGCCAGATCCCCTCCGATCAGGCGCGGCCGCTCACTGGCGGTCTCCAGTGCCGCTTCCAGCCGCGCCCCGAATTCGGGCAGCGGCTGGACAATATGGTGATGGCAAATCACCCATCCGGTCGTTCCAACGCGCCGCCAGGCACCGTCGCTGCCAATGGATCCGTCCGGGGCCCCCGGAAGAACCGGCCGCCCCAGTTCCGGATAGGCCGAGGCATAGGCGGATACCGGCATGCTCGACCCCAGCAGGCGATCCAGCATCAGGTCCGCCCTCCGGCGCCTCGCCTCTCGCAAACCGCCCGCGGCCTTGGTCAAAAGCTCCTCCCGAAGGCGGTTCGGCCACACAATGATCTCAAGCGGGCTTCCGGAAAGCGAAAGCCCGGTCGAGGTCTCGACATGCAAGAGATGAACTCGCCCATCCGCCAGGTCGGGCTCGAGGAACAGGTCAAACGCCGCCGCCCGGCCGACGGCACTGTCCCCGGCGCCGACGTGCTGCCACCGGAACAGGCGGGTTCGACCGACGACCCGGTCGCCCTCAAGGGCGACGATCTCATAGGCGGGCAGCTCGGTAACGGCATTCTCGATGACGCCGGAAATGACCAGCCCCTGCGCATGCCGGACAAACCCGACCGGTCCAGCGTTGGCGCCTTCGCGCCACGACAAAAGGTCCGAAGGCGCAAAGCGGGCGATCACATGCCCTGTGTTGAGAACCTTGACGCAGAGTTCCTCGGCATCGGCAAGCCGCTCCGTCACGAGGTTGAACTCGAACGCACTTGCACCATTGCCTTCTTCCGTCAGGGTCAAGGGAAGGTCCGACAGGCAAGTTCCCTGCAATTCGTTGTCCACGAACAGACCCACATGCCAATGGCGTGTCGGCTCATCCACCATCTCGACATATCCGCGCAGGACCCCGGGCGCGATGAACCGGCATTCAGATCGGAACGGCATCGCCGAAGCCGCGGGTTTCGCCGTTCGTCAGGCTTGAAAGAACCAAGGACTCGAACGACCGGAAGTCTTCCGATTCGGCTTCCCGGCAAGAAAGGCTCGCGATAGGCCCGTCCTCAACCGTGCCCAAACGCAGTTCCCACCGACCTTCCTGCCAATCCGCCGCAAGTCCAAGGCGCGGACGAAGCCGAAGCCCCAACGCCGACAAGCGTGCCTCCGGCACTAGGCGAAGCCGCTCGAAACTGCGGTTGCGCAGCGCCGCCGGCAATCGTCGCACGGAAACTGGAACCGGAAGCGGGTCACTCGGTCCATCGGGCAGTTCGAAATCCATCAGATCCTGCGGCGCCTCTTCCGTCCGCACGGGCTGCCAGTCAGCGGCTACCGCAGCCAGCAGAGACGCCCTGACCGGCTCAAGAGGGTCTGTTGCGACGAAGGCCTCGTATTTGCTGCCATAGTCGGGAAACCGCCGCGCCAGCCGCCGCCGATTGGCAGCAACCAGCCTCGTCTTGGCCGAACCGTAAGAGACCGATCCAACATGCCCCACAAAGCAGTCGGCGGCGGCAACATTCCTGAACCCAAGACGGCCGGCGCGCAGGCAGAAGTCGACTTCCTCATAGTAGCCGCTGTCATAATGCCCGGACAGGGCACCCACCTCGTGCAAACACGAGGCCGATATCAACATGCAGAAGCCATTCCCGTTAGGAACATCAATGGCTTTCCCGCGATGACCTGCCCAAGCCGCATCCGCCAGCCGAACGCAGATGTCAGGCGGCGGCATCGCACAGCGGCGACCGGGGCCACACAGAGAGAAACCGCCTGCATCGTTGGACAGCGGGGTCACAGTGCCGATGCCGTCGTCATCCAAATGCGCCAGCAGGCGCCGCAGCACACCTGACGGCAACCATGTGTCCGAGTTCAGCAAAAGCACCGGCCCCTGCCCCACGGCGCATAGACCCAGGTTCACTGCAGCGGTAAAGCCACAGGCCCCAGCGGTGCGAAGCAGCCTGACATCAGGCCGGCGCGCAACCTCTTCAAGAAGTCGGCGCGTGGCCTCTTGCTGCGATCCGTCGTCGACGATAACCAGACAGCTTCCCTGCACATCATCCAAGGCGGAAAGAACCGTCTCTAGACATGCCTCCAGTGCTGTGCCGCCATCCCGAACCGGAACAATGATCCAGACAGATCGCTCCTCGTCACCGGTTGCAACGGGCATCGTGCACCGCCCCATCAGCGCCGGAACTCGAACGGACTTCGCGACGTCGTTCGCCACGATGTCCACAGACCGGTCTTCCTCGGCAGATCGCTCCAGAAAATAATCTACTGCAAAGACGGCGACACCGCCCGCCATGCCCTTTCCCAGCGGCTGAGGAAAGTCATTGGCGGCCCCTCCCGACAGTCTCACCTGGTCTCCGGTTCTCTGAACGAAGGTCAGCCGTTTCGTCACGCTCAGGTCACAGTCCACAACCAGAGGCAACTTGCCGGGATCAAGCGCCGAAAGTGCCGCGGTCCTCTGGACCGGAGTGGCGAATAGGCTGCGCAGTAATTCCACCGCGTGGTCATGGGCAGGAAACAGGGGCTCGCCAGGCTCAATGGTCTCAGTTCTGCTCACAAAGCAGGACAAAGCAAGCAATTCAGGGTCCAGAGGATCGGATGCAAGCGCAGAACTGATGTCACGACGGGCAAGTTCAAACTTCTCCAGCGCAATCAGGATTCGCGCGCGCTTAAGAAGTATGCTCGAAGCAGCGCCTGTGTCCACCTCAATGGCAGATTGCAGAGTTATGAGCGAATCTAGAAGAATTTCGCGTCGGCGTATTACGGATTCGTCTCGACCTGAAGGCATATAGCTGCGTCTTGCAAACTAAACTTCACCCATAACCACAATGGAAAGCCGCCTCCCAATCGGAAGGCGGCTCATTGCACTAGAGGCTCAGATCGTCGTCATCGAAGTCGATCTGCTCGACGCCTTGGACAGTGACGATCGATCCGTCCGAGAAGGTGATGAATGTCCGCGCGCCCACTGTCGTTACGGTCACATCGGATTCCTGGGCGCCGATCTCCACAATATCGAAGCCGGCCCCGCCGCTGACGGTATCGCCCGCCCCAGCCAGGAATCTGTCGTCACCATCAGCACCCAACAGGCTGTCAGAAGCGCCACCGCCGACCAGCAGATCATTGCCTGCGCCGCCGTAAAGAGCATCGGCCCCAAGACCACCGTACAACGTGTCGTTCCCGCCGCCGCCATACAGGGTGTCGAGACCGGCATCACCACGCAGCAGGTCGTCATCGGCGGCGCCGAACAACAAGTCACTGCCGTCACCGCCCGACAGGGTATCCATTCCGGACCCACCATATAGTGTATCCAGGCCGCCATCACCCCACATTGTGTCGCTTCCGGCGCCACCGAACATCACGTCAGACTGGTCGCCGCCGCTCATCCGGTCGCCATCCCCACCGCCGTACATCTGGTCGGAACCACCCCCGCCGAACAGCGCGTCTGCACCGTCGCCGCCATAGAGCGTGTCAGCCCCTTCGTCGCCATACAGACGATCGACCCCGACGCCACCATAAAGCGCATCAGCCCCGGCGCCACCGGACAGGGCGTCGTTTCCATTGCCGCCATATATCTGGTCATCGCCATCCTGGCCAAACAGGACGTCTCGTCCATTCCCACCGTAAAGCGAATCGTTTCCTGATCCACCCAGCGCGATGTCCTTGCCGCCGCCAAGCATGACCAGATCGTTCACCATTCCATTCGAAAGAACGGTGTCATCGGATTGCGTGCCGAAGGTGTAACGGTTGTCAGAGCCTGTCACGCTGATGGCGATCGTGCCGTCGGCCCGCTGCCACACAACCATATCGCTCTCAGGAGCCTTCGCATCCCCCGGCCCCAGGGTGTCGATGGAGATGGGTTCGCCATCCGTGACGGACAGCTCACCAAGGATCCGATCAACGATGGCTCCGAAAGGAACCAGGTTGCTTATGCCCGCCCGTACGTCGGAAATGCTCGAGTATTCGTCTACTGCCATGGATACAACTCCGACAAAGGACCAATCCAGGTCGATTCGCTCGACCGCTATTCCGCCAACTCTCGATTAGGTTTCTGTTAACCTCGGGCAGGGCAGCCAGCAACAAGTTTCTGACGAAACTCTTGTAGAATCAGGGCCTAGGCCGACACAAAACTTTTGCAAAGACCAAGTTTGCGGCACTGCGGCGGGATTCCGCACCATCGTCTGCCAAAATATTCACCGCACTTAGAACGCGATCCCATCCGCCGCCGCGCTCTTAGATTCCGCGACGATCGCACACGGACGTCAAGCTGTCTGGACATACATCTTGGGGACAGGACTGGTTCTCGTTTCAAAGCCAGAACATGACGGTGGCAGCGAAGGCTACGGCGGATGGAGAGACCTTCGGGCATCGGTCTTCGCGTGGGGCGACCCTTCGCCAATCGTTGAGCCTTCCGAACATGATTTCGATCCTGTTGGGACGTTTGTAGCGGCGTTCATCGTGCTTTACGGGTTCGCTGCGTGACTTCAGGCCTGGGCTGCAGGGCCTAACCCCCTTCTCCTTCAACGCATCTCTGAACCCATTGGCTTCATGGCCCCCGTCGGCCAGCAGCCATTCCGCCTTCGGCAGGCCGCCCCACATGGCTACCGCACCCGTGTAGTCGCTGACCCGGCCCGCTGTCATGAAGAAGCGGATCGGGTGGCCTGCGCCACCGCGACGCCCCAGTCCGTTACCAGCCCTACGGCCCCGAGCCTGAACCCATGGCTGAACTTCCGTCTCGTCGCATCCACTCCCCAGTTCCTTGGTCACCATCCTGTCTTCGTGTCGACGAAACCGGCAGCACGCCTCGGCGGCGTCACGCCCGCGGATCAGCCGGGCGCTCTCGGCGGGCTGGTCATGTGCAATCTTCCAACAATGTGCCCATGCCTCCTCGACGGTCATGCCGATGGTGCAAGCATAGGGCGAGGGGCAATCCTGTGGCGACTGAGGGCGATCACGTGAGTCCGGCAAAACCCGGCGGCACGAGAGGCAAAGGGGCCCTGTCCGCCGCGTTGTCTCAGCGTCCTTGGCGGCCAAGGCATCGAGATATGCCTGCGGGGTGGCCGCGACCCACTCGCAATAGATGCCGCCCTTTTCGAAGGTGCATTGGCGCGGCGTTCCGGCTCCACCGGGCGCGGCCCGCCATCGTCTTTCGTCCAATCGGTCATGTCAGGCTCCATTGTGCGGCCATCGCGGCGGCGGTGCCTAGACATGTGCGGCTCCTGGCCTTCCATCGATCCGGGCCGGGCGGCATGCGGTGGACAACCTCCCATGACCGGCTCTCTATGCGGCCAACAGGCGGTGGCCCGACAATATCGGTGGGCACCAACGGCGGCAGACCCTTGAGCCACAGACAAGTCGCCGTCATTTCGCGGTGCCCGAATTGCCATGGCTGAATGATCTGGTCAGGCTTGCGGATTGCGCTGCCAATGATGCTGACCGGGTTTTCCAGCGCGATGCGCGGAACAGGCGGGTGGAACAGGAGCCACACAAAGTCGAGCGCCGCTTGCTGCCGCCCTTCCGCGCGTTGGGCTTCGAAGTGCCGCACCCCGCTGACAGCAAGGTCAGTTCAGGGCGAGTGGCAAATCATCAAATCCCACCGATCGCCAAGCCCGTCGCGTGTGTCCCCCTGGCAGTGAGGGCCGGGAGCTTTGGTTAGCAGAAGATCGCATGACTATGCGTTGTGCCCGCGAGCAAGGAACGCGGCTCTCACCCGGCCCGAGTATTCGCAGGCGACAAGCACGCGCATCACATCACCATCCCAACCAGCACACCGGCGGCGAAGATGATCGGCACCGCCAGCACGGCAGAGAGGTTCCAGTGGCGCGGCGTGGGCTGCACGGGCGCGCGGTGCCAGGGATCGTCAGGCGAGGCGTCGGGCAAGCGGCTCAAAGCCGGGTTCAACTGGCTACCACTTGGCATCGCGGCACCAGAGCCAGCAAGCAACGCGCCTTACGCAAAGGGATGCCCTTTGGTTCGCTAAACCTTGCAATACGCAACCACCCTGGCCAAACCGTCAATAGGGATTGGTCAGGGAGTGATTTATTGCAAATAAATCAACAGGTTGACGAGAGACCTGTTTCTTGGTAAGGGAGAGGTCGAGAGTTCAATCCTCTCTTGCAGCACCATTTGCCATGAAAAACTGATGGAATGCTACGGACATGACTGGTCGGTCACTGCGCTGAGCCGCCAGTGTGTCTGCTTTTCCCGCTTCCCTGATCCGCCTGCGCTTGCAGGTCGGCGCATGCTGCGGCTTTCCGCGACTCTCACGTCGGAACATTTCCCGTTCCGTCGTGTCGGAATGGCCCGTACCGCGGCAGCTTCGGCTCACCCGCGCGCCATCTTTCGTTCCACCTCTCGTGTGATCGGGGCGGTGAACGTGCGCGGCTGTCAGGGCTGTGGTGTCCCATTCGGCATCATCACCGCGGTCACTCTTGCGAATGCCCCAAAGGGGATTGACAAATTTGTTCATTCCATAAAACTTTTTATCATATCAATCATTCTGGCCACGTCGGATGGAATACCTGGCAGACAGCGCCAAGCCCGGCCTGCGCGATAGAAAGAAGGCCCGGCGGCGGGACGAGATCATCGCGGCCGCGAGGGAGCTGTTCGCGGCACAGGGCATCGACGCCACGACGATGGCCGACATCGCCGCAGCCGCGGAGGTGTCCGCGCCGACCCTCTTCAACTATTTCGGATCGAAGGACGGGATCCTCATCGCGATGATCTCGGAGGGGACCCGGGAAGCACGCGAACGCGACAGGGGCCAGCAATGGCAGGACGGGGCCGATCTGGTCAGCCTGGTCGTCGCCCTGTTCCTTCGCGTGTCGTCGCGAACCCTGGATGTGGCGGGGAAACGTGTCTGGCGCCATGCGGAAGCCGCGGCCATCCGGCAGCCCGACACCGCCCTGTCGCGCGAGTACCGAAATGTCTCCGACGCCTTGAAGATGTTCCTCGCCGGGTTCCTGAGCGAGCTTGACCTGCAGACAAGGGCCGGGCGCGACTGCCCGCCCGAGTTCCTGGCCGAGCTGCTGATCGATCGCTGGATGCCCTGCTTCATCCAGTTGATCACATCTGAAGAGCGGACCCTGGCCGAACACGAGGCCGTTCTGCAGGCGCAGTTCGCGCCTCTCATCCGGTTGCTTTTCACCGATGCCTGCGTCGATCATCCCCGGCGGAAGGAGTCGCGGGCGTGAGCGTGCGGATGCCACAGCCCAAAGGGCCGGCCCGGGCGCCGGCAATCAGGAAAGGAAGGACACAGAATGCCGCCTGACGTTCCGGTCGAGGACATCACGTCACTTGGCGCCCGAACTTCGCCGGGTCAGCCAATGGTCCGGCGGGCCTGCGTGATCCGCGCCGATCTTGGGCCGGCCTTGGAGTTTGCCACGGGCAACGGCAAGGTCCGCGCCATGTTTCCCATCGAAGGGGGCGTGGCGCGCGGCGCCGGTTGGTCGGCGCGCATCCTTCCCGGTGGTGCGGATTTTGCCGTCCTGCTGCCCGATGGCGCCTACGAGATCGAGGCCCGCTATTGCCTGGAGCTCGACGACGGCACCCCCATCATGGTCACCAATGCCGGTCGCATGGTCCCGCAACCCGATGGCAGCTATGCCGGCCGCACACGGGCTGTCCTTGAGGTTGCCGACGGGCCGCACCGGGCCCTGGGGGATGCCGTCTATTTCGGCACGGCACTGGCCGAAGCCGGCGACGAGGCGCATGTCTATATCGAGCTATGGGAGGCGCCCGTCTGAGCGGGCGTGGGAGAGAGATGATCCTGATTGCCGGGGCAGGCATTGCCGGACTGACCTTGGGGCTGACCCTGCACCAGCTGGGCCTGCCCTTCCGCATCTACGAACGGGTGGCCGGCCTTCGCCCCCTGGGCGTCGGGATCAACATCCAGCCCAATGCCGTCCGAGAGCTCTTCGACCTGGGACTGGAGGCTGAACTTGACCGGATCGGCATCCGCACCCGGCAGTACGGCTTCTACACCAAGACCGGCCTGCCCATCTGGGTCGAGCCGCGCGGGCTGGCCGCGGGCTATGCCTGGCCGCAATTCTCGCTGCATCGCGGACAGTTCCAGATGCTGCTCCTGAAGGCGTTGCAGGACCGGGCGGGCGAGGTGGTCGAAACGGATGCGGCTGTTGCCGGGTTCGAAACGGATGATCGGAGCGCAACGCTGATCCTGACCGATGGCAGGCGGGTTTCCGGCGATCTGGCCATCGCCGCCGACGGCATCCATTCGGCAATCCGCAAGCAGATGGTGCCACATGAAGGGGAACCGATCTGGAACGGCGCCATCATGTGGCGCGGCACCTCGCCCGGCCGGCATTTTCTGGGCGGCAATGCCATGTTCCTCGCCGGCCATGACACCCAGCGGTTTGTGGCCTATCCCCTGACGCCCGAAGACCCGGAGACGGGCCTCGCCACGATCAACTGGATTGCCGAGATGCGGGTGGACCCTGCCCGCGTGCTTGCCAAGGGCGACTGGAACCGCCCGGCCGACAAGGCGGATTTCCTGCCGGCCTTCCAGGGCTGGGATTTCGGCTGGGTCGATTGCCCCGGCCTGATCCGCGCGTCGGGGGTGGTCTATGAATACCCGATGGTCGACCGCGAGCCGCTTCCCTCCTGGACGCAAGGCTGCGTCACGCTGATGGGCGATGCTGCCCACGCCACCTATCCGGTCGGCTCGAACGGCGCGACACAGGCGATCATCGACGCCCGAAAGCTTGGCGCAGCGGTCCGCGATCACGGGACCACCCGCGACGCCCTTCTGGCCTACGAGGCCGTGATGCGCCCAAGGGCAGAGGGCATTTTGCGCGCCAACCGCGGCAAGGGCCCGGACGCGGTGATGCAAATGGTCGAGGACCTGTGCGGCGGCGTGTTCGACGATCTGGAACCGATCCTGCCGCGCGCAAAACTTGCCGCCCATGCGGAGCACTACAAGCGGCTGTCGGGCTTTTCGGTCGAGGTGCTGAACGGCCAACCGCCAATCATCGGAGCCATGGAGGTGGTCGCATGACCCATTTTGCCGAGTTTCGCGTGCAGGTGGGCAGTCCCGTCATTCTGGGCAATGACGGCTTCGGAGAGGCTCGCATCGTGCCCATCCTGGGCGGCACGGTCAGTGGCCCGGGCCTGGTGGGAACGATCCTGCCGGGTGGGGCCGATGAACAGCGCATCCGCGCCGATGGCCTGACCCGCATCCACGCGCGCTACGTCATCCGGGCGGAAGACGGCGCGCTCATCCGGGTCGATAGCCAGGGTCTGCGCCATGCCGCACCCGAGGTGATGGCGGCGCTGATGCGCGGGGAACGGGTCGATCCGGCCCTTGTCTACTTTCGGACCGTGATCCGGTTCGAAACCGCAGCTGCCGCGCATGAGGCGCTGAACCGAAGTCTGTTCCTGTCAGAGGGCCAGCGTGAGCCTGAAGCCGTGGTCCTTCGGCTGACCCGGTTCTGACCAGCCCGTGTCGCGTCCGGCGTGGACATAGTGCCGGTGTCCGACCACGCCGGTCCAAGAGAAGGCAGCCCTTTCTTCAAGGCAGGAGCATCTGGCTTCACGCCTGCATCGTGGCGTGGACGGCCCGTTGCCAGCGGGCATAGGCCTCGGCGCGTTCGGCGGCGGGCATGGCCGGAAGGAAGCGCCGGTCCAGGGCCCAGCTTCGGGCGAACGCCTCTGGTCCGGGGCAAAGGCCTGCCTGCATCCCGGCCAGCCATGCGGCACCCAGGGCCGTGGTCTCCAGCACCTGCGGCCGGTCCACCTCGGCCCCGATGATGTCGGAGAGGAACTGCATGGCCCAGTCGCTGGCCGACATGCCGCCGTCAACCCGCAGGACGCCCTGGGCGGCGGCGGTCCAGTCGGCGCGCATGGCCTCCAGAAGGTCGCGCGTCTGGAAGCCCACGCTTTCCAGGGCGGCGCGAGCGAGTTCGGCGGGGCCGGAATTGCGGGTCAGCCCGAAGATCGCGCCGCGGCAGTCGGGCCGCCAGTAGGGCGCGCCGAGGCCGGTGAAGGCGGGCACCAGGATGACCCGCTGGCTCGGGTCGGCGGTTTCGGCGAGGGGCTGGGTCTCGGAGGCCGAGCGGATGATCTTCAGCCCGTCGCGCAGCCACTGGACCACGGCGCCGGCGATGAAGATCGAGCCTTCGAGGGCGTAGGTCGGCTTGCCGTCCAGCTGGTAGGCGATGGTGGTCAGGAGCCGGTTCTTCGAGGCCACCATGTCCGACCCGGTGTTCAGGAGGGCAAAGCAGCCGGTGCCGTAGGTGGACTTCATCATGCCGGGGGCAAAGCAGGCCTGGCCCACGGTGGCGGCCTGCTGGTCGCCGGCGACGCCGAGGATCGGGATGGGGTGGCCGAAGAGGTCGGGGCGCGTGGTGCCGAAGGGGGCGGCACAGTCGCGGACCTCGGGCAAGAGGGACAGGGGGATGTCGAGCGCCCGGCAGATGTCTTCGTCCCACTGCCCCCGGCCGATGTCGTAGAGCATGGTCCGGGCGGCGTTGGTGGCGTCGGTGGCGTGGACCTTTCCTCCGGTCAGGTTCCAGATCAGCCAACTGTCCACGGTGCCGAAGGCCAGCTCGCCCCGGGCGGCGCGGGCGCGGGCGCCTTCGACGTGGTCGAGGATCCAGGCGACCTTGGTGGCAGAGAAGTAGGGGTCCAGAAGCAGGCCTGTGCGGGCGGTGATCGTGGCCTCCAGCCCCTCGGCGCGGAGGCGGTCGCAGGTGGGGGCGGTGCGGCGGTCCTGCCAGACGATGGCGCGGTGGATGGGCTCGCCGGTCGCGCGGTCCCAGACCAGGGTGGTCTCGCGCTGGTTGGTGATGCCGATGGCGGCGATGTCGGGGCCGTGGAGGCCGGCCTTTTCGATGGCGGCGCGGGCGGTGGCGGCGGTGGTGGACCACAGGTCCGCCGGGTCGTGTTCCACCCAGCCGGAGGCCGGAAAGTGCTGGGGAAACTCCTGCTGGGCGGAGGCGATGACCCTGAGGGCGGGGTCGAAGACGATGGCCCGGGTCGAGGTGGTGCCCTGGTCGATGGCGAGGATATAGGTCATGGTCCCCCCGGCTTTGTTGAGGCGTCCGAGCTCGGACGCTTTGGTGGAGTCAATGATTTCAATGCGTTGAGAAGGCGCATTAACTTGGACTTAACTTCTGCCTGACGTTCCCCTGCCGGGCCGACGGGGCGCCCTGCTGCATGTCCTACCCCCCCTTCCCTTCCGGCGACCCTAGCTGGCGGACAGCCTGTCGCGTTCCGTGGCCATGAAGCTGCCGATGGCGGCGATCTCTTCGGCGGTGAGGCGCAGCCCGAGTTTGGAGCGGCGCCAGACCACATCGGCGGCTTCGACGGCATATTCCCGTGACATGAGCCAGCGCAATTCGGCTTCGGTCAAGGTGGCACCGAAAGCGCGGCCGAGGTCGGCGGCGGTTTTCGCGGGGCCAAGGATCGCGCGCGCCTCGGTGCCATAGGCGCGCACGAGGCGGCCGGCCCAGAAGTCATCGAGGAAGGGATAGTCGCGGCGCAGGCCGGCAATGAGCGCGGGCACGCCATCCGTCGGGAAATCGCCGCCGGGAAGCGCAACCCGGGCGGTCCAGGGGCCGGCCTTGGCGCCCAGCACCGGGCAGAGCTTTTCCATCGCGTGTTCGGCAAGGCGGCGGTAGGTGGTGATCTTGCCGCCAAAGACGTTCAGGAGCGGTGCGCCCGTGGTGTCGAGGCTGAGGACGTAGTCGCGCGTTGCCGCCGTGGCCGACTTGGCGCCGTCATTGTAAAGCGGGCGCACGCCGGAATAGGTCCAGACCACATCGGCCGGGGTGACGGGCCTGGCGAAATACTGGCTGGCGAAGGCGCAGAGATAGTCGCGTTCCTCATCGGTGCAGCGCGCCTCGGAGGGGGCGGCGGTATGATCCTTGTCGGTGGTGCCGATCAGTGTGAAATCGCCTTCGTAGGGGATGGAAAAGATGATGCGGCCATCGGAGCCCTGGAAGAAATAGCAGCGGTCGTGATCGAAGAGCCGCCGCGTGACGATATGGCTGCCGCGGACGAGGCGGACGCCCTCGCTGGAGTTGATGCGCGCGACGTTGCGGATCACATCTTCGACCCATGGCCCTCCCGCATTGACCAGCGCACGGGCGAAATGGGTGGCGGGGCCGTCCGGGCCTTCGGTTTCCACGCGCCAGAGATCGCCTTCGCGCTGCGCCGAGCTGACGCGGGTGCGCGTCAGGATGCGGGCGCCGCGCGCCTGGGCGTCGCGGGCGTTCAGCACGACAAGGCGCGAGTCCTGGACCCAGCAGTCGGAGTATTCGTAGGCCTTGTGGAACCCCGGCTTCAGCGGCTTGCCGGCGGGGTCTGTGGCAAGATCGACCGATCGGGTGGCGGGCAGGATTTTCCGGCCCCCCATCGCGTCGTAGAGGAACAGGCCAAGCCGGATGAGCCAGGCCGGGCGGCGGCCCTTCATCCAGGGCATGACGAAGCTGAGAAGCCGCGAGGTCGGGGTTTCGCTGTCGAAGCGCATGTCCTGGTGCAGCGGCAGGACAAAGCGCATGGGCCAGGAGATATGCGGCATGGCGACGAGCAACGTCTCGCGTTCGTGCAGCGCCTCGCGCACGAGGCGGAATTCGAAGTATTCGAGATAGCGCAGGCCGCCGTGAAAGAGCTTGGTCGAGGCCGAGGAGGTGGCCTGGGCCAGATCGCCCTGTTCGGCAAGAACGACGGAAAGGCCACGGCCCGCGGCATCGCGGGCGATGCCGCAGCCGTTGATGCCGCCACCGATGATGAAGAGATCTGTCGCCGTCACGCGCTGCGCCTTCCCGCGGGAGTGTCCGCGGGACGGTGGACGCAATCCCTGCCCCGGTCAATGACAATATTCGTTTTTGCGCGAAATGTGAAAAAACGAACATCGCAAAGCAGCAGACCGGAGGAATCGCGCGATTTCGGCCTGCGGCAGGGGGAACCGGGGGTGACAGCGCGCGGCGGCCTTGCAAAGATGGCAGGAAGGCCCCGGCGGGGCGGGAAGGACGGATCGCGTGGCCCTGAGCTTTCGGCAAACCGAGATTCTGGACATTGCCAAGGCCGAGGGGCGCGTGGTGGTGGAGGATCTGGCGCGGCGGTTCGACGTGACCTTGCAGACCATCCGCCGCGACCTGACCGAGTTGTCCGACAGCGGCCTTCTGGACCGGGTGCATGGCGGGGCGGTGCTGCGCACGGGTGTGGCGAACATCGGCTATGAGGAGCGGCGGCGGATGCATGACGCCGCCAAGGCGGCGATTGCCCGGGCCTGCGCTGCGGCGGTGCCGGACAACAGCTCGCTGATCCTGAACCTTGGGACGACGACCGAGGCGGTGGCGCGGGAGCTGCTGTCGCATCGCAACATCACCGTCATCACCAACAACATGAATGTGGCCAACATCCTGGTGGCAAACCCGTCCTGCGAGGTGATCGTGGCGGGCGGCGCACTGAGGCGCAGCGATGGCGGGCTGGTGGGTGAGCTGACCACGCAGTTCTTTGAACAGTTCAAGGTGGACATTGCGGTGATCGGCTGTTCGGCGCTGGATGGCGACGGGGATCTGCTGGATTTCGACCTGGCCGAGGTGCGGGTGTCGAAGGCGATCATCCGGCAGGCGCGGCGGGTCTTTCTGGTGGCGGACCATTCGAAGCTGGGCCGGTCGGCCCCGGCGCGGCTGGCCTCGCTGTCGGAGCTGGACTGCCTGTTTACCGACCGCCCGCTGCCCGAGGATCTGGCGCGGCGCTGCGTCGACTGGGGGACCGGGGTGGTTGTGGCTCCGGAGTAAAGCCCTGGCCGGGCGGCCGGCGATGGGGTGGGAATGGCAGCGGGACGGGGTAGGATGAAGACGAACTGGGGCGGCAACCTGCGATATGGCGCGTCGGGGTTTCGGCGCGCCGGATCGGTGGCCGAAGTGCAGGACATCGTCGCGGCCAGCGACCGGCTGCGGGTGCTGGGCTCGCGGCACAGTTTCAGCGACATTGCCGATACCGCAGGCATCCACCTTTCGCTGGAGGATATGGGCGGCATCGAGGCGATTGACCCGGAGCGACGCAAGGTCACCGTGGGCGGGGGGATCCGCTATGCCGATCTGGCGCGCGGGTTGCAGGCGCAGGGCTGGGCCTTGGCCAACATGGCCTCGCTGCCGCATATCTCGGTCGCCGGGGCGGTTGTGACGGCGACGCATGGGTCGGGCTCTGGCATCGGGAACCTGGCCACGGCGGTGGCGGCGATCGAGTTCGTGACGGGGCGCGGCGAGGTGCTGCGGCTGGCGCGCGGGGAGGATGCCTTTGCCGGGGCGGTGGTGAACCTGGGGGCTTTGGGCGTCATGGTGCGCCTGACGCTGGACATCGAGCCGACCTATGATGTGCGGCAGACGGTTTACCTTGGGCTGTCGCATGACGTTCTGGCCGAAGCCTTCGAGGCAGTGTTCGCTGCGGGAACCAGCGTCAGCGTGTTCACCGGCTGGCAGGGCGCGCGGGCCCATGCCGTCTGGGTGAAGGACCGGGTGCGGGCGGCCGGCGCACCGCCGAACGAGATCTTCGGGGCGAGGGCCGCGGAGGCGGCGCAGCACCCCCTGCCCGGCGCGCCGGCCGAGAGTTGCACGGTGCAGATGGGGGTTGCGGGGCCGTGGCACGAACGGCTGCCGCATTTCCGGCCCGATGTGGTGCCGAGCAATGGCGCGGAAATCCAGGCGGAGTATTTCCTGCCGCGCGACAGGGCGCGGCAGGCGATTGCGGTCCTGCGGCGGCATGGCGACCGGCTGGCGCCGGTGCTGATGGTGTCGGAGGTTCGGACGGTGGCGGCCGACGGGCTGTGGCTGAGCCCGAGCCGGGGCGAGCCCTATTTCGGGCTGCATTTCACCTTTCGCCGGGATTGGGAGGCGATCCGCGCGGTGCTGCCGGCGCTGGAGGCCGATCTGGCGCCGCTGGGGGCGGTGCCGCATTGGGGCAAGGTCACGACCATGGCGCCGGAGCAAATCGCGGCGCGCTATCCGCGGATGGCCGAGTTCCGCGATCTGGTGGCGGCGCATGATCCGGCGGGGAGGTTACGCAACGGGTTTGTGGAGCGGATGGTGTTCGGCCGGGCGGGCTAGCCGTCGAAGCGGGTGGCGCCGCGGCGGCGGACATCGACGGGGCGGGTGTCGATGACCGCCTGGTGGGCGCGCTGGTCGCAGCCGGTGCGCGGGCAGATGCGGCAGTTGATGCCGATGGGGGTCATGCGGGCGGTGGAGACCGACAGGCCTTCGGCATAGCCGATCTGGGAGGCGTGTTCGATGGCGCAGCCCATGGCGACGGCCAGGCGGTTGTCCTGCGCGTGGCGGAACCAGCTGGGCCGGTCCACCGTGCGCGAGACGACGAAGAAGCGGCTGCCGTCGGGCATTTCCACGAATTGCGGCACGATGCGGCCCGGCGTGCGGAACGAGGTGTGCACGTCGAGCCGCGGGCAGGCGCCGCCGTATTCGGCCAGGGGAAACTCGGTCGCGTTGAAGCGCTTGGTGACGTTGCCGCCCTTGTCGATGCGCAGGAAGAAGAAGGGCACGCCCTGCGCGCCTTCGCGTTGCAAGGTGGTGGCGCGGTGGCAGGCCTGTTCGAAGCTGACGCCGAAGCGGGTGGCCATCAGGTCGAAGTCGTATTTCGTGGCCCGTGCCTCGGCCAGGAAGGCATCGTAGGGCATCAGCACGGCGGCGGCGAAGTAGTTGGCGAGTTCCACCCGCAGGCGGCTGGCGGCGGAGGGGTCGGGAAGGGCGGCTTTTTCGATCAGCCCGTCCAAGAGGCCGCGCCATTCCATCAGCGCGCACATGTGGACGAGCTGGAAGCTGCGGTTGGGGTGGTCGAGCGCCTCGGACAGAAGGATCTCGCGCCGGGTTTCGTCATAGGTGCGCAGGGCGCCGGGCATGTCTTCCACCCGCGCAAGGCGCACGGCGACGCCCAGCCGGTCGCGCAGGCGGGCCTTGAGGCTGGCGTAGATGTCGTCACGGTCGGGCGGTCCGCCCTGCCAGAAGCCTTCGGCCGCCGTTTCCAGCTCGCGGAAATGGTTGCGGTTGCGGCGGAAGATCATGTGAACCGAAGCTTCGGGGCTGCCGGTCGTGTCGAGCGTGCCCTGGGACAGGGCCGACAGACGGTCGATCGCCGAGCCATAGGCACGATGCAGGCGCAGCAAGGCGGCGGCGAGGTCGGGCGCATGGACCACGGCGGCGCGCAGTTGTGCGAGGTCCGGTCGGCTGCCCGCGAAGATCGGGTCCTGCAGGCAGGCGCGCAGATCGGCGAGGATCGAGCCGGTCTGGTCATCGGCGAGGTCGCGCCAATCGACGCCATATTCCTCCATCAGGCGCAGGAGCACCTGGACCGAGACCGATCTTTCGTTGTTTTCCAGCAGGTTGACGTAAGAGGCGGAAATACCCAGCGTGCGCGCCATGGCGCCCTGGGTTTCGCCGCGTTCCTGACGCAGGCGACGCAACTGGGGGCCGATGAAGGTTTTCTGCATACCGCCGCACACAGTTTGACTGTTGTGGAATTTACAATATTACATTTTTTCAATTCTGTAAATGAATGCATTCACAGCAGAACCCGGGAGAGTTTGCCGAAGAAACAGGCAGGCCGCATTGTCGCAGCTGACCGCCCGTTCACTGAGGATGTGCCATGACCTTCCGCCCCGGCCTGAACCACCTTTACATCCCTGGGCCGACCAACGTGCCCGAAACCGTCCGCATGGCGATGAACGTCGCCCAGCAGGATCAACGCGGGCCGGAGTTCGGCGCCTTCGTGCTGTCGATCCTGTCGGACCTGAAGCCGATCTTCGGCACAACCGCGGGCCGGATCATGCTGTTCCCCGGCTCGGGCACATCGGCCTGGGAAGCGGCAATGGTCAACACGCTGTCGCCGGGCGACCGGGTTCTGATGGCGCGGCACGGCCAGTTTTCGGCCCTGTGGGCCAAGATGGCGAACGACCTCGGGCTTGATGTGGAGCTGGTCGATCTGCCCTGGGGCGCGGGCGCGCCGGTGAACGAGTTTGCCCGCCGTCTGGGCGCCGACCGCGAGGGCAAGATCAAGGCGGTGTTCGTCACGCACAACGAGACGGCAACCGGCGTCACCTCGAACGTGGCGGGCGTGCGACATGCGCTGGATGCCTGTTTCCACGAGGCGCTGCTGTTCGTGGACGGCGTGTCGTCCATCGGCTCGATCCCCTTCCTGATGGATGACTGGGGCGTCGATCTTGCCGTGACGGGCAGCCAGAAGGGGCTGATGGCGCCGGCGGGGCTGGGCATTCTGGGGGTGAGCGACAAGGCCATGGCGGCCTCGCGGTCGAACGGGATGCGGCGCAGCTTCCTGAAGTTCGACGATTATGTGATTCAGACCGAGACCGGCTATTTCCCGCATACCCCGCCGACCCCGGTGCTGCATGGCCTGCGCGAGGCGCTGAACCGCATCAACCGCGAGGGGTTGGACAATGTGTTCGCCCGCCATGCGCGGCTGGCCGCCGGGGTGCGGGCCGGGGTTGCGGCCTGGGGGCTGGAGACCTGTGCCGAGCATCCCTCGCTTGCCTCGAACACCGTGACCGCCATCCGGACGCCGGCTGGCGTGGACGCGCGCGAGGTGATCCGCGTCGGGCTGATGCGCTACAACACCTCGTTCGGGTCGGGGCTGGCGCAGCTTGCCGGCAAGGTGTTCCGCATTGGGCATCTGGGCGATCTGAACGAAGGCATGTGCCTGACCGCGCTGGCGGTGGCCGAACTGTCGCTGCGCGCGGCGGGGGCGCGGGTGGAGCTGGGCGCGGGGGTGGCCGCGGCGCAGGAAATCTATGAACAGGGAACCCCGGCGGTTGCCCTGGCGGCGGAGTAAGACGATGAGCCATACCCTTCACCCCCTGCGCAAGCAGCGGCTTCAGCGGTCGGAACTGGCGGTTCCGGCCAGCAACGTGACGATGATCGAGAAGGCGGCCAACGGCCCGGCCGACTATGTCTTTCTTGACCTGGAGGATGCCGTCGCCCCGCCCGAGAAGGAGCAGGCGCGCAGGAATGCGATCCAGGCGCTGAACGACATCGACTGGGCCGCCAAGGGCAAGACCGTTTCGGTGCGGATCAACGGGCTGGACACCCATTACATGTACCGCGACGTGGTGGATGTGATGGAACAGGCCGGCAACCGGGTGCACACGCTGCTGGTGCCCAAGGTCGGCGTGCCGGGCGATCTGTACATGGTCGAGGCCATGGTGAACCAGATCGAGATGGCGAAGGGCTTTTCCACCCGCGTGGGGCTGGAGGCGCTGATCGAGACGGCGCTTGGCATGGCCAATGTGGAGGCCATCGCGCAGTTCGGCGGGCGGCTGGAGGCGCTGCATTTCGGGGTGGCGGATTTTGCCGCCTCGATGCGGGCGCGCACGGTGAACATCGGCGGGCTGAACCCCGACTATCCGGGCGACCAGTGGCACGCCGCCATTGCCCGGATGGTGACGGCTTGCCGCGCCTATGGTCTGCGCCCCATCGACGGGCCGTTCGGCGATTTCTCGGACCCCGAGGGCTACAAGGCGGGCGCGCGCCGCGCCGCCGCCCTGGGTTGCGAGGGGAAATGGGCGATCCACCCCAGCCAGGTGACGTTGGCCAACGAGGTGTTTTCGCCGACCGACGCCGAAGTGACCAAGGCGCGGCGGATCATCGAAGAGTTGCGCAGCGCCGAGGCGCAGGGCAAGGGCGCGGCAAGCCTGGACGGCAAGATGATCGACGCGGCCAGCGAGCGCATGGCGAAGAACGTGCTGGTGATCGCCGACGCCATTTCGGGCAAGTAACCCGCATGGGCCCGCCGGGCCCATTCCACCGACAACCGCAAGGCCTGGCGCATGGGGGGATGCCCCCCGTGACCGGCCCCGCCTTGCCAGGGGAGGACGGACATGGACATCCATGAATACCAGGCGAAGGAAATCCTTGGCCGCTTCGGCGTGCCGGTGCCTCGGGGCGGGCTCGCCTACAGCCCCGAACAGGCCGCCTACCGGGCGCGCGAGCTGGGGGGCGATGCCTGGGTGGTGAAGGCGCAGGTCCATGCCGGGGGCCGTGGTGCCGCGGGCGGGGTCAAGCTGTGCCGGTCTGTGGATGAGGTGCAGAGCTATGCGGCAAGCCTGTTCGGCCGCCAGCTGGTGACGAAGCAGACCGACCAGGCCGGCAAGGGGGTTTATCGGCTGTGGGTCGAACCGGCCTGCGACATCGCGCAGGAGCTGTATCTGGGCTTCGTGCTGGATCGGAAATCCGAGCGGATCATGATCGTGGCCTCGGCCCATGGCGGGATCGAGATCGAGGATCTGGCCGAGACGGACCCGGCCAGCCTGCGGCGCATGACCATCGACCCGGCGGCGGGACTGGTGGAGTTCCAGGCGCGGGAGCTGGCCTTTGGACTGGGGCTGAAGGGCCGCCAGATCGCCCAGATGGTGACAATCCTGCAGGCCTGCTATCGCGCCTATCGCGACCTTGACGCGATGATGGTCGAGATCAACCCCTTGGTGATCACCGGGGCGGGGGATCTGGTGGCGCTGGATGCCAAGATGAGCTTCGACACCAACGCGCTGTTCCGCCGCCCGCAGATCGCGGAACTGCGCGACCGCAGCCAGGAAGACCCGCGCGAGTCGACCGCGGGCGACCACGGGCTGGCCTATGTGGGGCTGACAGGCGACATCGGCTGCATCATCAACGGCGCGGGCCTGGCCATGGCGACGATGGACATGATCAAGCTGGCCGGCGGCGAGCCTGCGAACTTCCTCGATATCGGCGGGGGCGCGAGTCCCGAGCGCGTGGTGCGCGCCTTTCGCACCGTGCTGGCCGACCGCAATGTCAGCGTGATCCTGGTGAACATCTTCGCCGGCATCAACCGCTGCGACTGGGTGGCTGAAGGCGTGGTCAAGGCCTATCGCGAGGTGGGCATGACCATTCCCGTCGTCGTGCGGCTGGCGGGGACGAATGTCGAGGAGGGCAAGGCGATCCTTCAGGCCTCGGGCCTGCCGCTGATCACCGCCGATACCCTGGCCGAAGCCGCCGACAAGGCCGTCGCGGCCCGCCCGAAACTGGCTGCCTGAGGAGCACATCATGGCGATCCTGATCACCGAGAAGACCCCTGTCATCGTTCAGGGCATGTCGGGCCGCATCGGCCAGTTCCATGCCGCCGAGATGATCAGGCATGGCACCAATGTCGTGGGGGGCGTGACCCCCGGCAAGGGCGGCGAGCGGCTGTTGGACCGGCCGCTCTTCAACACCGTGCGCGAAGCGGTCGAGGAGACGGGCGCCGAAGCCTCGCTTCTGTTCGTGCCGCCGCCCTTTGCGGCCGATGCGATCATGGAGGCCGCGGATGCCGGCATCCGCACCGCCGTCTGCGTGACCGACGGCATCCCCTCGCAGGACATGATGCGGGTGAAGCGCTTTCTGCGCCGCTATCCCGAAGCCCGCAAGATGCGCCTGATCGGGCCGAATTGCGCGGGCATCATCACGCCCGGCAAGGGCTTCATGGGCATCATGCCGCCCCATATCTACATGCCGGGCCGGGTGGGCATCGTGGGCCGGTCGGGCACGCTGGGGTATGAGGCGGCGAGCCAGATGAAGGCGCTGGGCATCGGCGTATCGACCAGCGTGGGCATCGGCGGCGACCCGATCAACGGATCGTCCTTCCGCGACATCCTGGAGCTGTTCCAGCAGGACCCCGAGACCGATGCCGTGATGATGATCGGCGAGATCGGCGGCCCGCAGGAGGCCGAGGCGGCCGCCTGGGCCGCACGTAACATGACCAAGCCCATCGTCGCCTATATCGCCGGGCTGTCGGCGCCCAAGGGGCGCAAGATGGGCCATGCGGGGGCGATCATCTCGGCCTTTGGCGAAAGCGCGCAGGAAAAGGTCGAGATCCTGGCGGCAGCCGGTATTACCGTGGCGCCGAACCCGTCCGCCATGGGCGAGACGATGGCCCGCGTCCTGACCACCCGCCGCGCGGCCGCCTGACGCCGTAGCGGATGGGCGGGGAGCAATGACGGAGCGGCGCGGGTGTGGCCGTGCCGCTGTTGGCCGCAGGCTCTGGTGCCGGCACTGCCCTCGCGGTTCGGCAAGGAGGCCCTGCCGGGTGCCTGCATGTGCAGCCCGGCTTCTCATGGTCATCCGTCAATCGAGCAGGACGACCTCTTCCGGGCGAACGGTCAGCCGGATCGGTGCGCCTGGCTGGGGCAGGTCCGCCCCGTCCCGGTTGAAGCAATCCACGACAAGCGGCGTGCCCCCTTCCGTCTGTGCCCTGAGTCGGATGATCGGACCGAGAAAATCGCGCGACACAAGGCGACCGATGAACAACGGGCCTTCCGGATCGGCGCCATTGACGAGGCGCAGACCCTCGGGCCGGATGCCCAGGGCCAGCGCCGCGCCCCTGTCCCTGGGCACGGGCCGTCCCAGTTGGACCGGTCCTGCGGCGGTGTCGATCTGCCCGTTGGCGGGATCGGTCACGACACCTTGCAGGACATTCAGCGCGCCGATGAACTCGGCCACGAAGCGGGTGGCCGGGCGGCTGTAGATCTCGGCCGGGGTGCCCACCTGGTCGGCCTTGCCGCCGGTCATCACCACCACCCGGTCCGACATCGCCATCGCCTCTTCCTGGTCGTGCGTGACGAACAGGGTGCTGATCCCCAACTGGCGCTGGATCGCCCGGATTTCGGCACGCAGCGAGACGCGGATCTTCGCGTCAAGCGCGGAGAGCGGCTCGTCGAGCAGCAGCACGCGCGGCTGGGGCGCGATGGCGCGGGCCAGTGCCACGCGCTGCTGCTGGCCGCCCGACAGCTGATAGGGATAACGCGCGCCGAAACCCTTCAGTCCTACGGTTGCGAGCATCTCGTCGACCCGCGCTGCGATCTTTTCGCGTGGCAGTCCGGCGACCTTCAGACCGAAACCCACGTTGCCCGCAACGGTCAGGTTCGGGAACAGCGCGTAGGACTGGAACATCATGCCGATCTTGCGCTGGTTCGGGCGCTGCGCGGTCACATCCTGACCGTCGATCTCGATGGTGCCCCGTGTCGGCGTCTCGAAGCCCGCGACCATGCGCAGAACCGTGGTCTTGCCGCAGCCGGACGGACCCAGAAGCGAGATGAACTCGCCCTCGCCGATGGTCAGGTCGAAGTCGCGCACCACCGTGTTCGCGCCAAAACTTTTCTGCACCGAGCGGATCGCGACCTTGCTCATGCCTTCTCTCCGTTGTTGCGGGCCGACCGGAAGCGCGGCAGCAGGCGCTGCCCCGGCTTCATCGTCCCGAAGGCCTGCATCAGCGCCATCAGCACCCAGGTCAGGGCAAAGCTCATGATCGCCAGGGCGGCGGGTTCGTAGGCGCGGTCCTGACCCAATTGCACCATGTAGGGGCCGAAAGCCTGACGGTTCAGCAGGCTGGCGATGGCGAATTCGCCCAGGCAGATCGACAGGGTCAGGAAGGCGCCCGAGATGATCGCGCCGCGGATGTTGGGGAAGATGATGGTGCCCACGATCCGCAGCCGCGAGGCGCCGAGGCTTTCGCCCGCCTCGGTCAGCGTGGCGATGTCGATGGCGGCCAGACCATTGTCGACGGCGCGGAACATGTAGGGCATCGACAGAACGACATAGCCCGCGACGAGCAGGAAGTTGGTGCCAAGATCGCTGGTGGTCAGCGGCAGGATCGAACTGGATCCGAACATGCGGATCTGGCCGAAGACCAGAACGACCGAGGGGATGATCAGCGGCAGGAGCGAGATGAACTCGATCACCGGGCGTAGCCGGGGCAGCCGCAGGCGCACCCAGTAGATCGTCGGCACCACAAGGATCGCGCCCACCACGATCGCCGCGGCCGAAGCGATCAGCGAAAATGTCAGGGCATTGAGGAAGACGTCGCTGTCGAACAGGGCCCGATAGGCAGCAAGGGAAAGCTCTCCGCGCTTCATCTGAAGCGAGAACTGGAAGGCGGCATAGAGCGGCACCAGGAAATAGAGCGCGGCCGCCACGACAATGAGCACCGACCCGACAGAGACCCGGCGCTTCATTTCTGCCACCGCTCGGCCCGGGCGCGCAGGGCAATGTAGAGCAGGTTCGACGCCACCATGATCAGGATCATGCCGAGCGCCAGCGCGTAGCCCAGGTTCGGGTTGTAAAGGACGTTGCCGCGGATCTGCTGGAACAGCAGGATCGGCACGACCGAAAAGTTCGATCCGGTCAGCGCGATGATCGTTGCCAGCGTTCCGAAGGCATTGGCGAAGAGAAGCAGGAAGCAGCCCATCACCGAGGGCGCCAGCACCGGCGCGCCGACCATCGTCCAGTATTGCGGCCCACTGGCGCCCAGGCTTTCCGCCGCCTCGCGCCATTCGGGTTTCAGCCCCTCCAGCGCCGGGGTGATGACCAGAAGCATCAGCGGCATCTGGAAATAGAGATAGGTGATGACCAGGCCCCAGAACGAGAACAGGCTGAAGCCTGTCGAATATATGTCGAAGCCGAAGACCTGGCGGAAGAGCACGGTCACCAGACCCAGGCGACCCAGGGTGGCGATGAAGGCAAAGGCCAGCGGCACGCCCGCGAAGTTCGAGGCCACCCCCGAGAAGGTGGTGACCGATCGGCGGATCCAGCCCGGCATTCCGCCCAGCACGATCGCATGGGCGAGAAGAAGCCCGGCAAGAGTGCCGATCAGGGCCGAGGCCAGGCTGAGCCGGATCGACAACCAGAAGGACGAGGCGATTTCCGGGCTGGTCAGCCCGATCATGTTATCCAGCGTGAAGCCGCCCTCGGGGCCGGTGAAGGCGCCGGCGACGAGGTAGAACACCGGCACGATCAGGAACAGCGCGGAGAAGCCGATGAACGGCACAGCACCGAGCCAGTCCAGGTTGAGGCGCCGGGGCGCAGGACCGTCGGTTGCGGTCAGATCGCGAGAGCCGTCCATTGCTATCCGTTCATGACGGGATGGGGGCGGCGGAGGTTTCCGCCGCCCCGATTGGTCTGCCTTGGGTCATGCCCGGATCAGTTCACGCCCATCTGGGCCGCCCAGTTGTCGGCGGTGGCCTTCTTGGCGGCGCCCTGTTCGTCCAGCGAGGGGAACACGGCCTTGGAATAGGCTTCCGCCGGCGGCAGCTTGGCCATCAGATCGGCCGGCAGCTTGCCCGCGGCGGCCATCGCGTTGAAGCGGATCGGGTGGCAGTAGCCCGAAAGCCAGCCGATCTGGCCCTCGTCCGAATAAAGGTATTCCATCCAGAGCTTGGCGGCGTTCGGATGCGGGGCGAAGGCCGAGATCGCCTGCACATAGACCCCGGCGATGACCGAATCCGACGGGATCACGACTTCCACCGGCGGGTTGCCGTCCAGTTTGTCGCGCATGGCCAGCAGGTTGTAATCCCAGTCGAAATAGATCGGCGTGGTGCCCTGGGCGAGGTTCTGGGCGCTGCCGTTCACCGGAACCAGGTTCGAGCTGTCCTTCAGCGCCTTGAACCAGGCGATGCCGGCGTTCAGCGCATCGGCTCCGGCCAGCTTGCCATCGGTCGCAAGACCCGCGGCATAGACCGTCATCATCGACGAGTTGCCGGTGCGCGGGTCGCCGGGCATGGCGACGGCGTTGGCGTATTTCGCATCGGTCAGATCGGCAAAGCTGGTGGGGGCCTCGGCGACGATGTCCTTGTTCACGCCCATCGCCAGCACGCCGTAGTAGTCGCCGTACCAGTAGCCCTCGGGGTCCTTCACGCTGTCGGGGATCTCGTCCCAGGTGGCGACCTTGTAGGGTTGCAGCAGGCCCTCGGCCTTGGCGGCCGGGCCGAAGCTGAGACCCACGTCGATCACGTCGGGGGCCTGCGGGCCGGTGTTGCCCTTGTTGGCCTTGATCGCCTCGATCTCGTCGCCCGAACCCGCGTTCGGGTTCAGCTCGTTCACCTGGATCTCGGGATACTTCTTCTTGAAGCCCTCGATCACGGCGCCGTAGTTGCACCAGTCATGCGGCAGCGCGATGACGGTCAGCATCCCTTCCTTCTTCGCGGCGGCCTCAAGATCGGCCAGCGTGTCGGCGGCGGCAGCGGTTGCGCCAAGGGCGGCCAGCATGGCGGCGCCGGTCAGAAGGCGTGCAGTGATGGTCATGTCATTCTCCTGTGACCCCTGTGGAGGTGCGGCGTCCCGTGAGGATCGGACAGATTGCCCGGGCCCCATGTACCCACCACCCACTCAGGCCGCCTCCCTAGGCGCGCGCTGTGAACAACAGGTTGCAGGCATGTCTTGTTTTTGTGACGCCGGTCGGTGTGGCGCCGAACCCGGCCCGCAGCCGTTCCGCGACGCCCTCCCTCCGCACCGGCACTGGCCCGGACGCTGACGCAGAAGCGTCAGGCAACTGTCACCTCTGCATCGCAGAAACGCTCCAGCATCGGGGCGGAACGACTGGAGAGTCGCCTTGATGTTTTCGCTGCAAGATCACAAAGCTCTGGTTGTCGGCATCGCCAATGAAAATTCGATCGCTTGGGGCTGCGCCCGGGCGTTGCGGGCGCAGGGTGCCGACCTGGCAATCACCTGGCTGAACGAGAAGGCCGAACCCTTCGTCCGCCCCTTGGCCGAGGACCTGGGAGCCGAGATCATGGCCCCCCTGGACGTGGCGCAGCCTGGCCAGATGGAAGCGGTGTTCGCCCAGATCGCCGAACGCTGGGGCCGGCTGGACACGGTTCTGCATTCCATCGCCTTCGCTCCGCGCGCCGACCTGCATGGCAGGGTGGTGGACTGCTCGCCCGAGGGCTTTGCCCAGGCCATGGATATTTCCGTCCATTCCTTCCTGCGCATGATCCGTCTGGCCGAACCCCTGATGGCCGAGGGCGGCTGCTGTCTTTCGGTCAGCTTCTTCGGGTCAAGCCGCGTGGTGCGGCACTACAACATGATGGGCCCCGTGAAGGCCGCGCTGGAAAGCGCCGTGCGGTATGCCGCAGCGGAGCTGGGCGAGAAGGGCATCCGCGTCCATGCCCTGTCGCCGGGGCCGCTGAAGACCCGCGCCGCCAGCGGCATCGACCATTTCGACGAGCTTCTCGCCGCGGCCTCGGACCGCGCGCCCACCCATCAGCTGGCCACCATCGAGGATGTGGGGGCGATGGCCGCCTTCCTCGCCTCGGACGAGGCCCGCAACCTGACCGGCGGTGTCCATGACATCGACGGCGGTTTCTCTATCACCGCTTGAGGACTATTCCATGGCCAGCGTCTTCGATCTGTTCTCCCCCGCCCGTCAGCCCGAGGTGCCCCGCCTGGAGAGCGATGCGCTGGCCAGGCTGCAGGATACCGTGCAGCAGGTCGAAGCAGAAATCGGTGCGGCGTCAGAGACGGCCGAGATCCTGACGACTGCGGCGTCAGCCCATTCCGGCCGCATCGTGAAGGCCCATACCGCGCGGGCCGAGGCGGCGCTGGAGCAGGCCAAGGCGCTGATGTCGGACCTGCAGCAGGCACAGTCCGAAGGCCGGCTCGGATCGGACATGACGGAATACCTGCGCGACGCCTGGGAGCGGATGATCCTGACCATGGATGCCCTGCGCAAGCGCGGCGACATCTTCCTGGAGCACGAGGCGGCGGGCTGTCCGCCGGTGCTGGTCTATGACTACGAAGTGGTGATGGACGGAAAGGACCTGCCCTATCCGTCCAACTACATGCTGCTGCGCATCGTTCCGCCGGAAGGCGTCACGGTGAACTCCGCGCGCCGGCCCTACATCATCATAGACCCGCGCGCCGGCCACGGGCCGGGCATCGGCGGATTCAAGACCGACAGCCAGGTGGGCGTGGCCCTGCAAGAGGGCCATCCCGTCTATTTCGTGGCTTTCCGCCGCGAGCCGGAACCGGGGCAGTTCCTGTCTTACGTCACCCGCACCGAAGCCGCATTTGTCCGCGAGGTGATGCGGCGTCACCCCGAGGCGTCGAAGCCGGTCGTAACCGGAAACTGCCAGGGGGGATGGGCCACGCTGCTTTTGGCGGCGACCAACCCGGACCTGACTGGACCCATCGTGATCAACGGCGCGCCGGTTGCGCCCTGGGCGGGCAAGGTCGGCGAGAACCCGATGCGCTACAATGCCGGGGTGCTGGGCGGGACCTGGATCCCGATGTTCCTTTCTGACCTGGGCGGCGGCATCTTCGATGGCGCGCATCTGGTGCAGAACTTTGAGCTGCTGAACCCGGCGCGGACGCTGTTCCGCAAGTACACCGATCTGTTCCGCGACATCGACAAGGGCGACGCGGCGTTCCTGGAATTCGAGAAGTGGTGGGGCGGGTTCTTCCTGCTGACCGAGGCCGAGATCAAGTGGATCGTCGAACAGCTGTTCGTCGGCAACCGGCTGGTGAAGAACGAGGCCCGGATCGAGCCCGGCCGTCCCATCGACCTGAAGGCAATCCGCGCGCCGATCATCGTCTTCGCCAGCCACGGCGACAACATCACGCCGCCGCAGCAGGCGCTGAACTGGATCGCCGAGACCTATGCCGATGTGAACGAGATCCGCATTCGCGGCCAGCGCATCGTCTACATGGTGCATGAACAGGTGGGCCACCTTGGGATCTTCGTGTCGTCGCAGATCGCCAGGAAGGAGCACTCGGAAGTCGCCTCCACGCTGAAGACCATCGAGGCTCTGGCGCCCGGCCTGTACGAGATGCGAATCGAGGACGTGACCGAGACGGACGGTCGCAAGCACTTTACCGTCGGCTTCGTCGAGCGCACCCTGGACGACATCCGCGCACTGGACGACGCTTTCCAGGACGAACGTCCGTTCGCCGCCGTTGCGCGGTCGGCCGAGGTGCAGGCGCAGCTCTACGATTCCATCGTCCGGCCCGTGGTCCGGTCGCTTGTGACAGAGACCGGCGCCGAGATGAGCCGCGCGTTGCACCCGCAGCGGCTGGGGCGGGCGCTGATGTCCACCCGCAATCCGGCGATGCAGTCCGTTGCCGATGCGGCCGAAAAGGTGCGGGCCGACCGCGCGAAGGCCGCCGCGACCAACCCCTTCCTCGCCGCCGAGGCGTTCTGGGTGCAAGTCACCGAGAACATGATCGAGTTCATGCGCGACACCCGTGACATGCAATACGAGCTGATGTTCCACAGCATGTGGGGCACGCCCTGGGCGCGCAGCTTCGGCCGCACGCATGAGGCGCGGCGCACGCTGAAGAGCCAGGGCGAACTGCGCGGCCTGCCAGAGGTTGCGACGGCGCTGATGCAGATCGAGCAAGGCGGCTTCCCCGAAGCGGTGATCCGGATGCTGGTGCTGTTGGCCGAGAACCGGGGCCAGGTGCGCCGTGACCGGCTGGAACGGTCGGCCCATGTGCTGACGCAGGACGAACCCTTCCGCTCGCTGGGCGCAGAACGGCGCGCCATGATCATCCACCAGCAGACCCTGATCGCCACCTTCGAGCCCGAGCGCGCCCTGGACACCCTGCCCCTTCTGCTGCGCGATCCGGCCGAGCGCGAACTGGCCCTGAAGGTGGTGCAGTACATCCCCGGCCTGATCGAGGAGATGTCGCCGCGCACGCTTTCGATGCTGCAGCGGTTCCACGAGGTGCTGGGCGTGGCGCCGGTGACTTCGGATGTGTCCGACGATCCGCTGGAAACGCCCGCCCCTGCGGCGGAGGAAACGCCATCGACCGAAGCGCCCAAGCCCAATGGCACCGTCCGGCCCCGTCGCCGCGCGGATGTCACCGAACCGGCTGCCGGAGCCAAGTGAGATGCATCTGAAGAACCGTACCTTCGATCAGATCCAGCCCGGCGACTCCGCCGAGATGCGGCGGCTGATCACGGCAGACGATTTGTTCGTCTTTGCTGCCGCTTCGGGCAATTCCAACCCGATGCACCTGCAGGACAGCGACCTGGATGGCAACGGCCAGACCGAACGCGTGGCACCCGGCATGTTCATGGCCTCGCTTGTCTCGGCGGTGCTTGGGACGCAGCTTCCCGGGCCGGGCACGCTTTATCGCAGGCAGGTGCTGGATTTCGACGCCCGCGCCCATGCCGGCGAAGAGGTAACGGTCCGGGTCGAGGTGCTGGACAAGGCCGATGGCATCGTGCGGCTGAAGACCGAGGTCCGCCGCGTCGCCGATGACGCGCGCATCCTTTCGGGCGAAGCCGAGGTGATCGCGCCGACCGAGAGTTTCGACCGTGACGGTGTGGATGTGCCGGGGCTTGTGGTGCAGCGCCACCGCCATTTCGAGGAGCTGCTGGACCGGGCGCGGCCGCTTGCGGCCCTGCCGACGGCGGTGGTCTGCCCTGACGAGGAGAATTCGCTGGGCGGCGCGCTTCTGGCCGCGCGGGAAAGCATCATCGCGCCGATCCTGATCGGGTCTGAAGCCCGCATCCGCGCCGCGGCCGCGTCGATCGGCGCCGACCTGACGGGCATCGAGGTGATTGACGAACCGCAGGATCTGGCCGCGGCCACCCGCGCCTGCGCGCTGGTGCATGAGGGTCGTGCCCTGGCGGTGATGAAGGGCCACCTGCACACCGACGACCTTCTGAAGCCGATGCTGGACAAGGTGGGCGGCCTGCGTGTCGGGCGCCGCTTCACTCATGTCTTCGTGATGGACGTTCCGGGCCGGCCCGAGCCTCTGCTGGTTTCGGACGCGGCGATCAACATCGCGCCGGACCTGGCGACGAAGGTTGACATCGTGCAGAACGCTATCGACCTGGCGCTGGCTCTGGGCATGGAGCCGCGCGTGGGCGTGCTGTCGGCCGTGGAAACGGTAAACCCCGCCATCCAGTCCTCGATCGACGCGGCGCTGCTGTCGAAGATGGCCGATCGCGGGCAGATCCGCGGGGGCCAGGTCGAAGGTCCGCTGGCCATGGACAACGCGGTGGACATGGGCGCGGCACGGACCAAGGGGCTGAAGGGGGGCGTGGCCGGGCGCGCCAACATCCTGGTTGTGCCGGGACTGGACGCGGGCAACATGCTGGCCAAGCAGCTGGCCTTCGTCAGCCATGCCGAAGCGGCGGGGCTGGTCCTTGGTGCGAAGGTACCTGTGATCCTGAACTCGCGTTCGGACAGCCCGATGTCGCGGCTGGCGTCTTGTGCCGTTGCGGCGCTGTTCCATGCTGCCGGGGTGCGGACATGACCCAAGCTGTTCTGACCCTGAACGCCGGGTCGTCCTCGCTGAAGGTGTCGCTCTTTCCGACGACCGGGGACGTGCCGCTGGCCAGTGGCCTGGCCGACCGGATCGGCCCGGAGGGCACTTTGAGGCTGAAGACCGCGGCTGGCGAAGCCATCGCCGCCACGGGCGACCTGACCAGCCATGCCGGCGCATTGGCGGCGGTGATCGCCGGGTTCCGGGCCGCATGGCCCGACCTGGACCTGCTGGCGGTCGGCCACCGGGTCGTGCATGGCGGCGCCGACCGGGCACGGCCCGTGACCGTGGACGCGGCGTTGCTTGACGATCTGGCGCGGCTCGCCCCCTTCGCGCCCCTGCACCAGCCGCACAACCTGGCCGGAATCCGCACCGCCATGGCTGCCTTCCCCGGCGTGCCGCAGGTGGCCTGCTTCGACACGGCCTTCCACCGCAGTCACCCCTGGGTCAACGACACTTTTGCCCTGCCCCGCGCGCTATATGACGAGGGCGTGCGGCGCTATGGTTTTCACGGGCTGAGCTATGACTACATTGCCGGTGAGCTGGCCCGCATCGCGCCGCATCTGGCAGAGGGCCGGGTGGTGGTGGCGCATCTTGGCAACGGCGCCTCGATGTGCGGCATGACCGGCGGCCGCTCCATCGCTTCGACCATGGGCTTTTCGGCGCTGGACGGATTGCCCATGGGCACCCGCAGCGGGCAGGTCGATCCGGGGGTACTTCTGTATCTGATGGATCAGAAGGGCATGACCCCCGCCGAGATCTCGGACCTGCTGTACAAGCGATCTGGCCTTCTGGGGCTGTCCGGCCTGTCGAACGACATGCGCGAGCTGGAAGCCGCCGGCACGCCTGAGGCGGCCGAGGCGATCGATTACTTCGTGTTCCGCTGCCAGCGCGAGATCGGCTCGATGGCCGCCGCCATGGGCGGGATGGATGCGCTGATCTTCTGCGGTGGCATCGGCGAGAATTCGCGCCTGGTGCGGACCCGCATCTGCGACCGGCTGGGCTGGATGGGGATCGAGATCGACCCTGGCCGGAACGCTGCCAATGCGCAGGTGATTTCGTCCGATATGGCAAGCACGACCGTGATGGTGGTGCCGACGAACGAGGAACTTGTCATCGCGCGCGCCGCGCGCGCGGCGGTCGGTCTTGCAGAGAGGGAAGCGGCATGAAGGGGGCACTTACGCCCGAGGCGGCGGCCGGCCTGATTCCGGAAGGCGCCAGCCTGATGATCGGCGGGTTCATGGCGGTGGGCACACCCGAACGCATGATCGACGCGATCGTGGCGCGCGGCGTGGGCGGATTGACCGTCATTGCAAACGACACCGCCATGCCCGGCAAGGGCATCGGCAAGTTGATTTCGGCCGGCCTCGTGACCCGCGTCATCGCCAGCCACATCGGGCTGAACCCCGAGACCCAGGCCAAGATGATCTCGGGCGAGATCACCTGCGAACTGGTGCCGCAGGGCACGCTGATCGAGCGCATCCGCGCCGGCGGCATGGGTCTGGGCGGGGTGCTGACCCCCACCGGGCTGTCGACCGAAGTGGAAGAGGGCAAGCAGGTCGTCGAAGTCGAGGGCGGGCGCTTCCTTGTGGAAACGCCGCTGAAGGCCGACTTCGCCCTGATCGGCGCCTGGCAGGCCGACTATATTGGCAACCTCAGCTATCTGCTGACGGCGCATAACTTCAACCCGATCATCGCGCTGGCCGGACGCATGGTGATTGCCGAGGCGGAGAGCATCGTGCCGGTCGGCGTGATCCCTCCCGATGCAGTCAAGACGCCGGGCGTCCTGGTCGATCATCTGCTGATCCGCGCGGCGTGAAGGAGCTTGTCATGGACGCCAAGGAACTCATCGCCCGGCGCGTTGCGCGGGAAATCGCCCCAGGTTCGCTTGTCAACCTTGGCATCGGCCTTCCATCGCTTGTGGCAAATTACGTGCCCGCCAGCCTGGGCGTGTTCTTCCAGGCCGAAAACGGCGTGATCGGCCTTGGCGCCCGCCCGCCGGAGGGCATGGAGGACAGCCACCTGACGGATGCCGGTGGCGGCTTCGTGACGGCTGTGCCGGGGGCCGCCAGCATCGACAGCGCGATGAGCTTCGGTCTGATCCGGGGCGGTCACCTGGACATGACGGTGCTGGGCGGGTTGCAGGTGGACGAGGCAGGGCATCTGGCGAACTGGAAGGTGCCGGGCAAGATGGTGCCGGGCATGGGCGGCGCGATGGATCTGGTCACGGGAGCCGCCCGCGTTGTCGTTGCCATGCAGCATGCCGCCCGGGGGCAGTCCAAGATCGTGCCACGCTGCACCCTGCCGCTGACGGCTTTGCGCCGCGTCGATCTGGTGGTGACGGACCTCGCGGTCATCGAGCCCACCGCTGCCGGGCTGATCCTGCGCGAACGTGCTCCGGGCGTTTCGATCGAGGAGATCCGCGCCGCCACGGAGGGCGCGCTGGTGGTGCCTGACGACGTGCCTGAAATGGCCCTGGCTTGATGCCGCCGATTGCCGGAAGGAGAAGCTAATGACCGAACTGAGCAAGATCGGCGTCATCGGCGCAGGGACCATGGGAAGCGGCATCGCGCAGGTGTTTGCCGTCGCAGGGCATCACGTGCTGATGCAGGACCTGTCCGAACCTGCCCTGGACCGTGCCCGGCGCAGCATGGAGACCAGCCTGCAGCGGCTGGTGAAGAAGGGGAGCCTGACCGAGCCGCAGGCGGCCGCCGCAATGGCACGGGTGTCCAGCACCACCGTCTTCGACCTTCTGGACGACCGTGACATCGTGATCGAGGCGATCATCGAACGGTTGGACGTGAAGGCCGAGGTGATCCGCAAGCTGGACGGGATCTGCCGCCATGACGCGATCTTTGCGTCGAACACCTCGTCGATCTCGTTGACGGAACTTGCCGCCGCATCGGCCCATCCGGGCCGCGTGATCGGGATGCATTTCTTCAACCCCGTTCCGGTGATGCAACTGGTCGAGATCATCCGCGCCTTGCAGACGACGGATGCGGTGGCCGAAGCCGTTACCGACCTGACGCGCGCCATCGGCAAGACGCCGCGCGTCAGCAAGGACAGCTACGGCTTCATCGTGAACCGCCTGCTGGCTCCGCAGATCAACGAGGCGATCAATTGCGTCTACGAGGGCCTGGCGACGCCCGAGGACATCGACAGCATGATGAAGTTGGGCGCCAATCATCCAATGGGGCCGCTGGCCCTGGGCGATCTGATCGGCCTGGACGTGGTTCTGAACATCATGGAAACGCTTTACCAGGGCTTCGATGATCCGAAGTACCGGCCCAGTCCGCTGTTGAAGCAGATGGTGGCGGCCGGCTATCTTGGCCGCAAGAGCGGCAAGGGCTTTGCCGACTATCCGCAGCACTGACTTGCACCCGAGGCGGAGGGATGGCGTCGTTCCGGACCGAGGATGGGACCAGGCTTGCCTACCGGGACGAGGGACACGGTTTTCCGCTTCTCGTGCTGGCCGGTTTGACGCGCGACGGGCGTGACTTCGACTACCTGGCGCGCCACCTGCCCGACAACATCCGCCTGATCCGGCTGGACAGCCGGGGACGGGGCGGATCGGACTGGACCGGTGCCGCAACCTATACCGTGGGGCAGGAAGCGAGCGACGCGCTGGCGCTGCTGGACCATCTGGGGCTGGAGCGCGTCGCGCTGCTCGGGTCCTCGCGCGGTGGGCTGATCGGTCTGGTGATCGGGGCGATGCCGGGCCGGCGGTTGCTGGGGCTTTGCCTGAACGATGTCGGCCCGGTGATCGAACGTGCCGGGCTGGAGAGGATTGGCACCTACATCGGAGTTGAACCCACGGTCCGGACCCTGGAAGAGGTCGTCGACCGGATGCCGGCGGCCATGCCGGGTTTCGACCATGTTCCGCCGCTTCGCTGGCAGGAAGAGGCGGTGCGCCACTACGTCCAACTCGACGGCAGGGTCGGGCTGACCTATGACCCTGCCCTGCGCATGGCTTTCGATGCCGCGATGGCGGGCGGAGGTCCCTTGCCCGATCTGTGGCCGCAGTTCGACGCTTGCGCCGGAATGCCGATGGCCGTGATCCGCGGGGAAAACTCGGACGTGCTGAGCCGCGCCACGGTTGAAGAGATTCGCCGCCGCCGACCGGACCTGTTGTTTGCCGAAATCCCAGGTCGCGGCCATGTCCCGTTCCTTGACGAAACCGAGGCGCTGTCCACGATCCTTGAATGGCTTTCCCGGATGAAGCCATACGATCAGACCGATCTGAATCCGGAACGGGACACCGAACCGTTCACTGCGTGACCTGGCTCTTCAGCCATTGTCACACGGCTGTTTCCTGCATTTCACGGCATCGTCCAAAGCCCTTCATGGGGGCGCCGTCACGTCGATTTAACCATTGGGACATGCGTTGCGTCCTGGCAGCGAGATCGGAGATCAGGGATGAGAGTTACACGCGTTGCCCTTCTGTGCACGGCCATCGCTTGCCCTGCGGCGGCACAGGAATTCACCAATCCGAGCGGGTCGTCGGTCAAGCTGTACGGCCAGTTGAGCCCCGCCTACCTGTCTTATGACGACGGGCAGGAATCGAACGCCGGGCTTGTCGACAACAACAACTCGAACAGCCGCGTCGGGATCACGGTCAACTGGCCCTTCGCCGACGAAACCTCGCTGAAGTTCAACTTCGAAACCTCGCTCGGCTTCTTCCAGTCGAACAACCTGAACATCACCAGCTTCGACGGCCAGCAATGGTACAGCTGGAGCGAGAACGACATCCGCAAGCTGGAAGTCTCGTACCAGGCGGACTTCGGTACGGTGTGGTTGGGCCAGGGCGACATGGCGACCGACAAGATCGCGGAAATCGACTTTTCGAAGACCACGATCATCGGTTACTCCGACTATCAGGCCGTGGCGGGTGGCTTCGCCTTCCGGGAGTCGGACGGCACGCTTTCCTCGATCAAGATCAAGAACGTGTTCATCAACCTCGAAGGCTCGCGCCGGATGCGCCTTCGCTATGACACCCCGGATTTCAACGGGTTCAAGTTCTCTGCGGCGGCCGGCGAAAACGTCCTGTCGGGTGACAACAAGTACTACTACGACGCGGCCATCCGCTACGAGAACACGCTGGGCGACGTGAAGCTTGGTGCGGGCCTTGGTTACAACTACACGGTCCCCAAGGATGGCGGTGACTCGACGGAGGCCGTGATGGGCTCGGTCTCCGCCCTTCACGAGCCTTCGGGCGTGAACGGCACGATCGCTCTTGGCCAGTACATGGACGGCGGCGACTATGTCTACGTCAAGGCGGGCTGGACCGGCGATATCTGGGACATCGGAGCCACCTCGCTTGCGGCCGAATACTACTCGTCCAACGACATCGGCCTTGACGGCTCGGGCTCGTCCTGGGGTCTGATGGCGGTGCAGGCCCTGAAAGAACAGTCGACCGAACTCTATGCCGGCTATCGCAGCTACGGGTTGGACTCGGAGACGGTCTCGTATGACGACTCGGACTCCTTCATGGTGGGTGCCCGCTGGAAGTTCTGACCCCTTTCCCTGTCGGTGCGGAAACTTGGCCACCCGCCCGCGCGGGTGGCCTTTTTCGTTGGTCCTTGCATGGCCTCCTGATTGTATATACATTTGATAGGCAAATTTGAGCGCCTTGGGGAACGATGGGCAAGAAATCGGAAGGCAAGGGCAAGGGTAAGGGCAGCCAGTTGGTCATCCGGATCGACAAGGCGGAGCGCGAGGCCTTTGTGACGCTGTGCGATGCGCTGGATACAACGGCCGCGCGCGAAATCAGGCGGTTCATGCGCGGCTTCGTGGCCGCTCATGCGACCGGCGAAGGCAAGTCGGAGGATGCCGCCGAGCAACCCGCACAAGCGAAGGAGCCGCCAGCAACCGACACGGCGGCGCCGCCAGTCGAGGGCTGATAGCCCCGCGTCTTGCACCGATCATCACGCACAAGACAGACGGGCCGCTCAGGCGCTGCCCGAACAAGGAAACATGCCCCAACCACCCATTGAAACGTTTCTGATGACGCCCGCTGCCGCCGCGGCGTTGGCCGCCGAATCGCTCGGCACGCTAACGCCCAGGGAGGTTGCCCGCGAGGAGGGCGCATTCGCCGTGCTGGATCAGGTGACCCGCCCACTGATGCACTCGGGGCGGTTGCTTCTGGAAACCGGCACGGGGCAGATGCTGTACCGCCCGAGCGGATCTGCCATCAGGCAATCGGGACCCAATCGAGTCAGCTTCGTCACTGACTTGCCCGAAGGCGAGTTGAAGCAGGCCCTGGGAGACCTGTCGCCGCTCCGCAGGCTTCTGCCGGTTGGCATGGGAACGACCCGCGACATCACGCTGTCGTTTGTCGACTCCGACGCGAAGGCAAGGTGCAGGGTGTTCATCCGGATCCTGACGGCGACAGAAGGAGCCGAAGTGGCGCTGGTCGCTCCATTGCCGCTGCGAGGCTATGACAAGGCCCTAGCCGCACTGCACAGCCGGATTCTAGCCGCCGGTGCCGAGGCGCTTACACCGTCGCGGCTTCTTGAGCGGCTGTTCCCGGGACGACCGCGGCGCGAACTCCGGCCCACCGCAGCACTTGGCTCGGGCGACACCGCGTTTGACGCAGCCGTTGCCATCATCGCGGCACAACTGCCAATCGTCAGGGGGAGCGAAGACGGGATCATCGCCGACCATGACAGCGAGTTCCTGCACGACTACCGCGTGGCCCTGCGCAAGATTCGTTCGGTCTTGAGTCTGTTCAAGGGCGCCCTGGCCGAGGGCCAGACTGCCGAGTTGAAGCGCCGCTTTTCCAGTCTGATGGCCCCCACCGGACGCCTTCGCGATCTGGATGTCTATCTTCTGGAGCGGCAAACGTACTATGGCCGTCTTCCTAGCAGTCTGCACCGGGGCCTGGACGCGAAGTTCGCGCTTCTCGAACGCGCGCGGACAACCGAGCGGGCGCGGTTGGTTCGACACTTGCGCTCGGCAGCCTATGACGCAGAAGTCACGGCTTTGTCCGACCTGTTCCAGGGCCGAAACGGCCTGCTTCCCGGGCCGCGAGCTGACGCGCCGGCCCATGACTATGCATCTGCGTTGATCTGGAAACGCTACCGGCGCATCGCCGCCCGTGCGGCCGCTATCGGACCGCAGAACGGAGATGAGGAAATCCATGACCTGAGGATCGAATGCAAGAAATTGCGTTACCTCATGGAGTTCTTTGGACCGCTCTTTCCGAGGGACGAATTCCGCGCACTCCTGCGTCCCCTGAAGGCACTTCAGGACAACCTCGGCCTCGTGAATGATTGCGCCGTACAACAGGCGAGCCTGCAGGAATTCCTGCGCGGACTGGATCATCGGGACCACGACCGCAAGCTGGACGTCGCGCAGAGCATCGGCGCGCTGACCGCCATGTTGCATCGCCAGCAGGTCGAGGAAAGGGCGCGCAGCCTGGAGAGCCTGGCCAGCCTTACCGGCAGGGACATCAGACACAGGTTCCGCAGCCTATTCCACACAGGCAGGGAGAGTGTGTAGTGAAGGTGATCGCCTGCTATTCAAACAAGGGCGGCGTCGGCAAGACGGCAACTGCGGTGAACCTCGCCTATGCCCTGGCCAGCCACGGCCAACGCGTCCTGCTTTGCGATCTGGATCCGCAAGGGGCGGCCGGGTTCTATTTCCGCGTCAAGCCTTCGCAAAAGCTTTCCGGCAAGCGGTTCTTCGGTGACGCCGAGCGCCTTGCTCGAGCGATCCGGGGCAGCGATTACGACGGCCTCGACATCTTGCCGTCGAACCAGGCGTTCCGCGACTTCGATGTCCTTCTTTCGCGCCTCAAGTCCCCGCAGTCCCGCCTGAAGAGGGCACTTGCGGCGCTGGACCATGACTATGACGTGATCCTGCTTGATTGCCCGCCCGGGCTGTCGACGCTGTCCGAGAACGTGTTCCGCGCGTCCGACGCGCTTGTCGTCCCGGTGATCCCGACAACCCTGTCGCAGCGCAGCCTTCGGCAGCTGATGGATTTCTTCCGCGACAATGACATGCCGACCGATCGACTGATTGGCCTCTTCAGCATGGTGCAAACCGGCAAGCGGCTGCACAAGGACATCATGACCGAACTGCGGCAGTCGCAGGCGCCCCTCTTCCTTTCCGCCACGATCCAATCTTCGGCAGAGGTCGAGCGCATGGGGCTGGAGCGTGCTCCGGTTGCGGCAGTCCTCCCTGCCGCTTCCGTGAGCAAGGCCTATGCCGCCGCTGCTCTGGAAATCTGCGATCGGTTGGGCCTCTGACCCGCGGCGATGCAGCGTCCCCGATGGCCGAAGGTGTGGCGGGGCTGCCGGCCGGCCCTTTGGAGGCAAGCCACCGACAGGGCGGAGATGGCGGGACGCAAGTTCAGCCTTGAGGTCAACACCTGGGCGGGACCCGGACTTGGGCAGCCAATCTAGACGCCATGCGCCCTTCGTTCATCGCGTCCAGCGCCACCCGCGCCTTTGATGCCGCGTCGCGGTTTCCGAGTTCGGACATCTCCTGATCTTGGCGCAGTCGGCCATCCTCTGACGGCCAGCCGCAGCTTCCCGAGCGGTTCGGGTTGCGGAGGTAGGTCGGACATGCCCCTCGGCATCGGCTGTCTTCACGCCTTTACGTCTTCCTTACGCGAGGCGCCGAAGTCTCGCATGGCATCTTTACGCGACCCTCAAGGATGCTCTGGTCCGGGTTACCGGAGAATTCCCATGCTTGATCTTGTGTATCTCGCTCTCGGCTTCGTCGGGTTCGTGGTGTTTGCCATCGGCGTGCGTGTCGCCGAACGGATGTGAGGGCCGCCATGTTCGACCTGATCCTTGGCCTTGCCGTCGCGGCGGGCCTGTTCGTCTATCTCGGGCTCGCACTGCTGCGCCCCGAGCGGTTTTGAGGGGCGCGCGATGACTCTGCTTGCCTACGCGCTCTACTTCATTGTCCTTGTCGGCCTCGGCTGGGCGCTTGCTGTGTGGATGGCGCGTGTCTACGACGGCACGCTGCCCGGCCCGCTCTTGCGTTTCGAAAGCGCACTGCTGCGCCTGTGTGGGGCCGCACCCGACCGTAGCATGAGCTGGTCTGCCTACGCGCTGGCGGTGCTGGCCTTCAACCTGGTGGGGTTCGTCGTTCTCTACACAATTCTGCGGCTTCAGGGGGCGCTTCCCCTGAACCCTGACGGCATCGCCTCGGTGTCGCCCGACCTGGCCTTCAACACCGCCGTCAGTTTCGTGACCAACACCAACTGGCAGGCCTATTCCGGCGAAGCGCAGCTGAGCTATCTGAGCCAGATGGCCGGGCTGACCGTGCAGAACTTTGTCAGTGCCGCAACGGGCATGGCGGTGGCCGTCGCGGTGATCCGGGGTTTCGCTGCGCCGAAAGGCTCTGCCCTCGGCAACTTCTGGGTCGATATGACCCGGTCGACGTTATGGATCCTTTTGCCGCTGGCGATCCTGCTGGCGGTCTTCCTGAGCTGGCAGGGTGTGCCGCAGACCCTTCAGGGCGCGGTCACCGTTACCGGCGTCGAGGGAAGCGAGCAAGTGATCGCCCGCGGACCTGCCGCCGCGCAGATTGCGATCAAGCAGCTTGGCACCAACGGCGGCGGCTTCTTTGGCGTGAATTCGGCCCATCCGTTCGAGAACCCGACCATCGGCTCGAACCTGGCACAGAGCCTGTCGATCCTGCTGATCCCGGTCGCCTTCTGCTTCCTCTTCGGTCGCATGGTCGGCGACCGGCGGCAGGGCTGGGCGATCTTTGCTGCGATGGCGGTGATGTTCGTGGCTGGGCTCGCGGTGATCCATCTTTATGAGGTTGCCGGGAACCCGGCACTGGGCCTCGGCGCGAATATGGAGGGCAAGGAGCAGCGTTTCGGCGCGATGCTGTCCTCGCTCTGGGCGGCTTCGACCACGGCGGCCTCGAACGGGTCTGTCAACGCGATGCATGACTCGTTCATGCCGCTGTCCGGCCTTGTGATGATGGTCTTCATGCAGATCGGCGAGGTGATTTTCGGCGGGGTCGGTGCGGGTCTTTACGGGATGCTCCTCTATGTCGTCCTGGCCGTGTTCCTGGCTGGGCTGATGGTGGGCCGCACGCCCGAATACCTGGGCCGCAAGATCGAAGGACGTGAAGTGACGCTGGCGGTCCTGGCCTTCCTGTCGATGCCGCTGGGCATCCTGGTTGGCGGGGCCATCGCCAGCACCGTTCCGGCGGCGCTGACCTCGGTGCAGGACGCAGGTCCGCACGGGCTGTCCGAGATCCTTTACGCCTACTCGTCCGCCACCGGCAACAACGGCAGCGCCTTCGGGGGCTGGGGTGCCGCGAACCCTTGGCAGACGACCGCGCTCGGGATCATCATGCTGCTTGGCCGCTACGCGATCATCGTGCCGCTCTTGGCCATCGCCGGTTCGATGGTGCGGAAGCCCCAGGCCCCCGTTACCTCGGGCACCTTCCCGACGCACGGGCCGCTGTTTGTGACGCTGCTCGTCCTGACCGTGGTCATCCTTGGCGCGCTGACCTTCTTCCCTGTTCTTGCCCTTGGCCCCATCGCGGAAGAGACCGCGCGGTTGGCCGGGGAGAGCTTCTGAGGCGAACCCATGTCCAAACATGCAAAGACGGCCGACATGAGCGGCCTTTACCCCGCAGCCATCCGCGAAAGCTTCAACAAGCTGAACCCACGGGTTCTATGGAAGAACCCGGTGATCTTTGTGACCGCCGTGGTCGCGGCGATGACGACGGTTCTTGGCCTGCGCGACTTGCTGGCCGGGGCGGATGGCGCGGGCACCAGCCTGCACATCTCGGCCTGGCTGTGGCTCTGCGTCCTTTTCGCCAACTTCGCCGAGGCCTTGGCCGAGGGGCGCGGCAAGGCCAGGGCCGACACGCTGCGGGCCACCAAGTCGGAAGCCAAGGTGCGGCTGCTGTCCACCTCTGACGAAAGCCCGGAACGGGCGGCAGAGGTTCTGTCGACCGCATTGCGCCCCGGCCAATATGTCTATGTCTCGGCCGGTGAGATCATCCCGACCGATGGAGAGGCGGTGCGCGGTGTGGCATCCGTCAACGAAAGCGCGATCACCGGCGAAAGCGCGCCAGTGATCCGCGAGGCGGGGGGCGACCGGTCGGGCGTGACTGGCGGCACCACCGTCGTCTCTGACTGGCTGGTGATCCGGGTAACGGCGGAGCCGGGGAAGAGCTTCCTTGACCGGATGATCGCGCTTGTGGAGGGCGCCGAACGGCAGAAGACCCCGAACGAGATCGCCCTGAACATCCTTCTGGTCGGCCTGACGTTGATCTTTCTCTTTGTCGTGGTCACTCTGCCGGCCTTTGCGAGCTATTCGGGCGCAGCGATCCCGGTCGTCGTCCTCGGAGCCCTGTTCGTGACGCTGATCCCCACAACCATTGGCGGGCTCCTTTCCGCCATCGGGATTGCCGGGATGGACCGATTGGTGAAGGCCAATGTCATTGCCAAATCGGGCCGCGCGGTCGAGGCGGCGGGGGATGTCGACACGCTTCTTCTGGACAAGACCGGGACGATCACCTTCGGCAACCGGATGGCCGATGCGCTGATCCCTGCACCGGGGATCTCGCTGGAGCGTCTGGCCGGGGCGGCGGCGCTGGCCTCGCTTGCCGATGAGACGCCCGAGGGGAAATCCATCGTCGACAAGGCACGCGAGGTGCTGGGAGCTGTGCCTGAGATGCCGAAAGGGGCCGAACCCGTGGCCTTCACGGCGCAGACGCGCCTTTCTGGCCTGGACGCCGAAGGCAAGTCATTCCGCAAAGGGGCGACGGACGCCATCATTCGACTGACCGGCAAGACCCCGCCGCAGCCGCTGGCCTCTCAGGTAGACGCCATTGCGCGGTCGGGCGGCACGCCGCTTCTGGTGGCCGAGGGGAACGAGATCCTGGGCGCGGTCCATCTGAAGGACATTGTGAAGCCCGGCGTCCGCGAACGCTTTGCGGAACTGCGCGCCATGGGCATCCGGACGGTGATGATCACCGGGGACAACCCCCTGACCGCTGCTGCCATTGCCGCCGAGGCCGGGGTGGATGATTTCCTGGCTGAAGCCACGCCCGAGATGAAGCTGGACCTCATTCGCCGCGAACAGGTGGGCGGGCGGCTGGTCGCGATGTGTGGCGACGGGTCCAATGACGCACCGGCCCTCGCGCAGGCGGACGTGGGCGTGGCGATGAACGCGGGGACGCCTGCGGCGAAGGAAGCCGCGAACCTGATCGACCTCGACAGCGACCCGACGAAGCTGATCGAGGTCGTGCTGGTCGGCAAGCAGCTTCTCATCAGCCGCGGGGCGCTTACCACGTTCAGCATCGCCAATGACGTGGCCAAGTATTTCGCCATCCTGCCCGCGATCTTTGTTGCGGCCTATCCCGGGCTTGGCGTGCTGAATATCATGGACCTCGCATCGCCGACTTCGGCGATCCTGTCAGCCGTGATCTTCAACGCGCTGATCCTGGTGGCGCTGGTGCCGCTGGCCCTGCGGGGCGTGCAGTATCGCCCCGCCACCGCCGCCGCGCTGCTGCGCCGGAACCTGACTGTCTACGGCCTTGGCGGCCTGATCGTGCCCTTCATCGGCATCAAGGCCATCGACCTGGCCCTTGTTGCGCTTCACCTTGCCTGAGGAACCTTCGGATGCTGTCCCAGCTTCGCCCCGCCATCGCCCTGACCGCGTTCTTCACTGTCTTGACGGGTCTCGCCTATCCTTTTGCCATGACCGGCATCGCGCATGGCCTGTTCCCCGCCGCCGCGAATGGCAGCCTAGTGGAGCGGGGGGGCGAGGTCGTCGGTTCCTTGCTCATCGCGCAGCCCTTCGTGGGCGAGGGCTACCTTCACCCCCGCCCCTCTGCCAGCAACTGGAATGCGGCCGGGACCGGCGCGTCGAACCTTGGGCCCACCTCTGCCGCCCTGATCGCGGACGTCGCGGAACGTCGTGCCGCGTGGGAAGTGCTGAACGGCGCACCCGCACCGATCGACGCGATTACGGCATCCGGATCGGGCCTCGACCCCGACATCAGCCCAGAAACGGCACTGGCCCAGGCCGACCGGATCGCCGCCGCGCGTGGGGCCGACCCGGCGGCGGTGCGCGCCTTGATCGAAGCGGCGGTCGAGGGCCGGACCCTTGGCCTCTATGGCGAGACGCGCGTTAACGTCCTGTTGACCAACATCGCGCTTGACGAGTCCTTCCCGCTGCCCCCCGCTGGCAACTGATGACCACTGATGCCGAGATTCGTCCTTCTCCCGAAGCTCTCCTCGCCCATGCGGAGCGTGAGGGGCGGGGGCGATTGAAGGTCTTTCTTGGTGCGGCCCCCGGCGTGGGCAAGACCTGGGCCATGCTTGACGACGCCCACCGCGAGGCGGCCAAGGGCCGCGTCGTGGTCGCCGCGCTTATCGAAACGCATGGCCGGGCCGAGACGCAGGCCAAGCTCGCTGGCCTGACGCAACTGCCGCGCAAGCCCGTGATCTATCAGGGCCGCGTGCTGACCGAGATGGACCTTGACGGTCTTCTGGCTCGCAAGCCTGACCTCGCCCTCATCGACGAACTGGCGCATACCAATGCCGATGGAAGCCGCCACGAGAAGCGCTGGCAGGATGTCGAGGAGGTGCTGGCCGCCGGGATCGACGTTTATACGACGCTGAACATCCAGCACATCGAGACCTTGAACGAGACCGTGACCCGGATCACCGGCGTCCGCGTGCGCGAGACGGTTCCGGACGGTGCGCTGGAGATGGCCGACGAGATCGAACTGATCGACCTGCCGCCGGACGAACTGTTGGATCGGCTGAAGCAGGGCAAGGTCTATCCGGCAGACCAGGCGTCGCGCGCGCTTGGTTCCTTCTTCGTCAAGGGCAACCTGACAGCGCTGCGCGAACTTGCGATGCGCACGGCCGCAGATCGGGTGGATGCACAACTGCGCGAGCACATGGCGGCCAATGCCATCGCCGGCCCCTGGCCCACACAGGAACGCATTCTCGTCTGCATCAACGAAAGCCCTGCGGCGCGCGAGGCCATCCGGGTCGCCAAGCGCAGCGCCGACCGGGCCCGGGCGGAATGGATCGCGCTGAACGTTGCACAGGCGCGGATGGAGGCTCTGCCCGAGGCTGACAAGGACCGGCTGGCGGGCAGTCTGCGGTTGGCCGAACGGCTGGGCGCGGTACTCGCCACGCTCGAGGCCGAGCACGACGTGGCCGAGGCCATCCTGACCTATGCCCGCGACCGAAACGTGCGGCGCATCGTGATCGGTCGTCCCCGACCCCGCCCATTCTGGGTTCGCTGGACGTCAGAAGATGTCGCAACCGACATCCTGCGGCGGTCCGGGCCGTTCGAGGTTACGGTCGCCTCGGAACCCGACGCGAAACCGCAGGCCAGCCATTTCCGGTTGCCGCAGTTGGAGGCCGAGCCGCGCGCCTGGGCCGAGGCTGTGTTGGCGGTCGCCGTCGCTTCGGGTTGTGCCTGGGCAGTGGATCGTCTGTTCCCGGTCGCCTCGCTTGCCCTTCTGTTCATGACCGCCGTGGTCGTTGTTGCCAGCCGGCGCGGGATGGCGTCGTCCGCGTTGGCCTCGGTCCTGGGGTTCCTCTCCTACGACTTCTTCTTCGTCGATCCCCGGCTGACCTTCACCGTCACCGACCGGAGCGAGCTTCTGACGCTTGGCCTCTTCCTTGCCGCTTCGCTGGTGACAGGCAATCTGGCAGCCCGCCTTCGTGCCCGGATCGAGGCCCAGACGGCCATCGCCGATCGGACGAACAAGCTATACGACTTCAGCCGGCGTGTCGCGGCTGCCGCGACGGCGGACGATGTGATTTGGGCTTCGGTCAGCCACGTGGCAACGACCCTGCGCTGCGAGTCGGTGTTGTTGATGCCTCGCGGGACAGAGTTGCAGGTCGTCGGTGGATTTCCACCCGAGGACCGGCTGGAGGTGCGAGACCAGTCCGCCGCGCAATTCACCTGGGAGAAGGGAGAGCCTGCGGGACGCGGATCGGACACCCTGCCAACGGCACGCTGGTTCTTTCTGCCGCTCATTGCCGGCGACCGACGGCTGGGGGTTCTTGGCATCGCCTACGAGGACGACCGCCAACTTGCGCGCACTGACCGGCGACTTCTTGACGCGCTGATCGACCAGATCGCGCTCGCGCTGGAACGTCTGCGGCTTACCGAAGATCTTGCTGCCACCCAGCTTGCCACGGAAACTGAACGCCTGCGCACGGCGCTTCTGAACAGTGTCAGTCACGACCTGCGCACGCCACTTGTCACCATCATCGGCGCGGCAGGGCACCTGGCTGATAACGACCTGCCGTCAACGGCCCGCCACACCCTTGCGGAAAACATCCGCGAGGAAGGCGAACGGTTGGACCGCTATGTCCAGAACCTGCTTGACATGACGCGCCTTGGCCATGGCGCGCTGACACCTCGCCTTGCACCCCAGGATGTGGCCGAGATCGTTGGCGGAGCGCGTGCGCGAATGAAGGGCGTGTTGCGCGGGCATGATCTGCAGGTGGACCTCGCCCCGAACCTGCCGCTGATCCTGGCCGACGGGGTGCTTCTGGAGCAGGTCGTCGTCAACATCCTCGACAACGCAGCCAAGTACTCCCCCGAAGGCTCGGCGATCATTGTCGGCGCGACACAGAAGGGTGTGCGGGTCGAGATCTCGATTGCTGACCAGGGCCCTGGCATCCCGCAGGCCGACCGGGCGCGGGTCTTCGACATGTTCTACCGCGTGGCCATCGGTGACCGCCAGCGCGCGGGCACCGGCCTGGGACTGGCGATCTGCAAGGGCCTGGTCGAGGCGATGGGCGGCGCGATCCGGGCCGAGGCGGCCGCACCCGACGGCACCGGCACGCGCATGGTCATTGAACTGCCGCTGTACAACCCCGAGGTTTCCACATGACCGCCGCCCGTGTCCTGGTCATCGACGACGAGGCCCCGATCCGCCGCCTTCTTCGCGTGGCACTGGAATCCGAGGGTTACGGCGTGATCGAAGCAGCCACCGCGCACGCCGGCCGTGCGGCCGCCGCCCGCGAGGCCCCGGGCCTTGTCGTGCTGGACCTTGGCCTGCCCGATGCGGACGGCCTTTCCGTCCTGCGCGACCTGCGCGGCTGGAGTCAGGTTCCCGTCCTGATCCTTTCGGTCCGCGCGGACGAGGCCGGCAAGGTTGAGGCTTTGGACGCCGGCGCGCAGGACTATGTGGTCAAACCCTTCGGCGTGAAGGAGTTTCTGGCCCGCGTCAGGGGTCTGTTGCGCGATCGGGCAACAGACTCCGCCCTGCCGGTCATTGCGGCCGGCCCGCTCCGGATCGACGCCACCGACCATTCTGCGACACTTGACAGCCGCCCGCTCCATCTGACGAGGCGCGAGTTCGACCTCCTTTGGATGCTTGCCAACCACCGTGGACGCCTTGTCACCCAGGAGATGATCCTGAAGGCCATCTGGGGACCGGCCCATGTCGACGACAGCCAGTACCTGCGGGTCTATGTTCGTCAGTTGAGGCAGAAGCTTGGCGACGATGCCTCAAACCCACGCTTCATCATGACCGAGCCCGGCATCGGGTACAGGTTTCTCGAAGGCTCTTGACCCTTCATGCCAGGGTCAGCGCTTGTGCTTGTTTCATGTCAAGATCACGATGGTGGCCGCGACTGCTGTGGCAGACGCGAAGATCTTCGGGCATCGGTCTTGGCGGATAGTGACCCGTCGCCATTCCTTCAGCCGCCCGAACATGGCCTCGATCCTGTTGCGACATTCTTGGTGGACCTTGTCATGCCTGATGGGCGTGGCACGGGACTTCAGGCCGGGGATGCAGGACCATAGACCGGCGGCGCTGCGCCAGCGCAAGCTGTTGTAATTGATTAAGACTCTGCCACCCGGCACGCGACGGTCGTCGCCTCGCTGCTTGTCATGGCTGTGGGAAAGAACTTCTCCAGCCAAGCCATTCCGGCGCCCGTCAGCCAGAAGAGCTTTCTCAAGGGTAAGTCTCGTCACCGAGCCTGAAACATGCCCCAAGCGCGAGAGCAATGGGGCCTGAGCCCAGACCAGCTTTAGTTCGGTCTGATTCAGATAGAACGAACACCAAGACCGTCAGACCATTGAGAATGTCGTGTTTCTGTTTCAAGCAGGTGGATTTGATTGAAACGGAATCGCTCTTGGCAACCACGGCAGCCATAGTTTTGATCTATTCAGGATAGTGTTGTGACTCGCTTCCCGAACAACGGAATGGGTGAAGCCCAAGACTGTAGGGGATTTGTCTGTCTCGTCAGTCGACGCAATGATCAGCCGGAGGGCGTGGCCCGGCACCAGATGGCGGGCGTTCGGGACCATCGGGATGCGATAGACGGTCAGCTTCCCGGGACCGACGGGGTTGGGTTGACTGCAATCCAAAACCGGCGCACCTGGCCGCGACCTCGCCGGGTCAACGGCCGAAAGGCTCGCCCGCAGCCAACCAGCTGTGATAGCCTCTGGCTCGCCGTCAGGCGGGACATCGTAGAGGACGGCTATCCAGCCGGTGTCGAGCCCGGTGATGCGGGCCTCCAGCGTCAGTGCGATGTTTCCGGCGAACTCCACGGGCGCTTCGAAAGGGGCCGTTTCCCAGATCAGCCGATCCGGCAGTACGTGCGGATTGGCGTTGTTTGGCTCGCCCGAGCCGGCCGGGACATACAGATAGCTGCGCTGGCCTGGGCCATCCTCTTCGGTCCCCATAACGCCATCCGAGCGCAAGGTGAACGCGGTGAGGGAGGCCTCTTCTGGCGGCCAGTCCGCAGCTTCGCGCCAGCCCTCCGTTCCGGGCATCTGATAGCGGATCGGCGGACCATCCATCACGCCGGTGTCCTGTCCCTTCAGCCAGTGATCGTACCAGGCGAGCACCTCATAATGCAGCGCCTCCCATGGCCAGGAGAACCCGCCGGGCTGGAGCATCGCCATCCGAACATTCGGGTTGCCCTTCAACGCCTCCCAGGCGGTGAAGGTCGAGGGCAGGTGCAGCGGTACATTGTCCCAATCCGCACCCAGATAGACCGGGATGTCGAGCGTGCCCAACAGGGGCCTCGTGTTGCGGGCATCCCAGAAGGCATCGCGCATCGGATGTTCGACAGCCATCGCGCGCCAGAGTTCGCCAAAGGGCTGCTCGGGATACGGTGCGTGGATCACGTCCTTCAGGACGGTCACGATCCTTTCGCCGTTCAGGTGCTGCAGTCTCGCGTGAACCGCGGGGATGTGCAGGAGGTCCCGCGCTGCGTCGATCCGCCAACTGCGCCAGAAGTCGTCCGGGCGCTGCGACAGCACTCCGACGGCAGGCAGCCAGGCCGAGATGAAGCCGGAGTTGAGCAGGCCGTTGTGCCAGACAGCCTCGTAGAGGTCATCCGTGGTCAGAAGCGGGGCGATGGCCTTGAGGTGCGGCGGCCTCGTCACGGCGGCGGCCAGTTGCGCCATTCCAAAGTAGCTGACGCCGAGCATACCGACGTTTCCATCGCACCAGGGCTGTGCGGCGATCCACTCGATCAGATCGTAGAGATCGTCCCTTTCCTGCTGATCAAGAAATGTCCACGCCCCGCCCGAGCCGCATGTGCCGCGCGCATTGGCGATCACTTGGGCATAGCCCCGTGGCACAAAGAAGTCTGTGGCCCCCGCCTCGATGAAACCGAGTGGCGCACCGACATTCTGGATCTGGCGAGGATAGGGCGAAAAGGACAGGAGCGCAGGGAATCTGCCTTCGGTATCCGGCTGGAACAGGTCGGCCATCAGAACCACACCGTCCCGAACCGGAATTCCGACGTTGTCTGTCTGCCGGATGTCAAATTCCGGCTGGCTCAGGTTCTTGAACTCGCGCCCCGTTGTCTGGGTGCCGTTGAGATGCCGTTCCCCCGGGAAGATACCTGCTGCGCGTCCAGTCATCATTGTCTCCGGTTCACTTGAATAGGCCGATCTGGAGTGGCCGCGCATTCTTCCGATTGCCCGGCCATTCGTGCGCTCTCTTGCTGGACGCGTCAGAAGCGCCACGTTAGCTTGACGGCTCCTGCATTGGCCGAGTAGCCGTCAGCGAAGGCGCCATTATACAACAGCGTTGCCGAAAAATTCTTCGACGACATGACTTCGACACCTGCACGAATGAGACCAAGCGTGTCCGGATTATCGATCGTCGAGGTAAAGCTGCCCGCAGAGGCATCGGCGCCGGCGAACCGGGACTCGACAGCCCAGTCGTTGCCATTCGTCAGCGTCGCCCCAATCCCAAGATAGGGGCGCAGGACCGTGCCGTTGCCTGCGTCGATGCGGGTGCCGACCTCGAGGGCTGGCGTGGCCGCAAAGACCCATCCGTCAGTACCTTCGACCGCAAGATTGAATTCCCCGCCACCCGTCTCGGTGTAGCCGCCAAGATCGACGTGCGAGGCATCGAGGTCAAGCGATGGCCGCAGATAGAAGCCCTGGTAGGGCAACTGGTAGGAAATTCGCCCATGAAGGCCCGCGTTGGCCACGTCCGGTGCACTGTTCGCGGTGAACACGTCGTCACCGACAATGATCCTGCGCGACGAGTCAAAGCTGCCAGACCCCGCATCCAGCATGGCCGACGCCAGAAGGGGACCTGACTGGTACTTCAAACCCAGTCCACCCATCCAGACGCTTCCATCTGCCGAAGACAGTCCATCATCAGTGGTCAGCGTGCTGGATTCGTAGGCAAGAGACGCAGCCACGAAGACGTTGTCCCATGCTTCGTACTGCCCGCCCAATTGCGCGGTCGTGGCATCGGCGTTGAAGCCGCCTGAACCGGCATTTCCGGTCGCATCAAGTCGGCCGCCTATTCCACGGATCCATCCGCAGTTGGTTTCCTGCATCAGCAGGCCATCTCCGACGAAGACGGGGCAGCTGTTCATGTTGGCCACGAAGGCGCGGCTCGAGTCGACACGAGCCGTCGCGATAGCCCCGACCTGACGGTCGATGAGGCTTTCCAGAGCGGCGACATAGCTCGGGTCGTCAGCCAGATCCGAGAGGGCAGCAAACCCGTGGGCAAGTGCGCCGGGATTCTCACCGTCCCAGACGCGCTGCAGATGCCCGGCAAGGCTCGCTTGATCCTGGTTTAGTCCACTGGTCGTGAAGTCGGCACGTGGCGTCACCACAAGTGACTTGCCGGCGATCGTCGGGGAAAAGCTGAACACCGGCCCGACACGCTCCGCCCCCAGATCTTCGGCCAGCGTCAGCGTCCCTTCGACGGTCATCACCATGACCGGCGAAGGCACAAGAGTGGTACTGCTGAACCTCAGTCGACTGTTCACTGTCGCGTCGCCCGTCACCGTCAGATGGTCCGAGGTTCCCTGCAGGAAGTCGGCGCCGAGTTGGATCGAACTGCTCGCAATCCCGGCATAGCTACCGGACAGCGTCGTCTCGGACGGGCCGGCCGTGAGGTCGAGTACGCCCTTGTTAACCAGTTCCCCCCCGCCCAGATCGATTTCCGAATAGGGATGCAGGCTGCCGCTGCCCTCGTTCGTGATGTCCCCGTGGGCAAGGTGAAGGTTGCCGGTGATCGAACCCCAGTTGGTTCCTTCGAAGTAAAGCCCGTCACCAAAGACCGCCGTGCCCGTCTGGTTGTCATGCGTAGCGATGGTACCGTAGTTGATGAGCTGGTTCGGGGAGTTGGCCGTGCCGCCATTGGCGAAATAGACGGCTGCGGCCACATCGCCGCCGCCTTCGCCGCCCCAGACCGAGGCCGCGCTGTTCGCGGGGCCGCCCACCGTGACTGAGATTCTGTCGCCGCTTCCAATCCCGCCGTTGTCAGCGCCCCCGGTCGACTGGGCCAGGATGCCGGGCGAGAACGGCCCCTGCGCATCGACAGCCCCGTTGACCGTCACGTTAACCGGATAGCCGAGGCCGGTGCCGCCGGCCGAGCCGATGAATGCGGCACTTTGGGTTCCGATCCAGCCGCCACCGCCGCCCACCGACTGGGCGATTATGCCGGCCGAAGCCCAGCCTGTCGTGGTGATCGTCGCGCCGGCATCGACGGTCACCTGCACGTCGCCGCCGTTGCCGACAAAGCTGCTGTGGTTTGGGTCCATCAGCTTGAAGCTCTGGCTCCAGCCGAGGTTGCCCAAGACCCCGCCACCACCGCCTACCGACTGAGCGAAGACGCCGACGGCGCCCTGGCCCGAGGTGGTGATGTCGTCGCCGACCTCGACGACCACGCCGCTGTTTTGCTTCTCTGGGTCGAGCCCCGGGTTCACGCCGCCGGTCTTGCCGCCGCTGCCAAGGAACTCTAGCGCGCTCGACCCCGTCGGGACGCCGCCAAGGGCAAGCCCACCGCCGCCGGCGATCGATTGCGCCAGAATGCCGACGGCGTTGTCGCCGCTGGTAATGATCGTGCCACCCTGCGTCGTGGTCACCGTGGCCGCGCCCGAATAGCCCGAGATGACGCCATGGTCGGAGCCGAGGCTGATGTCGCCCGTGAAGTTCTTCCACGAAGCGGTATTGGTCGAACCGCCGGCAAAGTCGAGATTGGCGGCGAGCGTCTTGACGATGCCGCCACCGCCCGAGATCGACTGCGCAATGATGCCATAACTGTCGTGTCCAAGGGTCTGGATCGCGCCCGAGCTGGTGACCGTCGCCTGCTCGGAGATTCCATTCGCCGCCTCGGAGGTGCCGCCGACGGACACCGGGAAGGCGAGCACCAGGTTTCCTTCGCTGTCAGCGTTGGTGACTGAGGTGGACCCGCCAACCCCGCCGCCCATGCCGATCGACTGTGCAATCAGGCCCCCGGCAATCGCCCCCGTGGTGTAGACATTGCCGTAGTTGTGGATCACCGCCTGTGCGCCGCTGGTCGCATTGGGGTTGCTGCTGGAACCCTGGGTTCCGCCCCCTACGCCTACGCCAGAGCTGAAACCCGGGCTCGACCAGCTCTCTGATGACGATGTGGAAGCTGCCCCGCCCTTGCCGCCACCGCCGCCGATCGACTGTACGACGACGGCGTCCGACATGTTGCCCATGGTGGCCACCGTGCCGGTGTTCGTCACCGACATGTCACCGCCGGCGCCGCCCGCACCGCCCGTGCCGCCTAATGCGAGGATGAGGGTATTGCTCGTCGACACGTTGCTGTAATCAATGCTGCCGCCAGAGCTTGCGGTGTTGTCGAGGTTCTGGACGACATCGCCGTCCGAGATTTCCTTGCCGAGCAGGGATCCGGCGGTCAGGGTCAGTGTCTCGATGTTGTTGTAGGTGCTGGTCAGGTCCTGATAGTCGTTGTAGCCGGTCAAGGCGATCTTCTCGAGCTCGTCTGTCACGGACTCATCGCTGCCGTTAGAGCCGTCGTCGTTCGATGTAGAAGACCCGAGGCTGGTGCCGGCCTTCCCACCTGCGCCGCCGCCGCCGCCGATCGACTGGGCAAGGATGCCGCCCGCATCGGCGCCGTAGGTCAGGATCGTGCCGGTGTTCGTCACACCCGAGCTGGAGCCGTTGTAATAGGTGTCGCCACCATTGCCCCCCTTGGCGCCGACCGCCACGTTGAGGCCAATGGTGCCCGAGTTCGAGGCGGCCGCGCCGCCGCCGCGCCCGCCGCCGCCGCCGATGGTCTGCGCTACGATGCCATGGGCGCCGTCGCCGAGAGTGAGGATCGCACCATTATTGGTCGCAAAGACGTCGTAACCCTCGCCGCCACCCGCGCTCTTGCCACCCAGGGACAGCGTCGTAGAGAGGCTCTTCTGCTCCCCCGTAGTGGCCAGCGCGTCGCCCGCGCCGCCCGCACCACCGCCGCCGCCGATCGACTGGATCAGCATCCCGTCGGCGGATTCGCCACGCGTGATGATCAGGCCGTCGTTGATGCCGGTGGCAACGGCTCCGTCGCCGGCGCCGCCGCCGTTGCCGCCGTGGCTGACTGTTGCGGCAAAATCGAAGCTGCCGCCGGACGCACTTGACGCGCCGTTGGCATCTCCGCCGGTGCCGCCCCCGCCACCGATGGCCTGGCCGATCATGCCGGCAGCGCCATTGCCTGTTGTGGCGATGAAGCCCGTGCTGTGCAGGTACACGTCACTAGCCTTGCCGCCGTCCCCCCCGGTGCCGCCGGTCGAGAGAGAGAGCGAGAAGGCCGGAAAGTCTCCCTTCGCAAAGACCTTGCTCTTGGCGGTCGAGGCGCCACCAGATCCGCCGCCGCCGCCGACCGACTGAGCGAGGATGCCGTAGCTTTCGGCCCCCGAGGTCAAGATGGCGCCCGAGTTGTTGTCACCTTGCGCCGCGTTGGCCGTGCCGCCGTCGCCGCCCGAACCGCCGTTGCCGCCGACGCTGATCGCGGCGCCGTAGAAAGCGCTGGCGGACTCGCCGTAGCCGGCCCCGCCCGAGCCGCCGCCGCCGCCAATGGACTGCATGACGATCCCCACGGAATGATCGCCAAAGGTTGTGACCGTGCCGTTGCCGAGGTTGCCCGCAAAGGCATCGCCCGCGCCCCCGCCCGCGCCGCCGTTGCCGCCGACCACCATATTGACGATCGCTCCGTCGGATTTGGTCGCATCGCCGCCCTTGCCGCCGCCACCGCCAATCGACTGGGCGACGATGCCCGACGACAGGAATGTGTTGGTGATGACGGTCGAATCCGTCAGCTTGGCGCTCGCCGTGTTCCCCGACGACCCGTCGCCGCCTGAACCGCCAACGGCAAACCAGCCGTCCTGAACGCTGCCGCCGACGCCGCCGCCACCGCCGATGGACTGCGCGATCACCGCGGTCTCGTTCTGGGCGTTCGCGTCGCCGAAATCCACCTGGACGCCGGTCTGGATGTTGGCGTTCGTGCCGGTGATCGTGGCCGTGCCAGCGGTGCCGCCAAGGTTGCCATTGCCACCCTGCGGATTGAACCAGGCGCCCGAGCGACCACCGTTGCCGCCGATCCCGCCGATCGACTGCACGAGCACGCCGTAGCTGTCGTTGAAGTTGTAGCTCAGCACGGAACCGTAGACGTTGGCCGCAGCATTGCCGGCATTGCCGCCGGCACCCGCGCCAGCTGCGCCCGATGCGCTGCCCCCGGCCCCCCCGGCGCCACCATAGGAGCCCACGACCAGACCCTGTCCGGTGGTGTCTTCGCCCATCGTGATCTTTGCGCCCGAAGCGAGCGTGGCCGTAACGTCGCCGGCCTGTCCCCCGTTTCCTCCCTTGCCGGCCCCGTCGCCGTCAAGGCCTCCGCCGTCCCCGCCATTGCCACCATTCCCGCCAGCCGAGGTAACATTGACGCCTGCGGCGGCACCATAGATCTCGCCGGTAATGGTCGCCGTCACAAGGTTGCTGCTGCCACCTTGACCACCATTCGCGCCATCGGCCAGTTTCCCCCCGCCCGACCGACCTGTGCCCCCATTGCCACCGAGCGATGCGATGTAGACACCATTGCCAATAGCCGATTGCCACTGACCACCGACCGTTGCCTGAACGCTCTGGCCATCGCCGCCCGTGCCGGAGGTGCCGTTGCCCTGGCTGCCCTCTTCATAGGACGCGACCCCGCCGCCACCGCCCGCACCGCCCTGCGACAGGATTGTGACCCCGCTGATCGCCAGTCCGGTGGTGCCGGCCGTCGCCAGACCGCTGGTGTTCGGGCCGATCGTGGCATTGATCGTCCCGCCATCCATGCCATTCGCGCCATTGCCGCCGAAGTTCTGTTCCGTGGTGCTGGGATAGCCGTTGCCCCCGTCGCCGCCCTTGCCGCCAATCGCGGTGATGTTGACCGGAGAGGTCGCAGTCCCCGAGGACAAGAGCCCGGTCACATTGTCGAAATTGCTGGTGTTGACGCCGCCGGCCGAACCTTCCTGGCCCCAGGACCCGTTCTTCGCGTCGCTCGTCCCGTCGGGACCGTCGATCCCGTCGATCCCGTCCGTGTCGATCACGCAGGACCCATCCTGCATCACGCAGGACAACCCGGAATCGGCACGTGCCGGATCGATTACCGCGGCGCATAGCACCAGGATGGTGCCAAGTGCGGTCGTCGTCAGCAGCCTCGCTGGACGGGGCCGGCCTTGTGTGCGTCCATTCGTCATCTTCGTCTCCTGTCCTCGATGCGGCGATTCCGGCCGCTGAATCATCGGTTTCAGGACATGGCCCAGCCAGCGGGCCCGGCAGGGTCGGGCCCGGTTGCACTGCTGGCAGCGCCGTCCTGTCGTGCTGCCCGCTGTCGGTCGGAACCCGTTCTAGGTTCCGGCTGCACAAGCTGGTTCGGGCGCGACGCGCGCGCCCGGTATTGAATGACCAATCCTTCTCTGTCGGCAGCGCGGCGACGGAGGGGCGCGGATCGCAGCTCCCGCCCGTGCCCATGTCGCAACTGGCCTTCGTCTTGCAGCCCGGGCCCAATGCCCACTTCGCCGCTTTCTTCTGGCACTGCGATACTACCAGCACGGTGGGGCTGTCAAGAAAGATTGGACACTCGTTCAATATTTTTGCGGATTCGCCTGAGTGTCCGAGCCGGGAAGCCGATAGACCGACGGGTCGTCGCCCCCCGAGGCGCGGCTTATCTTCCGTCTTCCGGCCTGCCCACAGAAGCAAGAAATCAGCAGGCAATAAACTCGTAAGATACTAATACAAAAAGTAATATCTCCCAAACCGCAGGCTTCCGGCCCGGCGAAATCGTGTGGTCGCCATCGTCCGTCAGGCGGCGGATCGCCGCATCATAGGCCACAGTATGATTTCGGACATTGAACATCTGTCCATTTTCTAGCAATCTAGCTGTCCACACCCTGCAAGTCGGATGGCGGTTGCACGGGGCGCTGCGCGATCATGGCATATGCCAAACTCGCGCGACTCAGGAGGAGACCCGGATGACGCAAGTTGCGGCGACGATGTCGCCCGAGCGTACAAAGAAGGCCGAGCGGAAAGCCACGTTGGACCGCAAGGATGCCTTGATAGCCGCCACGCTGAAATGTTTGTCGGAAGACGGTCACGACGGCCTGTCGATCCGCAGGATCAGCGCCGAGGCGGGAGTGTCGGTCGGTCTGATCAACCATCACTACGCGAACAAGGAAGACCTGGTCGCCCAGGCCTACGAGCACCTCACGCTGTCGCATCTGGAGGTCATCAAGACAGCCGTCGCCGCCGCGGACGACACCGCGGCGGCGCAGATGAAGGCGTTCATCCGATCGATGACGATGGTCGTCATCGACCCTGGCGTGCTGCGCTGCTGGGCCGTATTCTGGACGATGACGCGGCCCGGGAACGTGCTGCAGGAGATCCACAGCCAGACCTACAAGGACTATCTGCGGGTGTTGGAAGACATTTTCCGGCGTCTCGCGGCCGAGAACGGCAACCCACTGCTCGACACGCGCCTGGCTGCGGTCGGCCTGATGGCGATGCTGGACGGAACCTGGATCGTCTTGAGCCTGAACCAGGAGGCGCTGGAGATCGAAGAGGCCATCCGCCTCGCAGAAGCCTGGGTTGACGCAATCGTCAAGGGCGGGGTGCGCGGCGCGCCGCTTGAGAGATACCGGATTGGCAATGCCACATCCTGACTCCCGGAACGGCCACCAACGGCGTTTGCGGAACGTCACTATGACGGATCAGGGGGTGCCAAGACTGACCGCCGGTGCTTGCCCTGAACCGCCGGCCTGCGGCGCCGGCATAGCCCTCAAGGTCATCGCCCGCAGCAATGGTCGCGCGGAGAAGGCATTGAGTGGATCGAGGCACGGCAGTGGATAATGGGGGCCTAGGCGCTCCAGGTCTCGATCGATGGGCACAATCCGATCGAAGGGTTCCTGTCGTGCCCTAATTACGGCGGCACTTTGCAACTACGGAAGGAACGGCCCCTTGACGTTCGACATCACCCCTTATGCCGCTGCCTTGGGCTACTTCCTTTTGGGCGGCATCTTCGTCTTTGCCGGGATCGACCATTTCCGAAGTTTCCAGGCAGTCAGGGGAATGGTTGCCGGTCGAGGCTGGCCCCTTCCTGGGCCGCTGCTCGCCTCGGTTTCGACGTTCCAGATCGTGGCGGGGCTCTGCCTCGTGCTTGGCCCGCTACGCCCTTGGGCGGCGCTTGGACTGGCGGCCTTCACCGTTGCTGCAAGCCTTTCATTTCTGGACTTCTGGAGGACCAAGACACCGGACAGGACGTGGATGCGTTCAGAATTCACGATCAACGTTGGTCTTGTCGGTGGGCTGATCCTGGCGTTCGCCGCCAGTCTCTGAACGAGGAAAACCAGAAGCGCCAACCGCGCCGAAACGGCAGGAGCGACGGCAAGCAGAGCAGTGATGTGGCATTCCACCGCCTGAGCGGTGCCACTTGCAGGCGATCCGGATTGCCCCGCGTCCTGGCCGCAGGACGATGAAAGCGGCGCCTGTGCGCATGTGTCGGCCGCTTCCGCCGATGAAACGCAAAGGCCGGAAGCCCGGTCAGCGCGGATCGTTCCGGCCCGCTGACGTCTAGAGGGCCTGCTAAGTGCCTTCTCCCCCGACTTCCGTCATTCTGCGGCAAACAAGTTCCTCAGCCTCGACAGGTCCACATCTCGGATTCCTCGTTCCTGTGTCAGGGCGAGCGCGCAAATGCCTTCGGGGCCAACTCACTCAATCCGCGCGTTCCGGTAATCCGGCCTTCGCCAACGAGGCCATGAACCGGTCGACGTCCTCCGCGCGGCCCACGCGGAGCGCGACCTCGCGGCGGGTGTCGGTCACCAGATGCGGTGCGTTTTGGCGCATCCAGTCCACCTCGGCGGCGGAGGCCGGGTCACCCTTCTCGGCGAAGATGATCGCCGCGATCAGGTGATACTGCGGGTTCTCGTGCATCTTCGCCGTTCGGATCCAGGTTGCGGCCCCTTCAAGATCGCCCCGGATGTAGTCGCAAAGAGCGAGGGCAGTTTCGTAATAGCCGAATGGGCCCTGGCTGCGGGCGCGCGCCGCTTCCACCAGCGCGCAGCCCTCGTCCCAGTTCCCGGTCAGAGCGATACGATAGCCAGCCTCGCCCAGAAGTTCGGTGTCGTTCGGGTTGATCGCCAGCGCCTTGCGCCCGACATCGGCGGCGGCCGTCATATCGCCCGCGAAGAACAGAGCGAACATCTTCGCCTGCAGCCCACGGATGTTGGTCGGCTCCAGCGCAACCGCCCGCTCGGCTGCGGCCAGAGCGCGCTCGTAAGGCGAACCGGTGGCACCCGAGGCCGGCGGAAACCGGAAGCGCAACTCGTCGATGTAGACCTGGGCAAGCAGCGCCCAGGCTGTCGCATAGCCGGGAAACTCCGCCACCGTCCGTTCCAGGCAGTCCCGGATCCGCTGGTGGTTCGCCTGTTCAAGTGAGACCCGATACTCGTAGTAGGACAGCGTGCAGGCATAGGCCGCCCAGTCCTCGGGCGGGCGAGCGACCTGACGCGCCGTGTCGGCCTGGAAGATCACGCCATAGGGCTGGCCCAGGGCGGTTGCGACCTGGGCGGCAATCTCGCGTTCGATCTGCAATACGCGTGCCACCGTAAGGTCGCCGGAATAGCTGTCGGCCCACAGCACCGCTCCATCGGGGCGCGACACGACGCGCGCCTGCACCCGCAGCGTCGAGTCGTCGGAATCTACCGACCCCGCGAGAATGTAGCGCGGCGCGTCCGCCCCCGAAGGTACAGGCAGGCCAGCTTGGTCCCGGGTCAGCACGACGATGTCACGGAACTTGGCCAGTTGGCCGATCACCTCCTGGGTCAGGCCAAGCGCAAGCGCTGAGGGTGTGTCGGGCTGCGAGAGATCCTCGAACGGCTGGACGAGCAGCCGCGGCACATCCGGGCGCAGCGGGATGTCCCCGGCAGCGAAAGGACGAAAGACCGCAATCGCAGTGGCCAGCAGGACGAGGGCAGCCAGTGCCACCAGCCCCGTCACGGGTGTGCGCCAGCGCCGGGGCGCAACGGGCAGGTCCGGAGGCGCCGCCTGAAGCTGATCCGGGGCCGGGTCCTCCGTCCAGTCGAACCGGGGCACATAGCCGCCCTTCGGGATCGTGATCATGACCGGGTCGTCGCGGCCGGCTCCGAGGTAATAGCGTTCCATCGCGCGGCGAAGATGGCCGGCTTCGACCCGGACGATCGGATCGTTCTGGGCGTCGAAGCTTTCGTCCCGACCGAAGACCTCGACCGCGATCCCATAGGCCTTGATCCGTTCGGCCCGGCCAGCCAACGTTTCGGTGACGACGAAATCAAGAAACCTGCGCTGCCTCGGCGACACCTGAAAGCCGTCGCTGGCAAGGATTCGCTCGAGTTGACGGCGAACTTCAGTGTCAGAAGGGGCGCCGGCTCGTTGCGCGGGCGATTCCACGGTCATGGCGTCGATAGCTCTGCGCACTGATAACGAATCCTCAGGCCTGCCGGGAACCTGTCAATATCATAGCAGGAATGCATGTACTTGGCCCGCGTTGGTGGCGCGGCGTGTCCGGGTGTTCTGTAGCGCGGCCAGCCTCCCTGCACATCCCCGTTCGTCCTGCAATTTACCCTTGGCCACTGCGTTAATTACGTCCCTCACCGCCATGTCGGCCCTAACGTCATTTTCGGCGGCGGCAGTCGGAGGACGGTGATGGCGATGGGAAAGGCGACTGACGATCCGGTGGCCCGGTATTTTCCCGATTGTCACGGGGCCGTTCTGGCGCTTGCCGCCCGCGACCCGGCGTTCAGCGACATGTGCCAGGAACTGCGCGACGTGGATGGCGCCCTGACGCATCTTGTCGAACGCCACGACGCCGCGCAGGCCGAACGCCTGTCGGAATGCCAGGGCTGGATCGAGCGCCTGCGGAACGAAATGCAGGAGGCGTTGGCCCAGGCGAAGATCGTGCCCCTGCGGCCCGCGCCGCGGCTGCGCGATCCCTGACGAAAGGGGCCGCCCGGCAACTTTGCCCCGACCAAGGGGGCGATGCCCGGATCAAGACGCTGCGCAGGCAGCGGCGGCCCCAAAGACAGACTGGCCCGCCCGGTAGCTACCGGGCCGGCGGCAGCTCAATCGCCGCGCCGGAAACCGCATCCCGGCCCGGGGTGCAACCCGACCCAAAGGAGACGATCATGTATTATACCGACGATTCCATCCTGCCCGAGAACATGGCGCCGCTGATCATCACCGCCGCGCCCTATGGGCCGGCCTGGCTGCCCAGCGACGCGCCGGACATCCCGCTGACCTGGGACGAACAGGTGCAGGCGGCAGTCGACTGCTACGAGGCCGGCGCAAGGGTGCTGCACTTCCACGTGCGCAACCCGGCCACCGGCATGGGCTCCACCAACTTCGACGAGTACTGCTACCTCCTGAAGCGGGTGAAGGAAGCCGTGCCGGACATGATCATCCAGGTCGGCGGCTCGATCTCCTTCGCGCCGCATACCGATGACGCCAAGGCGGCCTGGCTCGACTACGACACCCGCCACATGCTGACCGAACTGGATCCGAAGCCGGAATTCGTGACCGTCACCACCGGGTCCACCCTTTGGGACATCGCCTCGATGTTCTCGCTCGATGACGTCAAGGGCACCCACATGGAGGACCCCAAGGTCATGGCTGCATGGTCGGGCATGGTGGTGGATTCGACCCCCGCCTTCTACGTCGAGCACCTGCGGCGCCTGCGCAAGAACGGCATCCAGCCCTACTTCGTGCCCGGCCACATCCACCAGTGGGAGATCATCGAGCGGCTGCTTCGCGCGGGCGTCTACATGGGCCCGCTGAACGTGGCGATCTGCGCCTATGGCGGCGGCACGCTGGGGCGCAACCCCTTCGACCTGATGAACTTCCTGCAGCGCATGCCGCAGGGGTCGGTCAACACCTTCTGGTCCAGCATGCGGGGACTGATCTCGATCTCGGCGATGTCGCTGGTGCTTGGCCAGCATATCCGGGTGGGGAATGAGGACAACCTCTGGGGCGCGCATGGCGAGCGCAAGACCACGGTCGACCAGATCAAGGGCGTCGTGCGGCTGGCCAACGAGTTCGGCCGCAAGGTGGCGACGGCCAAGGAAGCGCGCGAGATGATGAAGGTGGGCGTCTGGTACGACAGCGTGGAAGAGACGCTGCGCGCCGCCGACATGCCGCCCAACCCGACCAAGTTCAACCCGGGCTTCCTGACCTGGCCGACCGACGGGAAGTTGAAGCCGGCGGTTCTTGGGGGCGACTCGCACCCGATCGCCGCCTGCATGATCGCGCCGGAGCCGGTGCGGAGAGTGCAGGAAGCGATCCTGGCCAAGAAGGCCTGACAGTCCGAACGGATAGCGGAACGGTGGCTCGCCCATGGCGGGCCACCACAAGACCTTCGAAAACGGGAGACCTGAGGTGGCGGGCCAGATCACGCATTTTGAAATCTACGGCGACAACCCTGGGACGCTGGCGGGCTTTTACCGGTCGCTGTTCGGCTGGCAGATGGAAAAGCTGGAAGGGCTGAACTACTGGCGAATCCACCTTGACCCGGACGACAAGGACAAGGTGGGTGGCGGCCTGACATACCGGCCGCGCGAGGATCCGAAGGGCTGGCTGCAATTCGTGAACGTCGACTCCATCGACACTTCGATTGCGCTGGCCGAGGAAATGGGCGCGCGAGTGGTGCGGCCGAAGACGGCCGTTCCTCGCACCGCCTGGGTCGCGGTCCTCGCCGATCCTGCCGGCAACATGTTCGCGATCTGGCAGCCTGATCCGCTGGCCTTTCCCGAACCGGAACCCGACTGAGACCACCACCACCCGAAACGAGGAGTACGACACGATGCCCGACTTCAAGGATGTCCTGCCGTTGGACCGGATTCCGCCCGGCAAGTCGACCACGGTCGAGGTCGATGGCAAGACCGTCGCACTGTTCAACGTGGACGGCACGATCCACGCCATCGCCGATGCCTGCCTGCATGCCGGCCAGTCGCTTGGCTACGGAATCCTCCAAGGCAAGGTGGTGCGCTGCCGCGCGCACGGCTGGCGTTATGACGTGACCACAGGCGAAATCGTCGGCGTCCCCGGCTCGGGGGTCGCCTGTTACCAGGCCCGGGTCGAGAACGGCCAGGTGCAGGTGGCCGTCGCCTGACGGCCAGAAACCAGGCAGACAAGGAGAATGACCATGTCCGAAGCACGAGACGGCGCCGCCCTCGGCCCCTGGGACGACGGCGCCTTTGCGCTGCTGTCCGGGCGCGATCCCGCCTGGGCCTCGGCCGTGGCGGCAATGAGCCTGAGCAGCTGGAGAAACGGCGTGCTGACGGCCCGTTTCGTCGAGCTGGTGGCGGTGGCGGTCAATGTCGCGGTCACCAGCCTGGACGCGGTTGCCACGCGCCGCCATATGCGCGCGGCGCTTGCAGCCGGCGCGACCGAGGCGGAGTTGCTGACCCTGATCAAGATGGGGACGGTCATGGCGCTGCACTCCTGCAGCCTGGGCGCGCCGATCCTGATCGAAGAGGCCGGGCCCGAGGCCATCGCGGCGGCGGCGCGGCCCAGGGGCGCCACCCCGTCCGTCGACCGGATGCAGGCCATGGGCCAGTGGAATGCCGCCTGGGACCCGTTCCTGGCGCTCGATCCCGAATGGACCGATGCCTTCATGGCCACCGGTACCGGGATCTATGCCAATGGTGTCTTTACCCCAAAGGAGACCGAGTTGCTGTCGATCGCCTTCGACGCTTCGATCTCGCACATGTATGCCCCCGGCGTTCGCCGCCACATCCGCGGCGCGCTGGCGGCCGGGGCATCGCCGTCCGAGATCATGGAAGTCTTGAAGATCTGCGTTGCCCGCGGAGTGGAAAGCTGCAACCTCGGCCTGCCGATCCTGGCGGAACTGACATCCGCTTCATGACCCTCCCCTCCCGAAGAGCAAAAGATGTCCGGCCTTGAAGACGCCCTGCAGCGCGACGAGTACCTCCTGTTCATCCGCGAACACGGTCCGCTCGCCTTCCGCATGATCCTGCAACCCCTTGTGGCCACCGCCATCGCCATCCGAGCTGGCCTGCGCGACGCGCGGTCGGGCCGCCGGCCCTTCGCCGTGCTGGTGGCCACCGAGCCTGCCCAGCGCCGCCAACTGTTGGGCGAACTCTGGGGCGACATCGGCCGGCTCTATCTGCTGGCGGTCGTCATCGACATGATCTTCCAGCTTGTCGTCTCGCGCTCGGTCGATGTGCTTCAGGCGCTGGCGATCGCGGCGATCCTTGCCTTTCCGGCCTATCTGGTCGCCCGCGGCCTGACAAACCGCATCGCCCGTCGACGCCTTGCCGCCAGAGCGGGCGGAACGTCGTGACCGCTGCGGCGCCACAAGCGGATGCCAGCAGCCGCCTCGCACTGGAGCGGACACGGATGGCGCAGGATCGTACCATGCTGTCCTGGATTCGCACATCGACCTCGCTGATCACCTTCGGCTTCGGCGTGCACCAGGTGTTCCGTATCGCCTCTTCCGCTGACGCCCACACGCGAGCGGCGGTGCCCTACCTGTTCGGCAGCGCCATGGTGGGAATCGGCCTTGTCGTGCTGGTGGTGGCCGTGCTGGCCAACCGGCGCACACAGCGCCACCTTGCCACCGAGTATCCTGCGGCGCGCGGCTATCCGGTTGCGCCACCCTCCCATGCCGGATTGCTGGCCGCGCTGATCGGCGGGCTCGGCATCGGCGCGATGATCCTCATGCATGTCGGACCCTGACCCCAAGCCGAATGCGTCATCTTCGAAAGACCATCCGATGACCCAAGCCCACCCCGCGCACCGCAGCCTTCGCCGGCGCCTGGTCGCCGCTGCCCAGCATGGGCTGATCCTTTTTCTCTACCTTTGGGTCCTGTTCGGCCTTTTCGTGCTGAATGAGGTCGCCTTCGACCGCGAGCATCAGAACCATGCCGCCCTTCAGGGATTTGCGCTGATCAACGCGCTGGCCTTGACCAAGGCCATGATGCTGGTCGAGCATATGGAACTTTCCGGCCGCCTGTCGCACCTTCCGAAGATCTACTCGATCCTCTTCGATGCCGCCTTTTGTGCTGCCGCTTTCATGATCGTACATGTGGTCGAACGCGTCGCCCTCGGCCTCTTCCAGGGCCAAAGCTTCTCGGCCAGCATGCCGGTCTTCGGCGGCGGCGGCTCGATTGGCGTACTCATCATCGCCCTGATCGCCTTCGTGTCGCTCTTGCCGTTCTTTACCTTCAAGGCGGTGGCCCGTGCCTTCGGACCGGACAAGGTGCGCGCAGCCCTGCTCTCTTGGCCGGAAGTGGGGGACAGGGCGACCTTGGCGTCATCAGGGGCGGACCGGCGATCCAGGGATTGACGGCTCGTCGTTCACGTCACACACATTCCAATCGCGTGATCTATTTCGCCCCGATTGCACGGATGTGCCGCTTGGGTGCAGGACCGTCTTGTCTTGCGCTTTCGGCAGGTTCCAGGCCCGGCAAGGGCGCCCGTGCGGTTTACGCCGCCGTCGGCGGCGAGGCGCGCAGGGCCTATGCCGGGATCGTCTTCGCGCCTGACCCGATGGTCATCGCCTGCCAGGAACAGCTTCCGTTCAACAGCCTTGAGGGCTTCGCCGCCTACAACGCAAGGCTCAGGCGGCCCCGGCAAACCCTGTCGGACAAGGCCGACAGCTCGATCTACGGCATGTGCGAACTGCTTCCTCCCGCGCCCCGGCCGGAATTCCTTACCCCGGTGTCCGGCGACATCCCCACCATGGTCGTCTAAGCCTTGAACGACACCCAGACCTCCTCGGCCATTGCGCGCCATGTGGCCGAAACCCTGTCCCGGTCGCAGATCATCAAGGTACCCGAGGCCGGGCACGGGTCGATCATCTTCTCTCGACGCGTCAAGGACATCGGCATGGCCTTTCTCAAGCGGCCCGAGACGGCTCCGGATGCCGGCTGCCTTGCCAGCCTGAAGCCGCAGTTCGTGCTTCCCCCGGCCAGGCCGGTCGCGGACAGGTCCCGGGCAACCGGCGCTGCGCAACCCCAGGCCGGCCCTGCCCGACCGGCCCGGTGCCATGGCCGGCCTTGGTTCCAGTTGCACCGGCGCGGCGTCCTTCCTTTCCTGCCATGCGCAATGTGGATAGACGTGGAGGGGTGAGGCAGACAGGCTTGCGGCAATGCCTCCTGTGACCGACTGGCCGCCATGACCCCTGATCAGATCGTCGCCTTCGTGCTGGCCCTGGCCGGGCCTCCTGCCGCGGATCCGCTGCTACCCCTGATCGTGCCCGGCGGTGCGGACCCGCGCTATCCGGTGGTCGCCGTGGCTTGCCCCGGCCCGGTCGCCCCGGAAGAGGTCGAGGGCATGACCGTGGCTTGCGGCAGGGTCAATCTGCCCGAGGACCATGACAAGCCCGACGGTCGCCGGATCGACCTGACCTTCATGGTGCTGAAATCGCATTCGCTTGCGCCCGCCGCCGATCCGGTGGTCTATCTGCATGGCGGCCCGGGCTCGGGCGTGGTCCGGAACCCGATCCTGATCACCCGCTTCCTGGAAGAGATCCGTGACCGGCGTGACATCATCGCCTTCGACCAGCGTGGGGTGGACACCTCAGCCGGGCCGGAGTCCCGCTGCTATGCCACGGTCGCCAACCCCGAGACGCTGGCCGACGCGATATTGGCCAGTGGGTCCGAGGCCGAGATGATCGCGCGCGGTCGTCAGGCGGTGCGCGCCTGCCTGGACGAAATCGCCGCCAACGGCGCGGACATCTCGACCGTGAACACGCTGCAAAACGCGCGCGACGTGCAGGCGCTGATGAGGGCACTGGGGCACGGCAGCTACAACATCTTCGGCACGTCCTATGGCACCTTCCTCGCGCAGGAGGTTATGCGGTCGGCACCCGAGGGCTTGCGGTCGGTCGTCGTCGACAGCGTCTGGCCGGTGCAGGTGCCGATGTATGACCTAATGGGGCTGCCGCTGGCCGAGAATGTCCGGTCGCTGTTCCAGCTTTGCGCGGCGGATGCCGCTTGCGCCGCCGCCTATCCCGACCTCGAGGCCCGCTTCTGGGCGCTCTGGGCCAAGCTGGAAGCGGCGCCGTTGCGGGGGGCGCAGGGACCGATCACCGGGCGCTCCCTCTTCATGCTTCTGATCGGGCGCAACAGCTTTGCCCCGGGAAACCAGGGGATCACCGGCTACCTGCCGAAGATGATCGCCGAGTTGGAACAGGGCGTGACCGTTACACATGACGAGATCGCCGCCAAACGCCTTGGTTCAGGCGCGGCCCCTGCGCCGGACCTTTCGGGCCTTGACGCGACAAGCCAGGCACTTGCCGAAACAGCACTGAACCTGGCAGAGATCGGCCGGGCCACGGAGGAGGCCGTGAGTACGACGCTTGCCCAGCTTGAGGTGGCCCGTAACCGCGCCGCAAAAGGCACCGACTTGGTCGAGGTGTTCGACACCGCTCTTGCCGATGCCGCCAAGGCCCTGCCGACATTGCCGGCCCGCATCGCCTTTGGCTCTGACTACCTGATGCTGCGGGCTTCTACCCCAACGACAGGTGCGCTGGATGCCCTTATGGAGAAGCATTTCACCGGCACAACACTGGTCGGCCTGAGAGCGCTGTCCGAACGGATGACCGACGCCCAGCTGGCCCAGGTCTTCGACCGGATCAGCCGCGACAACAGCGCCATCGACGACGTGCTGGTCGGCCAGTTCCAGCTGCAGATGTTCGCCTGCCAGGAGAACATGGACATCAACGGCCCCGAGACGATCCCCATCGCCAGCGCCCGGCTGCGGGACGAATTCGGCTGGCCCGAGAGCATGATCGCCGAGATCGAGTCGGGGATGAACGCCAGCATCTATGGCCCCTGCGAAGAGTTTCAGCGCGTTTCGCGGCCGGGCATCCACGACCCCGTCACAGCCGACATCCCGACGCTGGTGCTGCAGGGCACGCTGGATACCCAGACCGCCCCAAGCTGGGGACCCATGCTCGCCTCGACCCTACCGAAGGCGCAGCTCGCGATCCTTCCCGAAGCCGGCCATGGAACCTTCATCTTCTCGGATTGCTCGCGCGATATCGCCGCAAGCTTCCTCGACACCCCGGAAGCTTTGGTGAACACCTCCTGCACTGCCAGCCTGATGCCCGGCTTCCTGCTGCCGGATGGAAGCTGGACCCGGTAGCCCCTCGTCCCACATCAACCCTTGGAGACCCCCATGCCCAGACTTTCCTTTGCCTTTGCCGCCTTTCTGGCCCTGTCACCGCTTGCCTCGCCCGTCCTGGCGCAGGACCAGGCTCGGGTCGAGTTCGAGAAGGGCAACGACAATGCCGCGATCAATGGCACCATCGTGGGCGACGAATACATCGACTACCTGCTTGGGGCGAAGAAGGGGCAGAAGATGGCCGTCTCGCTGATTCCGGGCGAATCGAACGGGAACGGCACGGTCTATTTCAACATCCTGCCCCCCGGAAGCACCGGCGAGGCGATCTACAACGGATCAATCGACGGGCTGGATGCCACGGGGATCGTTCTGCCGAAGAACGGCGACTATGTGATCCGCGTCTACCAGATGGGCGACGATGCCGACAGCGGCAAGACGACGGCCTTCATGATCTCGGTCGGGATCATGTAGCGGCGTAACCTGGCGGCAGTGCGCCGCCGGAAGGACGCCACCTGAGTTCCGGTGGAGCGCGGGGCGATTGGCATAAAGAGGGATTGGCAGCATGAGACTTTGGATCGTGACCCGTTCGGCCTTGGTTCTGGCACTTGCCCTTGCCATGCTAGCAGGCTGGTCCTCTGCCCCATCGGCACAGGATCTGCCCGCCTACACGGCCAAGGCCGGCTTGCTGAACACCGGCGTCGACCCCGAACGCCCCGAGGCCGAGATGTTCCATGTTGCCTACACCCTGGACGGTGCCGACCCGGCGACGCGGCCGGTGACCTTCCTCTGGAACGGCGGCCCCGGTGGCGCCAGCATCTTCCTGCATATTGCTGCGATCGGGCCGAAGACCATCGCCACCGCCGGAGACGGGACCTTTCCCCCGGTGCCCGCGCGGCTGGAGACGAACCCTGACAGTTGGATCGCCTTCACCGATCTGGTCTTCATCGACCCGGTTGGGACAGGCTATAGCCGCACCCTTCCCGGACCCGACGGAGCGCCGCGCGACCCGACCCCGTTCTACAACACGATGGGGGATCTCGATTCCATTGCCCAGTTCATCCGGCAATGGCTGACGGTCAACAATCGCTGGGGCTCGCCCAAGGCCATTGCCGGAGAAAGCTACGGCGGCATGCGCGTGGCCGCCCTGACGCGCATCCTGGCCGAGAAATACGCGATCAACCTGAACCGCGCGGTGATGATCTCTCCCGAGTTGAACGTGGATGCAGATTTCGACAGCTACTCGCTCCTGTTCCCTATGGCCCAGATCCCTACGCAGGCGGCCATCGCTGCAGTGCAAGGCCGGGGTGTCTTCGGGAAAGATGCCGAGGGAAGGAAAGCCGCCGAGGACTATGCGCTAACCGAGTATCTGACCGGTCTGGCCGCGCTTGGCCGCATGCCGCCCGAGGAGCAGACCGCCTTCTATGCCCGGATGAGCGAGGTGATCGGCATTGAGCCTGCACTTCTTGCGCGGAACAACGGGCGGATTGACCAGTTGCTCTTTGCAGGCAGCCTCTTAGCCGACAGGGGGCTGGTTCTTGACCGCTATGACGGCTCGCAGGCCAGCGACAACCCGAGGCCGCAGGACGCTTCGATCGGCGTCCTTGATCGCAGCCTCACGGTGCTGAGCGGCATCCTTCTGTCGCCACTGATGGACTATCTTCGCACCGACCTCGGCTTTGTCATCGACCGGCCGTATGAGCCGCTGAACCTGACCGTGAACTCCGCGTTCGACCGTACCTCGTCCGTGGGTACGCCGGATGATGTGGGCATAGCGCTGGCGCAGAACCTGGACCTGAAGGTGCTGGTCGTGCACGGAGCGTATGACACGGTCACGCCGTACTTCATGTCGCGCTTCGTTCTGGAACAGGCAACGCGGGCGAAGGGTGCACGCGAGCGTCTGTTCTTCGGCACCTACGAAGGCGGGCACATGTTCTACCTGCGCACCGGAAGCCGGGCAGAGTTCGCCAGGGATGTGCGCGGGTTCTACGAGACGGCGCCGTGAGCGGATGGCGCCATGGTCATAGCATCGGCGGCAGGATCGGTCGCCGTTCGACCGAGCCGGTCGCGGCGCAGGGTGCCTTTGCGGCCCAGTCGAGCGCCGTGTCGAGATCGGGCACCTCGATCACGAAATAGCCGCCGAGTTGTTCGCGTGAGGCGGCGAAGGGGCCGTCCTGCACATGCCGCTTGCCATCGGTCACGCGCACCGTGGTGGCGAGCATGGGGCCTTGCAGCCCGTCACCCTTGACGATGACCCCGGCCAGAGCCATCGCGCCGATGAAGGCGGTCCAGCCGCCCCAATAGGCGGCCGACTGGCCAGGTTCGGTGCGGGCGACGAAATCGGCTTCGGTTTCGTTCAGCATCATCATGAATTGCATGGGACTCTCCTGGGTTCAGCGCAGGATGCCACGATTTCGGGCGACAAGGGACAGGGCGAAGAGGGCCGCCGCGATGGCGACGACCACGACGAGGATGGCCAGTTGGGCGGGCATTCCGTCGAAGACGCCATGGGCCAGATCGCCTGTGAAGAGCGCGATGTAGGCGGCCAGCGAGACGGCCAGCACCCAGGTCGCCGTGCTGCGCCGCAGGAGCAGGAGCAGGCCGCCGAGCGTGCCGAGCCCGGTGCCGAGCGCGAAGGCGAGCGTCATCCAGCCGGGAAGGCCGGCGTAGAGCAGGGCCTGCGCCTCTGTCAGGCCCTGCGCCATCAGGCTTTCCGGGGTCTGGGTCAGGCTGTCGGCAAAGCGGATCAGGCCGAAGATGTTCCAGGCGAGGGCGCCGGCGGCCGGCAGGATCAGCCAGAGCGGGCGCGGTGGGGCAAAGGTGAGAGCGGTCATGTCGGTCTCCGTTAACGCCCGCGTCAGGGTCGGGCAGAACAGTGACACGCGGGGCGCCGGGATTTCGACAGGCGACGCAAGTTTTTTCGCCCCTGCAGTCGGCGGGTGGGGCGGGCCCGGAGCTTTCGGCATCTCCGGGCAAGTTCCGTCGAGGGAACTTGCGGGCTCCCTGCCCGCCGGGGCGGGCAGCGAGATGCGTGGTCAGGATTTCTTGACTTCGGGGATCTTCCAGCTGCCGTCGATGATCGAGGGCGCCTTGTCGTCGGGCCAGTAGAGCCGGAGCATCAGGTGGAACTTGCCTTCGGGAGCGGGAAGCCAGTTGGCCTCTTTCTCCTGACCGGGGCTGTCCTTCTGAATATAGATCGTCAGCGAGCCGTCTTCGCCCATCACCGGATTGGTGCGGATGCTCATCGAGTAGCGGTTGATCGGGTTCGCGACGAAGAACATCTGTTCGTTGTACATGGTGAGCGACCAGAAGCCCTGGACCGGCGGGGTCTGGCCCTTGGGGAAGACCATCGTGTACTTGTGTTCGCCCGAGTATTCTTCCAGCAGGTTCGGCCGCTGCGACAGCGGATAGATGGCGTCCTGCGGCAGGTTCGCGCCAAGGCCGATGGCGGTAATGAGGGCACGCTGCGTGTAGTTGGTGCCGTAGGTCCCCGCCTTGGTGGTGAAGAGCCAGCCGTTCTCGTGCGTCATGTTGCCATCGGAATCCACGAGATGCGCCATGATGCGATGGAAGGCGAAGGGGGCGACGCGGGATTCGAAATCGGGCTTGAGCTTGGGCTTGTCCAGATCCTGCCCCGGCAAGAGGCCGATGGCGGCGAAGCGGTCCACCGCGGGCTTGTCAGCCCCGGACGGGGGGTTGCGCTTCATCAGGTCGGCCAGCAGAGAGAAATAGTCGCTGGCGCTGAGGGCGTTCACCTGGTCGCGGGTCGGGGTCTTCATGTCGATGGACGGATCGACGGTGCCGGCGGGCGGGGTGTAGTCCTGCCCCCAGGTGGACAGCGGCTGGAGCTTGAAGGCATCCTGCAGCTTGTGGACGGCATCGTAATCCTCGGGCGTGCCGGTGCAGTAGATGCGGCCCAGGAGCCAGACCATCGCGGTGGGGGATTTCAACTCGGTCATGCCGTCAGGGATGGTGCCGGTCCAGCCGGGGCCGGTGATGAGGAAGGTCCTGGCCGCGCCGCCGGTGGTGCGGCTGCCGGGGACCTGGAACACCTCGGTCCAGCCGGACAGGAGCGGGAGAAGGAAGTAGCGATCGCCCATGTCGGGCTGGTCCAGCACCCAGGGCTCGTCGCCCACGTCCAGCCAGGCGGTGGTGTAGAGAGTGTCGGCATTGGGCGCGGTGATGTCGGTGAAGCTGGCGTCGGGGTATTGCCGCATCCGGATGAGGGTGCCCATCGGAGCGTGCGAGCCCTCTGCCGCGGCGACATTCGTCATGATGCGGCGGGTCATTTCCATCGTGACCAGCGGATAGCCGAAGATGTAGGCATCGGAAGCGATGCCGAAATCCTCGGTGCCCTCGATGATGTCGGAGAAGAGGCCGTCCGAGGACTGGGCAAGGCTGCGGCCGGCGGCAGTGAGGGCAAGCGCGCTGATGCCGGCGAGGCCGAGAGCGCGGCGAGTGAGTTTCACGGGGAACTCCAATGTTGTGCGAATGGTCGGAACATATCGGCCGGGGACAGGGGCCGACATCACAAACACGCCAGGGCCGGAGGGAGCCGATGCGGGGTTGGCGCGGGCGGCGAAAACTCAGGTCCGGCGGATGGTGTCGCCGGGTTGCAGCGTGGGGAAAAGCTCGATCACCTCGCCGCCGATGACGCCCTGGTGCTTGCCGGCGACGATCTCGGCGGCCTTGCGGCCGATTTCCAGGCGGCAGGCGTCCATGGTGGCCAGGCGGCGCGGCAGGCCGTCCAGCAGTTCGACGCCGTTGAAACCCGCGAGGCCAATCTTGCCGGGGACGTCGAGGCCCTTGTCGAGGCAGTAGAGCAGGCCCCCTGCCCCGATCATGTCGTTGGAATAGTAGAGGAAATCCACGTCGGGGCTGCGGTTGAGCACCGCGGCGGTCATCTCGCGCCCCTTCAGGAGCGCGGAGCCGCCCGAGTAGAACTCGCGGTCCACGAGGTCGACGCCGGCCTTGGCGAGGGCTTCCTCGAAGCCCTCCAGGCGCTTGCGGGCGCGGTGGTCGTTGGGCATCTGCGTGCCGAGGAAGGCGATGTGGCGGTAGCCGGCGGCGAGGATTTCCTCGGCCATCTGGCGACCGGCGCGGCGGTGCGAGATGCCGACGGCGGAGTCGACCGGGGAACCGTCGATATCCATGATCTCGACGATGGGGATGCCCGAGGCTTCCAGCATGGCGCGGCCGGCGTCGCTGTGTTCGAGGCCGGCGATGATGAGGCCGGTGGGGCGCCAGGACAGCATCTCGTACAAGACGGCTTCCTCGCGTTCGGGGAGGTAGTTGGTGACGCCGACCACGGGTTGCAGGCCGGTGTCGTCCAGCACTTCGGATATGCCGGTCATCACCTCGGGGAAGACCATGTTCGACAGCGAGGGGATGACGACGCCGACGAGGTTGACGCGCTGGCTGGCAAGGGCGCCTGCGATCTTGTTGGGGACGTAGCCCAGGCGGCGGGCGGCTTCGAGCACACGCTCGCGCGTGGCATCCGAGACGTCGCCGCGATTGCGCAGCACCCGGCTGACCGTCATTTCGCTGACGCCGGAGGCTTCCGAGACGTCGCGAAGGGTCAAGAGGCGGCGGGGAACCGGCGGAGTGGTCTTGTTCACGGAAGCCTCGTTCGGGGATTGACCCTTGTTAGCGCCAAAAGATCGCTTGTCCAAGCCGGGAATGCGGGCTATGTTACCGCTAACGGGCAGTCCTTTGCGACCCCGGCGATATCCAGCGCGTCCAGCAAGCTCTCAAACCGGACGCGAGGGACCCAAGGGGGAGCGGTGGGCCAATACGCTCCCCCTTTTCCTTTTAGGGACCGATTTGATGCGGATGCCACGCGGCAGTTGATGCGGCGCGACTTTCCGGGCATGAAGGCGCCGTGGCCCCGTAGCTCAACGGATAGAGCGTCCCCCTCCTAAGGGGAAGGTTGCAGGTTCAAGTCCTGCCGGGGTCACCATTTCCACAGAGGATCGGGGTTCAGGTCGGCTGCCCTCAGGCGGGCCAGGGTTCGCGTGGGAAAGCGTGGCGCAGGAGGGCGAGCCCGCATTTGCGCAGGGCGTCGGAGGGAAGATGGTCGTAGTTGACCGTATCCCAGTACCAGGCGCCCTGGACCATGTAGTTCATGCCCTCGGACAGGGTGTCGATATCGGCATCCGTGTAGCCGCCGAATTCGGCGATCTGGGCCAGAAGGCTGCGGACCTGTTCGACATAGTCGCGGTCTGTGGGCAGGCTGATGGACCGGTCGATCTGGAGCGTCTGGCGGTCGCTGCCGAAGGCGACCCAAGCGGCAACCCAATCGGGATGCTGGGTTTTGAAGCTGCGGGCGCAGTCGAGCGTTGCGACGATGCGGTCGAGTGTGGACAGACCGGGGCGCCGGACGGTGGCCTCCCAATGCCGGGCGTATTGGTCGTTGAGGAACTCGATCACTGCGCGGAACAGCTGTTCCTTGGTGCCAAAGTGAAAGACGACGAGGGCATTGGAGGAGCCGACGCGCCGCGCGACACGCTGGATGGTCACGGCGGTGAGGCCCTCTTCGGCGATGGTGACGATGGTGGCGTCGATGATGCGCTGAAGGCTGGCCTGGCCGCGCAAGTGGCGACGGTCGGCCCGGCCCGACCGCGTGAGGGGCGCGGTGCCGTCGACTTCGGGCGGGGTCGGGTCCGTGACCTGGGACATCTGGGACTTTCCGGCGAGACGGCCGCGGCAGGAGTGCCGCGGCCCTTATCATTTGGCGCCGGTGGGGCGTCAACCGCAGGTCAGAGCGCCGGGCGGTTGGCGGCGTCGGCATACCAGACGCCGCGGGCGGTTTCGTAGGCGAGGCCGGCGCGGAACACATCGGCATCGCAATAGCTGCGCCCGACGATCTGGATGCCGGTGGGCACGCCGTTGCCGGCGCGGCCCGAGGGCACGGAGAGGACGGGGCATCGGCTGAGCATGTTGAAGGGCGTGGTCATCACCCAACCCAGGGTGGGATCGACTTCCTTGCCGTTGATCTGCACCTTTTCAACCGAATGGTCCATGTCGGCTGCGACCGCCGTGGCCGAGTTGGTGGGGCAGATGAAGACGTCGTATTTCTCCATCAGCGGGCCGAAGGTCAGGTACATCTCGGCGATGGCTTCGAGGCTGGCCACGAAATCGGCCGAGGTGGATTGACCGCCCTGTTCCGCGAACTGGCGGGCATAGGTCGTCATCTCGTCGGCATGGTCGGCAAGCAAGGTCGAGAGATAGGCGCCGAAGATGTGCTTGAGATAGGCGATCCCGGCCTGAAGCGCGCCGGGCTTCCAGCCGACATCGACCTCTTCCACTGTGGCGCCAAGCGAGCGGAACACGTCGAGCGCGGCCAGCGTGTTGCGGCGCACGTCTTCCTCGACCTCGAACAGGCCGAGGTCGAGTGAATAGGCGATCTTCCAGCCCTTGATGGGCTTGTAGTCCATCGGCAGGCGCAGCTTAGGGCGAAGTGTCGAGATGTCGGTGGGCGACGGGCCGCACATGATGTTCTGAAGGAGGATCGCGTCCTTCACGTCACGCGCCATCGGCCCGGTGTGGCAGAAGAAATCCAGGTTGAAGGGCGGGTCGTCCGGGTTGCGACCATAGGGCGGCTTGTAGCCCACCACGCCGCAGGCCGCCGCCGGGATGCGGATGGAGCCGCCGATGTCGGAGCCGGTGCAGAGGGCCGAGGTGCCCGAGGCCAGCGAGGCGCCCGAACCGCCCGAGGAGCCGCCGCAGGTGTAGGCCGGGTTCCACGGGTTGCGGGTGACGCCCCAGAGCCGAGTCCAGGTGGTGCCGGCACAGGAAAACTCGGGCGTGGCGGTGCGGGCGTGGATGATGCCGCCGGCAGCCATGATGCGGGCGTTGTTGGTGGAGGTCTGGTCGGCGATATGATCCTTCAGGATCAGCGAGCCGGACGAGGTGGGTTTGCCCTTGATCTCGCTTTCATCCTTGATGCCGATGGGCAGGCCTTCCAGCGCGCGGGTGCGGGCGCTGCGGGCAAATTTCGCCTCGGCCTTGCGGGCCTGGTCCATCGCCTCGTCGAAATGAGTGTAGGTGAAGGCGTTGACCGGGTCTTTCACCGCCTCGGCACGGGCAATGACCGCCTCCATCAGCTCGACGGGAGACAGGTCGCGCGCCTTGAAGCGGCGCATGGCTTCGTGTGCGGGCAGGTAGCACAGATCGAGATCGCTCATCGGGGTCTTCCGGGTGTTTGGGGAGGGCGGGGCCGGGTGGGCCCCGCCGGACAGGTCATTTCAGGACATCGGTCCAGATGCGGGTGTAGAGGTCGTTCACCTCGGGCGGGCAGGCCGGGGAGAAATCGCCCAGGGCGACAAACTCTTCGGGCACCACGATTTCGGGCGCGTCGCGCATGTCTTCCGGCATGAACGCCTCGGAGCCCTTGATGCCGTTGGCATAGCGCGCATAGGACGAGATCAGCGCGGCGTTTTCCGGATCCATGATGAAGTTCTGGAAGAGCTTGGCATTTTCGGCATTGGGCGCCGATTTCAGGACGGCGACGTTGTCCATCCAGATCGGGTAGCCTTCCTTGGGATAGCCATAGACGAAGCGCGGGGCTTCGAGGCGGATGCGCATGGCCGCGCCGCTCCAGGCGAGGCCGGCGGCGTAGTCTCCGCCTGTGTACTTTTCGATGCTGCCGTAATCCATCGCCACCCATTTCGGCTTGGCGGCGACGAGCTTGGCGTGGACGCGCTTGAGCACCTCCATGTCGTCGGTGCAGACCTTGCCGCCTTCGGCCAGGACCGCCATGGTCATGACATCGCCCATCTCGGGGACGACATTGACCTTGCCCACCAGTTCGGGCGGCGGATCGAGGAAGATGGACGAGGTGTTCGGGTCGCCCTTGTAGATGTCGGTGTCGACGATGACACCGGTGGTGCCCCATTGCCACGGCACGGTGTAGCGGCGGCCGGGGTCGAACTCGACGTCGATCCAGCGGGGATCGACGTTCTTGAAGTTCTCCATCTGGTCGGGGCGGGTTTCCAGCAGCAGGCCTTCGTTGATCCAGATCTGCACGAAGGTGGCGCTTGGCACCACGATGTCGAAGTTGTTCCCGCCCTGCCGGGCCTTGGCAAGCGCGGTGTCGTTCGAGTCGAAGTCGGTGATGGTCACCTTGACGTCGTAGGTTTCCTCGAACTTCTTGATCAGCTCGGGGCTGGTGTATTCGCCCCAGTTGAAGATGTTCAGCTCGCCCTCGGCCCGGGCGGTACCGGCGGCAACGAGGGCCAGGGCAGAGAGGGAAAGCAGCAGTCGGGCATTGCGCATGGGCGGCTCCTGGGTGAGGGGTCAGGTCTTCTTGCGGCTGAGAAGGAAGAACAGGCTGACGACGGCGATCGAGACGCCGAGGAAAACGGTCGAGATGGCGTTCATCTCGGGTGTGACGCTGCGGCGGAGCTGGCCCAGCATGTAGGTGGGCAGGGTCTCCTGGCCGGCGGACTTGATGAATTCGGTGATGACCACATCGTCGAGCGAGACGACGAAGGCCAGCATGAAGCCCGCAAGGATGCCGGGCCACAGAAGCGGCAGAGTGATGTGGCGGAACGTGGCCCAGGGCCGCGCGTAGAGGTCGGCGGCGGCGCGTTCCAGCGTGAGATCCATGGTTTCCAGCCGGGCACGGATCGGCAGGAAGGCGAAGGGCACGCAGAAGGCGGTGTGGGCGGCAATCAGGTAGCCAAGGCCGGTGTAGCCCGTCCAGACCTTGATGCGGGCGAAGACCACGAGCAGCGCCACGGCGGTGACGATTTCCGGCACCATGAGCGGCTGGTTGATGAAGGCGACCTTCAGCGACATGCCGCGATAAGGCGCGGTGCGTGTGGTCGCGAGGGCCGCCATGGTGGCCACGGCTGTGGCGATGACCGCGGCGATGGGGGCGATGGTCAGCGAACGCAGGAGCGCGTCGATGATGCGGTCGTTTTCCCAGGCGGCTCGGAACCAGCGCAGAGACAGGCCGTCGAGTTGTCCGACGGTGGTGCCCGCGTTGAAGGCAAAGACCACCATCGTGGCCATCGGCAGGTACAGAAGGAAGAAGCAGGTCAGCGCAATGAAGGTGAAGCCGCGCTGGTGGCGGACGGAATGGGACCTAGCCATGGGCGCGCCCTCCGGATTTCGCGGCGACGCGGACATAGACGAGAAGCGCCAGCATGACGGCGGCGGTCAGTGTCAGCGACAGGGCGGCGCCAAGTGGCCAGTTGCGGGCCTGGCCGAACTGAAGCTCGATCAGGTTGCCGAGCATGAGGTTCTTGCCGCCCCCCAGGAGGCGCGGCGTGACATAGGCGCCAAGCGCGGGGATGAAGACGAGGATGCAGCCGGCGATGATGGCGGGCCGCGTCATCGGCAGGATGATGTGACAGAGCGTGCGGCTGTTGGTGGCGTATAGGTCGGAGGCGGCCTCGGCGAAGCGGAAGTCGAATTTTTCGAGGCTCGCGTAGACCGGCAGCACCATGAGCGGCAGGTAGACATAGGCCATGCCGAGGAAGATGCCGAGGTCGGTGAACATGATCTGGAAGGGCTTGTCGATGAGCCCGGTCCACAGAAGCAGGCTGTTCAGGACGCCTTCGTTGCGGAACACCTCCTGGATGGCGAAGGTGCGGATCAGGAGGTTCGTCCAGAACGGGATGGTGATGAGGAACAGCCAGAAATCACGCTGACGTTCGGGCCGGGTGGCGATGAACCAGGCGGTGGGAAAGCCGATGAGCAGCGTGACGAGGGTGGTGATCGCGGCCAGCTTCACCGAGCGCCACAGGATGCTGACATGAGCCTGGGCGATGCCGATGCTGTCGTCGAAGAGCCCGCGTTCGAAGAAGACCGAGAACCAGCCGTCCAGCGAGAACTGCCAGTATTTCACATCGCCGTAATCGCCCTTCTCCATGAAGGAATAGAGGACAATCACGGCCAGCGGCGCGACGGCGAAGAGGAAGACCACGGCGAGAGCGGGGGTGGAAAGCCACCAGCGCATCCGGGTGGCGCGGCGGGATTCCAGCGTGGCGATTTCGGCGGCTGTGGGCATGGTCAGTCCTTCAGCACGCGGGCGGCGCCCGGCTTGAAGGCGATGCCGACCCCTGCCCCCGGTGCCAGCCCGAGGTCGCCGCCGGGGCTGTTCTGCTGGCGCAGGACAAACTCCGACCCGTCGGAAAGGCGGACGTGCAGGTGGGTGTCGGTGCCGAAATAGACCACCTGATCCAGCGTTCCGCGCAGGTCAGCGGGCTGGTCGGGGGCGCGCAGCTCGGCATGTTCGGGGCGCACGATCACGGTGACGGGGCCGGACGGCGGCGCGGTATCGGGCAGACCCGCCTGGACCTCGCCCCCTACGGCGAGGCGGACGCGGCCCGCGGTGCCATAGGTGGTGACAAGGGTGCCGGCGAGGAAGTTCACTTCGCCGATGAAATCGGCCACGAAGCGGGTACGCGGGTGGTCGTAGATGTCGCGCGGGGAGCCGACCTGCAGGATGCGCCCGCCCGACATGACGGCGATGCGGTCGGACATCGTGAGGGCTTCTTCCTGGTCGTGGGTGACGAAGATGAAGGTGATGCCGGTCTCGGTCTGGAGCCGCTTCAGCTCGCCCTGCATTTCCTTGCGCAGCTTGTAGTCCAGGGCGGACAGCGGTTCGTCCAGCAGAAGGACGCGCGGCGCGGGCGCCAGCGCCCGGGCCAGCGCGACGCGCTGCTGCTGGCCGCCGGAAAGCTGGGACGTGCGGCGGGTGCGAAAGCTTTCCATCCGCACCAGCGCAAGCATCTGGTTGACCCGTTCGGCGGCCTGGGCGCGCGGCTTGCCCAGCATCTTGAGGCCGAAGCCGATGTTCTGTTCGACCGTCATGTGCGGAAACAGCGCATAGCTTTGGAACACGGTGTTCACGGGCCGCGCAAAGGGCGGCTGGCCCGCGATATCCTGACCGTGCAGGCGGATTTCGCCGGTGGTTGGAAAGTCGAAGCCCGCGATCAGCCGCAGAAGCGTGGTCTTGCCGCAGCCCGAGGGGCCGAGCAGCGTGAAGAATTCGTTTTCGCGGATGGCGACCGAGACGCCATCGAGCGCGCGCGCCTCTCCGAAGGCCTTGGCCACATCCATGACCTCGATCGCCGGGGAATCCGGTGCCATTCCTTTCGCCCCTCCTGTCGCGACCCGCCGTCTTTGCGCGGCGTGGCCGGTGTTCTGGGAAGTGACACTAATAAGACTGAACATGCAGTCAAATACTTTTATTGCGCAAGCGGCCCGCGCCGCGCCATACAAGTACGGGTTCACGTCGGGTTTTGATAATTTCCTTTGCGACCGCTGGCTTGGCAGCAAAGGGCGCGCGGCGCGGTGAACGGTCGCGGCTGAGCTTAGGCGTGGATGGTCGCGGCGGTGTGGCGTCAGGAGTCGCCGTTGCGGGCGCGGCCAATGCGAATCAGCAGGGGTCGCGTAGCGGATCAGGGCAGCTGGATCATCACCCGACCGTCGCGCAGTTCGGCCGGAAGGATCTTGAGATCCACGCGGGCCGGAGCTCGCTTTGCAGCGCCGGCGCATTAGTCGAACTGGCCGTTGTGGCGGAAACGGTCGTTGATGTGGCCCACATCAGCCCTTCGCGACGATGGCCAAGGGCCGCACCTTCTGTGCAAGATTGCCGGAACCAGGACACACATTGTGCGCAGCTGCGCTTGATTAGTAAGCGTGCTTATATTAAGTCGCGCTCATGGAAAAACCGAGAGACAAGCTGGGGCTGGTGTTGCACGACGCGGCGCGCGCCATGAGACGGGCGTTCGAGCGGCGGGCTGTGCGGCTGGGGCTGTCGTCGGCGCAATGGCGCCTGCTGGTGCATCTGTGGCGTGAGGGCCAGGCCACACAGGCACGACTTGCAGAGTTGCTCGAGATCGAGCCGATCTCGGTTTCGCGGCTGGTGGACCGGATGGAGACGGCGGGGTGGGTGCAGCGACTGCCCGACCCGACCGACCGGAGGGTTCGGATCATCGCGCCGACCGAACGCATGGCCGAGGCGCGGGACGAGATCCTCTACATGGCCGACGAGATCTACGGCGTGGCGCTTGGCGGGTTCCAACCCGCCGAACGCGAGGCGCTGATGCTGGCCCTGGGCCGGCTGATCGAGAACCTGAACGATGATGAGGCCGCCGCGGTGGCGCCGGCCCGGGAAGCAAACAGATGAACGCGCAAACAGATCTGACGAAGGAAGCCGCAGCGGCCATTTCCGCGCCCGACGGCACGGCGTCACCCGCAAAGCCCAAACGGCGCATTGGTCGCACGGCTCTGATGCTGGCGGTTCCGGTTGTGCTTGCGCTTGGGGGCGGGGTCTACTGGGTGACGTCCGGGCGCTATGAGACGACCGAGAACGCGGCGCTGCACCAGGCCCGGATCACCGTGGCATCGGACCTGTCGGGGCGCGTGGTCCGGCTTGCCGTGCATGACAACCAACCCGTGAAGGCCGGGGATCTGCTGTTTCAGGTGGACCCAGAACCCTGGCAACTGGCCTTGAGCGATGCGCAGGTGGCGGTGGAGTCCGCGCGGCTGACGGTCGAACAACTGAAGGTGGCCTACGACCAGGCGCAGGCCCAGGCGCGGGTGGCGGCCGAGAATGCCGCCTATGCGCAGGACGAGTTGAATCGGCAGAAGGAGCTGACGGCCAAGGGGGTCGCCTCGACCACCGCGCTGGAAGATGCGCAGCATGCGGCGAACCTGGCGTCGGAGCAGGCCGAAGTGGCGAACAAGGCCGTGGCCAATGCGCTGGCGGCCCTGGGCGACCCGACGCAGGCGGTGGACAGCCACCCGAAGGTGCGGGCGGCCCTCGTGGCGCTGGACAAGGCGAAGTACAATCTGGGCCTGACCGAGGTTCATGCCCCCGAGAATGGCATCGTCTATCAGGCCTCTTCCTTTCGCGAGGGGCAGATGGTGACAGCGGGATCGCCGCTGTTCACTTTGGTGGCGAACCGGGATGCCTGGGTCGAGGCCAATTTCAAGGAAACCCAGCTGACCGGGATCGCGGTGGGCCAGCCGGCCGAGATCGTCTTCGACGTGCGACCGGACGAGCGCTTTTCCGGCACGGTCGAGGCCATCGGCGCAGGCACCGGGGCAGAGTTTTCGCTGCTGCCGGCGCAGAATGCGACCGGCAACTGGGTGAAGGTCACTCAGCGCGTGCCGGTGCGGATCAAGCTCGACGATCCGGCGGCGGCGGCAGATCTGTCTTCGGGCATGAGCGCGACGGTTGACGTGGATACCGGGCGCGGCATGTCGCTGTCTGATCTGGCGGGGCTTGTGAAATCATGACCGCGGCCTCTGCCCCCGCGGCGGAGGTGCCACACAAGGGCCTGATCACGCTGGCAATCATGCTGGCGACGATCATGCAGGTGCTGGACACCACCATCGCAAACGTCGCACTGCCCTCGATGGTCGGCGATCTTGGCGCGAGCCAGGACACGATCACCTGGGTGCTGACGAGCTATATCGTGGCGGCAGCGGTGATGACGCCGGTTACGGGCTGGCTTTCGGACCGGATTGGCAAGCGCGAGTTGTTCCTTGCGTCGATCGCCGGCTTCGTGGCGACCTCGCTGCTGTGCGGCCTGGCATGGAACCTGCCGTCGATGGTGGTGTTCCGCCTGTTGCAGGGCGTGTTCGGTGCAGCTATCGTGCCCCTGTCGCAGACGTTCCTTCTGGACATCAACCCGCGCGAGAAGGCCGGCCAAGCCATGGCCCTGTGGGGCGCGGGCATCATGGTAGGCCCGATCATCGGCCCGACGCTCGGCGGCTGGCTGACGGAATCCTACAACTGGCGCTGGGTCTTCCTGATCAACCTGCCGGTGGGGATCATCGCCTTCCTGGGCTCGGCCGCCTATTTGCCGAAAAGCACGACCCGGCCGCGCAGCTTTGACTTCTTCGGCTTTGCCATGCTGTCCCTGGGCATCGGCGCCCTTCAGATGATGCTGGACCGCGGCGGCGAGGTGGACTGGTTCTCGGCCACGGAAACCTGGATCTATCTGTTCCTGACGATCACCGGGTTCTGGGTCTTTGCCATACACATCGCCACGAACGAGCGGCCCTTTCTGGACCCACACATGTTCCGGGACCGCAACTTCGTGACCGGGCTGGTCTTCATCTTCGTGATCGGGATCATCCTGCTTGCCTCGCTGGCCCTGTTGCCGCCGATGCTGTCGCGCATCTTCGGGCATTCGGCGATCTCGACCGGGTTGGTCATGGCGCCGCGCGGGGTGGGGACCATGGTCTCGATGCTGGTGGTCGGGCGGCTGGTGCGTAAGGTGGATGCGCGGTTCCTGGTCGTGCTGGGGCTTCTGCTGACCGCTTTGTCCCTGTACCTCATGACCGGCTTCACGCCACAGATGGATGACCGCCTGGTGATCTGGACAGGCGTGATCCAGGGCCTTGGGCTGGGTTTGGTCTTCGTGCCCTTGTCCACAGTGGCCTTTGCCACCATCGACGCAAAGTACCGCGCGGACGCGACCAGCCTGTTCAGCCTGGTGCGCAACATCGGTTCGTCCATCGGCATTTCCATCGTGACGGCGATGTTGACTCGCAACGTTCAGATCAATCACGCCGAACTGGCCGAGAAGATGTCCCCCTGGAACCCGGCGCTGAAGGCGGCTTTGCCCAAGGCGGCCGCGGGGGACCCGGCCAGCCTGATGTATCTGGATCAGGTTGTGAACCTGCAGGGGCTGATGGTGGCCTATGTGGATGACTTCAAGCTGATGATGGTCATCACATTGGCAGCGATCCCGCTGGCACTGCTGCTGAAGAAGCCCGAAGCGACGGCCAGGCCGGTGGCGGTTCACGCCGATTGACGTCGACACCGACCCTGCCTTGCTGAAGGTGCGAGGCGGGGTCCGGATGTTGGCCGTCAGAAATCCAGATTGGCCACGCTGAGGGCGTTCTGCTGGATGAACTCGCGCCGGGGTTCTACCTCATCGCCCATCAGCTTCGCGAAGATGTCTTCGGCTTCGGCCACGTCGTCGACCTTGACCTGAAGGAGCGTCCGCGCCTCGGGGTCGAGCGTGGTTTCCCAAAGCTGTTCGGGGTTCATCTCTCCAAGGCCCTTGTAGCGCTGGAGCGTGAGGCCCTTCTCGCCTTCGGCGAGGATCGACTTCAACAGGTCAATGGGGCCATGGATCATCTGTTCGCGGTCCTTGCGGACCAGCCGTGCGGGATCGCGGTAGACGTCGCGATGCTGGGCGGCAGCGCGGGACAGGCGCTGCGCCTCGCCCGAGCGCAGGACGGCGCCATCGAGGGTGCGCAATTCCTCAACACCGCGCAGGATTCGGGACAGGCGGATGCCGTGGTCTTGCGTGATGCGGCCTTGCCAGCCGCGTTCGTATTCCACCGCGATCTGGTCCAGGCGACGGGCGACGGTATCGGCAACAGCCTGAAGGTCGGCATCTGCGCGGCCCGTGTCGAAGGCGCCGGCGATTGCCGCCTGTTCGAGGATGTTGCGCGGGTAGTGGGTGGGGAAGGCCTCCAGAACGCGGCGGAAGGCGCGGGCACCTTCGACCACGCGCGCCAGATCCAGCCCCGCAATTTCCTGCCCGTCATCCAAGCGCAGAACAGCCCCTTCAATACCCTGCTCGATCAGGTAGTCATCCAGCGCGGCCTGGTCTTTCAGATAGACCTCGGACTTGCCGCGCGCCACTTTGTAAAGCGGCGGCTGGGCGATGTAGAGGTATCCACCTTCGACGAGCTGCGGCATCTGGCGGAAGAAGAAGGTCAGCAGCAGCGTGCGGATATGCGCACCGTCCACGTCGGCGTCGGTCATGATGACGACTTTGTGGTAGCGAAGCTTCGAGATGTCGAATTCGTCCCGGCCGATGCCGGTGCCAAGCGCCATCACCAGGTTGCCGATTTCCTGGCTGGACAGCATCTTGTCAAACCTTGCGCGTTCGACGTTCAGGATCTTGCCTCGCAGCGGCAGGATCGCCTGGACGCGGCGGTCCCGGCCGGTCTGGGCGGAACCACCGGCGCTGTCGCCCTCGACAAGGAAGACCTCGGACTTGGAGGGATCCTTTTCCGAACAATCCTTCAGCTTGCCGGCCAGGAAGTTCACATCCAGCGCCGACTTGCGGCGGGTCAGTTCGCGGGCCTTGCGGGCGGCCTCGCGCGCCAGAGCGGCCTCGACGATCTTGCCCACGATGATCTTGGCGGGGGCGGGGTTTTCCTCGAACCATTCGGCGAGCTTCTCGTTCACCAGGTTCTCGACGGCAGGGCGAACCTCGCTTGAAACCAGCTTGTCCTTGGTCTGGCTGGAGAACTTCGGATCGGGAACCTTGACCGACAGCACGCAGGTCAGCCCTTCGCGGGCGTCATCGCCGGTGAAATCGACCTTCTCGCGCTTGGCGATGCCGGATTCCTGCGCGTATTTCGTGAGCGTGCGGGTCAACGCGCCGCGGAAGCCGGCCAGGTGGGTGCCGCCGTCGCGCTGCGGGATGTTGTTGGTGAAGGGCAGCACAGTCTCGTGGTAGCTGTCGTTCCACCACATCGCCACTTCCACGCCGATTCCGCCACGCTCGCCCGTCATGTAGATCGGTTCGGGGATGAGCGCCTGCTTGGAACGGTCGAGATACTTCACGAACTCGCGCACGCCGCCGTCGTAGTGAAGTTCAACACGCTGCGGTTCGGCATGGCGCAGGTCTTCCAGCACGATGCGCACGCCCGAATTCAGGAAGGCCAGTTCGCGCAGGCGGGTTTCCAGCGTCTTGAAGCTGTAGTCGAGGTTCGAGAACGTGCCGTCGGGCCGGTGCGTCTTGGCCGAGGCGAAGAAGCGCACGCGGGTGCCGCGCATTCCGGGGGCCGTCCCGACCGGATGAACATGGACGGTGCATTCGCCATCTTCAAACCGGGCGTGGTATTCGGTTTCGTCGCGCCAAACGGTCAGTTCCAGCCAGTCGGACAGCGCGTTCACCACCGAAACGCCCACGCCGTGCAGACCGCCCGAAACCTTGTAGGCGTTGCCGCCTTCATCCGTGTTGTTGAATTTGCCGCCCGCGTGCAGCTGGGTCATGATGACTTCGGCGGCCGAGACGCCTTCTTCGGCATGGATGTCCACCGGGATGCCGCGGCCGTTGTCGGTGACGGAGACGGAGTCATCGGCATGGATCGTGACCGTCACGGCGGTGGCGTGGCCGGCCAGCGCCTCGTCGATGCCGTTGTCGACAACCTCATAGACCATGTGGTGCAGGCCCGAGCCATCGTCGGTATCGCCGATATACATGCCGGGGCGCTTACGGACAGCCTCCAGCCCCTTGAGAACCTTGATGGAATCGGCACCGTATTCGGCGGGCTTGCGGGCGGGTTCGGCCATGCGGGAAAGACTTTCCAAGTTGCGCGCGATTTATAGCGGCTGAGCCCGGGAATGTCACGGGCAAGACACCAGATTTGGTGTCAGACGAAGGGAATCACCAGCCCGACCAGGACGAGCAGACAGCCTGACGTGACGTTCAGCCGGCGGATCGCGGCGGGCGAGGACAGGAGCTGACGCGCCCGGTCAAGGAACCAGGCGAGGGCCAGGTTGCCGGCCATGGGGATCAGCGCCGAGACGGCGATGATGAGCGTGATATCCAGCGGCGTGAGCGTCGAGAGGGTGAAGAAGCCAGGCAGCGCGCCCATGTAGAACAGGATCGCCTTCGGGTTGCCGATCACCGCTGCGACGCCCACCGAAAAGCCCGCCCAAAGGCCGGGTTTCGTCAGCCGGCTGTCGGCGGAAATCGCGGCGGCGGGTTTGCGGATCAGGAGGATGCCCATGGCAATGAAGATCGCGGCGGCAGCCCAGCGCAGCACGGACAGGACATCGCCCCAGACCGTGTCGATCCAGCCCAGGCCGAGGATCGCGGCAAGCGGCCAGAAGAGGTCGCCCAGGGCCACGCCCACGGCCAGGGGCCATGCCGCCGCGAACCCGCCCGAAAGGGCACGGGCGATGAGCGCCATCCAGACCGGGCCGGGCACGGCCCAGAGGCCGGCCATGCCAAGCGCGTAGAGGCCAAGCTGTGCCGCGGTGATCGTCATGTCAGAACTGGTTTCCTATCAGGTCGAGTTCGGCGGCGTCATCCCATTTCTGCGCGCCAAGCGGAAGGACCATGAGGTGCCGGGCGTGCGCGTGGTGGACGTCGCCCAGTCGTGCGCCGTCCATCCCCACCCACTTCAGGCGGTTGTGCACCTCGCGAAAGCCTGCCGCGGCATAGAGACCCGCCGTTCCGAACAGGGTCAGGAACGCGGCGTTGGAGGCCTTGGCCTCGGCGATGGCCAGGGCGAGAAGGCGGCCGGCGATCCCTTCGCCGCGGCGGTCCGGGTCGGTGGCGACTTCGGCGAGGCCCGCGATGGTGACAAGCCTGTCATCCAGCCGGACTGCACGCCAAAGCATGGCGATGTGGCCGACGAGGGCATCTCCATCGAAAGCCAGAAGGCGCAGGTGGTGGCGCTGCTGGAAGAAGCTGCGCCCGCCGAAATCGGTGGTGAAGGTGCGGGCAAGCAGGGCCACGACCTGCGCCTCGACCGTTTGAGTCAACGCCCATTCGGGGATGCGCTCAACCCGCATTTGGCAGCGTCAGTGTGCCGTCTTCGGACAACGGCCAGAACGGGTTCATCGCCACTTCCCAGACATGACCGTCAGGATCGGCCCAATAGCCGGAGTAGCCGCCCCAGAACACTTTCTCAGGCGCCTTCAGCGCGGTTGCCCCTGCCTCCAGCGCGGCTGCAAAGGCGGCGTCGACCTCGGCCTCGGTGCCGAAGTTCTGGGCCAGCGTCACGGCGCCCGTGCCAAGCGTGGCACCGGGCCGGCCCTGATCGGCGGCCAGTTCGGCGCGACCGAACAGGGCGAGTGCTTGGCCTGCAAGCTGGAAGAAGGCAATGCCCGGCTGGCTTTCGACATGCTCATGCCAGCCGAGCCGGGCATAGAAGGCACGCGCGGCGGGCAGATCGGCCACGCCAAGCGTGATCAGGGTGACGCGCTGAGGGGTCATGCGGGGATGATCCTTGATTGGCCGCCCTCCTCGGCGACGGTGAAGGCTTGCGCCCTTTGACCGAGCGAGTCAAACAGGCCGGCCTCTGTCCCGGTCAGGAAGGCCTGCGCCCCAAGCGCGACGATCTCGTCATAAAGCGCGGCGCGACGCCCGGGGTCCAGATGCGCCGCGACTTCGTCCAGCAGAAGGATCGGCGCGGCGCCCAGATCAGAAGCCAGGGCACGGGCATTCGCGAGGATCAGGCTGAGGAGCAGGGCCTTCTGCTCGCCGGTGGAACATTGAGCAGCGGGCAGGCCCTTTTCGGCATAGAGCGCATCCATGTCGTCGCGGTGCGGGCCGGTCAACGTGCGCCCCGCGGCCATGTCGCGCCGCCGGCCTTCCGACAGTGCCGCGGAGAGGTCACCCGAAAGCGGCGGCCCCCCGTCCGGGCCCTTCAGGGCGAGGTCGGCGCGGGGAAAGGCCGTCGCAGCGCCGTCCTGTGCCTCTCGCAGCCGGGCGACGGCCGCCTCGCGGTTGCCGATGATGACGGCGCCGGCCTCGGCCATCTGCCGTTCGACGGCGCCATACCAGCGGGAATCCGTCACCTCGTCTTTCAACATCCGGTTGCGTTCGCGCATGGCCTTTTCATAGCCCAGCGCCGCCTCGGCATGGTCGGGGAAGAAGGACAAGGCGATGCGGTCCAGAAACCGGCGGCGCGCCTCGGCACCCTCCAGCCACAGCCGGTCCATCGCCGGGACAAGCCAGACCATGCGGAGAAGGTGGCCAAGCGCGGTTTGCGTGGCGGGCTTACCGTCGATGCGGACCTGCCGCGGTTCGCCCGGTTCGGCCCAGGTCTCGACCTCGTGCGCCCCGCGCGGCGCAGCCACTTCGGCGGCGATCTTCCAGCCAAGGGCTTCGGGCCGCCGCGCCAGATCGCCGGTCTCGGCCCGACGGAGACCGCGGCCCGGCGACAGAAGCGAGACCGCTTCAAGGATGTTGGTCTTGCCCGCACCATTCGGCCCGAACAGAGCGACGGGCCTGCCATCCAGCGCAAGCCGCAGCGCCCGGTGGCTGCGGAAGTGCGACAGCGACAGCGAGGAAAGGACAAACCCGGCCATCAGCCCTTCGTCTTGGCTTGCGGAACGTGGTCGTCCGGGGGTGTCCCGGAGGCCGGTCACACGCGCATTGGCATCACGACATAGATGGCAGAGGTATCGTTGCCTTCGCGCATCAGGGTCGGGTCGCCTGACGAATTGAACAGGAAAACGGCGTTCTCGCGGTCGACCTGACTGGCGATCTCCAGCAGATATTTCGCGTTGAAGCCGATCTCGAGCCGGTCGCTGTCATAGGCGACGGCGAGTTCCTCTTCGGCAGCGCCGGAATCAGGGGCGTTGACCGAGAGGACCAACCGATCCTCATCCAGCGAAAGCTTCACGGCGCGAGAGCGTTCCGACGACACGGTGGCTACGCGATCCACAGCCTTGGCAAACTCGCTCGCGTCCACTTCCAGCCGGCGGGAGTTGCCCATGGGGATCACGCGGGAATAGTCCGGGAAGGTGCCATCGATGACCTTCGAGGTCAGGGTGATCGCGGGGGTGGCGAAGCGGATCTTGGTTTCGCTGACCGAGACGGCAATCTGCGCTTCGTCGTCATCCAACAGTTTGCGCAGTTCGCCCACGGTCTTGCGCGGCACGATGACACCGGGCATCCCCTCGGCGTTGGCCGGAAGCGGGGCGTCGATGCGGGCAAGGCGGTGACCATCGGTCGCCACACAGCGCAGCACGGGACCGTCTTCGCCAGTCGCGGTGTGCATGTAAACGCCGTTCAGATAGTAGCGCGTCTCTTCCGTCGAAATGGCGAACTTCGCCTTGTCGAACAACCGGCGCAGCACCGGAGCGGGGGCCGCGAAGTTTGTGGTGTAGTCCGGCGAGGCCATCACCGGAAAGTCTTCCTTCGGCAACGTGGCAAGGCTGAAGGTGGATCGGCCGGCGGCGATGGTCAGCCGCGCGGAGGCCGGATCGGCAGTGATGGAGACCAGCGCGCCTTCGGGAAGTTTGCGCACGATTTCATGCAGCATCACGGCAGAGGCGGTCGTCGCGCCACCGCGTTCCACCATGGCCGGAGCACGATCGACCACTTCGATGTCAAGGTCGGTGGCGCGGAAGCTGACCTTGTCGCCCTCGGCCTCGATCAGCACATTCGCGAGGATCGGAATTGTGTTGCGGCGTTCGACAACCGATTGGGCCTGCGCCAGCGCCTTCAGTAGCGTGCCGCGTTCGATGCTGAACTTCATCGCCATCCCCCTGACGGGCCCCATTCGGGGACACCGGATCGCCCGGCCGAGGCCGGTTCATCTTTCGTTTCGTGTGACATTGGGGGGCTTTGCGGGGGGCGTCAAGCCCGCCCGCATCAGCCCTGAAGCTGCCGTTTCAGCAGTTGCAGATCATCTGCAAGCTGGCTGTCGGTTGCCATCAACTCCTCGATCTTGCGGACACCATGCATGATCGTGGTGTGGTCACGCCCGCCGAAACGTTTGCCGATCTCGGGCAGGCTGCGGTGGGTCATCTGCTTGGACAGGTACATCGCCACCTGTCGCGGTCGCGCAATGGCGCGCAGGCGTTTCGGACCGATCAGGTCGGACAGGCGCACGTTGTAATGTTCGGCCACCTTCCGCTGGATCTCCTCGATGGTCAGCTTGCGGTCCGAGGCGCGCAAGATATCGGCAAGGCAATCCTGCGCCAGTTCCAGGGTGATCTCGCGCCCGACCAGTGAGGCGAAGGCGAACAGGCGGGTGAGCGCGCCTTCGAGTACGCGGACATTCGTCGTGATGCGATGGGCCAGGAATTCCAGCACGCCGTCAGATAGGATCAGGCCGCGGTACTGGCTGCGGTAGTATTCCGCTTTCTGCTGCAGGATGCCGAGCCGCAGTTCGTAATCTGTCGGGTGAAGGTCCACGACAAGGCCGCATTGCAGGCGCGACTTGATGCGATCCTCCAGATCCTTGATCTCGCCCGGCGCCCGGTCAGCCGAGATCACGATCTGCTTGTTCTGATCCACCAGCGCATTGAACGTGTGGAAGAACTCTTCCTGCGTGCTGTCCTTGCCGGCGATGAACTGGACATCGTCGACCATGAGCACGTCGACCGACCGGAACATCTCCTTGAAATCCATCATCTGCCGGTCACGCAACGCTTGCACGAAGCGGTACATGAACTGTTCGGCAGAAAGGTACAGCACGCGAAGGTCCGGCTGGCGCACCATCAACTCGTGCGCGATGGCGTGCATCAGATGGGTCTTGCCCAAGCCGACGCCGCCATAAAGGAAAAGCGGATTGAAGCTGACCGGCCCGCCCTCGGCAACGCGTCGCGCGGCGGCATGGGCAAGCTCGTTCGGTTTGCCCACGACAAAGCTGTCGAAGGTGAAACGCGCATCAAGCTGTGCGCCCGGAAGGTCATCATCCGCCGACCGAGGACGAGACGCCGGGCGCTGGCCGGACGGCTCTGCCACGCGGGTTCCGTTGGCAGCGGCGCCTTGCGTAGCGGGACGAAGGCCGGCGGCAACAGATGCCACCGAAAACTCCACTCGCTCGACCGGCTCACCTGCCTGATTGAACTGGGCGCGAATGTGATCAGAGAAGTTCCGGCTGACCCATGTACCGAAGAAGGAGGTCGGCACTTCAAACTGCGCGACGCCGTTCTTGAGGCCATTGAGCTTCAGTGGCTCGATCCAGGTCACATAGTTGTTTCGCCCTACCCTCTTGATCAGTTCTTCGCGGACCCGTCCCCAGGTGTCGTCGTTCAT